>NZ_UEYP01000019.1:0-67724 GCF_900492185.1 Paenirhizobium selenitireducens ATCC BAA-1503
CGGCCCATGAGCCCAAAGCGACGAAGGAGAAACGGAGGAACTTGACCACCCCAACCACGACGGACGATACCTAAGGCGGGTCACTTCTCGGCGCAAATCCCGGGTCAGCTCTCAGTGCAAATCAACAGGCCTCGAGGAGATGGGGCGCTCACCATCGCGGAATGCCTGTCGGCGGCGGCCGAGGACGGCGATCAGCAAAATGATGATGAGGATCCGAACGTCGCTGAACTTGAACTCAGCATGATGTCCGAGACCAGAAGGATGAGCGTCATTCTTTCCGAAGCGCTCAAGGACCCGCTTCTCACCATGAGCCAAGTTGCACAGTTTGAGATCGAGATTGCCCGGTTGCAGGGCGCAGGGATGGATGCGGAATCGGTGGAATACAAAATCCTGCCGGCGGTCAGGCGCATAGTTCTTAGGGCGGAGTTCGGGCTCGAAAGAGAAATCTACCTGTAATCCCGCGGCAAGGACGAACCTGAAGTCGACCGCGGACCAGAGATGAGTCTATGAGGTAGGCTCGTTCAGTCTATGGCGCATTCAGGAACTCGGCGAACGATCTCTCGCCGATAGGCCGTATCGATTTGGCTCGGTGCCCTCCGGATATATTCGATAGCCACCGCCCGAGGGTCGTCCGGCAGCGCCTGCAGATATGACACGACTTCCTCTGCAGATGGGATGCGCCCGTCCTCTCCCTGGAATTTCGGAGGCAGGTCTGTCCAGATGACGGCATCAATCTCGCGCACGGCCGCCCATTCAGTCAGTCCCGGCAGCGCAGCAGGATCGGACTGGCCTTCACGCCAAACCCCGATGTGGTGCCGATGCGGCTTTCCTTCTCGGATCCGCAAAGATTCCTTGGCTGCCTCTGGATCTTCGGAATCCATCTCGGCCCACAGAGATGTCACCTGATCTGCAGATGGAAGGATGACCAGAGTGATACGGCCGCTTTCCTTTCCGGACTGGCGCACGAATTCCACCCGGATTGGCGGGCCGTCGGGATGCCATCGAGATCGGAGCGGAAGGTCTCCTGGGTTCCAGATGAGTGATCCCCACCCTAAGCATGCGATCTTCATGTGATCCTCAAGATGTTTGCAGAGGTTTACGGCTGCGGTTTGTCTTTGCGCTTTGATATCAGAACGGTCTCGTATGGAACGCCCCAGTTTTCTGTCGATCTGCCGAAAAGTGTGATGGTCTCCACCCCTTCCTGACCCAGTTCACCGTCGGCGAGGACCTCCATGATCTCGCGATGCTTGCCGCGGAGTTCTTCCGGAAAGAGGTAGAATCCGACGCGCGCTTTCCTTGCCAACGGTGGCGCGATGAACATGGTGTTGATGTGCTTCGGATCCTTGAAGGTTCTTCGAACGATCTTGCGCAACTTCACCAGTTGTCGTTCGATCTCCCGTTGCTCCGACGGGCTGGCTGAACTCAACAGATGTAGGCCGACGGTAGTCCACCCCGTCGGCTGCCTTTCGCATAGACGGACAACGATCTGCCGAAAGTGAGGAGAAAGCGAGGCTCGTGGCTTCGGTATGTGGATCTGGGCGTCGCGACTGTTGTAATATCTATCGATCGGAGCCGACATACCCGAAGGAGCGAACACGTTCTCCTTGTCCGGCTTCCCGATGTTAAATCCTGTGACCAGATACAGTCCAAGAAAGTCCAGTTCGTCGCCCATGAGCTGGTAAGAGTCCTGGAAGTGCATCCGTTCGCTCAGGTAGTGAAGAAGAAGGAGAGGGTTGTCGAGAATGTCGATCACGCACAGGAGGTCCGCCAGCGAGATCGTCGGAGCAAGCTGATGATCTTTTGGAACCCAGTCGACCTCCTTGAGTTCGCTGACCGACGAACTCAGAACAGAGAAGTCGTCCAACGTCACGGAGATCCTTATAACCTGATCGACATTCTCGGGATCGATGCCCAGCTTCTGCACTGTAGCTAGAGAGACGGCATCGCCAGACCGGGCCTTCTCGATAAGGCCGTTCAATCTTTCCGACTGAACTGAAGGCTCCAAGATCATCTCTCGGACGTGCTTCTTCACCCTGTCTGGGGCTCCGCGAAGTCCCTCCGGGGTCAGCCTATTTGCCTTCGCCTCGGCTATTAGCACGGTTCTGTCAACGACCACGAGGGCATCAGTCTCGAACTGTTCGGAACCAATCTTCCACTTTGCGCCTGGGGTCACGTTCGCTGAGTGAAGCGCAGTTCGCAGGCAGGAGTCGAGCTTCCCCTCAAGGTAGACGTTCCGAGCCTTCTCCAGCGTCTCTTTTAAACCCGCTTCCGTAGCGAGCCTCTCCATAATCCTATGGATGTGGCTGAAAAACGCCTGGGGCATAGGAATGAAGAATTCGTGTCCGAGATCGATGACCGGCGCGTGCCAGACTGGGTTTCCCAGGTATAGGTGCTCCTCCTTAGTTCCAGTCAGTGCAGCGGGCGAAAGAGCGATCGCTCTCAGCATGGAAACGCAGATCTCCTCCGGCTTACCGCTTACCGCCGATACCTCGTGCGCGGTGAAAGTTGCGTTGGTTTGATGGCGAAGATCGAAGTGCGACATGACGAGGGCCTTGGCGCCTTCGAGATGTATCCCGCGCAGTCCGTCCGCAAGGTTCTTCGATGAGCCCACGAGCCCTGGGACGTGCTTGTAGTAAAGGTCGAAGACCTCTTGAGGCTTCTTTCCTTTCAAGACCTTTGCGAGGACGTTGGTGTGCTCACTATACCGTCGTTCGAGTTCTCCCAGCACTGCGGCCATCGAGCTGATTAAGTCCGTACATGTGAAACCATGATAGGCCGCGAACTGAGCATCGAGGGGTCCATATAGATCGAGCGTGATCTGTTGCACGTCACCCATGTAGCCCCAGTTGCGAATACCGTTCGTGTGCATCCTTATCCGTTGCTGTAACGACAGCACCGCCATTTTCTGGGGGTCTGCTACTTGTCGCCCCTCAAGGATTCGCTGGAAGAAGAAGGCATGCCCCATCTTGGGGACAGCGTCGAAGACGGTTTGCATGACATCCGGAGTAAGAGGATGATGCCCCCACTCTTTCGCAGGGATGGTGAGCAGTAGCGCTTGTAGCAGTTCCGCATGATGAGGAAGGATTTCTTTCAGAGCGTTTCGGTCTGCCACACCCTTTGTCGAGACAAACGTGGTCAAGCCGTATGCTGTGAAGGTGGCAAGGATGTCGAGCGGATCGTGGGATCGAAAACGCTGCTTCAAAAGCTCGATTATCTCTGGAAGCTCTGCAATGCTGGCCTCGGCCGCAGCAATCATCGCGGCCTTGAAGTCTGGATGGTCTTCCTCGCTGATCCCGAAGCTTGACACCTCAAAGTCAGGTGCCGCCGAGAGCTTTTTACTCTCAGTTCGCTTGCTCGACGGTTTTCCCATAGTCATCCCCGCGTTGATCGCCAATAGGCCACTCTCCCACGAAATCGGCATCGCAGCGCCAATTATTTCGCCCTAGCCGTGCAAAATCGACGTTGACGCCCTCCTGAATGTTCTGTATTCGTTCCGGCCCATGAACACCTCCGCGCACCACTCGATACGAATACGCTGACGCACTCCGGCTCCGTCCGGTGTCGCCCTGTTCTGCGTTTCATTTACGAGGGATGCCATGAAGGTAGTCTCAGATGACCGAAGGGACGATGCCGTCCCGCACAAGGTCACGCTCTCACCTATTTACACACCGATGGCGACCATCAAGTGCGATGGCCGTGCGCAATTCCGATCCCAGCAGGCGAGGGACTTCGCGTGCCTGTTGGATCTCGACCCCGACGTCGCCCGATGGAGCACGGCACCGCCGCTGCTCCGGAACGGAGACGACGAGTACCAGCTCGATTTCATCGTCCTTACAGAGGGCGGATCCTTTCTGATCGACGTCGGGCAGGAGGAGCCGGTGCCGCCGATCTGGCTGTTCGCCGAGATCGAATCCATGGGGCATCGGTACCGATCCGTGGCCATGATCGACTTCGCCGAAAGCGTCCGTCTCCGGAACGCGAAGGATCTTCTCCGGTACGGTTTCTATCGCCCGCCGCTCGGCGACAGGATTCGTCTGCTGGCCGGCCTCGAGGAGATGGGGTCGCTCACCATTGCGGAATGCCTGTCGGCGATCCAGGAAGGGCGGCCGATGCCAACACTGGCATCACTGATCCTTCAAGGATTCCTTGAGGTCGATCTCGATGATGACCTGCTGAGTCCGGAGAGCCAGGTTCGCCGGATACGAGGATGACGCAACGCGCCCATGAGCGCCGACCGCATCATCTTAAATTCGGGATCACACACAATGAAAAACGTACTTCGCGACCGGGCAGGCTTCTCGCTGCCGGAATTCCTCGCCTATGCAAGCATCAGCCGGGCCATCCGCCCATATCGCCGCGTACCGCATTTCGCGATCGGAATCGTTCTCGAAAACTGGGAACGGAAGACAAGTTATGTCCAGGCGGCGGTCATGTTCATCGACAAGCGGTCGGACCACCGCTTCCAGGATCACGTCAAGATCTTCGATGAGAACCGTTCGGACCACCACATCGAGGCGGTGATGGACATGCTGCAGCACAAGCAGACCATTATCTTCTTCCGGTCAGAGGATGCGATCCCGGAAGATCTCCGCTTCGCTCTCGATCTCGTCGTCAAGATCGAGCCACCCGACATCCGCCAAGTGCGCGGGGTCGTCAGATGGGGCTACAAGACCAAGGTCACCGATGACCAGGCAGCAGCTTTGATCAACTGCGACTGGCGGCGCCTCAAGCTTGCGATGACCTGGGGCCGACCTATGCCGCGTGTTCTTGCCATCGTTGAGAAGATGGTGCAGGCAGGCGCACCAAGTGTAACAAGCGCACCCAGTCAGACTGGCGAGGTCCTGGCCGATATCAGGCTCGAAGACATGGAAGGCTACGGCGACGCCAAGGTCTGGGGTCTCGACCTCGCACGCGATCTCGATGATTGGCGTTCGGGAAAGATCACCTGGGACGACGTCGACAAAGGTGTTCTGCTTTCCGGACCTCCGGGAACCGGGAAGACGATCTTCGCCAAGGCGCTTGCAGCCACCTGCAATGCAGGTCTCGTTGTCACTTCCTATGCGAAATGGCAGGCGAAGGGCTACCTCAACGACTTCCTCAAGGCGATGCAGAGGAGCTTTCAGGAAGCGAGGAAAAACGCGCCCTGCATCCTGTTCATCGACGAGATCGACGCTTTCGGATCGAGGGACTGTGGCAGCACGCAGAATGAATCCTATGACACCAAGGCAATCAACGGTTTGCTTGAGCAGTTGGATGGCCTTGAAGGGCGCGAAGGGGTCATTGTCGTCGCCGCCACCAACAATCCGCATAAGATTGACGCCGCGATCCTTCGGTCCGGTCGCCTTGATCAGCAGGTCAAAATTCCGCTTCCGGATCTGAAAGCTCGGACCGCAATCTTCCGAATGCACTTGCGAGGCGAGCTTGACGAAGGCCGTTGCAGGTGTCTCGCCGAACTGTCCGAGGGGGTCTCCGGCGCTGACATCCAGAAGATCGTCCGTAACGCACACCGCCGGGCTAGGAGGCTTCGAAGGCCTGTCGAATTGGCGGATGTCCTGTTGTACCTTCCGATCCCGGCGCAAATCCCTCCCGAGACGTTAAGGGTCAATGCTGTTCACGAGATCGGGCACGCGATCGTCGGGGTCGTTCTCGGCATGGAACTGGTCAGCGTCGAGATCTCATCACGGATCCTTCTGACGACGCAGAACCAGCCCGTCGGCAAGGCGACATTCGGACGCCGGCCCTGGGCGCGTCGGACGAAGGCGCACTATCTCGATGCCATCGCCATGGGATTGGGAGGTATGGCAGCGGAGCAGTTGCTGCTGGGATGTCATGATGATGGTGTAGCGGGAGGCCGGGGTTCAGATCTTTACGACGCGACCCGCACCGCAATTCTATTGGATCGGTCTTTCGGCATGGGCGATGGCCTGGCATCGCTGGGCGACATTTCAGAAGCACCGATGATCGACGTCAATCGGATGGATCGCAGTGTCCTCGCCAGGGTGGACAAAGTTCTCAACGAGCAGCTCCTGCGCGCGACGGAAATCTTGGAGCGGCATCGTCCGGCGTGCGAGAGGCTAGTGGATGCCTTGGTGGCCGGACTCGAACTCTCGGGGCAGGAAGTGCTGGATGCACTTGATGCCGATGGTCGCGTCGAGCCACGGGCGGTTCGATCGGGCTAGCAGGAAGCAGGTCAGCGTCCGAATAGCCAGCCGAATACTCCGCGTCGCCTCCTCTCGGGCGGCGACGCGGACGATGAGCTTTCCTCAGCGATCTCGCGGTATAGATTGCCGACTAGGCGTTCGCTCAGCTCGTCCCGTTCCTGCTTCTCATCCGCTCTGATCCTCTTGATGTCGGCGGCCAGCATGTCCTCGTAGAGTTCCGAGGCGGTGGATTGGTTATCGGCCTCACCCCAGAGTTCCCGCATCCATTTGCAATCGGTGACACCGAGAAGAGATAGGTGGTCACATCCGACACGGTCGTATGAGAGGTCGAGAGCGGCAAGACGGGCGTAGGGAACACGCTGGATTACGCCGTAACCAGCGTAACTATTCATCGCTGCAAGATGATGAAGCTCCCGCAGCTCGGCTTCGTATCCGGTCCTCTCCTTCCGTGCTTTCCGGATCTTCATCCGTAGCGAGACGGCCATTTCGCGCCAAGCTGCGGGCAGCGGAAGGTGGCGACGTGCCATCGCGTACCGTTCGTCGGGATCGTCCTTGATGCGGTTGAGCGCGTCGTACCAGAATTCACCGCCCTCGGGAGCAGGCCCCGCGGCCTGTGCGACAAAGGTACCGTCGGGCTGCTTGCTGCCCACAATCTCCCACATGCCGCGATCCAGGGCGCGAGCTTCCTCATCTGACGTGGTGTCGACCCAGTCGCTCAATCTTCAGACGCCTCCTGTTCGGCAACCTCAATGGATACCCGCACGCGCTTCGACGGTAGAACTGCGGGCTCCGGCCGCGCATAATCCGGAGCATGGAAGTACTGCTGGCGGCCGCCGAACCAGATCATCCGCGCAGGCATGTCATGGTCGGGATAGTCGATTAGATCCGGCCAGTCGGGATGTGGGCGATTCTTTCGTAGCGTCTCGTAATCGGTTTTGAACCAGCGGTTCAGGACCGTGACGCTCCGCGAAGGCAACTTCTTCGTCTTCTTCTCATTGAGCGGAAGCTGCATGAAACGCGCATGAACCCACTCTGCGTAGTCGAGTGTCGTCTTTGTCGCCTTGAGACGCTTCCCGGACGGTTCCGCTGTGGCAATGTCGCCTAGCCATATCGCCCGCTCGCGTGTGACCTCGCGAAGCTTGTGATGGTCGTGCGTCATCCGCGTATGGACCGCACCTCCGATGCCGATGTACTGCATGCTCACCTTCCGTTGATAAGGCCGCATGCCGATACACATGTAAAGTCCGTGGTTCCAATTCGCCCGCGCCTCGGCCCGGACCTCATCAAGATCCCAGTAAGGGCCGTACCAGTTGACGGCAATCATTAGATGCTTCGAAATCATTCGTGTTCCTCTCAATATCAGAGAAAGCGAACGTGAACTGGCTCGCCTTCTTTCGAAATAATGCTGGATCCGTACTCCTCCCTGGAGGTCACCATGATCGCGTTGTCCGGTGCCGGGCGGGCGAGTGCCTTGGCCTCATCCCATCCGGCACGCATCAAGACATCGACCTCTTCTTCGGCCAGCATCAAGACGGGCATCGCGTCCTTGTGGATCGGCGCGACGACCTCGTCGGGATCGGTCGTCAGGAAGCCGTAGAGATCGTCGGTCGTGCGGCCCATCGCCTAAGGGGCGCGCAAAACAAGGTTGAACGTATCCCGATGTGTGGAGTGGCAACCCTTTACCTGTTGGTTCCAACCTTGGAGATACGCCACGCCTGATCGGTCGAAGGCCGGACGAAATGGACATATTTGTCGCCGTCAGTGACGACCCTTACGCTCGACACATCAGGTAGCGTTTGAGCAAAGAACAGGTCGATTTCTGATAGCGAAGGCACATCTTCCCGGTCGATGAGAACCATGACGCGCTGCATGTTCAGCCCCCACATATGCACCTTGCATTTGAACTTTCGCTCGAACTCGTCTTTCCACTGCATACGCCTGACCCTATCCACTGTTGTTGTTACAGATACTGCCCGGCCTCACCGTCGGCATCAAAGACAATCACGAAAACTGGCTAGGATAGCCTCATCTCCACCGGGCGGTGCCTCGATGCGTCCGCTGATAAACACTCCTGAAGCCGTATAACTGTTCACGACAACCATGCCGTTTCCACCGCCCAAAGCTCTGGCGACTTTGGGATCGATGACTAGAGAGGCCAACAGCCTCTGGTTCGGATAGAGCCGGATACTGTCTTTGCCGTACTCGTAGCTGCCGGCAGTCGTATCTATCCGAAATCCGTCAATGTGCGTTGTCGAACGGGATGCCATTTCCGGAGACAGCCCCTGTTTATCATCGGCCGCATAGAGATTGATGATAGGACGCTTCTTCCAGCACAGGGTTTCGATCTCGTACAGCCTCTCGAGCGCGCCGGGATTTTGCTCGTTCACGGCGGTTGCGACAATCAAGCCGTCTTTCGGCATCAGCTTGAATTCATGGAAACCTAGCTGCGGCACAATGTTCAGGGCGGAGAGCTGCGCTGCGCTTGGTACGAACATGTTGTCCGGCGAGGTCCCGGATAGCCGCTCGAACAGCTCCGGCTTCGCGCCCATATCCCTCAGATATCCGGCAAGGAAGGCCGAGATGTACTGGGTGGTTTCCATCACCTCCGTCGTCGATGTGCTGCTCCCGCCATAGAATTGATGGAAGCCGATTTTGCCATCGTCCGCGACCTCCCGCTCCACGCCACCCATGAAAGCAAGAGCACAAGCTGAATAGCATTCTGCGCCGGGTCGCTCCTCTCGGTAATATTGGCCTGCGACCTCCGCAGAATATCGCCGAACCTCGGTATGCGCACCGTTCTTCCGTATGAACTGCCCGATCTCGATACCGTCCATCAAGCTACCGCCGGGGCTGTCCAGCGACACGATGAACCTGAAAGAGTCGTAGGCGTTTTCGTCCCAGAAATCCTTGAAGCGCTTGGCATCTCCGCGTTCGATCGTCCCCGTAACGATGATCTTCGATGTCGCGTTTCCATGTTCCATGGAGATCTCGACGGCAGCCGCCGATGTCGCGCTCATCGCGACTGTCGCCGCCAACAGCCTTGCAACGATACTCTTCATTTCGCCCCGCATCCCTCAAATCGATGACCATGCACGTGCATATGCCCCGGCAGTCCCTGACAACCTATGCCGCAACAGCAGCAGGTCCGGCCTACATCCTCTTAACTCGGCAGATCAATGGCCCTCAGCTCGTTGAGCCGCTGGTCGTAAACGGCGTTCAGGCATCTCGCGTCACCGCCGCAATCGTTGCGATCCTTGAGCCAACTGCGCTGAACCTCAAGGAGACGCTTGCGAACGGATTTCTCCACGTTGTTGCGAACCCACATGTAAATGGAATTCATGGCGCGATCTTTGGCCCATAGTTCCGGCTGGCGGCACAACGACAATTCGGTGGGCGTCCTGGCAGCGGCGCACGAAAAGCTCGGCCCATAAATGCCGGTCTCCTGCCCTTGTCCGCGAAGGCTGGCCTCGGTCTCGATGCAGATCAGGAGCGCGCCTTTCTTGTTCAATCCGGACTTCACCTGATCGAGAAGCGGGGTCCACAGTTCTATCCACTTGTCGGAGCCGACGAGCTTGTTGCCTTCGGCGAAAGCGGCCTCGTGCGCGCGCTTCACCGCGGTCAGATCCGGTTGAAGGAACGGCGCACATCGGGATTGCAGCAGCGAATAAGAGACGAACCTGTCGGCGTATATTTCCACCGTAGGTGCAGCCGAAGGTGTGGTGATGTTTGCGCCATCGACCTGGTAGGTCTCGATACCGAGTGCGCGCGCCTTGTCGGGCGTGAGCAGTAGGAAGTCGTTCGGGCCTGCGATGGTGAAGTAGCGGATGGCCTCGATGCGTAGGCCCAGATGGGTGAGGTAGGAGCCGATTTCGGCGTTTGCGACACCGCTCTCCCGGTATTCGCCGTTCTCTTCTCTATAGGCAGCATGAAAACCGATGAGCGACGTATCGGACATGTATCGCCGTACGCCTGACACCCAGATCAGGCCGCATGCGGAGAAGCACTCCTTGTCGGCGGGCACCATCGTTGCGAAGCCCTCCATCCGGATCGTCGCGCCGATATGCAGAGCCTCCTTTACGAGGCCTCCTGGGCTTTGGAGAATGACCGATGCCCGGTTCAGCCCTCGGACGACGGTTTCGAACTTGGCACCATCACCCGCCTCGATCGGGCCTCGTATGCTCACGAACGGCACCGCGATCCCCGGAAGATCGAACTTCTCGATTTCGGCCGCGCTCACGGCACCGACACAACAAAGAAGCATTGCAGCCGCGGCCGCCAGCAATCTCGTCCTGAACATCCCCGGCACCCCCATGCCACCGTACCCGAATTCACCCTATCTATGAGCATACGGCAGGACAATCACCAGCGCGCTCATTGAGTGAGACACGGAAAATGCGTCCCGCACTGATCACCATCCTCACTGACCAGCCGCTCGCTGCCCATCGCCGCCGCCCGGCGCAATCTCCCGAAGGTGACGGCGGCTCCGTGCTTCTTTACGAGTGCGGCCCGGTCGAGAGTTCCTTGACGGCCGCATGTCCGGCATTCGACCGCGATCACGGGATCGCGCACTTGACGCAGCGTCGTCGTCAGATCGAGAGGAGATGACCGACGGCTCATCGGCAAGCCTCGTCATCCGCGATGTCGGAGGAGACGTTCCCGATTGCGCCGCTCTCCCACTGCGATCCTTGCGGCATTGGCTGGCCGGAAACCCGATTTTGCGAGAGCTTCCGCGAACGTCGGCTTTCTCCGGCGGAAGAGATCGGCAATGCGTGCAAGTGCGATGACCATGATGCGTCTCCGGGAACGAAGGTGCGATACGGACATCCGACAATCCGCGGAACCGACAATATCCTGGATGGTGTCTCGTTCAAGGTCCTGATTGCCTTTCTCCGACTGGGCTACGAAATTTCTTCAACAAAGCCGGTCACTTACCGGCGCGTCCTAGCAGGCTGATTCAAAAAGAAAATCTGCGGAATCGCTCATATGGCATCATCGATTTCCTGAAATAGGCCAGCTTGACTCCTCTCCGATAACGGAACGGATACGGAACATAAAGCATTCCGGCGCATGAAGTCGCCTAACCTCAACCAACGCGAACCGGAAGGATTCCGCGAACGATGTCGGCTGTCCGCGATCAAGTCAGGTTCATAACGATCGAGGACCAGACGGGGGTGGCGAACGTCGTGGTCTGGCCGAAGCTGTTCGAGAAGCGCAGAAGGGTCGTGCTCGGCGCCAGTATGATGGCCATCAGCGGCGGGGTCCAACGCGGAGGCGGCGTCGTCCACCCCGTTGCGCAGCAGCTTCTCGATCTTTCGGGAGATCTGTCAGGGCCGGCCGACCGCGACATCGACTTCAAGTTGCCGACGGGCCGAGGCGATGAGTTCGCTCACGGCGGTGCGGGAGGAGGGGATGCGCGGGATCGGCCGAAACCAATCCCGCAGGCCCGGGACATCTACGTCAGGGATCTGCACATCGACACGTTGAAGGTGAAGGCGCGGAATTTCCATTGGAATCCATGAAGATCGTGTCCTTGGCAAGTGGTCGTAGGCCGCCATGAATCCTCGCAGCCAAGGATTCTTTTCGCCGTCCCAACTTTGCGGATGCCTGCTCCCACTCGACATATATCTTGTGTAGTCGGCCGAAACGGCGCTTTGGAAAGTAAATCCAGAAGTTGTTTCGAAAGAGAAAATATTGTCCCGGTTTGGATGTGGTTTTTCTCAGGAAATACTAGGTGGCTTTGATCTTTGGTCGCGTGTCGATGTATATTGTGCCGATATAATATGGTCATTTTCTCCGATCTCGGCTGAAAATGGAGGATTTTGGAAAAATTAACCATCGAATCTCAACCGGCCGTCCTCATGTCGTTTTTTACAGAGGCCAACAATCAAGAGTTACTGTCAACAATGTTGATGCACCTAATCCGGGCACGTGTGGGGATGCTGCGTCGCACGCGAAGGAAGACGCCTGCTTCGATGGCGAGAGACGACAGGGCATCGATGGTCGAAATTTGAACAAAGGGTTCGTCATGGGCGGGGAGATGGCTGAGCAGGCGGCTGTCATGGCGAACAACGCTCGGATGTCACATGAGTGAGCCGCCCGTATGAGAATGGTCTTCTTGGCATCGAAGACACCTCTCGGGAGAGAGGCCCCAGGGCTAATCCGAGTTTATGCGTTCACAGTCCGCATCTATGTGGCGACGTAAAGCTTCATGCTGACGCACGGTGGCGCGACCTATCGGCCGGTCGCGACAGAAGGCATCATGAATTTGCTGGCTTTATTGAAAAAGAGTCCACTCTCATGGTGCCATGCGTCCGGAGTTAACGTAATTAGTCCGGACATATGTGTCACTCTAAATGAAATGGCGCACCCGACAGGATTCGAACCTGTGACCTTTGGAATCGGAATCCAACACTCTATCCAGCTGAGCTACGGGTGCATCCGTCGGCGGGTCCAAGTGACTCGCCGTCAAACCGGTTCGGCGGTCATACCCCAGACTTCCGCCGGCATCAATGCGGAAAATGCGCAATTCGCGGTCCTTCGTTTCGGCGACGCGGCGCGACAGGTGTTGCGCTGCCGGGCGGTCGCGCGGGGTCGTGTGCGCGCGCCCCGCGCGGGCTGTTCACAGGGTCGAGACAGGCGGCGGTGAAATCTGTCGACATCTGCCCGGCGGCTAAGGCGAAGCCTTGTGCGGACGATGCAATGCTATAGAATCATTCTTGGTTTTCCAGATGCTTGGGTGCTCGGCTGAGGCCTTCTGTCTGGAAAGGGGGGACAAGAACAAGAATGGCGACCGCATGAGGGACGATCAGGCCGGCAAGGTGGCGCGCAACGCCTCCGTGATAGATTTTTCGATGATCGAGGATGCCGTCGGCTACCGGCTGCGGCGCGCGCAGCTTTCGGTCTTCCAGGATTTCAACGAGGCCTTCTCCGCCAAGGGGCTGCGGCCGACCGATTTTGCCGTGCTCATGCTTTTGACGCGCAACCAGGGTGCCAAGCAGAGCGAGGTGGCCGAGGCGCTGGGCATCCAGCGGGCCAATTTCGTCGCCATCGTCGACGGGCTGGAGAACAAGGGCTTCGTCGCGCGGCGCAAGTCCGAGGTCGATCGTCGCGTCCAGTCGCTTCACATCACCGAACAAGGGCTGGCCTATCTCGACGACCTGATGCCGATCTGGCAGGAGCATGAGGAGCGGCTCCTGGCCAAGCTCGGCGGCAAGGCGGCGCGCGACCAGCTGATCGGGCTCCTGAAGCGTCTCTACGACTGATCGAAGCGGATATCGGAAAGTCAGGCGGGCCCGAGCCTGCGGATCGCCTCGTCGACCAGAAGGTTGGCGATCTTCATCCGCGTCGTGGCCTTGTCGCGGAACGCAGCGGGCTGTCGGTCCGGATGGTTGAGGCGGGCGAAGGCGCGGCGCTTGTCGGCCAGCACGTCCCGGTCGTCGTCGGCGCGCAAGCCAAGATCTTCGGTGATTTCCGCGATGGTCAGCCGCGAAAGATGCGCGGGAACGGCCGGCGCCTCGGTGTTTTCTGGCTGGGGGTCCGGCATGAGGGCGAGATAGGCGTCGAGGCGAAAGGCTTGCGTGGGTGCGGCTTCGACGCTTTCGGCGACAAATCCGCTCGACAGGCCGGAAATCCGGTAGGCCGGGTCTGCCGGCGGACCATCGGCTTCCTCGGCCTCTTCGGCAAGCCGCTCGACGACCGACTGAAACAGCGATTTTCCAAACAGCATCGGCCGCCTTCTCCCCATGGATTGCGCCGAGGGAAGCACGCCAAGGTGGCGCCGGGCTTGTGAGCGCCATTGATCACGGTCGTCGACGCTCGACGCGCCGGTCGGGGCGGGTGATGGGGGCGGAGCTTAGCTCTGGCTCTGGCTTTGGTGCTGGCCTTTCGATTCGACCAGAACGGTGACGTCGAGATCCTCGCCGGCGTTGCCGATGCGCATGCCGGAGACCGGTGCGGCATCGGCATAGCACAGGCCGGTCGCCAGCCGCACATAGCGGGCATCCGGGCAGTGATCGTTGGCTGCGTCGAAGCCGACCCAGCCGAGGCCTGGAAGGTGCACTTCGGCCCAGGCATGGGTCGCAGCCTGGGCGACCGCCTCGTCCATCTTCAGATAGCCCGAGACATAGCGCGCCGGCATGCCCATGCTGCGCGCCGCGGCGATCATCACATGCGCATGGTCCTGGCAGACGCCCTGGCCGGCTTCCAGCGCCTGCTCGGCCGTCGTCTCGCTGTCGGTTTGCCCGGGGCGATAGGCGACGGCTTGGTGGATCGCCCCCATCAGGTCGTGCATCATCGCCAGCGGCTCCTTGGCGGAGAGGTTCCGCACCAGGTCGCGGGTCAGTTTTCCGGCCCGTGTGCGGGGCGTGTCGCGCTGGAAAAGCCAGAGCGGGCAATAGCCGACATGCGGTCCGAACACGCCGGCATGGTCCTCGGTCACCACCTCGCCGCAGGCCTCGATGCGAACCTCGTGGGCCTCGCCGTCGGTCGAGACCAGGTGCACGTGATTGCCGAACTGGTCGTTGTAGCCCGCCTCGACCTTGGCGCCGTCGACGGTGATGTGCCAGCTTTCCACGTGCTGGCCGGGGCAGGTCGGCGGCGTCAGCCGCAGCCGCTGCAGCGAATAGAGAACCGGCGCCTCGTAGCGGTAGAGCGTGGTATGGGTGATCTTCAAGCGCATGATCTCTTGTCCATTGCCGGCCTGGGTTCAGCTGTAGAAGCGGTAGCCCTCGGTGATTTCCTGGCCGAGCCGGTTGTTGCGGGCGATGAAGCGGTCGAGGAATTCGTGCAGGCCCTGGTCCATGATTTCGCCGATGGTGGTCGATTGCAGCGTTTCACGCACCTTCTCGGCGGTGTCGTGGGCGGCGAGCCGCTCGCCGTAGTCCTTGGCGATGTAACCGAGATTGCTGACGATCTTCTCGTAGGAATAGGCGAGCGACCGCGGCATCTGGCCGTTGAGGATCAGGAAGTCGGCAATGTTGGCCGGCCGGTACTCGCCGTCATAGACCCAGCGATAGGAGCGATGGGCCGAAACCGAGCGCAGGATCGATTCCCACTGCATGTTGTCGAGCGAAGAGCCGACATGGGTGATCGCCGGAAGGAGCACGTAATATTTCACGTCGAGGATGCGGCTGGTATTGTCGGCGCGCTCGATGAAGGTGCCGATGCGGGCGAAATTGTAGATCTCGTTTCTGAGCATCGAACCATGGAAGGCACCGCGGATGAGGCCCGCGCGGCGCTTGACCGTGTCGATCACTTCCGGCAGGTCGGCCGATTTCAGCTTGCGGGCGAGCATTTGCTTCAATTCGATCCAGCACTCGTTGGTCGCTTCCCAGGTCTCGCGGGTCAGCGCGGTGCGCACCATGCGGGCATTGTTGCGCCCCGAATCGATGCAGGACATGACGCTCGACGGGTTGGCCGTGTCGCGCAGCAGGAAGTCGATCGCATCGGCGGCGGTCACCCTGGAATGGCTGGCGTCGAAACCTTCGCGCACGTCGGCGCTCAAGAGCACGGCGGCCCAGTCGTCGTCGGAGGCACCGCTGCGGGTCAGCGACATTCTAAGGCCGGCGTCGACCAGGCGGGCGATGTTTTCCGCCCGCTCGATGTAGCGGAACATCCAGTAGAGGCCGTTGGCCGTTCTTCCGAGCATGACCATGTCAGTCCTCCAGTACCCAGGTGTCCTTGGTGCCGCCGCCCTGGCTGGAATTGACCACGAGCGAGCCGGCTTTCAGGGCCACGCGGGTCAGGCCGCCGGGGATGATCCGCACCTTGTCGGACACCAGTACGTAAGGACGCAGGTCGACATGGCGGGGGGCGATCCCCTTGTTGACCAGCACCGGCACGGTCGACAGCGACAGCGTCGGCTGGGCGATGTAGTTGGCCGGCCGGGCCTTCAGTTTCTCGGCGAAATCGGCGCGCTCCTTCTTCGACGCGGTCGGGCCGACCAGCATGCCATAGCCGCCTGAGCCGTGGACCTCCTTAACCACCAGTTCCTCGAGATGTTCCAGCACGTATTTCAGGCTGTCGGCTTCGGAGCAGCGCCAGGTCGGCACGTTTTCCAGGAGCGCCTTCTGGCCGGTGTAGAACTCGACGATCTCCGGCATGTAGGAATAGATCGCCTTGTCGTCGGAAATGCCGGTGCCGGGGGCATTGGCGATGGTGATATTGCCGGCGCGGTAGACGTCCATGATGCCCGGAACGCCGAGACAGCTGTCGGGGCGGAAGGTCATCGGATCGAGGTAATCGTCATCGACGCGGCGGTAGAGCACGTCGATCGCCTCGTAGCCGCGGGTGGTGCGCATCTTCACCTTGCCGTCGATGACGCGCAGGTCGGAGCCCTCCACCAGTTCCACGCCCATCATGTCGGCGAGGAAGGAATGTTCGTAATAGGCCGAATTGAAGATGCCGGGGGTCAGGACCGCGACCCGCGGCTTGCCCTTGCAGCCGGGAGGCGCGAGCGAGGCGAGCGACTGGCGCAACAGGTGCGGATAGTCCTCGACGCGCTGCACCTTGTTCACCTGGAACAGTTCCGGGAACATCTGCATCATGGTTTCGCGGTTTTCCAGCATGTAGGAAACGCCGGACGGCGTGCGGGCATTGTCCTCCAGCACATAGAACTGGTCCTCGCCGGTGCGGACGATGTCGGTGCCGACGATGTGGGTGTAGACGCCGCCCGGCGGCCGGAAACCGATCATTTCCGGCAGGAAGGCGACGTTCTTCTCGATCAGTTCGCGGGGAATGCGGCCGGCCTTGATGATCTCCTGCTTGTGGTAGATGTCGTCGAGGAAGGCGTTCAGCGCCAGAACGCGCTGCTCGATGCCCTGAGCGAGCTTGCGCCATTCGCGGCCGGATATGATGCGCGGGATGATGTCGAAGGGGATGAGCTTTTCCGAGGAGTCCTCGTGGCCGTAGACCGCAAACGTGATGCCGGTCTTGCGGAAGATGTTCTCGGCATCCCTCGACTTGGCGATCAGTCGGGCCGGATCCTGCTGGGAGTACCAGTCATGGTAGTTCTGGTAAGGCGGTCGCGGACTTCTGTCCGCATTCATCATTTCGTCAAATGCCAACGGCGCCATCCCCTTTTTTTTCATTTGAATACAAGCCATTTGCCAATGCAAGGAGCGGGTGGGCCGGACATGAAGAATTTCGCCGGCGCGAAAAATCGGCAGGCGCCCAATTTTCCATCAGTTTTCTTGCGATCTCCCGGTTGTATCGCCCGGTTGCGCCGATGGCGTTGACGAATGCCTGTTTGGAGACCTGTCGCATTTCCGCATCTTGCCTAAAATATAGCCGTCATCTGCCGGGAAAAAAAATCTGAAGTCCGCTCGGTTCAGCGGAATTGATGGCTTGCGGAAGGAAAACTCCTTTGACGCCTCCTCCTGTCGCCGCTAGTCACCAGGCGATCGGGAAGCGCGAGGCATTCCGGCAGCCCGGATTTGCTCGGAGACGTCCCATGACCCTTGGTCGCCTTGCCCCAGCGCTCTTCGTTCTCCTGTGGTCGACGGGATGGGTTGTGGCGAAATATGCCGGCCTGTTCGCCGATCCGCTGACCTTCCTGGTGCTGCGCTACAGTGCCGCCGTCGTCCTGTTCTATCTGGTCTGCCGGATCGCCGGGGTGGCCTGGCCGAAAAGCCGGGCAGCCATCCGGCATGCGATCGTTTCCGGCATGTTCCTGCACGGTCTCTATCTCGGCATGGTCTGGTGGGCGATCGGCCAGGGTGTACCCGCCGCCTTGTCCGGCATCATCGCCGGGCTGCAGCCGCTGATGACCGGCATAGCCGCGGCCTTGCTCGTCGGCGAGGCCCTCACCGGCGGCCAGCGCCTGGGCCTCGTTCTCGGCTTTGCCGGGATCGCCATCGCCGTCCTGCCTAATGTGCTGGCGCTCGATTCCGGTTCGATCCCGATTTATGCGGTGGCGATCAACGTGCTGGCCATGGCCTGCGTAACGGTCGGTACGATCTACCAGAAACGCTTCCTGCGGGAAGGGGACCTGAGGGCGGTCGCGACGCTGCAATATGTCGGCGCGCTTATCGTCACCGTACCGGCAGCACTTGTGCTCGAGGATCTGCGTGTCGAATGGGGCATCGAACTGTTCACCGCACTTGCCTGGTCGGTGCTCGGCATTTCGATGGGCGCGGTGGCGTTGCTGCTTTATCTGATCCGGCGCGGCGATGTGTCGAAGGCGGCGTCGCTGATCTATCTGGTGCCACCGCTCGCGGCGCTGGAAGCGGCGCTGATGTTCGGCGAGCGGCTGACCGTGCCGATGATCGTCGGGACGATCGTGGTGGTGATCGGCGTCTATCTGACCAATCGCAAGCCCGCCGTGAAGGACGACTGACGGGCCGATACGGAAAAAGGCGCGGCCGGGGCCGCGCCAATTCGATTTTCAATCAATTATCCGTCTCAAGTCAAAAAGGCTCAGGCCTCGCGGCGACGGTTGCGCTGCTGGCCGCCGGGGCTGCTCGGGCGACCGGAGGCCGGCTTGCCATGGGCTGCGGCCGGACGGCCTGCGCCGCCATTGCCGCCCTTGCGCTGGCCGGGCTTGCCGGCCGGACGACCTTCGCCGTCATGCTTCGGACGGCCCTGGCCCTGGTGGTTGCGGTTGTTGCCGCCGGGGGCGCCGCCACCGCCGCCGCGACGCTGCGGGCGGGCCGGACGGCTGAGGTTGGTCGGGGCTTCGCCGCTGGCAACCGGAATGTCGATGCCCATCAGGCGTTCGACGTCGCGCAGCAGGCGGCCTTCGTCCGGACCGCAGAAAGCGATCGCGATGCCGTCACGTCCGGCACGGGCTGTACGGCCGATGCGGTGGATGTAGGCGTCCGGCACTTCCGGCAGGTCGTAGTTGAACACGTGGCTGACAGCCGGGATGTCGATGCCGCGGGCGGCGACGTCGGTGGCGATCAGCGTGCGGATCTCGCCGTCGCGGAAGCCCTTGAGCGCCCGTTCGCGCTGGCCCTGGCTCTTGTTGCCGTGGATCGAGGCGACCGAGAAGCCGACGATCTCCAGGTGCTTCATCAGCTTTTCCGCGCCATGCTTGGTGCGCAGGAAGACGATGGAGCGGCCGTCCGGATTGTCGGTGAGGATCTTCTTCAGCATTTCCGTCTTGGCGTTCTGGCCGGCGACGAAGTGTACGTGCTGTTCGACCTTGTCGGCGGCCTTGCCCGGAGGCGAGACCTCGACCTTGGCCGGGTTGTGGAGGAAGGTCGCGGCGAGATCGGCAATGGTCTTCGGCATGGTCGCCGAGAACAGCAGGGTCTGGCGCTTGGCCGGGACCATCTTGGAGATCTTGCGCAGGTCGTGGATGAAGCCGAGGTCGAGCATCTGGTCGGCTTCGTCGAGCACCAGATAGGTGACGGCGCGCAGCGAGATGGCGTTACGCGAGATCAGGTCGAGCAGGCGGCCGGGGGTTGCGACGAGGATGTCGGTGCCCTTTTCCAGCTGCAGCTGCTGCTTGCCGATCGAGGCGCCGCCGACGACCTGGTTGATCCTCAGCGGGGTCTTCTTGATGAAGGAGCGCAGGCTGTCGGCGATCTGGTTCACCAGTTCGCGGGTCGGCGCGAGGATCAGGGTGCGAGTGGTCCGGTTGTCCGGACGCGTGGGGTTTTTCAGCAGCATTTCGATCAGCGGCAGGCCGAAGGCGGCCGTCTTGCCGGTGCCGGTCTGGGCCAGACCGATCAGGTCGCGGCCTTCCAGAACGATCGGGATCGCCTTCAGCTGGATCGGGGTCGGGGTGTCGTAGCCGAGGCCGGCAACCGTGGCGGCAATGTTCTGCGACAGGCCAAGCTCAAGAAAGTTGGTCAATTCTAATACCTTTTCGGGGCGCCACGCGACATCGGGCGAAATCGCACCTTGCGATTTGCCTGTCTCGTAGCGTCAAGAACCCCGCGTGAATTGGGAACTTGTAAGTTGGAAAAAAGCTTTCCAGCGCGTTGGGCTGCGACATGCAGCCATTTTATCGTGCGCTTTGTATCCTTCTTCGCGTCTTGAAGTCGATCGCGGGCCGCTCACGCGGCGGCCGGAAGGTGAAAGCTGAGTTGCAGATGGGCCTTCCGGCTTGGAAAGTCAAGGAATCTTTTGCATTGCGGCAAGGTCGGGGGCCGGTGGCGAGGTTGAAAGCCGCGGGCGTCAGAGGGCGAGAGGCTGGCTGTAGACGAGGGCTGCGTCCGTGTCGAAGAAGGATGCGGTCCCCCCCGTCGAAGAGAGTTCGATGAGAAGGAAGCCCGGCACCGGCGAGGCGAACAAGCTCTTTGGATGCGGCCGCGGCGGCCGGCTCCGGCTGCCGCTGCCGGAGACGAAATAGGCCACCCGCTCCGAGCGCAGGGCCTCCAGGTGATGGTCGTGGCCGCACAGGTACATCGAAACGCCGTGGCGGTCGAGGATAGGCTTCAGGCGCTGGCCGAGGAAGGTGCTGTCGCCATGCCGTCCGCCGGAAAAGACCGGATGATGGCCGACGACGATCTTCCACGGCGCGACGCTTGCAGAAAGCTTTCTGTCGAGCCAGTCGAGCTGCAGTTCCGCGTCCGGATGGAGCACGATCTCCATCAGGGTGTCGCCCTTCATCCGCTGCGTATCAAGGAAGAAGAAATCGGCCTTCGACCCGCCAAAGGCCTTGCTCTCGGCGAAATAGTGGCCGGGCATTCTCCAGCGGCGGCTCTTCTTGGAATAGTCGATCTGCGCCTTGGCGCTACCACCGTAATCGTGGTTGCCGAGCACCGCATACCACGGCACCTGCAGCGACGGTGCGCTGTAGATCTCCTCGAAGTTCGTCTGCCATTTGGTGTCGGTGGTGCTGTCGACGCCACTCTCATAGAAGTTGTCGCCGGTGGAAATGACGAAGGAAGTCGCTTTCTGTGCGCCGATTTCGCCCATCGCCTTGGCAACCGCGCTGGCCGTCGCGCGCGACTGTCCGTCTCCCCAGTCGCCGACCACGAGGAAGGAGAGATCCCTGGCGGGCTGGCCTTCCTGCTTGCCCGCCGCATGGGCGAGGCTGCCGAGCGCCAGCGAGGCGAGGCCCCCCTGGATGAGGCTGCGGCGGGTATAAATCATCGACATTTCCTTCATTGATATGCATTGGAGTATGCACTGGATAGGCACTGGTGCGGGTCGCCGGTCGCCGGTTCGCGTCAGAATGAAACGGACACCCGCAGTCCGCCGGCGTCGCGATTCGTGATCTCGATGGTCAGATCGTAGACGGAAGCGATGTCCTTGACGATGGAAAGGCCGATGCCGGTTCCCGGTTTCTGGCTGTCGAGGCGGATGCCGCGCTCCATCATCAGCTTCAGTCCGGCCGGATCGGCGCCGGGGCCGTCATCCTCGATCACCAGCCGGTGGCCGGCCGCGTCGCGGCAGACCCTGACGCTTATGGTCGAGCGTGCCCATTTCACCGCATTGTCCAGAATGTTGCCCAGCAGTTCCTCGAGGTCATGGGGATCGACCTCGACCGTGACGGCCGGCGGCACGTCCACCTGCCAGGCGAGGTCGCCGCCCCTCGGCGTCCGCTTCAGCGTCCGCACGATGCGATCGACGGCGGTGGCGAGGTCTGCATCCGAGGCGCGAAGCTCGGCGGTGGCGGCAATGCGGCTGCGGGCCAGTTCGCGGTCGACGTGGGCCTGCATGACGCCGGCCAGGTGGGCGAGTTCGTCGCCGATCTCCGTCTGCCCGCGCTCCTTCAGTGTTGCCGCGTCGTTGGCCACGACGGTCAGCGGCGTCTTGAGGCCATGGGCAAGATCGGCCGAGCGGGTGCGCGCCTTCTGGATGATCACCGACTGCGCATCGAGCAGCCGGTTCATCGCAGCGACCACCTCCTGCAACTCCTTGGGAAAACGGCCCGTCAGCCGCTCGGCCTTGCGTTCGCGGATGCGGTTCAACCCCTCGCTGACCGAGGAGACCGGACGAAGGCCGAAGGTCAGTTGCGCCAGCGAGGCGGCGATGAGGAAGGCGGCCAGCACGACCATGAAGGGAATGATGTCGAGGGTGAAGACGCGGCGCGCCTCGGCGAGCACGCTGTCGTCGATCGCCGCCGCAACCCGCACGGGGCGCGGGCCCTCGGGGGCGGCGACGATGATCTGCCGCTCCTGCACGATCAGATTGCCTCCATCCGGGCCCGGCAGCGTGTAACGATGCACGACACCCGGCTCGTGCATGTCGGTGGGCAGCGGCAGGGCATAATCCCAGAGCGAGGGCGAACGCAGCTGGCGTTTGTTCCGGTCGTCCTCCACCTGCCAGTAAAGCCCGCCATAGGGCTCGGTGAAGCGGCGGTCGGCCGGCCGGTCGGGCAGTTCGAGACTGCCGTCGGGCGCAAAGCGCAGCGTTCCGGCGAACAGGTTGATGTGGCCGGTCAGTTCTTCGTCGATGCGTCGCTCCAGGTTGCGGGTGAAGATCGAAACGAAGACGATGGTGGCCAGTACCATGGCGAGAAACACGCTGGCGGCGGAAACGATCAGGAAGCGGCCGCGTATGGAGTGCATCAGCCTTCGTCCCCACCGATGCGGTAGCCATAGCCGCGCCGCGTCGAGATGGCATCCTTGCCCAGCTTCTTGCGCAGCCGGCCGATCAGCACTTCGACCGAATTGCTGTCACGCTCGAAATCCTGCGCGTAGAGTTGTTCGGTCAGTTCGAGCTGGGTAACGTTGCGGTCGCGATTGTGGGCGAGGTGGGCGAGGCAACGGAATTCCAGCGGGGTCAGGTCGACGGGCAGGCCGGCGCGGCTGACGGTGTTGGTGCGGGTGTCGATGGCGATGTCGCCGATCTGCAGGACGGGATTGGCCTGTCCGGCGCTGCGCCGGATGATGGCTCGCAGACGGGCCAAGAGTTCGGCCATCTGGAACGGCTTGGTCAGGTAGTCGTCGGCGCCGGCATCGATGCCTTCGACCCGTTCCTGCCAGTTGCCGCGGGCCGTGAGGATCAGCACCGGCATCTGCCGTCCCGCGGCGCGCCAGCGCTTGAGGACGGATAGGCCGTCCATGCCCGGCAGGCCGAGATCGAGCACCACGGCGGCGAAATTCTCCGCGTCACCGGTGAACCATCCGGCCTCGCCGTCGCTTTCATGCACCACGACGAACCCTGCCCGCTCCAGGTGAAGCGTGACATCGCGGGCGATCAGCGGATCATCCTCGATCAGCAATAGCCGCATCATTCATTCTCGACTTCGAGGATCGTGCCGGTCGCCGCATCCACTTCGGCTTCGACGAGACGGCCCTTTGCGGTGAGGATGCGGAATTCATAGACGAGTTTATGGTTCTCACGATCGAGCTTGACGGAGACGATCTCGCCCGGGACCCTTTCGCTGACGATCCGCTTGACCTCCACCAACGTCAAGGCCTCGCCGCTGTCGACGGCCCGGCGGGCGGCGTCGTGGTCGTCATCGGCTTCGACGCTCGGGAAGCCGGGCCGATCTTCGGTGCCGTCGGCGATCGCCGGCACGGAGAGTGCCGGCAGCAGCAGCATGCACGCCGCTGTCATCATTTGCCGATAGATGTGCCTGGCCCGAACGTTCATCATCGTTCCTTAGCATGCCGAAACTGATTTTTCGCTGACAGGGCCTGTCAGTTATCGCTCAGCCCTGACGGTTTAGGGTCTGCGTCATTGGTCGAGGGCAATGGTGCCCGGCCCCAGGACGAAGGACAAACCCCATGAAGAAGACCATTTTCGCCGCGCTTCTCGTCACCACCGCTTTCGGTTCGGCCGCCTTCGCGGAGAGCGAAACCTCCTGCGGCAATGCGCCGAAGGAAAAGTGGATGACCGAGGACGCAATGAAAGCCAAGGCCGTCAGCATGGGCTTCGAAGTGCGCCAGATCAAGATGGAGAAGGGTTGCTACGAGGTCTACGGCATCAAGGACGGCAAGAAGGTCGAGGCCCTGTTCAACCCGGAAACCGGCGTGCAGGTCGGCAGCGAGGGAGACGATTGATGTCCGACGCTGCGCAGGACATGCAAGGCGCCCATTCCGTCCGCTCCACGCGGACGGAATGGATCAAGGTCTGGGATCCGTTCGTGCGGATCTTCCACTGGTCGCTGGTCGGGCTCTTTGCCTTTTCCTACCTGACGGGCGACGAATGGAAGTCGGCCCATATCGTCTCGGGCTATCTGATCGCCGCACTCTTGGCCCTTCGCGTCGTGTGGGGACTGATCGGCACCGAGCATGCGCGGTTCGCGAACTTCATTCATAGTCCGGTGACGATCCTCGCCTTTCTCGCCGACACGGCTCGGTTGCGGGCGAAGCGCTATCTCGGCCACAACCCGGCGGGCGGTGCCATGGTGATCGCCCTTCTGCTGGCGATCACGGGCATAGTGTCCACCGGCTACATGATGACCACCGATGCCTTCTGGGGCATCAAGTGGGTCGGGGAAACGCATGAGGTGCTGGTCAATGTCACGCTCGGTCTCATTGCGCTGCACGTCGCCGGCGTCGCCCTTGCCAGCCTCGAACACCGCGAAAACCTCGTGCGCGCCATGCTGAACGGCTGGAAGCGCCGCCGCTGACCTTCAAGGCCGGGAGAACCGCCGCCCGATGAACGCGGCCGAGAAGAAGGACCCCGGACGGGATCGGCCCTGTCCGGGGTCTTTTCCGTTCGTGGACGGCCACTGCTCAAGCGGCCGCCGTGATCCGAAGGGGCGCCCGGCTGAAAGGCTCGGGCAAGCCAGGGTCGTCACTATCGACCACCGGACCAAGCCCTTGCGCGTCCGGGGAAGGTGACCACCGCTGCCTGGTTACCTCGCATTTACCATTCGAGAGCATTTTCTGGGCAGAAGTACTGTACTTGAACATGGGTGGCGATTTGCTCAACTTGGCCTGCGAGAAGATCGCCGAACTGGAGGTGCCCGCCTTCATCAAGGACAGCGAACTGCGCTATGTGGTCGTCAACGAGGCCTATGCGCGCTTCTTCCGCGAGGCGCCGGAAGCTTTCGCCGGCAAGACCGACCGCGAACTGTTCGGCCGGCTCGAGGATGGCGTGCGCGACGACCGCGAGCGCCAGGTCGTGGTATTCGGCGACGAGCAGACGACGCTGGTCTTCGATCCGTTTGCCCATGACCGCTATCCGCTACGTGTCGAACGGTTTTTCGGCGACGACGATTCCATCTACGTATTCGGCATGTTCGAGGAGGCGCCGCCGAGAGTGTCGAAGTCAAAGCGTGCCGGTCCATCGAAAACGGGGCAGGCCGCCGGCGCTGCAGCCCGCGCCGAGGCGTGCGGTGGGTGCGCCGATACCCTGTTCCGCGCCACGCTCGAAGATCTTCCCGTTGCGACCTATGTCCGCGATGAACTGCATCGCATGGTGTTTGCCAATCGTGCCTTTCTCGAGATTGTCGGCCAGCCCCTGCAGCAGTTGATCGGCAAGACCGAACAGGAGGCCTTTCCCGAGCGCGGCGACCGCTACCATGCCGAGAACTGCCGCATCCTGGAAGACGGGGAGACGATGGAGGTCGAAGACTGCTTCGTGCGCAAGGACGGCATCGTCGTTCCGGTCATATCGCGCGCGAGCCGGATCACCATGCCGAACGGGGCACGCTATATGGTCGGTTCGGTCACCGACATATCGGCCTTGAAGAGCCGCGAAACTCAGTTGGTCGAGGCGCAGGACGAGGCCGAAGGGTTGCACCGCCACGTCGAAAGCCTTCTCCGGTCCATGCCGGTGGGGGTGCTGATCCTTTCGGCCGACCATGCCATCGACTATGCCAACGACGCCTTCTACGACATGCTGGAGACGGATGCCCCGGTCGACATGGCGGGATGGCACTATCGGGATTTCATCGCCTACACCGTCCGCCGGGTCGGATCGACGAATGTCGACGACGATGTCGAGCGGATCTTCAATAGGCGTTTGGTGCAGTTCAACGATCCGGAGAACACCACGACGTCGCGCGCGGAGACGCTGAGCGGCCGGATCCTGGCCATCCGCAGCAAGCGGCTCGCCAGTGGCAAGATCCTCATTACCTATTCCGATATCACCGCGCTGCATCAACGCGAGCAGGAGAGTGTTCTCTACCGCACAGCGATCGAGCAATTGCCGGTTCCGGTCTTCATTCGCGATGGCGAACGCCGGCTGATCTTCGCCAATTCCGCCTATGCGGCCTTGCAGGGAGAGCAGCAGGACAAGTTCTACGGCCTCAACGAAGAGGAGATGTTCCCGCGACTGGGACAGCAATTGCGCGAGGAGAACCTGCACCTTCTGGAGAACGGCGAGCCGATCGAGCGCGCGCAGGACCTGCCGCTGGCCGAGGGGCGCATCCACTCCGTCATCACGCGCCTCAATCGCATCACCACGCCCGACCAGCGGCGCTATCTCGTCGGCTCGATCACCGATGTGTCGGACCTCAAGGCCCGCGAGCGAGAGCTCATGCAGGCGCAGGCACGGGCCGAAAAGCTCTATGGCGACATCGTCAACATCCTGCGGATCATGCCGGTCGGCGTCATCATCCTCAACGAGGACCTCGTCATCGAGTTCGCCAATTCCAAGAGCCGCGAGATTTGGGAATGGCCTGCCGACCGCGTGCTGGAGGGAACGACGTTCCGCGACTATGCCAAGACCAACCAGGATCGCGGCTGGGTCTGGGAAGGGGGCAAGGACTTCGAGTCCGGGCTTGTGGATCGCGTCGCCGAACTGCGTACGCTCGACGGCACGATCCAGCGTGAGCTGGTCTATCCCGATGGCAAGCAGGTGCTCATCACCACCACATCACTCGCCGACCGCAAGTTCCTTGTCACCTATTCCGACTTCACCGAGCTTCGCCGCCAGGAGAGGGAGTTCAGCGAGGCGCGCGAACAGCTCGAACGGCTCGGGCAGTTCATGACGGACGCGACCCGCGTCATGGCGCAGGGCCTGGCCGTCATCGAGGATGGGGTCATCATCCAGAGCAATGAGTCGCTGGTGCGCATGCTCGCCGTGCCGCAGGCGCTGCTCGATCCCGGCCAGAGCTGGCATGCCGGCTTTGCCTATTGCGCCCGACGCGGCGATTTCGGCCCGGAGCCGATGGCGGTGCTCAAGGACTGGCAGGAAAAGGTTCACTCGGAGAACGGTTTTTCGGCGACCTTCCTCAGCAACGGCAAGACCTGGATCCAGATGGAGGCGACGGCGAGCGGGCGCGGCCACTGGATGGTCGTGTGCACCGACATCACCGAGCTCAAGACCCGCGAGGCGGAACTGACCGTGCTGCTTGCCCGCAGCGAGGCGGCCGACAAGGCCAAGTCCGAATTCCTCGCCAATATGAGCCACGAGATCCGCACGCCGATGAACGGTGTCCTCGGCATGGCCGAACTTCTGGCGCGGTCGGTTCTCGACACCCGCCAGAAAACCTTCGTCGACATCATCGTCAAGTCCGGCAATGCGCTGCTGACCATCATCAACGACATCCTCGACTTTTCCAAGATCGACGCCGGGCAGTTGAAGCTGCGCAAGGTGCCGTTCGATCCCGTCGAAGCGATCGAGGACGTGGCGACGCTTCTTTCGGCATCGGCGGCGGACAAGGATATCGAACTGATCGTCCGCGGCGACGCCACCGTGCGCCACATGGTGTCCGGCGATCCCGGCCGTTTCCGCCAGATCGTCACCAATCTGGTCGGCAACGCCATCAAGTTCACCGAAAAGGGGCATGTGCTGATCGAGCTGTCCAGCGCACCCTGCGACGCATCGCAGTCGATGCTGACGATGCGCATCGAAGATACCGGCATCGGCATTCCCGAAGACAAGCGGGCCTCGATCTTCGAAAAATTCTCTCAGGTCGACACGTCGTCGACGCGGCGTCATGAAGGGACAGGGCTGGGTCTTGCGATCACCGCCGGCCTGGTCGACCTGTTCGGCGGATCCATCGACGTTGAGAGCACTGTCGGCGAAGGCTCCGTCTTCACCGTCCGCATACCGTTCACGATGGCCCACGAACGCCACAAGCTGCAGCCGCTGCCGGTCAATGTCGACGGCGCCCGCGTCCTGGTGATCGACGACAACGACATCAATCGCCGCATCCTCACCGAGCAGCTGGCCCTCTGGGGTTTCGACGGTGTCGCCGTCGAGAGCGGGTCCGCGGCGATGGCCGTTCTCGAGGAGGCCCATCGCCTCGGCGTGACGATCGACGCGCTGGTCATCGACTACCAGATGCCGGTGATGAACGGGATCGACGTGGCCCGGATGATCCGCGCGGACAAGCGCTTCGAGGCGATCGCCATGGTCTTCCTGACCTCGATGGACATGGTCGGCGACGAGCGGATCTTCCAGCAGTTGAATGTCCAGGCGCACCTGATGAAGCCGGCCCGCGCCAATCTGCTGCGCAATGCGATTGTCGAGGTTGTGCGCGCCGCACGGCTCGGAAGCGCGGCCGGCGGACGTCAGCGCGCGGAGCACGTGGCGCGTCTGGTCGCTTCGCATCCAAACAGCCGGCGAAGCCTGCCCGCGGCGGATATCGGTTCCGCGAGGCAGCCTGCACCGCCTGCGCTTCAGACCGATCGGGACGGGGCGGCAGGAGCCGCCGGGCCCGTCCGCACGGCAAGCAACGCCCGGACGGAATGCGACGTGCTGGTCGCCGAGGACAACGAGGTGAACCAGATCGTTTTCCGCCAAATCCTCCAGGCGGTCGGCCTTTCCCACAACGTCGTGACCAACGGGCGCGAGGCCATCGATGCCTGGCGCGCCCTTCATCCGCGGCTGATCATCATGGACGTCTCGATGCCGGTGCTGAACGGGCACCAGGCGGCGCGCACCATTCGCGAGGCGGAGAAGGCGGAGGGTGAGGGGCGCCATGTGCCGATCATCGGCGTGACCGCGCATGCGCTCGACAGCGACCGGGAGGCGTGCCTCGCCGCCGGCATGGACGATTATCTGTCGAAGCCGGTCAGTCCCGAGCAGCTCGAGGCGAAAATCGAGCGTTGGCTCGGCCATTCGCTGCGCGACGGATCAGGCCTCCTCGATCTGGGCCATTGATCGGGGCTTGACGCCGCACAGCATTTCCCGCTTTCCGGCAAATCCCTTGCGACGCTCCAGGGCATAGCCCGCGGCGATCAGGTTGCGGCGGACGAAACCGGCGGCCGCATAGGTGGCGAAGCTGCCCCCCGGCACCGTGTGGTCGAAGACCGCGCGCATCAGTTCGGGCGACCACATGGCGGCGTTGCGAGAGGGCGCGAAGCCGTCCAGATACCAGGCGTCGAAGGCGAGCGGGCAGGTGCCGAGGCTTTCCAGCGCGTCGCCGCACAGCACGGTCAGCCGCGTCCATTCATCGAGCGCAATATCCACTTCACCTGCGGGATGCTCCGGCCAGCGCGCCACGAGCGCCTCCCGCTCGACATCGATTTCCGGCCAGCGCGTCAGCGCCCGCGACAGTTCCTCGGCGCGCATCGGATAGAGCTCGAACGAGACGAAATGCAGGTGGGCCCCGTCCGGTCGCGTTGATTTCCATTGCCGCCAGGTCTCGCAGGCGTTGAGCCCCGTGCCGAAACCCAGTTCGCCGATGCGGAAGTTGCCGGGCCGGACCCAGCGTTCCGGCAGGCCGTTTCCGGCGAGGAAGACGTGACCGCATTCGAGCCTGCCATCGGTCTGGCAATAAAAATGATCGTCAAAGGCGGTCGAATAGGGCATATCGCCGTCGCGCCAGGTGAGTTCCTGGCCGGCTGGGGCGGTCGGTGATGTCGAGGTGGAATGGGCCATGAGCATAGCGGATAATGCCAGCGGGCTTGCCGGTCAATCGCCTGTCGACCTGCTGATCGTCGGCGGCGGCATCATGGGCCTGTGGGCGGCGCTGAAGGCCGACCGGCTGGGCATCGATACGCTCATCGTCGACGAAGGACCGCTCGCGCAAGGCGCGAGCGGTGGGCTATTGGGCGCGCTGATGCCGCACATGCCGGACAAGTGGAACGACAAGAAAAAGTTCCAGTTCGACGCGCTGCTGTCGCTGGAAGAGGAGGTGCGGCGCCTCGAGGGGGAAACGGGCCTCTTCGCCGGATATCGTCGTTCCGGCCGGCTGATCCCTCTGGCGAAGCCACACTTAAGGACGATTGCCGGTCGCCATGAGGGCCAGGCCAAGGACAACTGGCGGGCCGGAGAGCGCGCCTTCCACTGGCATGCCGTCGATGCCTCGCCGTTCGGTCCCGGTTGGCCCGCGCCCGATGCCAGCCATGCCGGGCTTGTCCACGACACGTTTTCGGCGCGGGTTTCGCCGCGCGGGCTGACCGGCATGCTGGTCGAACGGCTGCGCGCGTCGCGGCATGTGCGGATCATCGAGGGCTGCGGAGTAGCGGCGATCGACGCCGCATCGGCACGTCTGACGGATGGCACCACGGTTACCTTCGGCCATTGCATCCTCGCGGCGGGATACAAGGCTTTTCCCCTGCTCGAAACGCTCGGGCCCCCGCTCGCCCGCCCGCTCGGGCAGCCGGTCAAGGGACAGGCGGCCCTGCTCAAGGGCGACATCGACCCCGATCTGCCATTGCTCTATCTCGACGGGCTCTACATCGTACCGCACGAGGGCGGCATCGCCGCGATCGGCAGTACCAGCGAGGACCATTTCGCTTCGCCCTTTACGACGGACGAGCAACTGGAGGCGCTGATCGCGCGTGCGCGTTACCTTGCGCCGGTCCTGCACTCCGCCGAGGTGGTCGAGCGCTGGGCGGGCCTGCGACCAAAGGCGATCGATCGCGATCCGATGGTGGGGCCGCATCCGGACGCGCCGCGTGTGGTGGCCCTGACCGGTGGCTTCAAGGTCAGCTTCGGCATGGCGCACCGGCTCGCCGATGCAGCCCTTTCCACCATTGTCGGCCAGCCTCCGGCAATTCCCGAGGGGTTCCATCTCAGCAACCACATCGCGGTCGCTGCACGCGTCGCGTGAGGCGCTTGCGCGTTTCCCGTCGTCATACTGTCACGCAAATCACCTAACTCCTCCGTTATAACGTCGATTGCTAAAATGGACGTCCCCCGGAAGCGAGGTGTCGCATGCGGTATGCCATTTACTTTACCCCGCCTTCGAGCGACGCGCTGACGCTTGCGGCGGCCAGCTGGCTCGGGCGCAGCGTCTATTCGGGCGATCCCGTCGAGCATCCGGCCGTGCGCGGGCTCGGCCTGCACGAGATCGCTTTTCACACCGCGCTGCCGCGCCGTTATGGTTTCCACGCGACGCTCAAGGCGCCGTTCCACCTGCGTGGCGACTGCACGGAGGCCACCCTGCTGCGCGAATTGATGCGTTTTGCCGGGACGCTCGAACCGTTCGAGATTCCCCGACTGGTGGTTGGCCGCCTCGGGGATTTCTACGGTCTCGTGCCGGAGGCTCCCTGTGCCGCGCTCGACTATCTGGCCGCCGCCGTGGTGCAGCAGTTCGACGTCTATCGCGCCCCGCTCAGCGAGGCGGAGATCGAGCGGCGCAATCCGGACGGACTGTCGGCCTCGCAGTTTTCCAACCTGCATCGCTGGGGCCATCCTTACGTCATGGACGAGTTCCGCTTCCACATGACGCTGACCGGGCCGTTGCTTCACCGCGATTTCGGCCGGATGGAAAGCGCTCTGGCCGGCTATTTCGAACCCTTGCTCGGCGATCCGGTGGAGATTGCCAACCTCGCTCTGTTCGTCGAGAAGGAACCGGGCGCGCCCTTCGTGGTGCATTCCCTGCACCCGATGGGCCGGGTCGCGGCCCGCAAGATCGCCTGAGGCGGAGCGGGCGACCGGGGGCCGGACGCCTGGGGTGATGGCCGCCGTTTTCATCTCGACATCGGACGCCGGCCTGCTTACCGTCTGGCGTCCGATTTCAGGGTGATTTGATGCACGACGCCAACTATCCCCGCGACCTTGTCGGCTATGGTCGCAATCCTCCCGATCCGCGCTGGCCGGGCGATGCCCGCATCGCCGTGCAGTTTGTCGTCAACTATGAGGAGGGCGGCGAAAGCTCGATCCTCGACGGCGACCCGGCCTCCGAAAACCTGCTGTCGGAGATCGTCGGCGCGCAGCCCTGGCCCGGCCAGCGCAACCTCAACATGGAATCGATCTACGAATATGGTTCCCGCGCCGGCTTCTGGCGGCTCTGGCGGATGTTCACCGAACGCCGGGTGCCCGTCACCGTCTACGGCGTGACGCTCGCCATGGCGCGCAATCCGGAGGCCGTTGCTGCGATGAAGGAGGCCGGCTGGGAGATCGCCAGCCACGGCTATCGCTGGCTCGAATACAAGGATTTCCCCGAAGCGGTCGAGCGTCAGCACATTCTCGAAGCGGTGCGCCTGCACAAGGAACTGACCGGTTCCCATCCGCTTGGCATGTACCAGGGCAAGCCGTCGAACAACACGCTGAAGCTGGTGATGGAGGAGGGCGGTTTCCTCTATTCCTCCGACAGTTATGCCGACGATCTGCCCTATTGGGTGAATGGCGTGGACGGCAAGCCCTTCCTCATCATCCCCTATACGCTTGAAACCAACGACATGCGTTTCGCCACACCGCAGGGCTTCAACTCGGGCGACCAGTTCTTCGCCTATCTCAAGGACACGTTCGACGTGCTCTACGCGGAAGGCAAGGCGGGCAGCGCCAAGATGATGTCGGTCGGCCTCCACTGCCGCCTCGTCGGCCGCCCCGGCCGCGCCGCGGCCCTTGCCCGCTTCATCGACTACGTGACGAGCCACGAAAAGGTGTGGATCCCGAAACGCATCGAGATCGCCGAGCACTGGCACAGGAACCACAAGCCGGTGTGAGGCTGAGGTTCCCGACTTCAATCTTGCAGCATCATAGCGGATACGCTATATAGCGTATATGCGATGGACTGTGGAAACCCACGATGCCGTTGATGCCGAGATCCTGGCGCTTCCGCCGGGGCTGCAGGCGCGTCTGATCCGCCTCCTCGAAACGATAGAGGCTGTCGGGCTCGAGCAGTTGCACGAGCCGCATGTCAAGCATCTCGACGGCAAACTCTGGGAACTGCGCGCCAAGGCATCGGAGGGTATCGCGCGGGGCATCTATGTCACCGTGACGGGGCGGCGCGTTGTCGTGCTGCATGTCTTCGTCAAGAAATCGCAGAAGACCCCGAAAGGGGCGCTGGAGTTGGCGCGGGCGCGCCTGAAAGAGGTGAAAGCATGACCAGGATCGCCGATCTCAAGAAGAAGCTGATGGAGAACCCGGAGTTCCGGGCCGAATATCAAAAAGCGGACGAGGAGTTCCGGTTGATCGAGTCGCTGGTGCTCGCGCGCACCCGGGCCAAGCTGTCGCAGGCGGAACTGGCACGCCGGATCGGGACGACCCAATCGGCGATCGCCCGACTGGAAGGCGGCGGCGTCTCGCCGTCGCTTGCGACGCTTAGGCGCTATGCCGAGGCGACGGGTGCAAGGCTGGAAATCAATCTCGTCGAGACCTGATGCCTTCCGTGGCGGAGCGCCGGAGGCTGTTCTTACCTTGAGCCCCATTGGACCGGGCCGGCGCCTCGACAAGCCCTCCGGGCTTCGCTACTCCTTGGCCTCGGTTCCAATCAACTGCTTCGCGTGCCGGGAGACTTCATGGACAAGGCGGACTTCATTTCCCGCTTCGGCGGCGCGTTCGAACACTCGCCGTTCATCGCCGAGCGGGCCTATGACGCCGGTCTGGTCGTCGAGCCGCTTTCGGCATCCGGGGTGCATGCGGCGCTCACCGAAAAATTCCGGAGCGCCTCCCAGGACGAACGGCTCGGCGTGCTGCGCGCCCATCCGGATCTGGCCGGTAAGCTGGCGATTGCCGGCGGATTGACCGAGGACAGCCGTAAGGAGCAGGCCGGCGCCGGGCTCGACCGGCTTTCGCCCGAGGAACATGCCCGCTTCACCGCGCTCAATGATGCCTACACCACCAAATTCGGCTTTCCCTTCATCATTGCCGTGAAGGGGCTGGCCAAGGACGACATTCTGGCCGCCTTCGAGAGGCGGATCGACAACAGTCGCGAGACGGAATTGGACACGGCCTGCGCGCAGGTCGAGAAGATTGCCCGGCTTCGCCTCGAAAGCCTCATTCCGGAGAACAGCTGACATGCCCGAAATCTCGACCGTGGTCCTGCCCGACTTTGCCGCAGGCGCCGTGAACCTCGCTTCGGCCCGCCTCGGCGCGAAAGGGATCTTCTCGACCGACGAGTTCTTTGCGCCGCTGTCGCGCATGCTGAACGACGCGCCGGCCGAATTCGATCCGGATCTCTACGACGACAACGGCAAGTACATGGACGGCTGGGAAAGCCGGCGCAAGCGGGTGCCCGGCCACGACTGGTCGGTGATTCGGCTCGCCATGCCGGGCCGCATCTTCGGCTTCGACGTCGATACCCGCTTCTTCACCGGCAACTACCCGCCGCATTGCTCGATCGAGGCGGCTTTCGTCGCCGAGGGTGATCCGACGGAGGCGACCGAGTGGAGCGAACTCCTGCCGAAGTCGCCGCTCGGGCCCAGCGCCCAGCATTTCTTCGAGAATGCCGACCGCGACAGGGTTTGGACGCATCTGAGGCTGCACATCTATCCGGATGGCGGCGTGGCGCGGCTGCGGGTCTATGGGGCGGCGCATTTCGACTGGTCGGCGGTCGGCGAGGAGCAGGAACTCGACCTGGCTTATGTCTTCCACGGCGCCAAGGCGCTCGCCTGGTCGGACGCCCATTATGGCCATCCCGACAAGATGCTCGGGCCCGGCCGGGGCCTCAACATGGGCGACGGATGGGAGACCAAGCGCCGGCGCGGGCCCGGACACGACTGGGCGATCATCCGGCTTGGCCATGCCGGCCTGATCCGGCGCGTCATCGTCGACACGCATTTCTTCAAGGGCAATTATCCCGACACCTGCGAATTGCTTGGTGCCTATCTGCCGGAGGCCGGCGACAGCTGGAGCGAGGCGGAAATCGCCGCCTCGGAAGGCTGGAAGCCGATTCTCGGTCGGCAAAAGCTGGAAATGGACCGCAAGCACGAATTTGCCGGCCCGGCCATCGCCGATATCGGGCCCGTCACCCACGTTCGTTTCGCCATGCATCCGGACGGCGGCGTCATGCGCCTGCGTCTGTTCGGCATCAAGGCCTGACGCGAACAGAGGCCAGATCTGAAGACTGGGGCGCGCCTATTGCTTGCGCGCCTCTTCGGCTTCGCGGATGGCCTCCTGGTGATACCAACCGCCGCAGCCGCTCTCCATGATGGGCGGACGCGAGCGGCTCTCGCGCTCCTGCATCTCCTTCAGCTTCTGAAGGTTGCGAACCGGGAACTGCAAGATCATTGCAGAGTCCCGAACCATGTTCGTTGTCATGCCACTGCCTCTTTACGTTCGTCGCGAACAGTTCATTAAAACAATTCTATCAGAGCTTCCGATTGAATGCACATGGAAAGTGCAAAATGCCTAATCTATAGGCATATATGCGGCCATCTCATCGGTGGTCGCAATTGCATCACTTCGGATTGCGCGACCATGCCGGCGAAAAACACGCCAGGGCCGCGGAGGTTCCCACAAAATAGGCAGAATGCTCACGGTTGCCGGCCGCTCGGCCGCCTCTGTTCTGGGGTGGGCGTCAAAAAATCGGGCAATTGGCGCAGCTTTCAGCGAAGTTGGCACGCTTCATGCTTTCTTAATCGGGACTCGCCGGCGTGCCGGAGAATCAGCCCTCTGTTGCGCTCTTGGGCGAGCGCCTGACTGAAGAGAGACGAAGAATGACCAAGTTTAAGCTCGAGTACATCTGGCTCGACGGCTACACGCCGGTTCCGAACCTTCGCGGCAAGACGCAGATCAAGGAGTTTGATTCCTTCCCGACGCTGGACCAGCTTCCGCTCTGGGGTTTCGACGGTTCCTCGACCCTGCAGGCCGAAGGTCGCAGCTCCGATTGCGTGCTGAAGCCGGTCGCCATTTATCCCGATCCGGCCCGCACCAACGGTGCGCTGGTCATGTGCGAAGTCATGATGCCGGATGGCGTCACCCCGCATCCGTCGAACGCCCGCGCCACGATCCTCGACGACGAGGATGCCTGGTTCGGTTTCGAGCAGGAATATTTCTTCTACAAGGACGGCCGCCCGCTCGGCTTCCCGGAACACGGTTTCCCTGCGCCGCAGGGCCCGTACTACACCGGCGTCGGCTACAAGAATGTCGGTGACGTCGCCCGCCAGATCGTCGAGGAACATCTCGACCTCTGCCTCGAAGCCGGCATCAACCACGAAGGCATCAATGCCGAAGTGGCCAAGGGCCAGTGGGAATTCCAGGTGTTCGGCAAGGGCTCCAAGAAGGCCGCCGACCAGATCTGGATCGCCCGCTACCTGCTGCTGCGTCTGTGCGAAGGTTACGGCATCGACATCGAGTTCCATTGCAAGCCGCTCGGCGACACCGACTGGAACGGCTCGGGCATGCACTGCAACTTCTCGACCAAGTACATGCGCGAAGTCGGCGGAAAGGAATATTTCGAAGCCCTGATGGCCGCTTTCGCCAAGAACTGGAAAGAGCACATCGATGTCTACGGTCCGGACAACCACATGCGCCTGACCGGCAAGCACGAGACCGCTCCGTGGGACAAGTTCTCTTACGGCGTGGCCGACCGCGGCGCCTCGATCCGCGTTCCGCATTCCTTCGTCAACAACGGCTACAAGGGCTATCTTGAAGACCGTCGTCCGAACTCCCAGGGCTGCCCCTACCAGATCGCTTCCCAGGTGCTGAAGACGATCTCGGAAGTGGCCACCGCCGACTACGGCCGCAGCGCCGCCTGATCGGATTTGCATTCCCAAGACAATCCCAGCGACGCCGGCGAAAGCCGGCGTCGTCTGTGTTTGGAGGCTATGCCCCTTGCGCTCCGCCGCGCTTCCCTCGGCGCGGCGGCTCGCCTATATTAGCCACTGAGGAGAGCGCCGATGAAACCATCCGAAGTGTTGGAAAAGAACCGTCAGGCGATCCGCGAGGCGACGAAGCGCTTCAACGCGGCGAACCCTCGCGTCTTCGGCTCGGTGGCGCGTGGCGAGGACCGGATCGACAGCGATCTCGACATACTGGTCGATGCCTTGCCGGGGATGACATTGTTCGACTTAGGCGGTTTGCAGTCCGAGATGGAGCAACTGCTGCCATGTAAGGTGGATGTGCTGACATCGGGCGGGCTAAAGCCCCGGATGCGAGAGCGGATCCTGGCCGAGGCGGCGGCCATATGACCCCGGAGCAGCGGCTTCTCGACAATCTTCTCGACATGCAGGAGGCAGCCTCGGAGGCGATCAGCTTCATCAGCGGGTCGACACTGGAGACATTCGAGCGGGATATCCTGACCCAGCGCGCGGTCGCCATGACCTTCGTGCTGATCGCCGCCGCTGCATCCAGGATACTCAGCCGTTTTCCGGATGTGGCGTCCGAACACCCGGACATCGCCTGGTCGAAGATCGAGGAGTTGCGCAACGTGGTCCTCCGCCAATACGGAGATCCTGATTGGCCGCTGGTCTGGGACACCGTCCAGAACGACATGCCGGCACTCATCACCCAGCTCGATCAGCTGCGCCATCCGCATATCCAGGGAGAATAACCCCGCTTGACCGATCTCCTTTCCATCCAGCCGCTCACCGCCGAAGCCTTTGCCCCCTTCGGCGAGGTGATCGAGGCCGACCCGTCCACCATGCGCCTCATCAACGGCGGCACCACCGAGCGGTTCCACTCGCTGTTTGCGCCCGAGGCTGCGGGCGAGGGGGGCCACGTGATCGCCAGCATCTTCCGCGGCCAGCCTCGCAGCTTCCCTTACGAGATCGGCATGATGGAGCGCCATCCCTTCGGCAGCCAGAGTTTTTCGCCACTGTCTGGGCGGTCCTTCCTGGTGGCCGTGTCGCCGGACGAGGGCGGTCGGCCCGGCCGGCCTGAGGTCTTCCTGGCGCGCCCCGACCAGGGGGTGAACTACCGTCGCAACGTCTGGCATCACCCGCTGATGGCGATCGGCGCGGTCTCCGATTTTCTGGTTGTCGATCGCGACGGTCCGGGCAACAATCTCGAAGAGCATTTCTTCGCAACGCCATACCGCATCCTGGAGCCCCATCTATGACCGGCCTCACCACCCACGTCCTCGATACCGCCCTCGGTAAACCCGCCGAAGGGCTGAAGATCCAGCTGATGCGGATGAACGGGGAGGAGGCCGAGCTGATCACCACGGTCTTTACCAACGCCGATGGCCGGATCGACGGCGGGCCGCTGCTCCAGGACGCCGAGTTCCAGGCCGGCCAGTACGAGCTGCTGTTCCATGCCGGTGACTATCTGAAGGCGAGCGGTGTTTCGCTGACCGAGCCACCCTTCCTCGACGTGATCCCGATCCGCTTCGGCATATCCGACACGAGCGCCCATTATCACGTGCCGCTTCTGCTTTCGCCCTATGGCTATTCGACCTACCGGGGCAGCTGATGATCTTTGCCGCCATCGCCGACGTGCACGGCAACCACCTGGCGCTTCAAGCCGTGCTCGAGGATATCCGCCGGCAGGGGATCAGCGAGATCGTCAATCTCGGCGACTGCTTTTCCGGACCGCTCGAAGCCGGGCTGACCGCCGACCTGCTGATCCCGCTCAATGCCGTGACGGTGCGCGGCAATCACGACCGGGCGCTGATCGACCGGCCGTTCGAAGAGATGGGCGACTGGGAGCGGCCGTCCCATGCGCAACTCTCGCAAGCCCAGCTCGACTGGATCGGCACGCTGCCGTTCAGCGCCGTCTATCGCGACGAGGTCTATCTCTGCCACGCGACGCCCAAGGACGACAACACCTACTGGATGGAGACGCTGCACGAGGCCGGCATCTTCCACCTGAGGCCGATCGACGAGATCGAGGCGCTGGCGGAAGGCATCGATCAGCCGCTGATCCTGTGCGGCCACAGCCATATCGCCCGCTCCGCCCAGCTTTCCGACGGCCGGCTGATCGTCAATCCGGGCAGTGTGGGCTGCCCCGGTTTCGACTATGACAAGCCGTTCTACCACAAGGCCCAGGCCGGAACGCCGTTTGCCGCCTATGCCGTGCTGGAAAAGACCGGCCGCGGCTGGCAGCCGACCTTCCGGCAGGTGCGCTACGACAATGCGGCTGCCGCCGAATTGGCGAAGGCGCACGGCATGGCCGACTGGATCAGCGCGCTGTCGACCGGTTGGGTGGCCTGAGGCGGCGGCGGATTTCCCTCTTCTCCCCAGCGGGGAGAAGTGCCGAGCGCATGCGAGGCGATGAGGGGGCCGAGTGCGCCGCCATCAATTGGCTTCGCCCCCCTCATCCGGCGCTACGCGCCACCTTCTCCCCGCCGGGGAGGAGAGGGACCGACACCGCTTGGCTCGTCAGCAAGGACGGCTCCCGCCAACTCCGGCTTGCAGGAGGCGGCTTTTTTGGCCTGCCGGATTGGCTCCGGCGCAGACTTTGGCTCCTGCCAAAGGCCCTCCGGCTTCACCCCTTGAACGGGTTCTCGGCGATGATGCTCTCGTCGATCTCCGCGATCCTGCGCTTGCCGCACAGCGCCATGGTGACATCCATCTCCTTGGCGATGATTTCCAGCGCCCTGGTGACGCCCGGCTTGCCCATGGCGCCGAGGCCGTAGAGGAAGGGGCGGCCGATGAAGGTGCCCTTGGCGCCAAGGGCCACGGCTTTGAGCACGTCCTGGCCGGAGCGGATGCCGCCGTCGAGATGGACCTCGATCCGGTCGCCGACCGCATCGACGATGCGCGGCAGCATGGCGATCGAGGAATGGGCGCCGTCGAGCTGGCGGCCGCCATGATTGGAGACGACGATCGCGTCGGCCCCGGTCTCGGCCGCCATCTTCGCGTCCTCGACGTCGAGAATGCCCTTGATGATCAGCTTGCCGCCCCAGCGCTCCTTGATCCAGGCGACGTCCTTCCACGACAGCTGCGGGTCGAACTGTTCCGTGGTCCAGGCATTGAGCGAGGCGAGATCGGTGACGCTCTTGGCGTGGCCATGGATGTTGCGGAAGGTGCGCTTGTCGGTCTTCAGCATGTTCCAGCACCAGCGCGGGCGGGTCGCCATCTGAAAGAGATGCTTGGGCGTCAGCTTCGGCGGGGCGGAAAGGCCGTTGCGGATGTCCTTGTGGCGCTGACCGAGGATCTGCAGGTCGGCGGTCAGCACCAGGGCCGAGCATTTCGCCGCCTTGGCACGCTCGATCAGGTTCAGCACGAAATCGCGGTCGCGCATGACGTAGAGCTGGAACCAGAAGGGTTTCGTGGTGACCGAGGCGACGTCCTCGATCGAGCATATGCTCATGGTCGACAGGGTGAAGGGCACGCCGAACTCTTCCGCAGCCCTTGCCGCCAGCATTTCGCCGTCGGCATGCTGCATGCCGGTCAAGCCTGTCGGGGCCAGCGCCACCGGCATCTTCACCTTTTCGCCGATCATCGTCGTTTCGAGCGAACGGCCGCTCATGTCGACCAGCACGCGCTGGCGCAGCTTGATCCTGTAAAAATCGCTCTCGTTGGCGCGGTAGGTGCTTTCGGTATAGGCGCCGCTGTCGGCATAGTCGAAGAACAGTTTCGGCACGCGGCGTTTCGCCAGCCGCTTCAGGTCGGCGATCTCGAGAATGGGGGACACGGGGGGACTACCTCTTTGGACGTTAAGGACAGAGGGCCATCAGAAATGCTCTCCGGAGCGGAAGGGGCCGACGCGCATGCCGGCGGCGACGAGATAGGCCGTCGACCAGCCGATCAGGACGAAGCCGTTCACTCCCTCGAGCGCGGCCAGCATGCGCCATTCGTGGCCCGGCACCACGTCGCCATAGCCGACCGTCGAAAAGGTGATGGTGGCGAAATAGAGCGCGGTGGGGAAGTCGGTGATGTAGCCGAGCAGGCGATAGCACAGCGCCCAGAGCCAGACTTCCGCCGTCAGCACGAGGAACACGCCGATCACCACCGTGTTCATCGCCAGCAAGTGGCTCCGATGGCCGGCCAACCGGATCCGGTCGGTGATCCAGCTCATGGCATGGGTGATCCAGATCAGGCCGAAGGTATGGATGACGACCGTCAGTGAGATCATCATGACGCCGAGGGCGAGATTGGCGAAAAGCTGCAGCAAGATGAATTCGCGTCCGCACCGCTGGAGTGTCACGAGACCGGGCGTGCGGCCCGCCCGGCGACATAGGTTTCCACGACCGACCGGTCGTCGCCCAAGGTTTGCAGCAGAAACAGTTCCTCCGCAAGGGATTTGACCGTTTCCATCCTGAGCCGCATGGCGGGTGTGGCGGCTGCGTCGAGCACGACGAAATCGGCGTCCGTGCCGGGCTCCAGCGTGCCGATCCGGTCTGCGAGCGACAGCGCCTCGGCATTGCCGAGTGTCATCAGGTGGAAGCTTTCCAGCGGATTGAGCCGCTCGCCGAGCAATTGCTGGATCTTGTAGGCCTCGTCCATGGTCTTCAGCATGGAATAGCTCGAGCCGCCGCCGATATCGGTGGCAACCGCGATCCGCAGTTTCTTGTCACGCCGCTGGTACTTGCGCAGGGGGAACAGGCCGGAGCCGAGGAAGAGGTTGGAGGTCGGGCAGTGGACGGCGACAGCACCTGCCTCGCTCATGGCATCCGCCTCGCGGTCCGACAGGTGGATCGCATGGCCGAACAGGCTCTTGGGTCCCAATAGGCCATAATGCGCGTAGATGTCGGTATAATCCCGGGCGTCGGGAAAAAGCTCGCAGGTGTAGCGGATCTCGTCGTGGTTTTCCGACAGATGCGTCTGGATGTGCAGGTCGGGGAACTCCTCAGCCAGCGCCTGCACGCGCTCCATTTGCTCAGGCGTCGAGGTGATGGCGAAGCGCGGGGTGATGGCGACGTGGTTTCGACCCTTGCCGTGCCAGTCGGCAATCACCTGGCGCGTCTCGTCATAGCCGGTCTCCGGCGTGTCGAGCAGGCCCTGTGGCGCGTTGCGGTCCATCATCACCTTGCCGCCGATCATCAGGCTGCCGCGCCTGAGGCTCTCGGCGAAATAGGCGTCGGCCGAGGCCTTGTGCACCGAGCAATAGGCGACCGCGGTGGTCGTGCCGTTGCGGAAGAACTCGTCGAAGAAGGCCCTGGCGATGCGCTCGGCATGGGCCTGTTCGACGAAGCGGCATTCCTCGGGGAAGGTATAGGTGTTCAGCCATTCGAGCAGGTTGGCGGCATAAGACGCGATCACCTGCATCTGGGGGAAATGCACATGGGTATCGATCAGGCCCGGCAGGATGAGGTACGGGCGGTGGTCGATCACGACCGTCGCTTCGGGCGCGGCCGCATTGACTGTGGCAAAGTTGCCCATGGCGACGATCTTGCCGTCCTCGACCAAAAGCGCGCCCTCGCTCTCGTAGCGATAGCTGCCGGTGTCGTCGATGTGTTCCGGCGCGCGGATGAAGCTCAGCGTGCGGCCGCGATAGAGGGTGGCGCTCATGGCTGCTTCACCTCAGACACGGCACTCTCGAACCAGGCGACCAGCAGGGCGCGCTCCTCGGACGAGACTTCGGTGATGTTGCCCGGCGGCATGGCATGGCTGCGGCCGGCCTGGATGTAGATCTCGCGCGCATGGGCGGCGATCTGCGCATCCGTCTCCAGCTTCACGTCCTTCGGCGGCCGCACGATGCCCTCCCAGACGGGCTCGGCGGCATGGCACATCGAACAGCGCGACATGACGACGTCGCGGGCAGCCTCGTAATGGGCGTTCTCGACGAAGCGCAGATTGACGGGCGCGACCGAAACCTCTTCCTCGACCGGGGCCTTCTGAACCGTCGACAGCCAGATGATGGCGATGAAGATCAGGAGGGTGGCAAGCCAGGTCCAGGTCGGCCGGCCCTTGCGGGCATGGGTGGTGTTGAACCAGTGACGGATGGTGACGCCCATCAGGAAGACAAGTGCTGCGATCACCCAGTTATAGGCGGTGCCGAAGGCCAGCGGATAATGGTTGGACAGCATGAAGAAGATGACGGGGAGCGTCAGGTAGTTGTTGTGCAGCGAACGCTGTTTGGCGATCACGCCGTATTTCGGGTCGGGCGTGCGGCCGGCGATCAGGTCGGCGACGACGATCTTCTGGTTCGGGATGATGATCAGGAAGACGTTTGCCGACATGATGGTGGCGGTGAACGCGCCGAGATGCAGGAAGGCGGCGCGGCCGGTGAAGATCTGGGTATAGCCCCAGGCCATGACGATCAGCGCCACGTAGAGCACGCCCATCAGTACCCAGATGTTCCGGCCGAGCGGCGACTTGCAGAGCTGGTCGTAGATCACCCAGCCCACCGCGAGCGAAGCGACGGAAAGGGCGATCGCCTGCCATTGGGTGAGGTCGAGCACGTGCCGGTCGATCAGGAAGAGGTCGGCCCCGCCGTAATAGACGACGGCGAGCATGGCAAAGCCCGACAGCCAGGTGGCGTAGCTTTCCCATTTGAACCAGGTCAGGTGCTCCGGCATGGTCGCGGGCGCCACGAGATACTTCTGGATGTGGTAGAAACCGCCGCCATGCACCTGCCATTCCTCGCCATAGGCACCGGCCGGCAGATGCGCGCGCTTCACCAGGCCGAGGTCGAGCGCGATGAAATAGAAGGACGAGCCGATCCAGGCGATCGCGGTGATGACGTGCAGCCAGCGCACGGCAAAGGAGAGCCATTCCCAGGCAATGGCGTATTCGTACATGCGGGATTCCCTTTATGGTCTTTGCACCGCACATTGCGCAAAAAACGCGGGCGAGGGAAGGGGCGGGCGGTGTGTCCCAAGGCTTTTGCCGGGGTATTGCGTGCCGGTGCCTTGCCCGTGCCGGCATCGGTCCCGCTGGCGAGATGGGCGGCCCGCCGTATGCTAGCCCCCGTCCTCGATCCGGGCGCCCTCGCTTTCCAGTTCCTTGAGGATCCACTGGCGGAAGGCGCGGATCTTCGGCACGTTGCGGCGGTTCTCAGGATAAATCAGCCATTGTCCCTTGCCGTCTCGGGCGCGCAGCGTAAACGGCTGGATGAGCCGGCCGCTCGCCAGCTCGTCGCGATAGAGAAGCGGCGTCAGGATGGCGACGCCTTGGCCGGAGAGCGCCGCGCTCGCATCGAGGTCCTGCTCGCCGAAGTCATTGACGCGGTGGGTCTCGAGGTCCGGATCGTCAATGCCGGCCTCGGCAAACCAGATCTTCCACCAGGGATCGCTGGAGCCGATGATCGGCAGGCGCAGCAGATCGGCCGGATGTCTAATCCCACCGATGCTTTCGGCGAGCTGCGGGCTCAGCATCGGCGAAAAATCGACGGGGAGGAGGGGAACGCAGGTGACCCCCGGCCAGGGCCCGCTGCCCCAGCGGATCGAGATGTCGGCGCCGTCGCGGGCAAAGTCCGTCATCTTGCCGCCGCGCACCAGCCGCACCGCGATCTGCGGATGCTGCAGCTGGAAGCTGCCGAGATGGCGGGCCAGCCATTGCGAGGCGAAGGTGGGGGCGGAGTGGATCTCCAGCACCTCATTGCCGCTCTGGCGCGCATTCGCCACCGCCTCGGCCAGAAGGCCGAAGCCTTCGCTCACCTTCGGCAGCAGGCGTTCGCCGGTCTGGGTGAGCGCGATCTGTCGGGGGCTCCTCAGGAACAGCGGCTCGCCGATATTCTCCTCGAGAAGCTTGATCTGGTAGCTGACCGCCGTCTGGGTCATGCCCAGTTCCTCGCCGGCGCGCGTGAAACTCATGTGCCGGGCGGCCGCCTCGAACACGCGAAGGGCATTGAGCGGGAACTGTTTCGACAGTTTCATGGATAAGTTCTCTTTATGAGTCCTTACCGTATTCGAATTGGATGACGGCGACAATCGGGCGCATGTCTCTCTCCATCACAACCCTTCGCAGGATGGAAAGGAGACGACCATGTTCCAAGCGATCCGCCACTATCGCCTGCTCACCGGGCTTGCCCCGCAACAGGCTCTTGCGCCGCTCCGCCGCTTTGTCCGGCGGCTGCTCACGCCACGCCGCGGGCCTGACGACGATCTGCCTGACAGCGTGAAGAGGGATCTCGGCCTGCCCCAGGATGGACTGCCGCGTGACCGGACGGACGCCTACTGGCTCGACCGACGCCGTCACGGCGACTGGATGCGCTCCGGTCCGGTGTGAGGATTACTCCTTGGAAACAATGGGATGAGAGGTGTGGCTGACAAGCTGATTCCGGCCCTTCATACATTGATTCAGCGCGGCCAGCGGTGCTGTGTTCAGCCGAGCAGCCCGGTCAGCAGTTCGGCGGCGACCAGGGCGGCGATCACGGCGGGGCGCTTGTCGCGCAGGGCCGTTCCACCGATCGGCAGGACAAGCCTGTCGATCAGATGCGGCTCGGCGCCCTCGCGCGCCAGGAAACGGGCGAAGGTGGCGCGCTTGGTGGCCGAGCCGATCATGCCGACATAGGCCAGGTCCGGGCGGGCGAGCGCATCCCGGGCGATCAGGAAATCGAGGGCATGGTCGTGGGTGAGGATGACGGCGGCACCACCCGGACGGATCGTCGCCACTTCCGCCTCGGGCATGGCCACGCGGCGCAGCGTCGTGCCGGGAGGGAGACCGTCTTCGGGCACGTCGCGGGTTTCGATGAGCGTGACGGCGAGGGGCAGGGGGCCAAGCGCTGTCGCGAGCGCGCGCCCAACATGGCCGGCGCCGAAGACGAAGACGTCGGGGAAGGTTCTGTCGATCGCGCCCTGCCGGGCGACGAGCGCGGCTCTTGCCGCAGCGTCGAGGCGGGTAAAGGCGAGCCTTGCGCGTCCGCCGCAGCACTGGCCGATTTCCGGCCCGAGCGGCACGTCGAGCGCGGCGCTCTGGTCGCCGCTGGCAAGCAGCGTGCGGGCATGGTCGATGGCGAGAAATTCGAGCTGCCCGCCGCCGATCGTGCCGAACAGCGCATCGTTAGCCACCACCATGAAGGCGCCCGCCTCGCGCGGCGTCGAGCCCCTGGCCTCGGCGACGTCGACGAGCACGGCGTCGGGATGGGCGGTAAGGAAGTCGGGGAGGGACGGCGCATTCATCGCGGCATGCCCCTCATCCGCCTGCCGGCACCTTCTCCCCGTCTGGACGGGGAGAAGGGACGAACCGGAGACCTCGGCGTTTGGCCGCTGATGTCTTGATGTGCCTGGCCGACCGCTGTCGCGGGAGCGAAGGAGCTCGCAGGAGGGAGCGGTCGGGAGATCGGTTTCCCTGGAGGCATGGCCCTGGCGATCAGCCGGCGCGGATCGCCCTTCTCCCCGCCTGCGGGGAGAAGGTGCCGGCAGGCGGATGAGGGGCGATGCGCAAGACCACTCGCGCGCGCCTCGTCCGGCGCTGGGCGCCACCTTCTCCCCGAGGAGGAGAAGAGGTCCGCGACCTTTTCCATCACATCCCCTTCAGCCGCTCGACGGCCATCAGCACGCGCTCCGGCGTGGCGGGGGCATCGAGGTGGGGGCAATGGCGGTAGTCGGCGACCGAGGCAACGGCCATGGAAAGCGCTTCCAGCACCGAGATCGCCAGCATCAGCGGCGGCTCGCCGACGGCCTTGGAGCGGCCGATGGTCGGCTCGGCATTTTCCGACCATTCGGCCAGCCGCGTGTTGAAGATTTTTGGCCGGTCGGAGGCGAGCGGGATCTTGTAGGTCGACGGCGCATGGGTGCGAAGCCTTCCCTTGGCGTCCCACCACAGTTCCTCCGTCGTCAGCCAGCCCATGCCCTGAACGAAGCCGCCCTCGATCTGGCCGATGTCGATCGCCGGATTGAGCGACTTTCCGACGTCGTGCAGGATGTCGGTGCGGTCCATTAGATATTCACCGGTCAGCGTGTCGATCGACACTTCCGAGCACGCCGCGCCATAGGCGAAATAGTAGAACGGCGTGCCGCGGCCGGCGGCGCGGTCCCAGTGGATTTTCGGAGTCTTGTAGAAGCCGGCGGCCGAGAGCTGGACTCGGGCGAAATAGGCCTGGCGGACGAGGTCGGGGAAGGGGATTTCCTTCGATCCGACGCGTACCCGGTTCGGGAGAAACTCGACTTCATCGGGCGGAACCTGGAAATGCTCGACGGCGAAGGCGACGAGGCGTTCCTTGATCTGTCGGGCGGCATCATAGGCCGCCATGCCGTTCAAATCGGTGCCGGAGGAGGCGGCTGTCGCCGAGGTGTTGGGCACCTTGCCGGTCGTCGTCGCGGTGATCTTCACCCGCTCGACATCGACCTGGAAGCATTCGGCAATGACCTGGGCGACCTTCGTGTAGAGGCCCTGGCCCATTTCGGTGCCGCCGTGGTTGAGATGAATCGAGCCGTCCTGATAGACGTGAACAAGCGCGCCGGCCTGGTTGAAGGCGGTCATGGTGAAGGATATGCCGAACTTCACCGGGGTGAGCGCGATGCCCTTCTTGATGACGGGGCTCGTCCGATTGAACTCGATGATCGCCCGGCGCCGCGCCTGGTAGTCGCAGGAGGTCTCCAGTTCCTCGACCACCCGGGCGATGATGTTATCCTCGACCGTCTGGTGATAGGGCGTGACATTGCGGCCGGAGCCGACATCGCCATAGAAATTCGCCTTGCGGATCTCGAGCGGATCCTTGCCCAGCTGGTAGGCGATCTCCTCGATGATGCGCTCGCCGCCCAGCATGCCCTGCGGGCCGCCGAAGCCGCGGAACGCCGTGTTGGAAACCGTATGGGTTTTCAAGGGTTGCGAGGTCAGCTTGACGTGCGGATAGAAGTAACTCGAATCCGCGTGGAAGAGCGCGCGGTCGGTGACCGGGCCGGAGAGATCGGCCGAATAGCCGCAGCGGGCCGCGAAGTTGGCGGTAAGCGCGTGGATGCGGCCGTCGCCGTTGAAGGCGACGTCGAAGTCCATGCGGAAGTCGTGGCGCTTGCCGGTCAGCGCCATGTCCTCGTCGCGGTCGGGGCGGAACTTGATCGCGCGGTTGAGCTTCTTGGCGGCGAGGGCTGCCAGCGCGGCAAACTGGTTGCCCTGGGTTTCCTTGCCGCCAAAACCGCCGCCCATGCGCCGCACGTTGACGGTGATCGCATGGCTCGGAATGTCGAGCACATGGCCGACGATGTGCTGGATCTCGGACGGATGCTGGGTCGAGGACCACAGCGCCACCTCGTCGTCCTCGCCGGGAATGGCGAGCGCGATGTGGCTCTCGAGATAGAAATGCTCCTGGCCGCCGATCCGCATCGAGCCTTTCAGGCGATGCTCGGCCTTGTCGAGCTCGGCCTCCGGCTCGCCGCGCTTGAGCACCATGCCGGGGGTGACCAGCGGGGCGTCGTTTTCGAGGGCGGCATCGACATCGGTCCAGAAGGGCAGGTCGCGGTATTCGATCCTGGCGAGGCGCGCCGCGCGGCGGGCGGCATCGCGGGTTTCGGCGATGACGGCAAAAACCGGCTGGCCGTGGAATTCCACCTTGTCCGTCGCCAGCAGCGGCTCGTCATGGCGGCCGCCGGAGGAGACGTCGTTGACGCCCGGCACGTCCTTGGCGGTGAGCACTGAGACGACGCCGGGATAGGCCTTCACCTCGGACAGGTCGAGCGAGAGGATCTCCGCATGTGCCCGGTCCGCCATGCCGATCGCCCCGTGCAACAGGCCGGCTGGTTCCGGAATATCGTCGATATATTCGGCACTTCCGGCGACATGCTTGTGCGCCGAATCATGCCGGAGCGACTGGTGCATCGGGCCGTTGATCAGCTTGTAGGTCTCGAAGGTCGGCTTATGCATCACTCAGGCTCCTGCGGCCGGACGTCTCTTCTCCCCGACGGGGAGAAGGTGGCGCGCTATCTTAAGTTTGTGGGCGAGTGGCCGCACCCCCCTCTGCCCTGCCGGGCATCTCCCCCTCAAGGGGGGAGATCGGTGCGCGGCCGGCATGCCCACCGAAACCTGCTGTCGAGAATTCGTCTTGTGGTTTTCAGCGAACGGTCCGCCCTTCCTGATCACCAAAGCTCCGATATTGATGTGGAAGCTGGCGCCGGCGGTGGCGGGCGATCTCCCCCTTTGAGGGAGAGATGTCGGCGTAGCCGACAGAGGGGGGTGCCGCGGGTCCGCTTTGTGTGGCGGGGGAACGTCGCGTAGCCGTCGGTGAACGGCAGTTGTCGTGCCTTCACCGTCCGCTGGCTGCCCCTCATCCGGCCTGCCGGCCACCTTCTCCCCGCAGGCGGGGAGAAGGAGACCCGCGGCAAGCGCCGCGGCCACGTCCCCTCTCCCCGCCTGCGGGGAGAGGGTTAGGGTGAGGGGCAGACCCCAGGTTTTGCCCATAGCGGGGGGAAGCCCCGACTTCTTGCCGGGGTTGGGAAGCAGTAGCGACATCTTGTTAAGCGTGCGGGACAGGCCCCACCTCCGATCCCCAGTGAAGGGCAGACCCGACGTCAAACCGAGGGGGTGGCCGAAAATGCCCATCACACCTCCTCCTCTGCAAACCGCTTCAACTCCTGCGGCGCGCCAGTCGTCTCCAGGAAAAATCGCGTCAGCAGGTTTTTCGCAGTCAGTTGGCGATACTCCGCCGTCGCGCGCCAGTCGGTGAGCGGCTTGTAGTCCTGATCGAAGGCGTCGCGGGCGGCCGTGATCGTCGTCTCGTTCCACGGCTTGCCGAAAAGGGCGGCTTCCACCGCGCGGGCGCGCTTGGGGGTGGCGGCCATGCCGCCGAAGGCGATGCGGATGTGGGAAACCGTGCCGTCCTCGGCAAGCGCCAGGTGGAAGGCTCCGCACAGCGCGGAAATGTCCTCGTCGCGGCGCTTGGAGATCTTGTGCACGGCATAGTGGCTGCCGGCCTCGGGGCGCGGCACGCGGATGCTCTCGACGAATTCTCCCGCGCGGCGGTCCTGCTTGCCGTAGTCGATGAAATAGTCCTCGAGCGGTAGTTCGCGGCTACCCGAGGCCGAGCGCAGACGGACGGAGGCGCCGAGCGCGATTAGCGCCGGAGGCGTGTCGCCGATCGGCGAGCCGTTGGCGATGTTGCCGCCGATCGTGCCCATGTTGCGCACCTGCTGGCCGCCGATCCGCTCGATCAGCCGGCCGAGCGCCGGGATCTCGGCCTTGAGCGTGTCGAAGGCCCGGGAATAGCTCACGCCGGCGCCGATGGTGATGGCGCGGTCGTCCGACGCGATCATCTGCAGGTCGGTGAGGTGGTTGATGAAGATCACCGGATTGAGGTCGCGCATCTGCTTGGTGACCCATAAGCCGACATCGGTCGCGCCGGCAACGATGGTGGCTTCGGGCTCCTCGGCCAGCAGGTCGGCGAGCGCTGCGACCGAACCGGGCACGATCAGCCGGCGGTCGTTCTTGACCACGGTGATCGTGTCGCTGCCCTGCAGGGTCCACAGTCGTGCCATGATGTTGGTGCGGTCGCGCTCCAGCGGGTCGAACAGCGCGCTCGGGCGGGTGCGCGCGACCTGTTCGGCCGCCTTGACGATCGGCTCATAGCCGGTGCAGCGACAGAGATTGCCCTGCAGTGCGCGCTCGATCTCGGCGCGCGACGGCTTGTCGTTCGACAGCCACAGGCCGTAGAGCGACATGACGAAACCCGGTGTGCAGAAACCGCATTGCGAGCCGTGACAGTCCACCATGGCCTGCTGGACCGGGTGCAGCATGCCGTTCTCGGCCGCGAGATGCTCGACCGTCACCACATGGGTGGCATTGAGGGAGCCCAGGAGGCGGATGCAGGCGTTGACCGTTTCATAGGCGAGGCGTCCGCCGTCGAGCCGCCCGACCAGAACGGTGCAGGCGCCGCAGTCGCCCTCGGCGCAGCCTTCCTTGGTGCCGGTCAGCCGGCGTTTCAGCCTGAGGAAGTCGAGCAGCGTCTCCGTCGCCTCGAAGTTCGAGACGGCGACATCCTCGCCGTTCAGGATGAAACGGATGCAATCAGTCATGCTTTGTCTTCTCTTGGGCCCATCGGCCGATGTTATTGCGCGGTCCAGCCGCCGTCTATCGAGATATGTGTGCCGGTGATCTGTCTGGCCGCGTCGCTGGCGAGGAAGATCGCCACGGCCGCCACGTCCTCCACGGCGACGAATTCCTTGGTCGGCTGGAATTTCAGCATCACGTCGGATTTCACTTGCGCCTCGGATATGCCGCGTGCCCTGGCCGTGTCGGGGATCTGCTTTTCGACGAGCGGTGTCAGCACATAGCCGGGGCAGATGGCGTTCACCGTCACGCCGCATTCGGCCAGTTCCAGCGCCACGCTCTTGGTCAGCCCCATGATGCCATGCTTGGCGGCCACATAGGCCGACTTGAAGGGCGAGGCGATCAGGCCGTGGGCGGAGGCGACGTTGATGATGCGGCCGGCCTTCTTTTCCTTCATCGCCGGAACGGCAAGCCGGATGGTATGGAAGGAACTCGACAGATTGATGGCGAGGATCTGGTCCCATTTCTCGGTCGGGAAATCCTCGACGGCCGAGACATGCTGGATGCCGGCATTGTTGACGAGAACGTCGACCATGCCGAATTCGCGGGCGGCCGTCGCCATGAGGTCCTCGATTTCCTCCGGCTTCGACATGTCGGCGCCGTGGTAGATCGCGCGGCTGCCCGTCACTTCGAGACTCTGACGGATCGCCTCGATCTCGCTGGCATCGCCAAAGCCGTTGATGACGATATTGTCGCCCTGGGCGGCAAACGCGCGCGCGATGGCCAGGCCGATGCCGCTGGTCGATCCGGTGACGACGACGGTTCTCTTCATGTAAAGCCTCTCCCGATCAGCTCGGCGTTCTGTTGCGCCGCAATAGACAGGAAAGGTTATGCCCGAATCGCGCGGGCTGGCAATTGCGTTTTTAAATGCGGAAGAAGCATTCCTGTGTCCGTGCTCTTAGTCGAACAGTGCGTCTTCGCCGGCGGCATTGGCCCGGACGGGTTCCGGCGCTATCTGTTTCGTCTATTCAAGGAGACGCACTCAGATGGAACTCGGGCTTTACACTTTCGCGGATGTCGATCCGAACGCGGCCAACAAGGGTGCGGAGGCCAAGCGCCGCCTCGACGACCTGCTCGAGGAAATCCAGCTCGCCGACGCGGTGGGCCTCGACGTCTTCGGTCTCGGCGAGCATCACCGTCCCGACTACATGGCCTCGTCCCCCGCGACCATCCTCGCCGCCGCGGCGGTGAAGACGAAGAACATCCGGCTGTCGAGCGCGGTCACCGTGCTCTCCTCCGACGATCCGGTGCGGGTCTTCCAGCAATATGCGACCGTCGATCTGCTGTCGAACGGCCGGGTCGAGATCATGGCCGGACGCGGCTCCTTCATCGAGAGCTTTCCGCTGTTCGGCTACGACCTCGAGGACTACGACCTGCTGTTTGCCGAAAAGCTGCAATTGCTGATGGAGATCCGCGAGAACGAGGTGGTCACCTGGGAAGGCGAGACCCGCAAGGCGATTGCCGGGCGCGGCGTCTATCCGCGGCCCTTGCAGGATCCTCTGCCGCTGTGGATCGCCATCGGCGGAACCCCGCAATCGGCGGCGCGGGCCGGCTATCTCGGCCTGCCGCTGGCGCTCGCCATCATCGGCGGCGAGCCGCACCGCTTTGCCCCGCTGTTCGACCTCTACCGTCAAAGCGGCGCCAAGGCCGGCGTCGATCCAAAGGCGCTGAAGACCTCGATCAACGTGCACGGCTTCATCCACGACAGCAACGAGAGCGCCGCCGACATTTTCTACGCGCCGCAGGCGGTCGTGATGAACCGCATCGGCCGCGAGCGCGGCTGGTGACCGACCAGCCGGGCGCATTTCGACGCGTCGCGGGGGCCGAGCGGGGCGCTCTTCGTCGGTGATCCGGAGACGGTGGCGGAAAAGATCGTCGCCAACCACAGGATCTTCCGCAACGACCGCTTCCTGCTGCAGATGGCGATCGGCCCGATGCCGCACCGCGAGATCATGCGCGGCATCGAACTCTACGGCACAAAAGTCGCGCCGCTGGTGAGAAAGGCGTTGACCCCGTCGGAAGCGGGGGCGTAAGCACCCGCCATCCCAGAATGACAAAGAGCGGGCGTTCGGCCCGGATGACGCACGATGATTGTTTCCAGCGAAGACGACCTCAACGGCCTCAAAGACATCGGCCGGATCTGCGCGAGCGCGGTGAAGATCATGGGGGCGGCGCTGGAGCCCGGCATCACCACCCGCGAGCTCGACCAGATCGGCCGCAAGGTGCTGGAGGATGCGGGCGCGCAGTCGGCGCCGGAATTCTGCTATGAGTTTCCCGGCGCCACCTGCATCAGCGTCAATGAGGAAATCGCCCACGGCATTCCCGGCGACCGCAAGATTGCCGCCGGCGACCTGGTCAATATCGACGTGTCGGGGGTGAAGAACGGCTTGTTCGGCGATACCGGCTCGTCCTTCATCGTGCCGCCGGCCAAGCCGAAGATCGAAAAGCTCTTGCGCGACGGCAAGCGGGCGCTGTGGGTCGGCCTCAACCAGGTGCGCACCGGCCAGCCCATGGTCAATATCGGCAATGCCATCGGCACCTTCGCCAAAAAGAACCGCTACACGCTGATCCAGAACCTGGCGAGCCACGGCATCGGCCATTCGCTGCACGAGGAGCCGAAGGAACTGTCCACCTGGCCGGATCCGGACGAAACGCGGATCATGGAGGAAGGCCTGGTCTTCACCATCGAACCCTTCCTGTCGCTCGGCGGCCTGTGGGCCGAGGACGGCGACGATCCCTGGACGCTCTACAGCGACCCGAAGGCGCCGACCGTGCAGTTCGAGCACACCATCGTCGTCACCCGGAACGGCCCAATCGTCCTGACGCTCGCCGACTGACGCCCCGACGGCAGAGCGCCAGCCGCTGGATCTCAGGCGGAGAAGGCGACGGCGACGCCCTTTTTCTTGAAGTAGGACTGCATGATCTTGCGGCCCTGGCGGTTGGACTGGGCGAGCTTGGCCGGCTCGAACACCGCTTCCTTGACGCCCTCGCGGGCCATGGCCGCCTTCAGCGCGGCGATGTGGAGGTCGATGTCCTCGTTGTCGTTGTTGATCGAGGTGTAGATATTGTCGATAGCCTGGCTCAGGGTGAGGTCGCTCATGGGGCACTCCTTGGATTGGTTGTCCCTCCACTAGCGATTTTTGCGGCCGGGGCAAGCCGGGGATTGCGAACCGGCGCCGGGCGAAGTCCCGCGACAGCGGGCAATCGATCGCTTGCCGTTGAATCGGCAATCAGAATTTGTGGTTTGTCGAGGGTCTTGCGCGATGCAATAAGCGTGCGCATGACGACAGCCTCGACCGACCGCCGCCATCTCGTGTCCACCGCCCTTGCAGGGGCTCTTGCCATGGCGGCCGCCATGGGGTTCGGGCGGTTTTCCTTCACGCCGATCCTGCCCGGCATGATCGCCGATCTGGGCTTATCCTCGACCGAGGCCGGGATCGTCGCCGCCGCCAATTTCACCGGTTATCTCGCCGGTGCGGTGGCCGGCGCCTATGGCTGGGCGGCCGGACGCGAGCGGCTGATCGGGCTTGCGGCGCTGTTGGCGACCGCCGTCCTCCTCGCCGGCATGGGCGTGACCCATTCGGTCGCCGCCTTCGTCGTGCTGCGCTTCCTGTCGGGCGTCGCCAGCGCGTTTTCCATGATCTTCATCACCTCGATCGTGCTCGGGCACGCCGCGCGCGCCGGCAGCGAGGCGGTGCAGTCAGCGCATTTTTCCGGCGTCGGGCTGGGCATCGCCGCCTCGTCGCTGATGGTCATGCTGGTCGGCCTTTCGGGATTCGGCTGGCGGGCCGACTGGCTGGTGGGCGCGGCGATCGCGTTCGCTGTCTTCGTCGTCGTCGCCCGGCTCCTGCCGCGCTCCCCCATCCAGGCCTCGCAGATCCCGCGCGAGCCGCCGATCGTGTGGAGCCCGGCCGTGGTGCTCACGACGCTCTCCTACGGGCTGTTCGGTTTCGGCTATGTGGTGACCGCGACCTTCATCGTCACCATGGCGCGGATGGGCAATGCCGGCGCGACGGTGGAATTCCTCACCTGGTTCGTCACCGGCCTTGCGGCCGCAGCCTCGCTGTTTGCCTGGCGGCCGGTGATGCTCAGGATCGGGCTCGGCGGCGCCTATCTCGCCGGCCTGCTGATCGAGGCGATCGGAGTGCTCGCCTCCGTCGCGCTGCCGCAGCCGGCGGCGCCGCTGATCGGCGGGGCACTGCTCGGCGCGACCTTCATGATCATCACCGCCTATGGCCTCCGGCTCGGGCGGGCGCTTTCGCCAGAAAGCCAGCGCCGGGCGCTCGCCTTCATGACGGCCGCCTTCGGCATCGGCCAGATCCTCGGCCCGCTGGTCGCCGGCTGGCTGGCGGAGCGTAAGGGAAGCTTTTCCGCGCCGAGCCTGGTGGCGGCGCTGGTGCTTCTGGCCTCGGCAGGGCTCATCCTGCCGGTGCTGCGGCGGCTACCCTGAAATGACAGGGGTACAGCGGGACGGTGCGAAACTGTGAATTGGCGGCGGCCAAATTCGTCACATTCGGTTGATGGCATTGCTGGCCACTTTTTTCTGCCCTAGTTTCGCGCCAAAGACCGGGTTTCAAAGGCCCTTCCGTCCCCCGCCGAGAAAGCAGCTGTCCCCGTGTTCAAATCATTTTTTCCGCAACCGCGCCTGTTTTTCACCTCCGCGGCCCTCTGGTCGCTGGCCGCGATCCTCATCTGGTATGGCGATGCCAGCGGCTGGGGCACGCTGATCGGCCTGCCGCCGCTGGCGGAGGGCCAGGAGCCGCCGATCGGTGTCTCGGCCTTCTGGTCGGCGCCCTTCCTGTGGTTCTATATCTACTACACCGTCGTCGTGCTGCTGTTCAGCGCGGTGTGGTTCATCGTCAGCCCGCATCGCTGGCAGATGTGGTCGGTGCTCGGCAGCGCGCTCATCATCTTCACCACTTATTTCTCGGTGCAGGTCTCAGTCGCCATCAATGCCTGGTACGGGCCGTTCTACGACATGATCCAGAAGGCGCTTTCGACGCCGGGCTCGGTCACGGCGGCTCAGCTCTATATGGGCATGCTGGGCTTTGCCGGCATCGCCTTCGTGGCGATCACCATCGGCGTGCTCAGCCGCTTCTTCGTCAGCCACTGGATCTTCCGCTGGCGCTGGGCGATGAACGAATATTACATGAGCTACTGGCCGAAGCTGCGCTTCATCGAGGGGGCCTCGCAGCGCGTGCAGGAAGACACGATGCGGTTTTCCTCCACTGTCGAGGCGCTCGGTGTCAATCTGGTCAGTTCGGTGATGACGCTGATCGCCTTCCTGCCGGTTCTGTTCAAGCTCGGTGAGAACATTACCGAATTGCCGCTGATCGGCAGCATTCCGCATGCGCTGGTCTGGGCGGCGATCTTCTGGTCGGTGTTCGGCACCGTCTTTCTCGCAGCCGTCGGCATCAAGCTGCCGGGGTTGGAATTCCGCAACCAGCGCGTCGAGGCATCCTACCGCAAGGAACTCGTCTATGGCGAGGACGACCCGAACCGCGCCAAGCCGCTGACCGTCGCCGAACTGTTCGACAATGTCCGGCGCAATTATTTCCGCCTCTATTTCCACTACATGTATTTCAATGTCGCCCGCATCTTCTATCTCCAGGCCGACAACCTGTTCAGTCTGATCGTGCTGGTACCTTCCATCGTCGCCGGCAAGCTCACGCTCGGCCTGATGACTCAGATCAACAACGTCTTCGACCAGGTCCGCAGTTCGTTCCAGTATCTTGTCAATTCGTGGACGACGATCGTCGAACTGCTGTCGATCTACAAGCGCCTGCGCGCCTTCGAAGCGGCGATCGACAACGAGCCGCTGCCGGAGATCGACCAGGAATATCTGGCCGGACAGGGTGAAGTGCTCGGCCGCGACTGATCCAAGGCTTGAGAGACCATGCGCCTTTGGCCGCGTCGGAGCGATCCGGCGCGGTTTCGCATTTGGGGAGGGGGCAGGCGGGGTGGATAGGGAGATTGGTATCAGGCTTTCCGCCTGCCCCGATCATGCCGGCTGCCTTCGGGTCTTGCGGGGATCGTCATTGTTTCCGCCCAAACCCTGCCGTCACGACCGTCATCGGCACCGAGCCTCGAAGAGGTGGAGGAGCCGGTTCGCGACCCGGTGCCCCGTCCGATGACCCATGCAGGATAGGTCGGATCGCGGCGCGCGGGGAAAACAACGGCGGCGGTTTTTGCCCATGTGGCTGATCGCGCGCGTCAATTTCTGGCGAGGTCGGAAAAATCTTCCCCGTCCCGGAATCAGGAGCGGGGGCTTGTCGGCTGCTTCGCCAGAAGGTCGATCGCTTGCGAATAGCTGACGCAGGCGACGTCGGCGCGGTGGCAGACGTCGGTCACCAGCCGCTCCATCGCCCGCCAGTAGGCGCCGCCGTTCATCTCGACGAAATGAAAGCCCAGTTGCAGCGGAATGCGCTCGCCCTCGTACTGCTTGTCGAAGGCGGCCTTGAAGGCCGCATAGGTGCGCGCCTCGAATTCCTGCGATTGCGAGGGGTTGTCCAGGCCGGCGGAATGGCGGACGAAGAGATTGTAGTCCATGCCGATGATGTTGCGGCTCTGCGGACCTTCGGGAATGAGCGGCAGGCCGAAGCGGAGGAGCGATCCGTCCTCGCCGGGCGGCAGGGGCCCCTTGGTGACGAGGCTCGCGTCATAGGCAAAGCCGAACGCCTTTTCCGCCGCGACCAGGCTGTCGGGGGCGGACAGATAGGGGGCGCGGAAGCCGCGAATGCCGGTTCGGGCAAAGGCCGCCCAGCCGTCCGGTTCGCGGTCGGCGAGACCGTTCGCCTTCCAGGCCTGGGTGACGACGTCGCGGAACGTATGAAACTCGGACAACCAGTCGTCCTTCGACCAGTCCTTGCCGTCGAAATGGCCGCAGGCATGGTTGGCGATCTCGTGGCCCTCCTGGCGGGCGTTCCAGACGTGGTCGAGGCGGATGGCGACATCCTCCACCGTCGGGGCAAAGCCGATGTTCGACCGGCCGGCCTTCATGCCCGGCGCCTTGTAGCCCTTGGCCTTTTCGCGCGGGATCAGCGTGGTGCAGGAGAGGAAGTAGGTGAAATGGGCGCCTGAGCGGCGTGCGATGTCGCGGCTCTTTTCCCACAGCGCATTGTCATGCGCGCCGTCGAAGGAGATCAGCAGCAGCTGTTTCGGCCGGGCCGGCTCCGGCAGGGCTTGGGGCTCGGCCAGGGCCGGCGGGGCGAGGAGGAGGGCGAGACAAACGGCAGCAAGGGAACGCGACATCGGAAAAACCTGGAAAAAATCAAGAGGGGTTCCTGTCAGCCAAATGCGGCGAAGCTTTGAACAGGCTGGAATTTCCCGTCCGGGACCTTTATGCCATGGATACGAAAGTTCAATTGGGGTGCAATCCATGACAATCCTGATCCTCGGGATCATTCTCTTTATCGGCACGCACATGATCCGCATCGTTGCGCCCGGTTTCCGTCGCGCCATGGTGCAGAAGTTCGGCGAGAACGGCTGGAAGGCCGTGCATGGGATCGCCAGCACTCTGGCGCTGGTCGTGCTGATCTACGGCTGGCAGCAGGCGCCGGTCGTCGACCTGTGGTTTCCGCCGAAGGGCATGACCCACCTGACGCTGACGCTGATGCTGTTCGCGGTGATCTGTCTGGTCGCGGGCCTGCTTCCGGCCGGCCATATCGCCACCAAGGCCAAGCACCCGATGGTGCTTTCGGTGAAGATCTGGGCGCTTGCCCATCTTCTTTCCAACGGCGATCTGGCGTCCGTTCTGCTGTTCGGTTCCTTCCTCGCCTGGGGCGTGATTACCCGCATCTCGCTGAAGCGCCGCCAGCGCGCCGGCGAAGTGACCCTTCGCCCGTTCGTTTCGGCCAAGTGGGACCTCGCGGCCGTGGTCGTCGGCCTGGCGGTCTACGGCTTGTTCGTCTGGAAGCTGCACGCGCTTCTGTTCGGCGTCGCGCCCTTGCCCATGTAGGGCATCGCATCCGACAACCGGCCTTCCTGCCGTTTTCCGCTTACAAGAGCGGAAAAATCGGTTAGAAGGCCGCTCACGCATCCCATTGCATCGAAAGGCCGGCCGGTCCGGAAGCATTCATGGTTGATAACAACGACAGCTTTATCCGCGAAGTGAACGAGGAACTGCGCTCCGACCAGTTCCGCAGCGCGTGGAAGAATTACGGCCGGTTCGTCATTGCCCTTGCCTTGCTGATCGTCGTCGGCACCGCCGGCTATCGCGGCTATGAATACTGGCACGAGAGCCAGTCGTCAGATGCCGGCGACAAGTTCCTGGCCGCCCTGACACTGGCCAATGAAGGCAAGGCAGACGAGGCGCAGGCAGCACTTGCCGCGCTGGAAACCGATGGTTACGGCGCCTATGCGGTACTGGCACGCATGCGCTCGGCCACCGTCGAGGCGGAAAAGGGCGATGCGACCGGTGCCATCAAGGCTTTTTCCGAGATCGGCAAGGACAGCTCCGTTCCGGTCGTCATTCGTGACGTCGCCCGCATGCGCGCGGCCTGGCTGCTGATCGACGCCGGCACTTATGAACAGGTCTCGGCGGAAGTCGAGGCCATGGCGACACCGCGCGACGCGCTGCGCCATTCGGCGCGCGAAGCGCTTGGTCTTGCGGCCTACAAGGCCGGAGACATGACCAAGGCGCGCGAGTGGTTCACGCAGATCACCGAGGACACCGAAGCGCCGCGCAATGTCGCCAGCCGGGCGCAGATGATGCTCGACACCATCAAGGCTTCCGGCAAGGCGCCGTAAGCCGACAAGGCGGAAACGCCGGAAGGACACGACCAGTCATGAGTTTTACCGTCGCCATCGTCGGGCGCCCGAATGTCGGCAAGTCGACCTTGTTCAACCGTCTGGTGGGCAAGAAGCTGGCGCTTGTCGACGACACGCCGGGCGTCACGCGCGACCGTCGCCCGGGCGACGCCAAGTTGATCGACCTTCGCTTCACCATCATCGACACCGCCGGTCTCGAGGAGACCGGGCCGGACACGCTCGAGGGCCGCATGCGCGCCCAGACCGAGGCGGCGATCGACGAGGCCGATCTGACCTTGTTCGTCGTCGATGCCAAGGCGGGCCTCACCCCGCTCGACAAGACCTTCGGCGAACTGCTGCGCCGCAGCGGCAAGCCGGTGGTCTTGGTCGCCAACAAGTCCGAAGCCAAGGGCTCCGACGGCGGCTTCTACGACGCCTTCACGCTCGGCCTTGGCGAGCCGGTGCCGGTTTCGGCCGAACATGGCCAGGGCATGATCGACCTGCGCGATGCGATCGTTGCGGCGATCGGCGAGGAGCGCGCCTTCCCGGAAGAGATCGACGAGGCGGAAACCAATGTTCGGGTTTCGCCCGACGAAGTCGGCGACGAGGCTGGCGAGGACATCGAGCCGGAATATGACGAGACCAAGCCCCTGCGGGTCGCCATCGTCGGGCGTCCGAATGCCGGCAAGTCGACGCTGATCAACCGCTTCCTCGGCGAGGACCGGCTTCTGACCGGCCCCGAGGCCGGCATTACCCGCGACAGCATTTCCGTCGAATGGGACTGGCGCGGCCGCACCATCAAGATGTTCGACACCGCCGGCATGCGCCGCAAGGCGCGCGTGCAGGAGAAGCTGGAAAAGCTCTCCGTCGCCGATGCGCTGCGCGCCATCCGCTTTGCCGAGATCGTGGTCATCGTCTTCGACGCGACCATCCCGTTCGAGAAGCAGGACCTGCAGATCGTCGATCTGGTGCTGCGCGAGGGCCGCGCCGCGGTGATTGCCTTCAACAAATGGGACCTGGTCGAAGACCCGCAGGCGGTGCTCGCCGAACTGCGCGAAAAGACCGACCGGCTCTTGCCGCAGGCGCGCGGCATCCGCGCCGTGCCGATCTCCGGCCAGACGGGCTACGGGCTCGACAAGCTGATGCAGGCGATCATCGACACCGACCGCATCTGGAACAAGCGCATTTCCACCGCCAAGCTCAACCGCTGGCTCGAACATACCCAGGTCCAGCATCCGCCACCGGCCGTGTCGGGCCGGCGCATCAAGCTCAAGTACATGACCCAGGTGAAGGCGCGCCCGCCGGCCTTCATGATTTCCTGCACGCGCGCCGATGCTCTGCCGGAAAGCTATGTGCGTTATCTGACGAACGGCTTGCGCGCCGATTTCGATATGCCGGGCGTGCCGATCCGCATCCATTTCAAGGCGGCGGAGAACCCGTTCGAAAACCGCAAGAAGAAGCGCTGACCGACAAGGGCTGCGTCGTCAGGCATCCGCCGGGCGGACCGGCAGTCGCAGCGACAGCCGCCGCCGCTTGGCCTGCGTCTTCGCCTCGATGACATTGTCGAGAAACTGTTTCGTCGCCGCCTGCCAGGTAAAGCCTTCGGCGAGGTGGCGTGCCTCTTCGCGCGATCGACTGAGCGCGGCAAGGCAGGCCTTGCCGAGATCCTCGTCCAGCGCGCCGGCGCCGCTCGCCTCGGGGATGATGTCGGCGGGGCCGGTGACCGGATAGGCGGCGACCGGGATGCCGGAGGCGAGCGCCTCGAGAATGGTGTTGCCGAAGGTATCGGTCTTCGACGGGAAGACGAAGACATCCGCCTCGGCATAGGCCCTGGCCAGATCCTCGCCGAACTTCACGCCGGTGAAATGCGCGTCCGGATAGCGAGCCTCAAGTTCAGCGCGGGCCGGTCCGTCGCCGACCACCACCTTGGAGCCGGGCAGGTCGAGATCGAGGAAGGCGGGCAGGTTCTTCTCGACCGCGACGCGGCCGACCGTCATGAAGATCGGACGGGTAAGCCCGAAGGGCTGATCGCTCTGCGGCCGCGGATGGAAGAGCGCAAGGTCGATGCCGCGGCTCCACAGGCAGAGATTGGCGATGCCCTTGGCCGCCAGTTCCCGTCTCAGGCTCTCGGTCGCCACCATGCAGGCGCCGCCGCGATTGTGGAACCAGCGCACATAGGCATAGAGCCAGCCGAGCGGCACGGGCACGCGGGTGCGGACATATTCGGGAAAGCGAGTGTGGTAGCTGGTGGAGAACGGCATGTGCTTCTTCAGGCACCAGCGACGCGCCATCAGCCCGAGCGGGCCCTCGGTGGCGATGTGCATGAAGTCGGGCTTTTCCGCCTCGATCCGGCGGGCGATCTGGCCGTAGGTGGCCAGCGACAGGCGGATTTCCGGATAGGTCGGCATGGGGATGCTGGGAAACGGCTTGGGCGTGATCATCGCCACCTCGTAGCCCATGGCCGCCAGTTCGCGGTTGGTCGTCTCGATCGAGCGGACGACGCCGTTTACCTGCGGGTGCCAGGCATCGGTGACGATCATGATCTTGGGCATGGCGCGGTCGCTGTTCTCTCGGGTTGCGGGCCGGCGGCGCACATCGCCGTTTGCCCGCGTGGCGTCCCCTTGGAAGCCCGCGCGCGCGGGGAGGGCCTCGGGACTCAAAAGGTGCCCTCATCGTTCAAGGCCGTTATGGGCGGGCAATGTTACAGCCGCATGTCAGGCCCGTGACGCAGGAAGAGGGGGCCGCGCTTACTGCATCTCTTGCCGGCGACGCGATTTCTGCCCTCGCCTCCGGCGCGGCTTGGCCTATATTCGCAGGCGCACCCACCGTTTTCCCATCCCCCAAGGAGCGCGCATGACGAAGAGCCCGACCAAGGCCAAGCCCCAGAAGAGCAATGCCGACTGGTGGCGCGGCGCCGTTATATACCAGGTCTATCCGCGCTCCTTCCAGGACACCGACGGCGACGGGATTGGCGACCTCAAGGGCGTGACGGAGCGGCTGCCCTACATCGCCTCGCTCGGCGTCGACGCCATCTGGCTCTCGCCCTTCTTCACCTCGCCCATGGCCGACATGGGCTATGACGTTTCCGACTATTGCGACGTTGACCCGATGTTCGGCACGCTTGCCGATTTCGACGCGATGATGGCCGAGGCCCATCGCTTAGGGCTGAAAGTCATCATCGACCAGGTGCTGTCGCATACGTCCGACCAGCATGCGTGGTTCAAGGAGAGCCGGGCGAGCCGCAACAATCCCAAGGCCGACTGGTATGTCTGGGCCGCCGCCAAGCCGGACGGCACGGCGCCGAACAACTGGCTTTCGGTGTTCGGCGGTCCCGCCTGGGAGTGGGACGGGGTGCGCAAGCAGTATTACATGCACAACTTCCTCGCCTCGCAGCCGGACCTCAATTTCCACAACCGAGACGTCCAGCAGGCGTTGCTCGATGCGGTCAGGTTCTGGCTGGAGCGCGGCGTCGACGGCTTCCGCCTCGACACGGTGAACTATTATGTCCACGACAAGGAACTGCGCGACAACCCGGCGCATGTGCCCGACAGCGAGGAGGCGGGGCTCGATGCGCCGGACGTCAATCCTTACGGCATGCAGAGCCATCTCTACGACAAGACCCAGCCGGAGAATATCGGCTTCCTCAAGCGGTTCCGCGCGCTTCTCGACCAGTATGACGGCCGCACCTCGGTCGGCGAAGTGGGCGACGGGGCGCGCTCGCTGAAGACGGTGGCGGCCTATACCGCCGGCGGCGACAAGCTGCACATGTGCTACACATTCGATCTGCTTGGTCCGGACTTCACGCCGAACCATATTCGCCATTGCGTCGACGCCTTCCACAAGTCCGTCGCCGACGGCTGGGTGTGCTGGGCCTTTTCCAACCATGACGTCAACCGCCATGTCAGCCGGTTTGCCCAGAACGGCGAGGAGCGGGAGGCCGTGGCCAAGCTCGCCGTCAGCGTGCTTTCGACGCTGCGCGGGTCGATCTGCCTCTACCAGGGCGAGGAACTGGGACTGCCGGAGGCGGACCTCCAATTCGAGGACCTGACCGATCCCTACGGCATCCGCTTCTGGCCGGCCTTCAAGGGGAGGGACGGGTGCCGCACCCCGATGCCCTGGGTTTCGGCAAAGCCGCATGCCGGCTTCACCACGGCGGCCAAGGCCTGGCTCAGGGTGCCGGCCGAGCATGCAGCACTTGCGGTCGACACGCAGGACGGCAGGGAAGGCTCGGTGCTCGAGCACTACCGGCATACGCTTGCCTTCCGCAAGGCGCATGCCGCGCTTGCCGACGGCGACATGGAGTTCCTCGATCTCGACGAGGACGTGCTCGCCTTCACCCGCAAGAAGGGCGAGGACCGGCTGCTCTTCGTCTTCAACCTGAGGCGCGGTCCGCAGGAGGTGACGCTGCCGCAGCGCATCGCGATCAAGGAACTGGTCGCCATGCCCGGCCTTTCCGGCAGCCTGGTCGATGGCGTCGTGCTGATCGAGGCGCTGGACGGCTTTTGCGCGCGGATCTGAGGATCAGGCGGCCGGGCGATTGATCGTCCGGTCGCCACGCCCGGCGATCAGGCCGGCAACCGAGATGTCTTCGTCAAGTCCATCCCAGTGGATGCCGCCGGCGCTGAGTTCATAGGCAAGGCGTTGTTCGGGGCTCGCGAGGAGAAGTCTGGGAAACCAGGCCAGCGGCACGCCCAACACCCGGCCGTCATCGAGCGAGACCCACATGGTATCACTATCGAACCGAACCTCAGTTGCCGAAATAATCACGCCACGCCTTTTCGATCAGAATGCGGTGAATGATGACGATGCGCAGGATAGCAGATTGCTCCCTGCTGTTGGAGCCTTTGCTCTCGTCCACTCCGATCGTCGGCTCCAGCCAAATCTAGGCCTCCGAACCGCCGCGCCGGACATGCACGTGGATCGGCTCGCGAGGGTCACCTTCGTTCGAGTAGAAGAAGAAATATAACCGTCTATGCGAAGGACCACCGGCATCGTGCGCGCCTCGCTCAAAGCCCCTCGTCGGGGATGTTGAGGATATGGCCGCAGGCCTTGCAGTGCACGGCATCCGCATCGTGCCGCTGCAGGCCGCATTCCGGGCAGGGGAAGGTGACCTTGTAGGGCCGGACGATCGCCTGGGCGAGGCGGACGAAGAGCGAGATGCCGATGATCATGGTGACGATCGAGGTCAGCTTGCCGAAGGTACCGGGAAGCGTGATGTCGCCGAATCCTGTGGTCGTGACGGTCGCCACGGTGAAATAGAAGGCGTCGATGAAGCCGGTGCCGGCGTCCTCGCGGTAGAAGAAGAAGGTGTAGACGAAGCCCGTCACCAGGAAGAGGAAGACGAAGAGGTTGATGAAGGCGGTGACGACATCGACCTGTTCACGCAGGCCGAGGCGCCGCAGCATCAGCTTGAAGACCGGCCGTTGTGCGACTGCCCAGATGCGGGCCACGCGCAGGAAGCCGAAGTTGAACAGCCATTGCGGGAAAAGCAGCGTGCAGAGGACGAAGAGGTCCACCCAGACGATCGGCTTTGCAAACATGCGCCGTGTCGAGGATGCGATCGCCCACTGTGCGAACAATTCAGCGGCGATCCAGAAGGCGATCAGATAGTCGATGACCAGATAGCTCGGCCGGTCGCGCAGGTAGGGACCGGCGAGGAAGAAGGCGATGATGGCAAGATCGATCACCATCAGCGCGAACTGGAACCGGATCGCCGCGGCATCCTCACCGAAATAGAGGCGGGCGAGGCGCTGGCGGAGGGATGTAGGCGCGGCGGGCTGGGGAGGCATCATGTTTCCTAGTAGTGATAGCGACACTGGGCGACGACCAGCACTTGATCGGCATCGCCCTCCGTGAGCCGATAGACCAGACGGTGCTCCTGGCTGATCCTGCGCGACCAGAAGCCCTTGAGGCTTCCTTTCAGCGGCTCGGGCTTGCCGATGCCTGTGAAGGGGTTCCTCAGCGCATCGCGAAGAAGGTTGTTGATGCGCGCCAGCGTCTTGCGGTCGGTTTCCTGCCAATACAGATAGTCCGCCCACGCGTCCTCGGTGAACGCGAGTTGCATGGTTCAGGCCTTGCGCTCAAGCGGAATGTCGCGAACGGTGAACTGCCCGGCCTCGATCTCCGACTGCGCCTTAAGCAGGCGCGCGGCGTTGGCCGGGGAAGACAGAAGGTGAATTGTCTCCATCATGCCTTCATACTCTTCCTTGCCGATCAGGATCGCCGACGGCTTGTCGCGCCGGACGATTTCCACTGCGGCCGCATCCTCGTTCACCTTGTCGAGCAGTCCGGCAAGCTCCGCCCGGGCTTTCGAGAAGAATACCGTATCCATCACAGGCCTCCTGACTTGTACCGAATATAGTACAGGTCGCGACATCTCACAAGCCGCTCACCCGATCAGCCGGAACTTGTCGACGTCGACCATGCCCTTGTCGGAGATCTTCAGGTGCGGGATGACCGGCAGCGGCAGGAAGGCGACCTGGAGGAAGGGCTCTTGGAGAGTCGTTCCAAGGGCATAGGCGGCCTTTCTCAAGTGATGGAGCGTGTCGCGCACGGTCTCGAAGGGCTCGAGGCTCATCAGGCCGGCGACGGGCAGGGCGATCTCGCCGGTGACCTTGCCGTCCTCCACGACGACGAAGCCGCCCTTGATCTCGCCGAGGCGATTGGCGGCCATCGCCATGTCGTCCTCGCTAACCCCGACCACGCAGATATTGTGGCTGTCATGGCCGACCGTCGAGGCAATCGCGCCCTTCTTCAGGCCAAAACCCTGGACGAAGCCGTTGGCATGGTTGCCGTTCTTGCCGTGGCGCTCGATGACGGCGACCTTGATGATGTCGCGGTCGAGGTCGACGGTGGTCTGGTTGCCGCTGGAGGGCAGGCGGAAGCGGCGGTATTCGGTGATGATCTTGCCCGGCAGCACGCCCATGACCGGGGTTTCACCGTCGGTGACCGGCACGCCGAAATCGGCGGCCTTGACGATGCGGGCCTTGACGCTGTCGAGCCCGACCGGGGCGACGGCTTCGCGGGTGGCGAACAGGGCGTCGGTGACGCGCCGGCCGGCACAGAAGACCACCTCGGCCTTGCAGCTTTCGAGACTGTCGATCACGACGAGGTCGGCGCGCCAGCCGGGGGCGACGAGGCCGCGGTCGCGCAGGCCGAAGGCTCTCGCCGCCGAGATCGAGGCGGCGCGGTAGACGGCGATCGGGTCGACGCCATGGGCGATCGCGGTGCGGATCATGTAGTCGAGATGGCCTTCCTCGGCGATGTCGAGCGGGTTGCGGTCGTCGGTGCAGAGCGCGAGGAATGGCGAGAGCCGTTCGGTGAGGATCGGCATCAGGGCGTGCAGGTCCTTCGACACCGAACCCTCGCGCACCAGGATGTGCATGCCCTTGCGGATCTTCTCCATGGCTTCGGGCACATTGGTGCATTCGTGGTCGGTGCGGATGCGGGCGGAGAGGTAGCCGTTCAAGTCGCGGCCGGACAGGAGCGGCGAATGGCCGTCGATATGGCCGTCCTGGAAGGCCTCGAGCTTGGCCAGGCAGATCGGATCCTTGTGGATCACGCCGGGGAAGTTCATGAATTCGGCAAGCCCGATCACCTTCGGATGGTGGCGGAAGGGCAAGAGCCGTTCGATCGGCAGATCGGCGCCGGAGGTTTCCAGGTGCGTGGCCGGCACGCAGGAGGAGAGCTGGACGCGGATGTCCATGATCGTCCGTTCGGCCGAATCGAGGAAGAACTGGATGCCTTCGGTGCCGAGCACGTTGGCGATCTCGTGCGGGTCGCAGATCACGGTGGTGACGCCATAAGGCAGGACGCAGCGGTCGAATTCGTGCGGCGTGACGAGGGACGATTCGATGTGCAGATGGGTGTCGATGAAGCCGGGCACGACGATCTTGCCGGATATATCGATTTCTTCCCGGCCCTCATAGCTTTCGCCGGTGCCGACGATGGTGTCGCCGCAGAGCGCGATGTCGGAGGGGATCAGATCGCCAGTGACGAGATCGAAGAAGCGACCGTTCTTCAGAACGATGTCGGCAGGCGCGCGGCCCATGCCCTGGTCGATGCGGTTTTCCAAGGTGCTCATGCGCAGTCACTCCGATTCCGGTTCAAGGGGAGTGTAGCGGGGAGGGAAGGGGCGGGGGAAGGGGCA
>NZ_UEYP01000003.1:0-506778 GCF_900492185.1 Paenirhizobium selenitireducens ATCC BAA-1503
CCTGCCATCAGGCCGCCTGCCTCAGTGGCGATGTTGCGGTTTTCCGCCAATTCCAGGGGAGAAGCTCATCGATCCGGCTGGCAGGATGATCGGCGATGCGGGCGAGAACATCAGCAAGCCAGGCCTGTGGGTCAATGCGGTTCATTTTCGCGGTGACTATCAGGCTGTACATGGCTGCCGCCCTTTGTCCTCCGCGATCGGAACCGGCAAATAGCCAGGCCTTTCGTCCGAGCGCCACACCCCGCAGAGATCGCTCCGCGCAATTGTTCGACAGGCAGATACGGCCGTCGTCGAGGAAGCGGGTGAAGGATTCCCAACGGTTCAGCATATAGTCAAATGCCTTTGCCAAGTCATTGTCGCGCGGCAACCTGGCGCGGTGTTCGCGTATCCATATCTCCATGTCGCCGATCAGCGGTTTTGACAATTGCTGGCGTATCGCCATTCGTTCATCCGCAGTGCGGCCATTGATCTGGCGTTCGATGTCGAACAATGCGTCGATCCGCTGCACCATGTTCAGGGCGACCGGCGAGATGACGGCGGCACTTTTACCCTGCGCTTTTCGGCGCGCGCTGGCCTCCAGATCGGCTTGCGCAAAGAATGGCCGCCTGGCATGCGCCCAACACGCCGCCTCATGAATCGGGCCCGGACTTCGATCAGGAAGATAAAGCTGGCCATAGCCCGTATAGGCATCCGCCTGAAGGATACCGCGATAATTGGCAAGATGCGCCTGTGGATGCTCGCCGGCACGGTTCCGCGAGTAATAGAACATCGCCGACGGAGGCGCCGTTCCGCCAAACGGAGCATCGTCCTTGACGTAGCTCCAAATCCGACCGGTGACGGTCTTGCCGAGAGCGAGAACCGGCACGGTCGTGTCATCACCGTGGATCCGTTCAGACGCGAACGTATGGCTTTCAATCCGCCGCACCAGCGGATCCAGGACCTGGCAGCACGCGCCAATCGCGTCTGCTGCTGTCGACAAGCTGATTGGCACGCCTTCCAGGGCAAAACGTTCGATCTGGCGATTGAGGGGAATGTGCTGGCCGAACTTGTCGCAGAGCATCATCGCCAAAAGGCTTGGGCCAGCCCAACCTCTCGGTATGACATGGAAGGGTGCGGGTGCCTGACTGATCTTCTCGCAGTCACGGCAGGTGAACTTTTCCCGCACCGTCTGAATGACCTTCCAGCTCCGCGGTACGCTCTCCATCGTTTCGGTGATGTCTTCGCCGAGCTTGCGAAGCCGTTCACCGCCACAGCAGCTGCAGGCAACCGGACCAGGCACCACGACACGCTCACGCGGCAGATGTTCCGGGAATGGCTTCTTGACCGGCCGCTTGCGCGTAAAGCCGGTGACCGCAATCGCAGCCGCCGCAGCAACGGCCATCTCGGCAGCAAGCTCATCTTCGGTCGCCGTCGCTTCGGCGTCCTCAAGCATCAGCTCCATCTGGGCAATCAGCCGCGCCGTCCGTTCCGACTTCTGACCGCGTAGCTCCCGTTGCAGCTTTTCGATATAGACTTTCTGGCGAAGAATGATGGCCTGATCGTCGGCCTCCTTGGCCTTGGCAACAGCCAATTCGGCCAAGGCTGTGGCCCGCTCCGCCCGCGCGGTCGCCAGCTCTGCCTCCAGGGCAGCGGCATGATCACGGTGATTTTCCGAGCTGGTTTCCATGCTCGAAGTCAATCACAAAACCACTGATTTGCATAGGTTTTCTTGATGCCAATGGCGGCAAATCCCGCCCAAATAGACACTATCCAGCGCTCGTCGGCCGCCATGTCTGCTGCGGGTTTCGCCAGTCAATTCCCTCAAGCAAATAGGACATCTGGCCAGCCGTCAGCGCAATCGCTCCACCCTCCGTCGCCGGCCAAATGAAACGGCCACGCTCGAGCCGCTTTGCGTATAGCGAAAGCCCAATTCCGTCATGCCAAAGAGCCTTGATCAGCCGGCCGCTTTTCCCGCGGAAGACAAAAACGTCACCCTTGAACGGATCACGACCCAGACCTTCCTGCACGATCAGAGCCAAGCCCTGCATTCCCTTGCGCATATCGCAATGGCCGCTCGCAATCCAAACCCGCACGCTCGAACTGATCGGGATCATTTGAGCGCACGCATCACTGCTGCGGCAAGTTCACAAGGCGCCCCGGACGCAATCCTCACCTTGATACCATTTGCAAATTCTACAACGATGGTTGCCGCATTACCGTAGCCGTTGCCAGGAACGTCCAGGACAGTCGCCGGCACGAAAGCGGGTCCATCTTTCACAGACAGCGCTTGGCGGCGCCACGTGTAGAGAAGCCCCGTCGAAATATCAAAACGGCGCGCTACCTCCGAGACATTTGCCCCCGGAGCAAATGCTGCCCCCAGAATTTCTAGCCGTTCGTCCGGTGACCAACGACGACGCCGTTCTTGACCCGTCAGCAAAATGGCCTGTGCCATAGTTCCTTACTGCGCTCCTAAGACCACTCTCAAGAGCGCAAAATCACGATATCGCCAAAAACTCGCAAGGCGGTCCACGCCGGACGGATACGAAGGAGCTACTTCTCCTTTGTTGCAGATGAAGATCGCGTCCTGGTGACGAAGACGTTCTCTCCAAACAGTCGGCGGGAGTGGCCTGCTTTCGATGGCAATCGCGAACTTTTCGTCCATGCACTAAAGGGATTCACATGGTCTTTGGATGGCGCGACGGAAATTGCTTCGTTCAGCATGCAAACTGATGACGACATAAAGGTCGTTCGTCTCGCACTTGATGCCGTTCATTGGCATATCCGGAAGCTCATTCCGATACAGGAAGGACGCTGCCGGAAGTAGATATCGAGCGTCGCAAACCCTAGAAATCCAGTCTCGTGCAAGGGGCCGCCATGATGATCACGGCGGCCCCTTTTTGTGCCTGATATTCTGGCCGAAAGCCTTGTGGAGAAGAATCCGGGCTCATGGTGTTTGCGCTAGATCTCGTCCGGGCTTATGGTGCAGCCGTCCAGGGATTTGATGAGAGCGAACCCCGATTATGCAGTGTTTTCAATGGGCGAGAATCCGGACATATGTGTCGCTCTAAATTTCAATAAATGATCGAACGACATGCCTATCCAGGGCCGGGGGTATCTGGCTTGTCTTGACGCGTCAGCGCGCATCCCCTCTCCTAGACTAGTTCGCGACGCCGTCCCGACCCTCTATCGTCATCAAAGTGGCCGTAAGAAGGGCTACCAGCTTCTCGCGACCCGACGATTCGGAAAAAACCTCCGTCTGTGCCAACGTCAGCGTCCGTCCGGACTTAACGACGCGGCCCCTGGCGATGATCCGCTCACCTGCGGCAGGCGCAACCAGGTTTATTTTGAATTCGGTAGTCAACACCCCGGCGCCTGGCGGCATGAGACTGAGCGCGGCATATCCTGCCGCGCTGTCCGCAATGGCCGACACCGCTCCCGCGTGCACGAAACCATGCTGCTGCGAGACAGACGGGCTTGGTGACAAGGCGATCTCAACGGCACCTGGTGCAATGCGCAGTATTGCAGCGCCAAGAGTGCTCATCAACCCCTGCTTGTCAAAGCTGGCTTGAATGCGGGTCTGAAAATCGGGATCTTGCGGGGTAAAGGCGCACAATGGATTTGCTCTCCAAACTGGGATGGGGCGGTTCTGCACGATGCTCGTCATCACAAGGGTGAAGGTGAGGCGCAAAACGCCGCGCAGGCAGCCAGGATTTGCGCTGGCGTCCGCGCCGGCCCTGCAAGCCCTGAACCTTCCCGGGGTTTGCCGGAAGCCAATTCGTTTATGCTACGCGGCCATGGCCGTCGCCTCCAGCATGGCGGGCAGGAGCCCTTTGTTGCCGGTGCCCCCGACAATCTGCCGGGGGGTCGCCCCGCAAGCCGGTCGTCGCCGTCAGGCGACCAATTCCTTGCCCAGCAGAGGACGAAGATCGCCCTCGCCGGCATAGCGTCGGCAGATCGCAACGATCCGCTCGCGGGTCTTCGCGGGAATCTTGTCGCCGCGCCCGGCCACGCCCTTGTTGAGCCGGAGGGACGTCCCCTTGCTGGTATCGGCGAAACACATGGCGATCCTCTCGGCATCGGCCTCTTCGAGGCCGACGAACTCGGCGATCCTTGCGCCGAGCCGCGCCTTGTCGGCGACAAAATCGTCCTCGTAGGAAACCCAGAGCGGTTTGATCATGCCGGCCGCCTCACATTTCTGCCAGGTCAGCAAGAATTTCACATACCAGACGCAGGTGGCGTCGGTCAGCATCTCGAAGCGCGCCTCGTCGTCCAGTCCCGTAAAGATCGCGGGCATGCCGTCATCGAAGAAGACCGGATTGCCGGGCACTTCCACCTGGCGCCATTCGCGCAGCATGTCGTCGAGGCTGACCAGCGTGTCGAAAATATTGCGCACCGTGACGATCGGCTTGATCCCGTAGAGCGCGATCTGTCGGGCGAGGAAAGGCGTGCAGCGGATGTGATGCTGCGCGACATAGCCGGCACCGCTCAGCCCGTTGCGAAGCAGCGCCATGTCATCCGTTTCCTGCTCGCGCAGATTGGCGCCCAGAACGGAGCCGGAATAGGCGCTGAGGGTCGGCGTCGCCAGCGACACCTGCGGAATGCCGAGGGCGGTGGAGAGCGCGCCAGCGATGAAGGTCGAGGCGGATTTCGGCGCGCAGGCGACAAGGATATTCGGCTGGCGGGCCCTGGAGGCGGTCAGCCGGGCACGCATGACGAGTTCGCAGAACTGGTCAAGATCAATCCGCAGCCGACTGGCGCTCGCATCGTCCATGGTGGGTAGATAAAAGGGGTTGGCGAAATTCAGCGCGGCCGCGACGCCGAGCGCCTGCTGGGGCGGAACGCTCCGGATAAACTCATCCGCCAAGACCCGGACCTTCGCCATATCCGGCTCAAGCGCGATGGTCCGCATCAGATCATGGATCGCCTGAGCGTGCTCTGGATTAGCTCCACCGTCCAATTTCGGTCCTCGCCGTTGTTAGCCTCACTCCCAGACAGCTTTCCGCCGCTTGCCGTCGCGCGCGAAGGCGCCAGTATAGCATCGCACACGGAACTTGCACGGGACTTGCCATCCCCGGGCAGCGCGGGGACGTGACGCCGTTCCCAGGGGCCGAGAGCATGACGCACCGTGGCCGACGGCACTCCCGTGTTGTCACACGGGCCGAATCGCGTTTACGTTGCCTTCCGCAAGATCGCCGTGATTCGGAATGTGGATACGGCGGACAGGACAATGGGGCGATCCCCGGCACGAAAGAATGCCGACCAACACAACAAGGTGTCATTCATTGCCGCTGAGCCACCTCGAGCGCCTCGAAGCCGAAGCGATCCACATCCTGCGCGAGGTCGCCGCAACCTTTTCCCGACCGGTCATGCTCTATTCGGTCGGCAAGGACTCCTCGGTCATGCTGCACCTGGCGATGAAAGCCTTCTATCCGGCCAGGCCACCCTTTCCTTTCCTGCACGTGGACACGACCTGGAAATTCAAGGAGATGATCGCCTTTCGCGATCGCATGGCCAAGGAACTCGATCTCGATCTTCTCGTGCATGTGAACCCTGAGGGCATCGCGCAGAATATTTCTCCGTTCGTACACGGCTCGAGTGCCCATACCCACCTGATGAAGACGGTCGGCCTGCGCCAGGCACTCGACAAGTACGGCTTCGATGCCGCCTTCGGTGGCGCGCGGCGCGACGAGGAGAAATCCCGTGCCAAGGAGCGTATCTTCTCCTTCCGCAACGCGGCGCATGCCTGGGATCCGAAGAGCCAGCGGCCGGAAATGTGGAAGACCTATAACACCCGCGTCGCACCTGGCGAATCGATCCGGGTCTTCCCGCTGTCGAACTGGACCGAACTGGATGTCTGGCAATACATCCTGAAGGAGAACATTCCGATCGTTCCCCTTTACTTGGCCGCCAGGCGTCCGGTGGTCGAGCGCGACGGCATGCTGATCCTGGTCGATGACGAGCGGATGCCGATCGGACCGGGCGACAAGATCGAGGAGCGCATGGTGCGGTTCCGTACGCTTGGCTGCTATCCGCTGACGGGTGCGGTCGAATCCGATGCCACGACCCTCGAGGCGATCGTCAGCGAGATGCTGACCGCCCGCACATCCGAGCGCCAGGGCCGGATGATCGACCGGGACGAGGCGGGCTCGATGGAGAAGAAGAAGCGCGAGGGCTATTTCTGATGGCCGCGGCCCCGACAGACGCACCCCCAGCAAGCCATGGCGAGGACCGGCTTGACGCGCAGAACAAATCGCTGCTGCGCTTCATCACTTGCGGCTCGGTCGACGACGGCAAGTCGACCCTGATCGGCCGTCTTCTCTACGATGCCAAGCTCATTCTCGACGACCAGGTTGCCACGCTCGAAAGCGACAGCCGCAGGCACGGCACGGCCGGCGAGGACATCGATTTCGCCCTTCTGGTGGACGGGCTGGAAGCCGAGCGAGAACAGGGCATCACCATCGACGTCGCGTATCGCTCCTTTACCACCGAGCGGCGCCGGTTCATCGTCGCCGACACGCCGGGACACGAGGAATATACCCGCAACATGGCGACCGGCGCTTCGACGGCCGACCTCGCGGTCGTTCTGGTCGACGCCCGCAAGGGCATATTGCAGCAGACCAGACGGCATTCCTACATCGCGTCTCTCATCGGCATCAGGCACATCCTGCTCGCCGTCAACAAGATCGACCTTGTCGGCTATGACCGCGCCGTCTTCGACCGGCACGTCGCCGACTTTATGGCCTTCGCACGGGATCTCGGCTTTTCCACCATCCAGCCGATCCCGCTGTCCGCCCGCCACGGCGACAATGTCACACGCCGGTCCGACAAGACCGGCTGGTATGCCGGCCCGAGCCTCATCGAACACCTGGAGACTGTGCCGGTCGAAGAGGTCGCGCTCGATCGGCCGTTCCGGCTTCCGGTACAATATGTCATCCGGCCAAATCTCGACTTTCGAGGCTTTGCCGGCCAGGTCGCCTCGGGCAGCGTGGCCGTCGGCGACACGGTGGTCGTCGCCAAGTCCGGGCAATCGTCGAAGGTCAGGGAGATCGTCACCCATGACGGCCCGCTCGATCGGGCCGTCGAGGGACAGGCCGTCACGCTGGTGCTCGAAGACCAACTGGACGTGTCGCGCGGCAATATGCTGGTCGCCCCCGCCGGCCGTCCGAGTGTTGCCGACCAGTTCCAGGCCCATGTGATCTGGTTCGATCACCAGCCGCTGCTGCCGGGCCGAAGCTATATCCTGCGCACCGAGACCGACAGCGTCGAGGCGACCGTGACGGCGCTGAAATACAGCGTCGACATCACCTCCTTCTCCCACATCGCGGCCAAGGCCTTGCAGATGAACGAGGTCGGGGTCTGCAATGTCTCGACCCGCGCGCCCATTGCATTCGACCCTTATGGCGAAAACCGTTCCACCGGCAATTTCATCCTGATCGACCGGACGACCAACCGCACCGCCGGTGCCGGCATGATCGATTATGCGCTTCGCCGCGCCGACAACATCCACTGGCAGGCCGTCGAGGTCGACCGCGCGGCCCGCGCCGCGCTGATGGGACACCGGCCAGCCGTCATCTGGCTCACCGGCCTGTCCGGATCGGGCAAGTCGACAGTGGCGAACCGGCTGGAAAGCCTGCTGCATTCGCTCGGCTACCACACCTACCTGCTCGACGGCGACAATATCCGTCACGGACTGAACCGCGACCTCGGTTTCACCGACGAGGACCGGGTCGAGAACATCCGCCGTGTGGCGGAGGTCGCCAGGTTGATGGCCGATGCCGGACTGATCGTGATCGTCTCCTTCATCTCGCCCTTCCGCTCCGAGCGGCAACTCGCCCGGGAGATGATGGCCAAGGGTGAGTTCTTCGAGGTGTTCATCGACACGCCGATCGAGGAATGCGCCCGAAGGGACCCGAAGGGTCTCTATCGGAAGGCGATGAGCGGCGAGATCAAGAACTTCACCGGCATCAGTTCACCTTACGAGCCGCCGGAAAATCCCGAACTGCATCTGCGCACCCTCGGGACGGATCCGAACGATCTGGCCATGCGGATCGAAGAAATGCTGGCAACCCGGATGAATGGAGAGACGGCGCGTGATCGAGACGTTTGAACAAGCGGCACTGGCGGCCGGTCGGACCATTCTCGAGGTTTACGAGGCGGGCATCCATGTCACGCTGAAGCCCGATTGCTCGCCCGTCACGGAAGCCGACGAGCGCGCCGAGGCGGTGATCCTCGCCCGCCTCGGCGAAGCGCTGCCAGGCGTGCCGGTGGTCGCCGAGGAGGCGGTTTCGGCAGGCAAGGTGCCAGACATAAACGGGCGGCCCTTCATTTTGGTCGACCCCCTCGACGGCACCAAGGAGTTCATCAATCGCCGGGCGGAGTTCACCGTCAACATCGCGCTGATCGAAAACGGCATACCGGTGGCCGGCATCGTTTACGCCCCGGCCCTCAGCACTGCCTATGTCGGCTCCCGCGCCGGTGCCTTCAAGCTGACGGTCAATCCGGATTTCACCATCGCCGATCGCCGGCCGATCGCCGCGCGCGTCTGTCGCACCCCGCCGGTCGCCGTGGCCAGCCGTTCGCACAACAATGCGGAAACGGACGAATTCCTGACGGAGAACGGCATCACCGAATATCGGTCGATCGGATCGTCGCTCAAGTTCTGCCTGCTGGCCGAAGGCGAGGCCGACGTCTATCCCCGCTTCGGCCGGACCATGGAATGGGACACCGCTGCGGGCGATGCCGTGCTCCGGGCTGCCGGCGGAGACACGCGCTGCCTCGACGGCACGCCGCTCGCCTATGGCAAGACCGAGCAGGCCAGCGACACGGATTTCGCCAACCCGTTCTTCATCGCCTGGGGCGCGGTTGAAGACCGGACCTAGAGCGTTTCCTGGCTAGATTGGTCATCTCCAGGATACGATCCACGCCGATCGCGTACTCTCCTTGTCGCTCGTCCTACTGAACGAGGAATTCCGGGACCCGCCCCTCCGGCAGCACCGCCTCCGGTGAGTGAAGATCGGGCCTGCCGATGTCGGCGAGGATGGCATTCGCCACCGTCTCGCCGAGCTCGTGCGAACTGGTGATACCCTGCACGAAGGGAAACTGGTGCAGCAGGAAGGGCAGCGCGAGGCAATAGAGCCGGTTGCTGAGCGGTTGTTCGACGACGATCCGGAAAAAACTGTCGAGCGCGATGCCGCCGGTTTCCTGTTCCGCCATGGGCTGGCTGTCGATCTGCACCTGCCCTTCGCTACGGGCGCTCGCCTTTGAAACGCCACCCTGGCGCCTAAGGCTCGGAAAGGGGATCTCGTCGGCGGTGAGCCGTCCCTGCCCGGTCGCATCCACCAGCGTATCGAAAACCAGTTCGCCCTCCGGCCGCGTGATGATCGCACCGCGCTCAGGTGTATCGATGTCGAGATCGTAGTCTCCGCCCAGCGCGACGATGTCAAGCACGCCGGCGCGGCGCAGCGCCAGCACCCGCTCGATCGAGGCATGCGGCACGGTGGCATAGTCGTCGACGAACAGGCTCTTGAAGTGGCGGTGGAAGCGCTTCAGGTCGCGGGCGTTGAGGTGCGGCACGGCACGGGCCACGACCTCGTGCATGCGCAGGATCGCATAGCGCCAGGCCACGGTCGTGCGGCTTTCATAATTCTGCTTCGCCTCGGCCAGGTTGAGCGCCGCCCACAGGAAGGGATCGCTCTCCTGGCGATCGGCGAAATAGGCGGCTTCGATCGTCTCGACCGTCAGCCCGGCAAGACCGATCTTCGCCGCATAATCCGGGTCGGCGGCGGCCAGCTCCTCGCAGAAGAGGGCAAACACCGCGTCCAGCAGGTCGTCGCGGCCGGAGGCGATCAGATCGTCGACGGCCTCATCGGTGCAGATCGACAGCGGCGCATAGGGGATGGGGAAATAGAAATCGGCCTCGGGCAGCATGCCCTTGCGCGACATCAGCGCGATTGTGAGGCCCTCGCTGTCGGCGGCGCGGTGGTATTCGAGAAGGCCGGCCTCGTCGTGGTAGAAGGCGCCGTGGCTGGTGGCGACCGTGACCATGGCGTCGATCCCGCTGAGCGAGGTCCCGAGAATGCCGACACGGCCCGCCGGAATGTCCTTGAGCAGCGACGCCGGCCAGGGCGAGGCGAAATAGCCGGGCCTGACTTCCGTCAGGTCGGGAAAGCTGTGTCCCGTCGCCATGACCACATGCCCGAAAGCATAATGTTCGGGCGGCCGATCGGGACGCGACACCGTCACCCGGATCTCCTTCGGCCGAAGAGCGACGTCGGTCACTTCGTGGCCGGCCTTGATCGTGACGGTGTGGCCTGCCGCCCGGCCGGATGCGACGACACGATCGAACTGCGTCTTGAAGTATTCGCCGAGCACCACACGTGGAAGGAATTCGCGGTCGTTGATCTGGGCCGGTTGCACCCGCAGGCGATCGAGTTCCTCCGGCGGCTGGCGCTCAAGCCATTCGATCAGCGTTTCGCCGATCGGGGGAATTTCGATGCTGGCAATATTGGCGAGCATGGCGCGGTCGTTGACGGCGGGATGGTAGGGCATGCCCCGACCGGCGACGGCCTCCTTCTCGAACACCGTGATCTCCAGCGGCCGCGCGGAGGAGAGAAGTTTGCGAAGGCAGTAGATCGCGGTGGGCCCAGAACCGATCAGGCCAATGGTGTCGTTCATGTCACGCCTTTCGCGAAGATCCGGCCGTGGACAGCGCCGGATTGTGGGACAGTCGCATGGCAGGCTCAGGTCGCGGGTCATGTTAAGGTCGGCCGCTCCCCCGCCTTCCTCACCCTATCGACCTGCCGCACTCGGACCCGCCCTAAGCGCTCCAATCGCGACTTTGTTCCATGGCGCGGAAAATTTCCCTTGCCGGGCTGGTCGCCTCCCCATCGGCCCGCCGCATGCTGCGATAGAGGGTCGACCGGCTCACCCCGAACTGGCGGGCGGCGGCGGCCAGCGGCGTTCCCTGGCTCATGGCGTCGAGGGCGGCATCGATCTCGTGCGCCATCAGCTTGACGGGGCGTCCGATCGGGCTGCCGCGGGCTCGGGCCGCCGACATGCCGGCCTTGGTGCGCTCGGAAATCAAAGCCCGCTCGAATTCGGCAAGCGCGCCCATGATGTGGAAGATCAGGATGCCGCCGGCCGATGCGGTATCGACCGACTCGCTGATCGAATAAAGCCCGATCTCCTTGCGCCCGAGTTCGGCCACCACCTCGATCAGATGCGACAGTGACCGCCCCAGCCGGTCGAGCCGCCAGATCACCAGCGTATCGCCGGGCGAAAGCTCGCCGAGCGCCCCGACCAGGCCGGGACGCGAACGGGATGCGCCCGACAGGCCGTGATCGGTGTGGATCCGCCGGCATCCGGCCGCCTTGAGAGCCCGCAACTGCAATTCGATATTCTGGTCGTGGGTGGAAACGCGGGCATAGCCAATTCGCATCGTCATTCGCGCCAGACATTTGTTTCGAGGCTCCAATGGGGGCTTCGGCGTCAATGAGACTGTATCACAACCGTTCCCTTTTGAGCACGCCTCAGAATTTAAGTCAATCATTTTATACACGCATAGGTGTATATTCTCCATGACCGCGCCTTGTCGGATCCTCCAGCCTAAGCGTTTACACCAAAAGGCTTATTAGCCACCCCCGTAATTCTAAGGGCAATCGGCATCGCCTAAACCGGATGCGTTCAGCGGTTGAAATTGGAGAGCGCCGGGTTGTGCAAATAGGAACGCTTTAGCGACGCTTGGACGTCGCCTGGCAGATCGATCAACCCTTGAGACGGAAGGAAATTGTCATGCCCAATTACTCGCTCACGCTCAACATTGACCCCACCGACCTCAATGTCATCAAGGCCGCCGGACAGCGGCTGACCCTTGCCAAGCCGGTCGGCAGCGGCGACCCGAACGTCGTCTGGCTGTCGATCGACCCCTTCCAGTCGACCACCGTCGAATGGACGGAAGACTACTGGATCTACGCCTCCACCACCGAAGTGAGCCAAGGCAACAATATCTCCAAGCTTTCGGAAGTGACCCCCGGCCCGGCGCTCGATGCCGGCTACTATCCGTTCACGCCGGCCGCGACCTTCGGCGTCTTCCAGAACAGTCCGGCAATCGCTACCGGTACCTTCGCCGCCGAGAACATGATGCCCTACACCCAGTATCCGGCTCTGACCTTCGGCCTGTCGCAATCGGCCATGGTCAGCAAGAAACTGGCCGAACGCAAGCCGATCTCGGCCCAGTCGGTGCTGTCGCAGCAGCAGATCCAGATGACGCCCTTCACCAATGTCTATGTCTGGCTGCAGAGCCAGTTCGCCAGCGAGACGATCATCACCAAGATCGTCGGCAACAATGCGGTTGCCCGCTTCGGCGGCGGCGTCAACGACATCACCCTCAAGTATGACCCGAACCGCGGCGTCTTCGTCCCGGACGCCAAGTCCGAGGGCCTGATCGAGCGCGGCATGATCGAACTGCGCATGCCGCTGCTGCTCTGACAGCGACCGCATAAAGGGGTGGCCGGTTCGCCGGCCACCTTCCCCCGAACAAACCATGGCTCAAGGACAGATCGCACCCGTGCGCCGGATGCGCACGCCTGCCGCCTTGGCCGACCAGCAACAAGGATGAGGACGATGACCAAACTGAATGGCGGCCTGCGCCGCACCGCATCCGCCCTGCTTTCCCTGGCGCTCGCCGCCTCGGGCGCATCGGCGGCCGATCTGAAGATCGAGAACCTGAAGAACACCAAGGACGGCCGGGCCCCGCTCAGCCTGGAGGAACTGGAATCGGCCAGACCGATGCCGAGCAAGGAGGTTTCGCCTGAAGAACTGCGGCAGATGCAGCAGCGCTTCCGGGCGCTCAACCCCAATATGCTGGACCTCAAGGCCGGCCCGGACAAAGAAGGCAGCCTGGTCAAGGGCGTGCCGGAAAAGGTCGACGATCCGGCGGCTGCCGCCCCCTATTGGAGCGCCGGCCGGCTCACCTTTCGCGACGGCGACGGGGTGCCGTCCGCCTGCACCGCCCAGTTCGTCGAAAGCGCCTCGGTCATCCTCACCGCCGCCCATTGCGTGATGGACGAGGAGACCGGCAAGTGGTTTTCCGACTTCGTCTTCCAACGCGCCTATAATGACGGCGCGACCGCCCAGACAGTCGGCTGGCGCTGCGTCTCGCTGTTCGACGCCTTCCATGACCCGGCACCGAACTTCGCCTATGACTATGCTTTCATCCTGGCGGACGGAAAGGACGACGAGAAGCCGCTGGAGATGACCATCGGATCGCCCGCGGACAAGGCTCTGACCGCGATCGGCTATCCCGCCAACTTCGGCAATGGCCGTTTCCTCTACAAGGTCGACGGCGAATGGTCGGCGGTCGTGGACGGTATCGTGACGATGACCGGAAACCCGATGCGCTCGGGCAATAGCGGCGGCGCCTGGTTCACCGACTTCAAGGTGGGCGGCGGCGCGGGCGAGAACCGCGTGATCAGCCTCAACTCCCATCATCTGGAAGGCAATACCGAAGACGAGAACGGCCCGCTGTTCACCGCCGACACGAGCCGCCTCCTGGCGCATGTGGCGGACGCCAGGTGCCTCGACTGAGGCTGGCACGCGAAAGAACTGCGGAGACCCGCCGCGCGCGGGTTTCCGTCCACAGACGCCGCGTCAGGCAATGGTAACCAATTTGCGCGATAAGGGGTGGAACAGCAGGAGTTTCACCCATGAGTGCATCATGCGCCGGTTGCCGCGACGGCCAGGCCTTTCAAAACCCCTTCTCCATGGCGTTCCAACCGATCGTCGATATCGAGCGGCGACAGGTCTTTGCCCATGAAGCGCTGGTGCGCGGCATCAGGGGCGAAGGAGCCGGCGCCGTGCTGTCGACCGTCGACGAGGGCAATCGCTACGCCTTCGACCAGCAATGCCGCGTCAAGGCGATCGAGCTTGCCGCCCGCCTCGACCTCACCGCCAGCGATGCCCGGCTGTCGATCAACTTCATGCCCAACGCCGTCTACGAACCGCGCGCCTGCATTCGCGCCACGCTTGCCGCGTGCAAGACCTTCAACCTGCCGGCGGAGCGCATCATCTTCGAATTCACCGAAGGCGAGGCGCTGGACGTGGCGCATCTGAAGAACATTCTCACCACCTATCGGGAAATCGGCTTTCTCACCGCCATCGACGATTTTGGCGCCGGCCATTCCGGCCTCAACCTTCTCGCCAAGATGCAGCCGGACATCGTCAAGATCGACATGGACCTGATCCGTTGCATAGACGCCGACCGAGCGAAACAGGTGATCCTCAAGCATCTCGTCGCGATGCTGAAGGAACTGTCGATCACCGTCATCTGCGAAGGGATCGAGACCCTCGAGGAGTTGAAGGCGATCCGCGACACCGGCGTCACGCTGATCCAGGGTTTCGGGCTGGCCCGGCCGAGCTTCGAGCGCCTGACCCCGCTTGGCGAGATTTCGCTTGCCGCCTGAGCCTGGCGGATCGCCCACGTCGATTGCGGCACCCGCACCCATTTGTCGCAGCGACTAAGCGCGGTTGCGCTTGCCCATATCGGATCAAATCGGCAAAAGATGGCGGGCAACCGAGGCTGACGACGTGACTGAAGAGACGATTACCCTATACGAGGCGATTGGCGGAGACCCCACCGTGCGTGCGCTGACCCATCGCTTCTACGAACTGATGGACACACTGCCCGAGGCCAAGCGCTGCCGTGCCATCCATCCCGCCGACCTCGCCGAAAGCGAGGAGAAGCTCTACGACTACCTGACCGGCTATCTCGGCGGTCCGCCGATCTACATGCAGAAGCGCGGCCATCCCATGCTGCGGCGCCGGCACATGGTGGCGGAGATCGGACCGCAGGAGCGCGACGAATGGTTCTTGTGTTTCCGCCAGGCGCTGGAGGAAACCGTGGAGCACGAGAAACTGCGCGAGATCATCTGGGCACCGATCGAGAAGCTCGGTCATCACATGCAGAACAAGGAATGACGGCGATGATGGGATTTTGCGACCGGATCCGTCCGCTCGTTCTGCTTCTGGCCGGCCTGCTAGGTGCTTGCGGCGTCGGCCTCGCCGCAGCCGCCACCCATATGGGCGGTGCCCTGCTCGGTCCGGCCTCGGCCATGTGCCTCGCCCATGCGCCGGCCATGCTGGCCCTTTTCGCCGGCCACAGGCTGATCCGCACCGCGACCGGCGCCGGCCTCTCGATGGGGGTCGGCACGCTGTTGTTTGCCGGTGATCTCGTCCTGAAGCAGTTCTACGGCGCCGGCCTCTTTTCAATGGCGGCGCCGACGGGCGGGATCCTGATGATGGCGGGCTGGCTCATGGCCGGGATCGGCGCCTTCCTGTCCGTCTCCAGGACCTGACCGCCCGGCCCCGCACCCATGAATGATCGGCGTCAGCCCTTGTTGCGCACCGCGTTCCTCTGCCATGTCGGCGCGGGAAAGCTGATGATCGTCGCCTCGCCATAGGGCAGGCGGGCTGACATCGGCTTGGCGGGACGCTGGTGCAAACCCGGCAGGGGCAGGATCTCGGCGCTGCTGCGGCGAACCGTCTCGGCATCGGCAAAGCGCTCGTACATCGCCATCGCCAGTCCATCGCCGCTCTGGGCGGCCATCTTGTGCAGGCCGATCAACAGGCTCCGGTCATAATCATCATCGCTCATGGATTGTCCTTCCTATCGCTCAAGGTCTGCAAGGCCCGTTCGAGGCTGGACTTCGAACCGTTGCGCAGCGGAATGAAGGTCTTGCCGAACTTCTTGCAGCCGCTCTTCACCCTCAGACACGCATCGTGGCTGATACAGTCGATCGGGCAGAAGACGCAGTCGACGGAGGGCAGCACCGTGTCGATGCGCGACACCGCTTCGCGCAGGCCGCCATCATGGTGAATGAGTTCGGCGCCGTGGTTGGTGGCGATCTGGCGCAGATGCGCCACCTGGCAGTCGCGTCCGCCGACATAGAGGAAACTGCGGACGTTGAGGGCAGCTTTCGCAGCAGGCGCGGCGGCGGAAGCCTGGTCGCCTTTTGCCAACAGCTTCTGTACCGCCTGCTTCTTGTTCTTCTTGGCCATGCCCGTTCCTCAACTCTCGGCGCCGCTCAAATGCGGATATCCCCGTCCTGTGAGTCCGGACCATAGTAAACATGATTTTTAGAGTAAAGATTAAAACTTGATAATTCGCATCATATTTTGAGCCAGAACAAATTCGGCCGGGCGCTGAACGACCGGCCGAGGGAGAAGTGAGATGCGGGATAGGCTATCAGTAAGGCAGACCGACATAGTTCTCCGCCATCGCGGTCTGCGCCGCCTCGGAGGACGAGAGATAATCGAGTTCCGCTTCCTGCACCTTCTGGCCGAAATCGCCCTCGGCGGGGAAGCGATGCAGCAGCATGGTCATCGACCAGGAAAAGCGCTCCGCCTTCCAGATGCGCGACAATGCCCGGGCCGAATAGGCGTCGATCCCGGCCATCGATTTCTCGCCGTAGAAGCCCTGCAGCCCCTCGAACAGGTAGTGGACGTCGGACGCCGCCAGATTGAGCCCCTTGGCGCCGGTCGGCGGCACGATATGGCCGGCATCGCCGACGAGGAACAGACGGCCGAACCGGAGCGGCTCCGCGACGAAGGAACGCAAGGGGGCGATAGACTTCTCGATCGACGGGCCCGTCACCATGGCTTCGGCCACATCGGCCGGCAGGCGACGGCGGATCTCGTCCCAGAAGGCATCGTCCGACCATTGCTCGACCTTGTCGCTGAGCGGCACCTGGACGTAATAGCGCGAACGGGTGAGCGAGCGCTGCGAACAGAGCGCAAAGCCGCGCGCGTGGTTTGCATAGATCAGTTCATGATCGACCGGGGGCACATCGGCGAGAATGCCGAGCCAGCCGAACGGATAGACCTTCTCGTAGGTCTTCAGCCCCCTGCCCTCGACCGCGGCCCGGCTGGGTCCATGATAGCCGTCGCAGCCGGCGATGAAATCGCAGTCGATGCGGTGGCTGACCCCGTCCTTGTCATAGGTGATGTATGGGCTTTCACCATCGAAATCATGCGGCGTGACATTCGCCGCATCATAGATCGACACACCACCATCGGCCTCGCGCTGGTCCATCAGATCCCGCGTGAGCTCGGTCTGGCCATAGACCATCACGGACGTGCCGGTGAGGCCCTTGAGGTCGATGCGATGGCGACGGCCGGAGAATGACAGGGCGAAACCGTCATGGACGAGCCCCTCCGCGTGCATGCGCTGACCGGCGCCGGCGCGGTCCATCATGCCGACCGCGCCCACTTCGAGTACGCCGGCGCGGATGCGGCCGAGGATATAGTCGCGATCGACGCGATCGATGATGACATTGTCGATGCCGGCCTTGCTGAGCAACTGACCGAGCAAAAGGCCCGAAGGCCCGGAACCGATGATGGCGACCTGGGTGCGCATGGAAATCCTCCCTGAATTCTTGCCGAATGATAAGCCGCAAGCTCTTGCCGGCAATGGAAGATTCCGGCACATTCTTGGATAATTCGAACATCGAGCGATGCACCGAACGTGACCAGACCCGTTCCGATCTACAGCCTCTACGGCGAGAAGCCGACCGAACACACGGAATTCTGGGCCCATGCCGAGACGATCTACAGCCGCAGCTCGCTGCACAGCTGGGAGATCCGGCCGCACCGGCACGAACGCCTGTTTCAGATTCTGCACATTCGCAGCGGCCGGGGCGAGGCCCTGTTCGGCGGTCGCTGGCACCCCTTCGGCCCCCGCACGGTGATCGTCATGCCGGAGCGGCATGACCACGGCTTTCGCTTCTCCCGTGACGTCGATGGCGCCGTCATCACGCTGGTGGCCAGCCGCTTCTCGGCCGAATTGCAGGACCATGCGGGTCTCGCCGAATGGCTGCGGCAACCGAGCTTGACCGCTCTGCCGGACGAACATCCCGACAGCCGATATCTGCGCGAGACCCTCGACCGCGCCGAACAGGAGATCGTCCAGGGCGGCGCACGCCCGACCGCGCTTGTCGAGCCCTTGCTGCGCATCGCGCTGCTGTTGAGCTTGCGCCTGGCCGGAGCGGAACGCGGCCGGGGCGACACCGACCGGGATGGGGAGCGCCTGGCGGAACTGACCCGGATGATCGGCGAGGACTTCCGGTCCCGCCTGCCGGTCGACCACTATGCCCGGCGCCTCGGCCTGACGGCCACCCACCTCAACCGCATCACGCGTGCACTGGCCGGAAAGCCGGTGAGCCGCCTCGTCGCCGACCGCATCGTGCTGGAGGCCAAGCGCGACCTGGTGTTCAGCGCCCTGTCGATCCAGCAGATCGCCATGCGACTCGGCTTCGAGGACCAGGCCTATTTCAGCCGCTTCTTCGCCCAGCATGCAGGCATGCCGCCGAAGCTCTACCGACAGCGCGAGAAGGCCTTGCTGGAAAGCTAGAGCCCCTGCCCCACAAGCCTTCTGACCATCTTTCAGAGAGAAATTTTACCGTTTGATAAATTTTTTTTCCTGGGTTAGCCTGTTGCCAATCGCTCGATAAAAAAGGGGAACCACGATGCGACGACTGGAACCGGGCCTGAAGGCCGGGCGGCTGGACGCTGCCGATTATTTGAGGAATTTCTCCGATCTGCATCCGCGCCTCGATGACCATGAGGCGCTGGTGGCATCCGATCGCTGCTACTTCTGTCATGACGCGCCGTGCATGACGGCCTGTCCGACCTCGATCGATATCCCGCTGTTCATCCGTCAGATCTCGACCGGCAATCCGATCGGTTCGGCCAAGACCATCTTCGACCAGAACATCCTCGGCGGCATGTGCGCCCGCGTCTGTCCCACCGAAACGCTGTGCGAGGAAGCCTGCGTGCGCAATACGGCGGAAGAGCGCCCGGTCGAGATCGGTCGGCTGCAACGCTATGCGACCGATATCGCCATCGAGCAGGGGCGGCAGTTCTACACGCCGGCGCCAAGCAGCGGACGATCGGTCGGAGTGGTCGGCGCCGGGCCTGCCGGCCTCGCCTGCGCCCACCGGCTCGCCATGCACGGCCACCAGGTCACCATCTACGACCACCGCGAAAAGGCCGGCGGCCTCAACGAATACGGCATCGCCGCCTACAAGACGACCAATGATTTCGCCCAGAGCGAGGTCGACTATATCCTGTCGATCGGCAATATCGACGTGATCAACGGCGGAATGCTCGGCCGCGACTTCACCCTCGCCGACCTGCAGGCCAAGCATGACGCCGTCTTCCTCGGCACCGGCCTTGGCAATGTCAATGCGCTCAACATTCCCGGCGCCGACACCAACGGCATCCTCGACGCCGTCGAGTTCATCGCCAACCTGCGCGAGGCAAAGGACAAGGCGGACGTTCCGGTCGGCCGCGACGTCGTCGTCATCGGCGGCGGCATGACGGCGATCGACGCCGCCGTGCAGGCCAAGCTGCTCGGCGCGGAAAACGTGACGATCTGCTACCGCCGCGGCAAGGAACACATGAACGCTTCCGAGTTCGAGCAGAATCTCGCCGCCTCCAAGGGCGTCCACATCCGCCACTGGCTGCAGCCGAAGGAAGTGGCGCACCACCATGGCCATGTCTCGGCGATCACCCTCGAATATACCCATGTCGAAGACGGCATGATGAAGGGCACCGGCCACAAGACCGAGATCAAGGCCGATCAGATTCTCGTCGCCATCGGCCAGAAGCTCGACCTCATGGGCATCGAGCAGATTCAGCTCCAGGCCGGCAAGATCGCCATCGACGCCGAGGGCCGCACCTCCCTGCCCGGTGTCTGGGCCGGCGGCGACTGCGCCTTTGGCGGCCAGGACCTGACGGTTTCCGCCGTCGCCATGGGCCGCGATGCGGCCGAAAGCATCAACCGTTCTCTCGCCGTTCAAACGGCGGGACTGACCGCCGTCGCGTAAGCGCTCCAGAGAGGACAAGACAATGGCTGATCTTCGCAATAATTTCGTCGGCATCAAGTCGCCCAACCCGTTCTGGCTGGCATCCGCACCGCCGACCGACAAGGCCTACAACGTCGAGCGCGCCTTCAGGGCCGGCTGGGGCGGCGTGGTCTGGAAGACACTGGGCTCGGAAGGCCCGCCGGTGGTCAATGTCAACGGCCCGCGCTACGGCGCGATCTGGGGCGCCGACCGCCGTCTTCTCGGCCTCAACAACATCGAGCTGATCACCGACCGTCCGCTTCAGGTCAATCTGCAGGAGATGAAGCAGGTCAAGATGAACTGGCCGGACCGGGCGCTCGTCGCCTCGATCATGGTGCCGTGCGTCGAGGAAGAGTGGAAGGCGATCCTGCCGCTGGTGGAAGAGACCGGCGCCGACGGCATCGAACTCAATTTCGGCTGTCCGCACGGCATGTCCGAGCGCGGCATGGGCGCCGCCGTCGGCCAGGTGCCGGAATATATCGAAATGGTGGTGCGCTGGTGCAAGCAGTACACCCGCATGCCGGTGATCACCAAGCTGACGCCGAACATCGCCGACATCCGCAAGCCGGCGCGCGCGGCCAAGGCCGGTGGCACCGATGCCGTCTCGCTGATCAATACGATCAACTCGATCGTCTCGGTCGACCTCGACAATTTCGCCCCCAATCCGACGGTCGGCGGCAAGGGCACCCATGGCGGCTATTGCGGCCCGGCGGTCAAGCCGATCGCCCTCAACATGGTGGCCGAGATCGCCCGCGATCCGGAGACCTACGGCCTGCCGATCTCCGGCATCGGCGGCGTGACGACCTGGCGGGACGCCGCCGAGTTCATGGTGCTCGGCGCCGGAAACGTGCAGGTCTGTACGGCGGCCATGACCTATGGCTTCAAGATCGTCGAGGAAATGATCACCGGCCTTTCCGACTGGATGGATGCCAAGGGCCATCGCAATCTCGACGACATCACCGGCCGCGCCGTGCCCAATGTCACCGACTGGAAGTACCTCAACCTCAACTATATCGCCAAGGCGCGGATCGACCAGGACGCCTGCATCAAGTGCGGCCGTTGCCACATCGCCTGCGAGGATACGTCGCACCAGGCAATCACGGCAGAGGTCGACGGCGTGCGGCATTTCGAGGTGATGGAGGACGAATGCGTCGGCTGCAACCTCTGCGTCAATGTCTGTCCGGTCGAGAACTGCATTACCATGGTGGGTCTTGAGCCCGGAACACTCGACCAGCGCACCGGAAGCCCGGTCAGTCCGATCTATGCCAACTGGACGACGCATCCGAACAATCCGACGGCGGTTCAGGCCGCCGAATAGGTCCCCTTCCGTCTCTACTCCTCCTGACCCCCGCATGGGGGTCTTTTTTTTCCCATGCCGCGGCTCGCGTCTAGCGGGCGATAGTCGCAATGTTTCGCGCGCTGATTCAACAAATTTCAAGAGTTTCGTGGAATTGTCACCCTCCGAGGCGGGTGAACCGATGACTGAGAGTTGCTCGACCATGCGAGTGGAGACAGCAGGCATGGCAGGAAATACAGGAAAATACGGATGGAGAGCCCTCGGCGCGGCTCTTCAATACTATTTTCCCGCCGTGATCGTCGTCATCGCCGTCGCGATTGCTGTCGTCTATGCCGATCAGCAGAAACAGCGCCTCTACCAGGAGAACATCCGCAACCGTGTCGCGGAGGAGCTCGGACTGGTGCGCGCACGCCTCGAAGGCGGCATTACCGCCAATATCCAGTTGGTGCAGGGCCTGGTGGCGGTCATCGAGACCGAGCCGGACATCTCGGCCGAACGCTTCGCCACCCTTGGCGTGCGGATCTTCGAAACGAGCCACCAGCTTCGCAACATCGCCGCCGCTCCGGACCTGGTGGTCAAATATGTTTATCCGCTCACCGGCAACCAGCCGCTGATCGGCTTCGACTATCGCCGGAGCGAGGCACAGCGCGCCGCAGCTGAACGGGTCCGGGAAACCGGCAAATATGTCGCGACCGGCCCGGTCGATCTGGTCCAGGGCGGACGGGGCCTGATCGTCCGCTATCCCGTGATCGTGCCCAATGGCCATGGCGGACGCACCTTCTGGGGCCTGATCGCGGCGGTCATCGACATTGACCGGCTCTATGAATATGGCGGCCTGACCTCCAACACCCTCGACATCGATGTGGCGATCGCCACCAAGGCCGAGGACGGAAGCGTCGGCAAGGTCTTTTTCGGCGACGCATCGCTTTTTGCCGCAGCGCCCGTCGCCATGCCGATCAGCTTCGGCAGTGAGAGCTGGGAAATCGTCGCGGCGCCGAAGGGCGGGTGGAACCAGCCGGCGCCGGATCTCTGGGTCTCCCGCATCCTGATGCTTGTGGTCGGCCTGATGATCGTCGCGCCCGTGGCCTGGATCGCCCGGCTGCTGAGCGAACGCCAGGCCAACATCGCCGCCCTTCGCCAGCGCGAGGAAGAACTGCGCGCGCTCTCGCACCGTCTGGAAATCGCCCTCGAAGCCTCGCGCATCGGCGTCTGGGAGCTCGATATCGGCAGCGGCGAGCTCAATTGGGACGCCCGCATGCAAAAGCTCTACGGCGTCGAGGGCGACGGCCACTACACCTATGAGACCTGGCGGGACGCACTTCACCCCGACGATCTTGCCGAAGCCGAGCAGGTCTTTGCCCGCGCCATGGAATCGGGCAAGGACTACGTCACCGAGTTCCGCGTGATGACCGCCGACGGTGAAGTACGCCATGTCCGAGCCTATGGCACGACCTACCGCGATTCTCGCTTCCGCAAGAAGCTGGTCGGCGTCAACTGGAACGTGACGGCCGACATCCGCCTGCAGCAGGAACTGCGCGACGCCAAGCAGCAGGCCGAAATGCAGAACCGCGAACTCGAGCAGGCCCGCCAGCACATGGAGCACAATTCGCTGCATGACGCCCTGACCAACCTGCCGAACCGCCGTTACCTCGATCAATACCTGATGCGGCTCGACGCCGTGAGCGAGACGCAGGCGCCGGCAACCGTGCTGCATATCGACCTCGATCGTTTCAAGGACATCAACGACACGCTCGGTCACGGCGCCGGCGACGCCATCCTGCGGCACGTCGCCATCAAGCTGCGGGAGAACACCCGGGTCGAGGATTTCGTCGCCCGCATCGGTGGCGACGAATTCGTCGTCGTCTGCGCCGATACGCTGACCGATCACGAATTTGGCGAACTTGCCCGGCGCCTGATCGACGCGATCAACACGCCGATCGTCCATTGCGGCCATGAGTGCCGGGTCGGCGCCTCGATCGGCATCGCCACGCGGGAACTATCGGATTTCAAGGCCGAGCAGTTGCTGGTCAATGCCGACATCGCCCTCTACGAGGCCAAGCGCCACGGCAGGAACCGCGTCGAGCGCTATACCGACCGGCTGAAATCGCTGACCATCAATACCAAGAAGACAGCGGACGCGGTCCTCAAATCGCTCGACCAGAACGACTTCATCGCCTATTTCCAGCCGCAATTCGACGCCCATACGCTGGAGATCAACGGCGTCGAGGCGCTCGCCCGCTGGAACCACCCCGAAGAAGGCATCCTCGGTCCGGACAGCTTCCTGAAGATTGCCGAAAGCCTGAACGTCGTCTCGCAGATCGATGCGGCCATCCTCGACCAGGCGCTTCTGCAACGCACCCGCTGGCTGGCCAATGATCTGGCGATCGACAAGGTCTCGGTCAACATTTCCGCCCAGCGCCTGTTCGACGAAAGCCTGCTGCAACGCCTGGACGGGCTCGACCTCGTACCCGGCAGCCTGTCGTTCGAGCTCCTCGAATCCATCTCCTTCGACGACAAGGGTGCCGCCGTCACCAGCAGCATCGAGCGGATCAAGGCCTATGGCATCGACATCGAGATCGACGATTTCGGCACCGGCTATGCCTCTATCCTCAGCCTGCTGAAGCTGTCGCCGCGCCGCCTGAAGATCGACCGCCAGCTGACCGCGCCGATCATCGTCTCCTCCGCCCAGCGCCGGCTGATCAGTTCGATCGTCGACATCGGCCGCTCGCTCGGCATCGAGATCGTCGCCGAGGGCGTCGAGACCATGCACCACGCCGCCATCCTGCGCGACCTCGGCTGCCAGACCCTGCAGGGCTATGCTCTCGCCCGGCCGATGGATGGCAATGCCCTGATCGAATTTGCCCGCGCGCGCACATGGATGCAGCACAGGACCGCCGAGGTCGGCTGAGACACCGCACTGCCCCTACTCTCGCCTTTCCATCTTTGCTGCGGCCATGCTAGGCAGAGCCGATGCCGCAAGCCGGCGCCCACAAAGCCAGCCGAAGCAGCCCGTGACCGAGCAAGCGACCGAAAGATCCCGCCACAACATCCACGCCAAAGGCGGGGAGAAACTGAAGGCCCATCTGGCGGTCCTGCTTTTCTCCCTTCTGGTTTCCGGGTCCTTTTCCCTGGGCGGCATCGCCACCCAGATGGTCGATCCGCTTGCCCTCCAGGCCTTGCGCTATGCGGTCACGGTGGTCTTCATAGCGGCGCTTTGCGCCAAGCTGGGCGTGTCGCTCTCATGGCCGAAGGAGCCCTGGCGGTTTGCCGTGCTCGGCCTGCTGATGGCGGTCTACATGACGACGATGTTCGTCGCGCTGCAGTTCACCAAACCGGTGGCGACCGGCGCGGTCTTCACCCTCATGCCGCTCCTGAGCGCAGTCTTCGCCTGGTTCCTGATGCACCAGCACACCAAGCCCGCCGTCCTTGTCAGCCTGCTGATTGCGGCAACCGGTGCGGTCTGGGTGATCTTTCGTGGCGATCTCGGCGCCCTCCTCGCCTTCGACGTCGGCCGCGGCGAGATGATCTATTTCGTCGGCGTGCTGTGCCATGCAGCCTACGTGCCGCTGCTGAGGCTCTTCAACCGCAAGGAAGCGCCGCTCGCCTTCGTCTTCTGGGCAGCCGTCGCCACCTTCGCCTTCATTCTCGTGCCGGCCGCCCCCCGCCTTGCCGAAGTCGAGCTTTTCAGCCTGCCGCCGATGGTGTGGATCGCGGTAATCTATCTCTCCGTCTTCGCTACGGCGGTCACCTTCTTCCTTCTGCAATATGCCTCGGTGCGCCTGCCGGCGTCCAAGGTGCTCGCATACGGATACCTGACGCCGACCTTCATCATCGTCATCGAGGGCCTGATCGGCCACGGCTGGGCGTCCGGCGCGGTTTTCCTCGGCGCGCTGGTCACCGCCTGCGGCCTGCTGGTTCTGGCATGGCTGCCGGACTGATCAGCCGACCGGCAGCTTTTGTGGAATGAGGCCTCGCACGAACAGGCCCTCAAGATAGCGGGCCGCATCCTCGAAGCGCGTGTCGCTTCGCTCGCCCTCACCCAGCACCGCCCGCACCTGGACGTCGAAATCGGCATAGTGCTGGGTCGTCGACCAGATCGAGAAGATCAGGTGATGGGGATCGCAGTCGCGGACCTTTCCTGCCCGGATCCAGCAACGGATGACCTCGACCTTCTCGTCGACCAGATCTTTCAGCTGCCCCTTCAGCATGTCCTCGATATGCGGCGCGCCCTGCAGGATCTCGTTGGCGAACAGCCGGCTCTCGCGCGGGAAATCGCGCGCCATCTCCAGCTTGCGGCGGATATAGGATCGCACCTCCTCCTCCGGATCCCCTTCCGGATCGAAAGCCTTGAGCGGCTCCAGCCAGTTCTCCAGCACCCGGTCGATCAGCGCCCGGTGCATGCCTTCCTTGGTGCGGAAATAATAGAGCAGGTTCGGCTTCGACATGCCGGCCACCTCGGCGATCTGGTCGATGGTCGAGCCGCGAAAGCCGCGCAGCGAGAAGACGTCGAGTGCCGCTTCGAGGATCACCTCTTCCTTCTCTTCCTGGATGCGGGTTCGCCTTTGTGTCCTCGCCGCCCTCGGTATCGCCATGCGTTCCGTCCCACCCCTCGTCAGCCAAGCCCAAGAGCTTGATCTTTATCAGTTTTATTGATGCACCTTTTTCAGGCAGATGCCCTGAATTTTGTCGTGGTTTTTTCGTCTTTTGCGTCTTGAGTGCCGCGCCGGAAGCTGTAATGTTTACCAGTCGGTCAAATTATCGGACAGGTGCCATCCAAAGGCAACCGGCCATTTTATCCAGCCTAACAAGCAAAAAATCATTCGGCTGGAGACCACGGGGAATAACAGGGCATGCCTCTTGCATGACCCTTCGAAAACAGGTGAGGATGACTGCAATGACGGCTCAAACCGGCGTGAACTTGCGCGTGAACGGCGACCGCCTCTGGGACATGCTGATGGAGATGGCGAAGATCGGCCCCGGCATTGCCGGCGGCAACAATCGCCAGACGCTGACCGACGCCGACGCGCAAGGCCGAAGCCTCTTCCAGACGTGGTGCGAAGAGGCCGGCATGACCATGGGCGTCGACAAGATGGGCACCATGTTCATGACCCGTCCCGGCACCGATCCCGACGCGCTGCCGGTCTATGTCGGCTCCCATCTCGACACCCAGCCGACCGGCGGCAAGTATGACGGCGTGCTCGGCGTTCTGGCCGCGCTGGAAATCGTCCGCTCGATGAACGATCTCGGCATCAAGACGAAGCATCCGATCGTCGTCACCAACTGGGCCAACGAAGAAGGCGCGCGCTTTGCCCCCGCCATGCTCGCCTCCGGCGTCTTTGCCGGCGTGCACTCGCTCGACTATGCCTATGGCCGCCAGGATCCCGACGGCAAGACCTATGGCGACGAGTTGAAGCGTATCGGCTGGCTGGGCGACGAGGAGGTCGGGGCGCGCAAGATGCACGCCTATTACGAATATCACATCGAGCAGGGCCCGATCCTCGAGGCGGAGGAAAAGCAGATCGGCGTCGTTACCCACTGCCAAGGCCTGTGGTGGCTGGAATTCACGCTGATCGGGCGCGAGGCCCATACCGGATCGACGCCGATGAACCTGCGCGTCAATGCCGGTCTTGCCATGGCACGCATCATGGAAATGGTGCAGACGGTTGCCATGGACAACCAGCCGGGAGCTGTCGGCGGGGTCGGCCAGGTAAAATTCTCGCCCAATTCCCGCAACGTGCTGCCGGGCACGGTGATCTTCACCGTCGACATCCGCACGCCGGATCTCGCCAAGCTCAACGCCATGCGCGCCCGCATCGAAAAGGAGGCGGCCGCGATCTGCGAGGCGCTCGGCGTCGGTTGTTCGGTCGAGGCCGTCGGCCATTTCGACCCGGTCACCTTCGACCCCAAGCTGGTGGACACCGTACGCAAGGCGGCAGAACGGCTGGGCTACAGCCACATGAACATCATTTCAGGCGCAGGCCACGACGCCTGCTGGGCCGCCAAGGTGGCGCCTGCCACCATGATCATGTGCCCCTGCGTCGGCGGTCTTTCCCACAACGAGGCCGAGGACATCTCCAAGGACTGGGCCACCGCCGGCGCCGACGTGCTGCTGCAGGCCGTGCTGGAGACGGCGGAGATCGTGGCGTGACAACAATCGCCTGCGGCGCCCCCTCATCCGGCCCTTCGGGCCACCTTCTCCCCGCCGGGGAGAAGAGGGAGCGTGCGGCAACCGCGCCATCTTCACCGACCGGTTCGGCGACGCCACTATTTGGTTTAGAGGTATGGAGCGGACGGCGTTGGCGTGACCTCTTCTCCCCAACGGGGAGAAGGTGGCGCGTAGCGCCGGATGAGGAGGGCTCCCACATGGCAGGCGACCAACAGGACATCACCAAGCGGCGCCCCGGCAAGACGGATCAGGCGCGCGCACTGAGGCAGAACGAAACGGAGGCCGAATTTCGCCTCTGGAGTGATCTTCGCAACCGGCAACTGAACGGCCACAGATTTTCCCGACAAGTTCCCCTCGGTGCCTATGTCGCGGATTTCGTCTGCCGGGAACGGCGCCTGATCGTCGAACTCGACGGCAGCCAGCATGCCGAAAGCATGGCGGACGAGGTTCGCACGCGCTGGCTGAACGACCACGGCTATTCGGTTCTGCGCTCCTGGAACGACGAGGTGCTGAAGGAACGACGTGCGGTTCTGGAGACCATTCTGGCGGTTTTGGAGGGTCGGATCTTCGCACGTTGCGAAACGCTGCGCTTTTCACCGGCGGATCGAGGGGAGCGTTGATCGTCATGCTCTCACGGCCCGCGCTTCGCGCCCCCTCATCCGGCCCTTCGGGCCACCTTCTCCCCGCTGGGGAGAAGAGGGAGTATGCGGCTTCAGCGTCGTTTCCAACGACCGTTGCGACTACGGAACTCCTGGGCCTCTACAAAGGGCACGCGCAACGCCGGCGTGACCTCTTCTCCCCTGCGGGGAGAAGGTGGCGCGTAGCGCCGGATGAGGGGGCGCCGGAGGCGAGCGACCCCTCTCTACGCATCGAAATCATCACAATAGCGCACACGACATGGGGTGAAACGACATGAGCACAGTCATCAAGGGCGGAACCATCGTCACCGCCGATCTCACCTACAGGGCGGACGTCAGGATCGAGGGCGGCGTGATCGTCGAGATCGGGCCGGACCTTTCGGGCGACACCGTCCTCGACGCCGCCGGCTGTTATGTCATGCCCGGCGGCATCGATCCGCATGTGCATCTCGAAATGCCGTTCATGGGCACCTATTCCGCCGATGACTTCGAGAGCGGCACGCGCGCCGGCCTTGCCGGCGGCACCACCATGGTGGTCGACTTCTGTCTGCCGGCGCCCGACCAGTCGCTGCTCGACGCCCTCCAGATGTGGCACAACAAGACCAGCCGCGCCAATGCCGACTATTCCTTCCACATGGCGATCACCGGCTGGAACGAGCGCGTCTTCGACGAGATGAAGATCATCGTCGAGGATAAGGGCATCAACACCTTCAAGCACTTCATGGCCTACAAGGGCGCGCTGATGGTGAACGACGACGAGATGTTCGCCTCCTTCCAGCGCTGCGCCGAACTGGGCGCCCTGCCGCTCGTCCATGCCGAGAACGGCGACGTGGTGGCGGCGATGACGGCCAAGCTTTTGGCCGAAGGCAATAACGGCCCCGAGGCGCATGCCTATTCGCGGCCCGCCGAAGTCGAAGGCGAAGCGACCAACCGCGCCATCATGCTGGCCGACATGGCGGGCGTACCGCTCTATGTCGTGCACACGTCGTGCGAACAGGCCCATGAAGCGATCCGCCGGGCCCGCCAGAAAGGCATGCGCGTCTATGGCGAACCGCTGATCCAGCACCTGACGCTCGACGAGAGCGAATACTTCAACAAGGACTGGGACCACGCCGCACGCCGCGTCATGAGCCCGCCCTTCCGCAACAAGCAGCACCAGGACTCACTCTGGGCCGGCCTGCAGTCGGGCTCGCTCTCCTGCGTCGCCACCGACCACTGCGCCTTCACCACAGAGCAGAAGCGTTTCGGCGTCGGCAACTTCGCCAGGATCCCGAACGGCACCGGCGGGCTCGAAGACCGCATGCCGATGCTGTGGACCTATGGGGTGGCGACCGGCCGCCTGACGATGAACGAATTCGTCGCCGTTACCTCGACCAACATCGCCAAGATCCTCAACATCTATCCGAAGAAGGGAGCGGTCCTCGTCGGCGCCGATGCCGACCTGGTGGTCTGGGACCCGAAGCGCTCCAAGACCATCTCGGCCAAGAGCCAGCAGTCGGCGATCGACTACAACGTCTTCGAGGGCAAGCAGGTGACCGGCCTGCCGCGCTTCACGCTGTCGCGCGGCAAGGTGGTGATCGAGGAAGCGACGGTGAAGACGCAGGAAGGCCACGGCCAGTTCGTCAAGCGCGAACCGTTCACCGCCGTCAACAAGGCGCTTTCCACCTGGAAGGAACTGGTCGCGCCGCGCAAGGTCGAACGCAGCGGTATTCCGGCGACGGGGGTGTGACGGTAGAGATGGCCGCAGTGCTTGAAGCCACCCCCCTCTGCCCTGCCGGGCATCTCCCCCTCAAGGGGGGAGATCGGATGGGGCTGGCCGCTCGGCTAGGACAGACTGTACAGAGCAACATCTCCCCACTGGAACGTCACGTTCCGGCAGAACATTCGCGTGGTCCGATCTCCCCCCTTGAGGGGGAGATGTCCGGCAGGACAGAGGGGGGTAAAGCGCCCACAGCCGAAACCCTCTTCTCCCCGCCAGGGAGAAGGCAAGCCTCAAACCTCCACCAGCGCGTCCAGCTCCGGCAAGAGCACGACGCTCTCCTGCTCGTTGGGATCTGTCCGCGCGATCAGCGCCGTGCAGGGTGCGTTGGAGAGGTTGGCCGGCAGGTGTGGCACGCCGGCCGGGATGTACATCAGTTCGCCGGCATGCAGGATCACGTGGTTCTCCAGCCGGTCGCCGTACCAGGTATGCGCCTGGCCCGACAGGCAGTAGATCGCCGTCTCGTGGTTCTCGTGCAGATGGGCCTTGGCCCTCGCGCCCGGCGGCATGGTCAGAAGGTGCATGCAGATGCCCTTCGAGCCGACCGTTTCGGCCGAAATGCCGGCGAAATAGCTCAGGCCCTGCTTGCCGTCATAGGTGCTTCCGGGCCGAACGATCCGGCAGGTGGGTTTGAATGAGGTATCCATGCTGGCACTCCTCCGTGAGCTCAGAAATTCCCGCAAAGTCCGATAGGCCGGCCCGTGCCCGCCATGTATTGATAGTGTGCAAGAGGCTTGGCGCCTTTGCAAGAAAGCCCATAGGTTTCCATCGATGACCGCTCCCTTTTCCGTCGTGTCCGCCAAGGACCTCTGTCTCACCTTCCAGACGGGAGACGGGCCGGTCCACGCGCTGTCCAATGTCGATCTCGAGGTGAAGAAGGGCGACTTCGTCTCCTTCATCGGCCCCTCCGGCTGCGGCAAGACCACCTTCCTGCGCGTTATTGCCGATCTCGAGAAACACACCTCGGGTACGATCACCGTCAATGGCATGACGCCGGAGAACGCCCGCAAGGACCGCTCCTACGGCTATGTCTTCCAGGCCGCCGCGCTCTATCCCTGGCGCACGATCGAGAAGAACATCGCCCTGCCGCTCGAGATCATGGGCTTTTCCAAGGAGGAGCAGAAGAAGCGGGTTGAGCAGACACTGGAGCTGGTAAATCTCACCGGCTTCGGCAAGAAATTCCCCTGGCAGTTGTCGGGCGGCATGCAGCAGCGCGCCTCGATCGCCCGCGCGCTCGCCTTCGACGCCGACCTTCTGCTGATGGACGAACCCTTCGGCGCGCTCGACGAGATCGTCCGCGACCATCTCAATTCCGAGCTGCTGAAGCTCTGGGACCGCACCGACAAGACGATCTGCTTCGTCACCCATTCGATCCCCGAGGCCGTCTATCTCTCGACCAAGATCGTCGTCATGAGCCCCCGCCCCGGCCGCGTCACCGACATCATCGAATCGACCCTACCCAGGGAGCGGCCGCTGGAAATCCGTGAAACGCCGGAGTTTCTGGCGATCGCCCACCGCGTCCGCGAGGGTTTGAAGGCGGGGCATAGCTATGAGGAATAGGGTTTCGTTGAATGGAAAGACCCCTCGCCAACCCCGGCTACAAAGAACCCCTCCCCAACCCCTCCCCACAAGGGGGAGGGGCTTCATCGCCCACCTCCCGCACTTCGATCGGGGCAAGGCGCTGCCGCGGATCTTCTCCCCCCTTGTGGGGGAGATGGCCGGCAGGCCAGAGGGGGTTGGCAATCCGGAACAACCTCTCTCGATGGAGTGTCCTATGCCGCATTCCAACATCGACCCGAAAACCAGAAAGCGCGCCAGAACGCTCCGAAGCGAACTGACCAGGGCCGAGCGAGAAATGTGGGATCTCTTGCGAGATCTGAGACCCCGTGGCGCTCGGTTCCGCCGAGAAACACCCATCGGGCCATACATCGCCGACTTTGCCTGGCTGTCCGCCCGCGTGATCGTCGAAGTCGATGGCGACAGTCATGAGACGGAGCAAGGCCGCGCCCATGATAAGCGCCGGGACGACTTCCTTCGCAAGCAAGGCTTCACGGTTCTTCGATTCGACAATGATCAGGTCATCGACAACCCCGACTATGTCGCCATCAATCTCGAGCAGAGCCTGGAGGCGTTTCTGACTTCGCTAGGGGATCGCCCATGACCTCCCCCTCCCTCCTGCGCGACCGCATCCTGCCGATCCTCACCGTCGTTTTCGCCATTCTCATCGTCTGGCACGTCTTCGTCGTCTACCTCAACGCGCCCTTCGTGCGCGACCAGGCGGCCAGGGCGGGCGAAGAGATCACCTTTTCCCAGGTGGTCGAGCGCACCTTCGCCCAGGAGCGGCCGGTGCTGCCCGCCCCGCACCAGATCTTCGCCGAACTCTGGGATACCACGGTCAACAAGGCAGTGACATCCAAGCGAAGCCTCGTCTACCACGCCTGGATTACCCTTTCGACGACCCTGCTCGGCTTCGTCATCGGTACCGTGCTCGGCATCCTGCTGGCCGTCGGCATCGTTCACAACCGGGCCATGGACCGTTCCTTGATGCCGTGGGTGATTGCCAGCCAGACCATTCCGATCCTCGCCATCGCGCCGATGGTCATCGTCGTTTTGAACTCGGTCGGCATATCGGGAATCCTGCCCAAGGCGCTGATCTCAACCTACCTGTCCTTCTTCCCGATCGTCGTCGGCATGGTGAAGGGCTTGAGAAGCCCCGACACCATCCTTCTCGACCTGATGCACACCTATCATGCGAGCCCGTCGCAGACCTTCTGGAAGCTGCGCTGGCCGGCCTCGATGCCCTATCTCTTCACCTCGCTGAAGGTGGCGATCGCCATCTCGCTGTTGGGCGCCATCGTCGCCGAACTGCCGACCGGGGCGGTCGCGGGTCTTGGTGCCCGGCTGCTGTCCGGCTCCTATTACGGCCAGACCATCCAGATCTGGGCGGCGCTGTTCATGGCCGCCGGCCTCGCCGCCGTCCTCGTTACGCTGGTGGGCATCGCCCATTCCCGCGTACTCGCTCGCATGGGGGTCAAGCCATGAACGGCTATCTCGTCTTCGCCCTCGTCTTCTGGCTGTCCGCCTGGGGCCTCAACGAATGGCTGGTGCGCCGGACCTTCAAGGACCGCACGGTGCGCCGTGTCGTCAACACCGCCGTGCCGCTGATCTTCGGTATAACCCTGCTGGTCATCTGGGAATGCCTGGTCCATGGCTTCGACATTCCCTCCATCCTCTTGCCCGCGCCGTCGATGATCTGGGCCCGCCTGACCAGTTCGGTGCCCACCCTCTGGGCCGATTTCCAGCAGACCTTCCTCAAATCGGTGCTGACCGGCTATGCGCTCGGCTGCGGCCTCGGCTTTGCCGTGGCGATCCTCGTCGACCGCTCCCCCTTCCTGCAGAAGGGCCTGCTTCCGATCGGCAATTTCGTCTCGGCCCTGCCGATGGTCGGCGTCGCGCCGATCATGGTCATGTGGTTCGGCTTCGACTGGCAGTCCAAGGTCGCCGTGGTCGTGATCATGACCTTCTTCCCCATGCTGGTGAACACCGTGCAGGGGTTGTCGGCGGCGAGCCACATGGAGCGCGACCTGATGCGCACCTATGCGGCCTCCTGGTGGCAGACGCTGGTGAAGCTGCGCCTGCCGGCCGCCTGGCCATTCATCTTCAACGCGCTCAAGATCAATTCCACGCTGGCTCTGATCGGCGCCATCGTGGCAGAGTTCTTCGGCACCCCGATCGTCGGCATGGGGTTCCGGATTTCCACGGAAGTGGGGCGCAGCAATGTCGATATGGTCTGGGCCGAGATCGCGGTTGCCGCGCTCGCCGGCTCGATCTTCTACGGATTGGTGGCACTTGCAGAACGCTGGGTCACCTTCTGGCATCCGTCTGTCCGTGGTGGACAGGCGTAAACAAGAAAGAGGGAACAGAAAATGACATTGAAACTCGCATCCCTGCTATTGGCAGGCGCCGTCTCGCTGACGGCCATGCAGGCGGCCGCTGCCGAAAAGGTGACGCTGCAACTGAAGTGGGTCACCCAGGCTCAGTTCGCCGGCTACTACGTCGCCAAGGACAAGGGCTTCTACGAGGAAGAAGGTCTGGACGTCGAAATCAAGCCGGGCGGCCCGGACATTGCGCCCCCGCAGGTTCTCGCCGGCGGCGGTGCAGACGTGATCGTCGACTGGATGCCGTCCGCGCTCGCCACCCGCGAGAAGGGCGTGCCGCTCGTCAACATCGCCCAGCCGTTCAAGGCCTCGGGCATGATGCTGACCTGCCTCAAGGAAACCGGCATCACCAAGCCGGAAGACTTCAAGGGCAAGACGCTCGGCGTCTGGTTCTTTGGCAACGAATATCCGTTCCTGTCCTGGATGGCCCATCTCGGCATCAAGACCGACGGCGGCGCCGACGGCGTGACCGTGCTGAAGCAGGGCTTCAACGTCGACCCGCTGCTGCAGAAGCAGGCGGCCTGCATCTCGACCATGACCTACAACGAATACTGGCAGGTCATCGATGCCGGCATCAAGGCCGAGGACCTCGTGACCTTCAAGTACGAGGACGAAGGCGTGGCCACGCTCGAGGACGGCCTTTACGTGCTCGAAGATTCGCTGAAGGACGCCGCCTTCAAGGACAAGATGGTCAAGTTCGTCCGCGCCTCGATGAAGGGCTGGAAGTGGGCCGAGGAGAACCCGGATGACGCCGCCGAAATCGTTCTCGAAAACGATGCTTCCGGCGCGCAGACGGAAGTCCATCAGAAGCGCATGATGGGCGAAGTCGCCAAGCTGACCGCCGGTTCCAACGGCGCGCTCGACATGGCCGACTATGAGCGCACGGTCAAGACCCTGCTCGGCGGCGGTTCCGACCCGGTCATCACCAAGGAGCCGGTCGGCGCCTACACGCTCGACATCACCAATGAAGCTCTGAAGTAACAGGCAGCCTCATCCCAGACGAAGGCGCGCGGAACTCGTTCCGGGCGCCTTCTGCATTTCAACAGAGGATACGCATCGGCAACAGACGGCAACAATCGCAGTTCGGTGCGAGCATTGTTTTGCCACATGGGCAATCAGGATCGACACGCTCCGGAGTTTTCGCCGGACACTTGCAACGCGCGGCCGCGATACCAACTAAAGTTTCATCGCCATGGCGGGTAGAATTGTCGCGCCGCCGCAAAAAAGCTATACCGCATGGCTGAGCGAGTGCTGGTCTGAAGCGTCGCGATCTACGTAATTACATTGGTTGTCGAAAAATCCGTCCAAAACCTCGGAAGGGACACATGGTTCGCATTACGAACGTCACTGCCGGACTGCTTGTTCTGTCTGTCGCGCTTTCTCCGTTTGCCGCAGCTGCCGAGGATGCGCCCGCGAACCCGCCGAAGCAGACACTGCCTTCCATCGTCGTCACCGAAGCCACCAGCCGCACCCTGATCGACCGCATCGTGGCCACGGGAACCATCAAGGCGGTGGAGGAAATCTACGTGCAGCCGCAGGTCGAGGGCCTGTCGATCCGCTCCCTCGAAGTCGATGTCGGAGACCGCGTTGCTGCTGACGCAGTGGTCGCGCGGCTGAACGACGACACCCTGCTGCTGCAGAAGAGCCAGCTCGTGGCGACCAAGGCCAAGGCCGAAGCTTCGCTCGCCCAGTACAAGGTGCAACTCGGCGACGCCAAGTCCGGAGCCGCCGAAGCCGAGCGCCAATACAAGCGCGCGCTGACCCTCGGCAAGTCGGGAACGCTGTCCCAGTCCTCGATCGACCAGGCCGAAACGGCTGCGACCAGCGCCATTGCCAAGGTGGACAGCACGGTGCAGGCGATCGCCATTGCCGAGGCCGACATCAAGGTGGTCGAGAGCCAGCTGGCCGACATCGACCTGAAGCTCGCGCGCACCGACGTGAAATCCCCGGTCGCTGGCCTGATCGCGGCGCGCAATGCCAAGGTCGGGGCAATTGCCAGCGGCGCCGGGCAGCCGATGTTCACCGTCATCCGTGACGGCGAGATCGAACTCGTGGCCGACATATCGGAAACGGACATTCTCAGGATGCGTGTCGGCCAGAAGGCCAGCGTCAAGGTCGCCGGCGGCGCCGCGACGCTCGACGGGTCCGTCCGTCTGATCTCGCCGGTGATCGACCCGCAGACGCGCCTCGGCGCGGTCCACATCGCCATAGACGACGACCAGGGCGCGCGCGCCGGCATGTATGCGAGCGCCGAGATCATCATCTCGGAAGCCCAGGGAGTCGCCCTGCCGCTGTCGGCGGTCACCACCGACAAACATGGCACGACGACGCGCCTGGTCGCGGACAACGTGGTCAAGCAGGTGAAGATTTCGACCGGCATCCAGGATGGCGCCTTCATCGAAATCAAGGACGGGTTGAAACAGGGCGATGTCGTGGTCGCCAAGGCCGGCGCCTTCGTCCGCGACGGCGACCGGATCAATCCGGTCCGCGACGTAACCTCGGCAGAGTCGAACTGAGCAGGAGCGCGCCGTGAATTTTTCCGCCTGGTCCATTCGCAATCCGATTGCACCGATCCTCGGCTTCTTCCTGCTGATGGTCGTGGGCGTGCAGTCGTTCCTGGCGCTGCCGATCACCCGCTTCCCGAACATCGACGTCCCGCTGGTCGCCATCACGGTGCGCCAGAGCGGCTCATCCCCGGCCGAGCTGGAGATGCAGGTGACCAAGGAGATCGAGGACGCCGTCGCCAGCATTACCGGCGTCGACGAACTGTCCTCGACCGTCACCGACGGCCAGTCACAGACCGTGGTGATGTTCCGCATGGAAATCCCGACGGAACAGGCCGTTCAGGACGTCAAGGATGCCATCGACGGCATTCGCGGCGATCTGCCGGCCTCCGTCGAGGAGCCGATCGTCGCCAAGGTGGATGTCGAGGGTCAGGCGATCCAGACCTTTGCCGTCTCCTCGCCCAACATGTCGCTGGAGGAACTCTCCTGGTTCGTCGACGACACCGTCAAGCGCGCGCTGCAGGGCCAGCCCGGCATCGGCCGCATCGACCGCTACGGCGGCGCCGACCGGGAAATCCGCGTCGAGCTCGACCCCGACCGGTTGAACGCCTTCGGCATTACCGCCGCCGACGTCAACGGGCAGTTGCGCGGTACGAACATCGATCTCGGTTCGGGACGCGGCCAGGTGGCCGGTGCAGAACAGGCGATCCGCACACTCGGCGATGCGCGCAATGTTGCAGACCTCGCCAATACGACGATTGCGCTCTCGGGTGGCCGTTTCGTCAAGCTGTCCGACCTCGGCACCATCCAGGACACCTATGAGGAACAGAAGTCGTTCTCCCGCTATAACGGCGAACCGGTCGTCACCTTCGCCGTTTTCCGGGCCAAGGGCGCCAGCGAGGTCTCGGTGGCCGAGACCGTCGAGAAGAGTCTCGGCGAAGTGCGGGCCGAGAACCCGAACGTCGGCATCGAACTGATCAACGACTCCGTCTACTTCACCTACGGCAATTACGAAGCCGCCATGCACACGCTGCTGGAAGGCGCGATCCTTGCCGTCATCGTCGTCTTCCTGTTCCTGCGCAACTGGCGCGCCACGCTGATCTCCGCCGTAGCCCTCCCCTTGTCCGCGATCCCGACCTTCTGGATCATGGACATGATGGGCTTTTCGCTCAATCTCGTCAGCTTCCTGGCGCTGACGCTGGCGACCGGTATCCTGGTCGACGATGCGATTGTCGAGATCGAGAACATCGCGCGCCACATCAAGATGGGCAAGACGCCCTATAGGGCTGCCATCGAGGCGGCGGACGAGATCGGCCTTGCCGTCATCGCCACCACCTTCACCATCATCGCCGTCTTTGTGCCGGTGTCGTTCATGCCCGGCATTCCCGGTCAGTACTTCATCCAGTTCGGCCTGACGGTTGCCTTCTCGGTGTTCTTCTCGCTGATGGTGGCGCGCCTCATCACCCCGCTGATGGCCGCCTATCTGATGCGCGCCGAGGACGCGATGGACGACCATCACGACAATGACAGCGCCTTCATGAAGGGCTATACGCGGCTGGTGCGCACCACCACGACGCACTGGTATGCCCGCTATGCCACGCTGATCGGCGCCTTTGCCTTTCTCGTCGTGTCGATGATGCTGCTGGCGCAGGTCCCCGGCAGCTTCCTGCCGCCGGAAGACGCCGGTCGCGTCACCCTTTCGGTGGAATTGCCGCCGAATGCGACGCTTGCCGAGACCGAGCGCAAGACCGACGAGATCTATGCAGCGGTCAAGGATCTCGACGGCGTGGAGAGCACGTTCATTCTCGGCGGCGCCTCGCCGAAGGGCGACATGGAACTGCGCCGCGCCAGCGTCACGCTGAATCTGATCAAGATCGAGCATTCGCTGCTGAAGACCATCGTCAACAAGGGCATTGGCGGCCTTCCGCTGATCGGCGAATATCTGCCGAAGCTTCCGGTCGAAGGCCGCACCCGTCCGCAATGGGACATCGAGCGCGAGGTCTTCGAAAAGCTGCGGCCGATCGCCGATATCCGCGTGCTGAAGCTCAACGACCGCGGCGAACGCGACCTCGCCTTCAACTTCCTGTCGAAGAACGAGGAAGAACTGAATGATGCCGTGGGCCTGCTGGAAGCCAAGCTCCGCACCGTGCCGTCGCTCGGCAATGTCAGCGCGGAAGGTGCCCTGCCCCGTCCTGAATTGCAGATCCGTCCGCGCAAGGACGAGGCTGCCCGACTCGGCATCACGCCGAGCCAGATCGCCGAAACCGTCCGCGTTGCCACCATCGGCGACATCGACGCGGCCCTGCCGAAGATATCGCTCGACAACCGCCTGATCCCGATCCGGGTCCAGGCCGCGCTCGACCTTAGAACCGATCTGGCCGCCATCAGGGCTTTGAAGATACAGACGGCCACCGGCGCCACCGTGCCGCTCGCCAGCGTCGCCGACATCGACTATTCGGAGGGCGTGTCGTCGATCAAGCGCAACAACCGCAACCGCGTCGTCACCATCGGCGCCGACCTGCCGCAGGGCGTTGCGCTCGACACCGCGTCGGCGGCCTTCCGTCAGGCCGTCGAGGAGGCCGATATTCCGGCGAGCGTGCGCCTCGCCGAAAGCGGCGACACCAAGGTACAGAACGAAATGCAGGAGAGCTTCCTAAACGCCATGCTGCTCGGTCTGCTGCTCGTGCTGACTGTGCTGATCCTGCTGTTCAAGGACGTGATCCAGCCTTTCACCATCCTGCTCTCGCTGCCGCTCGCCATCGGCGGGGTTGCCGCGGCCCTGATCATCACCGGCAATGCACTCTCCATGCCCGTGCTGATCGGCATTCTGATGCTGATGGGCATCGTCACCAAGAACGCCATCCTGCTGGTCGACTTTGCCATCGAGATGCGCCATCAGGGCCTCGCCCGTATCGAGGCCATGGTAGAAGCGGGCCGCAAGCGCGCCCGTCCGATCATCATGACCTCGATCGCCATGTCGGCGGGCATGCTGCCCTCGGCGCTCGGCGTCGGTGAAGGCGGCTCGTTCCGTGCGCCGATGGCGATCGCCGTCATCGGCGGCATCATCGTCTCGACGGTGATGAGCCTGCTCGTCGTGCCCGCCTTCTTCCTCATCATGGATGACCTGTCGCGACTGCTCGCCTGGCTGTTCAGCCGGATGGTCGGCAAGAAGGAGGAGGAACCGGAGGCCCTCTCCCCCGAGGCGCTCACCGAGCGGACGGAGAAGAACGCCGCAACGCTCTCGACCATGGAGGAACGCCTCACCGCCGTGGAAAGGCGCCTGCCGGAGCCGCAGCGCAAGGGTGGCGAGGGCGCCAAGCTGATCTCCCTGCCGCCGCTTGCCGCGGAATGATCGCAGACACATAAGGAGAGCCGGGCACGCATCCGGCTTTCCATGTATAATTCCGGCAATTTTCCAGCAAAATCGCAGTATCCGACAAGGCGATTGATCGAAATCAATTCGCCCGTTCTCGCCCTTGCCTATCGTTAGCCTGCTGAGAACCAAGTGAGTGAGGATGGTTTCTTGGCCAGGGAGCGACGCGGGACTGGACGAGCCAGCCTCGACCTTTCCGGCCATGAAGCATCGGCGTTGCGTGACGGATCGAGCGCCCAAAGGCAGCCCGCAGCCCGTGTCGGGCCGGGCGATGCCACCCGCTCGCCAGCCTATCGCCTCGCCCTTCTCACCACATACTGGCCAACGCGCTCCACCAGGAACGCAAACTGGAGCCGAGAACCGTGAACAAGATTTTGAAATTGAACACACGCGACAAGACCACTCTGCTCAGGACGCCTTTCATGGCATCTCTCGGTGCGAGCGCGCAGGCGCGCATGCTCGAGATCGCGACGGTCATGAGTTACGAAGCGCGCGACATCCTGTTCCGCGAGGGCGAGGCGGCGGACAGCTTCTATTGCGTCTTGAACGGCTATGTCCGGCTGTTCAGACTGAACAAGGACGGCCGGGAAGCGGATATCCGCATCTGCGGGCCCGGCGACACCTTTGCCGAATGCCTGCTGGCGATGGGTGACCACTATCTCTACAATTCACAGGCCGCCGAAACCATTACGGTTGCGCGCTTCGAGTTGCAGAAGGTGCGCGCCTTGGCCGAGCAGGAAAAGGACGTCGCCAAGGCCATCATCCAGTGCCTGTCGAACCATTTGCGAAACACGATGGACTGTATTGCCAACGATCGGCTGCAGACCGCGCCGCAGCGCGTCGCCCACTACCTGCTGGACAACTGCCCGCAGGAAGGAAGTTCCGCCTCGATCCGCCTGCCCTTCCAGAAGAGCCTGCTGGCCGGGAAGCTGGGCCTTGCCCCGGAAGCCCTGTCGCGCGCGTTTTCGTCGCTCCGCCGCGCCGGCGTGACCGTCCGCGGACGGATCATCCAGATTTCGGACATCAGTGCGCTGAAGCAGATCTGAGCGCTATTCTCCCAAGCATCGAGGGGAACGGGCTGGCCCTTAAAGCCCGCCCGTTTCCTTGAGAAAGCGAACGATCTCGTCGACCCCCTCGCCGCGCTTCATGTCGGTGAAGACGAAGGGCCGCGCGGCGCGCATGCGCCCGGCATCGCCCTCCATCACGGCAAGGTCGACGCCGACATGGGGCGCGAGATCCTTCTTGTTGATCACCAGAAGGTCCGAGCGGGTGATGCCCGGCCCGCCCTTGCGCGGGATTTCCTCGCCTTGGCAGACGGAAATGACATAGATCGTCACGTCGGCAAGGTCGGGCGAGAAGGTCGCGGCGAGATTGTCGCCGCCGGATTCGATGAACACCAGGTCGAGATCGGGAATGCGGGCGTTGAGATCGGCAATAGCCCTCAGGTTGATCGAGGCATCCTCGCGGATCGCCGTGTGCGGGCAGCCGCCGGTCTCGACCCCGACGACGCGGTCGGATGACAAGGCCTGCATGCGGATCAGCGCATCGGCATCCTCGCGCGTGTAGATGTCATTGGTGACGACCGCGACGGAATAGTCGTCGCGCATCGCCTTGCACAGTTTTTCGGTGAGCGCCGTCTTGCCGGAACCAACCGGCCCGCCGATGCCGACCCGCAAGGGACCATTTTCAGATTTCATGCTGCCGTTCCTGTCTTTCTCATTTTGTGTTCCGACGCCCCCTCATGATTGGAAAAGCCGGGAATACTGGACCTCGTGCCGCATCGACAGCATGTCGGCGATCACGGTCGCCGAACCGAGATCGTCGAGTCCGAGGGCGCGGACCTGTTCCGCCTGGCCGAGAATGGGCGGCTCGAGGCGAGCGATTATCGCGACCCCTTGTGTCTGGCCGATGATGCCGAGCCGGATCGCCGCCGAGACAAGTTGGCCGCACTGGGCTTGCAGGAAGGCCACCAGCGTCTCGCCGAGGGACACGCCATTGGCCGCGGCGATAGCGCCGACGGCGACGCCATAGACCGTGTTGGAAGCGAGCAAGGCCAGGACCGGCTGCGGCCAGGCGGAGGCGGCGGCCAGAAACGCGTCCCCCTGCCGCACCGCCTCCTGATGGCGCTCGGCGGAGCCCGCCAGAGCAGCCGCAAGCGATGCGACCTCGGACAAACGGTCCGGCTGGTCGAAGGCACGGTGGGCCTCGGCCAGGAGGATCGCGTCATTGCGCAGCGCACCGGAAACCAGCAACGCCTCAAGCCAAGCTGCAAGTTCGCCTGCGCCGGAGACATGCCCCTCGACGACCGCCGCCTCCAGCCCGCCGGAATAGGCAAAGCCGCCGACCGGAAAGGCCGGCGACAACCAGGTCATCAGCCGGATCAGGCTTTGCGGATTGCCGGCACCGGCCAGGCGTTCAGGCATGGTCGTGATTGTGGTTGGAATGTCCGCCGCCATGGGAATGATAGGCCCCGCGCATCGGCTGGAAGCGTTCCGTCACCTCGGTCACGGTCGCGCCCAGACCGGTCAGCATGTCACGGATCACGTGATCGCGGAGAATGAGGATGCGCTCCTCCTCGATCTGCGCCGGCAGGTGACGATTACCCAGATGCCAGGCGAGTTCTACGAGGTGCAGCCGGTCTCGTGGAATGACCTCGAAGAGTTTCTCCTCGGCCGCCCTGACCTCGATGGCATTGCCGTCATCCAGCAGCAGCAGGTCGCCATGGGCGAGAAGCACCGGCTGCTTGAGGTCGAGCATGACCATGTCGCCATCCTCGAGGTGCAACAGCTTGCGCCGCAGATGCCGCTCGTCATGGGCAAGCGTGACGGAGCCGGCGATCGTCTCGTCGGACGTCCCGGCAGGGAGATAGGTGGTAACGCGACGCATGGTTTTCCCGAACTGGTTATTTTTCAACCATGCAAAAACAAGAGGCAAACAGCAAGCTGAAGTTTCAGCCTGCCACCGGGACCGGTTCGCCGATGAACGGGTTCATGCCGGCGGCACTCGCCTCGACGCCAGGCTTGTCGCACCTGTCGCAATTGCCTTCCTCCGTCTCGTGTACCACGCGATTGCGCCCTCCGGCCTTGGCCCGGTAAAGGGCGCAATCGGCTGCGGAATAGACGCTTTCGGGGCGAAGATCCGAGGCGAATTCGGCGATGCCGGCCGAAATTGTCGTGTGGATGGCCGCGCCGTCACAGCGGATCACCCGCGCTTCGACGAGGTTGCGGGCCCGCTCAACCAGGCCGATACGCTGCGCGAGACCGCCGCCCCGGATGATCACGCCGAATTCCTCGCCGCCCAGCCGCGCGATCAGGTGTTCGTCTTCGAATACTTCCCGCAGGATGCCGGCCACCGACCTGATCACCTCGTCGCCGGCGCAATGGCCATGGCCGTCATTGACCGCCTTGAAGCGATCGATATCGAGGATCGCCAGCGACGCTCCCGGACCGGTTTCCGCCAGGGCGGCATTGAAGGCGCGCCGATTGAGGAGTCCCGACAGCATGTCCGTCCGGCTGAGGCGTTCGAATTCCGCGCGCGACACCGACAGCTCCCGAATCACATGGCCGGTTAACAGCGCCAGCGCTCCGGACACGGCACCGCCGAACAGCCATGAGCCGGCGACGGACAGCTTGACCGCATCCGCCAACGACAAGGGCATGAGCCCGAGCGCATAGCCAAGCGGCAGGACGGCAAGATTGAACAGAAAAGCGAGCAGCACTGCCCGAAAGGTCATCTTGAGGGCAAAATTATAGACCGCGCCCCGGCTGTCGAAATTGCCGAGATCGACCTGAAGCGACATCCATCGTCTAAGCATATCCACCGCGCCGCCCCCTGTTCCTGCAGCACTGATCGATTAGGCTCGTTCCCTTGGCCAATTGCTAATCAAAACACTAAAATGCCGATGAAAGCCAAAATAGTCTGGGAATGCCCATTGGCCAATATTGATAACCTTTGATTGCAGATATTACAACATTCGACCAACCGCAATCCGTCTGCGGAAAGGGTCTGATCCCCGAAAAATCCGCCCTATTTTGGTCGATCGTCTACCTAGGACTATGATTTGCATAAAACTTTCAAGTTGCCGCCGGCGATGAAACGTAAAATGCCTAGTATTAACATCGTCGCGGGCGAGCCATGTTCGACAACCCTGCCGCGTTAACGAAAACAGGCCCGGGCGAGACCGGGCCTGATCAATAGAAATTCCGGTGCGAAATGCCTCAGGCGGCAATCTTCGCCTTCAGCTTTTCCATGATGTTCTGCGGCGAGGAGACGCCATAGGGATCGCTGTCGCAATTGTCCGAATAGCCCTCTTCCTCGAACCACTGCTCGACGAGGCCATCATTGATGATGGCGGCGTAGCGCCAGGAGCGCATGCCGAAGCCGAGATTGTCCTTGTGCACGAGCATGCCCATCTTGCGGGTGAACTCGCCCGAACCGTCCGGGATCAGCTTGACGTTGTCGAGGTTCTGCGACTTGCCCCAGGCATTCATGACGAAGGCGTCGTTGACCGAGATGCAATAGATCTCGTCGATGCCTTCGGCCTTGAACTCCGGATACATCTTTTCAAAGTCCGGCAGCTGGAAGGTCGAGCAGGTCGGGGTGAAGGCACCCGGCAGCGAGAACAGGATGACGCGCTTGCCCTTGAAATAGTCGGCCGACGTCATGTCCTGCCAGCGAAACGGGTTGGCCCCGCCCACCGATTCGTCGCGAACGCGGGTGCGGAAGGTGACATCGGGAACTTTCTTGCCGATCAGCATGGCAATCTCCTTGGGAATAGAAAACTTGGCCTGCCCCATGAAATCAGGGCGATAGGCTCTGAGAATTAGAACTAACCCAAAAATGTTTGCAGTGCAGCATGAAACCACTGAGCCAAAGCGTCGCATGGCAGCAATGCGCTCAGCGCATAACCGTCGGGTTTGAACGAAAGCTAAGGCCGCGCATGAGCCCGTTTGCCGGGCACGCGCGGTGTCAGAGGCTCAGAACAGGAAATAACGCTGCGCCATCGGCAGGACGGTCGCCGGTTCACAGGTCAAAAGTTCCCCGTCGGCGCGAACCTCGTAGGTTTCCGGATCGACTTCCACATGCGGGGTCAGGTCGTTGAGGATCATCGACTTCTTGGAAATGCCACCGCGGGTGTTCTTCACCGCTACCAGTTGCTTGGCGACCCCAAGCCGTCCGGCGAGGCCGGCATCGAGCGAGGCCTGGGAAACGAAGGTGACGGAGGAGTTGGTGCGCGCCTTGCCATAGGCGCCGAACATCGGCCGGTAGTGGACCGGCTGCGGCGTCGGGATAGAGGCATTCGGATCGCCCATCGGGGCGGCCGCGATCGTGCCGCCCAGGAGTACCATGCTCGGCTTGACGCCGAAGAAGGCGGGATCCCAGATGACCAGATCGGCACGTTTGCCGACCTCGACCGAGCCGATCTCGTGGCTCAGACCCTGGGCGATCGCCGGATTGATCGTGTATTTGGCGATGTAGCGGCGGACGCGGAAATTGTCGTTGTCGCCGGTCTCCTCAGACAGCCGCCCACGCTGACGCTTCATCTTGTCGGCAGTCTGCCAGGTGCGGATCGCCACTTCGCCGACGCGGCCCATGGCCTGGCTGTCCGACGAGATGATCGAAAACGCGCCGATGTCGTGCAGGATGTCCTCCGCCGCGATCGTTTCCTTGCGGATGCGGCTTTCGGCAAAGGCGATGTCTTCCGGGATCGACGACGACAGGTGATGGCAGACCATCAGCATGTCGAGATGCTCGGCGATCGTGTTGACCGTGTAGGGCCGCGTCGGATTGGTCGACGAGGGGATAACGTTCATCTGGCCGCAGATCTTGATGATGTCCGGCGCATGGCCGCCGCCCGCCCCTTCGGTGTGGAAGGCGTGGATGGTGCGGCCGCGGATCGCGCCGATCGAATCCTCGACGAAGCCGCTCTCGTTCAGCGTGTCGGTGTGAATCATCACCTGCACGTCATACTGGTCGGCGACCGTCAGGCAGCAGTCGATGGCGGCCGGTGTCGTGCCCCAGTCCTCGTGCAGCTTGAGCGAGGAAGCGCCGCCGAGGATCATCTCCTCGAGCGCGCCGGGCAGCGAGGCATTGCCCTTGCCGGCAAAGGCGAGGTTCATCGGGAAGGCGTCCGCCGCCTCGATCATCCGGGCGATATGCCAGGGGCCGGGCGTGCAGGTGGTAGCGAGCGTGCCATGCGCCGGCCCGGTGCCGCCGCCGAGCATGGTGGTGAGCCCCGACATCAGCGCCTCTTCGATCTGCTGCGGGCAGATGAAGTGGATATGGCTGTCCATGCCGCCGGCCGTGACGATCTTGCCTTCACCGGCGATCGCCTCCGTGCCGGGTCCGACGATGATGGTCACGCCCGGCTGGGTGTCCGGATTGCCGGCCTTGCCGATCGCGGCGATGCGACCGTCCTTCAGCCCGATATCGGCCTTGACGATGCCCCAGTGGTCGACGATCAGCGCATTGGTGATGACGGTGTCGACCGCGCCGTGGGCGCGCGTCACCTGGCTCTGGCCCATGCCGTCGCGGATGACCTTGCCGCCGCCGAACTTCACCTCGTCGCCATAGGTGGTGAAATCCTTCTCCACCTCGATGAACAGTTCGGTGTCGGCCAGCCGCACCTTGTCGCCGGTGGTCGGTCCGAACATCGAGGCATAGGCCTTGCGGGACATCTTGTAGGGCATGGCGGTCAGGCTCCTTGGGAGAGGGAGGATGCGGTGTCTGTGTTGAGCCGCACCAGCTTGCCGGAGGCCACATGGGACTCGATCAACTGGCGCTCGGCGGAAAAGGGGTGGCCGTCCCAGCCCTGGTGGCTGAAGCCGGCAAGAAAGATCTGGTCCCGGTCATGCCCTGGATCGGCGAGCACGTCGGCAAGCACCTGCGCCACGACGATCACGCCGCTGCTCGGCACCACATAGGGGCCGGGCTCATAGGCCAGAAGCGCCCGCTCGACAGCCTCATGCACATCGCGCGACAAGACCCGGTGGCGCTTGTCGCAGGCTTCGGCGGCCGCGGCGAACCCGGCCGTGTAATCGTCGCAGAAATCGTCGAGCTCGGGATGGCTGACAAGCAGCGATTGGCGCATCTCGACGAACTTTTCCGGATCGCGTACCGACCAGATTTCCGAGCAGGCGCTGACCGGCGGGCTCTCGAGCCAGGCGCCGGACAGCATGGCGCGCGCCGGCCGGCCCGTATTGCAAACGGCCACGACGTCCGTGCGGCTGCCGGCAGCTCCGAAGTTGCGGCACTCGTTGAAACGGATGACCCGGTCGGCGGCGTCGATTCTGGCCGCCGCCCCCTCCGGTACTTCTCCGTTCCCGACGATCATGATGCTCTGTCCCATCTCTCTCCGATCGTCAGTTGCCGAAGCCGTTGACGAGGTCTTCCAGCTCCGCCGTCCGCTTGCGCGTCAGGTCGGCCAGGCAGAGCTCGATGATGGCGGGCTCAAGCGTGCCGCCACGCACCGAAAAGCCTTCGACGTCGCAATGGGCATCGCGATACTGGATCCACGCCCTCTGCGCCTTCATCAGGGCATCGACGCCGCCGCGCTGATCCTCGTCGAGCGCGGCGTCCCAGTCGGCAACGGCCTTCTTGGTCTTGGGCCATTGCTCGTTGAGCGCCTTGTCCGCCGCCTCATGCTCCTGCACGGCGCAGAGGGTCATCTCCGACTGGGTGACCGCATCCTCGCACTTGATGATCGGCTCCTCCTCGGCCGAGACCGGCAGGGCCATCAGCGTGGCAAGGCCTCCAATTGCCAGCAGTCGCGTCATCGTCTTCACCCGCCGCATCAGAGAGCCCCCATGACCTTCTGCCGGAAACCGTAGACCTCCCGCTTGCCGGAAAGGGGGATCAACGTAACCTGCCGCGTCTGGCCGGGCTCGAAGCGCACGGCGGTTCCGGCCGGAATGTCGAGCCGCATGCCGCGCGCCGTGTCGCGGTCGAAGGAAAGCCCGGCATTGGTCTCGAAGAAATGATAGTGGCTGCCGACCTGCACCGGACGGTCGCCGGTGTTGGACACTTCGATCGTCACGGTCGGCTGACCGGCATTGAGTTCGATCTCGCCGTCGGCGGCAATGATTTCACCGGGGATCATGGACAGTCCCTCCCTTGATCAGGCGGCCTTGACGGGCTTGCAGCCCTCGGCCTTGAAGACGCGTATGGTCGACGCTGGATTGTTTACGAGTTTCGTGGCCAGCCAGATCGGTCGGCGCACCAGTTCCCCGCCGCAGTTCGGGCAGAAGCCGGCGAGCACGCGCGCCGCGCAGTCGCTGCAGAAGGTGCATTCGAAGCTGCAGATCAGCGCGTCGCGGCTTTCCGGCGGCAGGTCCCGGTCGCAGCATTCGCAATTGGGCCGAAGTGCCAGCATAAGTCTCCTCAGCGGATCGGTTCGTGGACGGTCACCAGCTTGGTGCCGTCGGGAAAGGTCGCCTCGACCTGCACGTCGTGGATCATCTCGGCGATGCCCTCCATGACCTGGTCACGGGTGATGACATGGGCACCGGCCTCCATCAACTCGGCCACCGGACGGCCGTCACGCGCCCCCTCGACGACGAAATCGCTGATCAGCGCGATGGCTTCCGGGTAGTTGAGCTTGACGCCCCGCTCCAGCCGGCGCCGCGCCACCATGGCCGCCATGGCGATCAGCAGTTTGTCTTTTTCCCTCGGGCTCAGGTTCATGACCGCTCCACGTTCTTGATCACTGTCATAGATTCCAGACTTTCGGCACTGACGCCCCGCCGCGCAAGACGGAAATCACCGGGATCAGGCTTTTTCGCAAGGTGTACCCATCTTCGGCCGCAAGCCGGGCGACCAGCTTCCCGTTCCACTGGCTGGCGCCGCACAAGCTATCGCCGAGCGCGGCGCGCACCTTGGGCAGCAGTGCCTCGCAAAGCGGTCCGGTGTAGAGCACGGTGGCAAAGGCGACCTTGCCGGCAAGCACGGCCGCCGAAGCCGTTAGCCCAGCCACATCACCCTCCATGCGCAGGTCCTCGGCATGGATCAGCCGGCCGCAGCGGCGGATGCGCCAGCGGTCGCGCACCATGCCCTCAGCCATGGCCTCGCCCATGGCCTTGCGGCCGAGCAGGATCGCCTCGACGGCGACGAATTCGGCGCTCTCGTCGAGATCGACCTCGAGCCGGCGCGACAGCGCTGCATTGTCGAAGAGAATGGATTCCTGGGGCAGCCAGTGGACCTTTGACCCGGCGGCGGCCTCGATGCGGGTGACGACTTCGGCTGCGCCGGCAGAGGCCTTGTAGACCTTTTCGCAGGCCTGGGTGGTCGCGGTCAGGAACGTGTCGGGACCGGCGGAAAACGACCAGTCCATGCGGTCCCCGCCGGTCAGCCCGCCGGCGGTGTTGATGATGACCGCCTCCATTTCGGCGGTGAAGGTCTGCGGCAGGCGGATCTTGGCCGCCCCCTCCTGATAAAGCTCGGCGAGGCGCGTGCGCCCGCCGAGCGGCTTGGTCACAAGCCTTCCGACGCCCCGGGCGCGCTGAGGTCTGGTTTGACTGGCTGTCTGCACGCTGTTCCCTGCCCGCCCTTGTTGTTCGTGGCGGTTGTTGTCGTGTCGGTGCAGGTCGCCTTGGCGCTCGACGCGGCCATCAGCTCCCCTCCCGCACTGCGAAAGAAGTCCCACATTCTGCCGGTAGCATCAACCTCCCGGATCGCGTCTTCCCCGGTCGAGGCAAGGCGGAAGCGGATATTTCTTCCCGGCCAGTCGTGGGTGGCATCGGCGATCACATAGGACATCACGCTGGCCCCGGCCCGGCAGCCGGGATAGGTCGTGACGGTCACGGCCTCACCCTTGTCGGTAAGTGCGCGATCGTCGCAACCGTTGAGCTCGGCCCAACGCTTGACCGCGACCTCACCGCCATATTGCCAATAGGGCTTGCCGCCGCCGGCAAACGGATTGACGTGATCCTTCAACCCGGAAAAGGCGATGATCGAGATCGGCTTGGCCGGCTGGCAGCTCGTCTTGAGCGGCCGCCAGACACCGTCCTCCTGCTCCGGATAGCCGGCACGCAGGCCCATGACGAAGCCGGCCGCGGCAAAATCGCCGTGGCCGTCGCAGACATATTGCGACAGCATCCGCCCGCCGCCGGAATAGCCGGAGGCGTAGATCCGGGCCGGATCGACGCAGAAGCTCTTCTTCGCCGTCTCGACCGCATCCGCGATGAATTGGCCTTCGTCGAGACCGTTGCCGCGGCTGACGCCGGGCAGCGGATTGACCCCCGGCACGTTCCACGCATGGGTACCCGGCACGCTGCCGTCGAGACTACCCTGAAGTGCCATGACGATGAAACCCTCGCGCTCGGCCACCTCGTCCCAGCGGCTGCGGTTCATCTGGCCGTCCGGATGGCTGTTGGAGCCGTGAAAGTCGAAGACCAGCGGCAGCTTGCGCTTTCCGTCATAGGCGGAAGGGATGAAATAGACCGCCGACCGTTCGATCCCGTCGGACTGGATGGACAGATCGTGCCGGCCGGCCGGCAAGGCTTCGCCGCAGCCCGAGGCCGATGCGCCTTCCGCAAGCCCGAGAAAGGAAAAGATCGCCGTCGCGAGCAGGCCAACGGTTTTGCCGCCCCGCAGACGGTTCGGAACCGTGCTGGTTGTCATGGCTATGCCTTCTGTTAGCAGATGCGTGTCCATACCACGCTGATCCCCAGCATCAACCATATTTCACTAATAATTCATCAACCCTGCTTTGCAGGATCATACAGTCAGGTGGCGGCGCGCCTCGGCCGTGTCCAGCGTTTCGGCCGCACCTTCGTGAACGATTTCGCCACGATCCATGATGTAGACATGGTCGGCGAGTTCGCGGCAGAAATCGAGATATTGCTCGACCAGCAGGATCGCCATGCCGGTGGAATCGCGCAGATATTGGATCGCCCGGCCGATATCCTTGATGATCGACGGCTGGATGCCCTCGGTCGGCTCGTCGAGCACCAGGATCCTGGGCCGCGTCACCATGGCCCGGCCGATGGCGAGCTGCTGCTGCTGCCCGCCCGAAAGATCGCCGCCGCGCCGCGACAGCATGGTTTGCAGGACCGGGAAAAGGCTGAAGATTTCGTCCGGAATGGCGCGTTCCTTGCGTGGCAGCGGCGCATAACCGGTCTCGAGATTTTCCTTGACCGTCAGGAGCGGAAAGATTTCCCGCCCCTGCGGCACATAGCCGATGCCGGCCCGCGCCCGGTTGAACGGCGCCATGCCGTTGAGCGTCACGCCGTCGAAGGCGATCGTACCCGCCGAGACGCCATGCTGGCCGGTGACGGCGCGCAGGAGCGACGACTTGCCCACGCCGTTGCGGCCGAGCACGCAGGTGATCTTGCCCATCTCCGCCTTGATGGAGACGCCCCTGAGCGCCTGGGCGGCGCCGTAGTGGAGGTTGATGTTGTCGACTTTCAGCATGGGTTCGTCCCCCGAATAAGCAAGAAAAAGACCCCCTCTGGCCTGCCGGCCATCTCCCCCACAAGGGGGGAGAGACCGGGCCGATAGCGTCTGCCCCAAAAGCCGAGACCGGCGGCGGAGACAGCCCCTCCCCCTTGTGGGGAGGGGTTGGGGAGGGGAAAAGCACGCCTCATCATCCTCACCGCCCCAGATAGTTCTCGATCACCTTCGGATCGGCCGAGACGAAATCGATCGAGCCTTCGGCCAGCACCGAACCTTCGGCAAGACACGTCACCTTCACCCCGAGATCGCGGATGAAGCCCATGTCGTGTTCGACGACGACGACGGAGCGGGTCTTGGCGATTTCCTTGAGCAGGATCGCCGTTTCCGCGGTTTCGGCATCGGTCATGCCGGCCACCGGCTCGTCGACCAGAAGCAGCTTGGGTTCCTGCGCGAGCAGCATGCCGATCTCCAGCCATTGCTTCTGGCCATGGCTGAGATTGGCGGCGAGATCGCCCTTTCGCGCCGTCAGCCGCACGGTTTCGAGGATCTCCTCGATGCGCGTCTTGTCCTCGGCCGTCAGCCGGTAGAACAGCGTGCCGAACACGCCGCGGTCGCGGTTGAGCGCCAGTTCGAGATTGTCCCAGACGGTATGGCTCTCGAACACGGTCGGCTTCTGGAACTTGCGGCCGATGCCGAGCTGGGCGATTTCGGCCTCGTCCTTCTTGGTGAGATCCACCTCACCATTGAAGAACACCTCGCCGCTATCGGGCCGGGTCTTGCCGGTGATGATGTCCATCATCGTCGTCTTGCCGGCGCCGTTCGGGCCGATGATCGCCCGCAACTCCCCGGGCTCGACGACGAAGGACAGCGAATTCAATGCCTTGAAGCCGTCGAAGGAGACGGACACGCCGTCGAGATAGAGGATGCTCGTCGGTTTCCTGTCACTCATGGCCTTCACTCCGCCGCCTGGCCGACCGGCAGCGCCGCGTCGGATGCCTTGTCATTGTTGGCGGCATCGTCCGCCGCCTTGCGGTCCCGGCGCGCCGCGTGGCGCTGCTGGATCGTGCCGACGACGCCCTTCGGCAGGAACAGCGTCACCCCGATGAACAGCCCGCCGAGCGCGAACAGCCAGAGTTCCGGAAACGCGCCGGTGAAATAGCTCTTTCCGGCATTGACCATCAGCGCACCGATGATCGGCCCGATCAGCGTGCCGCGCCCGCCGACGGCGGTCCACACCACCACTTCGATCGAGTTGGCTGGCGCGAACTCGCCCGGATTGATGATTCCGACCTGCGGCACGAACAGCGCGCCGGCAATGCCCGCCATCATCGCCGAGACGGTGAAGGTGAAGAGCTTGATGTTCTCGACCCGGTAGCCGAGGAAGCGCACGCGGCTTTCGGCATCGCGCACGCCGACCAGAACCTTGCCGAACTTGGAGCGCACAATCGCCGACGAGATCACCAGGCAGAGCGACAGCATGATCGCCGAGAGCGCGAACAGCACGGCGCGAGTTCCGTCGGCCTGGACGTTGAAGCCGATGATTTCCTTGAAGTCGGTCAAGCCGTTATTGCCGCCGAAGCCCATGTCATTGCGGAAGAAGGCCAAGAGCAGCGCATAGGTCATCGCCTGGGTGATGATCGAGAGATAAACGCCGTTGACGCGGGAGCGGAAGGCGAACCAGCCGAAGACGAAGGCAAGCAGGCCGGGCACGACCAGCACCATCAGCATGGCGAACCAGAACATGTCCAAGCCGTGCCAGAACCACGGCAGTTCCTTCCAGTTGAGGAAGACCATGAAGTCCGGCAGGATCGGATTGCCATAGACGCCGCGGCTGCCGATCTGGCGCATCAGGTACATGCCCATGGCATAGCCGCCGAGCGCGAAGAAGGCCCCGTGGCCGAGCGAGAGAATGCCGCAATAGCCCCAGACCAGGTCGAGCGCCAGCGCCAGAAGCGCGTAGCAGAGATACTTGCCCATCAACGACACGGCATAGGTCGGGATGTGGAAGACGCTGTCCGCCGGGGTGAGCAGGTTGAGCGCCGGGACGATGAGCGCGACGCCGAGAAGAATGGCGACGGCGACGAGGATCTTGCCTTCGAGTGCCCTGAAGATGAAGCCCGTGATCATGCTTCCACCGCCCTTCCCTTGAGCGCGAAGAGCCCGCGCGGCCGCTTCTGGATGAAGAGAATGATCAGCACGAGCACGAGGATCTTGCCGAGCACGGCGCCGACCGAGGGTTCGAGGAACTTGTTGAGCACGCCGAGCGACAGCGCGCCGACAAACGTGCCCCAGAGATTGCCCACGCCGCCGAACACCACGACCATGAATGAGTCGATGATATAGGCCTGGCCGAGGTTCGGGCTGACATTGTCGATCTGGCTGAGCGCCACCCCGGCGATCCCGGCGATGCCGGAGCCGAGCGCGAAGGTGAAGGCGTCGACCCACGGGGTGCGGATGCCCATCGATGATGCCATGCGGCGGTTCTGGGTGACGGCGCGCATCTGCAGGCCGAAGGCCGAGCGCTTCATCAGCGTCAGCAGGGCAAAGAAGATGGTGAGCGAGAACAGCACGATCCACATGCGGTTCCAGGTGATCGTCAGCCCGCCCAGATCAAACGATCCGGACATCCACGAGGGGTTGCCGACCTCCTGATTGGTGGGGCCGAAGATGGTGCGGATCGCCTGCTGCAGGATCAGCGAAATCCCCCAGGTGGCGAGCAGGGTTTCGAGCGGCCGGCCGTAGAGGAAGCGAATGACGCCGCGCTCGATCACGAGGCCAATGGCGGCGGTGACGAGGAAGGCGACCGGTAGCGCGACGGCCAGCGACCAGTCGAACAGACCCGGATAGGAGGTGCGGATCACCTGCTGGACCATGAAGGTGGAATAGGCGCCGATCATCACCATCTCGCCATGCGCCATGTTGATGATGCCCATCACGCCGAAGGTAATGGCAAGGCCGATGGCCGCGAGCAGCAGGACGGAACCGAGCGAGATGCCGTACCAGACGTTTTGCGCGGCATCCCACAGCGCCAGATCGCCCTCGATGGAGGCGATCGCCTTGTCGAGATCGGGTTTCAGGCTTGCCTCGATCGACGAGGACACGGTCATCAGGATGCCGATCGCCTCGCGCCCGCCGAGCGAGGCGACCATGTCGATGGCGGCACGCTTTTCCTCGACGGACCGGTCGGAGGCCAAAAGCGACACGGCGCGCGCCTCCTCCATGCGGGCCTTGACCTCGCTGTCGGTTTCCTTGGCGAGCGCCGCCTCGACGAGGTCGAGATTTTCCGCGCTCGGTGATTGCAGCACCTGCTGGGCCGCCTGAAGCCGGACCTCGCGATCGGGGCTCAGCAGCGTGAGCCCGCCGAGCGCTGAACGGATGGCGCGGCGCAGAGTGTTGTTGACCTTGATCTTGGTGAAGGCGCCCTTCGCTTCCTCGCCCACCACCTCGCCGGTCAGCGGATCGATGGCGGAGAGCTTGGCGCCGGCGGCCTTGGTGATGACGACCGCACCGTCCGCCTTGCGAACATAGAGATCGCCCTCGGCGAAGGCCTCGAGTGCCGGCACGACGCGGGCATCGCCCGTCGCGGCGAACTGCGTCAGCAGTTCCTCGGCCTGGCGGAAATTGGCCTTGCCCAGCGCGTTGATGAGATCCTTCGGGTCGCTCTGCGCCATGGAGGGCGCGGCGAGGGAGAGGAAGATGAAAACTAGTGTGATGAAACGAATGGGCATTCTTTTGTCCCCCGGATGGCGGGGCGGCGGTGCCTGAAAAGCCCCTCATCCGCCTGCCGGCACCTTCTCCCCGTGAACGGGGAGAAGGACGATCACCGCGACCGCACCGACCATCGCCTGCGTGTCGCGGGGCACGACCCTCTCCCCGTTCACGGGGAGAGGGTTAGGGTGAGGGGCACTCACCAGACGTTCAGCCGATCAGCTACCCTTGCCGCCGCACTTGCCGGTGGCGACGTTGAAGTTGCCGCATTCCATCGGCTTGCGCCAATCGGAGATCAGGTCCTTGCTATCCGGCAGGTAATCCGACCATTCGTCGCCAACGACGGACGGCGTCTGCTGGACGATTTCGAACTGGCCGTCGGCCTGGATTTCACCGATCAGCACCGGCTTGGTGATGTGGTGGTTCGGCATGACGGTGGAGGTGCCGCCCGAGAGGTTAGGGACGGAAACACCGATGATACTATCGAGAACGGCGTCCGTGTCGGTGGTGCCGGCGGCCTCGACGGCCTTCACCCAGGCGTTGAAGCCGATATAGGCGGCTTCCATCGGGTCGTTTGTCACGCGCTTGTCGTTCTTGGTGAAGCCGTGCCAGGTCTTGATGAACTCGGCATTGACGTCGGCATCGACGGACTGGAAGTAGTTCCAGGCGGCGAGATGCCCGACCAGAGGCGTGGTGTCGAGACCGGCCAGTTCTTCTTCACCGACCGAGAAGGCGACGACCGGGATGTCTTCCGCCTTGATGCCCTGGTTGCCGAGTTCCTTGTAGAACGGCACGTTGGCGTCACCGTTGATGGTCGAGACGACGGCGGTCTTCTTGCCGGCCGAGCCGAACTTCTTGATGTCGGAGACGATGGTCTGCCAGTCGGAATGACCGAACGGCGTGTAGTTGATCATGATGTCCTCTTCGGCAACGCCCTTGGACATCAGATAGGCCTTGAGGATCTTGTTGGTCGTCTGCGGATAGACGTAGTCGGTGCCGGCGAGAACCCAGCGCTCGACGCCTTCTTCGGCGGCCAGGTAGTCGACGGCCGGGATCGCCTGCTGGTTGGGGGCAGCACCCGTGTAGAAGATGTTGCGCGAGGATTCCTCACCCTCGTACTGGACCGGATAGAACAGGATCGAATTCAGTTCCTCGAAGACCGGCAGGACCGACTTGCGCGACGACGATGTCCAGCAACCGAACACGGCGGCAACCTTGTCCTGGGAAATCAGCTGACGGGCCTTTTCTGCAAACAGCGGCCAGTCGGAGGCCGGGTCGACGACGACGGCCTCAAGCTTCTTGCCAAGCACGCCGCCCTTCTTGTTCTGCTCCTCGACGAGCATCAGCATGGCGTCCTTCAGCGTCGTCTCGGAGATCGCCATGGTGCCGGACAGCGAGTGCAGAACGCCGATCTTGATCGTGTCTTCCTGGGCCAGCGCGCCGCTGACTGCGGTGGTCGAGAGCATGGCGCCAAGCAGCGCGGCGCCGAGTTTCGTCTTCAATGCCATTGTCGTGAACCCCTCTTCTTGTTTGCAACCGGTCGGTTAATGAAATTTAACCGTTGCTGAAGAGGACTATCCGACGCTGCACCGCAAAACGTTATACGTCATATGACGTAGACCAGGGGGAAAAGGCGACCTCGGCGGCAGCAACCGCTAGCTGTCGACATGTTGACCTTGCCTCGTCCAGCGGCCATATGAGACCCGAAAATTAACAAAGGCCAATTGTTCGTATGTCCATGTCCGCCCGCCGGCAGTTTCTCCGCGAACGAACCGGCCCCATCCATCAACGGCTCGACGAATGCGTCGGCACATTCTCCGATATTCCAGCCTACCTGCGCTATATCAGAGGCATGCTCGGCTTCCGCCGCCCGATCGAGACGCAACTGGCTTCCACGCGCCTGCCCGCACAGTTCGGCAACTTTACGCCGAACTATCTCGCCGATGCGCTGGAACGCGATCTTGCAGCGCTCGGTGCCAGCCCGGCCGCTACGGCGCGGAGCGAAGCTCAGCCGATGTCGAACCTGTGCGCCGATCGGTTGCTTGGAACCCTCTATGTTCTGGAGGGCTCGACGCTCGGCGCAAGGCTGCTCGTTCGGCGCGCGGCCGCGCTCGGGCTTCATGCGGGCAACGGCGCCGAGCACCTGCAAAAACAATCGTCCGACCTCGGGAACTGGAACGCCTTTGCCGCGTTACTGGACTCGGCAAGGGAAGTGGACGATGAAACTATGGCCCAAGCGGCCCTGGCCACCTTCGCCCATGCACTAGATGCTTTCGAGAAAGCCTGAATGTCGTCCTCCCAGCCCGTCAACCTGACCAACTGCGATCGCGAGCCGATTCATGTCCCAGGCAGCATCCAGCCGCATGGCGCGCTGCTCGCTTGCGATTCCTCGGCCGGCGTGATCATTCGCCATTCGACCAATGCCGGCGCGATGCTCGATTTCGAGGGGCCGCTCAACGGCACCAATCTGACAGTCGCGCTCGGCGGCGTGGCGACGCATGCCATTCGCAACGCGCTCGCCGCCGCTCCCGACGCATCCCGCCCGGCACTGCTGCCGCAATTGGCAATTGGAAATGGCCGCGTCTTCGACGTGACCGTCCACCGCCATGCCGGCCATGCCATTCTGGAATTCGAGCAGCCCGACGCGGACGCACTGCCCTTGCAGCTTGCCCGCGAATTGATCGGCCGCATTCGCACCACCGACAATACCGACCAGTTGCTGCGCAAGACCACCATCCTCCTACGCGCCGTGCTCGGTTATGACCGGGTGATGATCTATCGCCTGGAGCATGACGGCGCCGGCAAGGTGGAGGCGGAAGCCAAGCGCGGGGATCTCGAGAGCTTTCTCGGCCAGTATTTTCCGGCAAGCGACATTCCGCAGCAGGCCCGCGCCCTCTACCTGAAGAACCCCATCCGCATCATTTCGGATTCTCAAGGCCATCGCACGCCGATCGAACCGGCCGTCGACGCCTCGGGCGAGCCGCTCGACCTGTCTTATGCCCACCTGCGCAGCGTCTCGCCGATCCATCTCGAATATCTGCGCAACATGGGCGTCGGCGCCTCCATGTCGATCTCGATCATCATCGACGGGGCGCTCTGGGGACTGATCGCCTGCCACCACTATACGCCGAAGGCACTGAGCATGCCGCAGCGGATCGCCGCGGAAATGTTCAGCGATTTCTTCTCCATGCATCTGCTCGGGCTCTTGCAGCAGCACAAACTGGAAAATGTCGCCACCGCACGACGTGCGCTGGACAGGTTCTTCCAGCGCGCCTCCGAAAAGACCGAGGTTTTCGAACTGATGTGCGATGCGCTGCCGGATTTCCGCGAGGCCCTGCCTTGCGACGGCATCGGCTTGTTCCTGCAAGGCGAGTGGTGCGCAATCGGCGACACGCCACCCGCGACGGCCATCGAGGACCTGGCGAATTACATCTCAGGCGTCGGTGAAAAGAGGGTCTGGGCGACCCATCGCCTTTCCCAGGTCTACCCCCCCGCCGAGGACTTCCACCGCGAGGTTTCCGGCGTCCTGGCCGTTCCGCTGTCCCATATTTCCACCGATTGCCTGCTGTTCTTCCGCAAGGAACGGCTGGAGACGCTCAACTGGGCCGGCAATCCGGACAAGTCCTATGAAAGCGGTCCGCTTGGCGATCGCCTGACCCCGCGCAAGAGCTTCGCGATCTGGAAGGAAACCGTGGAGCGCCAGTCGGAACCGTGGAGCGATGCCGATCGCGAAATCGCCGCCGCCGTCCACTCCGCCACCGTCGAGGTCGTGCTGCGTCACAGCGAACTGATGCAGGAGGAGCGTCTCAAGGCCGAGGTTCGCCAGCGCCTGCTCAACGAGGAACTCAACCACCGGGTGAAGAACATCCTGGCGGTCATCAAGTCGCTGGTGGCGACGCCGGCAAAGGATGGCGCGACGCTCAAGGAGTACATCACCTCGCTCAAGGGCCGCATCCAGGCTTTGTCACATGCCCATGACCAGGTCATCCGCGGCAGCGGCGGCGGCGAGATCAAGGGCCTTCTCGAGGCCGAACTCTCGCCCTATCGCTCCGCCAGCGGCACGATCCACCTCGATGGACCGCGCGTGCAGCTCGACGGTCGAGCCTATGCGGTGGCCGCCCTCGTTGTCCATGAACTCTGTACCAATGCCGCCAAGTACGGTTCGCTGTCGACTCAGGGCGGCAGGCTCGACGTCACATGGCAGGCCCGGCCGAACGGCGATCTCGAAGTCAGCTGGCAGGAAAGCGGCGGGCCGCCGGTCGAGGTTCCCAGCACCCGCGGTTTCGGTACCGCCCTCATCGATCGCAGCATCCCCTTCGATCTTGGCGGCAAGAGCACGGTCACGTTCGACCCCGCCGGCCTCAGGGCCAGTCTGGTCTTTCCTGGTCGCTTCCTGCATGTGCAGGCGGACAGGGAAGCACAAGCTGAGGCGAGGGAACAGTCCCACCCATCATCCAGCCTGAAAGGAACGGAGAACATGTCGCTGTTGCTCGTCGAGGACCAGGTCCTCATCGCAATGGATGCGGAAGCCATGCTGGCCGAACTGAATGTCGGCAATGTCGTCACGGCCAATTCCAGCGGCATGGCGCTCGACCAGTTGAAGACCTTCAATCCGGACTTCGCCCTGCTCGACATCAATCTCGGCATCGGCACCTCCGTCCCGGTCGCCGAGGAACTGACGCGACGCGGTGTCCCCTTCGTCTTTGCCACAGGCTACGACGATCGCACCGCGCTTCCCGTCGAATTGCTGAGCGTGCCGGTCGTGCGCAAGCCCTATGACACGGAACAACTGCGCAAGGCGCTCGGCGCCTATCTGGAGAAGGCTGGGGGCGAAGCGCGCTAAACCGACCCCGCGCTTGCTTTTCCGTCCGATCCCGTGAAGATTGCCTAATTATCAACCCTCTCGCCGAAGGGGCTACTAATTAGGCATGACCGCACGCCAACGTATCATCCCGGTCCGGCGCGAATACAATCGCTGGGTCGCCGACCAGACGCTGGAAGACTATGCGCTGCGCTTCACCGCCAAGAGCGCGCGGCAATTCTCCTCGAGCCGGATCTCGCAGACGGCAATCGGGGCGATCTCCTTTCTGGCGCTCGAGGCCATCGGGGGGACGATCACACTGTCCTACGGCACCACCAACGCCTTCTTCGCCATCATCGCCGCCGCAGTCCTGATGCTGCTCGTCGGCCAGCCGATCAGCCGCTATGCGATCCGCCACGGCGTCGACATCGACCTCCTGACCCGCGGCGCCGGTTTCGGATACATCGGCTCGACGGTGACCTCGCTGATCTATGCGAGCTTCACCTTCATGCTGTTTGCCATCGAAGCCTCGATCATGACCGGCGCGCTCAAGCTCGCCTTCGGCATTCCGCTTTGGATCGGCTACATCATCTCGGCGCTGGTGGTGATCCCGCTGGTCACCTACGGCGTGCGGCTGATCTCGAAATTCCAGTTGTGGACCCAGCCCTTCTGGATCGTGCTCAATATCCTGCCCTTCGTCTTCATCGCGTTTCTCGACTGGGAAAAGATCGACCTCTGGCGATCCTTCGCCGGCATCGGCCATTCCAATGCCCAGACAGGGTCAGCCGCGCCCTTCGACCTCATAGAATTCGGCGCGGCCTCCGCCGTCATTCTCGCCCTGATGCCGCAGATCGGCGAACAGGTCGACTTCCTGCGCTTCCTGCCGCCCGAGGGCGGGCGAAAGCTGCACCACCGCATTGCCGTCTTCCTCGCCGGCTCCGGCTGGGTCGTTCTCGGCGTGCCCAAGCTGCTTGCCGGCTCCTTTCTCGCGGTGCTGACGCTGTCGACCGGCGCGCCGGCGAGCGAAGCGGCCGATCCAGCCCATATGTATCTCGTCGCCTTCGGCTACATGATCCCGAACGGGACGGCGGCCATGCTGCTGATGGCCTGCTTCGTGGTGATCTCGCAGTTGAAGATCAACGTGATGAACGCCTATGCCGGGTCGCTCGCCTGGTCGAACTTCTTCTCGCGGCTAACCCACAGCCATCCCGGCCGCGTCGTCTGGCTGGTGTTCAACGTGGCGATCGCGCTTCTGCTGATGGAACTCGGTATCTACCGGCTGCTGGAGGAAACGCTCGGCATCTTCTCGATCATCGCCATGAGCTGGCTGTGCGCCATTTCCGCCGACCTCTTCGTCAACAAGCCGCTGGGGCTGGCACCGCCCGGCATCGAATTCAAGCGGGCCCACCTCTACGACATCAACCCGGTCGGCTGCGGCACTCTGCTCTTGTCGGCGGGCATCGCCCTTGCCGCCCATTTCGGCCTTTTCGGTCCGCTCGCCGCCTCGCTATCGACCTTCGTTACGTTGATCGCCTTCGTGATTTCGCCGCTGATCGCCTGGGCGACCGGCGGGAAGTTCTATCTCGCCCGCAAGCCGCGCCAGAGCTGGAAGAACCTCACCTCGATCACCTGCTCGATCTGCGAACACCCGTTCGAGCCCGAGGACATGGCCTGGTGCCCGGCCTATGCCGCACCGATCTGTTCGCTGTGCTGCTCGCTCGACAGCCGTTGCCACGACATGTGCAAGCCACAGGCCAAGCTCCACGCGCAGGCGACATCCGTCGCCGCCCGCTTCCTGCCCCAACCGGCGCTGGCCTGGCTTTCCACCCGGCTTGGCCGCTATGCCTTGACGGCGCTCGTCGCGGTTTCGCTGATTGGCGCGATCCTCGCCCTCATCGCCCACCAGGTATCGACCGCCTCGCCGGAGACCGCCGATGTCGTCAACCGCACGGTGCTGATCGTCTTTTTCGTCTCGGCGGTAATCTCCGGGGTCGCCAGCTGGTTCTACGTGCTCGCCCATGACAGCCGTGTGGTGGCGGAAGAGGAATCCTCGCGCCAGAACACGCTGCTGCTCAAGGAAATCGCCGCCCACCGCAAGACGGATGCGGCGCTGCAGACCGCCAAGGAGACGGCGGAGGCCGCCAACAGGGCCAAGAGCCGCTATGTCGTCGGCCTGTCCCATGAACTGCGCACCCCGCTCAACGCCGTTCTCGGCTATGCCCAGATCCTCGAGCGCGACGAGACGATCCCGCCCGCCCGCCAGTCGGCGATCAAGGTCATCCGCCGCTCGGCCGACCACCTCTCCGGGCTGATCGACGGGCTGCTCGACATTTCCAAGATCGAGGCGGGGCGGCTTCAGGTCTTCTCCAACGAGCTGAACATCCAGGATTTCCTCGATCAGTTGGTCGATATGTTCGCCCCCCTCGCCGCCGCCAAGGGCCTGACCTTCGAGCACGAGCGCTCGCGCGCCGTGCCGCTCTATGTCCGCACGGATGAAAAGCGCCTGCGGCAGATCCTTGTCAATCTGCTGTCCAACGCCATCAAGTTCACTGACCGGGGCACGGTGCGCTTCGAGGTCGCCTATCGCAGCCAGGTGGCGACCTTCACGATTTCCGACACCGGGCGCGGCATATCCGAGCGCGACCTGACGCGGATCTACGAACCCTTCCAGCGTGGCGAGGCGGACAATATTCGCCCCATGCCGGGGCTCGGCCTGGGCCTCACCATCACCAAGCTTCTGACCAATACGCTGGGCGGCGAGATCGCCGTCGAAAGCGAGAAGGACAAGGGCTCGAGCTTCAAGGTCCGGCTGATGCTCTCGGCCATCGACCGCCCCAGCACGGCCCCCGCCCCCGAGCGCAAGATCGTCTCCTATACCGGCCCGCGCCGTACGATCGTCGTCGTTGACGACAACGAGGATCACCGCGACCTGATGCGCGAGGTGCTGGCACCCCTCGACTTCGTCGTGCTGACGGCGGCAGGCGGACCGGAATGCCTGACGCTGATCGAGGGTGTCAGGCCCGACCTCTTCCTCATCGACATCCAGATGCCCGGCATGAACGGCTGGCAACTGGTCGAGAGGCTGCGGGATGCGCGCCAGACGGCGCCGATCCTCATGCTCTCGGCCAATATCGGCGACGCGCCGGGCCCCGGTGGCGAGGGCCACGACGATACGATCGCCAAGCCGGTCGACGTGCGCCGCCTGCGCGACAAGCTCGCCCGATATCTCGGCCTCGACTGGATCTATGCCGACGAGCAGCCAGGCACGGCGGCGGTTGCCCCCTCAGCCGCAGCCGAGCAGCCAGCCGGCTCGCCGGGTCAGGCGCACATTGCCGAACTTACCCGCCTGAGCGAGATCGGCTATGTGCGCGGCATCGAGGCCAAGCTTGCGGACCTGTCGAAAATCAAGGAGAACAGCGCCTTCGTCGACGCCTCGCGCGGTTTCGTCCAGGCCTTCGATCTGGCCGGCTTCGCCGCCTTCCTGAAGGACGTCGATGCTCGGGAGGTGAAGAACCATGACTGAGGCGAACCGCCCGCGCGATATCGTGCTTCTGGTCGATGACAGTCCGGAGGCGCTCGGCTTCCTCACCGACGCGCTGGAGCAATCCGGCTTCTCGGTGCTGATTGCCACCTCCGGCCAGGCGGCGCTGTCGATCGTCGACAAGATCAGCCCGGACCTCATCCTGCTCGACGCGGTGATGCCGGGCATGGACGGCTTCGAGACCTGCCGCCGGCTCAAGGCCGATCCGGTCGTCGCCCAGGTGCCGGTGATCTTCATGACCGGCCTGACCGAAACCGAGCATGTCGTCCACGCGCTCGATTCCGGCGGTGTCGACTATCTCACCAAGCCGATCAACATCGACGAGCTGCGCGCCCGCATTCGCGTCCATCTGTCGAATGCCCGCTCGGCCCAGAGCGCCCGCGTGGCGCTCGATGCCGCCGGACGGCACCTGCTGGCGGTGCGCGCAGACGGCACGATCCACTGGTCGACGCCGCAGGCCACCCGGCTGGCCGACAGCGCCACCGGCAGCGTCGGCGGGCTGGATTTGGTGGCCGGCGCCATTGCCGGCTGGATGGCGCGGCGCGACGCGCTCGCCCACGGCGCAGAAACCGCCTTCTGCTTCACCCATCAGGGCGGCACGGAGTTGCAGCTCGGCTTCCTCGGCGGGCTTGGCCCGGACGAATACCTGTTCCGCCTGACGGTCGCCAATCGGCGGCATGAGGACGAGATCCTGCGCGGCCAGTTCGGCCTGACGCAGCGCGAGGCCGAAGTGCTGCTATGGATCGCCAAGGGCAAGGCGAACCGCGACATCGCAGACATTCTGGGCCTGTCGGCCCGCACCGTGAACAAGCATCTGGAACAGATCTACGTGAAGCTCGGCGTGGAAAACCGCGCCTCGGCGGCCGTCAAGGCGGCCCATGTGCTGCATGTGGACTGAGCACGGACATCTGCGCCCAAGCGAGGCCCCCTCTGGCCTGCCGGCCATCTCCCCCACAAGGGGGGAGAAGACTCGCGGCGCCGCTCTGCCCGCATGAGACGAAGGCGCCGGGGCATCAAAGCCCCTCCCCCTTGTGGGGAGGGGTTGGGGAGGGGTTTCTAACCCCTAAAGCGCCTTGGCCTTCTCGCGCAGCACGTATTTCTGGATCTTGCCGGTCGAGGTCTTCGGCAGAGGCCCGAACACCACCGTCTTCGGCGCCTTGAAATGCGCCATGTTGGCGCGGCAGAACGCGATCAGCTCCTGCTCGGTCACCGTCGCGCCAGGTTTCAGCCCGACGAAGGCGCAAGGGGTCTCCCCCCACTTCTCGTCCGGTCGCGCGACGATCGCCGCCTCCATCACAGCCGGATGGCGGTAGAGCACACCCTCGACCTCGATCGATGAAATGTTCTCGCCGCCGGAGATAATGATGTCCTTTGAACGGTCCTTGATCTCGATATAGCCGTCCGGATGGCAGACCGCGAGGTCGCCGGAGTGGAACCAGCCGCCCGAAAACGCCTTGGCCGAGGAGGACGGGTTCTTCAGATAGCCGCGCATGACATTGTTGCCGCGGAAGAAGATCTCGCCCATCGTCTCGCCGTCGCTCGGCACTGGCTCCAGCGTTTCCGGATCGGCGACCATCAGCCCGTCGAGCACCGAATAGCGCACGCCCTGACGGGCCTTCAGCCGGGCCTTCTCCGAAATCTCAAGCCCGTTCCACTCGTCGTGCCAGGCGCAGACCACGGCCGGGCCATAGGTCTCGGTCAGGCCATAGGTGTGGGTCACGTCGAAGCCGAGTTCCTCCATCGCCTGGATCACGGAAGCCGGCGGCGCGGCTCCCGCCGTCATGACGCTGACCTTGTGGTCGATACCGGTCTTCAGCTCGTCCGGCGCATGGGCGATAAGATTGAGCACGATCGGCGCGCCGCAGAAATGCGTGACCTTCTCGCTCTTGATCAGTTCGTAGATCGGCTCGACCCGCACGGCGCGCAGGCAAACGGAAACGCCAGCGGCAGCGGCAATGGTCCAGGGAAAGCACCAGCCATTGCAGTGGAACATCGGCAGCGTCCACAGATAGACCGGGTGGTTGGCCATGTTCCAGGTGAGGATATTGCCGATCGCGTTCAGATAGGCGCCGCGGTGATGGTAGACGACCCCCTTCGGATCACCGGTCGTGCCCGAGGTGTAGTTGAGGCTGATCGCATCCCATTCGTCGGCCGGACGCTCCCATTTGAAGTCGGCATTGCCGTCCGCGAGCAGTTCGTCATAGGTCGCTGCCCCCAGTCGATCGCCGCCCTCGAAGCTCGGATCGATGATGTCGATCACCTCGATCGGCCGGCCGGCAATATGGACGGCACGCTCCACGACCTCGGAAAACTCCGGGTCGACGATCAGCAGGAGGGCCTCGCCGTGGTTGAGGATGAAGGCGATCGCCTCGGCGTCGAGACGTGTATTGATGGCATTGAGCACCGCGCCGACCATCGGTACGGCGAAATGGCACTCGAACATTTCCGGTATGTTGGCCGCGATCACCGCCACGGTGTCGCCCTTGCCGATGCCACGCTTGGAAAGAGCGCTGGCGAGTCGCCGGACCCGGTCATAGGTCTGCGCCCAATTGCGCCGGACCTCGCCATAGACCACGGCCGGGCGCCCCGGATAGACGGCGGCTGCGCGCTCGATGAAGCTCAGCGGCGTCATCTGGGAAAAGTTCGCGGCATTCTTGTCGAGTTCGCGGTCGTAGATCCCGTCGCCGGACGTCGTCACAGGGCCTTGCATGTTCGTTGAGCCTCCCACTTCATTCGAGCGGGCAGTATTACCGAAACCGCGCAACCTGCAATATCATCCCTTCGCCTAAATCGATCGGGTCTGGTCCACCGACAATCCGACGGACGCTTTTGGATGCGCCAACCCTTCGCCGGGCTGGCCATCGAAAACGGAAAAGCCCGGCGCGATGGCCGGGCTCCCTTGCCTTTCGGCAAATGATCGAAATTCGATCTTAGTCCTGGAAGTACGAGTACTTGCCGTCCTCGCCCTTCTTCCAGGTGTACATGACATAGTCCGGACGGGTGATATCGCCCTTGGCGTCGAAGCCGAGTTCGCCGATGACGGTCGTGTACGGACCCTTTTCCTTCAGCGCTGCGGCTACGGCTTCCGGATCGTTCGAGCCGGCCTTCTTTGCCGCTTCCGCGATGACCTGGAGGCCAGCATAGGAGTACAGCGTGTAGGCTTCCGGTTCGAAGCCGGCGTCGCGGAACTTCTTGACGGCGTCAGCTGCGTTCGGGTTCTTGCGCGGATCCGGCGGGAAGGTCATCAGGGTGCCGTTGACGGCGTCCCCGGCGATCGAAGCCAGTTCGTTCGAGGTGATGCCATCGCCCGACATCAGGGTTGCCTTGAGGCCGCCATCGGCCATCTGGCGCATGATCAGGCCGGCTTCGGTGTGCAGACCGCCGAAGTAGACGACGCCGATGCCGGCTTCCTTCATCTTGGAGATCAGGGCCGAGTAGTCCTTGTCGCCGGCGGTGATGCCTTCGTACATGGCTTCGGTGATGCCAAGGCCGTTCATTGCCTTCTTGGTTTCGTCGGCAAGGCCCTGACCATAGGGGGTCTTGTCATGGATGACGGCGACCTTCACGTCCTTGAAGTTGTCGGCGATGTACTTGCCGGCAACAGCGCCCTGCTGGTCGTCACGGCCGCAGGTGCGGAAGGTGTTCCACATGCCGCGCTCGGTGAAGGTCGGGTTCGTCGAAGCCGGGGTGATCTGCAGGATGCCGTTTTCGGCATAGACTTCCGAAGCCGGAATCGAGACGCCCGAGTTGAAGTGACCAACAACGAACTTGACGCCGTCGGCGACGAACTTGTTGGCGACCGATACGCCCTGCTTGGCGTCGGAAACGTCGTCGCCCAGAACAACCTTCACCATTTCGCCGTTGATACCGCCGGCAGCATTGATGTCAGCGGCAGCCTGTTCCGCACCCTTCTGGAGCTGTGCACCGAAGGCGGCGTTCGGACCGGTGATCGGACCTGCGACACCGACCAGAAGCTCAGCCGATGCGTTGCCCGAAAAGGCAACCATTGCGGAAATCGCAACGGCTGAAAGAAGAGACTTCTTCATTTTGTTACTCCCAATTTTTTAGGCGGGTTAGGTTTCAAGAACCCTGCGCAATACCCACCATGACTGCACAGGAAAAGCTGTTCCACTCTTATGAAGCTCACGCTCTTGCATCACATGTGAGACAAGAAAAACGCGGCTGTCAATCTTTCTTCTTCCACGAGAAGGCCGAGGTCCTCTCGTATAGCCAATAATAGTTATCGACCATCTGGGTAGTCCGCCGCGAGCGATAACCTGCGGTAGAAAAAACAAGCAAAATCAACACATCGACGCCAAAAAGCAGGGGGCTGATGAAGGGCCCCTGGAACAGCGAATAGTGCAGGAAGCGCATGACAACGCCGAGAAGCAGCGTATAGACGACGACAGTCGGATAGGTCTGCCAGCCCTCTGCCACCGCCTTGCCGGTCCGCCATGCGGTCCAGAAGCCGAGCAGCAGAACCAGGAAGCGCAGAACCATGCGGACGCCGGTATCGCTTTCGAAAAACAAGCCTTGCATATTCTATTCCCCTTCCACCCTCAGTGGTGGCCGCCTTCGAGATAGGCCGCGCGAACCGAAGGATCGGCGAGCAGTTCCTTGCCCGTCCCGCTCATGGTGACCTTGCCGTTGACCATGACATAGGCACGGTCGGAGAGCTTCAGCGCGGCAAAGGCGTTCTGCTCGACGAGGAAGACGGTGAGCCCCTCCTCCTTGTTGAGCTTCTTGATCGCCTCGAAGATGCCCTTGACGATCAGCGGCGCGAGGCCGAGCGACGGTTCGTCGAGCAAGAGCAGCTTCGGACGGGCCATCAGCGCGCGGCCGATGGAAAGCATCTGCTGCTCGCCGCCGGACAGCGTACCACCGCGCTGGGACTGGCGCTCCTTGAGGCGCGGGAAGAGCGTGTAGATCTTCTCGACGTCCTCGTTGAAATATTTCAGGTTGTCGAGACCCGCCCCCATCTGGAGGTTCTCGTACACGGTCATGCGCGGAAAGATGCGACGACCTTCCGGCGACTGGGCGATTCGACGGCGGGCGATGAGGTGGGTCGGCATCCTGGTGATGTCGGTGCCGTCGAAGGTGACGGTGCCGGCGCGCGCCTGCGGACTGCCGCAGATGGTCATCATCAGCGTCGACTTGCCGGCGCCGTTGGCGCCGATCAGGCTGACGATCTCACCCTTGTGGACCTCGACGTCTACGCCGCCGAGCGCCCGGATGTTGCCGTAATAGGTCTCGACGCCCTGGACCTTGAGAAGCGGTTCGGAAGACATCAGATCTTTCCTCCCGCAACGGCTTCGACTTCGTGGATTGCTTCGTCCAATTCTTCATCCTCGACACCCAGATAGGCCGCGATGACCTTCGGGTCGTTCTTCACATGGTCCGGCGTGCCGTCGGAGATCTTCTGCCCGTATTCGAGCACGACGACGTGGTCGGAAATCTCCATGACGACGGACATGTCGTGCTCGATCAGCAGCAACGACGTCCCCTCGTCCCGGATGCTGCGCAGGAGCGCGTTGAGCGCCAGCGATTCCTTCGGGTTGAGGCCGGCCGCCGGTTCGTCCAGGCAAAGAAGCTCCGGTCCGGTGCACATGGCGCGGGCGATTTCCAGACGGCGCTGCGCGCCATAGGGAAGGTCGCCGGCCGGATCGTCGGCGCGATCGACGAGATCGGCCTTCTCAAGCCAGTACTTCGCCTTTTCGATCGCCGCATTGGCCGCCCGCTTGTAGGCGGGCAAGCCCAGCAGACCGAGGACGGTGTAGCCCGATGCCTTCATCAGCGCATTGTGCTGTGCCACCAGGAGGTTTTCCAGAACGGTGAGGCCTGAGAACAGCCGGATGTTCTGGAAGGTTCGGGCGACCTTGGCCTTCTTGGTGATCTCGAAGTCGGGCAGGCGCTCCAGCAGGTGCTGTCGGCCATCCTGCAGCGTCAGCGTGATCATGCCCATCGTCGGCTTGTAGAAACCGGTGATGCAGTTGAACACCGTGGTCTTGCCGGCGCCGTTCGGCCCGATCAGCGCGGTGATCTCACCGCGCCTGACTTCGAAGGAGAAGTCGTTGATGGCCATCAGGCCGCCGAACTTCATCGAGAGGTGCTCGACCTTGAGGAGCGTATCTTTGGTCATCATATTCGTTCCGGAAGTCATCAGCCGTGACCTTCCTTGGTAAAGCTTCCCGAGACAGCCCTGCTCTCCTTGAGGAAGGCGGTCGGTTGACGCGAGCCGACGAAGCCGCGCGGCTTGAACAACATGACCACTATCATGGCCAGGCCGAAGAGCAGCATGCGGTAGAGTTCCGGCGTAAAGTCAGGCCCGAAGATGTGCTTGAGGAACTCCATTTCGCGCAGCAGTTCCGTACCCCCGACCATGACGATCGCAGCAATGGCGATACCCGTCAGCGAACCCATGCCACCGAGAACGACGATGGCGAGGATGACCGCCGATTCCAGGAAGACGAAGCTTTCCGGAGAGACGAAGCCCTGGCGGGCGGCGAAGAACGAGCCGGCGAAACCGCCGAACATCGCGCCGATGGCGAAAGCCGTCAGCTTGGTCGTCACCGTGTTGATGCCGAGCGAACGGCAGGCGATCTCGTCCTCGCGCAGTGCTTCCCATGCCCGCCCGATCGGCATGCGGCGCAGCTTGATCGTCACATAGGCGGTCAGCATGCACAGAGCGAGGATGAGATAGAAGAGGAAGATCTTGTAGTAGGCCGACGACATCGGCAGATCGAACATCTTGGCAAAGCCGGTCGGCGAGGCATCGAACTTGATGCCGAACAGCGTTGCCTTCGGAATGCCGGAGACGCCGAACGTACCCTTGGTAACGTCCGTCCAGTTGATCAGCACGAGACGGATGATTTCACCGAAGGCGAGCGTGACAATGGCCAGATAGTCGCCCCGAAGACGAAGAACCGGGAAGCCGAGAATGATGCCCCAGAAGGCGGCGAGAATGCCCGACAGCGGCAAAAGGACCCAGAAGGACAGGCCGAAGTGCTGCGACAGGAGCGCATAGGAATAGGCGCCGACCGCGTAGAAGGCGACATAGCCGAGGTCGAGCAGGCCGGCCAGACCGACGACGATGTTGAGGCCCCAGGCCAGCATGACGTAGATCAGGATCTGGATGCCGAAATTGTCGACGAACTTCAGCGAGCCCTGAACACCCGCAATCCAGATCACGACCGGCGGATAAAGCACCAGCGCGAGAAGCGCGAGCTTGAGAAAATGCTGGTGGAAGAAGGAGGGCTTGGCCTCGATCTCATGCACCGGCATTTCCGAAAGCCGTTCCTTCCGGGCCTGGTTCCAGGGGTGATAGAAGCCGACGATGAGGAAACGGCCGATGGCGGCAACGGCGACGAAGATCGCCAGCAGGCCCCAGCGCGGATACCAGATCAGCGCATTGTTGATGTCCTGGTCGGTCTTGATCCCGACATAGAGACTGAACAGGCCGAGCGCCAGAACACCCGCGAAGATGCCCTCCTTGAGCGCGCGCGCAAGGGTACCGGATTGAGACGTGCCGGCCACGTTTGCAGGATTTGCCATGGGATCAGACCTTCTCGACTTCGGGTCGACCAAGGATGCCGGTCGGCTTGAAGATCAGCACGAAGGCCAGGATGGCGAACGTCGCGACATCCTTGTAGGCGATGCTGAAATAGGCCGACCAGAGCGATTCGATGAGACCGATCAAAAGACCGCCGAGCACGGCGCCCGGAAGCGATCCGATGCCACCCAGGACGGCGGCGGTGAACGCCTTGACGCCGGGGATGAAGCCGTCGTTGAACGAGGCCACGCCGTAGTACATCAGGTACATCGAGCCCGCGACCGCCGCGAGCGCGGCACCCATGACGAAGGTGATCGAAATCGTCTTGTCGACGTCGACGCCCAGAAGCGCCGCCATCTTGCGGTCCTGCTCGGTGGCGCGCTGGGCGCGGCCGAGCGGCGTCTTGTTGACGATGTACCAGAAGGCGGCGAGCAGTATCGACGTGATGACGACGATGAGCAACTGCTTCAGCGAAATCGTGATCGCGCCGAAGTGGTACACATCATTGACCAGAGCCGGGATCGGCTTGTTGCGCGGACCCTGCGTGACCTGGATGAAGTTCGACAGGGCGATCGACATGCCGATCGCGGTGATCAGCGGCGCCAGGCGGAAAGACCCGCGCAGCGGCCGGTAGGCAACCCGCTCGATCGTCCAGTTCCACAAACCCGTCATCAACATCGCGACGACCAGCATGATCAGCAGCGCGAGCGCCACCGGTATGCCGGCGAAGAACGATGTCAGGATGAGAAACACGATGAGAGCGGCGAAGCCGCCGAGCATGAAGATATCGCCATGGGCGAAGTTGATCATGCCGATGATGCCGTAGACCATGGTATAGCCGATAGCCACCAGGCCATAGATGGATCCAAGAGTCAGCCCGTTGATGAGCTGCTGGATAAAGTACTCCATTACCAATCCCCCGGACACGGCCCTTTTTGGCGCGTCCCTTTTTATGTTGTCCCTTAGCGGGGTTCTTAACATGCTCGGATTTGATAGCGTTTTCGGCAAAAATGTGAAGTCGAAAAACTAGGCAGCGCGCATTTTACCGGCATTTAGCAACAGTTTGGTGCTTTTGTCGGCAGATCCATCAAAAAATTGGCACAAAATGGCGAAAAATTGGATGGCACGGTGTTTTTCACCGTCGCGATTTAGCCTTCTTTCGGCCGCGACTGTGATTCAGTTCCACCGATCCCGCGAACCTGCCGCACCTCGACAACGACAGGTCGTGCGACTGAATTGCCGCATTCCGGAAAGCATAAACGCGAAATCGACTCCAAGCCAATCACAAAGCGGCCAAGACGGCGCCAAATGCGGCGCGTTTCGCAGCGCCTGTACACCTTCCCGACCCGGCAACCCCTGCCATCTGGCCGAGGCCACACATCTTAAAACGGGGAAACAGGACCGATAAACAGCAGTCTTTTCAGCGCGCTTGCCTCTCGTTCGTCCCCATGGCCGCAATGCGTTCCAAGCTGTCACTCAGACCCTAGGAAGCGGAGATTGCCATCATGTCGGACAAAACGGTGAACCTTGCCCTCCCCTATCTCATGCCGGCACAGGCCCAGAAGCATGTGACCCATAACGAAGCCCTGCAGACGCTCGACGCGGTCGTCCAGCTGGTGATCACCGCGCATCTGGCCAACCCGCCGGCCGCGCCGAACGAGGGCGAGTGTTTCTGGGTGCTGCCGGGCGCGACCGATGCCTGGGCCGGCCACTCTGAACGCCTCGCCCTACGCCAGGACGGCGCCTGGATCTTCATCGCGCCGCGCACCGGCTGGCGCGGCTTTGACCGCATCGACGGCCGGCTGAAGGTTTTCACCGGATCGGTCTGGGACGAATGCCCCCTGCCCGCCGACATCCGGTTGTCGACGCTCGGGATCGGCGCCACGGCCGATCCGGCCAACCGGCTGGCCGTTTCCGCGCCGGCCAGTCTCTTCACCCATTCCGGCGACGATCATCGCCTGAAGATCAACAAGGCGGCCCCGGCCAATACGGCGTCACTGCTTTTCCAGTCCGGCTGGCAGGGCAAGGCGGAAATGGGACTTGCCGGCGACGACCGCTTTGCCATCAAGGTCAGCAATGATGGCGGCGCATGGAAGACGGCGCTGTCGATCACGCCAGAGGGACGGGTGGAAATGGGGGAGCGCCCGCTGGTGCGCGCGGCACGCACGTCCGGTACCTTGTCTCCGGCCGCGGGCTCCACGACAGGTTTTGACGATCTTCATCTCGCAGCGGGAGGTTTTGTCCTCGGTGCGGCACTGGCGTCGGGCCAGGGGCACGCGTTGGTGGTTCCGGCCGGCGGAACCTATCTCGTCACGCTCAACGTCGATGCCGAGACCTCATCGGGCCATGGCGTGGCGCTTCGGCGAAACGACACGAACGACATCATCGCCGTGAACGGCACCGACAGTACGCAGTCCTCGACCGCGATCACCACGCTTGTCCAGGGCGACACCCTGACGCTTCGCCATACCGGCACCGCGCAACTTCTGTTCGGTTACGGCCACACCGAAGTCTCGGCGTTCCTCTTGTAGCGACGCTACAAAGGAAGGCCGAACCCGTCAGGACGCGATCGGTGACGTTCGGATCAGAGCAGTCGGAACCGGCAGGCGCGAGCCACCGCCTGCATGCGGTTGACCGAATCCAGCTTGCGCATCGCGCTCTTCAGATAGCTGACTACGGTGTGGCTCGAGATCGACAGGATGATGGCGATTTCGTCGCTGCTCTTGCCGGCGGCCGACCAACGCAGGCACTCGATCTCGCGCGCCGACAGCTTCTCGCGCGGTCCGTCCCGCTGGGCGATCCGGCTGGAACAGCTGTCCAGCAGTTCGAGGCATTCGAAATAGAAGTTTGCGACATCCTGGCGATCCAGCTCCTCTCTCTCTCCGGAAAAGACGAAGAGATAATGGGCAAGGGCGCAATCGTGGATGGCGAAGGCGAGGCTGAAACCCATGCCGCAAGCGGCAAATGCACCGGCCAGATCGTGATCGGCCTCGTCATTCCTTTCGCCGACGAACAGGCATTCACCGGACTGGAAAGGAACAATGCTCTGCTTCAGGCGCGCAACCAGCTTGCTCGCCGAGAACTGGTCGCCCGTGCGATATCGTTCCTTCAGCTCGAGCGGCCAATTGCAGAACAGCGCATTCGCCGAAAATTCCGGCTTGTCGGCCTTCGGAAAGTTACCGACGAAGAAATAATCGAAACCGTAGCGCCGCCCAAGCGCGGCAAACTGCCGGCCGAGGGGACAAAGGCCCGCATCGTCGACCGGGACGGCGGAAACGCCCTTGCCTTCTTCTTCATGGCAGATCGACTCGGTCACCCTGAACATTGAGCTCCTTCCGACCGAAGCGATGCGGCCGCGTCTTTAAGTGTTGCGTATCGAACGAACATGTATGGAACGGTAGAGAACGGGGCTGGTGCCGATCTTTCGGTTCTCGCTCGGGCGGCTCATATCGAGTGCGCCTTGAGCTTGCGGCGGGAATAGATAGCCAATGACACCGTTGTCTTGTCGTGCTTTTACTACAATTTTAAGATTAGAAAATTTCTAAATCAGCATAACTCCTATGCAGATGCCGCAAGTTTACGCAACGACAGGCAAGGACGGCCCGCGACTGCCCATTCGCCCGACAAGCCAGCTCGCTAAAATAATTATCAAATGCTTACAACACGCTTAGGCAAATTTTAAAGGTGGGGGACTAGGATGCATCCGTGTGGTCTTGAGTATGTATAGAGAGTCCAATGACCGAAATGATCCGCCCCCGAGTGAAATACGTCATCGGCCCCGATGGCAGCCCGCTTACCATTGCCGATCTTCCGCCGGCCAATACGCGCCGTTGGGTGATCCGCCGGAAAGCCGAGGTTGTCGCCGCGGTGCGCGGCGGCCTGTTGAGCCTGGAAGAAGCCTGCGAGCGCTATACCCTGACGGTCGAGGAATTCCTCTCCTGGCAGTCCTCCATCAACGACCACGGCCTGCCGGGCCTGCGCACCACGCGCATCCAGCAATATCGCCACTGACGGGGCACTGGCGCGGCGCAAGCCGCTCAAACTCCACGACGATCCATGTGCGCGCGGGAAACCCTCCTTGCGCGCACGTTTTCTATTGCACCGCCCCCTGGCGCAGCAAATGGTGAAGCAATCCCGCCAGCACCGATGATGCCGCGTAGAACCACAAGCCCGGCTGGGTGAAGGCTTCCGCAAGCCCGCTGGTCTTGGCCGCGAAGATGACGATCGCCACCAGCAGGACATCCATCATAGACCACTTGGACAGGAACGGCACGAGCGCATGCAGGAGCCCTCCGCGAGGCCCTGATTCTGAGACCGTAAACGCCTCCGCCGCAAGGCCGACGAGCTTGACCGCCGGAAAGGCGATCGAAAGCAGGCCAACCAGCAAGGCAAGCCCGCCATTGCCGTCACGCCAGAGCGCGACGACGATCTCCACCAGCGACGGATTGTCGACGAAGAAATAGAGCTTTTCAAAGCGCACCAGTGGCAGGACGACGCCCAGCGCGAAAAACATCGGCGCCAGCACCAGCAGGGCCGCCTTAACCCAGATCATTCCTGCAGCTCCCGCGCGAATCACGCGGCCACCTCTTGCCCGCATGCTGCGCATCATTGCCGCGAAAAGCCTCCGATGTTAAGCCATCGCTGTTGCCGCAGCGCGAGGGAAGCCATGCACATCACGAAGGAAGAGGCCGGATCGGGCGGTCGTTACGTCGGCCGTTTCGTCGAAGGGGAAGAGCCGGCGGTCATGACCTATTCGCGGGCATCGCCGAGCCTCATCATCGTCGACCACACCGAAGTTCCCGAAAGCATGCGCGGCAAGGGTGCCGGCCAGGCGCTGGCTCTATTTGCGATCGAAGAAGCGCGCCGGGGCGGCTGGAAGATCATCCCGCTCTGCCCGTTCTTCCGCGCCCAGGCTGGGCGCAACCCCGAGTGGGGCGACGTCATCAAGTTCTGATCGGCCGGATCGACAGGACACCGCCCCGGCGAGTCTGGGCAAGACGAAATGGGCCGGCGGCCACGGAACCCGTCCGCGCCGCCGCCATGCCACATCCTCTTTTCTCGCCTGTCCGGGACGCTAGGCCCGGATGCGCATCTGGCCGTCGCGCTCTTCGAGCGCAGCGGCCTTGGCATGTTCCGCCTCGGCCTCCTCCAAGCCAAGCTCGGCCGCCTCCTGCTGAACCTTGAGTTCCCGGATCGACACCTGGAGATTGTCGGCCCGCTGGCGGGCCGCCTTGGCAAAGGTTGGATAAGCGAAATGGTTCGGATCACTGATCCCGGACTTCTTCTCCTCGATGGCGATCTGGTTTTCCAGTTCCTTCGCCATCCGCTCGAACTCCGCCATCATTGATTGCAATTGTTGCAACTGCCGACGTTTTTCTGTGACCTGAAATCCTTTCAGGCGCACTAGGCTCTCACGCGACTTCATACGCAATACTCCCGTGATGCGAGACCCCCCGCCACACTGACTGACACAATGCCAAAGCCGATCTTCCGACGAATCATTCTCGAAAAAAAACGGCGGCGTTAACAAAAACCTACCTTTGGTAACCTTTCGTTTACGGGCATCGTTAATGATAGGTGAGATCATTTAAGGGTCAGTAAATGCCAGGGCCTTAAAAGGCTCATGACAATGATGAGTCAAATGAATCGGTTAGCGGGATTTTCTCGTATTCTGATTCAATTGTGGCGATGCCGGAAATGGATGAAAAATCAGGAGACTGGTATATTTGTTTAATAAATTCGATACACCTTGCCAGAAGGAATCAGAATTTGTTAACCATTTGGTGGCAGCCTTCAAATCAGGCAACGACTGGATCCGTATCGCGTAGGGGGCCAAGTACGACCTTTCGGCGGCGGTAAAGGGGATAAATATGCGGGTTCTACTCATCGAAGACGATAGCGCCACGGCGCAGAGCATCGAACTGATGCTCAAATCGGAGAGTTTCAACGTCTACACCACCGATCTCGGTGAAGAGGGCGTCGATCTCGGCAAGCTTTACGACTACGACATCATTCTGCTCGATCTCAACCTTCCGGACATGTCCGGCTACGAGGTCCTGCGCACGCTGCGTCTTTCCAAGGTCAAGACACCGATCCTCATCCTCTCCGGCATGGCCGGCATCGAGGACAAGGTTCGCGGCCTCGGCTTCGGTGCCGACGACTACATGACCAAGCCGTTCCACAAGGACGAACTGGTCGCACGCATCCATGCCATCGTACGTCGATCGAAGGGTCACGCCCAGTCGATCATCATCACCGGCGAACTGATCGTGAACCTCGATGCCAAGACCGTCGAAGTCGGCGGCCAGCGCGTTCACCTGACCGGCAAGGAATACCAGATGCTGGAGCTGCTTTCGCTCCGCAAGGGTACGACGCTCACCAAGGAAATGTTCCTCAACCACCTTTATGGCGGCATGGACGAGCCGGAACTGAAGATCATCGACGTCTTCATCTGCAAGCTGCGCAAGAAGCTCGCAAACGCCGCGGGCGGCGCCAACTACATCGAGACCGTCTGGGGCCGCGGCTATGTGCTGCGCGAGCCGGATGGCGCCGAGTACATGGAAACCGCCTGATACCCGCACAGGCGCATCCCCCGCGCTGCATTCGACCTGCCCCTCACCGGGCAGGTTTTTTGTTTTCGCGGTCCGGCCCCGCATCGCCGCCCTACCCGCCCATTCACTGACACAAGCCGAAACGAAAAACGCCCCGTTTGTGCGGGGCGTCAAGGTCAATGCCGATCGTCTGGCAGCCTCAGGCGGCTATCGCCTTGTCGGTGAACATCTGGGTCAGGATCTTGCGATCGAACGGCTTGAGCAGGAAGTCGTTGGCCCCGGCCCGCTTGCCGGCCATCATCGTCTTCAGGTCCGCCTCGACCACGCAATAATAGATCAGCACGCCCTTGCCTTCCGGCAGTGCGCGAACATTGGCGATGAGGTCGAGAGCACCCTCCAGGCCGGCATCGACGATGATGATATTGGGCAGTTCCGTCTCGCAGCGCATCAGCGCCTCGCGGGCGGTCGCGGCCTCGAGCACCAGGAAGCCGATTTCCGACAGGATCTTCTTGCCGACCTTGCGAACCACGTCGGAGCTATCGGCAATCATCAAGCGCTGCATCGTCAATTCCCCCGCCGAGCCCTTTTTCCATCATGGAAAATGCGGTCCATGGCCACAATGATAAATGCGTTCGACTAATGAAAGGTTACTGCAACCGAGGTCCGAAACGCAAAAGACGCGCCTTGGCGCGTCTTCAGATTGGCTGGTTCAAGGGGACGGATCTGGGAACCGGTCAGGGTGCCACCGCCTCGGATACCTCCGCCGTGAAGACGATCTCGTCATCGGTGGCGAAGTATTTCAGCTCCATGCCGCATTCGCTGGCCAGCAGCACGGTGTAGTAGGGCTGGATCGAATGGGCGTCGATCGCCTCCTCGATGGTGCCGCCGACGATCTCGGCGAACTTGGGCGGCACGCGCATCATCCGCCCCTTGGCGACGATCTTGAACTTGGCGTCATATTCCGGGTTTTCCAGCGTGATGTCGAGCTGACCGCCCCGCGGGATCGCGCCGTAGGCGACGAGAAACAGGTTAAGCAGAAGCTTCACCCGATTCTTGGGGATGATCGCGCGCGGGCCGTTCCAGCTGACCTCGGTCTTCTTCTCGGCGGCGGCAAAATCCTTGGCGGCCTTCTCGGCTTCGCCCGTGTCGATCGATGCCCCGACGGAGCCAGAGGCGCCAAAAGCGAGCCGGGCGAACTTCAGACGGACCGAGGCGTTGAGCGCGCTGGTGCGAATGAGATCCATTGCGTCAGCGTCCGCACCGCCCTCGTCGAGCAGTTCGAGGCCGTTGTTGATCGCGCCGACCGGCGAGATCACGTCATGGCACACGCGGCTGCACAGCAAGGCCGCGAGGTCCGGACCGGCAAGGGTCAGATTGAGATTTTTCGGCATCGTCGCTCCTGAATATCGATCGCCAACACAAGGGCCGCGTGCGCTGAACGGGGCGCTCGGTATGATCGGATTCCTTTCGGCCATAATGACACCATATTTGGTAAACCGATTATTAATAGGATGCTCGCTAAATGGTATTACCCGCATTGGAGAGACCAATTGCACCGATTACGGATGGAGGAGACCCCATGCGCCAGATGACGACCCGCAATTTCGCCGCCCGCCGGATGGTCCTCGCGGCCATGCTTCTCTTCGTTGCCGGCCTTGGCATGGCTCCCACGCCGGCACGGGCCCAGGGCGAATACACGGCCCAGGAAATCGTCGACGCCGGTCACGGCTTCTTCGGCTCGACCAGCGGCGCGCTCGCCAATGTGATCGAGAAGGCCTTCCAGAACTACGGCCTGCCGAACGGCTATATCCTCGGCCAGGAGGGTTCCGGCGCCTTCGTCGCCGGCCTCACCTATGGCGAGGGGCAGCTCAACACCAAGAATGCCGGCCAGCACGACGTGTTCTGGCAGGGCCCTTCGCTCGGCATCGACTATGGCGGCAATGGCACGCGCGTGATGATGCTGGTCTACGACCTGCCGTCGGTCGAAGCTCTTTTTGCCCGCTATGGCGGGGTCAGCGGTTCGGCCTACGTCGTGGCCGGCATCGGCATGACCGTGTTGAAAAGCAGCAACGTCGTTCTCGTGCCGATCCGCACCGGCGTCGGCGCCCGTCTCGGCGTCAATGTCGGCTACCTGAAGCTCACCCGCCAGCCGACCTGGAATCCCTTCTGAAGGGAACGGAGCAGAGCCCGCGAACGCACTCGGCCCTCGTCTCGACGCGCGACAGATTCCTGATCCTCCGACCGCGGCGCCGCTTGTCCTGACCGGCGGCGCGTGATTATTGGGTGTGGAAGATCGAAAAACCGAAAAAGTGGCTCTCCCGTGATCGAATACGCCCTGCTTCTTGGATTGGGTTTCCTCGCCGCCGCCCTGCTCGTGATGTTGGTCGCGCCGGCCATCCACAAGCGTATCGTGCTCTACACGGAGAACAGGCTGAAAGCGACGATGCCGCTCAGCCCGCAGGAAATTCGCGCCCAGAAGGACATGGTGCGCGCCGTCTACGCAGCGCAGAATGCCAGGACGACGCAGGAGCTGTTGCGTGAGCGGGAGGCGCTGGTCTCCGTGAAACTCGCCAATGAAACGCTCGCCAGCGAAGCCAGCCATCTCCTGGCCGACAACCAGGACCTCAAGGCGCAGATCAACGACATGAGCGTCGAGGCGGCCGACTTCCGCTCGAAGCTGCGACGCGCCGAGATCGAGGCCGACAACCTGAAGGAGGCGCTGCGGCGCACGGAAGAGACGGCCGCCGCCAAGGACCTCGAGATCACCGCGCTTGGCCGGCGCATCGAGCGCATGGCGGCCGACATGGACAATCTGAAGATCGAGCGGACGACCCGCGAAACCGAGATCGAGAATCTCAAGATGCGCATCCAGGCCCTGCGCGACGAACGCGAGGAGCTGCGCCGCGAAACCAAGCTGGTGACCAAGCGCGCCAAGGATGCGGAGATCAGGCTGGCGCAGGAAGAGCACAAGCTGTTGCGGCTGGACGACCGGCTGGCGCGGGAGATAGCCGAGAATGTCGACAAGGCCGCACTCGTCGAACGCCGCTCAAAGGAGATCGCCCGGTTGAAGGAGAGCGTGAAGACGGCGAACGGCAAGTTGCGCGCCGCCGCCAAGGCACTGCGCGCGGCAAACCTTCCGGTACCCGATTTCGAAGACAGCACGACAACGGGGCCCGAGCTGCAGGAGACGGTCTCCCTGACCGCGCCGACGGGCGAAACAACGATTGCGACGGATCTGGCAGAGGAACTGCGCCACCGTCACACGGCCCTGACCGAACGGCTGATCAAGGCGAAGACCGCCACGAACGACAAGGCGCTGCGCGAGGAGATCGCCGACATCGCCGCCAAGATGATCGTCCTGACCGCAGCCCAGGAAGGCGAAGCCTCGCCCATTCCCGAGCTTCTGCGGGCGAAATCGGCGAAGGGACCGGGCAAGAGCCTGACGCTTGCCGAACGGGTGCTGGCGATCGAACCGTCGCTGGCAAGGGCTGCACCGCCCCAAACGCCGCCGGCGGAATGACGCAAGAACGCTACGCACGTTTGCTGAATTGCCTCAACCCGGCAAGCGCCCCATGGCCTTCGCCATGGCGTATAGGGCTATTCCGCTGGCCGTTCCGACATTGAGACTGTCGAGACCCGGCATCTGCGCGATCCGAGCCGTGTGGAACCGCGTCAGGATCGCCTGCGGTAGCCCCTCGCCTTCCGTTCCCATCACCAGAGCCATGCGTCCCTCGGGCGCGATCTCGCCGATCTCGACCTCACCGCCCGGCGATAGCGCCCAGATCGCGAAGCCTGCCGCGGCAAGCCGGCCGAGCAGCGCCTCGCTCGAGCCTTCCCGCGCATAGGGCATGGTCAGCACCGAGCCCACCGAAACGCGCAGCGCCTTGCGATAGAGAGGATCGCAACAGGTTTCGTCCAGCAGCACCGCATCCGCGCCGAAGCCCGCGGCATTGCGGAACAGGGCGCCGATATTGTCATGGTTGGAAATGCCGCAGCCGACCAACACCAGCGCCTCTTGCGGCAGTGCCCCGACCAGCGCATCGACCGATCCGCCGCCGTCCCGCCGGCCGAGCGCCAGAACGCCGCGATGAAGGTGGAAGCCGGCAATCGCATCGAGCACCGGGGTTTCCGCGACATAGACAGGCACGTCCTCGGGAAAGGCGGCGAGCAGATCGGCCACACCCTCGACCCGGTTACGCAGCAGCAGCAACTTTTCGGCCCGGATGCCCAGGCCCGCACCATGGGCTGCGGCGAGCATTCGCAAGACCACTGTGCCTTCGGCGATGAACCCGCCGGCCCGCCCGGTCAGGTCACGCTCGCGGATCTGCGAGAACTCGGCGATCCGCGGATCGGCCGGGTCCTCGATGGCAATCAGCTTGCGCTCGCTCATCGCCGATCCGAAATCAATTGCCGGTGACGGTGACGTCGGCGATGATCCGGCCGACCGACAGGTCGAAAACCAGCGCCTTCCTGGTGCCGTCGGCCATCGTGCCGTAGAACAGGATCTGGTTGTTCGACAGGGCGGTCGAGCCAACCGTGAATCCGGTCGGCAGGCTGGCCGTCAGGTTGAGCGGCTGGTCGGCGGGAATGGCAAGCCCGGAGGCAGCCACCGGCTTCTCCGTGCCGTCCGGCCGGGTGACCTTGTAGACGATGGCAGCCAGCACGGCCATGAACATCAGCATCATGATGCCGCCGGACACCAGTTGCAGCTTGACCATCTTGCGGCGGACGCGCTCCATCGCCGGATCGAGCGGCTTTTCTTCCTGTTCGTCGTCGTCGAGATGAGCCATGGCTTTAACGTCTCTGTTCCTGAGGTCCGCAAGGTCTGGTCTTTTTCCCCGATGCGAACCATTGTTCAGGGAAAAACAGCCGTGAAACAAGGCTTTCGATTGTCGAAGGCCAAAGTCTGTGCCAAGTGGCAGCAAAATCAATGAGCCGCAATACCGGTGGTTCTCACGCGGGATGACAGATGACCGACCCCTTTAGCGAAGCCGAGAGGCCAAGAAAAGACCTGATTGCCGCGGATGAAGCCGATGGACGCCTCGACGCCTGGCTGGCGGCGGCGCTGGAGGGTGAATTTTCGCGCAATCGCGTCAAGGCGCTGATCGAACAGGGGGCGGTCACCATCAACGACGTGACCGTCACCGAGCCGAAGCGCAAGATTCGCCCCGGCGACCGCCTGTCGATCGTCCTGCCCGAACCGGAAGATCCGGAACCGAAGGGCGAGGATATTCCGCTGGAGGTTCTCTACGAGGATGCCGACCTGATCGTCATCGCCAAGCCGCCCGGCCTCGTTGTCCATCCGGGCGCCGGCAACTGGACCGGCACACTGGTCAATGCGCTGATCCACCATTGCGGCGACAGCTTGTCGGGCATCGGCGGCGTCAAGCGGCCCGGCATCGTCCACCGGCTCGACAAGGACACGTCCGGCGTCATGGTGGTCGCCAAGAACGACCTGGCGCACCGCCACCTCGCCGACCAGTTCGCCGACCATGGCCGCACCGGCCCGCTGGAGCGCGCCTATCAGGCCATCGTCTGGGGACGGCCGCGGGGCTTGACCGGCACGATCGACGCACCGCTGGGGCGCGCCGGCGACCGCACCAAGCGCACGGTCAAGAAGGAAGACACCGACGACGCCCGCGAGGCGATCACCCATTACCAGGTGCTCGAACGCTACGGCGAGAAGCCGGATGCGACCTGCCTCGCCTCGTTGGTCGAGTGCCGGCTGGAAACCGGCCGCACCCACCAGATCCGCGTGCACATGGCCCATATCGGCCATCCGCTGATCGGCGACCAGGACTATGGCGCGGCCTTCAAGACCAAGGCCAACCTGCTGCCTGAGCCCGCCCAGACGACGGTCAAGAACTTCCCCCGCCAGGCCCTGCACGCCTACCTTCTCGCCTTCGAGCATCCGACCACCGGTGAGACCATGCATTTCACCGCACCGATCCCCGCCGACATGCAGGAAATCATCGACGCGCTGCGAGAGTTGTAAGACCGCTCCGGCGGCCCGACGGGCTGGGTATCGCCCCTTTCGTCGCCCTTCCGGCGTCACGCGCTCGTGATCCGCGCCTACCCTTGTATCCGGGTTTTGCCACACTTATCTGTTAGCTGGGTTTCTGTGGGATTTTGGGAAATCCACGGGAATCAGGCTCGCCCATTCGTAAAGGGGAGCCGAACAGAGAAAGGGGTGCTTCATGGCCCGCAGTACATTGCCTAGCATTACCGCCGGCGAAGGCGGTCTCAACCGTTATCTCGACGAGATCCGCAAGTTCCCGATGCTGGAACCGCAGCAGGAATACATGCTCGCCAAGCGTTACGCCGAACATGGCGATCGCGACGCGGCCCATAAACTCGTCACCAGCCACCTGCGCCTCGTCGCCAAGATTGCCATGGGTTATCGTGGCTACGGCCTTCCGATCGGCGAAGTCGTGTCCGAAGGGAATGTCGGCCTGATGCAGGCGGTCAAGAAATTCGATCCCGAACGCGGCTTCCGTCTCGCCACCTATGCCATGTGGTGGATCAAGGCCTCGATCCAGGAATATATCCTGCGCTCCTGGTCGCTGGTGAAGATGGGCACGACCGCCAACCAGAAGCGGCTGTTCTTCAACCTGCGCCGCCTTAAGGGCAAGATCCAGGCCATCGAGGAAGGCGACCTGAAGCCGGAACAGGTGACCGAGATCGCCACCAAGCTGAAGGTTTCCGAGGAAGAGGTCGTTTCGATGAATCGTCGCCTGTCCGGCGACGCGTCCCTCAACGCCCCGATCCGTGCCGCCGAAGGCGAGTCGGGCCAATGGCAGGACTGGCTGGTCGATGACCACGAAAGCCAGGAAGCTGTCTTGATCGAGCAGGACGAACTCGAAACCCGCCGCCGCATGTTGGCGAAGGCCATGAGCGTTCTCAACGATCGGGAACGCCGCATCTTCCAGGCACGCCGCCTCGCCGAAGACCCGGTGACGCTCGAGGAATTGTCGGCCGAGTTCGACATCAGCCGCGAACGCGTTCGCCAGATCGAGGTTCGCGCCTTCGAGAAGGTGCAGGAGGCCGTGCAGAAGGAAGCACTGGAACGCGCTGCGGCACTTCGGGTCGTCGAGGCCTGACGCAGAGCCTCCAAGAACGGCCACACCGCCGCACGCCCGGCATACGGCCGAAACCCTTACCGACCACACGAAAAAACCCGGATCTGCCGATCCGGGTTTTTGCTTTTGAGCTTCACGGACGGACGGTCAGTTGCCGGGCCCGCCCAGTGCCGTCCATTCCTTCATCACCTGGTCGAAGACAGCAGCGCCCACGGCGCCCTTGTCGAGCGTCAGCAAGGCGCGGCGGCCGTTGCGATAGCTGATCGGGATATCGATCCAGCCACGGGTCGCCAGCAGGTCGAGATTGGCCTTCATGATGTGCTCGAAGTCGTTGAGCGCCACCAGATAGGTGTCGTCGGTGACCTTGGCCGCGACCGCGACGAGCGGATCGCCGCGATCCTGCTCCGTCCGCTTCATGGCGATCCGTTCCAGCTTGTCCACCGCCCCACCTTCGAAATCCGGCGGTACGGAGAATACAACCTCGATCAGATGGCTGGCCGGCAGCGAGCTGTCGGTGTTGCGCTTGATGGTGATCAGCGCGGTCAAGCCGCGATCCGGAATGGTGATCTTGCCCTGGATCTCTGGATTGGGCTTGCCGTCCTCGCCGGTTTCGCGCAGCGCGCTCCAGGCGATCGTGCCGGGCACGGCGGTCGGCGTGGTCTGGCCGAGACGTTCCTCATAGAGGAAGGCCCGCTCACCGTTCGCGGCCGGCGCTACGCTGTCGCCGGTGGAGGGAGCCGTCGTGGTTGGTGTGGCCGGCTGTGCGACCCCGGCATTGGTTCCAACCGCCGGCTGGTCGGTCGGCTCCACGGTCGAGGCGACATTCTGCTCGGAAACCGATTTGCCTTCGCTCGACGGACCACCCGCGGCAGTCGTGCCGGCGCCTTCGTCGACTTCCGTTCCGTCCGGCATGAGGCGCTGGGTGAACTTCTGGCCGGCGACCGATCCGTCGTCCGCAGCACCATTGGCCGGTTGACCCGTCTCCGCGGCCGGCGCGGGCGTGCCCGTTGCCGTCTCCGCCCCGTTGCCCGCTTCGGGCGCCGTTTGTTCGGTGACCGTGGCCGGCGTCGTATCGGTCAGGCTGCTGACATACTGGGTGATCCGATCGCGATAGGTCCAGGCGGCAAAGCCGCCGCCTGCGACCAGGGCGACACCCAGAAGGCCAAGCACGACCGGTGCATAATTGCGCCGCTCCTTGGGCTCGATGCGATAGGCGCGTTGCTGCGTTTCGGCGAGGAAGGCATCGACGTCTTCCACGCCGCTTGACGCCGGCGCTGCGTCCGCAGCCACAGGCTGCGGCTGAACGACCGTGTCCCCGACCGGCACGACAGCGGCCACGCCCCCATCGGCCGCAGTCTCCTTCGGCTTGTCATATTCGGCAAACCAGTCGGAGAAATCGTCGCTCGCCACCGGCATGTCCGTGGATGGGCCGTCCTTGGCCCCCGCGGACGGCAGGGCATAGGCCGCGCTGTCCCAGTCGAGGGCGTCAAGCGTCCCCGGTGCCGCAGGCTCGGACTTCACGCCAGTCACACCGTCGGACGGCGTGGCAAGCGCGTCGGCGTCGGTCGGTCGAGCCGGTTCGCTGCGCCAGGATGCGTCCGTGGGAAGCTCCCACGGCTCGTACGCCGCCGGCTGAACCGCTGCCGCTTCCGGCGCGGCCGCCTGATCCTGCTCGGCACCGGCATCCGCCGCGCGCCTGGGCATCCAGTCGTCTTCGCCCGTTACCGGGATTTCCACCAGCCGGTTATAGGAGGGAACCGTGGGCGCAACCTCGACAGCTGGCGTTTCCGCCTCCGCCTCAAGCACTTCGGCCTGGGCTTCGGCTGCGCGCTGGCTCTCGCGATACTCCTCCGGTTCTTCCGAGGCAACCGGCGCGGCATAGCCTTGATCCGGTTCGACCGTCGAAACGACATCGCGGTCGACGTCCGAATAGGCCGGGAACGCGGCCGGTGCCGGCTGCTCGACGGCCTCGACCGGCTCCTCGGCCCATCGAACGGGCTCTTCCTGAGGCGCGACTTCGAATACTTGCGCGGGCTGTGGCTCGGGCGCGGGCTGCAGCTCGGGTACCATCCCGGCAGTTTCCGGGGGCTCCACCTGCTCCGCCTCGAAGCGCCGTTCGGCTTCCGCATGGTCTTCCGGCTCGGCCTGTTCTGGCGCCGCCTGTTCGGGTTCGGCAGGCGCCGCCCAAGGATCGGGCTCGGCCGGGGCCGCTTCTGCCTGCCATGCCCCGGGCGCTGCTTCAACCGGCCGTTCGGGCTCGACTGCGGCCGCTTCTGCCTGCTCGGGCGCCGGCTCCTGCCAGTCCTGCCCAATGGCAGGCTGTGGCGTCATCGCCTCCTCGAAGGTTGCTGCGGCCTCCTCGTCCGGCAAGGCTTCGGCATGTTCCGCCTCGACCTCGAGGATCGCGGCGTCCAGCTTCGCCAGCTGCCGCTGGAGCATCTGCTCCGGCGGCCGCGGGTTCATGTTCTCCAGCTGCCGCAGCACGGCGCTGCGTGCCTTGTCATAGACCTTGGCACGCATCTCAGGTGTATTGTTCGACAGGCCGTCCACGGCACGCCGGATAACCGCAATGAAGTCAGCCATCAGCACTTTCTCGTTGTCGCCGGCGCGCGCCGGCTGGCAAAAGCTTAACGAAATCCAAGCTTAGTCTTCAAATGGATCAGTCACAAGTATGGTGTCGTCGCGCTCGGGGCTGGTCGAAAGCAGCGCCACCGGCGCACCGATCAACTCCTCGACCTGGCGGACATACTTGATCGCCTGGGCCGGAAGATCCGCCCATTTGCGGGCGCCGACGGTCGATTCCTTCCAGCCTTCGAGCGTGATGTAGATCGGCTCGACCCGCGCCTGCGCCGCCTGAGCGGCCGGCAGGTAATCGATTTCCTGGCCGTCGAGCTTGTAACCCACACAGATCTTCAATTCGTCGAGGCCATCGAGAACGTCGAGCTTGGTGAGCGCGATGCCGGTGATGCCGTTGGTCGCGACCGACTGGCGAACCAGGGCGGCATCGAACCACCCGCAACGGCGCTTGCGGCCGGTGACGGTGCCGAATTCATGGCCTTTTTCGCCGAGGAACTGGCCGATCTCGTCGGTCAACTCCGTCGGGAACGGGCCTTCGCCGACGCGGGTCGTATAGGCCTTGGTAATGCCGAGGATATAGCCGAGCGAGCCCGGCCCCATGCCGGAGCCGGCGGCGGCCTGGCCGGCAACCGTGTTGGACGAGGTGACGAAGGGATAGGTGCCGTGATCGATATCGAGCAACGAGCCCTGCGCGCCTTCGAACAGGATGCGCGAACCCTTGCGGCGTTCCTTGTCGAGCAGAACCCAGACCGAATCCATGAACGGCAGGACGCGATCGGCGATCGAGGTCAGTTCCTCCATGATCGTCTTGTGTTCGACCTCGGGCGCGCCGAAACCGCGGCGAAGCGCATTGTGGTGGGTCAGGATACGTTCAACCTTGCCTTCGAGCGCATCGAGATCGGCGAGATCCATGACGCGAATCGCACGACGGCCAACCTTGTCCTCATAGGCCGGACCGATGCCACGACGGGTGGTGCCGATCTTCGTTCCGCTATTGGTGGCCGCATCTTCGCGCATGCCGTCAAGTTCGCGGTGCAGAGACAGGATCAGCGTGGCGTTCTCGGCGATTCGCAGATTGTCCGGCGTCACCTCGACGCCCTGATCCTTGAGGCGGCCGATCTCGGCGATCAGCGCATGCGGATCGACGACGACGCCATTGCCGATCACGGCCTTCTTGCCAGGCCGAACGACGCCCGAAGGCAGCAGCGACAGCTTGTAGCTGATGCCGTCGATCACCAGCGTATGGCCGGCATTGTGGCCGCCCTGGAACCGGACGACGATATCCGCCCGCTCGGAGAGCCAGTCGACAATCTTGCCCTTGCCCTCGTCACCCCACTGCGAACCCACAACCACGACATTCGTCATTTCGAAATCCTGTCTATCGCGCAACAGACTGCGCCTTATCCAAACCCGCGCATCTATACTGTGTTGTTTTTGTGAAATCGACTCGTTATGCGGGCGAAATCGGCTTTTTGCGTGACAAAACGCTGCCCCTCGCCTATCTCATCCGGCAGATCAAAGCCTTAGCGCGCCCTCCCGACCAACCTCCCGGTGCAATCCCTTGCTTCTCAGAGCCTATTTCTTTCTGACCGTTGCAACGCTTTTCTGGGGTGGAAACACCGTGGTGGGCAAGCTGGCCGTCGGCCATGTCAGCCCGATGGTGCTCAATTTTTCGCGCTGGTCCATCGCGCTGATCATCATCTGTTCGATCTCGGTGCCGCAACTGAAAAAGGACTGGCCCGAACTGAAGCGCCACTGGCTGCTGCTGCTCGGCTATGGCGCGATCGGCTATACCGCCTTCAACGGCTTTCTCTATACCGCCCTAAAATACACCAGCGCCGTCAACGGCGCGATCGAGCAGGGCGGCATTCCCGTGCTGATTTTCATCCTCAACTTCCTGTTGTTCCGCATCCCGGTCTCCGCGGTCCAGATCCTCGGCTTCGCCATCAGCTTCGTCGGCGTGGCGCTGACCGCAACCCGTGGCGATCTTGATGTGCTGCTGTCGCTGGCGCTCAATTTCGGCGATGCGCTGCTGCTGCTCGCGGTTGCCGCCTATGCCATTTATACGATCGCGTTGCGCTGGAAGCCGGCGATCCACTGGAAGAGCCTGATGGCCGCCTCCGCGCTGGGCGGCGCGATGACGGGCCTGCCGCTCGTTCTTTGGGAAGAGGCCAATGGCACGATGATCCTGCCGGATCTCGCCGGAATGGGCATGATCGCCTATGCCGCTCTGTTCCCCTCGCTGATTTCACAGGTCTTCTATGTGCTGGGCGTCGAGGGCATCGGCGCCAACCGGGCGGGCCTGTTCATCAATCTCGTCCCGGTATTTGGCACGCTTTTGTCACTCGCGGTGATCGGCGAGGCGCTTCAGCCGCTGCACCTGATCGCGCTTTCGCTGGTTCTCGGCGGTATCGCCATTGCCGAATGGGGCAAGCCCAGACCGACCGCCTGACGCGCCTCGCGCAAGACCTGGTGCCGACCGCAAGTAACCGCTCGCTTTAAGGCAGCACCCTGCACGCAATATGGTGCTTTTCCAAGCCCACCCAAGTGTCCTATCGATTCTCCGGACACTTGCGAGGGAACCGACCATGGCCAAGCCATTCTTCTGGAACGAACTGAACACCGCCGACTTCGCCGGGCTTTCCCCCGACACGACCATCGCCATCCTGCCGATCGCCTCGACCGAGCAGCACGGCCCCCATCTGCCGATCGCCACCGACGTCGCGATCGCAAATGGCATGCTCGCCGAACTGAAGAACCAGCGTCCGGACGATCTCGATTTTCTCGTCCTGCCGACCCAGGAAATCGGCAAGGCCAACGAGCACATTTACGGCCCCGGCACACTGTCCTTCGGCCCGGAGATCCTCATTCCCGCCTGGACCGCAATCGGCACCAAGGTCGCCGAGGCCGGGATCCGCAAGATGGTCATCGTCAACTCCCATGGCGGCAATGTCGACGTGATGAGCATCGTCGCCCGCGAACTCAGAGTGCGCCACCAGATGGCCGTGGTCTCCACCCAGTGGGGCCGCTTCGGCAATCCGGACGGCATGATCTCGGACCACGAGACCCGATACGGCATCCACGGCGGCGAGGTCGAAACCTCGCTGATGCTCCACTTCCGCCCGGATCTGGTGCGCATGGACAAGGCCGAGAACTTCGTTTCGCGTGCGGAGGAGATGAAGGCCAATTCGAAATACCTGACCCCGTTGCCGCCGCATTCGCTCGCCTGGATCGCGCACGACCTCAATCCAAACGGCGTGGTCGGCGATGCCTCGAAGGGCACGGCGGAAAAGGGCGCGGCGATCTGCAGGCATCAGGTCGCGGGTTTCATAGAGCTCTTGCGCGACCTGGCCGGCTATCCGCTGGCCAATCTCTATTCGCGCTGATCTTCGTCGCGCATCGCAAGAGCCCGCTCCCCCGGCTTCTCGCCCGCCGGTATATGGCCCTTGCCCTGCAGTTCGTGCACCAGACCCACCAATTCCTGCATCAGATACTCGACAAACAGGCTGGTCGCCGCATCGAGCGGCGCCCGCGCCCGGGCAAAGAGCTTCATCGGCTGGTGGCGTAACTGGGCCTCGAGCAGCGGACGGAAGACCAGTTCCCCGGCCCGGCACTCGCTGATCACGTCAAGCGGATTGAGCAGCGTCAGCCCCACCCCGCACTTGACCAGTTGCTTCATCAACTCTGACGAATTGGTCTCCAGCACCGGCTCGACCGGCAGCGGCACCGGTGCGAGCGCCAGGTCGATGATATTGCGCAGGCTGGTGCCCGACTGCGCCAGCACCAGCTTTTCCTGCACCACATCGGCGAGGTCGATCGGTCCCGCCTCATGCGACAGCGGATGGCCGGGCGGCAGCACCACGCCCACCGGCACATCGAAATTGGCGAGCGTGCGGATGCCGGGGGTGGCCGGGATGTTGAAGCCGAGGCCGATGTCGACCTCGCCGGTCAGCACCGGGTTGATGGTCGTCGAACCGCCGTCATTGCGCAGCTGGATGCGGACCCGCGGGTGCGATTCGAGAAAGCGCGCCAGGATCTGCGGCAGGGGACCGGCGGCCAGGCCGACCGTCGTCACCAGCGTCACCTTGCCGGCCTGCGGCATTTTCAGCCCGCGAATGCGGGATTCGAGCTTTTCGTAGTTCTTCAGGACGTCGCGGATATGCTCGACGCACAGCTCGCCGGCAGCCGTCAGGCGAAGACCGCGCGGCAGCCGCTCGAAGATCGGCGCCCCAAGTTCCTCTTCGAGCGCCAGGATCTGCCGGTTGACCGCCGACGAGGCGACGTTGAGCCGCGCCGCCGCCTTGCGGATCGAGCCGCAGCGGACGATTTCATTGATGTATTGCAGCTTTCGGGAATGAAGCACGGGGTCACCATTGCATAATTTTTAATCGAATAGCATAAATTGGGCATCTACCTGCACAGCGGTGCAAAAAAGGCATCAATGCGGACGAATTTTGATGCTTTTCAAAGCGCAAGGCAACCGCTCAAATATGGAAAACGGAGCCCAATGGCGGAGCTTCGGCGAATGGACAGGGGAACTCGATCGACATGCGCGACACTCTCAGCAAGACCACCTTCCTCGCCCTTCTCGGGCTCGGAACGGCGCTTTCGGCACAGCAGGCCTATGCCCTCGACGAGGTCAGCTACGGCACCAACTGGCTGGCCCAGGCCGAACATGGCGGTTTCTATCAGGCCGTCGCCGACGGCACCTATGAAAAGCACGGCCTCAAGGTCACCATCGTCCAGGGCGGCCCGAATGCCGCCAATCGCGCGCTGCTGATCGCCGGCAAGGTCGATTTCTACATGGGCAGCCCGCTCGGCGAGATGGATGCCGTCAAGCAGGGCATTCCGCTGGTCGACGTCGCCGCGATCTTCCAGAAGGATCCGCAGGTCCTGCTCGCCCATCCCGACCAAGGCGTCGAAACCTTCGCCGACCTCGCCAAGCTCGATTCGATCTTCATGGGCAAGGACGGCTACGTCACCTATTTCGAGTGGATGAAGAAGAACTATCCGGGCTTCAAGGACGAGCAGTACAAGCCCTACACCTTCAACCCGGCGCCGTTCATCGCCGATCCGAAGTCGGCCCAGCAGGGCTACCTGACCTCGGAACCCTATGAGATCGAGAAGCAGGCCGGCTGGGCACCGAAGGTCTTCCTGCTCGCCGACAACGGCTACAACCCCTATTCGACGATGATCACCACCACCGCCACCATGGTCGAGACCAAGTCCGACCTGGTTCAGCGCTTCGTCGATGCCTCGATCGAAGGCTGGTACAACTATCTCCACGGCGACAACAAGGCCGCCAACGACCTGATCAAGAAGGACAATCCGGAAATGACGGATGGCCAGATCGAGTATTCCATCGCCAAGATGAAGGAATACGGCATCGTCGAATCCGGCGAAGCGCTCGACAAGGGCATCGGCTGCATGACCGAGGAGCGCTACAAGAAGTTCTTCGACGACATGGTCTCGATCGGCGTCCAGACCGCCGACCTCGACTACACCAAGGCCTTCACCACAAAATACGTCTGCAAGGGCGTCGGCATGGCGCTGAAGAAGTGACACGGAAGCCCTTCTCCCCGCGGGGAGAAGGGCCGAGTGGATGCGAGGCGATGAGGGGGAGGCCGGAGGCCTTGCTGACGCCCCCCTCATCCGGTCCTTCGGACCACCTTCTCCCCGATGGGGGAGAAGCGGGAATACGCCGATCCCGACCAACAAGAAGCAATCAAGGCCCGCAATGACATCTCCAGACGCCGAGACGGCAACCTCCTCCGCCCAGAACGGCGCATCGCCGACCGACGCGCGGCGCCGGCCGCTCGTCGTCATGGACCAGGTGACCAAGGTCTTTTCCAGCGGCACCGTGGCCCTCTCCGACATGTCGCTCACCGTCAACGGCGGCGAATTCGTCAGCCTGCTCGGCCCCTCCGGCTGCGGCAAGTCGACGGCGCTCAGGATCATTGCCGGACTGGGCGACGCCTCGACCGGTATGATCGATTGGCCAAGCTCGCGCATCAATTCCAAGGGCCTGCCCGAGGGCGACATTTCCTTCGTCTTCCAGGAACCGACGCTGATGCCGTGGCAGACGGTGTTCGGCAATGTCCACCTGCCGCTCAAGCTCAAGGGCGTCTCCAAGGCCGCCGCGCGCGACGAGATCATGGCAACGCTTGCGACCGTCGGCCTTGAGGATTTTGCCGAGGCCTATCCGCGCGAACTCTCCGGCGGCATGAAGATGCGCGTCTCGATCGCCCGCGCGCTGGTCACCCGGCCGAAGTTGCTTTTGATGGACGAGCCCTTCGCGGCGCTTGACGAAATCACGCGGCAGAAGCTCAACGACGACGTTCTGCGCCTGTGGAAAGAGACCGGCATTACCGTCGTCTTCGTCACGCATTCCGTCTTCGAGAGCGCCTATCTGTCGAGCCGCATCGTCGTGATGAAGTCGCGGCCCGGCCGGGTTCATGCCGACTTTGCGCTGCACACCAGTCTGGAGCGCGACGCGCACTACCGCACCTCGGAAGAATATCGTCAGGCCTGCGAGACGGTTTCGGAAACACTGCTGGAAGCCATGGACGGAGAGGACGCACACTGATGGTCATGAGCCCCGCCTCCCCGACCGCCGCCAAACCCGTTGCAGCCTCCCGTTCGCGCGACACGCTGTTGAAGGTCATCGTGCCGATCATCGTGGTCTTCACGCTTCTGTCCGCCTGGCAGATCGGAGTCGTCCTGTCCGGCGTTCCGCAATATATCCTGCCGAGCCCGATCGCCGCGGGCACCGCGCTGATCACGGACTGGGGAACACTGGCGCCGGCACTCTGGGTCACGACCAAGATCACCCTTGCCTCGCTGGCGCTGGCGCTGATCGGCGGCGTCGGCATCGCCATCTTCCTCGTCCAGTCGCGCTGGATCGAACTCGCCTTTTATCCCATCACCGTCATCCTGCAGGTGACCCCGATCGTCGCGATCGCCCCGCTGATCCTGATCTACGCGCCCTCCACCCAGGTCGCCCTTTTGATCTGCGCGTTCCTCGTCGCCTTCTTCCCGATCCTGTCGAACATGGTGCAGGGCCTCAAAAGCGTCGACCACAACCTCTTGAACCTCTTCGACCTCTATGGCGCGACACGGCTCCAGACGCTGCTCTACCTGAAGCTCCCCGCCTCGCTTCCCTATTTCATGACGGGGCTTCGTATCGGCGGTGGCCTTGCCCTGATCGCCGCCGTTGTCGCCGAATTTGCCGCGGGCTCGGCCGGCGCCGGCTCGGGCCTCGCCTTCCGCCTGCTGGAGGCACAGTATCGACTGAACATCCCCCGCCTCTTCGCGGCCCTCTTCCTGCTGTCCTGCCTCGGCGTCCTGATCTTCGCGATCACCTCCTTCCTGTCCTGGCTCGCCCTGCATCGCTGGCACGAAAGCAGCCTCAAGAGAGAAAACTGATGCCCTTTCCCTCCCTTCCCACCGCCGACCGCTATGTCCTGACGAACGCCACGCTGCCGGCCATCACCGTCGATGGCTTTGCCGGGCCGAGCGGCCGCGAAGGTCTGATCGATGCGGATATCGTCATTGCCGACGGCAAGATCGAAGCGATCCTGCCCGCCGGCTCCGCGCCGACGGATATGCCGGCCACGGATCTCGCGCAGGGCATGGTCTGGCCGTGCTTCGCCGACATGCACACCCATCTCGACAAGGGCCATATCTGGGACCGCCGACCCAACCCGACCGGCGATTTCCCCGGCGCGCTCGACGCCGTGCGCACCGACCGTGAGGCCTGCTGGTCGGCCGCCGACGTGCGTGCCCGCATGGAGTTTTCGCTAAAGACCGCCTATGCCCACGGCACCGGCCTGATCCGCACCCATCTCGACAGCCTGCCGCCGCAACATCGCATTTCCTTCGAGGTCTTCTCCGAACTGCGCGATGCCTGGAAGGACAGGATCACCCTCCAGGCCGTCGCCCTCTTCCCGCTCGACATGATCACCGACGAGGCCTTCTTCGGCGACCTCACCGACGTGGTCGCAAGCCATGGCGGCCTGCTCGGCGGCGTGACCTACCTGATGCCGGATCTCGAAACCCGCCTCGACATGCTGTTCCGCACCGCTTCCGAGCGTGGGCTGGACATCGACCTCCACGTCGACGAGACCCAGGACCACGAAGTCCTGACCTTGAAGACCATCGCCGAGGCGAAGATCCGCAACGGCTTTGCAGGGGCCGTCACCGTCGGCCATTGCTGCTCGCTCGCCCGCCAGAACGACGATCTCGCCAAGGCGACGATCGATGTCGTGGCAAAGGCCGGCCTTTCCGTCGTCTCGCTGCCGATGTGCAACATGTACCTGCAGGACCGGGCGCCGAACCGCACGCCGCGCTATCGCGGCGTGACGCTGTTCCATGAACTGACGGAGGCCGGCATCCCGACCGCGATCTCCTCCGACAATACCCGCGACCCGTTCTACGCCTATGGCGACCTCGATCCGGTCGAGGTGTTCCGTGAGGGGGTGCGCATCCTCCATCTCGACCATCCGCTCGACGAGGCCGCCCGTGTCGTCACCCGCACGCCGGCCGATATTCTCGGCCGCGCCGACCGCGGGCGCATCGCCGCCGGCCTTCCCGCCGACCTCGTGCTGTTTTCGGCGCGACGCTGGAGCGAATTCCTTTCCCGTCCGCAGGCTGACCGCATCATCGTGCGGAATGGCAAGGGCATCGACCGCAGCCTGCCGGATTACCGTGACCTTGACCCGCTGATGAAAGACTGACCATGGCCGACTACCAGCAGATCAAAAAGGAACTCGAAGGCATTGCGGTCGAAGACAATCCGGCGCTCGTCAAACAGAAGAGCCGCGACTTCTATTGGTACTCGCCGATCCTCAAGGCCCAGCTCGACAATGTCGTCGGAGACCTCGTCGTCTCGCCGAAGAGCGAAGAGGAAGTCATCCGTACGCTGAAGGTGGCTTACGCCCACGGCGTGCCGGTCACGCCGCGCGGTGGCGGCACCGGCAATTACGGCCAGGCCATGCCGCTCTCCGGCGGGATCATCCTGAACCTGATGAACATGAACAAGATCAAGGCGATCCATCCGGGGCGGGTGATCTGCGAACCAGGCGTCATCGTCTCTGAACTCGACAAGGAGACCAAGGCCCATTCCGGCCAGGAACTGCGCTTTCATCCCTCGACCGCCCAGACCGCGACGATCGCCGGCTTTATCGCCGGCGGCTCCGGCGGGGTCGGCTCGATCACCTGGGGCGGCTTGCGCGACCTCGGCAACATCCTGCGCCTGCGCGTCGTGACCATGGAAGCGGAACCGCGCGTGCTCGAGCTTTCGGCCTGGGACCTGCAGAAGGTTTCCCACGCCTACGGCACCAACGGCATCATCACCGAAGTCGAGATGCCGCTCGCCCCGGCTTACGACTGGGTCGACGTCATCGTCGGCTATGACGACTTCATGGACGCGGTGCGTTTCGCCGATGCGCTCACCCATCGCAACGGCATTCTTTTGAAGGAAGTCGCGCCGATCGCCGCCCCTGTGCCTTATGAGTATTTCACCCGCCACAAGCCCTGGCTGAAGGAAGGCCAGTCTGTCGTCGTGCTGATGGTCGCGCCGCATTCGATGGAACCCTTCGCCTCCTATGTCGAGAAGATGAAGGGGGAAATCCGCTTCCGCTCCGACACGGTCGAAAGCATGAAGGGCATACCGCATGCCTATGAACTGGCCTGGAACCACACCACCCTGCGCGCCCTGAAGCTCGATCCGGGCTTCACCTATCTGCAGGTCCAGTATCCCGGTCCGAACCATGTAGAGAAGGTCGGCAGAATGGTGGAAATCTTCGGCGACGAAGTGATCGGCCACCTCGAATTCATCAAGTTCGACGGCGCGATCCAGTGCTCGGGCCTGCCGCTGGTGCGCTACACCACGGCGGAACGGCTGGAGGAGATCATCAGGATCCATGAGGAGAACGGTTGCCCGATCTTCAACCCGCACCGCTACACGCTGGAGGAAGGCGGCATGAAGCAGACGGACACGGTTCAGCTCGCCTTCAAGAAGGAAACCGATCCGAAGGGCCTCCTGAACCCCGGCAAGATGATCGCCTGGGACAATCCCGATTTCGACTTCAAGGCCGGCAAGAACTACCTCTTCCCCGGTCTCCAGGCATTCATGGAGACCTGATACCGCCACGACAGACAGAACATCCGAAGGTACTCCCGATCGGGGCTCGCAAACGGCCTCGACGCATGGAAACGACCATGGTGGTCAAAGGCCCGGCTATGGCGGCGGGCCGCTGATCATCGGGACAAACGGCGCGGAAAATTTTCACTCAACGCTCGGCGGCATTCAGTGCCGGGCCACGACATGGAGCTTTTCAACACGATGCGCGTACTCGTTCTGCATTCCCATCCGCTCGACGAAAGCTATGGCCGGGCGCTCTATCGCCAGACCTGCGAGAGCCTGACCAAGGCGGGCCACGAGGTCGATGGCTGCAATCTATATGAGGAAGGTTTCGACCCCGTCCTCTCCGCCCACGACCGCACCGTCTACCACGACTATCCGGAAAACACCGTCCTGGTGAAATCCCATGTCGAGCGGCTGAAGGCGGCGGAAGCCCTGGTCATCGTCACGCCAGTATGGAACTTCGGTTTCCCGGCCATGCTCAAGGGCTATTTCGACCGCGTCTGGGTCAAGGGCGTGTCGTTCGACCTGGAGGACGGCAAGCTGACGCCGACGCTGCGCCACATCAGGAAGCTGGCCGCTGTGATGACCTATGGTGCTACGCCCTGGCGCGCCTTTCTCGTCGGCAATCCACCGAAGAAGATCGTCACCCGCGTGCTGCGCGCCCAGATCGAGATCGGCGCGCCGGTCAAGTATCTCGCCCATTACGACATGAACAACTGCACCGAGGAGACACGGGCGGCTTTTCTCGCCCGCGTCCGCAAGGTCATGGAAGACTTCTGATCACGCAAAAGGCCGGCCCCCGCATAGGGAGCCGGCCGTTTGCACGAAGCTGGGCAGCGAGGGGGTTACTGGCCAGCCGGTGCGGGCGTCGTGGACGGAGCCGGAGCGGCCGGGGCAGCCGGAGCGGCATCGGTCGAAGGAGCCGGCGTTGCCGGGGCAGCCGGAGCCGGAGCGGCATCGGTCGCCGGGGCAGGATCAGCCGGTGCCGAGCTCGTCGGAGCGGTGACGTCTACATCGACGGAATCGCCGTTCAGGGAGAAGTCGGTGAACATGAAGACGGCGCCGATGCCGAGTGCGACGGCGACGAGGAGGGCGACAGCCCAACCGGCGCCGCTGCTGCGGTCATTGTTGACGACGGTGGTGCCACGATCCGCCGGGGTTCTCGGATCCTGCGGATGGACGGGACGGGTGGTGTTGGTCTGATAATCAGTCATGTCAGGTCTCCTCGGTTTCAGCGCCCGAGATCGAGCGCGTGGGTCGGATCGGGGAAAAAGCGCGGCCCCACCCGACGAATGTTCAGTCTGTTCTCAGGGATCGGACGCGGTGCGAATACATCGACCGGCCGATTGGTTACGACATCCTGCGGTTCCTGTTGAAGCGCCGCCTCGACCCTCCACCCTGCGGCTTGCGCCTCCGGCTGGAGCACGACCGCCGCGTCAGGGCGATCGCTGGATTGACTTGCGGCCTTCACCGAAAGGGCGACGGAAAGACCGATGACTAACGCACTCAGTGCGAGGACCGACGTTTTCATCGCCCGCTCCTTGATCAGGGTTATCAGAATGTCAGAATGCTGGTGCATGCCGCCGGGCAGCTATGCGCCGCCCGGCATCATCATTGATCGTTACTCGACGACCTGGACGACCACATGGGTCTGCGGGTCGACGATGACGCGCTGATTGTTGACCACGGCATAGGAATAGGTCGGGTCTTCGGCGACCGGGGTCAGCACGACCGTATCCGGGATCGGCTTGCCGACGACGATCGGCTGTTCGATCACGACCGTCTCGGTCGGAACCGGCTGCTGGCGGACATAGGTCACGACCTGGGCCGGCGGCGGAGCAACGGCAGTGCCGGCAATGGCACCAACGACGCCCCCGACGGCCGCGCCGACCGGACCACCGACGATCGCGCCGGTCACGGCGCCACCGGCAGCACCCGTGACGGTGCCTTCCTGAGCGATGGCAGGGACAGCGATCGAGCCGAGCACGATGGCGCTAACTGCAAGAATCTTGGTCTTCATGGCGGTATCCTTTCTTGTTGATGTGCCATTGACCGTAAGAACTTGCGGGGCTCCCTTTTGTTCCTGAAAATACCCTTCGAATGGTGGGGGAAAGTCCGCGCGTCGGCACGGAAACATCCTGCAAGCCGCCGCCGGCAGGCATTCAACGCCGCAAATGCGGGCGTTTCAGACGAGTTTTGCCGCCGTGACCTCGACCTCGACGAGAAACTCCGGACGGGTAAAACCACCGACGACGATCAGCGTCGAAACCGGCTTCGGCTCCAGCGTGTACCGGTCCCGAACCGCCATATAGGCGGCGAAGTCCTCCCGCCGGGTGACGAAGCCCGAGATCCGGACGACGTCGGCAAAGCTCATCCCAGCCTCCTCCAGAATGGCCTTGATCGCCTCGAAGCACAATTCCGCCTGGCCGGTCACATCGTCCGGAATGCTGTCATCGGGACGAATGCCCAACTGGCCCGACGTCACCAGCAGGCTCGCGCCCGGCGGCACGAGCAGCCCGTGATTATACTGGCCGAAGGGAGGGCGAACGGATGGCGGATTGAAGACGCGTTTCATCGTGAAGGAAGGCCCTTGGACATCGGGTGGACGGTGCGATCAGTTAAACGGCAAGCGACGGCGCTTGCAAGGCCGCGGCGGCCGATCATCGCCACGACAGGCCGTGCCTCCCCGGGCCGCATCCGCCAACTCGACCGAGCATCGCTACCCCTCCATTCCGTCAAGCATGCGATACCAGGCGATCGCGACGCCGACGCCGAGCGCGCGAAGGGAATGAAACGGGATTGGGCGGATCGGCGTCAGCGGTAACGGCAAGGCGGCCGGATCGCCACCCTGGATGTAATCGACCAGACGGGGCCCGAGCGCGGTCATCAATCCGACACCCCGTCCCTGGCAGCCGGCAACGGCCAGCAGGCCCCTTTCCGGTTCATGGACATGCGGGAGTTGGTCCGGCGTCATGGCCACGCGACCGAACCAGCGATGCTCGATGGTCACGCCCTCAAGCGCCGGAAAGAGCCGGAGCATCGCCCGTTGCAGATGGTCCCAGTCCGTCTCGTTTTTCGGCTCGGCCATCCGGCCGCGCCCGCCAAACACCAGGCGGCCGTCCGGGCTCTTGCGGTAATAGACCACAATACGGCGACTGTCGGAGACGGCCTGCCCATGCGGCAGGATGGTCTCCCGCAGGTCCGGCGGCAAGGGCGCGGTGGCGATCTGGAAGGAATGCAATGGTAGGAGGCTTCGCGCCAGCCCCGCAACGAGCCGGTCGGAATAGGCATTAGTGGCGACCACGACGGAACGGGACCTGACCGGGTATCCAGCCGAGGTATCGACCAGCCAGTCCGCCCCCTCGCGCCGCAACCCGATCGCCCTCGTAGCCGTGGCGATCCGGGCACCGGACTGGGTCGCCAGACGTGCCAGTTCGAAGACGAAGGCAAGCGGATCGATGGTACCGCCGCGGCGATCGAGCCAGCCACCGAGATAGCCGCTCGCCCCAGTGAGCAGCGCCACTTCCGCGCCGTTCAACAGCATCACATCGGCGCCCCGCGCCCGCCATTGACGATTGCGTTCCTCGGCGGCCACAAGGGCCGCCGGGGTATGGGCCGCTTGAATCCAGCCGGACCGGACGTGCTCGACGTCCAGGCCCTCCGTCTGGATCAGGTCGAAAACCGCATCGGCGGCGCCGGCGGCAAAATCGACCAACGCGCTGCCTCGAGCTTGGCCGAAATGCTGCATCAGCCAGTCCGGATCCTGTTTCAGGCCGGCAATGACCTGTCCGCCGTTCAGGCCGGACGCCCCCTCACCCAGTTCGCGCGCCTCGATCACCCGCACAGAAAGGCCCCTGCGTGCCGCGGCATAGGCCGTCGAAAGTCCCTGCAGGCCGCCGCCGATGACGGTCAGGTCGACGCGCTCCGGCGAGGATATCGGCTCACCGGCGAACAGGGCGCGCGGGGGCCGCCGCCAGAGTGGCTGCGAAAAATGCAACGGGGTCATGCCAATACGTCCTGAAAAATGCCTTCAAAAATCAGCGGGCATGCTGGACCGGGCCAAGGCCGAAATCAATAAAATTTTAGGGAGTATACGGAGGGTCGCCTACAGTTCAGGATGGTTCCCGAGCGGCGCATCCGGCAGTCTCCAATCGATCGGATCGAGCCCCCGCGCGACGAGGAATTCGTTCGCCTTGGAGAAATGCCGGCAACCGAAAAAACCGTTATGGGCGGATAGCGGCGAGGGATGCGGCGCCTTCAGCACCAGATGGCGCTTGCCATCGACGAAAGCCGCCTTCTTCTGCGCATAGGAACCCCAGAGCATGAAGACGACATTGTCGCATTCGTCGTTGACGGCCCGGATGACCGCATCGGTGAAGCGCTCCCAGCCTCGGCCCTGATGGGCGCCGGCGCGCGCCTCCTCGACGGTCAACACGCTGTTGAGCAGCAACACGCCCTGTCGCGCCCAGCTCTCGAGAAAGCCATGGGACGCGCGCGGTATGCCCAGATCGCTCTCCATCTCCTTGTAGATGTTGACCAGAGACGGGGGAATGCGCACACCGGGCCGGACGCTGAAGCACAAGCCATGGGCCTGTCCCGCGCCGTGATAGGGGTCCTGGCCGAGAATGACGACCCGCACGCGAGAAAGCGGCGTCAGGTCGAGGGCGCGGAAATACTCCGCACCCTTGGGAAAGATACGCTTGCCGTCGCCTTTCTCGGCACGCAGGAACTCCCTGAGCTGGCCCATGTAAGGGCTTGCGAATTCAGGCCCGAGCACCCTCTTCCAGCTTTCCTCGAGACAAACATCAGAAGCGTTCATTGCCGCAACGTGCCTTTTCCGTTTAGATGATCGCGGACGATTGAAAGCCAGAGACCACGGCTGTCAAGTCCGGCCTCGGGCGACATGGAGAATTCGGTGGGGAACGACAGGTGACGGCTCTCGCGATACTTTGGCAGCGCCATCGCCTGCTGCTCGGCGGTTTCCTGGGCGCGACGCTGATCGCCTTGTTCTTTGCCGCCCGCTTCCTGCTTTCCGTGCTCTACTGGAGCGACCCGGCCCACCGCAACCAGCCGCTCGAAGGCTGGATGACGATCGGCTACATCGCCCATTCCTACGAGGTGCCGCGCGATCGCTTGATCGAGATCCTCGACCTTCGGCCGCCGGACAATCCGGACCGGAAGACGCGGCCGACGCTCGAGCGGATCGCCCGCGACCGGGGCCAGCCGCTCGACGCGTTGGAGAAGGATATCGAGGCCGCGATCGCACAGCTGCGTGCCGAAGAGCAAGCCAGATGACGGACCAGTTGCTGGCGCTCCTGCCCGTCTACGGCCTGCCCCTGCTCGCGGCGGTCACCGGCTTGAGCTGCCTTGGCCTGCCGCTTCCGGCCTCGATTGTCATGATGCTGATGGGCGCCTTCGCCGCCGCCGGCGATTTCAACCTGACCGCGGTTTTCTTGACCGCGCTTGGCGCGGCGGTGCTCGGCGACCAGACCGGCTTTGCCATCGGCCGGCTGGGCGGCGCCACCATCGTGTCGCGGTTGGCGAGAACGCCGGCTCGCCAGCAGGCACTCGCCAGCGCGCAAGAGCGGATCAACACTCGTGGCGCGGTTGCCATTTTCCTCACCCGCTGGCTGCTCGCCCCGCTCGGGCCCTATGTCAACCTGCTCGCCGGCGCCACGGCCTTTTCCTGGGCGCGCTTCACCTTCTACGGGGTGGCCGGCGAAGTTTTCTGGGTCGGCGGCTATACCAGCCTCGGGGTGACCTTCAGCGACAATGTCATGACCATTGCCGAGATCGTCGGCGATCTGAGCGGTTTCCTCGCCGCCGGCGTCATCGCGCTCTACCTCGGCTGGCGCATCGTCCGCATCCTGCGGTACAAGGAAGGCAAGGCCTAGCGACGCTCGTGAAGCGCCTTGGCGCCCGCTCCACGACTTGGCGCGCCTCTGACGGGAGGCTATGGTTGCCGAACTGTCATATGCCGGTGCTATGCCAGAGCGCCCCCGCCACGAGGATGTGCCATGACTTTCTTGTTCTGGATCTGCGCAATCGCCCTTTGCGTTCATCTGCTCAGCATCCTGATCGTACTGATACGCAAGAAGCGGGTGGAACCCGATGCAACCTGGACCGTCCGCCCGGCGGTCACCATTCTCAGGCCCTTGTGCGGGCGCGAAAACAATCTGGCCGAGACGCTTGCCTCGACCTTTCGCCTCGACTGGCCCGACTATGAAGTGGTCTTCTGCGTCGCGTCAGCCAACGATCCAGCCATCAAGATTGCCCGCGACTGCATGGCAACGCACCCGGACAGGGCCTCTCGGCTGATGGTCGGCGAGGACGTGTTCAGCGTCAACCCGAAGATGAACAATCTGGTCAAGGGATGGCGTTCGGCCCAGCATGACTGGATCGTCATCGCCGACAGCAATGTGTTGATGCCGCCCGACTACCTGCAACGGCTCTTCGTCCGATGGACAACAGGGACCGGTCTGGTTTGCTCGCCGCCGATCGGCGCAGCCCCTCAGGGCTTTGCAGCGATTCTCGAATGCGCCTGGTTGAACAGCTTCCAGGCACGCTGGCAATTGCTGGCGGATGCTATCGGGATCGGATTTGCCCAAGGCAAGACCATGTTGCTCAATCGTCAGGTCATGGCGCGCGCCGGCGGTTTCGAGCGCCTCGGTGAGGAAGTGGCCGAAGATGCCGCGGCAACGCATGTCATCCGGCAGATTGGCCTCAAGGTGAGGCTGGTGACCGAGCCCTTCGACCAGCCGCTCGGCCGGCGCACGCTCATCACCGTGTGGCGGCGGCAGCTGCGCTGGGCCCGCCTGCGCCGCTCGTCCTTCCCGCTCTTCTTCCTGCCCGAACTTCTCGCCGGCGGCGCGCTGCCGATCCTGGCGCTTGCCGGCCTGACCGCGGCCGGCATTTGCTCGCCGCTGACCTTCATGCTCTACGTGCTCGCCTGGTATGGTGGCGAGATCCTGCTGACCCGCGCTTTCCATTGGCACATGGGACGCCTGACGCTCCCCGCCATGATCCTTCGCGATCTCGCTTTGCCGGCCCTCTGGATCACCGCCTGGTTCGGCGATGGCTTCGTCTGGCGCGGCAACCCGATGACCGTCGCCTCGGGCACGCAGGACAAGGCGCCGGCCACCGTGCGCATCCGCCGCATCGTCGACAAGACGAAGGAACGGGCCAAGGCGCTCGCGACCCTCAAGCACTGACCGCCTCGCGTCTCCCTTGAGAAGGGCTCAGGTCGACTGTTCCGTAAAAAGCTGCTCATTTCAAGCTCCCCGTGACTGTGGTAGAGTTTCAACCAGAGGTTAAAGGGGAGGAAGCCATGAGAAATATCATTGTGGGGATCTTAATGATGATATCGGCAAGCAGCGTGACGGCCCAAGACCAGCTGCCGCTCAATGTGGAGGAATGGCAATCCGCGGTGCAGATCCTTCAAGCCGCGAAGACCGCCATCGAGGAGAAAGGCTGGCAACAGGGCGCAACTGAACCAACCGAGGCCAGGTGTCTTGCCACGGCGATGGAAGACGCTTGGCTGCGCGAAAGAAAAAGCCTTGTCGACTTTGAATATGCCAAATTGGCGCTGGATCAGGCCCTAGACGCCCCGGATGCCTCAAGCCTTACCTCAACGAATGATCCGTTGGCCGTTCCCTACTGGGGTCGGTACTATATGTATTGGAACGATGCCAAAGGCCGAACAGAAGAGCAGGTGCTCGCAGCGCTCGACAAAGCGATTGCTTATGCCGAAGGCAGGAGACAGGAATCATCGGAATTGAAGAGAAGCGGCAGTGATGTCGAGAGCTTCGACAGAGAAATGATGAGGTCGCTGGGCTTTGTTGATCCATGAGACCGCAAGGCCTTCGCGGGTTAACTCAGTAGCCCCATGCGCAACGGGAACGGTGCCTTCGCACCGCCCCCGTCCGCAGGGAGGTTCCTGTCAGATCGCGCCGGCGCCCATCTGTTCGGCGATATAGTCGGCCTGACGGATCGCCAGCGTCACGATGGTGAGCGTCGGGTTTTCCGCCGCACCCGTTGTGAACTGGCTGCCGTCGGAGACGAACAGGTTCTTGATGTCGTGCGTCTGGCCATGCTTGTTGACGACGCCGTCCTGCGCTTTCTCGCTCATGCGGTTGGTGCCGAGATTGTGGGTCGACGGATAGGGCGGCGTCGGGAAGGCGCGGGTTGCCCCGACAGCCTCGTAGAGCTTGATGCCCTGGCTATAGGCGTGATTGCGCATGGCCTCGTCATTCGGGTGGTCGGTGAACCACACGTCCGGGATCGGCATGCCGTATTTGTCTTTCAGCTCGCCATGCAGCTTCACCGCATTCTGCTCCTGCGGCATGTCTTCGCCGACAATCCAGAGCCCCGCCATGTTGGCATACTGGTCCATGGCCGAAGCAAACGACCGGCCCCAGCCGCCCGGATCGAGGAAGGCCGCCATGAACGGGATGCCGAGCGCCAGCGTCTCCAACTCGTAGCCGCCGACGAAACCGCGCGACGGATCGTGCCTCGCCTCGTCGCGGATGATGCCGGCCATGGTCGTGCCGCGGTAGAAATGCACCGGCTTTTCGAACACGGCATAGACCGAGCCGGTGGTGTGGCGCATGTAGTTCTTGCCGACCTGGCCGGAAGAATTGGCAAGGCCGTCCGGGAACATCGAGGAATGCGAATTGAGCAGCAGGCGCGGGCTTTCGATTGAGTTGCCGGCGACGCAGACGATGCGCGCCTTCTGGCTCTTCATGTTGCCGTCCTTGTCGGCATAGACGACGGCCGTCACCTTGCCCGACTTGTCGTGCTCGATCTTGACGACATGCGAGTTCGGCCTGACTTCCAGCTTGCCGGTCGCCTCACCCTTCGGGATTTCGGTATAGAGCGTCGACCACTTGGCGCCCCATTTGCAGCCCTGGAAGCAGAAACCGGTCTGCTGACAGCTGTTGCGATCGTCGCGCGGCGCCGAATTGATCGCCATGTTGCCGGTGTGACATTCCTTGTAGCCCAGCTTGTCGGCACCGGCCTTGAGGATCTTGAAGTTGTTGTTGCCGGGCAAACCCTCGATGCCGTTGGTGCGAGTGACGCCCATCTTGTCTTCGGCCTTGGCATAGTAGGGCTCGAGGTCGGCAAGGGTGATCGGCCAGTCGAGCAGATTGGCGCCCTCGACCTTGCCGTAATTGGTCAGCGTCTTGAACTCGTGCTCCTGGAAGCGCAACGAGGCGCCCGCCCAGTGGGTCGTGGTGCCGCCGACCGCCTTGACGATCCAGGCCGGCAGATTGGGAAAATCCTTCGCCACGCGCCAGCCGCCGCCGGTGGTGCGGTTGTCGAGCCAGGCGAGCTGGGAAAAGCTCTCCCATTCGTCGTTGATGAACTCCTCGTATTCGTGCCGGCTGCCGGCTTCGAGGATGACGACGTCGATGCCCTTCTGGGCGAGTTCGTTGCCGAGCGTACCGCCGCCCGCACCCGAACCGATGATGACGACCACGCTGTCGTCGTTGAGATCATAAGGCGCTGCCATGATTTCCTCCCAGGAATGTCAATTCGGCATTTTCGGAATAGGCCGCCGTTCCCATCCGCGATGGGCCTCCTTAGGCGGCTATGCTGTCTCTTGGGCCGGCGTCAGAGCCACTCGATGTCGTCGAAGCCGCGCTCGATATAGCCGCCCTTGGAATAGGACTCGCCCTCGTAGCCGAAGATCGGCCACAGCTCCTTCTGGTTATAGAGGCTGACGACGAGATCGCCGCGCACCGCCTGGAAGAAGGGCGTCGTCTCGATATCGCGCAGGATGGCCACCCGGTCGTCCTCCCAGCCGAGGCCGCGATAGCCGCCCGGACCGGCCCGCTTGTCGAGATCGGCGATGCCATCCTCGATCAGCGTCTTGTGGGCCTCGTCCTTGCCGGCGCGATCGTCCTGGCCCTTGACTGCGATCGCGTAGAAGCGGTCGGCCAGTTGGTCGTGCGGATAAATGTCTCGGGCGAGCTTAATCAGCGTCGCCATGGTTTCCGGCTTGAGCGCCTTGGCCTCCAGCGCCCAGGCGGCCTGCGGACAGATCACCGCCGAGCCGCTGATCACCAGCAGCGCGCCGACGCTGCCGCTGCGCTTGAGCAGGTCGCGGCGGGAAATCCCATTCGATTTTTCGTAAAGCGTAACCACGTCAGTCTCCTCCCAGGGTCATGTGGCATGGTCGAGGAACCGTTCTCCTGCCGGTCCGTCGTCGGGCGGCGCGGCGGCCGCGCCCTCCCCTTTCAAGAATATGCCAAGCCCGCGGAGCCTCCCACCCCACGGCGCCTGCGGCCTTACTTGTAGCGCCCGTGGCGCTGCAGAACCTCGATCTTGTAGCCATCGGGGTCGGTCATGAAGAAGAAGCGCGCGAGCAACGCCCCGTCGCGGTTGAATTCGACGATCTTGCCGGGGGTAAGCCCGAGATCGGTCACGCGCCTGTGCTCGGCATCGAGGTCGGCGACGCTGACGGCGAGGTGGCCGTAACCGGTGCCCAGATCATAAGCCTCTTCCCGCCCCTTGTTGACGGTCAGCTCGAGCTCGAACTCGCTCTCTGAATTGCTGAGATAGATCAGCGTGAAGGTGTCGAAATCCAGCCGCTCGGCAATGTCGAGCCCGAAGGCCTTGCTGTAGAAATCGAGCGATCGGGCTTCTTCCATCACCCGGATCATCGAATGGATCATTTTCGCCAAGGGATGCTCCTCGTTTCAGGCAAATCATCGAATGGTCGAAGTTTCCGCCACCAGCGGCAAATCGGGTAGCAGCCCGCTACCGCACCGACAATTTTTGCCGGATCGGCAGCTGCCAGGCTGCGGGCCGCGCGAAAACCGCCACGTTTTGGGAAATTGACCGGCAATCCATCGGGCCGCATAATGCGTAACAAAAGAAAAGCCGGAGGAGCATGCCATGTGTGAAGTCTTTGCGGGACAGGACCCCGCCCGCTACCGCGCGGTCAACCGATCGGTCCGGATCGCCGGCCATTCCACCAGCATCCAGATCGAGTCCGCCTTCTGGGACCTGATCGACGAAATTGCCGTCAGCCAGTCGATGTCGACCTCGCGCTTCCTGTCGACACTCTATGACGAGGCGCTGGAGATCAACGGCTCCGTGTCCAACTTCGCGTCGCTCCTGCGCACCAGCTGTCTGATCTACCTGATGGGCAAGGCGCAGCACCCGGAAGCCCATCACGAATTCCACATCATCGCGGCGGAATGAACCGAGCTGATTGGCGCGTTTCCCTTCGCGACGGATGAAGGTTCATTCTTCTCGGTCGTCGCTTGGCTCGCCCTTGCCAGCGGCAAGCGGCAACTGAATGTCGGCCATCACCGCTTCCAGGTCTTCGAGCAGCTTCTGCATTTCCCGCATGCGCTCGGCACCGAAGGCTCGGGTTATTTCGGCATAGATCTCCTCCGAATGGGGAGAAACCTTCTCGATCAGGTCGAGACCGGCCGCGCTGATGGTAATGCGCGCGCGACGCAGATCGTTTTCGTCGGGATGACGCTCGATAAGCTGGCGCGCCTCGAGATCACGCAGGATGCGCGACAGGCTCGGGCCGAGCAGGAAGGTGGCGCGGGCAAGCTCGGTCACCTCGATTTCCTTGACGGTCATCAGGGCCCTAAGGATGCGCCACTGCTGCTCGGTCAGGTCATACATCCGCAGCGAATTGCGGAAGTGTTTCATCACCGATTCTCGCGCCCTGAGCAGAAGCATCGGCAAGGAGCGGGAGAAATGCCGGAGCCGCACGCGGGGCACAGGTCCCCCACTCTCGCGCGGCGGCTCGGCGTTCTCGGACTGATCCGCGGTCTTGTCCGCCATTTCCTCTCCCGCTCTAAGGGCCAAGGCTCAACCCTTCTTGACCTCGGCGAGAAGCGTCTGCGCGCCCTTCGCCAGGACCCCCACATCGCTACCGACGGCGATGAAGCAGGCGCCAGCCTCGCGGGCAAGCCGGATCATCGTCGGATCGGTGGTCATGATGCCGGCCGGCTTGCCGAGCAAAACGACCTTGCGGATCAGCGCATCGACCGCCGCCATCACGTCGGGATGACGCGGATTGCCGGTATGGCCCATATCGGCGGCAAGGTCCGAAGGTCCGATCAGCACGCCATCGACGCCATCCGTCGTCACGATGGCCTCCGCATTGTCGATGCCAAGCTGGCTCTCGATCTGCACGATCAGGCAGATCTGCTCGTTGGCGGTTTCGACATAGTCGGCGATCCGGCCGAAATCGGAGGCACGGCCGAGACCTGCCCCCATGCCGCGAATGCCCTCCGGGGGGTAACGGCAGGCACGGGCAAGCCGCAGCGCCTCTTCCCCCGTCTCCACCATCGGAATCAGCAGCGACTGCGCGCCGACGTCCAACGCCTGCTTGATCAGCCAGGTTTCACCGACTGGAAGGCGGACCACCGGATGGGCGGCATGACGCGCGACGGCGGCGAGCTGCGCGGCGATCAGCGGAATGTCGTTCGGCCCGTGTTCGGCATCGATCAGGATCCAGTCGAAACCGGAGCCGGCAGAGACTTCCGCTGCATGCGGGCTCGCCAGCGCGACCCAGAGTCCGTAGAGCATCTGGCCATCGAGAATGGCCTCCTTGAAGACATTGACCGGTGCGGGCATGAACATTTCTCCTTAGGCAAAATAGCAGCTGACGGTGCCGTGCGGCCCGAAATCGCTGGTGATGGTGTCGCCGTGGCGGGCCTCGATCGGACGGATGAACGACCCGGCCAGCACGACCTGCCCCGCCTCGATCTTTCCGCCATACTGATGCAGCCGATTGGCAAGCCAGGCAATGCCGCGGGCCGGATGATTGAGCACGCCGGCGCCGAGACCGGTTTCTTCCACCTCGGCATTGCGCGAAACGATCGCCCCCATCCAGCGCATGTCGACCTGATCGGGGCGCATCGCCCGGCCGCCGAGCACGATTCCGGCATTGGCGGCATTGTCGGAAATGGTATCGACGATGGTGCGCGACTTCATCGTCTCGGGATCGACGCGCAAAATGCGCGTATCGAGGATTTCCAGCGCCGGCGTGACATAGTCGGTGGCGTTCAGCACGTCGAAGACGGAAACGCCGGGGCCGGACAGATCCTTCTTCATGATGAAGGCGATCTCGGCCTCGATGCGCGGCTGGATGAAGCGATGATCGGGGATCACCGCGCCGTCGTCGAAACGCATGTCGTCGAGCAACACGCCGGAATCCGGAATGTCGATGTTCAGCGCATACTGCATGGCCTTGGAGGTGAGCCCAATCTTCCAGCCGATCGAAGTGCGCCCCGCCGCCATCTTCAAGCGAACCCATTCGGCCTGCACGGCATAGGCATCGTCCATCGTCATGCCGGGATAGGCGAGCGACAGAAGCCCGGTCTGCTTGCGGGTTCTTTCCGCCTCGTCGAGGCTTTTCGCAGCGGCGGCGACCAGATCAGGCGTCATCATCTTCTAACCTCGTCTTTAACCGTGTTGCGCAGGATACCGATGCCGTCGGCCTCGACCTCGATCACATCACCGGGTTTCAGCCAGATCGGCGGATCGAATCGCGCGCCCGCCCCGGTCGGCGTTCCGGTGACGATGATATCGCCCGGCACCAGCGTCGTGAATGTCGAAACATAGGCGATGATCTTCCGGAAGGAGAATATCATCCGGCTGGTGCGGTCGCTCTGGCGCACCTCGCCATTGACCCGCGTCTCGAGCCTGATGTCGGCGATCTGGCGCTCGTCGGTAAAGGGCACGAGCCAGGGACCGATCGAACCGGAACGGTCGAAATTCTTGCCCTGGGTGACGTTGAACTTCGCATGGCGTACCCAGTCGCGGATCGTGCCTTCATTGCACAGCGACAGCGCGGCGATGTGGGACAGTGCATCGGCTTCCGCAATGCGCCTACCGCCTTTGCCGATCACGATGACGATCTCGCCCTCATAGTCGAGTTGCTCGCTTTCCGGCGGTCGGATCAGCGGCTGGTCATGGCCCGTGAACGAGCGCGGGAAGCGGACAAACAGCGACGGGTTCGGCGGCGCCTCCTGGCCGTCCTTGTATTCGGCATTGCGGTCGGGAAAATTGACACCGACACAGATGATCTTTTCCGGCTGCGGGATCGGGATTTCGTAGGTGATCGCGCTGACGGGATAGTCCGGCTTCATCTCCGCCGCCGCCGAGACGAGTTCACCGAGCGCTCCTGCCTCGATCACTTGCTTCAGCGTCGGCCAGCGGGCACCGAAGCGGGTCGAAAGATCGACGACGCCGTCATCGGTAATGGCGCCATAGGCGGCGCGGCCGTCGATCGTGAAGCTTGCCAGTTTCGTTGTCATTGTCATTCCTCTTAAAGACCCCTCCCCGACCCTCCCCACAAGGGGGAGGGAGTCTGTCGCGCCAGACGCGCCGGCTTTGGTCAACATTCACCGTCCGTCGAGCCACGCTCGGACACCATCGGCGGGCCACAATCCCGACCCGCCCCCTCCCCCTTGTGGGGAGGGTTGGGGAGGGGTCACGCCACCGCCTCACGGCGCGATGATCGGTTGCGCCTTCAAGATCGCCTCGCTGACTTCCGTGCCGGCAAACAGGCTGCCATGCTCGAACCAGGAGCGCGGGGCCGGTGCGCCCCAGAGCGTCTGGCGCTGCGGGTCTTTCAGGTCCCACTTGATCGGCTCGAGGTCCGGATCGACCGTCTGGTAGTCCGAGCAGTAGATCTCGATGCGATGGCCGTCAGGATCGAGGATGTAGAGGAAGAAGGCGTTCGAGATGCCGTGGCGGCCGGGGCCACGCTCGATATTGGCGAGATAGCCGGTGGTCGACATCAGGTCGAGCAGGTCGATGATGTTGAGCGGCGTCGGCACCCAGAAGGCCGTGTGATGCAGGCGGGGCCCGAGACCATTGGTGAAGGCCATGTCGTGAACGCCGCCCTTGCGGTGCATCCAGGCCGCCCACAGCCGCTTCGACTCGTCGTCCTCGGTGTATTCGGTAACCCGGAAGCCCATCTCGTTGTAGAAGGCGACCGAGGCATCGACGTCGGGTGTGAAGCAGTTGAAGTGGTCGATCCGGAGCGGCTTGACGCCGTGATAGAGCTTGTACTGCTGGTGGATCGGCGCCAGGCGGTCCATCTTGAAATAGAATTCCAGCGGCGTGCCAAAGATGTCGACCGCCCGCAGCGTACGCCCCTGATAGGGACGCTCCACCCAGCCATTGGCCAGTCCCTTGGCGTCGAAGAAGGCCTTGGCCTTGTCGAGGTCTTCCTCCGCATAGACCTTGAGCGAAAGCGCGGCGACCTGCGACTTCTCGCCCTTGCGCAGCACCATGCAGTGATGGCCGCGCTCCTCGAGGGCGCGCAGATAGATGGTCGAGGCGTCCTCGTCGGTCACCTGCAGGCCGAGCGTGTCGACATAAAAGGCGCGGCTGGCGGCAAGATCCTTGACGATGAACTCGACATGGCTGAGGCGCACGACGTTGAAGGGCGGATAAAGATTGGGCTGCGGTATCGGCATCGGGTTCTCCTCCTCTCCGTCCGAGCGGCCGGGCCGGTGACGGATCATTCAAAGACAATTCAAGGCGCGGACCGGGATTGCTCGCCGCCGCCCGCGCCTGTGCAATCGGTTCAGCCGCCCAGCTTCGGGATCGCGTGGGCGCCGGTGGCAAAGGCGATATTCTTGGTTTCCATGTAGAAATCGAACGACCAGTCGCCGCCGTCCCGGCCGATGCCGGAATTCTTGACGCCGCCGAACGGCGTCGGCAGATGGCGGACATTCTCGGAATTCACCCAGATCATCCCGGCCTCGAGCGCATCGGAGAAGCGGAAGGCGCGTGTGACGTCGGAGGTCCAGACATAGCCGGTCAGCCCGTACTGGACGTCATTGGCGAGCGCCAGCGCCTCGGCCTCGTCCTTGAACGGAATAGCGGTCAGCACAGGTCCGAAGATCTCTTCCTGGGCGATGCGCATCCGGTTATTGGCGCCGGTGAACAGCGTTGGCGAGACATAGCAGCCGCCGCCCGGACCGTCGAACCTGGCGCCGCCGGCGGCAACCGTTGCCCCCTCACCCCGGCCGATGTCGATATACTCCAGCACCTTCTTTTCATGCACCGGATGGATCAGCGGACCGACCACGGTTTCCGGATCGAGCGGATGGCCAACCTTGATGCGCTTGGCCTTTTCCGCGACCTTGGCGGTGAAGGCATCGTAGACGCTTTCCTCGACCAGCAGGCGCGAGGACGAGGTGCAGCGCTCGCCGTTCAACGAATAGATCATGAAGACGGCGGCGTCCGCCGCCCGCTCCAGATCGGCATCAGCAAAGACGATGACCGGGTTCTTGCCGCCGAGTTCGAAATGCACGCGCTTCAGCGTATCCGCGCCCTGCTTCATGATCATCGAACCGGTGCGGCTTTCGCCGACGAAGCCGATCGCCTTGATGTCCGGATGCTCGGTCAGCGCCTTGCCGGCCTCTTCGCCGAGACCGTTGACGAGGTTCCACACGCCCTTGGGCAGGCCGGCACCTTCTGCGATCTCGACCAGCAGCCGGGCGGTCAGGGGCGAGAACTCGGCCGGCTTGTGCACCACCGTGCAACCGGCCGCCAGCGCCGGCGCGATCTTCCAGGTCGACAGCATGAACGGCGTGTTCCACGGCGTGATGACGCCCACGGGACCGATCGGCACGCGCGTCGTCATGTTCGTCTGGTCGTTGGCGCGCAGCACCTTGCCGTCGCGCGCCTCCGGCGCCTTATCGGCGAAGAAGCGGAAATTCTCCGCCCCGCGCAACGCCGCCTTGGACATGAATTTCAGCGCTTGGCCCGTATCCATGCACTCGACAAAGGCGATTTCCTCGGCGCGGGCGACGATGGCATCGGCAATCTTGTGCATCAGCTTCTTGCGCGCATCGCCGGGCATGGCAGCCCATTCGGCAAAGGCACCCTTGGCAGCCTTGGCGGCACGGTCGACATCCTCGGCCTTGCCGCGCGCAACCTCGGCCACAGGCTTGAGATCGACGGGTGAGATAATCTCGAAGGTCGTCCCGTCGGCCGCCGGCACGGCCTCGCCGGCAATGTGATTGAGGACACCATCAGCCTTGAAACGGGCGAGATAGCCCTCGGCCTTGGCGATGTTTTCGTCGAGCTTCGACATGGTCAGGTCCTTTGTCTACCCCGGATGCGGGCTATTGATCCCTGAGGCGGGCATGCATCGAATTCTTCTTCCAGCTCAGCGCGGGGTCGATCTCGACGACCTCGAGCGAGAGCGCGAAATGCGGGGCGGCCAGAAGCGGAGCGAGTTCGGCGGCGACCGCCGCCATGATCGCGTCGCCGGCACGCTTCTTGTCTTCGGCGCTGCGGCCGGCGCCCAGGCGAAAGACCATGTCGACAAAACCGTTTTCGACGTGCCGGTCGGCGATGGCATAATGCGGTGCGGGATAGGCACGCACGCGCGGAGCCCCAATCTCGAACAAGCCGGTCGACAGGATCGCCTCATGCGCCGCGCGACAAACAGCGGACATGTCCGCCTTTTGGTCGAGATTGGCGGAATACTCCAATCGCAGATGCGGCACGTGCTCTCCTCCTCTTCCCGTCCATTTATTTAACGTGTTAATTAGAATGGTGGAGTGTGTCAAGGGGAGGACGCGCCACCTCCCCCGCCGGACTTGCGACCGAAACGATTCACTTAACGCGTTAATGAGGCAGGAACGACGGCCTGCCCCAGGCGCTACGGGCGCGCATTCCCGCCAACCGGCGCGCCGGCATGCTGTCCGACACGCCAGACGCCCGGCGGCTCGCCCGTGCGCTGGCGGAAGAAGCGCGAGAAATAGGCCGGATCCTTGAAACCGGTCTCGTAGGCAATGTCCTCCACCGTGCGGACGGTGAAAAGCAGCAACCGCTTGGCCTCCAGCAGGCGTCGATCGTTGATCAGTTCCTTCACCCCCTTGCCGTGCACCAGGGTAGCAGCCTTGGCCACGAGATGCGGGGTGGAGCCCAGCATCCCGACATAGTCGCCGACGCTTCTATCCTCGCGAAAATGCAGGTCAATCAGTCGCTTCAACTCGCTCGCCAAGGCTAAGGGGCCTGCCGATCGCATGATCGCGGCCTGCGACGAGAGCCGCGCCATGAAGGACAGCACGGTCGCGGCCAGCGGCAGCACGATCTTCTCCACGCCCGGCTGGCCGGTCAGGTATTCCTCCTGCGCCATCAGCATCAGGGCGCGCATTCGCTCCCAGGTCGCGTCAAACCGCTCCGAGCGCAACATGATCGGCCGGTCGAGCGGCAACAGGCTGGAGGCCGCGACCAGCGGCAGGACACTGTCGGCGATCGAGATCACCACGGCGTCCGAATTCGCCCTCACGTCGAAGCCATGCACCACATGGCTCGGCACGAAACTGACCGCCGGCGCGGAAAAATCCAGGGACTTGTCTTCGATCAGATAGGTTCCGCCGCCTTCGGTCCAGAACGTCACCTGCGCCATTTGCTCGTGCATGTGCGGTTCCGCCCGGCCGTGATGGATGTGCTGCCGCTGCGAAATCAGCTCGACGTGCAGGAAGCCGATATCGAGCGGACGGGGGGTCTCGCCATAGATGAAATAGCTCGGAATGTCGTTCACACGTTAACCACCGAAAAAAGTACAAGCGATTTCGCCATTCTGTGCATGGGCGGAGCTCTCATCAAGACCTAATTTGGACAAAGAGGAACAGGGAGGAAACCATGAGATCCGAAGACTACCGCGCCGACACCAGGCGTCCGTTCACCGGCGCCGAATACATCGCCTCGCTGCGCGATGGCCGCGAGGTCTATATCAACGGCGAACGCATCGCCGACGTCACCACCCATCCGTCGATGCGCAATTCGGTGCGCTCGCTGGCGCGCCTCTACGATGCCCTGCACGATCCGGCCAAGAAGGACCTGCTGACCACGCCGACCGACACCGGCAATGGCGGCTATACCCACAAGTTCTTCAAGATCGCCCGCTCCGTCGACGATCTGGTCGGCCAGCAGGCGGCGATCACCGAATGGGCCCGCATGTCCTATGGCTGGATGGGCCGCACCGCCGATTACAAGGCGGCGCTCATGAACACGCTCTCGGCCAATGCCGAATGGTATGGCGACTATAAGGACAATGCCGTTGCCTGGCACAAGCGGACCCAGGAATCGGCCCTGTTCCTCAACCACGCGATCGTCAACCCGCCGATCGACCGCCACAAGCCGGCCGAGCACGTCAAGGACGTCTTCGTCCACGTGACAAAGGAAACCGACGCGGGCATCTATGTCTCCGGCGCCAAGGTGGTGGCGACCTCATCTGCGTTGACCCACTACAACCTGCTCGCACAGGCTTCGGCGACCGTGACCGAGGACCCGTCGCTGTCGATCACCTTCATTGCCCCGATGAACGCACCGGGCATCAAGATGTTCTGCCGCACGTCCTATGAGCAGACCGCGAACACGACGGCCGAACCGTTCGACTATCCGCTTTCCTCGCGCTTCGACGAGAACGACGCGATCCTCGTGCTCGACAATGTCTTCGTCCCCTGGGAGGACGTGCTGATCTACAGGGACGCCAAGCGCATCCTGTCGTTTACGGTCATGTCGGGCTTCATGCACGGTTACTGCTTCCAGGGCTGCAACCGCTTCGTCGTCAAGCTCGAATTCCTCGCCGGCCTGCTGGCCAAGGCACTGCGCGCGACAGGCGGCGACGCCTTCCGTGGCAATCAGGCCATGCTCGGCGAGGTGATTGCGCTACGCCACAAGTTCAAGAGCTTTGCCGACACCATGGCCCGAAACCCCATCGAATGGGTCGGCGGAACCAAGCTGCCGAACTTGGAAGCGGCGCTCTGCTATCGCACCTTCATGTCGGATGCCTACCCGCGCATCATCGACCTCATCCGCCGCACCGTCGCCTCGGGCCTGATCTACTTGCCCTCTTCGGCCAAGGATTTCGCCAATCCGGAAATCAACCGCTATCTGGCGCAATATGTGCGCGGCTCGAACGACATGGGCCATATCGAGCGAATCAAGATCATGAAACTGCTGTGGGATGCGACCGGCACCGAATTCGGCGGCCGCCACGCGCTTTACGAACTGAACTATGCCGGCGCCCCGGAAGACGTGCGTCTGCAGGTGTTGAAGGGCGCGGAAAAGGGCACGATCCTGCGTGACATGGAAGCGCTGGTCGACACGTGCATGAACGACTACGACGAGAAGGGCTGGACCGGGGACACCTGGCTCGGGCCGGTCGGCAATGAACCACCGCTGCGCAGCGCAGCCGAATAGGGAGAGCGCCATGCAGGCCGGTGTATCGAAGACCGAGTTCCGCAATGCCATGGCGCGCGTCTGCGCCCCCGTCAACATCGTCACCACCAACGGCCCCGCCGGACGCGGCGGGTTTACCGCCACCGCCATGTGCTCCGTGACCGACGAACCGCCGACGCTCCTCGTCTGCATGAACGGCCGCTCGACGCAGACCGGCCTGTTCCTCGAGAACAGGCGCTTCTGCGTCAACGTACTGACCGCGGAGCACCGGGACCTCGCCAACCTGTTCGCCGGCGGCAGCGCCGACATGGGCGCCCGCTATGCGGCGGCAAGCTGGGTCGGCATGGCCGGTGGCACCGAGGCGCTGGCCGATGCCATCGTCTCCTTCGACTGCCTGCTGGAGGACGTGCGGCAGGTCGGCACTCATCACGTCTTCATCGGCCGGGTCGAGAGCCTGCGCGCGCGCACCGATGGCCACGCGCTCGCCTATTTCGACCGCAGCTATGTCCAGGTGCCGAGCCTGCTGGCGGGCTGAGTTCCCTCGATCAGACACACGACACCGGCAACGAATTGAGCCGCGACGATGATCTCGCCGCGGCTCTTTGTCTTGAAGTCGCTCGAAGGCAGCCCGTTCAGTTCGACAGCATATGCGGCAACCACAGCGAGATCGCCGGGAAGGCAATCAGCAGCGCCAGTCGCACCAGCTCGCCGAGGAAGAATGGAAAGACCCCCTTGAAGGTCTGCCCCATGGGGACATCCTTGGCGAGCGAACTGATGACGAAGACGTTCATCCCCACCGGTGGCGTGATCAATCCGAGTTCGACGACGATCAGCGCCAGGATGCCGAACCAGATCTTCACGTCTTCCGGGTCCATGCCGAAGTCGAGTTCGCTGACCACCGGCCAGAAGAACGGCATGACCAGAAGGATCATCGACATGGAATCCATCAGGCAGCCGAGGATGATCAGCGCTATCAGCAAGAGGATCAGGATCACCATCGGCGACAGGCCGGAATTGACCATCATCTCGGCCGCCGCCTGCGGCACGCCGCCACGCGACATGAAGATCTTCAACAGTTCCGCGCCGAGCAGGATCAGATAGATCATGCCGGTGGTCTTGGCAGTTTCGAGCAGCGCCCAGCGGTAGTCCTTGAGGCCGACGCCGCGACGCAGCGAACCGTAGATCGCCACCAGTGCCACGCCGACGGCGGCAGCCGGTGTGGGATTGTAGAAGCCGACATAGATGCCGCCGATGACGATGACGAAGATCGCCAGAACCGGCACGACGCCGAAGGTCGCCGACAGCCATTCGGCCCGCGACAGCTTGTCGCCGGCCGGACCCGATTCGGGCGAGACGCGCACATAGATGGCGATCACCAGAATGAACAGCGCAACCGCGATCAGGCCCGGAAAGAGGGCTGCGGCAAACATCGAGACGATGTTGGCCTCGACGATGATCGCATAGACGACCAGCACCACCGAGGGAGGGATCAGAATGCCGAGCAATCCGCCGGCCGCGAGCGTCCCGGTCGCCAGCGCGCCCGAATACCGGTAGCGCTTGAGTTCCGGCAGAGCCACCTGGCCCATGGTCGTGGCGGTGGCAAGCGAGGAGCCGCAAACCGCGCCGAAGCCCGCGCAAGCGGCGATCGCCGACATGGCGACACCGCCGCGCATGCGTCCGAACCAGGCATTGGCCGCGCGGAACAGGTCCTGGGACAGACCGGCCCGGGTGGCGATATAGCCCATCAGCACGAACATCGGGATGACCGACATGTCGTATTTGGAAAACTGGCTGAAGCCGAGCGTCTTCAACTGATTGAGGAAGACACCGGGTCCATTGAGGGCGATCGTGCCGACCGCGCCGACGACGATCATCGCATAGGCGATCGGCACACGGATGCCGATCAGGACAATCAGTGCGCCAAGGCCGACCAGCCCGAGGAAAAGACTATTATCCATCAGTGATACACATTCCTGCTGGGGTGGGCGATATCCTGATAGCTCTCGGCGAGCGTGACGACGGCAGCGACGGCGACCAGGATCAGCGAAATGACGATCGGCACGAAGGCATAGCCGATCGGAATTTGCAGGATGGCGGTCTGGTAGTCATAGGAGAACTGGTCCTGCGTGCCGATCCATGTCCGCCAGGCCATGACGACGGAGAACACCAGGGCAATGATCGCGGAGAAGAACACCAGAACCGCTTGGAAGCGGCGGCCGAGCCCGGAGGTGAAGATGTCCGCCGTGACATTGGCGCCCGTTAGTTGGCAATAGGGCAGGAATGCGAAGGCGCCGACGGCGACCCCGAGTTCGGTCAATTCGAAATCACCCGGCAGCGGATGGCCGAACGCGCCGGTGACGACGCTGATGCTCTGAATGGCCACGACGGCGAGGATGACGACCCCGCCGAACAGTGCCCAGGCCTCGATAAGGCGGTGGGTGAGGCCTTTCGGCCCCACCCTCCCTTCGTTCTGCGTGGTGGCGTCCATCGCGCTTACTTGCCCGTGTTCGCCGCGACGAGTTCGCGGGCCTTGGCGACGAGAGCAGCACCGTCGATGCCCTTGCTCTCGACTTCCTTGACCCAGCGGTCGACGACGGGTTCGAGCACGGTCTTGAAGGCGTCGGTTTCCTCCTGGGTCAGTTGGATGTGCTTGTTGCCGGCATCCGTTGCGACCTTGATGCCGTTCTCGTCGATCTGGCGCCAGATATCGCCCGCCTTCTTCACCCATTCCTCCCCGGAATTGTCGAGGAAGGCCTTCTGGATGTCTTCCGGCAGCGAGTTCCACTTGTCGAGGTTCATCGAAACCTGGAACGTCGTGGTGCCGAGGCGGGTCTTGTTGACACCTTCGATCTGGTACTCGGTCTGATCCTGCAGCTTCAGCGCCGGGATGATTTCCCACGGAATCAGCGCACCATCGACGACGCCCTTGGAGAAGGCCTGCGGGATATCCGGAACCGGCATGGCGGCGGGGGCGGCACCGAGCGCCTCGATCACCCAGGCGCCGGTGCGGGTCGGAATGCGCATCTTCTTGCCGGCGAGATCGGCCGGCTTGCGCACTTCGTCCTTGGCCATCTGGATCGCCTGGCCGGCATGGGTGTGAAGGAACATGACCTTCACGCCCTTGTACTCGGGAGCGAGATACTCGTCGAACATGGCCCGCATGGCGAGGTTGGTGGCGCGGATGTCATTGGTGTGGATGAACGGCAGCTCGAAGGCTTCGGTGCGCGGGAAGAGGCCTGGCGTGTAGCCGTTCACCGTCCAGACGAGATCGACGACACCGTCGCGCACCTGGCTGACCAGTTCCGGCGGAGCACCGCCGAGCGACATGGACGGGTAGATCTCGATCTTGACCTTGCCACCGGAGGCTTCCTCGATGCTCTTTGCCCAGGGCTCGAGCATCTGCGTCTGGGCCGGGGACTTGGGCCCGAGGAAGTGGTGCAGTTTCAGCGTGACTTCCTGGGCGAGCGCCGAGGCGCTGAGCGCCGTGGTCGCCAGACCGGCAAGCAAGAGTGTCTTAAAGGATCTCATTGGCATTTTCCTCCCTGTTAAAGGCCATTGAATACTCTCCGCCAGCTGGCGGACTGTCTGTTACGCCACCCGAATGTCGAGCAGTGCGGTACGTTTATTGTCCATCACCTCGGTGATCGCCGCCTGCAAGGCGGCGGCAAGGTCGCCGCGCTCCGTCACCTTGCGTGCCCAGGCATTGCTGGCTTCGGCGACCTTGGTGAAATCGGGGCTCGGCGAAAGACCGGTCAGCGGCATCTGGTTGGCCTTGGCCGCATAGCCGTCGGGATAAAGCATGGTCACCGACTGGCGCACCGCGCCCCATTCCGCATTGTTGAGGACGAGGATCAGAACCGGAATGTCGTAGGCCTCCATGATCTGGTGGCAGGCGACCGGATTGGCGAACATGTAGGACCCGTCGCCGAGCGTGGCTATGATAAGCCGCTCGGGCTTGGCGAGCTTCATACCCATGGCGCAGGGCAGCGACCAGCCGAGACCGCCGGAATGCGGCTCCTGGTACCAGGCCTGGGCGTGATCCAGCGTCATCGGCGCCAGCGGGCAGCCGAGTTCGGAAAGCACGGTCGCCTGACGTCCGGCGATCGCCTTGGACAATTCGAGCGACACATGGGCCTTGCTCATCACCGGTCCGGTCTCGCCTTCCGCGGAGGCGATCACCTGATGGCGAAGCCCTGATGTCCGGCCCTCGACCGTCGCGCGCCGCGCCGCCCGGCCTTCCGGATCGGGATCGCGACGGGCCCGAAGGGCCGACAGCAACGCGACGATCCCCATCGACGTCTCGCTGGCGATCGACAGGTCGGAGCGGAAATTGCGCACCGGGAAACGGCTGAACAGGGGATTGGGACCGAGCTGGATGACCTTGGCATCGTCGCGCGGATTCTGCAGGTCGGGCGCCCAGGGAGCGAGCGCATCGATCACCAGGATCACATCCGCCTCGGACAGCCACGGCTCTGGATTGCCGCCGGCAAACATCGCGTGATCGGTCGGAATGCCGATCTGCGTCGCCCAATAGTGCACCACGGGAATGGCAAATTCCATGGCCAGCGCCGACAGTGCGGCAAAGCCGGCATCGTCGCCTGCCCCGCGCTGGACGAAGATCACCGGATTGCGGGCCGATAGCAGCCAATCCGCTGCCATGTCGATCGCGGCAGCCGAGGCTTCCGCGACGGCGGGCGCCATGAGGGGTGCCTCGGCAATGCCGCCCGCATCGATCTGCTCGGACAGAACCTCGCGCGGCAGGCTGATGTAGACCGGACCCTTGGGCGTCGAATTGGCGATGGCATGGCCGCGGTCGAGGATCTCGGCGATCTGCTCGGGAAAGCGCAGTTCGTAGTCCCACTTCACCGCTTCCCGTACCAAGGCCGTCTGGTCGCGCATTTCCTGCCCCCAGCCGATCGGCACGGTGCGTGCACCGAACCGTCCGCGCTCGACCGTCGGCGTGCGCCCCGACATCAGCACCATCGGCACATGGTCGGTGGCGGCATTGAGCGCGCCGATCGCGCCGTTTGCCAGCCCGACATTGGTGTGCAGCATCACGGCCTGGGCCCGGCCCGTCAGGAAGTAATAGCCGTGCGCCATGCCGAGCGCGGCATGTTCATGCGGAATGGTAATGGCTTGCGGCAGGGCGATGCCGGATGCGGCGGCCTCGGCAAGGCCCTCGATGATCGGCGGGAAATCGGTCCCGGAATTGGCGAAGACATAGTCCACGCCGAGAGTCTTCAAGCGGCTGAAGATCACACTGCCGGCGCTGACCTCACCAGATTTTGCATTCCGAGCATCCAAGTAGCGACCCTCCCAAGTCGGCTTGACATTTCAATAATTGAAATACAAATTTCAATAACTATCACATTCTTGAGCTAAGCCGTCAAGGGTGATAGATTAATGAGAATAACTAATGAATAAATGAGCGCGAGCGATAGAATGGCCACCCCTACCAATAACTCGATCGTCAAGGCCTTCGCCATCCTCGATCTTTTCGACGACCAGCGCGACGAGCTGACGACGGCGGACGTGGCCGAGCTCGTGGGCCTGAACACGATCACCGCACATCGCTTCCTCAAGACCCTGGTCTCGGTCGGCGCGCTGCACTCCCCCCGCAAGGGGATCTACCGGCCCGGCGGAAAGCTGATCGAATACGGCGAGCGAGCCCGGAGCGCCCGGCAATTGGCGATGCAACTGCAGCCCTTTCTCAATGCCCTGGCTGCCGAATCGGGCGAAGGCGCCATGGCCACCACCTTTGACGGCACGATGATCACCTGCATTGCCGCCGCGCATTCCAACAACGCCTATGTCTACAGTGCCCGTGTCGGCGCGCGGATCGAAGCCTATGCCACGGCCAATGGCAAACTCTGGCTTGCCTATTCGGGCAAGGAGGCTGTCGAGAGTTACCTGGAGGCCAACAAACTGGTGCCGCTGTCCCGCGCCACGCTGATCAACCGCGACAGCGTTTTGCGGGAAACGGAGGAGATCCGGCGAAGGGGCTATGCAGTCAACCGGGGCGAGCGCGAGGCGGGTCTGAGTGCCGTGGCCATGCCGATCTTTGCTCCGAATGGTGCCATGATCGCCGGAATCTCCATCTTTGCTCCCATCCCGGCACTGGACCAGCAAACCGAAACCAGCTTCACGTCCCTATTGAAGGTCGCGGTCGCCGCTGCTCAGGATACGCTCTTTCCTCCCTCGCAGCCGTAAGATCGCGCCCTCCCCTCCGACAGCGATTGAACTCGCGCATATCCGCATGGTACGGGGACATTTGTTTCCCGACCTTTGAAAGATCGCCATGCTCCCCTGGATCCAGCTCGACAGCGCCCCAATCCCCGGTGGCGGCGGGGAATTGCGTCTCAAACAGCGCGGCACCGAGTTCTCGATCATGCTCGGCACTAACGAGCTGATGAACAGCCGGCTGAGCGGCTCGGAAGAGGCGCTGGCGACGCTCGCGTGGGAACGGATCGCACCGAGCAAGCGCCCCCACATCCTGATCGGCGGCCTTGGCATGGGCTTCACGCTGCGCGCCGCCCTCGCCGTCCTGCCGGCCGATGCGCAGGTAACCGTCGCCGAACTGGTGCCCGCCGTCGTCGCCTGGGCGCGCGGCCCGATGGCCGAGGTCTTCAAGGGCAGCCTCGACGATCCGCGCGTCAAGGTGCATGTCGGCGACGTGGCATCGCTCATTCATACCTACCGCCACAGCTATGACGCGATCCTGCTCGACGTCGACAATGGCCCGCAGGGACTGACCCGGTCGGCCAATGACGGTCTCTACGACTATGCCGGCCTGCGTGCGGCCAAGGGGGCGCTGCGCGCCAGGGGCGTGCTGGCCGTCTGGTCCTCAGGGCCCAATCCGGGCTTCACGCGCCGCCTGGGAACCCTCGGCTTCAAGGTCAAGGAAGAGCACGTCCGCGCCGGCAAGAAGCGCGGCGCCCGCCATGTCATCTGGCTGGCAAGTCCGGATGGCGGGGACGGTGCCGCGCAGCCATAACATCCTCCGGGCCCAGACTCTATCTGTGCGGCTTCATCCCCAGAGCGCCGGCTCCGGCATGTGCATCATCGATCCCTCGTAGCGGATCGGCGAGGCGCGGTCGGCGGCGAGAAGCAACGGACCGTCGAGATCGGCAAAACCCGCCCCTTGCGCGACGAAGAAGGCCGGCGCCATGGCAAGCGAGGTGCCGAGCATGCAGCCGACCATGATGTCGAAGCCTGAGGCAACCGCCGCATCGCGCATCAAAAGCGCCTCGGTCAGCCCACCTGTCTTGTCGAGCTTGATGTTGATCGCATCATACTTGCCCTTGAGATGGCCGAGCGATGCGCGGTCGTGGCAGCTTTCGTCGGCGCAGACCGGCAAGATCCGCGCAATCGTCCTGAGGGCCTCATCCTGTCCGGCCGGCAGCGGCTGTTCGACCAGCGCCACGCCGAGGCGGACCAGGGTCGGCGCGAGCGCCAGATATTGCTCGACCGTCCAGCCCTCGTTGGCGTCGACGATGATGCGAGAATTCGGCGCGCCGGCACGTACCGCCTCGATGCGACCGAGATCGTTGTCGGTTCCGAGCTTGACCTTCAGCAGCGGCCGGTCGGCATTCTTCGCCGCCGCCTCGCGCATGCTCTCCCGCGTGCCGAGCGAAAGGGTGAAAGCCGTTTCGATCGGCTTCGGGGATGAAAGGCCGGCCAACTGCCAGACCGGCTTTCGGGCCCGCTTGGCCTCGAGATCCCAGAAAGCACAGTCGAGCGCGTTGCGCGCCGCCCCCGGCCCTAGCCGGCTTTGAAGGCCGTGCCGGTCCAGCCCCTCGCGCAGATCATTGGCGACCCCGAGTATGGCCTCCATCACGCCGTCGACCGTCTCGCCATAGCGCGCATAGGGCACGCACTCGCCACACCCCATATGGCTGCCATCGGAAACGGTGACGGTCACCACCCGGATTTCGGTGCGCGACCCGCGCGAGATGGTGAAAGAGCCGGCGACCGGAAAAACGTCTTCGACGGCCGTGAGACTGAGTCCATTCACCATTTTACCGTCCCTCCATCAGGCGTCCGTGCCGCGCCGCGAATCGGCGCCCCTTGCGCGTTGCGACATTCCTTTCTATATCCGTCAACAATTAGGTCGAGGCCTCATCAGTCGACGGACTGCAATTTGCCTAAATCCCATACCAGCAAGCTGGCGATGGCGACAGGGCGTCCCGTGCCTCGCCTGCGAACGCATCAGATTGGCGGAAAAGCCCGTGAACACGCTGGATTTTGACAAGAAGCCGGAAGATACGCGCGTCGTCGTCGCCATGTCGGGCGGGGTCGACTCCTCGGTCGTGGCCGGCCTGCTGAAACGCGAAGGCTATGACGTCCTCGGCATAACGCTGCAACTCTACGATCACGGCGCCGCCGTCCACCGCGCCGGCTCCTGCTGCGCCGGCCAGGACATCGACGATGCCCGCCGTGTCTGCGAAACGCTCGGCATCCCCCATTACGTGCTCGACTACGAGCAGCGCTTCCGCGACACGGTGATCAACCCCTTCATGGAAAGCTATGTCGCCGGCGAGACACCGATCCCCTGCGTCGCCTGCAACCAGACCGTCAAGTTCGCCGACCTCCTGGCGACGGCCAAGGAACTCGGCGCCGACGCGCTGGCGACGGGTCACTATATCCGCTCGAAGTCGGTTCCGCTGCCGAACGATCCGGGCCACCGCGCCCTGTTCCGCCCGATCGACAGCGAACGCGACCAGAGCTACTTCCTGTTTGCCACCACCCAGGAGCAGATCGATTACCTGCGCTTCCCCCTCGGCGCCATGTCCAAGGCCGAGACGCGAAAGCTCGCCGAAGACATGGGCCTCGTCGTTGCCCAGAAGGCCGACAGCCAGGACATCTGCTTCGTGCCGCAGGGCAAATATGCCGATGTCATCAACAAGCTGCGTCCCGATTCGGCGCTGGCCGGCGAGATCGTCCATCTCGATGGCCGCGTTCTGGGTCACCATGATGGCATCCTGCACTACACGATCGGCCAGCGTAAGGGCCTCGGCGTTGCGACCGGAGAACCGCTCTACGTGGTCTATCTGGACGCCCGCTCGCGCCGCGTCATCGTTGGACCGCGCGAGGCGCTGGAAACCCACCGCGTCTATCTGCGCGACATCAACTGGCTGGGCGACCACGGGCTGGAAGAAACGGCCCGCGACGGCTTTGCCTGCTTCGCCAAGGTCCGCTCGACCCGTCCACCCGCTCCTGCCATGCTGCATGCCGACGACCGGGGTGTCTATGTCGATCTCGAGATCGGCGAAGCCGGTATCGCACCGGGCCAGGCCTGCGTTCTCTATTCCGCGCCGGGTGCGGATGCGCGCGTCTATGGCGGCGGTTTCATCGACAGATCCGAACGCGCGGCAGACGCGGAAAGCCAGCTGAAGGCATTGCTTGCAAGCCCGGTCGCGGCCTGAGACGAACGCCTCGCCCAAGTCCACAGAAGTGCTTCGGTTTTTGCTTACCGCGCGCTTGACACTGGCAGGATCATCGCCTTATAAGCCGCCCATCGCTTCGGACGGCTCCGCTTTTCAGCAGGCCTTCGCGATGTGTGGCGGGGTAGCTCAGGTGGTTAGAGCGTGGGATTCATAACCCCAAGGTCGGCGGTTCAAGTCCGCCTCCCGCTACCAAATCTCTCTCTTTGTAAGACCTAGAATTCCGGACCGAACGCAGCGCGTCGTTCGCCGCGGAGCGCACTTTCACTCGCCTTGATCTCCGGTGCGGAAACGGTCGAAGCCATTGGCAAACCGGTCGTCGTCGAACGGATAGAGCCAGCGGCCGAGCCGCCTGAGCGCGGGGTCGGACTGCTCGCGGAAAAAACCGATCGGGTCGCGGCGATAGGAGGCCGCATCGTCCCCGTTGCCGATGCGCGCGACAAGCGGTCCGACGACCTGCGGCAGCAGATGCCGCCAACCGAGCAGGCCAAAGGCGCCGAACGGTCGCCACGGCGACGGCCGACTGCGCGCCGACATCAGCCGGCGGCTGTCGGCGGGCAGTCCGTTCTGCTGCCATTCGACCATCTCGGCCAGCGTGGCCTCGAAGCATCGCGGTTTGCCGGTGCGCGGATCGAAATAGCGCGGATAGAGCAGATAGACCCCGGCGAACAGCGCTTCCAGACTGAGGGAGCGGCCGCGGCGCGGGTTCGGCTGGCGATCGTCGGTCAGTCCCCAGCCGGCATAGAAGGGCGAGCCGGACACCGTCACCCGCTTGCCGCGCATCAGCGCCTCGAAGCCGGCAAGCGAGGTGATCGTGTAGACCTGGTCGACGGCATCGAGCACGTCGGGCAAGGCCATGGGAGCAGTCAGGACATGGCAGAGATCCGCCACCTCGGCCGGATCCGAGCTCGGCTTCCGCACGCCCTTCAGCACGTCCGGATGCGGCTTGTAGAGGATCGTCGCGCCGGGATTCTCTTGGGCAGCCATGCGCACCAGATCGTTGTTGAGGATCGGCCGCTCGGTGCCGTAGCGGATCGAGGCGTCGCTCTCGACCTGGCCGACCACCAGCACCTTGCGCCCCGGCCCTTGCGGAAGTTCGACCTTTCCGCGCGCCGGCTGCCCGCCATACTTGCCGATCCGATGCGCCAGCATGGCGGCAATCCCCGCCCTCGCCCGCTCGATCAGTGCGGGATCGGCATCGAAATCATAGGTCCTCAGCAGGTCTTCCAGATCGGACGGCCCACGACTGTCGAAGAAGGGCCGTTGCCGGTCTAGGGTGAGCGAGAACGGTGCGCTCTGTCCGGCACTCCCGCCGACCGATCGCAGGAAACCGTCCTCGATGAAGTCGACCGGGATGTTGCGACTGGCGCAGAAATCCGCCGCTGCCTGCGGCAGGTTTGGCCCCCAGACGATCACGCTTGGGTTTTCGAGCGCCGCAAGGCGCACCTGCCAGACGTCAACGAATTCCTTGTCGCCGACAAAGAACGGCATGTAGTGGAAGTCCCATTCCGGGAAATAGGCCTCCAGCACCGACCGCTTCCACTCATGGATATGGAAGGCGACGACGGGCGGGCGATCGGTCGGGGCGCGCGACATGGGCCGGGCTTGATCCTCGTTGGCGGGCAACCGTTCATAACCCGGCACGGCCATGCCGACAATCGCCGCACGACCAGTTCGCCTCGCCACTCAGCTTCGGTTCACAACCCCTGGCGCACCCGCCTGTCCGGGTGGGCGAGGATCATTAAGGATCCGAAAACCTTTCGTTAAATTTTAAGTAATATCCTGGCCGCCTGAGTGAGGATGAACGATGCGTGGCGTAATTGTCGTTGGCCTTCTGCTGGCATTGACTGCTTGTGCGAAACCGCCGAGCCAGACGAAGAATGCCTGCGCGATTTTCGAGCAGCGCGACGGCCTGTTCAACAACTGGCGACGCGCGGCCGAAAAGACCGAACGCGAATACGGCGTGCCGGTGCCGATCCTGATGGCGACGATCTACACGGAGTCGGGCTTCCGCCACAACGCCAAGCCGCCGCGCAAGAAGCTGCTGGGCTTCATTCCCTGGAAGCGCAAGTCGTCTGCCTATGGCTATTCGCAGGCCCTCGACGGCACCTGGGATCGCTACCAGCGCGAGACCGGCCGATGGAGCGCGCGCCGCACCGACTTCTCCGACGCCATGCAGTTCATCGGCTGGTATCACCGCCAGACGGCGGAAAAGAGCGGCATCCCGCTCAACGATCCCTACAAGCTTTACCTCGCCTATCATTCCGGTCACGCCGGCTATGCGCGCGGCAGCTGGCGCAACAATTCCGAGGCGCTGAACGGCGCCAAGCGTTTCACCGACATCACCTACACCTATGCGCGGCAGCTGAAGACCTGCCCGAACTGACCATCCACCGCCGAGCAGACACGAAAAGGCCCGCGCGAAGCGGGCCTTTTTGTCTGATGCGATGGATAGTTATTCCGGATCGCCGGAGGCCTGGATCGCCGAAATCTGCCAATCCGTGCCTGGGCGCCGGACGAAGGTCCAGATCTCGGTGGATTCCGAGACATTGTCCGGATCGCCGCTGACGACCTTGCCGCTGGTACGGTCTCGCAGAACGTCGATGCTCTCGTAGCGCATGGCGACGGTTGCATAATCGACATTGCCCTCGCGCCAGCTTTCCGAAACGTCGCCCTGGACGAGATGCACGTCGCGCACCTCGTTCTTGACACCCTTGGTGGCGTTCTCGCTCAACTCCTCGGCGAGATAGGACATGGCTTCCGGCGTGGTGATGCGGCGCAGGCTCGCATAGTCCTCGTTGGCATAGGCCGCCTGCATTTCCTTCAACAGACCCTCGAACCGCTCGAGATCCTGCTGGCCGACGCCAATTTCGTCGGCCGAAGCGGAAGGCCGGCGCGGGGCGGCGGAGGCCGAAGAACCACCGAGGTTCAGACCGCCGATCTTCGGGATCTGGAAGCCTGGACCGCCGGCAGCGTCGTTACGCGCCGATGAAGATGCCGCCGCGCCCGAGTAGGACGGCTGGCGATTGGAAAACATGCGCATGGCGAAGCGGACCAGGAAGAAGATCAGCACACCCTGCAGCAAAAGGCCAAGCAAGCCGAAGCCGCCGCCGAAGCCGGAGCCCATCAGCATGCCGAACAGGCCACCCATCAGAAGACCACCCATGAGACCACCGGCGAGACCGCCGAACAGGCCGCCCGTACGCCCGGCCGGGTTCTGCGCATTCGGAGCAGCAGCCGGACGTGTCGCTTGAGACTGCGGCGTCATCGTGCGCTCGATCGGCGCGGCAGGGGCAGGCGCGGTGCGCGTGGCGGCCGGCGCCTGGAAGGTCCGCGTGCCACGGCTGCCGAACCCGCCGCTCGCACGGCGTGCTTCGGCAAAATCGGCGAGCGTCAGCATGGTCGCCAGACCAATTGCCAGAATTCCAAAAAACTTGCCGTAGCGCCGCATTTCATCTCCTCGTTTTCAATGCCGGAACGGATTTCGTCACCGTTGCGCTTTCATATGGCGTTCGCTCTCGGACAAGTGAAGCCTTGGCCGCCTGTTTTTCGATCACAATCGCGCCATCCGCCGCCATCAGGCTCCGAGCGCCAGCTTGATGGCGTAGGCGACCACCCCGACCGCCAGCACCCCGGCGAGCCACAACCCGACGAACCAACCGAGGCGCTTGATGAGAGAGGCGTCCGCCATCAATGATATCCCTCTTCCGGATCGACCTTGCCGCGGAACACCCAATAGGCATAGCCGGTATAGGCTAGGATGATCGGCACCAGCACCGCCGCTCCGGCCAGGAGGAAGGCGAGGCTCGATTGCGGCGCCGCGGCGTCCCAGATGGTCAGCGAGGTCGGCACAATATAGGGATAGAAGCTGATGCCGATCCCGGCGTAGCCGAGCACGAACAATCCCAGGGCCGCGACGAAGGGTTGGGCATCCTTGCCGGAGCGCAGGCCGCTAAGGATCAGGTAGAGGCATCCGAGCACCAGCAATGGCACGACGAAGGAGAAGACCGCCGTCGGATAGCCGAACCAGCGCTGTACGTAGAGCGGTTCGAGCCAGGGCGTCCAGAGGCTGAACACGCCCATCGCAGCGACGGTTGCCAACGCAGCACCATAGGCGAGACGCCGCGCCTTCTCTGCCAGCGGCCCACGCGTTTTCATCACCAGCCAGGTGGCGCCGAGCAGCGCATATCCAAGCACCAGCGCCAGACCGGTCGCCATCGAAAACGGTGTCAGCCAATCCCACCAGCCGCCGGCATAGGTGCGGTCGACCACGGGAATGCCCTGGACGAGGGCACCGAGCGCCACCCCTTGGGCAAAGGCCGCCACCGTCGAGCCGCCGGCGAAGGCATAGTTCCACAAATGCTCGGCCCGCTTGGTACGCCAGCGATATTCGAAGGCGACGCCCCGGAAGATCAGCCCGAGCAGCATGGCGATCAGCGGCGCATAGAGCGCCGGCAGGATCGTCGCATAGGCGAGCGGAAAGACCGCCATCAACCCGCCGCCACCCAGCACCAGCCAGGTTTCGTTGCCGTCCCACACCGGTGCCACCGAATTCATCATCTGGTCGCGGTCGGCCTTTTCGGGAAACAGCGGAAAGAGAATGCCGACCCCGAGGTCGAAGCCGTCGAGAATGACGTAGGCCAGCACGGCGAATGCGATGATGGCCGCCCAAATGAATGCGAGATCAAAGGCCATGCTTGCCTCCCTCGGTTTGCGCCGCCGGCGTGATGCCGGACGTGCGGATCGGTCCGTCGTCGAGATCAGGCATCGGATCGCGCGGCAGGCGCGCCATCAGCCTCAGGATATAGAAGGTCCCTGCCCCGAAGACGAGGAAGTAGACGATGATGAAGGCGATCAGCGAGGCCGCGACGGCGGGGGCCGCGATCGGCGAGATCGAATCCGCCGTCAGCAGATGGCCATAGATCGTATAGGGCTGCCGGCCGACTTCCGTGGTGATCCACCCGGCCAGCACCGCCACGAACCCGGCCGGCGCCATGAGAAGGGCAACGCGGTGCAGCATCCGGTTTTCAAACAGCGTCCCGCGCCAGCGACACCACAGGCTGAACAGGCCGACGCCGAGCATGGCGAAGCCGAGCGCCACCATCACCCGGAACGACCAGAACACCACGGCAACCGGCGGTTCCTTGTCGTCGTCGATCGTGTCGAGGCCAGCCAAGGGCGCATTGAGATCGTGCTTGAGGATGAGGCTCGAAAGCTTGGGGATCTGGATCGCATAGTCTATCCGCTTCTCGGCCTGGTTCGGCAGGCCGAACAGAATGAGCGGCGCGCCGTCCGGATGGCTGTCGAAATGCCCCTCCATCGCCATGACCTTGGCGGGCTGGTGCTCCAGCGTGTTGAGACCGTGCGCGTCGCCGACGAGGATCTGGATCGGCGCGACGATCGCCGCCATCCACATCGCCATGGAGAACATCGTGCCGGCGCGCGACGGGGAGGTGCGGCGAAGGAGGTGATAGGCGCCCACGCCGCCGACGACGAAGGCGGTCGTCAGATAGGCGGCGATCACCATATGGGTCAGCCGGTAGGGGAAGGACGGATTGAAGACGATCGCCCACCAGTCGACCGGCACGAACTGACCGACATCATTGATGGCAAAGCCGGTCGGCGTCTGCATCCAGGAATTGACCGAGAGGATCCAGGTGGCCGAGATCAGCGTGCCGAGCGCCACCATCAGCGTTGCCAGATAATGCAGGCCCGACCCGACCCGCTCACGGCCGAACAGCATCACGCCGAGGAAGCCGGCCTCGAGAAAGAAGGCGGTGAGTACCTCATAGCCCATCAGCGGCCCGATGACCGGTCCCGCCTTGTCGGAGAAGACGCTCCAATTGGTGCCGAACTGGTAGGACATGACGATGCCAGAGACGACGCCCATGCCGAAGGCGACCGCGAAGATCGTCTTCCAAAAGTCGAACAGTTCCAGGTAGACCTTGTCCTTCTTCCACAGCCAAAGCCCCTCCAGTACCGCGAGGTAGCTGGCGAGACCGATGGAGAAGGCCGGGAAAATAATGTGGAAGGACACGGTGAAGGCAAATTGCAGCCGTGCCAACAATTGCGCGTCGAAAATCTCGAACATCGTCCTGTCGCTCTCGTTGCCATCTTGATCGAAGGTCCGAGCAAGCAAATAGGCTTCGTTCCATTCCGATCAATGCGACAGGCTGCCCTGCGTCAACTTGACGTCCATCAAGTCCTGCCGGGACGGCAAGCAGAAGGGGCGCGAGCGTTTCCGCCCGCGCCCCTGTGGATGTTCCCGGGAGGAACGGATCAGTCGACGTTGAAGATCAGCGGCTTCGCCTGCTTGATCGCGTGGTGGGCGGTCAGCTTGTCGAGAACGTCCTGCTTGACCGGCTCGTCAACATAGAGAAGCGCGATCGCGTCCCCACCTTCCTTCTCGCGGCCGAGCTGGAAATTGGCGATGTTGACGCCTGCGTCACCGAGCGTCGTGCCCATGAAGCCGATCATACCGGGCACGTCCGTATTGGCGATGTAGATCATGTGCGCCCCCACATCGGCATCCATGTTGATGCCCTTGATCTGGATGAAGCGCGGCTTGCCGTCGGAGAATACCGTGCCGGCGACCGAACGGGTCTGACGCTCGGTCGTGACCGTCAGCTTGATGTAGCCGTCATAGACGCCGGTCTTGTCGCGCTTGACCTCGGAGAGCACGATGCCCTTTTCCTTGATCATGATCGGAGCCGAGACCATGTTGACGTCGGACACCTGGTTGCGGATCAAGCCCGCGAGCAGCGCGCTGGTCAGCGCCTTGGTGTTCATCGTCGCGGTGACGCCGTCATAGAGGATCTCGATTTCCTTGATCGGGCTTTCGGTGACCTGCCCTGCAAACGAGCCAAGCACGTCAGCCAGCCGGATGAAGGGCTTCAGGATCGGCGCCTCTTCCGCCGTGATCGACGGCATGTTTATGGCGTTGGAGACCGCACCCTTGATCAGATAGTCCGACATCTGTTCGGCAACCTGCAGTGCGACGTTTTCCTGCGCTTCCGTGGTCGAGGCGCCCAGATGCGGGGTGCAGACCACGTTCGGCAGGCCGAACAGCGGGCTCTCGGTCGCGGGTTCGACTTCAAAGACGTCGAAACCGGCACCGGCGACATGGCCGGACTTGATGGCTTCGGCAAGAGCCGCCTCGTCCACCAGTCCGCCGCGGGCGCAGTTGATGATGCGCACGCCTTTCTTGGTCTTGGCGAGTGCCTCCTTGTTGAGGATGCCACGGGTCTTGTCGGTCATCGGCACGTGCAGGGTGATGAAATCGGCCTTGGCCAGAAGCTCGTCGAGTTCGACCTTGGTGACGCCCATTTCCTCGGCCCGTTCCTTCGACAGGAAGGGGTCATAGGCCAGAACATGCATGCCAAGCCCGATCGCCTTCTTGCAGACGATGCCGCCGATATTGCCGGCGCCGATGACGCCGAGCGTCTTGCCGGTGATCTCAACACCCATGAACTTCGACTTTTCCCACTTGCCGGCCTGGGTCGAGGCGTCGGCGGCCGGCAGTTGGCGGGCGACGGCGAACATCAGGGCGATGGCATGCTCGGCCGTGGTGATCGAGTTGCCGAACGGCGTGTTCATGACGATGATGCCGCGGCGCGAGGCGGCCGGGATGTCGACATTGTCGACGCCGATGCCGGCGCGGCCGATGACCTTGAGATTGGTCGCGGCGGCGATCAGCTTCTCGGTCGCCTTGGTGGCGGAGCGGATGGCGAGACCATCGTAATTGCCGATGATCTCGAGGAGCTTTTCCTTGTCCTTGCCGAGCTTGGGCTGGAAATCGACTTCAACGCCGCGATCGCGAAAAATCTGGACGGCGGTTTCCGACAATTCGTCGGATACGAGAACGCGAGGTGCCATGGGAGGCCTCCTTCAAAGGGGTTCAGGTCTGGTATGGATATGGGAATGTGCGGCTTCGCCACGGGGGCGAAGCCGGATCAGTCTCAGGCAGCCTTGAGCGCGGCCTTCTGGGTCTCAAAAGCCCAGGTGAGCCAGGGCATCAGTGCCTTCATGTCGGCGGTCTCGATCGTCGCGCCGGCCCAGATTCTGAGGCCCGACGGGGCGTCGCGATAGGCGCCGATGTCGAAGGCGACACCTTCCTTGTCGAGCGCCGTGACCATGGCCTTGGCAAAGGCGGCCTGGGCGTCGGCGTCGAGCGCCGCCACGTCCTTGTCGACGATGGTGAGGCAGACCGAGGTGTTGGAGCGGGACTCTGGAACCTTGGCGAGGTTGGCGATCCAGTCATTGGCCTCGACGAAGTCGAACAGCACCTTGGCATTGGCATCGGCGCGCGCCATCAGGCCCTTCAGACCACCGATCGACTTTGCCCAGAGCAGCGCGTCGATATAATCCTCGACGCACAGCATAGACGGCGTGTTGATGGTTTCGCCGGTGAAGATGCCCTCGATCAGCTTGCCGCCCTTGGTCATGCGGAAGATCTTCGGCAGCGGCCAGGCCGGGACATAGCTTTCCAGACGCTCGACGGCGCGCGGGGAAAGGATAAGCATGCCGTGGCCGCCCTCGCCGCCCAGAACCTTCTGCCAGGAGAAGGTGACGACGTCGAGCTTGGAGAAATCCATGTCCTGGGCAAAGGCGGCCGAGGTGGCGTCGCAGATCGTCAGGCCCTTGCGGTCGGCCGGGATGAAATCGGCGTTCGGAACGCGGACGCCAGAAGTGGTGCCGTTCCAGGTGAAGACGACGTCGCGGTCGAAATCGACCTGCTTCAGGTCGGGCAGTTCGCCATAAGGCGCTTCGAACTTGCGAACATCCTTGAGCTTTAGCTGCTTGACGACGTCGGTGACCCAGCCGGCGCCGAAGCTTTCCCAGGCCAGCATGTCGACGCCGCGCTCGCCGAGCAGCGACCAGAGCGCCATTTCGACGGCGCCCGTGTCGGAAGCAGGAACGATGCCGATGCGGTAATCCGCAGGCACGTTCAGAATTTCGCGGGTAAGATCGATGGCCTGCTTGAGCTTGGCTTTGCCGACCTTGGCGCGGTGCGAGCGACCGAGCGGGGCATCGGAAAGCACATCGAGCGACCAACCGGGGCGCTTCGAGCAAGGGCCAGAAGAAAAATTAGCATTTGCCGGACGCGCGGCGGGGGCGACGATATCAGCCATATAGATACCCTTCCAGGTAATTAGCCTCTCGTTGGGGAGAGGTGTCCCGCCGCTGGAACTACGCCTGTCGAAAATCCGCGTCAAGAAAATTCTATGTCGCGGAGAGAAGAATTTTTGACGCACCCATGTCACCGCCCGGCCACCCGAGATACAGCCTGAACGCGAAAAGGCCGCCCACTGCGGGGCGGCCTTCAGCAATTCAAAGGGCGGCAAAATTACTTGTAGACGATCGGCTCCGGCGGCGGCTCATAGGCCACCGGCTGCTCGCAGCCACCGAATAGGTAGCGGGCACCGACATGAGCTTCGTGGCTGTAGAAGCCTTTGTCTCGGCCGGGGCCGCCATTGTCCTCGAAACCGAACATGCCGCCAGCCAGCGTATGGCGGAAGCGATAGCCGACATCGGCCTTGACGTTGCAGGTGACATCGATCGAGGCGCCGGCCATCAGCTGGTAGGCAAACCGCCAGTTGTGGTAGCCCTTGTGGGTGACGGTGTCGTCGCAGCCGCCGCCATCGTCCTGGCAGGCCGTATTGCGCAGCTTGTCCCACTTGACGTAGGCGCCGCCGATACCGCCGCCGACATAGGGGGTGATCATGCCGTAGGTGCCGATATCGACATAGGCATTGGCCATCAGATGATAAGCCCGCATGGCCGAGACATCGCTCGAGGTGCAGGGCTCGAGCGGCGTGCCGCAGGAACCGGTGGTCGAACCTTCAAAATCCGACTTGAACATATAGTCGAGGGTCAGGTCCGTGCGCAGGTAGTTGTTGACCTGATAGCCGACGCCGACGCCAAGCGTGAAATTGTCGTCGAGGTTGGTATCGTCGAAATCGACCAGGTTGCCGTTGGAGCCCTGGAAGTACTCGGCTCCACGCATCTTGTTGAAGGAATAGCCGACGTCGCCGCGCAGATACCAGCCGGAGGCCTCGGTGATTTCGACCTCGGGTGCCGAGATCGGCGCGGGTTCAGGCTGATAGATGTCTGCAGAATGGGCTGCTGTGCCGGCGAGCAGGACGGCAGCCACGGCGAAAAGGCTCGTCTTCATGGCAAGATACTCCAATATCCATCGTTGATGCACGGGCCTTGTTGTGGCCGATGTTTTGATCAGGATGGATAATGAAGCACAAAGGTTAAGGTGCGCTTAACTACGTCTGTTTACCTTGACGAGCGAGGATATTCTTGCAAGTTCGGCAGAATAAGAGGCAGCGACCGCGCCCGAGACAGTCCTTGCCCCCCGAAACGACAAAGGGCCGGAAGCATGCTTCCGACCCATCGAGTGATGGATAACGTCGAGAACAGGCTTCAGCTCGCCCGACGCATGGCCCCGCCAAGGCCTGTGTCGCCGGCCAAATGACCACCGCCGAGTGAGAACTGCCCGAGCCGCTGGTCCATCTCGCCCGCCTCCTGGGCGAGCCGATGGATCGCCGCCGTCGTTTCCTCTACCATAGCCGCGTTCTGCTGTGTCATGGCGTCGAGCTGATTGACCGAACCGTTGATCTCGGAAAGCGTCTGGGCCTCCTCTCGGGTCGAGCTCATGATCTCGCTGATGCGGCCGTTGATCGCCAGAACATGCGAGCCGATCCCCTGGAGGGCGGCCCCCGCCTTCTCGACCAGTGTGACGCCATGTTCGACCTCAGTCGTCGACTTCGCCAGCAGGCCGGCAATCTGCTTGGCCGCCGCCGCCGAGCGCTGGGCAAGCTCTCGCACCTCCTGCGCGACGACGGCAAAACCCTTGCCGCTTTCGCCGGCCCGTGCCGCCTCGACGCCGGCATTGAGCGCCAAAAGGTTGGTCTGGAAGGCGATTTCATCGATCACGCCGATGATCTGGTTGATCTCCTGCGACGAACCCTGGATCGCCTCCATCGCGGCGATCGTCTCGCGCATGATGTGGCTCGACTGTTCCGTGTCGTTCTTGGCGTTGCGGGCAATTTTTTCCGCATCCTCGGCGCGGGCGATCTGGGTGCGCACGCCCTCGGTGATCGCCTTGATGGCGCTGGCCGTCTGGGTCAGGGCGGCGGCCTGCCGTTCCGTGCGCTCGGCCAACTGGTCGGCGCCGGAACGCATCTCGTCCGAACCTTCCCGAACGGCGACGGAGTTCCCGCCGATGCCGGCGAGCGTGGCGCTGAGCGTCGACAGCGCCTTGTTGAAGTTGTGGCGGAGCGACTCGAGTTCCTGCGGGAAGGTTGTACGGATTTCGAAGGCGAGATCGCCGCGCGCCAGCCGGTCGAGGCCCTCGTCGAGAGCGGCGACGACCGCCTGCAGGCTCTGGGCTTCCGTTTCCCTTTCCGCCATGCGCTGGCGACGTTCGATATCGGCCCGCTCGCGTTCGGAGCGGGTCTCCGATTCGAGGCGCTGCTGTTCGATCAGGCCCAGGCGGAAGCGCTCCAGCGCCTTGGCCATGGTGCCGATCTCGTCGCGGCGTTCCTGGTTGGCGACGGCCTCGTCGAGCTTGCCGTTGGCAACGTCACCGGTGACGGTGGCGAGCTTGGCAAGCGGAGCGAACAGCCGCCCGGTCAGATAACCGGTCGCGATTGCCATGACCGTGAGCACCACGACGGCCGTCACGAAAAGCGTCATGGCGATGTGCCAGGAACCGGCACCGAGCTCGGCATGGGTGAGGCTCTCGACCACGAGATAGGTATCACCACCGTAGGAGACCGGCCGACCATAGGCGTTGGCCGCGCCATCGGCGCGCTGGAACGAGGAGATGACGATCTCCTTGCCATTGATGGCTTCTGCCGGAAAACCGAAGGGTGCCGCGGAAATATCCGCAAGCTTGCCATCGGACGACAGCCTGATGCCGCTTCCGTCTTGAGAAAGGATGGCGGCCTGCTCGCCACTGTCGGCGTGGATCCCCTTGGACAGGATGCTGGTGATTGCGCTGTCCTTGAGCTGGAACAGGATCGCACCCTTGAACGACCCGAACTTGACCACGGGCACGGCAAAATAGATGTCCGGCGACTGCGGATTGCTGCCCGCTCTCAGCCCGGAGAAACGCGTCGGGGCGGCATCGTCGACCGCCTTGCCGGCCTCTTCCACGCTGCGGGCGAAGGCGCGTCCGAGGCCCGTCGCGGCCAGGGGACCGCTTGCCACGTTCTCGGCGAAGCTTTCGCCCTTCCTGTAGGAATAGATGACGTTGCCGGCCTGGTCGACGATCAGCAGGTCGCGGAACTGGGTGTCCTTGAGAAAGCCCGCGACCTGGGTCTGCACCGTCTCATGACTCGAATAGTAGAATCCGCTCGGACCCTCCGGCTTCAGCAGTTTTTCGAGTTCGGCGGGATTGGGGTTCTTGGTGATGAAGACGTCGCGCAATTCCTTCCTGGCGTCGCCAGAGGTCTTGACGATCGTGTTCCAGCCGCTCTTCATCGCGGTGATCGACTGCTGCAGGCTCTCGATCTTGGCGATCGAGGTCGCCTGGTTTTCCAGCTGCGCCAATTGCTCATTGAGAATGTCGCCGCGGAAAGTGAGCGTCGAGCGCATGGACCGGAAGGTCTGGTCCTCGAAGACGGCACTGGACGTGGAATAGGCCAGAATATTCAGCAGTCCGACCGACAAGACAGTCAGCAGGAGAAATATGCCGATGACCTTGGAGGACAGCGAGTTGAAACGACTAGTCATCTTGAATCCCGTTTTCCGCGCCCCACTCTGCGCGTGTGTTTTTATGGCGTCGAAATGGCAGAGACGCGCACGTCTCGCCAATAGACGCCTTACGGTCGGGATTTTTCTTTAAACGCCGGTTAAAGCCCGCGGCAAATTCTCATCACAAAGTAGAATACGCGGAATTATGGCTGGAATACCGGATTATTCTCGGAGATCAGCGAAGATTTCCGTGGATCGCAGCCGTGCCTCGACGGAATGAATGGGCATGGAGATGATCAATTCGTCGGCGCCTGTCATTTCGAGGAACGTATTCAGCCGGGATTTTGCCGTCGCCGGGGCCCCGACCACGGCATAACGCAGGGTGTGCTCAACCCCGTAACGCTCGACTTCGCTCCAGATCCCTTCCATCGTCTCGACAGGTTTCGGGAATGGCTTTCGCACATTGCGGCGCAGGTTGACGAACTGCTGCTGTGACGACGTGAACAAACGTTCGGCCTCGGCATCCGTTTCGGCTGCAACGCCCATGATGCCGACCATGACATAGGGCTTGTCGAGTTCGTCCGACGGCTGGAAGCGCTCGCGATAGATGGCGATCGCCTCCATCAACTGGTCCGGGGCAAAATGCGAGGCAAAGGCGTAGGGAAGCCCGAGCGCCGCGGCCAGATGGGCGCTATAAAGACTGGACCCGAGCAGCCAGAGCGGCACATGGCTGCCCATGCCGGGAACCGCAAGCAGCGCCTGATCCTCGGCGGGCTCGCCGAGCAGTCGCCTGAGTTCGATGATGTCGTGGGGGAAACTCTCCGTCCCCGCTTCCATATTGCGCCTGAGCGCCCTGGCCGTGCGCATGTCGGTGCCCGGCGCCCGCCCGAGACCGAGATCGACACGACCGGGAAACAGCGCCTCCAGCGTGCCGAACTGCTCGGCGATGACCAGAGGCGAATGATTGGGCAGCATGACGCCGCCCGAGCCGATGCGGATGCGCTTGGTGGCCTGACCGACATGGGCGATCACCAGGGAGGTTGCCGCGCTGGCAATGCCCGGCATGCCATGATGCTCGGCCAGCCAGAACCGGTTGTAGCCGCAATCCTCCGCCTTGATCGCCATCAGCCGGGAGGCGTCGAGCGCTTCGGAGATCGAGTGGCCCTCGGCGATGGGCGAGAGGTCGAGGATGGAAAAGGGGATCATGGCTTGGGTCCGGTGTGGTTTCGCGGTCGCCCCTATGTAGAGCCACCACCCGCGAATGCCAAAGCCGGAATGACGACTTTCTCTGATCGTCACTTCAATGTTTTTGTTTTGTTCACTTAGTTCTGGCAGACCGGCGGGCAGGAAGCTAGAGTGACGCCATGCAGAACGCGATTCGAATCATCGGCATTGACCCGGGCCTCAGGCGATGCGGCTGGGGCGTCATCGAGACGCTCGGCAATTCACTGCGCTTCGTCGCATCCGGCACCGTGACCTCGGACGGCGACATGGACCTGGCCTCCAGGCTCTGCCAACTGCATGACGGTCTTTCGGAAGTGGTGCACGCCTACCAGCCGCACGAAGCCGCCGTCGAGCAGACCTTCGTCAACAAGGACGCCGTCGCCACCCTGAAGCTCGGCCAGGCCCGCGGCATCGCCATGCTGGTGCCGGCGCGGGCCGGACTGCGGGTCGCGGAATATGCGCCCAATGCGGTGAAGAAGGCGGTCATCGGCGTCGGCCACGGCGAGAAGCAGCAGATCCACATGATGCTGAAGATCCTCATGCCCAAGGCCGAGTTCAAGGGCAACGACGCCGCCGACGCGCTCGCCATCGCCATCTGCCACGCCCATAATCGCGGCGGCGACCGCATGCGCCAGGTGCTGGCCAACGCCTAGTTTGTTCTTGACTTGTTCCGAAAGTAAGATATTTTCTTACTCAAGAAGGAGCGAGATCATGCGCGTCACATCCAAAGGGCAGGTCACCATACCTCGCGACTTGCGCGAACTGGTCGGCATCGAGCCGAACAGCGAGGTCGTATTCACGGTCGAGGACGGCAAGTTGACCCTGGCGCCCAAAGGCAACCGGAATTCCGATGTAGAACGGAGCCGTCTCGCCACGCTGATGCAGGCCCTCGACGCACTCGAGGGCACCGGTGACCAGACGATCGATGCCGAGGCCCTGATGGCCATGACGAGGGATCGCTGATCCATGGCGACATTGGTCGACACGAATGTCCTCGTCGATGTAGCGGTGCGCGACCCGGTGTGGCTCGGCTGGTCGCGCGCGGCGCTGACCCGGGCGGCGGCCGAGCAGCCCCTGTTGATCAATCCGGTCATCTATGCCGAGTTTTCGGTGCGCTACGACGATATCGAGACAGTCGACCAGCTGCTTCCGCAATCCGATTTCCATCGTGAGGGCTTGCCCTGGGCTGCGGCCTTCGCCGCCGGCGTTGCTTTCGGCCGGTACCGCAGGACCGGCGGAGCGCGCGAGCGTGTGCTGCCGGATTTCATGATCGGCGCGCATGCCGCCATTCGCGGCTATTCGATTCTCACGCGCGATCCGAAAGGCTACCGCACCTATTTCCCGATGGTTCCCCTCATTACTCCCGAAACCCATCCCTGACGGATCTTATCCATGATCGGCAAGCTCAAAGGCACCATCGACGAAATCGGCGACGACTATGCGCTGATCGACGTGCATGGCGTCTGCTACGTCGCCTTCTGCTCCTCGCGCACGCTGTCGCGCCTCGGCTCGCCGGGCGAGGCGGCGGTGCTGTTCATCGAGACCTATGTCCGCGAGGACCAGTTGAAGCTGTTCGGTTTCATGACGGCACTGGAGCGCGAATGGTTCAACCTCCTGCAGAGCGTCCAGGGCGTCGGCGCCAAGGTGGCCCTTGCGCTCCTGTCCACGCTCACGCCCTCGGAACTCGCCAATGCCATCGCGCTGCAGGACAAGACCGCCGTGTCGCGCGCGCCGGGGGTCGGCCCGAAAGTTGCGGTCCGCATCATCACCGAGCTGAAGAACAAGGCGCCCGCCTTCGCCGGCGAGGCGGCCGCCAATATCGGCCTCAAGCAGGAGCTCGGCGAAGGTGTCGCCCCTGCCCCGGTTGCCGATGCCGTCTCCGCACTCACCAATCTCGGCTATTCCCGCGAGCAGGCCGCCAATGCCATCTCCGCCGCCCTGAAGAACGGTGGCGAAGGCGCCGACAGCGCCAAGCTCATCCGGCTGGGATTGAAGGAGCTGTCGCGGTGATTGCTGGAGAAGGCAAATTGCCTTACTATTCCTGAAAAGTAAGGAGTATTGGATTTGGGCTTTAACATCACTGTCACGGCCAAGGGCCAGATGACCATTCCAAAACACGTTCGGGACGCACTCAACGTCAGGCCCGGCGACAAATGCTACGCCTGGGTCCGAAATGGCGAGATGATCGTTGTACCAAGGAACAAGCCGCTGAGCGAGTTGGCCGGCTTTATGGGCAAGCCGCCATCGGAACGCGAGGCGACCGTGGAGCAGATCGACGCGGCGATCGAGGAAGAGGCCGTTGAGCGCTACGCGAACTCCGGACGCCCGGGCTGAGAGTGATGAGCACGCGACAAGGCATCGATACGAATGTGCTGCTGCGTATCGTGGTCGGCGACAGCCCCGAGCAAATCGGGACGGTTGAGCGGCTGCTGGATCGGTTGCGCGACAGAGAGACCATTTTCGTCAACGTGTCGGTCGTTCTGGAGGCAAGCTGGGTCCTGAAACGGTTCTATCGCTTTCCGCGTGACCGTATTCTCGACTTTCTCCAGGCCCTGCTTGAGAGACGCGAATTCGAGATCGCCGACTACGAGGCCGTCGGAAATGCGTTGGATCTCTGCCGGCGCGAGAATGTAGACTTTGCCGATGCGCTTCTGGCCGAGATGAACCGGCTGGCCGGCTGCGCAACGACCTTCACCTTCGACAGACGCGCTGCGTCCCGCGTACCCGGCATGGAACTCCTCGCATGAGCACCCCAAACCCCATCCTCTCCCCCGACAAGCGCGGCGAGGACCTCGACACGGCGCTGCGCCCGCAATCGCTTGACGAATTCACCGGCCAGGCGGAAGCGCGCGCCAATCTGAAGATCTTCATCGAGGCGGCGAAGAACCGGGGCGAGGCGCTGGACCATGTGCTGTTCGTCGGCCCGCCGGGGCTCGGCAAGACGACGCTTGCCCAGATCATGGCCAAGGAACTCGGCGTCAACTTCCGCTCGACCTCCGGCCCGGTCATCGCCAAGGCCGGCGACCTGGCCGCCCTCCTGACCAATCTCGAAGAGCGAGACGTGCTCTTCATCGACGAGATCCACCGGCTCAACCCGGCCGTCGAGGAAATCCTCTATCCCGCCATGGAGGACTACCAGCTCGACCTGATCATCGGCGAAGGCCCCGCCGCCCGCTCGGTGAAGATCGACCTTTCCAAGTTCACCCTCGTTGCCGCCACCACCCGCCTCGGGCTCTTGACCACGCCGCTGCGCGACCGTTTCGGCATTCCGGTGCGCCTCTCCTTCTACACGGTCGAGGAACTGGAGCTGATCGTGCGGCGCGGGGCCCGGCTGATGGGGCTCGGCATGACGGACGAAGGCGCCCGCGAGATCGCCCGCCGCGCCCGGGGCACGCCGCGCATCGCCGGCCGCCTCCTGCGCAGGGTGCGCGACTTTGCCGAAGTCGCCCGCGCCGAGGCCGTCACCCGCGAGATCGCCGACGAGGCACTGACCCGGCTTCTGGTCGACAATATGGGCCTCGACCAGCTCGACAAGCGCTACCTCAACATGATCGCCGTGAACTTCGGCGGCGGCCCGGTCGGCATCGAGACGATCGCCGCCGGTCTCTCCGAACCGCGCGATGCGATCGAGGACATCATCGAGCCCTACATGATCCAGCAGGGCTTCATCCAGCGCACCCCGCGCGGCCGCGTGCTGACCACCACGGCGTGGAAGCATCTGGGCCTCCAGCCGCCAAAGGATCTGGAGGCCGCCCAGTTCCGCCTGACGCTGGAAGACGATTGAACTCCGCTGCAAGCAGGTGCCGCTGGGACCGAACCATGAGGCCAGGGAGGCAACATTCCATGACCGAGGCGTATGACCCCACCCGCGTCTTCCGCAAGCTCGCCCGCGCCAATGCGCTCGCCAATCTGCGCCTGCACAAGGCGGTGGCGCTTCTGCAGCCCGGCGAGTTCGAGGCGTCGCGCACCGGCTTCTTCCCGTCGATCCGGGCGACGCTGAACCATATCCTCGTCGTCGACTGGTTCTATGTGGATGCCCTGGAGGGCGGCACGCTGGGCCCGAAGGCATGGGAAAATGCGGAGCCCTTCGCCGACGCAGCCGAGCTGCGCACCGCGCAGGCCGACGTCGACCGCCGTCTTCTCGAACTCTGCGACAACCTGACGTCCGGCGATCTTGCCCGCACCGTCGAGGTCCATCGCGGCAGCCGCATCCAGACCGACCGGCTCGACGACATCCTCAGCCACCTGTTCCAGCACCAGACCCACCATCGCGGCCAGGTTCATGCCATGCTCTCCGGCACCAGCGTGAAGCCGCCGCAGCTCGACGAGTTTATCGTCGGCGACGACCGGGCCGCACGCGCCATGGAGATGGCCGATCTCGGATGGAGCGAAGCGGAGCTGATGGGCTAAGGCTCAGCACCGCAAGCTGTCTGCAAGACTCCGCACGGTTGCTTCGAGCCGTTCTTTGCCGCCCGGCATCCAGCCCAGCGCGCGGATCTTGTCCGTCGCCATCTCCGCCACGAGCGTCTTGTCTGCCGGCACCGGCAGCGGGTGCGGAGACCCGCTTGCCATCTTCAGGGTCGAGAGGATCTCACGGGTGTCAGTGACGACGTCCGAGACGTTGAACGCCTCGCCGCACACCCTCGCCGTATCGCCCTCCAGCATCAGCCGCACCGCCTGCCCGACGTCCCGGCCATGCACTTCCGAGCCGGCACGCACCGGCACCGCCCCGCCTGAGAGATAGTAGGCGAACATTTCGTCCCATTTGTTGGGTCTGAGATCTCCATAGACACCAGTCAACCGGAGGCTCGATCCGGCAAAGCCCGGGCCGGACATATCGGCCAGCACCTGCTCGGCCAGCAATTTGACTTCGCCGTAAAGGCCTTTCGGATGCAGCTCCGCCGTCTCGACCAGCGGCATCCCCGGCGCAATACCGTCATAGACGGCCCGGCTCGACAGAAACACCACGCGCCGCACTCCGGCCCGCCGCGCGGCATCGAATAGCCTCACCGTCCCATCGAGGTTCAGCCGGCGAAACCGCACCGGATCGTCGCCTTCCCCGCCCCGGTATTTCCCCGGCTGGTGGTCGAAGGCCGCGTGGACGAAGTGATAGGCTTCATCGAAATCGTCGATCGGATCGTATTCTGGATCGAGCGACAGCGAGCGAAACCCGACAGGCCGCGAGAAGTAACCCGCCGCAGGCGGCGACCGCCCGCCGACGATCACGTCGTAGCCGGCGGAAAGCAGGGCTTCGACGACATAGCGGCCGACCAGCCCCTTGCCCCCGGAGACAAGGACCTTCATGCCGCAGCAGCCGGCACCGGATTGGCCAGCGTCGCGATGTCCGGAACGCCAACGCCGGAATGATAGGCCTGCCACAGGTCGATGAGCGGCTTGAGCAGAGCCGCCTTCGGATGGTCGGCTTCCCACGGCTTTTCATACTGGTAGTGCAGGACGCCGATCTCTTTCCAGTCCCACAGCTCCGGCAGGTTGAACCAGACATATTGCAGCATGTTCATGAAGACCGGCAGGCCGTGCCAGTCGGGAAAGAAGGTTTCGAGAAATGTCTGGTCGGTGCGCCGCCAGAACACGTCCGGCTCATCCAGCTGCTTGAGCATGGCGCCGAAGGTGGCAAGCGACGGCTTGGCGACGAACACGCCGGAATTCAGCCGGTGGAAATCGGCAAGACTCTCGTAGACATTCGGCGCCGCGGAGAATTCCGGATAGTCGAACAGCTTGTCGATGTTCTTCAACACGATCGCGTCCGCATCGATGAAGACGCAGGTCGCGTAGTCGATCAGTTGCCAGAGTCTCAACTTGCAGAAATTGTCGAGCGGCGAATGAAAGGACGGCTTGCGCCCCTTGGTGAAGGGCGCATTCGCATGCAGATTGCCGCGCCCGTGGCGCAGGTTGAACGCATGCGAGAGAGGCAGATGATCCACCTCCACCAGCCGGCAGCCGAGCGCTTCCAGCGGCTGAAGCGCACTCGCCTCCACCCCGCCGGTGAAAAGCACGACGATATCGGCCGGGCTGCCGGTGAGCCGGATCGACCGTGCCAGCGCCACCGCGCCCATAGCATAGTCCGCATTGGTCACCAGGGTGACGAAGGCATTGCGCGAACCGGCCGTGGTTTGCGGCCGGATGCCGCGCAGCATTTCCGTGCCCATCATCATGACACGGATTTCAACTTCTTGCCTTCCGGGTCGCGGTTGATCGTCTTGGCGATGTCCTTGGTCCAGGCCGAGACGGCCGGCACGCGCGAACGATCGACGCGATAGGCGAACTTCTTGGCAACGTCGACGATCTCGTCCAGCAGGCCGCCCTTCAGCGTCGTCGGTTCGAGCCCGAGGCCGAGGAACTTCTCGTTCCTGACGATCAGGTCGTTCTCAGGGGCTTCCTTGCGCGGATTGGGTAGCCAGGCGATCTCGGTACCGGTCATCTTCGAGATCATCTCGGCCAGATCGCGGACCCGGTGCGTTTCCGTCATCTGGTTGAAGATTTCCACGCGCGACCCGCGCGCCGGCGGATTGTTGAGCGCGATCTCGATGCAACGCACCGAATCCTGGATGTGAATGAAGGCGCGCGTCTGCCCCCCGGTGCCATGCACGGTCAGCGGATAGCCGATCGCCGCCTGGATGAGGAAGCGATTGAGAACCGTGCCATAGTCGCCGTCATAGTCGAAGCGGTTGACGAGCTGCGGATGGCGGCGGGTCTGTTCAGTATGGGTCCCCCAGACGATGCCCTGATGCAGGTCGGTGATCCGCAGGCCGTCGTTCTTGGCGTAAAACTGGAACAGCAGCTGATCGAGGCACTTCGTCATATGGTAGATCGAGCCGGGATTGCTCGGATAGAGGATTTCCTGGGATACCGTCTCGCCCTGCATCGTCTCGATGCCGACCGGCAGATAGCCTTCCGGGATCGCGGCTCCGACCGTCGAATAACCGTAGACGCCCATCGTGCCGAGATGGACAAGGTGCGAATCGAGGCTGAGTTCGGTCAGCGCGTTCAACAGATTGTGCGTGGCGCTCACATTGTTGTTGACCGTGTAGTTCTTGTGGCGGTCGCTCTTCATCGAATAGGGCGCGGCGCGCTGTTCGGCGAAATGGATGATCGCGTCCGGGCGCTCCTCCGCCAACCAGTTCTTCAGGAGTTCGTAGTCCTTGGCGAGATCGATCAGATGGAAATGGATGCGCCGGCCCGTTTCCGCGTGCCAGATGCGGGTGCGCTCCTGGATCGAATCCATCGGCGTCAGCGACTGCACTCCAAGTTCGGTATCGATCCAGCGGCGCGACAGGTTGTCGAGGATATGGACATCGTGACCGGCATCGGAGAGATGGAGGGAAGTCGGCCAGCCAACGAATCCGTCTCCGCCCATGACTGCAATTTTCATATGGTAGTCTCCTGTGCCGGTAAGGTCTGAAATCTGATAATGCCGATTTGTGACAGAACTACAATGGTCGCCGGATCGCTGGGCACGGACAGCCGTTCAGATGCCGACAGAACAAGGTAAGAGCATGAATCAAAAGACGATTTCTCTCTGTGGAGAACTGACGGAAAACGGTCATCGCCTCACCCAGCGCGTCTATTATGAAGACACCGATTTCTCCGGTCTGGTCTATCACGCCCGCTATCTGCACTTCCTCGAGCGTGGCAGAACCGACTATCTGCGTTGTCTCGGTGTCGAACAGAGCGCCTTGATCGGCATGGACGAGGAAGGCCTCATCTTCGTCGTCCATCGCATGGAAATCGACTTCAAGGCACCGGCCCGCATGGACGACGTCCTGGAGATCAGGACAGCCACCACCAAGGCGGGCGGTGCCAAGATGGTGCTGGAGCAGGAAATAAGCCGCGCCGGCGACCTGCTGATCGCCGCCAGGGTCGTTATTGCCGTGGTCAATCGCAACGGACGTCCCCGCCGCCTCCCAGAAGGACTGGCCGCCCGCTTCCTCTCCTGATTGGACCCGCGCCGCGGGCCCGCGCTAACGGTCCCTTAACCATAATGATGTCTTACTGCCCGCGTGGAGATTTGTGCAACGCACGCCTTCCTTTGACCAAATTTGAGGGCAAGAAGGCAATCTGGGAGCTTGAAGCGGAATAAGGGCGTTCGGCAATGGCAACCGCACAATTCCGCAACAGAGCTTTTTCACCGCCCGGTCCTGTGCCGGGCGTTTGGATTTCGGGGATTTAGAAGCGATGGAAGAAGTAGGTTTGGCAGCGGCGACGCATGACGTGAGCCTTTGGGCCCTGTTCATGCAGGCAGGTTTTGTCGTCAAATTGGTCATGCTCGGACTGCTCGCCGCCTCGGTCTGGACCTGGGCGATCATCATCGACAAGTTCATGAGCTATTCGCGTGCCCGCCGCCAGTTCGACCAGTTCGAACAGGTGTTCTGGTCGGGTCAGTCCCTCGAGGAGCTTTACCGGACGCTGGCGGAACGCAGCAATACCGGGCTTGCCGCCATGTTCGTCGCCGCGATGCGCGAATGGAAGAAGAGTTTTGAGCGCGGCGCCCGTTCGCCGATCGGCCTGCAGATGCGCATCGACCGCGCCATGGACGTGACGCTGGCGCGCGAATCGGAGGGACTGGAAGCCCGCCTCACCTCGCTGGCGACCATCGGTTCGGCCGCTCCCTTCGTCGGCCTGTTCGGCACGGTCGTCGGCATCATGACCTCGTTCCAGGCCATCGCCGGATCCAAGTCGACCAACCTGGCGGTCGTCGCCCCCGGTATCGCCGAGGCGCTGCTGGCCACCGCGATCGGCCTCGTCGCCGCTATCCCCGCCGTCATCGCCTACAACAAGTTCTCCGGCGAGGCAGGCAAGCTGACCGCCCGCATGGAAGGCTTCGCCGACGAGTTCTCCGCCATTCTTTCGCGCCAGATCGATGAAAAGCTGCAGCCTCGCCAGGCCGCGCAGTAATCGTCCGGACTAGGAGACGCACGCTATGGGTATGAATGTCGGATCGGGCGGTGGTGGCGGTGGCCGTCGTGGCGGAAGGCGCGGCGGCAGGAAAGCGCCGATGAGCGAAATCAACGTCACGCCGATGGTCGACGTCATGCTGGTGCTCCTGATCATCTTCATGGTCGCGGCACCGATGATGACGGTCGGCGTGCCGATCGACCTGCCGGAGACTCAGGCCAAGGCGATGAGTTCCGAGACCCAGCCGATCACCATTTCGGTCAACCCGGCCGGCGAGATCTATCTCCAGGAAACGGCGATCCCCCTCGAGGACGTGGTTGCCAAGCTCGAGGCGATCGCCACCACCGGCTACAATGAGCGCATCTATGTGCGCGGCGACACCGCCGCCGCCTATGGCACCGTCATGCAGGTCATGGCCCGCATTTCCGCGGCCGGTTTCAAGAATATCGGCCTCGTGACCCTGCAAGAACAGGACAAGTGATCGGACGCGATGAGAGCTAGTCTCATTTCTTCGGCTGTGCTGCACGGGCTGGCGCTCACCTTCGCGCTGGTCAGCATCGGCGCGCCCGAATCCTTCGACGTCGCCGACGTCGAGGCGCTCCCGGTCGAGATCGTTCCCATCGAGGAGATCACCCAGATTCAGCAGGGCGACAAGTCCGCGCCGGTCGCCGAGAAATCGGCCCCCGTGCCGACCAAGAAGCCGACCTCCGTCGCGGATGCGCAGAATATCGGCGAGAACAAGGTCGACCTGAAATCGGTGCCCAAACCGGCCGAAAAGCCGACCAATGCCGAATCCTCGGCCGCCCCGGAAAAGGTCGAGAAGGTCCAGCCGACGCAGGACGATGTCACCAACGACATCAAGGACATCATCAAGGAAGAGACGGTCGCCGAAAAACCGGTCGAAGTGGCCAAGGCCGAACCGCCGAAGCCCGAACTGACGCCCGAACCGAAGCCCGAGCCTCCCGCCGAGCAAGCGCCGCCGGAAGAAGCCGCCGCCGAGGAAATTCCGCTGCCCGACAACGTGCCGGTCCCCTCCGCCAAGCCGAAGCCGGAAAAGCCGAAGCCGGCCGAGGCGAAGCCCGCGGAGACCAAGCCGAGCCAGAGCGAGACGGCCAAGGCCGAGAACAAGAAGAAGGACGTCAAGACCCAGGAGACGGCAAAGTCGAAATCCGCCAAGGAGAGCGACTTCAACGCCGACGAGGTCGCGGCCCTCCTCAACAAGAACGACCCGACCGCCGGCGGCGCCAAGGCATCGCCGGACAAGGCGGCCTTTGGCGGCAAGACCACCACCGGCGGCTCGAAGCTCAGCCAGAGCGAGATGGACGCGCTTCGCGGCCAGATCCAGAACAACTGGTCGGTCATTCCAGGGCTTGCCGATGCGGCCGACGTCCGTATCCGGGTGAAATTCCAGCTCGACGAATCCGGTCAGCTGATCGGCGAACCCGAAGTCACCGCGACCGGTGGCACGCCGCAGACCCAACAGGTGCTGATGGGCGGCGCGCGCCGCGCCGTCCTGCGCTCCGCCCCCTTCAAGAACCTTCCCCAGGACAAATACGACGCCTGGTCGGAAGTGATCGTCAATTTCGACCCCAGCGAACTGATGTAAGAGCTGAAAGGCTTGGATCTTATGATTAAACTCAACCTTCTTCGAACCCTGATGGTGATTGTCGGCATGGCCGGCGCTTTTGCCACCCCGGCGAGCGCCGTCGTCGAAATCAACATCAACAAGGGCAATGTCGAGCCGCTGCCAATCGCGATCACCGACTTCGTCTCGGCCGACGGCATCGGCGCGAAGATCGCCGCCGTCGTCGAGGCCGACCTCAAGCGCTCCGGCCTCTTCGCCCCGGTCAACCGCGCGGCCTTCATCGAGAAGATCACCAATCCCGACCAGGCTCCGCGCTTCGAGGACTGGAAGGTGGTCAACGCCCAGGCGCTCGTGGTCGGGCGGATCAGCAAGGAAGGCGACGGTCGTCTTCGCGCCGAGTTCCGCCTGTGGGACACCTTTGCCGGCCAGCAGATGACCGGCCAGCAATTCTACACCCAGCCGGAGAACTGGCGGCGCGTCGCCCACATCATCGCCGATGCCATCTATGAGCGCATCACCGGCGAAAAGGGCTATTTCGACACCCGCATCGTCTTCGTCTCGGAAAGCGGCCCGAAGACCGACCGCAAGCGCCAGCTCGCCATCATGGACCAGGACGGCGAGAACGTCCGCATGCTGACCGGCTCCAAGGACATCGTCCTGACGCCGCGCTTCTCGCCGAGCCGCCAGGAAGTGACCTACATGTCGTTCGAGGGCCAGCAGCCGCGCGTCTACCTGCTCCAGCTGGAGACCGGGCAGCGCGAAGTGGTCGGCAACTTCCCCGGCATGACGTTCTCGCCGCGTTTCTCGCCCGATGGCCAGCGCGTCATCATGAGCCTGCAGCAGGACGGTAACGCCAACATCTACACCATGGACCTGCGCTCGCGCACCACGACCCGGCTCACCTCGACGGCTGCGATCGACACCTCGCCGTCCTATTCTCCTGACGGCGCCCGGATCGTCTTCGAATCCGACCGCGGCGGCCGCCAGCAGCTCTACGTGATGAACGCCGACGGCTCGGGCCAGCAGCGCATCTCGTTCGGCGACGGCTCCTACTCGACCCCCGTCTGGTCACCGCGCGGCGATCTCATCGCCTTCACCAAGCAGTCGGGCGGCAAGTTCTCGATCGGCGTGATGAAGACCGACGGCTCGGGCGAGCGCATCCTCACCTCCGGCTTCCACAACGAGGGCCCGACCTGGGCGCCGAACGGCCGTGTTCTGATGTTCTTCCGCCAGAGCGCCGGCGCCGGCGGCCCGCAGCTTTATTCGATCGATCTGACCGGATACAACGAACAGTTGGTCAAGACCCCGACCTACGCTTCCGATCCGGCCTGGTCGCCGCTCCTCGAATAGGCCGCATTCATGCCGCTTTCCTGCCGCAAGGTCCCACAGAATGGCGCATCGCGGCAGTGATTTGACACTTTCTTAACCATGTTCGTTGGATGCCGGTTAACCTCGAATGGTTAAAGTCCGGCAACCCTAACGGAAAGACATCAAGGAGACCGGCCATGAGCCGCATTCACACTCCGGCGAAGAGCCGCATGCAGCAGATCGCCAGCAACCCGGCCGTCATCGCCCTCGCCCTGACGCTGGCGCTTGCCGGCTGCGCCTCGAAGAAGAACCTGCCGAACAGCGCCTCCGACCTCGGCCTTGGCGCCGGTGCGGCAACGCCGGGCTCGACCCAGGACTTCACCGTCAATGTCGGCGACCGCATCTTCTTCGACACCGACTCGACCTCGATCCGCGCCGACGCCCAGCAGATCCTCGACCGTCAGGCCCAGTGGCTCGCCAAGTATCCGAACTATGCGATCACCGTCGAAGGCCATGCCGACGAGCGCGGCACGCGCGAATACAACCTGGCGCTCGGCGCACGCCGCGCCGCCGTCACCCGCGACTACCTCGCTTCGCGCGGCGTTCCGGCCAGCCGCATGAAGACCATCTCCTACGGCAAGGAACGCCCGGTCGCCGTCTGCGACGACATTTCCTGCTGGTCGCAGAACCGCCGCGCGGTCACCGTTCTCGGTGGCGCCGGAATGTAACCCACGCCCCAAGCGGCAGAGTTGCGAAAAGGCGGCTTCCTCCGGGGAGCCGCCTTTTCTTTTCTCCACACTTTGGCCGAACTTCGGTTGCTTTTTACCGACAATTGGAAAGAATCTCCGGGTTGCGCCAAGCCCGGCGCGACGTGACATGAGAGACAGGAACCAGACATGAAAAGACTTGTCATGGCCGCATTGCTCGGAGCGGCGACTGTGGCCGGCCTGCCCGCAAGCGCCAGTTCGATGCAATTGCTTGCACCGCGCCCGGCGCCGCAAGCCGGGACTGCCGCCGACAACGGCCAGCATGCACCGGTGATCCTCGCCCAGAGCACGGATCCGTCGATCCGCGTCCAGCAGTTGGAGGAGGAAATCCGCAACCTCAACGGCCGGATCGAGGAAATGAGCTTCCAGATCCTGCAGATGCAGGAGCAGATGCGCAAGACCCAGGAAGACAACGAGTTCCGCTTCCAGGATCTCGAGAAGGGTGGAGCCAAGAAGAGCGGCGCCCTCGACGCGCCGGTCGACGGCAGCGGTCAATCCGATTCCGTTGCCGAAATCATCACCCAGGACCCGGCACCCGGCAGCAATGCCGGGTCCGACCCCCTGGCCCAGCCGGAACAGGTCCTCGGTTCGATTGAACTGGACTCTTCCGGCATGCCGCGTTCGGCGACGGTCAACCAGGATGCGATCGGCAACGGATCGGCAGCCCTTCCCGGCGTCGAGACCGTCGCGCCGCCGACTTCCCCTTCGAGCACCGCTTCGATCGGATCCGAAGGCGATCTCTATCAGGTGGCCTATGCGCATGTCCTTTCCGGTGACTATGCCATGGCCGAGAACGAGCTTGCCGATTTCATTTCCAGCTACCCCCAGAGCGCCAAGATCGCCGATGCCAATTTCTGGTTGGGCGAAGCGCAGTATTCGCAGGGCAAGTTCAACGAATCGGCAAAGACCTTCCTCAACGCCCACCAGGCCTACGGCTCCTCCCCCAAGGCACCGGAAATGCTCTTGAAGCTCGGCATGTCGCTTGCCGCCCTCGACAATACCGAGACCGCCTGCGCCACCCTGCGCGAAGTGACGAAGCGTTATCCCAAGGCATCGCGCGCCGTGGTCTCCAAGGTCGCCTCGGAGCAGAAGCGGCTTCGCTGCTGACTGGCTGCGGCACAGCCGTGGACACGCCTTCTCCCGCCCGCCTTTCATCCCCCGAAGACGCCGCACGGCGGTTCTTGACATCCATTCGCCATCCGACGCGACTGCTCGTCGCCATCTCCGGCGGAAGCGATTCGACCGGCCTTTTGTTGGCCCTGAAGCGTGCGATTGCCGATTGTGGCGCCACCCACAGCCTTGTCGCAGCGACCGTCGACCATGCACTGCGCGCCGACTCGTCCGACGAAGCCCAGGCCGTCGCTCGTCTCTGCGCGTCACTCGACATTCCCCACCGCATAATGACGTGGCACGGAGAGAAGCCCCTGACCGGCATTTCCGCGACAGCCCGCGAGGCGCGCTATCGCTTGCTCGCCGACGCCGCCACGGCGCTCGGCGCAACCGCCATCGTCACCGGCCACACAGCCGACGATCAGGACGAAACGATCGCCATGCGCGCCGCGCGCGCCGACGAGGACAGCATCGGCCTGTCGGGCATGGCGAGCGCGACCCTATACGACCGACGCATCTGGCTGCTGAGGCCCTTTCTCAAAGTGCGACGGGAGGCGATCCGCGACTATCTTTGCAATGCCGGCTTCGGCTGGATCGACGATCCGAGCAATGTCGACCTTCGCTATGAGCGCGTCCGTATCCGGCAGGATCAGAGCTCAGCCTCGCCGCCATCCGCAGACGAAGCCGCCATGCGACGGCGTCATCTATCAAAGGGTGCGGCGGATCTGATCGCAAGCAGCGCCACGCTTCATGCCGGCTGCCTCATCGCGCTGTCGCCCGAGGCGCTCGGTACCGAGCCGGCAATTCTGCGCCATGCGCTCGCGACGCTCGTGGCGATCGCCGGCGGCAAACCGCACCGGCCGGCTACGGCCGCGATGGACAAACTGATGCGGCTGGTGGGTTCAGGATTGCCCGGCCGGATGACGCTGGCGCGCGCACTCGTGCAGTGCCGGCGCGATGGCCTCTATCTGTTGCGCGAACTCCGCGATGTTTTGCCGCGTCCGGTGCCGGCGCATACGACCCTCCTGTGGGATGGCCGATACCGCATCACCAACCCGACCGACGAGGCGCTGCGGGTCGCACCTGGCATGGACCTCCATCTGTCGCCCGAAGCACTCGTCCTGCCACCGGCAATGCTCTTCCACACGGCGCGTATTTCCCCGCAGATCCGGGCGGAATCGGCGTTTGCAGGCGGTAGCCAGGCCACTCCCCCGCATGCCAAGGTCGAGCCGGCCTTTCCGCTGTTTGACCGCTTCCTTGCCGAAACCGACCTCCCCCTCGCCGATGCCATCGCACGCCTGTTTGGAGGCAATGCCTATTTGCCGCCCCCGACTTAAGCGGTTATTGACGGAAAACGCATCGCAAGCGCGGCTTTGCCTTGGCAATGCCCCAGTGCGATCCTATGTTAGTCGATAATCTGGCGGGCATTCAGCGCGCAACACATGTTCGGGGAGTTCTATGAACCCAAATTTTCGGAATTTCGCGCTCTGGGCGATCATAGCCCTCCTGCTGATTGCCTTGTTCAGCATGTTCCAGACGTCGCCGTCGCAAACCAGTTCGCGCGAAATACCCTATTCACAATTTCTCCGCGAAGTGGATGCCGGCCGGGTCCGTGACGTGACCGTCACCGGAAACCGCGTGCTTGGCACCTATGTGGAGAACGGCACGGCATTCCAGACCTATTCCCCGGTCGTCGATGGCAGCCTTCTGCAGAAACTGCAGGACAAGAACGTGATGATCGTCGCGCGCCCCGAGACCGACGGCTCGTCCGGCTTCCTGAGCTATATCGGCACCCTTCTGCCCATGCTGCTGATCCTCGGCGTCTGGCTGTTCTTCATGCGCCAGATGCAGGGCGGCGGCCGTGGCGGCGCCATGGGCTTCGGCAAGTCCAAGGCCAAGCTTCTGACCGAAGCGCATGGCCGCGTGACCTTTGAAGACGTCGCAGGCGTCGACGAAGCCAAGCAGGACCTCGAGGAAATCGTCGAATTCCTGCGCGACCCGCAGAAGTTCCAGCGCCTCGGCGGCAAGATCCCGCGCGGCGTGCTGCTGGTCGGTCCTCCGGGCACCGGCAAGACGCTGCTCGCCCGCTCGGTTGCCGGCGAAGCCAATGTACCCTTCTTCACCATTTCCGGTTCGGACTTCGTTGAAATGTTCGTCGGCGTCGGCGCATCCCGTGTCCGTGACATGTTCGAGCAGGCCAAGAAGAACGCGCCCTGCATCATCTTCATCGACGAAATCGACGCCGTCGGCCGCCATCGTGGCGCCGGTCTTGGCGGCGGCAACGACGAGCGCGAACAGACCCTCAACCAGCTGCTGGTCGAGATGGACGGGTTCGAAGCCAATGAAGGCGTCATCCTGATCGCCGCGACCAACCGTCCCGACGTTCTCGACCCGGCGCTGATGCGTCCCGGCCGTTTCGACCGCCAGGTCGTCGTGCCGAACCCCGACATCGTCGGCCGCGAACGCATCCTCAAGGTCCATGCCCGTAACGTACCGCTCGCTCCGAACGTCGACCTCAAGGTCCTCGCCCGCGGCACGCCGGGCTTCTCCGGCGCCGACCTGATGAACCTCGTCAATGAAGCCGCCCTGATGGCCGCACGCCGCAACAAGCGCGTCGTCACCATGGCCGAGTTCGAAGACGCCAAGGACAAGATCATGATGGGTGCGGAACGCCGCTCCTCCGCCATGACCGAAGCCGAGAAGAAGCTGACCGCCTATCACGAAGCCGGCCATGCGATCACCGCGCTCAACGTGCCGGTCGCCGACCCCTTGCACAAGGCGACCATCATTCCGCGCGGCCGTGCGCTCGGCATGGTCATGCAGCTGCCCGAGGGCGACCGCTACTCGATGAGCTATAAGTGGATGGTCTCGCGCCTGATCATCATGATGGGCGGCCGCGTTGCCGAGGAACTCACCTTCGGCAAGGAGAACATCACCTCGGGCGCATCCTCCGACATCGAGCAGGCGACCAAGCTCGCCCGTGCCATGGTCACGCAGTGGGGCTTTTCCGATGTGCTCGGTCAGGTCGCCTACGGCGAAAACCAGCAGGAGGTCTTCCTCGGCCATTCGGTTTCGCAGACCAAGAACGTCTCGGAATCGACCGCCCAGAAGATCGACACCGAAGTTCGCCGTCTGATCGACGAGGCCTATACCGAGGCCCGCCGAATCCTGACGGAGAAACACGACGATTTCGTCGCCATGGCGGAAGGTCTCTTGGAATACGAAACGCTCTCGGGCGACGAGATCAAGGCGCTGCTGCGCGGCGAAAAGCCGGCCCGCGACATGGGCGACGAAGGTCCGTCCGGACGCGGCTCGGCGGTTCCCTCGACCGGTTCCAAGAAGGACGCGCCGAAGGGCGGCGAACCGGAAGGCGGCCTAGAGCCTCAGCCGCACTGAACCGGCAGATAAGAAATGCCAGGGCCACCCGCCAGACCGGCGGGTGGCCTTTTTCTTTTCGCTCACAAGATGTATGCGCTGTTGACGCTAATTTACGTGCCCTTCGTCCCGTTTTATGGCAAGAGCACGCGCATTGCAGTTTTGCCGGCCACTTGGCCGGCTCGGGAATCCAGCGCCTTTCGCCAGCGCCTCGTGAGGCCGGCTCGATCATTGCAGGAGAACAGATGACTCGTCGCTATTTCGGTACGGACGGCATTCGTGGTCAGTCCAACCAGTTTCCGATGACCCCCGATCTCGCCATGCGCGTCGGCATTGCCGTCGGCACTATCTTCCGCCGCGGCCACCATCGCCACCGGGTGGTGATCGGCAAGGACACCCGGCTCTCCGGCTATATGCTGGAAAACGCGCTGGTCGCCGGCTTCACCGCCGCCGGTCTCGACGTCTTCCTGCTCGGCCCCATCCCGACACCCGCCGTCGCCATGCTGACGCGCTCGCTGCGTGCCGATATCGGCGTGATGATATCCGCCTCGCACAATCCCTTCGCCGACAACGGCATCAAGCTGTTCGGCCCGGACGGCTACAAGCTCTCCGACGAGATCGAGCACCAGATCGAGGCCCTGCTGGAAGACGACATCTACGCGCAGCTGGCACCCGCCCATGAGATCGGCCGGGCCAAGCGCGTCGAGGGCGACATTTACCGCTACATCGAATTCGTCAAGCGCACGCTGCCGCGCGACGTCACCCTGCACGGCCTGAGGGTCGCGATCGACTGCGCCAACGGTGCCGCCTACAAGGTGGCGCCAGCCGCTCTCTGGGAGCTCGGTGCCGAGGTGGTGACCATCGGTAATGCGCCGAACGGCACCAACATCAACCTCGACTGCGGCTCGACCCATCCGGCCGCCCTGCAACAGAAGGTCCACGAGGTGCGCGCCGACATCGGCATCGCGCTCGATGGCGACGCCGACCGCGTCATCATCGTCGACGAGAACGGCAAGATTGTCGACGGCGACCAGCTGATGGCGGCAATCGCCGAGACCTGGGCGCAGGACCAGACCCTCAGGGGCGACGGCATCGTCGCGACCGTCATGTCGAATCTCGGTCTCGAACGCTTTCTCTCTGGCAAGGGCCTCACGCTCGCCCGCACCAAGGTCGGCGACCGCTATGTCGTCGAGCACATGCGCCAGCACAATTTCAACGTCGGCGGGGAGCAGTCGGGCCATATCGTGCTGTCCGATTTCGGCACCACCGGCGACGGCCTGGTCGCAGCGTTGCAGATCCTCGCCTGCGTCAAGCGCACCGGCAAGACCGTGAGCGAGATCTGCCACCGCTTCGAACCCGTCCCGCAGCTCCTGCGCAATGTCCGCTTCTCCGGCGGCAAGCCGCTTGAGGATGCGGCCGTCAAGCAGGCGATCGCCGACGCCGAGAGCGAACTGTCGAAAAACGGCCGCCTGGTCATCCGCCCGTCCGGAACAGAACCGCTGATCCGCGTCATGGCGGAAGGCGACGACCACGAACAGGTCGAGCGCATCGTCAACGGGCTGGTGAGCGTGATCGCTGGCGTGCGCAGCGAAGCGGCTTAGGGGCCAGCGCGAACCACACGCATGATGCGTTGAATGGTTGCATTCGATTGGTGCCGCGACTATCTTTCTCGCGAGAGAGGATATGGCAATGTCCCAGGAGACGATCGATTTCAGCTTTCTGGCAAAGCTCGGACAAAAGACCTTTGACGCGCTGAAACTGCTTCGCAGGGAGGTGGCGGAGATCCGCACGCTGTCCCTGCAGAGCTATGAATTCGTCAAGCGTGTCGAACGCCGCCAGGCGGAAATGCGCGAAGATCTGGAACTTGCTGTCAAGATGGAACTGGGCGGAAGCGTCGGCCACCTGCAGACCATACTGGAGGGCGCACTGGCCAAGATCGAAGACAAGGTCGACAACGCACTGGAGCGCGTCGCCGCGATCGAACAGAGCCCCTGAAACAAGAGAGCCCGGTCAGATCCTGACCGGGCTTCTTTCTTGACAGACAGGCTGAAAAATCAGGCCGAAAGCTTGGCCATGACTTCGTCGGACACTTCGAAGTTCGAATAGACGTTCTGCACGTCGTCGTCGTCTTCGAGCGTGCCGATCAGCTTCATCAGCGACTGCGCCTTTTCTTCGTCGACCTCGATCGTGTTCTGCGGCTTCCAGATCGCCTTGACGCTTTCCGCCGCACCGAGCACGTCTTCGAGCGCCTTCGAGACTTCGTTCATGTCCTCGAAGGCGCAGTAGATCGTGTGTCCGTCTTCATCGGAGACGACGTCTTCGGCGCCGGCCTCGATCGCCGCTTCCATGACCTTGTCGGCATCGCCGACGGAAGCCTTGTAGGTGATCTCGCCGACGTGATCGAAGGAGAAGGACACCGAGCCGGTTTCGCCCAGTGCGCCGCCGGCCTTGGTGAAGGTCGAACGGACGGTCGAAGCTGTGCGATTGCGGTTGTCGGTCAGCGTCTCGACGATGACGGCGATGCCGCCCGGACCGTAGCCCTCGTAACGGATCGCATCATAGCTCTCGGCGTCGGCGCCCGACGCCTTCTTGATCGCACGGTCGATATTGTCCTTCGGCATCGACTGCGCCTTGGCGTTCTGCACGGCCAGGCGAAGGGCGGCGTTCATGCTCGGGTCGGGCAGGCCCATCTTGGCCGCAACCGTGATTTCGCGCGCGAGCTTGGAAAACATCTTGGAACGGATACCGTCCTGTTTTCCCTTGCGGTGCATGATGTTCTTAAACTGTGAATGGCCAGCCATGGCACCCCTGATCAGGTCTATTTGTGAGGAATGGCGCCTTATACGAGCGAAATCGGCCCTGTTCAAGGGGAACTGCACGATTCGCCGACCCGCTGCCTTCGGCCCGTCAATCCACACCGCCAGCGCTTTCGCGGGAACAAGAACCCCGGCCGGCCCGTTGCATTGCCGAAACCCACCAACAACAGGAGATGGTTCATGGCAAGCTTCAGCGAAGCGCGCGAAACCCCGGTCGAGCAGCTGTGGGACGAGATCGAGGACATTCATGCCGGCATGCTCGGCCTCGAGGGCGGCCACATGCACATGCAGCCCATGGCACCCTTCGCCGACCCCACGACCAATACGATCTGGTTCTTCACCAAGACGGATTCGCATCTCGTGCAGGCACTGAAGCCCGGCAGCCGCGCGCATTTCTGCGTCGTCGGCAAGGACCACGACTATCACGCCTGCCTTGGCGGCCTGATCGCCGAGCGCAAGGACCCGGCCAAGATCGACGAATACTGGAGTTCGATCGTCGAGGCATGGTACGACGGCGGCAAGGCCGACCCCAAGCTTACCATGCTCGCCCTCAAGCTCGACGACGGCGAGATCTGGGCATCGACCGGCAATCCCCTGAAGTTCGGCTGGGAGATCGCCAAGGCGAACCTCAGCGACGACAAGCAGCCTGACATCGGCGTCCACCGCCGCGTTTCCTTCGCCTGATTTCGAGCCCTCCCGAAGGATGAACGCCCGGCCATTGAGCCGGGCGTTTGCCTTGTCGTCAGGCGGCCGAGGTGATGAGCCGCCGGCCAAGCATCTCGCAAAGCCCGCGTTCCTCGGCAGTAAACTCGGTTCCCGTGATCGCGCCGAATGTCCTCGCCGCCTCCTGGCTGCGGGCCTTGGCATCGCCAAGGGCGTCTGGGCCTGTCAGCCTGAACGAGACGGCCGACAGCGGCCCAAACAGAAGTGCCCGCTCCAGATCCGGCCATTCGCCCGGGTGCGGCTCGACGCCGGCATGACCAGCGAACATCAGCGCCGCCGCATTCATCGGCATGCTCGGCGGGCCGGCGCGCATCGCCCTACTACGCGCCACACCGTCGCGCATTTCCGCCTGCGACGGCATCGGCCGCAGACCGGCGAAACAATAGCTGATCCACCGCGCCTGAAGCTCGAGCACGGGAAGATAGGGTCCGACGAGATCGTAGAGCCCCAGAAAGGCCAGCCCCGGCAGATCCGGATGGAAGCTGTGTTCGTGCAGATCGAGATGGCTCTCGTCCAGATCAACCGCCTTGGCGATGTCGGCACCAAGCCACGGCAGCGAGAGGCGGTAACCGGTACCGAAGACGATGCCGTCCGCATCGAAGGCAGAGCCGTCATCGAACAGAACCCTGCCACCCTCGATCCTGCGGATCCAGGGCGCAACGGTAATCCGCCCTTCGGCGACCGCCGGCAGGAAATGATGCGACTGGGTGATACCCGCCGCGAAGATGTTCTCGTCCGGGGCCGGCGCGCCGAACTGAGCCGGATTGCCCGCGACGCTGAGCACCTTTGCCTTCAAACCGGCTGCCAGCGCCTCCGGCGGAGCAACTGCCCCCAGAAGCGCCGAAGCGCGATTGAACATCACATGCTCGGTCGGCACGCCGGCGATCAGCTTCGGCAGCACGTAGCGCTGCCGCCGATTGCAGACCACCACCCTTGCGGCACCTCCATAGGCAAGTTCGGAAGCGATCTCCAGCGCGCTGATCGAACAGCCGGCGACCAGGACGTTGCGGCCGCGATAACGTTCGGCGCCATTGTACTGGGCCGCATGCACCGCGCCGAGGCTGCCGCCGAAACGGTCGAGCCCGGCGACCTCGGGGATCTGCGGCGAGCGGTGGCGACCGCTGGCGACGATCACCCGCTTGAAGATCTCCTGGCGGACCCGGCCGCCCGCGACCGAACGCACCAGCCAGCCGCCGGCCGGCGCGCGGTCCAGCGCTTCGACGCGGGTGGAGAGCCGCAGATGCGGCAGCAGGCCGGCGGTGAAGGCATAGCGCTCCAGATAATCGAGCATGTCCTCCTGGCTGACATAGGTCGGCGTGCCCGGCGCGTGGTCGAGATCGGAGAAAGCGGTCATCACCCGACTGGTATTGGTGCGCATGCCCGGCCAGGTGGCGCTCGACGCCGAGGCCGAGTTCCACTGCCCCCCGACCCGTGCGGCCGCCTCGAAGATCACCGGCTCGAAGCCGTGGGCACGCAGCCACCGACCCGCTACAAGCCCCCCCGGCCCCGCCCCGATGATGGCGACCGCATTCTCCGGCATGGTGGCTGTCTGTTCCTGTTGCATGAATTTGCTCCCTGGGCTGTGATGGAGCGTGGCTATAGGCGCATCCGCCAAGGTCGTTTCCTAAAAGCTTCCTAAGACGCGGATCGCTTATCCTAAAAGCTGCATAACTGCTGTAAGGATCGGTCCTTACGGAGGACATCATGCTGGACTCGGAGCTTGCGGCTTTCATCGAGAGCCCTGTCATGCAGATTGTCGGGACGGCCGACGCCGCCCGGCGGCCCGGGATCGCGCGCGGCGTCGGCGCCTGGTGCACCGGCCGCGGCGCCGTCGATCTCGTCCTTTCGGCCTGGCAATGGCCGCAGACCATTGCCAATATCGAGGAGAACGGCCGTATCGCGGTGACCTTCTCCCGACCTTCCGACTACGTCACCTACCAGATCAAGGGGATGGCAATCCTCAGGCCCGCCAGCCCTGCGGAGATCGAGCGATCCGCGGGCTACACGGTCTCGATCGTCTCGACGCTGATGCGCAACGGTCTCCTGCCGGAGATCATCGCCCCGTGGCTCACCGCCCGAGATGCCGTGGTCGCCACCATCAGGATATCGTCGGTCTATGTGCAGACGCCCGGGGCGCAGGCCGGCACGAAGCGCGCGAGCATTGGCCGATGACGTGGTCGCTCGTCGAACTCGAAGCCTGCTTCGAAGGCGTCATCCCGTCGATCATCGCGACGGCCGACGCCGACGGCCTTCCCAACATTTCCTACCTGTCCCACGTCGCAATCGTCGATGACGAGCACGTCGCCCTGTCCAACCAGTTCTTCGCCAAGACGGCCACCAATATCCGGCTCAATCCACAGGCCACGCTTCTCGTGGTCGACGGGCACAACGGCGCCCAGTTTCGCCTCGACCTGCGATTTGCCTATTCGATGGAAAGCGGGGCCCTTTTCGACAGCCTGGCCTTGCAGGTCGAGGCGAGCAGCGCGCAGGCAGGCATGGGCGACGTCATGCGGTTGCGGCATGTCGACGTCTTCCGCGTTCTCGACATCGTCGACACGCCCTCCCCGACCGGCACGCCGCTCGTGCGAAAGCCGGAGAGGAACCGCCTCGAGGTCACCCGTCGAATTGTCGACATGGTGGCCGCAGAGACAGACGCCGACGGGATCGTCGACGCGACGCTCAACGGAATCCGCGAGGGTCTGGGGTTTCACCATGGCCTGTTCCTGCACTGCTATCCTGACAAGGGCCAGGTGGTGGCGATCGGCAGCACCGGCTACGCGGCCTCCGGTATCGGCGCGGAAGTACCGCTCGGCGAGGGCCTGATCGGTGCAGCCGCCGAGAGCGGCAAGGTGGTCAAGGTCAGCGACATGAGCCGCATCCGCCGTTTCGGTTCGGCAATCCGCGCAACGACGCCGGACGAGAACCGTACCCGCTCGATTCCCCTGCCCGGCATGGCCGAGGCCATGAGCCAGATCGCCGTACCCCTGCTGGTGCAAGGCACGGTCGAGGGCGTGCTGTTCTTCGAGAGTGCCAGGAGGCTCGCCTTCAGCCGCGACGACGAAGCGGCGCTGGCGATCATCGCCCGCCAGGCGGCGGCGTCACTGGCGCTGTGCGAACGGCTGTCGGTCGAGGACGAGGCCCCACTTCCGCACCCCGCCGACCCACCAGCGGGCGAAACCCTCATCGACGTCGTGCATCACAGCTTCGACGACAGCGTCTTCGTCAATGGCGACTACGTCATCAAGGGCGTCGCGGGGCGTCTCCTTGTCTTCATGATGCAGCAATGCCTCGCGAACGGACGCCGGGAGTTCTCCAACCGCGAGATCCGGCTCGAGGGCACCCTCAAGCTGCCGGACTTCAAGGACAATCTCGAGACCCGGCTGCTGCTGTTGCGACGAAGGCTCGAGGAAAAGGACCTGCCGGTCCGCCTCGTTCGCCACGGGCGCGGCAAGATCGGGCTGGAGATCGACGGCAACCTGCGCCTCACGCGTCACTAGCAGCACGCCCCCCCGCGGCGGGGGTGTCAAACCCCGTTCAGCACCAGGATCAGCGGCTTTCGCGGCAGGCTGCGCACCGAGACATTGACCGTGGCGGTGTCGGCGATCTTCCAGTCGAAGCTCGGATCGAACATCGAAAGGAAGGTCTCGATCGGCGGGCCGCGCCGGTGCATCGGCAGGATGAGCGCGGAGCGCAGGCGCTTGATCGTCTCACTCATGCTGACGGCCCCCATGGTCAACCCGCCGTCGACCGGCACCATGACGACGTCCAGACGTCCGATCTCGGCGAAATGCGCGTCGGTCAGTTCGTGATGCAGATGGCCGAGATGGCCGATGCACAGCCCCGCCACCTCGAAGATGAAGATCGAATTGCCATTCGCCTCGAACGCGCCGCCCCAACTGCGGATATCGGTCGGCACGTTGCGGATGTAGGCGTCGCCGACAACGATGCGATGCTCGGCCTTCTCCCCCGGCCGTTCGTCGTTCCATCCGTGCAAGACGGTGGCAATGCCCGGATCCGGCATCAGTGTGTAGTGGCTGGAATGGGCCTTGTTCATCGTCACCACGTCGGGAAGCTGCGCGGTGCGGAGCCAGCCGTTGAAATCGGTGGCGATCGAGATGCCGCCCGGCGTTTCGATCTGGAAGGTGGAGTGCCCGAGAAAGCGGATCGTCACCTCTTCATCGAGCGCCGCCTGCAGCCGCGTCGCGGCATCCTCGGCAGGCCTGTAGGCGGCGAAGGTGACGGCCGGAAGCTTCTGCGCGACCAACTGGCACTGGCTGACCGGCGGTCGCGCATCCTCCGCGACGGCCGGCGCCGCAAGACCTGAAAGGACGCATAGGGCAAGGGACAGTCTGTGCAGCATCCGGCCGCTCCCGCAGCTCGTTTGGAAGGCCAAAGGATGCGGCAGAGCTCGGCTGCGGTAAAGCCGGCAGCCGTGTGATTGGCCTCACAATGGCGTGACCGCCAGTCGATTGCGACTAACGCCAGAAGTCCGGCACGGTTTCCGTCAGTCGCGGACCCAGCCGAAGCGGCCCGATTTTCTCGGCAAGCCCGGTGCGATCCGAAATCTCGACCCCGACGCCGCAGATCGTCGCCGGGCCATGGGCCGCCTCGAAACGACCCTTGGGCATCTTGGAAATGAACCGGTTGAGCGGCTCCTCCTTCTCCATGCCGAGCGAGGAATCATAGTCGCCGCACATCCCGGCATCCGACATATAGGCGGTGCCGCCGTTGAGGATCTGGTGGTCGGCGGTGGGAACATGGGTGTGGGTGCCGACGACGAAGCTGGCGCGGCCGTCGACGAAATGGCCGAAGCATTGCTTCTCGCTGGTCGCCTCGGCATGGAAGTCGAAGACGATTGCGTCGGCCTGTTCCTTCAGCGGGCAGGCGGCGAGGATCATTTCGGCCGACTTGAAGGGATCGTCGAGTTCGGGGTGCATGAACACCCGGCCCATGATGTTGGCGACGAGAATGCGGGCGCCGTTGCGGGCGTAGAAGATGCCGGACCCTTTGCCGGGCGTGCCGGCCGGATAGTTGGCGGGGCGCAGGAACTGGTCGTGCCGCTCGCAGAAGGAAACTGCCTCCTTCTGGTCCCAGACGTGGTTGCCGGTGGTCACCACGTCGGCACCGGCATTGATGGTTTCCAGATAGATGTCCTCGGTGATGCCGAAGCCGCCGGCGGCATTTTCGCCGTTGACGATGACGAAATCGAGCTTCAGGTCGGAGATCAGGCCGGGCAGACGCTCCCAAACCGCGGTACGCCCCGTCTTGCCAACCATGTCCCCGAGAAAAAGAAGCCGCATTCCACCTGTCCAATCGCCTTCAGAATGTTCTGAACCCGCTTTCGGTGAGGATGGCCTGCAGCCGGACGTCATGCGGTTCCGTCGGCACTTCTGACACTTCCTGGCAGTCGAATGCAATGCCGATCAGCCTGGGTTCCCTGCCTTTTTGCAGCAATCGGGTGATCGCCCGGTCATAATGGCCGGCACCGTAGCCGATGCGGTTGCCCCGGGCGTCGAAGGCGGAGAGCGGCACGAGCAGGATCTCGGGGTCGAGGACGGCAGCCTCCGGACCCGGCCCACGGGTTCCAAACCCCGTATCGACGAGTTCCGCGCCGGTCACCAGTTCGCGAAAGACGATGGTCATCCTGTCCTGGACGACCGGCAGGCACAGCCGCGCGCCGCGCGCCTTGAGCCGCGCCATCAACGGACGGATATCGGCCTCGGAGCGGATCGGCAGAAAGCCGGAAATGATCGTTCCCGGCTCGAAATCGAACGCATCCCCGCCATGGTCGGCCATGAGGAGGCTGTATTCGGTGCGCATATCCGCCGGCAGGTGATCGCGCGCGGCAAGCCTTTCATTTCGGTATCTGGACTTCAGGTCTTTGATGTTCATGCGCGCTGTGTTCCCGAGCTAGCGCGACCATAGCCGAGATGCCGGGCGTTTCAAGGCCGGCGGGACGGCCGGAGATTCCGCAGTGCAAAAAAGCCACCCGGCAGGAGTTTCGGGAAAGGCCGAATTAACATTCACCTCATAGAATACGAAGCAAGCTCACCAAGGAACTCTGCGCATGAAAATCTTCTCCCGCTTCGGTCTGGTCGGCACTGTCACCGCCATGACGATCCTGATACTGATGGCATCGCTGGGCGCAGTCGCCTGGGTGATCTCCGGCAACATTGCCGCCCGCATCGGCGAACAGGCCATTGCCAGCCAGAACACCAGCCTGAGGACCGCGGCGACGATCGTCGAGCGCGATCTGCCGGGCACCGTGGTGACCTGGGGCAAGGATGGCAATGTCGAGCGCATTGTCGCCACGGCCATCCCGAAGGAATTTGCCGCGCACGACATGATCGACAGCGTCGGCCGGATGACCGGCCAGACCGCGACGATCTTCGCCTGGGACGGCGAAAGCAAGGATTTCTGGCGCCGCACAACAAACATCATCAAGCCCGACGGCAAGCGTGCTGTTGGAACGGCCCTCGGCCAGGCAGGTGCGGTCTATCCGGTCGTCACCAAGGGCCAGACCTATCGCGGCGAAGCCGTCATCCTCGACGTGCCGTATTATACGATCTATCAGCCGATCTTCTCTCAGGCTGGCGACGTCATTGGCATTCTCTATGCCGGCGTGCGCGCCGCCGAGATCGACGGCATGGCCAATCAGATGGCCTGGGCAATCGGAATCACCGCCCTCGCCGTCCTGCTCGTCGCAACGGTCCTTGTGGTTTTCATCGCACGGCGCATCATGGGTCCGCTGCCGCAGCTGACGGCGGTCGCCGACGCCATGGCTTCGGGCCGCCTGGACGCCCCGGTGCCGCACAAGGATATGGGCAATGAGATCGGCGCCCTTGCCCGCGCCCTCGACGTCTTCCGCGACAGCGCCCTGCAGAAGATCGAACTCGAACGCCAGGCGGCGGAAAACGCTGCGCTCGGCGAGCAGGAACACAATGAACGCGAGGCCGCCAGGGCGCGCGAAGCGCTCGGCGTTCAGCAGGCCGTCGACGCTCTTGCGGGCGGCCTCCATCGCCTCAGCGAAGGCGACCTCACCGTCCGGCTCGAGCAGACCTTCGGAGGTGGCCTCGACCGACTGCGCACCGACTTCAACCACTCCGTCGAGAAGCTCAACGGCACGCTTGCCCAGTTGCGCACCGAAACGCACGGCATCGAGGCAAGCTCCGGCGAAATGCGCTCCGCCAGCGAAGATCTTTCGAAGCGCACCGAACAGCAGGCCGCCTCGCTCGAGGAGACCTCGGCCGCCCTGGACGAGATCACGGCAACCGTCCGCAGCGCCTCCGCCAAGGCCGACGAGGCCGCCGTGCTGACGAAGTCGACCCGCCAGAGCACCGAGACGTCAAGCCAGGTCGTGTCCCAGGCGGTCGAAGCCATGGGGCGCATCGAGGCCGCTTCCGCCGAAATCTCGAAGATCATCAACGTCATCGACGAAATCGCCTTCCAGACCAACCTCCTGGCGCTCAATGCCGGTGTCGAGGCGGCACGCGCCGGCGAGGCCGGCAAGGGTTTTGCCGTCGTCGCCCAGGAAGTGCGTGAACTCGCGCAGCGCTCGGCCAATGCCGCCAAGGACATCAAGGCGCTGATCACCAAGTCGGGCGACGAGGTCGCCGGCGGGGTGACGCTGGTGCGCAAGACCGGCACGGCGCTGGGCGAAATCGCCCAGCAGGTCGCGCAGATCAACGACTACATCGCGGCGATCGCCACGGCAGCGCGCGAACAGTCGGCCGGGCTGCAGGAGATCAACACCTCGATGAACCAGATGGACCAGTTCACCCAGAAGAACGCGGCGATGGTCGAGGAGACCACCGCGGTCACCCACCGCCTTGCCGACAGCGCGACGGCTCTTTCGGGCCTCGTGGGCCAGTTCCGCACCTCCGGCACGGGCACCGCGCCTGTCGTTCAGCCGCCCGTTCAGTCGAGCAGGCCGGCCGCACGCACCGTCGCTCAGGCGACACCAGCCGCGCTCCGTCCGGCCGGGAATGGCGCACGCGCCGTCCCCTCGCCGGCCCGCAGCATGATGGGCAGTCTGACCAAGGCCTTTTCCTCCGGCAGCGCGAATACGGCAACGGCGGCATCGGACTGGGAAGAATTCTGATCGACCGGCCATGCCGGGCCAGCAGTGAAGCGAACGCCGACGCCTCCCCCCGGACGCGTCGGCGTCTTGCGTTCGGCACCCCAAATCCCTCGGAATTTTTACAGGTGCGGTGCCGCACATTTGCGCTAAACTGGCCGCCTGATCGGTGGTAACGCCATGAGGTGCGCATGTTTCTGCTGTCGCATATGCTCAAGTCCTTCATCCGCAAGGGCCAGTTGACGGTTATCGATGCCGACGGGAAGCGGCATGTCTTCGGTGGCCGGGAACCTGGACCACAGGTGACCATGCAGCTGACCGACCCCAAGCTCTACCGATCGCTGGTGTTCAAGGCGGAACTGACCGCCGGCGAGGCCTATATGGACGGCACCATGCGTTTCGAGGAAGGCTCGACCCTGCGCGACTTCCTCAGGCTTTTCTCGGTCAACCGCCTGTCCCTCGGATCCTATCCGATCCAGAAGGTGCTGCGGGCCATCAAGATGCGCTTTCGCAAGAGCATGCAGTCGAACCGCAAGGGCGAGGCCCAGCGCCACGTCGCGCACCATTACGATCTCGGCAACGATTTCTACAAGCTCTTCCTCGACGACCACATGCTCTATTCCTGCGCCTATTTCCGCGAGGAGGGCGAAACGCTGGAACAGGCGCAGCGCAACAAGCTGCGCCTGCTGGCCGTCAAGCTGAATCTCAAACCGGGCATGAAGGTTCTCGACATCGGCTGCGGCTGGGGCGACCTGGCGCTTTACCTCGCCCAGCTGGAAAATGTCGAAGTGGTCGGGGTGACATTGTCGAAGGAACAGCATGCGCTGGCAACCCGCCGCGCCGAAGCTGCCGGCCTTGCCAATCGGGTTCGGTTCGAGCTCAAGGACTACCGCGATGTGAAGGAGAGCTTCGACCGCATCGTCTCGGTCGGCATGTTCGAGCATGTCGGCGTGCGGCACTATGACGAATTCTTCAAGAAACTGAATGCGCTGATGCCGGATGACGGCCTCGCCGTCATCCACTCGATCGGCCATATGAGCCCGCCCGGCATGACCAGCCCCTGGCTGCGCAAGTACATTTTCCCCGGCGGCTATTCGCCGGCCCTCTCGGAGGTCGTCGCCGTCACCGAGCAGAACAGCCTGTGGGTGACCGACATCGAGGTGCTGCGCCTTCACTACGCGACGACGCTGGCGCACTGGGGCCAGCGCTTCGAGGCGAACCGCGACAAGGTGGTGGCCATGTATGACGAGCGTTTCGCCCGCATGTGGGAGTTCTACCTGATCAGTTGCGAGATGGCGTTCCGCACCGGCAGCCAAATGGTCTTCCACCTGCAATTGTCGCGCAAGCGCGATGCAGCGCCGATCGTGCGCGACTACGTGACGGACGGCCAACGCGCCTATATCGCGCGGGAGAAGGAACTGGGGCTCGACGTCTGAGACTTGAGATTAGTCGAGCCCGCCGAAGGTCCTGACCAGTTCGACCATCGCGTTTGCTTCCGCGGTCGCCATGTCCGCCAGGCCTTTCGCCACACCCCGGCGATCCGGCTCGCCCCGGTTCTGGCTGACCTTCCACTTGCCGTCGATCGCGGTGATCTCGACCTCGATGCCGACAATGCCCTTCAATTGCGCGGTGATGAAATCGTCCGGCGCATCGCCGACGGCCCAGGGTATCATGCGCTTGCTCTCATGACCGTCGGTCAGCCGGTCGACCTGCGCCCGGATCCACTGGCTGTCCTCGATGACCCGGACCCTGCCCCTAACCTGGACGATGGCATAGTTCCAGGTGGGCACGACCTTGCCGGTCTCGCGCTTGGTCTCGTACCAGGACGGCGTGATGTAGTGATCGGCGCCCTGAAAGACGATCAGCGCCTCCGCGCCCTTGGAAAGCGCCCGCCATTGCGGATTGGCTCTCGCCATATGCGCCTGCAGCGTGCCCAGACCATGGCTCTCCTTCGCCAGCCGGAAGGGGATCGGATTGGCGATCAGCCCGTCCTCGCCGGACGAAATCAGCAGCCCGAGCGGATGATTGCGGATGAGGGCATGCTGAACGTCGAGGCGTTCCTCGCGAAAATGCGGCGGCTGATACATGGAAAGCGTCGGTCCTTAGATGCCTGCGATCCGCCGGCATTTGACGCGGCCGGATTTCTCCGGTCAACCCCAGACCGGTTTGCGGCGATTGGAGGGGCGGGCTCAAGACGCCTGGTCGTTGCCTTCAGCGTCGAACTGCGGCGAAACGGCTGCCTGCTGGCGCAAGTGTCCGCAAGCAGTCAGATTTCTGCGAGAAAAGGTAAAGTGCGATCCACGGCAACCGATGGAGTTTTACGATCCTGGGTGCCTACAAACGTAGGTGGGCGCCGTGTGTCCAAGCCCACGGGCCTGGCCAGGGACAGCTCCCTTTGGATCGAGTATGGCCCCAGGGATTGTGTTTCCTGTCGTGAGGCGCAGACCGCTAGTCAGATATAGATCCAATTCGCGCCGGGCGCCAGTGGCCGCATTCAAACATTCGCACATTGGCGCGAATACCGGTTGGTCAGTGCTCCGGCCGTGCTGCGGGTGCCGGCTTGGCGGTCAGCTTGCGGGTGATCCCGTTCAGCCGCTCGGTCAGTTCGCCCAGTGCCGTCGTCAACATTTCCTCGCGGCGCTGCGCGCCTTCCAGCGCCCCGTCGCGTCCCTCGCGAAAAGCGGAAAGCTCTTTCTCCATTGCCGCCACGCGACGATTGACCTCCGAAAGCTCGTCCATCACCATGATGCCGGACATCACCGTCAGCCTGAGATCGCCGATCTCGCCGAACTGGGCCTTCAGATGGCTGACATAGCGGTCGAACTGCGTGGCGAGATCGATCAGATGGCCTTCCTGGCCCTCCTCGCAGGCCATGCGGTAGGCTTTGCCGTCAATCGTAACCGTGACCTGTGCCATCAATCTTCCCAAGTGCAGCCGAGTGCTCGGCTTCGCAATGCCCTGATCCGAGCGCCCTGTTCCTAACGGTCAAGAACCGCCCGGATCGTTTCCATGGCCGTCACCAGCCGCCGCGAAACCTCGCGATTGACCTCTTCCAGCCGGTTAGCGCGGAATTCCGACTGGTCGAGTTCCTGCGCCAGCCGCGAACGGTCGGCATGCACGCGGCGAACCTCGCCCTCGACCTCGCCGCTCTCGCGCTGCACCTCGATGCGCATGTCGATGGCGTTCTCGAGCCCGGCAATCGCCTGCCTGAGCGCGCCGAGCGCCGCTTCGACCGAATTCCCTGTCGGCATGTTTCCGTTCCGGCTTTGCAGAGGAGGCCGCTCGAATCGACCCTGACGTCCCGCTGCGTTGATGGCGGACAGTAAGCCCCTCGATTGCCACCCGTCAATAAATGCGGGGCTTCGGGAGGTTGCCTAAGCTGTGGACGACCGCTGCCGCGATGCCCATTTTCGGGCGCGCGCGTGCAGTGCACACAGAATAGACAAAAGCATGAATTATCCGGCGACATAAGGTCAGAACAGCCGGCATTTATTGACTCGCCCGATCCACCTGCTATGGATCAGCCGCTTTCAGACGGACCGTGCCGAGTGCCGCCGTCCCTTGAGACCCGGAACAAGCGGAACAGCCATGATCTCTCCCGAAAAACACAACCGGATGGCCAATGCGATCCGATTCCTCGCCATGGATGCGGTGGAAAAAGCCAATTCCGGCCACCCCGGCATGCCGATGGGCTGCGCCGACGTCGCCACCGTTCTCTTCACCCGGTTCCTGAGCTTTGATCCGAAAACCCCGCTCTGGCCCGACCGCGACCGCTTCGTCCTGTCCGCCGGCCACGGCTCCATGCTCATCTATGCCCTGCTCTACCTGACGGGCTACGAGGACATGACCATCGAGGACATCAAGCAGTTCCGCCAGATGGGCGCCAAGACGGCCGGCCATCCGGAATATGGCCACGCCTCCGGCATCGAGACGACCACCGGCCCGCTCGGCCAGGGCATTGCCAATGCCGTCGGCATGGCGATCGCCGAGCGCAAGCTCGCAAACGAGTTCGGCTCGGAACTGATGAACCACCATACCTATGCGCTGGTCGGCGACGGCTGCCTCATGGAAGGCATCAGCCAGGAAGCGATCTCGCTCGCCGGCCACCTGAAGCTCAACAAGCTGATCGTGCTTTGGGACGACAACGGCATCTCGATCGACGGCGCGATCTCGCTCGCCGACTCGACCGACCAGCACGCCCGCTTCAAGGCCTCCGGCTGGAACACGCTGGCCGTCGATGGTCATGATCCGGAAGCGATTGCCGCCGCCATCGAGACCGCCAAGAGGTCTGACAAGCCTACCCTGATCGCGTGCAAGACGGTCATCGGCTTCGGTTCGCCGAACAAGGCCGGCACCCACAAGGTGCACGGCTCGCCGCTCGGCGCCGATGAGATTGCCGCCACCCGCAAGGCGCTCGGCTGGGCCGAGGAAGCCTTCGTGGTTCCCGCCGACGTGCTCGACGCCTGGCGGCTTGCCGGCCTGCGCTCGACCAAGACGCGCATGGACTGGGAAGCGCGCCTCGCCGCCAGCCCAGCCGACAAGAAGGCCGAATTCACCCGCCGCTTCGCCGGCGACCTGCCGGGCAATTTCGCCGCCGCCGTCGACTCCTACAAGAAGAAGCTCGCCGAAACCAAGCCGACGGTCGCCACCCGCAAGGCTTCCGAGGATGCGCTGGAAGTCATCAACGGCGTTCTGGCCGAAACGCTCGGCGGCTCGGCCGACCTGACCGGCTCCAACAACACCAAGACGAGCCAGACCAAGTCGATCACCCCGGACGATTTCTCCGGCCGTTACATTCACTACGGCATCCGCGAGCACGGCATGGCGGCCGCCATGAACGGGATCGCGCTGCATGGCGGCCTGATCCCCTATTCCGGCGGCTTCCTGATCTTCTCGGACTATTGCCGTCCGTCGATCCGCCTCGCCGCGCTGATGGGCATCCGCGTCATCCACGTGCTGACGCATGACTCGATCGGCCTTGGCGAAGACGGCCCGACCCACCAGCCGGTCGAGCACATGGCGGCCCTTCGTGCCATCCCGAACCTCTTGATGTTCCGTCCGGCCGACGCGACCGAGACGGTCGAGTGCTGGCAGATCGCATTGGAAAACAAGCATCGTCCATCGGGCCTTGCCTTGACCCGCCAGAACCTGGTGGCCGCCCGCACCGACTATGAGGAGAAGAACCTCTGCAGCTTCGGCGCCTATGAACTGGTTTCGGCCAGCGACGCCAAGGTATCGATCTTCGCCTCCGGCTCGGAAGTCGAGATCGCGCTGAAGGCCCAGCAGATGCTGGCCCAGAAGGGCATTTCCGCCCGGGTCGTTTCCGTTCCCTGCTTCGAACTGTTCTTCGAGCAGCCGGAAGCCTATCGCCAGGCGATGATCGGTTCCGCTACCGTCAATATCGCCGTCGAAGCCGGCATCCGCCAGGGCTGGGATAGTTTCATCGGCTCGAACGGCACCTTCATCGGCATGAAGTCCTTCGGCGCATCCGCCCCTGCCAAGGAACTCTACAAGCATTTCGGCATCACCCCGGAAGCGGTCGTCGCCGCCGCCGAGGCAAAGCTCGCCTGATAGGTCAAATTGTCGCATGGGCGTTTCCGGACGCCCATTCTTCCCATAATCTGAAGTTCTGATTTGAAACGCGGGAGTGAACCAATGACTGTGAAAGTTGCCATTAACGGCTTCGGCCGCATCGGCCGCAACGTGCTGCGCGCCATCGTCGAATCCGGTCGTACCGACATCGAAGTCGTCGCCATCAACGACCTGGGCCCGGTCGAGACCAATGCCCATCTGCTGCGTTACGACAGCATTCACGGCAAGTTCCCGGCCGACGTAAAGGTCGAAGGCGACACCATCATCGTGGCCGGCGGCAAGCCGATCAAGGTGACGGCGATCAAGGATCCGTCGACGCTGCCGCATGGCGAAATGGGCGTCGACATCGCCATGGAATGCACCGGCATCTTCACCTCTCGCGACAAGGCTGCCATGCACCTTCAGGCTGGCGCCAAGCGCGTCATCGTCTCGGCACCGGCCGACGGCGCCGACCTGACGGTCGTCTACGGCGTCAACCACGACAAGCTGACCAAGGATCACCTGGTCATCTCCAACGCCTCCTGCACCACCAACTGCCTGGTTCCGGTGGTCAAGGTCCTCAATGACGCGATCGGCATCGATCACGGCTTCATGACCACGATCCACTCCTACACCGGCGACCAGCCGACGCTCGACACCATGCACAAGGACCTCTACCGCGCCCGTGCAGCCGCCCTGTCGATGATCCCGACCTCGACCGGTGCAGCCAAGGCCGTCGGCCTGGTCCTGCCGGAACTCAAGGGCAAGCTGGACGGCACCTCGATCCGCGTGCCGACTCCGAACGTCTCGGTCGTCGACTTCAAGTTCGTCGCCAAGCGGAACACCACCGTTCAGGAAGTCAACGACGCCATCAAGGCTGCCTCGAACGGCGCGCTGAAGGGCATCCTCGGCTACACGGAGGAGCCGCTGGTCTCGCGCGACTTCAACCATGACAGCCATTCGTCGATCTTCGCCATCGACCAGACCAAGGTTCTCGAAGGCAACTTCGTCCGCATCCTGACCTGGTACGATAACGAATGGGGCTTCTCCAACCGCATGTCGGATACCGCGGTCGCCATGGCCAAGCTCATCTGATCGCATAAGAATTAGCGCTCGCTTTAAAAAGGCGGACCGGAAACTCCGGCCCGCCTTTTAAATTTTTAAGTTCCGCCCTACTCTGATCACGATTGGAGACGATTGGTTTTTCATCTCGTCTTCCGGCAGTCCTGCCAGATCATTCCACCCCCGTCACCGGCCTTGAGCGCGGGACGAAAGCACCGCCGACACCGCGTCGAGCCGCGCCCGTGGTATGACCTGATCAGGCGTGCCGGACGACGGTGCGGTTGATGAGAGGGGCAAGTGGTGGACGAATTTTACGCTATTACGCTGGTCGCTACGGCGCTCGTTCTCCTGGCCGCATTCTCCAGCCTGATCGCCTTTCGCTTCGGCGCCCCCTTGCTTCTTCTGTTCCTGGTGATCGGCCTCGTGACCGGTGTCGATGGCCTTGGCATCGAATTCTCCGACAATGCCTTTGCCTATGCTCTCGGCTCGATCGCGCTTGCCGTCATCCTGTTCGATTCGGGCTACGGCACGTCCTTGCAGTCCTTCAAGCTCTCGGCATTCCCCGCCCTGACGCTCGCCACGGCCGGCGTGCTGATCACCGCCGGCATGTTCGGCCTGATGGCCCATCTCCTGCTCGATTTTTCCGTGATCGAGGGGCTGTTGCTCGGCTCCATCGTCGCCTCGACCGATGCCGCGGCGGTATTCTTCCTGCTGCGCATCGGCGGGATCAACATCCGCGACCGGGTTCGCTCCACGCTCGAAGTCGAATCCGGCACCAACGATCCCATGGCGATCTTCCTGACCATGGCGCTCGTCCAGTTGCTGGCGAACGGCGATGGCGCCTCGGGCTTCGACATGGAACTTCTGCGCCTGTTCGTCGAGCAGATGGGTCTCGGCCTTGGTCTCGGCCTGATCGGCGGGGCGCTGATCGTCTTCATCCTGAAGCGCATCTCGGTGGAGCGTGGCCTCGCCCCGATCTTCATGCTGGCCATGGCCATGCTGATTTTCGCCTATACCGGTGCGGTCGGCGGCAGCGGCTTCCTCGCGGTTTACGTCGCCGGCATCTATGCCGGCAGCCAGAAGATACCGGCCAGCGGCGCCATCAGGCGCTTCCAGGACGGCATGACATGGCTGGCACAGATCGTCATGTTCCTGGTCCTCGGCCTGCTGGCCACGCCGTCTCAGTTTCCTTCGATCCTGCTGCCGGCCATCCTGCTGGGGCTCTTCCTTGTCTTCGTCGCCCGGCCGCTCGCCGTCTGGGTCTGTCTCCTCCCCTTCGACTTCACCCAGCGCGAAACCGGCTTCATCGCCTGGGTCGGCCTGCGCGGTGCCGTCTCGATCCTTCTCGCCATCCTGCCGATCCTCGGCAAGCTCGAGGACGGCCAGCTCTACTTCAACATGGCCTTCCTCGTGGTGATGATCTCGCTCGTCCTGCAGGGCTGGACCATCAAGCCGGTGGCGCGCAAGCTCGGCCTCATCATCCCCCCGCGCATCGGCGCGATCGACAAGCTGGAACTTGACCTGCCGGGGACCGCCCATCACGAACTTCTCGCCTACCGCGTCGTCGCCGACAGCCCGGTCCTGCGCGGCGAGCGCATTCCGCGCTGGGCCATGCCGTCGCTGGTCATCCGCGACGGCAAGTCGATGCGCTACCAATATGCCGGACGCCTGCGCGAAAGCGATCAGGTCTACCTGTTCATCGCCCCGGGCTATTCCAAGCTGCTCGACCGCCTGTTCGCCAGCAAGGCGCCGGTGGAAGAGGATGACAGCGAGTTCTTCGGCACCTTCGCCATCGCCCCCTCGACCCGGGTCGACGACCTCGACCAGGCCTATGGACCGCTCACCATCAATGATGCCGACCGCGCCAAGACGGTGGCCGAGCTGATCTCGCAACGCCTCGGCGGACAGGCCGACTATGCCGACCGCGTGCGCCTCGGGACAATCGTGCTGATCGTCCGCGATCTCGACGAGACGGGACATATCGCCTCGGTCGGCGTATCGCTCGAGCCCGTGGCCCCGGCCACCAACCTGCCGATCTTCCTCAACATTCGCGAGCTGGCCCATGCGCTCCGCGACTATATGCGCAGGAAACGCGCCAAGGCCGGCGAAGGCAAAAAATGATCCGGTCGCCTTGCGCAGCCGTTCAGGCGGTGTAAGGTCCGACCCCGTCAGCCCCATTCCAGCAACACCTTAACGACGGGTATCCTCATGCCGGCTTTCAAGACACTCGACGATCTCACCGACATCGCGGGCAAGCGCGTGCTTGTGCGCGTCGACCTCAATGTTCCGGTCTCCGACGGCAAGGTCAGCGACACGACCCGTATCGAACGCGTTGCGCCGACCATCAAGGAACTATCCGACAAGGGCGCCAAGGTCATCCTTCTCGCCCATTTCGGCCGCCCCAAGGGAGAGCCGGTCGCCGACCAGTCGCTGTCGCTGATTGCGCCCTCCGTCGAGGAAGTGCTGGACCACAAGGTTGCCTTTGCTTCCGATTGCATCGGGGCGCCCGCCGCCGACGCCATCGCCGGGATGGAAAACGGCGACATCCTGCTTCTGGAAAACACCCGTTTCCACAAGGGCGAGGAAAAGAACGAAGCAGGCTTCGTCGCGGAGCTCGCGAAGAGCGGCGACATCTTCGTCAACGACGCCTTCTCCGCCGCCCACCGGGCGCACGCCTCGACCGAGGGCCTAGCCCACCACATGCCGGCCTATGCCGGCCGTACCATGCAGGCCGAACTCGAAGCGCTGGAAAAGGGCCTCGGCAAGCCGGTCCGCCCCGTTGTCGCCATTGTCGGCGGCGCCAAGGTCTCGACCAAGATCGACCTTCTGTCCAACCTGGTGAAGAAGGTCGACGCGCTGGTGATCGGCGGCGGCATGGCCAACACCTTCCTGGCGGCAAAGGGCATCAATGTCGGCAAATCGCTGTGCGAACATGACCTCGCCGAGACCGCCAAGCAGATCATGGCCAATGCCGAAGCCGCCGGCTGCGCCATCGTGCTTCCGGTCGACGGCGTCGTCGCCCGCGAATTCAAGGCGGGTGCTGCCAACGAGACCGTGGCGATCGACGCCATCCCGGCCGATGCCATGGTGCTCGACGTCGGTCAGAAGTCGATCGAGGCGATCAACGAGTGGATCTCCAAGGCTGAAACACTGGTTTGGAACGGCCCGCTCGGCGCCTTCGAGATCGCCCCCTTCGACACCGCCACCGTGGCTGCCGCCAAGCACGCCGCGGAGCGCACCCGCGCCGGCAAACTGGTCTCGGTCGCCGGCGGCGGCGATACGGTCTCCGCATTGAACCATGCCGGCGTGGCCGACGACTTCTCCTACGTCTCGACCGCCGGTGGCGCTTTCCTCGAATGGATGGAAGGCAAGGAACTGCCGGGCGTGGCCGTCCTGATCGCCGAAAAGTGACTTCTTTGCGATGGCGGGCTTCGCGGCCCGCCATCGTTAGGCATCGACGGATATTTCCAAGACTTTCAAACGATTAAATCAATTTCAATCGTTTCAACATTTTAAGCCGCCATTTTCCTGTCGCGAAACATCTGTTATCCGCCTCATCTATATCCGGGGATTGATCAGTTCGGCGTTGCCGACTGGTCGCAAAGTCAACGAACATAGCTGAGCGCGGACCGCGCGGATTTTTTGGGATAGGAGTGAGATATGGTGGACGCGAAGATGTTGAACAAGATCAGCTCGGCGCCTGGTTTCATTGCGGCGCTGGATCAGAGCGGCGGTTCGACACCCAAAGCGTTGAGCCTCTACGGCGTTTCCGAGTCCGACTACCAGGGTGACGAGGAGATGTTCCGCCTGATGCACGCCATGCGCGTTCGCATCATGAGCGCGCCCGCCTTTACCGGCGACAAGGTTATCGGCGCCATCCTGTTCGAGCGGACCATGGACGGCGACGTCGACGGTCAGGCTGTTCCGTCCTATCTCTGGGAAAAACGTGGCGTCGTGCCCTTCCTCAAGATCGACAAGGGCCTCGACGCCGAAGAGAACGGCGTTCAGATGATGAAGCCGATGCCCGATCTTGACGCGCTTCTGATCCGTGGCCGGAACAAGGGAATTTTCGGAACCAAGATGCGCTCGGTGATCGTGCATGCAGACAGGGCCGGGATTGCCGCCGTCGTTAAGCAGCAGTTCGAGGTTGCGCGCCAGATCATCGGCCAGGGCCTGATGCCGATCATCGAGCCTGAAGTCTCGATCAAGAGCCCGACGAAGGTTGAGGCCGAAGCCATTCTGCGCGACGAGATTGCCCAGCAGCTCGACAAGCTTCCGGCAGGCGAAACCGTGATGCTGAAACTGACGATCCCGACGAACGCCGATTTCTACGCACCTCTGGTCGCTCACAAATCGGTCGTCCGCGTCGTCGCCCTTTCCGGCGGCTACAGCCGTGCCGATGCCTGCGAAAAGCTGAGCCACAATCATGGCATGATCGCCAGCTTCTCACGCGCGCTGACGGAAAACCTGCGCGTCACGATGAGCGATGCCGAGTTCAACGCGAGCCTCGCCGAAACGATCGACGAGATCTACGCCGCAAGCGTCAACAAGGCCTGATCAGGTCCGGAAGGCATCTAAAGGCGGCCTGACCGGCGCCTTTTCATGCCGGTTTCTTGAGCCCCGTCGGCGACGCTGGCGGGGCTTTTTCGTGGCAGCCCGGCCAGCAGCGTCCCTTGCCTTCACCGTTCGGCAGACTATATTGGCGGATGCTGAGGACGACCTCTCCCCACAATGGGCATTTGACCGGGACGACCCGACCTATCCCAGTGGGAGACCAGACATGCGTACGACCCGCGACCGTATCAGGCACGCCATCAGCTTCGAACTCCTCGCGCTGGGCATCGTCGTGCCTCTTGGCGCCTTTGTCTTTTCCTTGCCGCTCTCCGATATCGGCGTGGTCAGCGTCGGCAGCGCGACGATCGCCATGCTGTGGAACTACGTCTACAATATCGGCTTCGACCGCGCGATGGAGCGTCTTGCCGGCAGCACGCTCAAGACGGTTCCCATCCGCGTGCTGCACGCCGTGCTGTTCGAGGCCGGCCTGCTGCTCGTCCTCGCCCCCTTCATAGCCTGGTATCTCGGCGTCGGCCTGTGGCACGCGGTGGTGATGGATCTCTCGTTCGCGCTCTTCTACATGGTCTACGCTTTCGTCTTCAACTGGGGCTATGACCGCCTGTTCCCGATCCCGGAATGGCAGGCGCCGCAAGGACGGGTCGCGAACTGACGATCAGATGAACCAAGCCGTCCGGCGGCCAGCCGCGCCTTCCGGCGTCATGGACGGATGAGCAGGGTGATCGACCAGATGACAAAGGCAATCACGGCGATCTTCCAGAAATCGCTGCGTTTCCTCAGGCCCGGAAGTCCGAGAGGCCGGATCACCTGCACCATCATGGCGAGGATGAGGAGAAGGCCGATCACTTTGGTCATGGATGAATCCTGGCACGCCTGTTTCGGCCCTTGTCACAACGGCGACACTTTTGCCCGCCAGAAAGTTTTCCCGCAAGGGCCCTTGCCCATTCAGGGATCGGTAGGAACCTTGCCTTAATCTGTGACGTTTCAGGAACCTGTTTCCACAGCCTCCCCAACTCCTTTCGATTGCCAGGCCATGCGAAGAAATCTCCTGCCAGTCATGGCGCTCCTTCTCGGCACGCTGTTCCTGTTCCTCGGCAACGGCCTGCACGGGCTGCTTCTGCCGGTGCGCGGTTCGGCGGAGGGCTATTCCAACGAGATCCTCGGCCTGCTCGGCACATCCTGGGCGACGGGTTTCGTCGCCGGCTGCCTGATTGCGCCAAAACTCGTCATGCGGGTCGGCCATGTCCGGGCCTTCTCCAGCTTCATCTCGCTGATTGCCATCATCGCGCTTTTGAGCGGCATCCTGGTCGATCAGTACTGGTGGGTGGCCCTGCGCGCCGTTACCGGCTTCTGCATCGCCGGGACCTCGATGATTATCGAGAGTTGGCTGAACGAACGCGCCACCAACGAGAGCCGCGGCACGATCTTCTCCTTCTATATCTCCGTCACGTTGATCGGCGTGGTCGGCGGACAGATGCTGGTCGGCATCGTCGATCCTTCGACCACCATCCTGTTCATGATCTGCGGCATTCTGTACTGCCTCGCCATGCTGCCGACCACGGTATCGACCGCCGCGACGCCCCAGCCCCTGACCTCCGTCAGTCTCAACCTGCCGCGCCTCTATCGCAATTCTCCCGTCTCCTTCGTCGGCATCCTGATGGTCGGTATCGCCAATGGCGCCTATGGCACGCTCGGCGCCGTGTTCGGCGCCCGTGCCGGCCTTTCGCCCAACATGATCGCCATCATGCTGTCGATCACCATCTTTGTCGGCGCGCTCGCGCAGTTTCCGGCGGGCAAGGCATCCGATCGCATCGATCGGCGCTACGTGCTGGCAGCACTTTCGGCCATCGCCGCGCTGGCCGCCCTCCTGCTGATTATCCTGCGGCCGCAGGACGCCATGATGATGATTGTCCTCGTCGCGATCTATGGCGCCGCCGCCAATGCCCTCTACCCGATCGCGGTTGCCCATGCGAACGACTTCGCCAGTTCCGACGAATTCGTCCAGGTATCCGGCGGCCTCCTTCTGCTTTACGGAATCGGCACCATCATCGGCCCGACCATCGGCGGTCCGGTGATGACGGTGCTCGGCCCCCACGCCCTGTTCGCCGTCACCGCCGTCGCCCATGTCTTGTTGACGGCCTACGCGCTCTACCGGAGCCGCCTTCGTGCCGCCATACCGGCTGCAGAACGCGAGAACGTGCCGAACATGCCGGTATCCGCCTCGCCGATGAGCACCCCGGAAAGCCTCAGTCTCGACCCGCGCGCGGCACCCCTGCCACCCCATACCGAGACGCCCGATTCGGACGAAACGCATCCAACGGGAGAACGGAAAGCATGATCTTCGATGAGGAAAGGCCGAAAAAGCCGGTCGGCCATGACATCGGCTGCGATCTTTCCGCCATGTCGGCGGAAGAACTACTGGCGCGTATCGATCTCCTCCGCGGGGAAATCGAACGGCTGGAGGCCGAACGTGGGCGCAAGGAAGCGGGAAAACGAGCCGCCGACAGTTTCTTCAAACCCAGAGTATAGCCAAGGTATCTTCGCGAAAAGCCGGTCGATTGCGAGAACAGATCGTATTTTCCGCTTCACGTTTACCGAGCGTTAAGCCTTCTATGCGATTGTCAATCATCCGGTTCTGCCGGGTTCAGGCAGTTTCTCCTCGTGATGAAGGTCTGAGTTTTTCTCCCTGTTTTACCTTGAGAGCCGCTTTTGCGGCTCTTTTTTTGTGCCGTTTTAATTCCTATATTCAAAATTGTGGGAATTAACCCTTCTTTAATAAACGGCTTGCGCATTTGGGGTATTGGTAGCATCGTACGGCCATGAAAAGCGGCAGGAACAAGACAGCTTCCACGCCGTTACCCAGTTAAAGTGATGCGTAATTCAAGGGTGAACCGATGTCTGAACTCGGACTGAACACTGTCAGCTTTGCCGGCCGCGCCGCTGCATCGACGCAGTTCAAGGCGACGTATGCCGAGGGGATGGGCCTTGTCGAGGAAACCGCCGCCTATCTCGATGGTCCCGGCCGCTCCGCCGCCAAGGTTTTGCCGCGCATGGCCTCGGTGCTCTATGCGGCCGAATCGATGCGTCTGACGACCCGGCTGATGCAGATGGCGTCCTGGCTGCTGCTGCAGCGCGCCGTCAACAATGGCGAGATGAGCCGTGACCAGGTTCTCTCGGAAAAGAGCAAGGTTCGTCTCGATGACTTCAACGTCGACCGCCAGGCTCCGGGCTGGAACGACCTGCCGGAAGCCTTCCGCGACCTGGTCGAACGCTCGCTGCGCCTGCAGAACCGCATCGCCCTGCTCGACCGCGAAATCTATCGCCCGGCTGACACGCCGGTCGTGCCGGACAACGAGAACAGCGTCCAGGCCCAGCTCGATTTGCTGCGCACGGCGTTCAATCTCAACTGACGTCCCTATTCGTATCGGCACTTAATCGCCCGGCATGCCAACGCATTGCCGGGCATTTCTTTGTTCGCCGGCGACCCGTACAGGCAGAAATCAGGCAACAAAAAAGCCCGGCGAGCCGGGCTTTGATGAAAACGTCGATCGAGGATCGATCAGAGGCCGAGGCCGCCGAAACGCTTGTTGAACTTCGAGACGCGGCCGCCGCGATCCAGCATCTGCTGGTTGCCGCCGGTCCAGGCCGGATGCGAGCGCGGGTCGATTTCGAGGTTCATGACAGCGCCTTCCGAACCCCAGGTGGAACGGGTCTCGTACTCGGTGCCGTCGGTCATGACGACCTTGATGACGTGGTAGTCGGGATGGATATCAGCCTTCATTGCGATTTTCCTGCTGTGCCGGAGGGTCCAAATGTCGCGATTGCGTCATGGAGACCTATTCAATAAACCAAGCCGATGTCCGAACAGGCCACGGCTTCCCAATTCGATGCGGTGCCTATACATGAAGGGCGCAAGGATAACAAGTGCCCTGACACGAAAGCCCGCAAGCGGGGGGAGATGAGAAAATTGTCCGCAGCCACCGAAGCAGAACAGTCGAAGCGTCGCTCACTCAAGCCTCTGTCGCGCCTCCTGCCCTACGTCATGCGCTATCGCAAACTCGTCGCCGGCGCCGTCTTCTTCCTCGGTCTGGCGGCCGCCACCACCCTTGCCTTGCCTCTCGCCGTCCGGCGCATGATTGACCACGGTTTCAGCGCTGCGGACAGCGGCTTCATCAACAATTATTTCGGCATGATGGCCATTCTGGCCGTCATCCTCGCGCTTGCCAGCGCCATGCGTTACTATTTCGTCATCACCATCGGCGAACGCGTCGTCTCGGATCTTCGCCGCGACGTCTTTGCCCATGTGACGAAGCTGTCGCCCGCCTTCTTCGACGTCAACCAGTCCGGCGAGATCGTCTCCCGGCTGACCGCCGACACGACCCAGATCAAGTCCGCCGTCGGCGCCACCGCCTCGCTGGCGCTGCGCAACTCCATCCTCTGTCTCGGCGCCATGGCGATGATGATCGCCACCAGCCCGCGGCTCTCCATCCTGGTGCTCGCCGCCATCCCGATCATCGTCTTCCCGCTCGTCGCCTTCGGCCGCTCTGTGCGCCGCCGCTCGCGCGCCGCGCAGGATACGCTGGCTGAAGCCTCCGCCTTTGCCGGCGAAACGATCGGCGCGGCCCGCACCGTTCAGGCCTTCAACGCCGAGGGCATCGCCACCGAGCGCTACGGCGCCGCCGTCGAGCAAGCCTATGAAGCGGCACGCGCCGCGATCAAGTCGCGCGCACTTCTGACCGGCGTGGCGATCACGCTGGTCTTCGGCAGCATCGTCGCCGTTCTGTGGTTCGGTGCCCAGAGCGTGCTTGCCGGAACCCTGTCGGCCGGCACGCTCGGCCAATTCCTGCTCTATTCGCTGATCGCGGCAGGATCGATGGGAACGCTTTCCGAGGTTTGGGGCGAGCTTTCCCAGGCATCCGGCGCGGCGGAGCGGCTGGGCGAACTGCTGCAGGAAGTTTCTCAGGTCGCCGCCCCTACAAATCCGGTGCCACTGCCCGTCCCGCCACTCGGCCGCGTCAGCTTCGCCGACGTGCACTTCGCCTATCCCTCGAGCATTTCCAGGTCCGCCCTCAAGGGCCTGAGCTTCCGCGTCGAGCCAGGCGAAACGGTGGCGATCGTCGGTCCGTCCGGCGCGGGAAAGAGCACCGTCTTCTCCCTGATCCTGCGCTTCTACGATCCGGTCAGCGGTACCGTGCGGATCGACGACGTCGATATTCGCGAGGCCGATCCCCAGAAGGTGCGCGCCCGTATCGCCATCGTGCCGCAGGACGTCACGATCTTTGCGGCAACGATCCACGACAACATCGCATTCGGATCAACAGGGGCGACGCGCGCCATGGTCGAGGCGGCGGCGGAGGCAGCCCAGGCGACCGAATTCATCCAGCGCTTGGAAAACGGCTTCGACACGCAGGTCGGCGAACGCGGCATCACCCTGTCCGGCGGCCAGCGCCAGCGCATCGCGATTGCCCGCGCGCTCCTGCGCAACGCTCCGCTTCTGCTGCTCGACGAGGCGACCTCCGCGCTCGACGCCGAAAGCGAAACCCTGGTGCAGAAGGCGCTCGACGGCCTGATGAAGGACCGCACGACGATCGTCATCGCCCACCGCCTGGCGACCGTGCTGAAAGCCGACCGCATCCTCGTGCTCGATGACGGCCACATCGCCGAGGAAGGCACGCATCACAGCCTAATCCGCGAGGGCGGTCTTTACGCCAAGCTGGCTCGCCTGCAATTCGAGACCGGCGGCAGCGATTTCACCGCACCCGCCAGCGAATAGCCGAGGAGCGGATCCGTCGTGGGCCGTCAGGCCCCGACGGAACGTCCGGCAATCCGGCCGGAGAACAGGCATCCACCGAGGAACGTGCCCTCCAGCGCGTTATAGCCATGCACCCCGCCCCCGCCGAAACCCGCCACCTCGCCTGCCGCATAAAGGCCGGGCACCGGCTTGTTGGTATCGTCGAGCACGCGTGAGGACAGATCGGTGTGCAGGCCGCCAAGCGTCTTGCGCGTCAGGATGTGGAGACGGACGGCGATCAGCGGCCCGGCATTGCGATCGAGCAGCCGGTGCGGCTTGGCCGTGCGCATCAGCCGGTCTCCCAGAAAGCGGCGCGCGCCGCGAATGGCCGTGATCTGGGCATCCTTGTTGAAGGCATTGACGATCGCGCGATCGCGGGCCTCGATCTGGCGGCGCAGGTGATGAATGCCGACCCGGTGTTCCCCGGTCATCTCGTTCATCCCGACCACCAGATCCTCCAGCGTGTCGCGGACCACGAAGTCCTCTCCCTTGTCCATGAATGCCTGGACTGGGCCGGGCGGGTTCCGGCCCAGCCGCTTCAGCAGCAGGGGAATGTCCTTGCCGGTCAGGTCGGGGTTCTGCTCGGAGCCCGAAAGCGCGAATTCGCGCTTGATGATCGCCTTGTTGAGGACAAACCAGCTATATTCGTCGCCTCGGGCGCGGATCGCCTTCAGCGTGGCCAAGGTATCGAAACCCGGCAGGGCGGGTGGCGGAAAACGGTTGCCGTCGGCGTCACACCAGAAGGACGAAGGGCCGGGCAGGATGCGGATACCGTGGTTCGGCCAGATCGGATCGAAGTTCCTGAGGCCTTCGGTGTAGTGCCACATCCGGTCGCTGTTGATGATGTCGGCGCCGGCCGCCCGCGAAATGGCCAGCATCCGCCCGTCGACATATTGCGGCACGCCCGCGACCATCGATCGTGGCGCGGGGCCGAGCCGCTCGACCGGCCAGTTCTTCCGAACCAGATCGTGATTGCCGCCGATCCCTCCGGAGGTGACGATGACCGCGCCGGCCGATATTTCGAAGTCTCCAGTCACCGCGCGCGATGTGGCTGCACCCCGCGGCGCGGAATCGACCGCCAATACGCTGCCGCTTGCCCCTGTCACTGTGCCGTTGCGCCTTGTGAGCTGGTCGACCTGATGGCGGAACCGGAACACCAGCCGTCCCGCCCGCTCGGCCTTGCGCGCCCTGCGGATGAAGGGCTCCAGCACGGCCGGGCCGGTCCCCCAGGTGATATGGAAGCGGGGAACCGAATTGCCGTGGCCGTCCGCCTGGGCGCCGCCTCGTTCCGCCCAGCCGACAACGGGAAAAAAGCGCATGCCCTGCCGGTGCAGCCAGTCGCGCTTTTCGCCTGCGGCAAATTCGAGATAGGCCTCGGCCCAATGACGCGGCCAGTAGTCCTCGGGGCGATCAAAGCCCGCCGAACCGAACCAATCCTGCCGGGCCAGTTCGAAACTGTCGCGAATGCCGAGACGTCTTTGCTCCGGGCTGTCGACGAGAAACAGGCCACCCAGGGACCAGAACGCCTGCCCTCCGAGGTTCTGCTCGCCTTCCTGATCGAGGACGCAAACCTTCAGCCCCCTGTCGGTTGCTTCGCATGCCGCCACCAGCCCCGCGAGCCCGGCACCGACGATCAGTACATCGCATTCCATCCGTTTCTCTCCCCCGTCGCATCCCCCGCAATCTTACTTTTACGGGCACGTCAAGGGCCGCACAACCCAGCACTTCTGCTAGTAGCCATGCGAAATGGTCAGCGCTCGGTCAATTTGAGCTCGATGCGACGGTTCTGGGCGCGGGCTTCGACACTATCGCCCTCGGCGATCGGCTGATATTCGCCAAAACCGGCAGCGGCCAGGCGATTGGCCGGAACGCCTTTGGAAATCAGGTATTTGACAACCGATATGGCGCGCGCGGACGACAGTTCCCAGTTATCGACATAGCGCCCGGAGCCGCTGAGGGGCACGTTGTCTGTATGGCCGTCGACGCGCAATACCCAGTTGATTTCCGGCGGGATTTCCTTGGCCAGATCGAGCAGCGCCCCTGCAAGCTTCGCCATCTCGACTTCGCCCTCAGGGTTGAGCACGTTGCCACCCGAGGGGAACAGGACCTCCGACTGGAACACGAAGCGGTCGCCGACGATGCGAATGTTCTCCCGGTCGGAGAGAATTTCACGAAGGCGGCCGAAGAAGTCCGAACGGTAGCGGTTGAGTTCCTGGACGCGCTGGGCGAGCGCGACGTTCAGCCGCCGCCCGAGGTCGGCGATCTTGGTCTGCGAGTTCTGGTCACGCGCCTCCGAGGCCTGAAGGGCCTCCTCCACCGCCGCGATCTGGGCGCGCAGCGCGGCAATCTGCTGGTTGAGCAGTTCGATCTGGCTCATCGCCCGTTCGCTCACCTGCTTTTCGGCATCGAGTTCCTGGGTCAGGCGACCGAGTTTCTGGTTGGCGGCATCCGTCGAGCCCGAGCCCTGGTCGAGCAATTGCTGCAGGCGGCTGCGCTCGCTCTCCGACACCGACAGCGACGACTGGAGCGACGCCAGCGTATCTTCCAGATCCTGCTTGCCGCTCTTTTCCAGCGCCAGCAATTGCGTCAGTTCGGCGATCTGGCTGTTCAGGCGGTTGAGCACCTCGTCCTTGCCGGTGATCTCGCGGCTGAGGATGAACTGCGCCAGCACGAAGACGGTCAGCAGGAACATGATCGCCAGAAGCAGCGTCGACAGGGCGTCGACGAAACCCGGCCAATAGTCTACGCCCCTGTCGCGGCGGCGGTTGCGGCCGAGCGCCATGGCTACTTGCCCCCGCCCATCTTCTCGTTCAGCTTTTCGAGCGTCTTGCGCATGGCGCGGGCATCATCCTGCTGCGCCTCGATCCAGTCGCGCAGCATCTGCTGCTCGTTGCGCATGTTCTTGACCAGGCCCTGAATACCCTCGGCAAGACCGGCAATGGCCGCGACCGAACGATCGCTGCCGCCGGCATTTTCCCGGCTGGCGAGTTTGGCCAACTGGTCCACCAGCCGCTTGACGTCCTCCGCCGGCACCCCGGTCAGCCCGCCTGCCGGCGCGGCGATGTCGGAATCGACGTCGGTCACCGAAGACAGCCAGTTTTCCAGTTCCGTATAGAAGCGGTTCTGCGCACGGCCCGCCTGCAGGTCGAGGAAGCCGAGAATGAGCGAGCCGGACAGGCCGAGCAGCGAGGACGAAAACGCCGTCCCCATGCCCGACAGCGGCCCGGTCAAGCCTGTCTTCATCGCCTGCAGCACGTCGGCACTGTCGCCTGCCCCCGGATCGAGCGACTGGATCACCTCGCTGATCGAGGCGATCGTGCCCAAAAGCCCCCAGAACGTGCCGAGCAGGCCGAGGAAAACGAGTAGACCGATGAGATAGCGCGAGGTGTCGCGTGATTCGTCCAGGCGGGTGGCGATCGAATCGAGGATGGAGCGCAGCGCCGTGGTCGAGATCGCCATCGAACGCCGACCGCCGATCAGCGCACGCATCGGTGCGAGCAGCCGCGGATCGCGTCCGACCTTGTCGGCATGGCCGGCGGCGCGGAACGAATTGAACCAGTTAACCTCGGGCTTCAGTGCCAGAACATGGTTGAACACCAGCACGATGCCGACCGCCAGAACGCCGAGGATCAGGCCATTCAGCCCCGGATTGGTCATGAAGGCCGCATGAGCCTGCCGGTAGAGGATGGCAGCGATGAAACCCACGATGATCAGGAAGATCAGCATCGTGGTGAAGAACGGCATCGGGCTGGAGAGCTTGTGGCCATACTCACCGGGGGCGGCTTCCGCCGCCTCCAAATCCGCCAGCTTAACTTTCGCCATGTCGTCTCCAGCCTCCGGTCATCGTGCGCCGGAGGCTAGTAGAAAATTGCGACGAATTGAAGCTAAAAGCCGCCGATCCCTGACGACGGCTGTGTAAAGTCTCAGGCTTTCGGAATTGGCCGGGCAATGACCTCGATCAGTGCCTTGCGGATATATTCGTTGCCGGCGACGACGGTGCCGGTGTGGAACATGTCCTGTCCGTCATGCATGTCGCTGACGAAGCCGCCCGCTTCGCGGATCAGCAACAGGCCGGCGGCGATGTCCCACGGGTTGAGTTCGGCTTCCCAGAAACCGTCGAGACGGCCGGCCGCAACATAGGCCAGGTCGAGAGCGGCCGCACCCATGCGTCGAACGCCGGCAACTTCACCCATGACGTGGCGCAGTTCCACGAGGAACTTGCCGTGCGCCGCGCGGCCAAGATGCGGAATGCCGCAGCCGACGACGCAGTCGGACAGAACCTTGCGGGCCGCAACCCGGATGCGGCGATCGTTGAGGAAGGCGCCGCCGCCCTTTTCGGCCGTATAGAGTTCGTCGGTCGCCGGGTTGAAGATGACGCCGGCGACGATCTCGCCATTGCGCTCGAGCGCGATCGACACGGCGAATTGCGGAATGCCGTGCAGGAAGTTGGTGGTGCCGTCGAGCGGATCGACGATCCAGCGATGGGCGCCGTCAGTTCCCTTGATCTCTTCGCTTTCCTCACCGAGAAAGCCATAGGTCGGGCGCGACTTCAGCAATTCGTCACGAACCAGCCTTTCGGCCTTGATGTCGGCCTGGGAGACGAAATCGCTCGGCCCCTTGACCGAGACCTGCAGGTTCTGCACCTCGCCGAAATCGCGCGCCAGGGACTTGCCCGCCTTGAGCGCGGCCTGGACCATGACATTGAGGAGAGCTGAACGGGCCATTATCGTTTCCTTGAAAGTGCGTCATGTCGCCTGGCGACGGCGGCAGGCGCGGCGCGTTGGATCGCGGCGGCGGTTGGGGCGGTTCAAGACCACAAAAACGGCCGGAATTCAAGGGGCATCCGCCAGCCATGGCCAAGCGATTGTCATCAGGCGGCGACGCCCAGCCCCCAGACAATGAGGCCCGCCCCGACCGACAGCACCGTTGCAGCCGTTAGATGCAGCAGAAATCTCAGGCTGCCGAAAATGCCCGCATAGACCGCCTTGGCCGCCATGTTGCACACGACCGCCACGCCGATCGCCTGCGCCGCGAGGTTGACGTCGATCGAGGGAAGCAGGCCCGCGACCGTGACAGTCGCCGCATCGACATCGGCCAAGGCGGAAAGGGCCGAGGCGATGATGAGACCGCCGCCGCCGAACTGCTGGGTCGCAGCGCGGGCAAGGAAGGCAACGGCCGCCAGCAGGAGTGCCATCTTCGCCACGGCGGCAAGTTCGAACGGATTGCCCGGAACGGCCTGGGGGCCTGCCGCTTGCTGGCGCCGGGCCAGCAACAGCGCATAGACCACCAGCACGGACGCGGCGGCGAGAAGCGGTGCGAGAAGCGCGGGCAACAGCGGCGCGGCCAGCGTCCCGATCAACAGAGCGGTGCGCAACAGCGAGACCGCCCCGGCGCTGATCGCGCCGGCGCCCAGCGTGAGAGCCGCCTCCTCCGTGCGGCTGCGGCGCGCGAAGGCGACGGTCGTGGCGGTCGAGGACACCAGGCCGCCGATCGCACCAGCAAGCACGTCGCCGCGCTCAGAGCCGAACAATCGGACCGCGACATAACCGGCAAAGGAAATCGAGGCGAGCATGATGACAAGCAGGACGATACTTTTCGGAGACACCCCGCCAAAGGGACCAACCGGCGCTTCCGGGATGATCGGCAGCAGCACGAAGGTCATGGCCAGCAGGATGACGGCCGATCGCAGTTCGACCCATTGCAGCCGGCGGATCGCCTGATGAAGGAATTCGCGGCTGACGAGAATGCCGATCAGCGCGGCGCCGCCGGCCGAGGCGAGCGCCATGTCGCCGAGTACGGCGAGCGCTCCGAGCCCGAAGGTGAGGATGGCGGCAATCACCGAGGTGACACTGAAGGACTTTTCGGCGATCGCCTCGCGGATTTCGAAAATCGCCATGACGGTCGCTATGGCGATCAGGAAGCCGGTAAGCGTTATGCCAGGATAGCCCGACGCGATGCCAATGCTTCTTTCGAGGAGACCTGCGACCCCGCCGGCCATGCCGAACATGGTGAAGGTGCGGATGCCGGCCGTGCGTGCGCCTTCAGGTTCGTCGCGTTCGCGCCAGTGGCGCTCGACGCCGACTGCCGCACCGATGGCGATGGCCAGACCGAGGCGCTGGAAAAGTTCGACATTGTCCACGTCCGCCCCTCCGCCTTCGCGTCCCTGTCAGCTGCGGCGAAACTTGTTTGCCGCGTCGATCGCCTGTTTCTGCTCTTCGTCGGTCAGGCCGAGGTAGAAATCCTCGAGCGCCGGATCCTTGAGGCCTGCCCGGCGCGACAGCACATACCACTTGGCGGCCTCGACCGGATCGGGTCGTGTACCGAGCGCATTGATATAGAGGTGCGAGAGACGGTTCTGGGCCACGACATTGCCGCGATTGGCGGAAATCTTCAACCAGCGGAAGCCTTCCTCGTAGTCCCGATCGCCGGCGATGCCGTTGACCAGCCAGATGCCGATATCGAGCTGGGCGGTATCGAAACCGGCTCGCGCCGCCCGGTCGAGCCAGTAGCGGGCCTTCTTGCGCTTGTCTTCGGGAAGGTCCTTCAGCGATTCGTAGATCTGCGCCACTGCATATTGGGCATCGGCAATCCCCTGTTCAGCGGCCTTCTCGTAATACGGCAAGGCCGCGGACAGGCCCTTCTGTCCGGGATTGTCGGCCACGAGCGTCTGCGCCCAGTTGAACTGCGCCGAGCCGTTTCCGGCATCGGCCGCCTTGCGCATGTATTCGTCAGCCTTGGCCTTGTCGCGCGGGACAGTGCGGCCCTCCATCAGCAGAAGGGCATATTTGAACATCGCCGCCGGATCACCTCCGGCCGCCGCCTGACCGTACCAGAAGGCGGCGCCCTTGAGGTCCTTCTTGATGCCGAGGCCCCTGTCCATCAACTCGGCAAGCAGGGTCTGCGCCGCCGGATCGCCGAGTTGGGCTCGAGGAAGAGCCTTGTCGACCGCCGTCAGGAAGAAACCGCGCTGGAAAGCGCCATAGGCCTCGTCGACCGGCCCCTTGTATTCGGGCTCAGGCGGCAGTGCTGGAAGGGGAGCGCCCATTCGGGCGTAGATATTGATGCCTTGCGGCTCTTCTTCTCCGTTGGTGGCAGGCAACTTGGCGTCCGCCTCGGAGCCAGGGCGGGCGCTGCGATCGAGCGTCCCCGCCGAAGCTGCCGGCTGGTCACCGCGCTCGAGCACGCGTACGTCGGACAGCGCCAGGGGCCGCATCGGCGAACGATCGAGCATTTGCTGGGCACAAGCTGCGCGTGGCATGGCGATGCCCGCCAGAAGGCAGGCAGCGACAGCAAGCAGCATGGGCCGGTGAGGAAGACGTGAGCGCATGATGCGTATCAATCTTCAAACCGTGGCGCTTTTTCGTCAAGCTCGGCATTGATGCGCGCAACGATGGTGGCGGCCATGGCCGGATCGGCAAAAACCGCCTCGCGCAAGGCGACGAATTCGACGCCGGCTTGCGCGACGACGAGCGCCGAGGCCGGATCCTGTCCGCCCATGACGATGCTCGGGATCGCGATCATCGAGGACCACCATTCGCCAAGCGCGACGTTCTTCGAATGGGCCTCGGGCTTGATGTCGCCGTCGAGCTTGCCGAAGAAGATGTAGTCGGGCTGGAGTTCGCCGATCTCCAAGGCATGGTGGCGGTCCATGGCATTGCCGCCACCGACGATCATCTTCGGCACATGCTTCTCGATCGCCTCGGCAAGGGCGGCGGCATTGCCGGTAATGTGCAGCCCGTCCGCCTTGGCGCGGCCGGCCACCCGGCTGTTGTCGGCGACAAGGGCGGCAGCACCGGCATCCTGGATCAGCGGCACGAGCAATTCCGCATGCTTCTGGAAGACGGTGTCGTCGAGACCATATTGCGGGATGATCACCGAGGCGACGTCGCCGCCCTTCAGGGCGTCGCCCACCACCCGCGCCTTTGCCTCGGCATCGGCGATGTCGGGTACGATCAGGACGAGACGGCAACGATCTTCGGGACTGGTCATGACTGGATCCGTGTTCCGGGACGGCGCGGCATTCTTGACGGGCCTCCCTCGTATTGGCTGAGTAAATCCGATAGACCGGTCCATCGAAAGGATCAACCGAAACAAATGAATCTTGATCTGCTGTTCTATGCCGCGGCCATTCCGGCGGTCGTTCTCGTCGGACTGTCGAAAGGCGGGCTTGGCGGCGCCTTCGCGCTGATCGGGGTACCACTGCTGGCCATGGTCGTGCCCCCGATGCAGGCGGCGGCGATCTTCCTGCCAATCCTCCTGGTCATGGATGCGGTTGCGCTCTGGGCCTGGCGGCGGCACAACAACCGCCCGACCCTTCTGGCCATTCTGCCCGGCGGCATTTTCGGCATCGCGATCGGCTGGGCGACGTCGGCCTATGTTTCGGTCAATGTCATGCGACTGCTGCTCGGCGGCATTTCCGTGCTGTTCGCGCTGCGCTATTTCATCGACGCGGCCCGCGCCTCGCAAAGGGCTGAACCTCTTGCCGCGCCGGAGCGGCCGGTCGCCGCGACGCTTTGGGGCACGCTGTCGGGCTATGCAAGCTTCGTCGCCCATGCCGGCGGCCCGCCCTTCCAGATCTATACCCTGCCGCTCCGGCTCGATCCGCTGGCCTATACAGGCACCAGCACGCGCTTCTTCGCCATCATGAACGCCGTCAAGGTCATTCCCTATTTCGCTCTCGGCGAACTCGGCTCGGACAACCTGTACCTTTCGGCCACCCTGCTGCCGGTCGCGCTGGTCTCGACCCTGATCGGAGCGCGACTGGTCCACCACCTGAGGCCGGCTGTCTTCTACCCGCTGATGTACGGCATGGTGCTGATCGCCGGCGGCAAGCTGCTTTATGACGGCATCACCGGGCTCGGATAGCACGCCCGGCCCGCAAGGTTTTGCTGCGCCGCACAGTGCGCTTGCCGGAACCCGCGGTTTGACGTAGCTTCACTTCATGTCGAACATGGATCCCTTCGTCGCGATCGCCGACCCGCACCGCCGGCACCTGCTGGAGGAATTGCGCCGTGCCCCGAAGACGGTAAACGACCTGGCGAGCGGCCTGCCGATCAGCCGGCCCGCGGTATCCCAGCACCTCAAGGCGCTGCTCGACTGCAATCTGGTCACGGTCGCATCGGAAGGCACGAAGCGGATCTACTCCATCAACCGACCGGGCTTCGACCGCCTCAATCTCTGGCTCGACCAGTTCTGGTCCTGAGCGTTCCTCCCACGTACGGATGCAGGATTGGACACCGGACAAAAAGAAGCCCCGAAAACCGCGCTGGTTTCCGGGGCATTGATCTATGATCGATTATTCTGCCTTGCCGGCCCGGATCTGCCCTTCAGGCGATCCCCGGCCGGCGCCTATGGGAAAATCAGTGTCTGGTCGACGCCCTGAGGCGCTCCATTTCGTCCTTGATACGCAACTTGAGGCGCTTCAGCTCGGCGATATGCTGGTCGTTGATGGAGGGAGACGTAAGAGCAGTATGGAGCTTTTCCTCAAGAGCGCCGTGCTTCTTTTCGAGCGATTCAAGATGAGCCTGCATGGTCATTTGACACGTCCTTCCTTTTGCCTACCTCCAGCCCTCACAACGCTGGAGTTTCAGACTTTGCGAAAGTAATGTGACACGAACAATGGGTTTTGTCGAAGGCGAAATGAGGGAGAAAGCGCGGCAAATTCGCCGGCAAGGATAACTTCCCGTTACCGGTATTTGATGATAGGAGCTTGCGCGAATCTTTGACGCATCCGACAAAAAGGATGGGTTGAATGCGAGAATGGGGACACGATAATGGCCGATCAGGAACAGGCGGACATTCGGCTGGCGCTCGCGCGGCTCCGGCAGGAGCACGAGGACTACGACGTCGCCATCAATGCCATGATCACCAACGGCTGCGACGCCTTGAGAATCCAGCGGATGAAGAAGAAGAAGCTGGGCATCAAGGACAAGATGACCTCGCTCGAAGACCAGATCATTCCCGACATCATCGCGTGAACAGGCAAGGAACGCCCCGATGAACGAAGAACGCCCGCCTGTCGCCATCATCATGGGAAGCCAGTCCGACTGGGAGACCATGAAGAACGCCGCCGACACGCTGGACGTTCTCGGCGTCGGCTACGAGGCGCGCATCATCTCGGCGCACCGTACCCCTGACCGCCTTGTGGCCTTTGCCAAGGGCGCCCGCGACGAAGGCTTCCAGGTCGTCATCGCCGGAGCCGGCGGCGCAGCCCACCTTCCGGGCATGGCCGCCGCCATGACGCCGCTTCCGGTGTTCGGCGTGCCGGTCCAGTCGAAGGCGCTCTCCGGCCAGGACAGCCTGCTGTCCATCGTCCAGATGCCGGCCGGCATTCCCGTCGGCACGCTTGCCATCGGCAAGGCCGGCGCCGTCAACGCAGCACTGCTCGCCGCCGCCGTGCTTGCGCTCCACGACGAGGATCTCGCCGATCGGCTCGACGAATGGCGCGCCCGCCAGAGTGCCGCCGTTGCCGAATATCCGCTGGACGAAACCCCATGAGCGCTCAGACCATCGGCATCATAGGCGGTGGACAGCTCGGACGCATGCTGGCCATGGCCGCCGCGCGGCTGAACTTTCGCACCGTGATCCTCGAGCCGCAGGCCGACTGCCCGGCAGCCCAGGTCGCCAACAGCCAGATCACGGCGCCTTACGGCGACCCGGTCGCACTGGCCGAACTCGCCGCCGCCTGCGACATCGTCACCTATGAATTCGAAAACGTACCCGTAGAAGCGGCCGCGACGCTTGCCCGCAATGTGCCCGTCTTTCCGCCGCCGCGGGCGCTGGAAGTGGCCCAGGACCGGCTGACGGAAAAGCGCTTCCTCAACGATTGCGGCATACCGACCGCCCGCTTTCACGCGGTCGATAACCAGGCCGACCTCGAACAAGCCCTCGCCGACTTTGGTGGTCAGGGTGTTCTGAAGACCCGGCGGCTCGGTTACGACGGTAAGGGCCAGCGGGTTTTTCGCTCCCTGGCCGACCGCGCGGAAGGCGCCTTTGCCGAGCTCGGCAATGTCCCGCTGATTCTCGAGAGCTTCGTGCCCTTCGAGCGCGAGATTTCGATCATCGCCGCCCGGGCGATCGACGGAACGGTGAAGGCCTACGATCCGGCCGAGAACGTCCACCGCGACGGCATTCTCGACACCTCGACGCTTCCGGCCCGAATCGGTGAAGCCACGGCAAGCGCTGCGCGCGAATCGGCGGAAAAGCTTCTGGCCGCCCTCGATTACGTCGGCGTGGTCGGCATCGAGTTCTTCGTTCTGCCTGATGGCAGCCTGGTCGCCAACGAGATCGCCCCGCGCGTTCACAATTCCGGCCATTGGACCGAGGCGGCCTGCGCTATTTCGCAGTTCGAACAGCATATTCGCGCGATTGCCGGGCTGCCGCTCGGCGATCCGTCCCGGCACTCCGATTGCGTGATGACCAACCTGATCGGCGACGATATGGACGATGTTCCCGCCTGGCTGGCCAAGCCCGGCGTGCTCGTCCATCTCTATGGCAAGACCGAGGCCAGGCCGGGCCGCAAGATGGGCCACGTCACGGAGCTCACGCGTTCTACGGGCTGAAAAACCCGGAAAAATCCGGGCTTTCGCCACCAAATCCGGGTGGAGCCGGTTGACACGACCGGTCATGACGGAGTATCTGCCACCAACCCTTTAAGAGCGCGCCCCCGTAGCGCGCTTTTGATTGTCAGAGACAGTGGCGGGTGAACCATTCGCCGATAACCTTTGCGGACCAGTAAAATGAAGATCAAGAACTCGCTGAAAGCGCTCAAGGCCCGTCATCGCGACAACCGTCTGGTTCGCCGCAAGGGCCGCGTCTACATCATCAACAAGCAGAACCCGCGTTTCAAGGCCCGTCAGGGCTGAGGCATGGGCGCCGCTTCTGGAGCGGCGCTGCTTTTCGCCTGACCGGGCCTTGCCGCCCGAATTGGTCGATGGCGAAAAATTGAGTTTGAAAGCCGGCGCAAGCGGATTACCTTATCCGCATGCGCCGTTTTCATTTATACGCCCCGCTCATTGCCGCTGTCCTGTTCTCGATGGCCTTCGGACAGCCGTCCCTTGCGCAGGCCGATGCGAATGAAAGCGTCTCCCTCGACGCTCCGGCCGATGGCAAGACGGCAAAGGGCGTCGACGCCTTGATCGCCGAACTCGGACGCGAGCGCGATCCGGAAGCCGCAAACCGTCTGACCGAAGAGATCATGGCGAACTGGAATGCTTCCGGCAGCGCCACCGTCGACCTCGTCATGCAATGGGCCCTGACCGCCGCGACCGAGAAACGCAACGCCGCCGCGCTAGATTTTCTCGATCAGGCCATCGTGTTGAAACCCGACTTCGTCGGCGCCTGGAACCAGCGGGCAACGCTTCACTACACGATGGGCAACTACAAGAAGGCGGTGTCCGACATTAATCGCGTGCTGGAACTGGAGCCGCGCCATTTCGGTGCTCTCGCCGGCCTTGCGGCGATCCTCAGCGAACGTGGCAGCGAAGAGATGGCGCTGAAGGCCTGGGAGCGCTATCTGGCGGTCTACCCTGCCGACCGGCAGGCCCAGGAGGTCGTGACCAAGCTCTCGGAAAAACTGGCCGGCAGCCGCACATGATCACGTGCACTGTCGCACGCCTGCCGCCCCGCCACTGACATTCCGCCATGGCCTCCTTCCCGTTGAACCCGTCTCGCACCATGCTGCTGACCGCACTCGCCTCACTTACCGTTCTCACCGCGGCCGCAGCCGGCGTGACTGCGCTTCGTGCCCGCGCCATCGAGGCCGATGCCCCGCGAATCGGCACGTTGACCGATATTGGCGGCCTTGCCATGCACGCGCTCCATGTCCCGCCCGGCGCCGACGCCGACCTGCCACCGATCGTCTTCATCCATGGCGCGAGCGGCAATCTGCGCGACCAGGCGGCCGCCTTTCGCGATCCGCTCACAGGCCGGGCCGAACTCCTGTTCGTCGATCGGCCGGGACATGGCTATTCCGAGCGCGGCGGGCCGCAAAACGCCTTTCCCGACGGCCAGGCCCACGCCATTGCACGCCTGATGGAGAAGCGCGGCATCGATCGCGCCATCATCGTCGGCCATTCCTTCGGCGGCGCGATCGCCGCGAGCTTCGGCGTGCTTTATCCGGAAAAGACCGCCGGACTGCTGTTCCTTGCCGCGGCCACCCATCCCTGGCCGGGCGGCGTCGACTGGTACTACAATCTGGCATCGACACCGGTGCTCGGACCGCTCTTCTGCCACACCGTCGCGCTCCATGCCGGCATGGCGCGGCTCGACGCGGCGACCCGCGGCGTCTTTGCCCCCAATCCGCGCCCTGAGACCTATGTCGGCGACACGGCCCCTGCCCTGGTGCTGCGCCCCGCCGCCTTCTGCGCCAACGCCACCGACGTCGCCAATCTGCACGGCTATGTCTCGGGCTTTGCCGAACGCTATCGCGAGATCAAGGCGCCGACGGTCATCGTCACCGGCGACAGCGACGACATTGTGCTGGAGGAGATCCATTCTCGCGGACTGGCGCGCGACATCGAGGGGTCGGAACTGGTGTGGGTCGAGGGCCTCGGCCACAAACCGGACTATGCGGCACGGGACCTCGCCATCGCCGCGATCGAGAAGATAGCCGGTCGCCCGCGAGACCTCCAGGCCATGGCGCGGGAACTGGAGCCGAAGCTCGCCGCCACCCGTGTTGCTCCGCCGCCCAGCCGTCCGGGACTGCAGGCCGGCCAGTAGGCACGTCCTGCAAGGCGGCCACAGCACCAACGGAAAAGCCGCCCGGAGGCGGCTCTCGCAAATTCGATGGCAATGTCGACCGTCAGATACCCGACAGGCCGTCCGAACCGATATAGGCGATGCGCAGCATGTTGGTGGCACCCGGCGTTCCGAGCGGCACGCCGGCCGAAATGATGACGCGGTCGCCCGGTTTTCCGAAGCCTTCGGCGACGACGATGCGGCAGGCGCGGTTGACCATGTCGTCGAGATCGGTCGGCTCCTCGGAGACGACGCAATGCAGACCCCAGACGACCGACAGGCGACGCGCCGTCTGGATGACCGGCGAAAGGGCGATGATCGGCACTTCCGGACGCTCGCGCGCGGCGCGAAGCCCGGTATTGCCCGACGACGTGTAGCAGACGATCGACGTCAGCTTCAGCGTCTCGGCGATCTGACGGGCGGCGAGCGAGATGGCGTCCGCGCCGGTCGCTTCCGGCTGGGCGCGCTGGGCGTAGATGATGCCGGGATAATGGGGCTCGCGCTCGACCGTGCGGGCGATCGACGCCATGGTGGAGACGGCCTCCACCGGATACTGGCCGGATGCCGATTCGGCCGACAGCATGACGGCATCGGCGCCTTCGAACACGGCGGTGGCGACGTCGGAAACTTCGGCGCGGGTCGGCACCGGCGCCGAGATCATCGATTCGAGCATCTGCGTGGCGACGACAACCGGCTTGCCGGCGCGGCGGCAGGCACGGATCAGCTGCTTCTGCAGGCCCGGAACGGCTTCCAGCGGCATTTCCACGCCAAGGTCGCCACGCGCCACCATCAGGGCGTCGGAGAGTTCGATGATTTCGTCGATGCGCTCGATCGCCTGCGGCTTTTCGATCTTCGACATGAGGCCGACGCGGCCACGGGCGATCTTGCGTACCTCGGCCAGGTCTTCCGGCCGCTGGATGAAGGAGAGCGCCACCCAGTCGACCTCGTCCGTCGCCAGCACGGCATCGAGGTCCGCGTGGTCCTTTGGGGTGAGGACGCCGACGGCGAGCAGCGTATCGGGCAGGCTCACACCCTTGCGGTCGGAGATCTTGGTGCCGGAGACGACGGTGGTGACGATGCTCTTGCCGTCGCACTTCTCGGCCCGCAGGTGAAGCTTGCCGTCGTCGATCAGCAAACGGTGGCCCGGCTTCACCGAGGTGAGGATTTCCGGATGGGGGAGGAAGACGCGGGTGTTGTCGCCCGGTACGTCCTTGTCGTCCAGGGTGAAGGTCTGGCCCGGCACCAGTTCCACCGTGGTCTCGGCAAACTTGCCGACACGCAGCTTCGGCCCCTGAAGATCGGCGAGGATGCCGATCGGCCGGCCGCATTCGGCCTCGACTGAACGGATCTTGGCGATCAGGCTGCGCATCACATCGTGGCTGGCATGGCTCATGTTGATGCGGAACAGGTCCGCCCCCGCCTCATGCAGCTTGCGGATCATCGCTTCGTCGGACGACGCCGGGCCGAGCGTTGCGAGGATCTTCACTTTGCGATTACGCTTCATCAGTTCTGGCTTTCCTGCGTGCCGGGCGTGTCGGAAAGCTGGACCATCCAGCTGCCCTGTCGGCCCGTGTCGTATTCCTTGAATCCCATCTGCTGGTAGCCCCGCGCGAAGCAGTCCTGCACGCCGACGATCTTGAACTCGTTCTCGGCGGCGCACATGTTGATGTCGCCCGTCCAGCGTCCGCCGCGGGCAGCATCCTCGGCATAGAGATAGTAGTAGCGTGATTGCAATTCGCCCTCGATCAGCGTCGCGCAGGTCGAGGCCGGAACCTGCCACCAGCCTTCCGTGATCCAGCCTTCGGCCGCACGGTAGCCGATTGCCACGCCGACGAGGTTCTGGGTGCCGTTACACACACGGAACTCGGCATGGGCCACCCCGGCTGCAAACAGCGGTGCAACGAGGGCACTGGCGATGAGAAATTGTCTGAGATGACGCGCGCTCCCGAGGGCGCTTGGAATTCTATCTTGCTTCAGCACGGTTTCCGCTGGAACTCCATGTTTGTGCGTCGACTGCTTTCTTGCGATGATGGTCCAGGAAAGTCAACGCAATTCTAATCGATTATATTTTTGACATAAACCATCGACCGCGATCTTGGCACAAACGTGACCGGGACGAAAGCTTGCGCTCGTCTTTCCCCCATGTCATCAAGCCGCGACAACCATTCGCGGCTTTTCTTCATGCAAGACAACGATGCCTTTGAAATCCTGGATGGGCACGCCGAGCGGGGGCTCGTGCTTCTGGCCGACCATGCAACCAACCATCTGCCGAAGCGCTACGACAGTCTGGGCCTGCCCGACACAGCCTTTGCCCGCCACATCGCCTACGACATCGGCATTGAGGCCCTGACCCGCCTGCTCTCCGCGAGGCTCGGCGTGCCCGCCGTGATGAGCCGCTTTTCGCGCCTGTTGATCGATCCGAACCGCGGCGAGGACGATCCGACGTTGATCATGAAGATCTCCGACGGCGCGATCATTCCCGGCAATCACCCGATCAGCCCCGAGGAATGGAACCACCGCATCGGCACCTTCCACCGGCCCTATCACAATGCCGTCAGCCGGACGATCGCAGCGGTCGGCGCCGCCTCGGGAAAGGCGCCGCTGGTCCTGTCGCTGCATTCCTATACGCCTGCCTGGAAAGGCGTTGCCCGCCCCTGGCATGCCGCGGTGCTGTGGGACAGCGATCAACGCGTCGTGGAGCCCCTGCTTCATCACCTGCGGGCACCCGGCGACATTCTGGTCGGCGACAACGAACCCTATGACGGGGCCCTGAAGGGCGACACGATGTATCGCCATTGCATGATGACGGGAACGCCGCACGCGCTGCTGGAAATAAGACAGGATCTGATCGGCGACGATGCGGGCGTTGCCGCCTGGGCCGAGCGGCTCGCACCCATCTTCGACAACCTCAATGCCGACCCGGCGCTGCACCGCTACGAGGTCCACGCCTCCCGCACGGGCCCCTACCCGATCGACTGAAGAAACCCTCGGCGGATGAACGGGAATTCGCCGCAATTGCCTGCGCAATTCGCCTGGCGCCTGCCTGCCGTGCGACGCGGGACCGAAGAGTGACCGCTCGCGTGCAACTTGGGTCTTGACGCGAGCCCCGCTTCGCGGCAGTTCAGCCCCACGAAATGAGATTACCGCTATTCAAGGAGAATGCCCATGTCTGATGCTGCACACGGCGTCGCCCGCGACCAGCTCCGCGCCTTCGTCGAGCGCATCGAGCGTCTCGAAGAGGAAAAGAAGACCATCGCCGACGACATCAAGGATGTCTACGGCGAAGCCAAGTCCATGGGCTTCGACACCAAGATCCTCAAAAAGGTAATTGCACTGCGCAAGAAGGACGAGCAGGAACGCATGGAGGAGGATCTGATCCTCGACACCTATCTGCACGCCCTCGGCATGATCGAGACCCCGCCGGAGGAATAATCCGACGCCGCACATTTCTGAACTTTGAAAAGCCCGCCTGACGACCTGTCAGGCGGGCTTTCGCTGTTCTGTCGACGAGAAACTCTGTCGATCTGTATAGGGGCGCGACGACCTTACGGTGCGCCGAAGCGGCTCGGATCGACCGACACGGCACCCTGCTGGAAGCCGACCGGCACCGCCGCCGTGGGCGCGCTCAGCGAGCGGCTGACAACCCGCGGTGCCTTGGCCGCCTTGTCGACCTTTTCGAAGCGGTCCTGGTTCAAAGCCCAATAGGAGATCATGTCCTCGGTGAGGCGACCGCCGGTCATAGCCATGCGCGCAGCCTCGGCCTCGGCCTGGCTCGGACGCTTGCCCTTGGCCGGCAGGCCAGCCGCGATCCCGTTTGCGTCGGCCGTCTTCGGCATGTCGAAGCCGTCGCCGAATTCGCCTTCGCCCGCTGCGGGCTTGGCTTTCGGAGCGATGGCCGCGACCTGAACGGCCGGAGTTTCGTCCATCGTTTCGTCAACCGGGCCGTCCGTCTGGACCGGCAAGGCGGCACTCGATACCGGCGCCTCCGGACGCGATCCCGGCAGCGGCATGTTGTTCTCTTCCAGCGCTGCCGCAGCTTCCGGCGAAAGGATCGCCTGCTCGATTTCGTCGACCTCGGCCTCCGGTTCGCTCTCCGCGCCGGCCAGCAATGCCTCGGCCACGGCGGGCCGTGCAACCGGCACCGGAACCAGCGCCGGCTCTTCTTCGACCGCGCCGGCAAGAGCGGGATCGACCGAGGCGGTCAAGAGTTCGGGAGCTTGTGCATCACCCTGCATGCCACGCGGCCCCAGAAGGGTCGGAACCGGAATCTTCATCGCCTGCAGATCCGCAAAGCCTTCCTCTGCCGTAGGCGTACCCGATGTGACACGCGAAAGCGCATCTTCAGCCGGGTTCCGGGCCGGCGAATACAGTGCCACGGCAAGGCTCGTGTCAGCCGCCGTCAGCGACGGTCGGGCGGCCGGCACCGGCGCGTTGAGCGCAACGGTCGGCTCCGGCATCGTCAGTTCCGCCTGACGCGGCGGCGGTGCGGCGGTGGCCACCATCACCGGCTCAGCCGCCGTCACGACGGGCTGCGGCGCGACCGAAGGCCGTTCGCTCGGCAGGACCACATCTTCTTCCTCGTCCTCGTCGCCGCCACCGAACAGCATGGCGAGCAGGTTCTTGCGCTTGCCACCGACCGACTTTTCTTCGGCGATCATGATCTGCTTGGAGTTTACCCGCTTCTTGTATTCGGCCAGCGCCTGCTGGTAGCCGGGCAGAGGCTTGCCATCGGAGGGGATGTGGACGGTCTTGCCGTCGGGGAACAGGCGAACCAGTTCCTGACGCGACATGCGCGGCCAGGCGCGCACACCGGCAACATCCATGTGGACGAAGGGAGAGCCGGAATTGGGATAGTAACCCACGCCACCGACCTGCATCTTCATGCCGATCTCGCGCAGCTTCTTCAGCGGCACGCCCGGAATGTAGAAATCCATCGCGGTGCCCTGCATGTGCTGGCTTTCCTTCGCCACGCCCTTGGAGCGCGAGCGCAGCATGGCATTGGTAGCCGGCGACCGGTAGCCCGAAACGACCGTGATATAGCCCGACGCGCCGGAGCGACGATAGACTTCCCACACGAGGTCGAACAGCCGCGGGTCCATCTTGGTGGGTTCGTTGCGGCGCCAGTCGCGCACGAGGTAGCTCAACTGCTTCAGGCCCTTGGCATCGTAGCGACCATTGCGCTTGAAGACGACGGCCGCCTTTTCGCCTGTGTGGACGAAATGGATCTTGAGCGTGCGGGTTTCAGCGGAGGCGCTGGGCGCCATGTAGAGGAAGAGGATGGCACTGACGAGGAGACATGCGAAGACCGACAGGGCCGTCCGGGCGAAGGACCGTGCATACGCAGCCGGATGACTGCGCCCGTTTCCGCCGAAAGGCGCGCTGCGATCATGCGTTATCAGCAATTCAATCCCCGTCCGAAAGACTACGTCCCGCGTCAACCTAAATGACTGCCAAATGCGGTAACACCATGGCAAATTTGCCACACGCACACAAGCAATCCATATATAGTGAACGTATGCCTAACAAGTGATTAGCTGCTGATAAGAGAACACCTTTACCCGACAGTTAACAATGGGGCTACTTTACGGCATCATGCCGCGTGTTTTTGCGGATCGTCGGGGTCAATTCCATAGTCCTTGAGCTTGCGGTAGAGGGTCGAACGACCGATTCCGAGCTTGCGCGCGACCTGGCTCATCTGCCCGCGATAGAACTTGAGAGCGAATCGGATCAGCTCCTCCTCGATCTCGGCGAGTTTGCGGACGTTGCCGGCATCGTCTGTGCTGATGATGACGTTCGCAGCGATATCACCGGCTGGCGCGGACCTTCCGGTCGGCGCCGGTTCGACCGGCGATTCGGAGGCGTGACCGTGACTGGCCACATCGAAGACGGGCGCCGTGGCGGCTGGCGCGACTTCGTATCCGCCGCGCTCTGCAACAGGCGCCGCCGATGGACGGTCGGATAGCCTTTGCGCCAGGATCTGCGGGAAGTCGGACTCGCCAAGCACCGGCCCTTCGGCCAGGACGACCGCCCGGAACACCGCATTTTCCAGTTGGCGCGTATTGCCCGGCCAGTCATAGCCGGTCAGAAGGCCGAGCGCCGCCGCATCGATGCCCAACGGCTTTGCCAGGCGTTGCTCCGCCGAGAACCGCTCGACGAAGGCGCGCGCCAGATGCGGAATATCCTCCTTGCGGCGGCGCAGTGCGGCGATGGTGATCGGAAAGACGTTGAGGCGATAGTAGAGATCCTCCCGGAACCGCCCCGCCTTGACCTCCTCGATCAGATCCTTGTTGGTGGCGAAGATCAGCCGGACATTGACCTTGCGGGACCGCTTGCCGTTGAGCCCGTCGATCTCCCCGTTGTGGACGACCGAAAGCAGCCGGGTCTGCACGTGGGCGGGCAATTCACTGATTTCCTCGATAAACAGCGTGCCGCCTTCCGCCTCGGAAAACTTGCCGGGCACCTGGCCCCCACCGGCCGGGTCGGATGCGTCCGGACCAAACAGCACACCTTCGATCAGGGCATGAGGAACGGCGGCGCAATTGACGGCGACAAAGGCCCGCGCCGAGCGCTCGCTCGTCGCATGAATGGCACGCGCCATCATTTCCTTGCCGACGCCGGCCTCCCCTTCGAGCATGACCGGAATGACGGACTGGGCGGCCCGCCGGCCGAGTTCCACCGCGCGCGCCATGGCCGAACTCGCCGCGACGATGTCGCCGAAACCGACCGTACCGGAGCGCGTGCGGCGAACGGATCTGCCCTGCGAACCGTTGCGGTTGAACCGGATGGCGCTGTTGATTGCAGCGCATATGCGCTCGCTCGAGCATGGCTTGACGAGAAAATCGAAGGCGCCGGCCCGCATGGCCTCCACCGCGCGATGGGTGGCGCCCTCGGACGTCTGGACGATCACCGGAACGCTCGCATGCAGGTCGCCGAGCGACTGGAGGAAGCCGTTGCCGACACGCTCAGGCGTGGAAAGGTCGGCCAACACCACGGCGATCTCGTTTCGATGCCGGCGAAACACCTCAAGCCCGGCCTGATCGCTATCGGCAAGATGAACGACATGTCCAAGCCCCTCGATCGCCGCCTTGAGTGCGCGGCGCTGCGCCGCATCGTCATCGATTACAAGGATATGAGCGGTCAACGTCGAGCTCCCGGATTCATTCTGGCGCTTCAGGCGGAATGCGGATTGCAAACCATGGCTCGGGCAAACCTGCCAGAAAGGACTGAACATCCAGTTTTGAGTAAAGCTCGCATTTTATCAATCTGATAGCACCCATCGGGCATGACAAAGCCGGCACCGGCGGGAACGCACGCTTGCCCCATCGGGCGGGACTGACTACATCTCCTCGACGACCCGTAGGGAAAAGAGAAGGACCACCATGCCGAGAGATTTTGAGCCCGTCCGCACCCTGTCCGCAGCCACTCCGAGCGCCGCGGTGCAGCCCGAGCTGGGCGACCTTCCGCTGTGGAACCTCTCGCATCTCTATCCGTCGCAAACCTCCGAGGCCTTTCGCGGCGATCTTGAAAAGGCCGCCAGCGATGCCGTCGCCTTCGAGGCGAAATGGAAAGGCAAGCTCACGCAAGCCGCCTCACTGACCGGCGACCGGGGACTGGCCGCGGCGCTGCGTGAGCTTGAGGCGCTGGAAGACCTGCTCGGCCGGATCGCCTCCTATGCCGGCCTCACCTACTATTCCGACATGACCAATGCGGAAAACGGCAAGTTCTTCGGCGACGTCCAGGCCAGGCTCACAGACATTTCGGCCCATCTCCTGTTTTTCTCGCTGGAGCTGAACCGGATCGACGACGCCATCGTGGACGCCGGGATGCAGAGCGATCCGGCGCTCGCCCACTACCGCCCGTGGATCGTCGACCTGCGCAAGGACAAGCCATTCCAACTTGAAGACAGGATCGAGCAACTCTTTCTCGAGAAATCGATGACGGGCGCGGCCGCCTTCAACCGGCTGTTCGACGAGACTCTCGCCTCGCTGCGCTTCAGGGTCGGCGAGCAGGAACTGCCGCTCGAAGCCACCCTCAATATGCTGCAGGATGCCGACCCCGCGCTTCGCGAGCAGGCGGCCAAGGCGCTGTCGCAGACCTTCAAGGACAATATCCGTATCTTCGTGCTGGTCACCAACACGCTCGCCAAGGACAAGGAAATCTCCGACCGCTGGCGCGGCTTCGAGGACATTGCCGACAGCCGCCACCTGGCGAACCGCGTCGAACGCGATGTGGTCGACGCGCTGGCCGCGGCCGTGCGTGAGGCCTATCCGCGCCTGTCGCACCGCTATTATGCGATGAAGGCGAAATGGCTCGGCATGGAACAGATGAATTACTGGGATCGCAACGCGCCGCTCAAGGAGACCCCTGACCGGCTCATCCCGTGGAACGAGGCCAAGGATACGGTTCTGTCAGCCTACGGCGCCTTCGCCCCGGAAATGGCCGAGATTGCCGGCCGCTTCTTCGACGAACAGTGGATCGACGCACCGGCACGGCCCGGCAAGGCGCCGGGTGCGTTTGCCCACCCGACGGTGCCCTCGGCCCATCCTTACGTGCTCTTGAACTACCTCGGCAAGCCGCGCGACGTGATGACGCTCGCCCATGAACTCGGCCACGGCGTGCACCAGGTTCTCGCCGGGGCGCAAGGGCCGTTGATGTGCCAGACGCCGCTGACACTCGCCGAGACGGCTTCCGTGTTCGGTGAGATGCTGACCTTCCGCACCCTGCTCGACCGCACGGCCGACAGCAAAGAACGCAAGGCCATGCTCGCCCAGAAGGTCGAGGACATGATCAACACGGTCGTGCGCCAGATCGCCTTCTACGAATTCGAGCGCAAGGTGCATACCGCCCGCAAGGAAGGCGAGCTGACGGCGGAGAAGATCGGCGAGCTGTGGCTCTCGGTACAGCAGGACAGCCTCGGCCCGGCGATCCGGATTTCGGAAGGCTATGAGAGCTGGTGGGCCTATATCCCCCACTTCATCCATTCACCCTTCTACGTCTACGCCTATGCCTTCGGCGACTGCCTGGTGAACTCGCTCTACGCCGTCTACCAGAATGCCGAAGAGGGCTTCCAGCAGAAGTATTTCGAGCTCTTGAAGGCCGGCGGCACGAAGCACCATTCGGAACTGCTCGCTCCCTTCGGCCTCGACGCCACCGATCCGTCGTTCTGGGCCAAGGGCCTGTCGATGATAGAAGGCCTGATCGACGAGCTGGAGGCGCTTGATAAGACCTCCTGAACCGGAGACCGCTTAAGCCCCAATGGCTGACCATGCCCCCTATGCCCTGTTCCGCGACGACAAGCGCGGAGAAAGCCTGTTGTTTGCCGATCCGCGCGAAATCGTCGTTGCGCGGACGGCCGGCGAGGTGCTGCCCGCCTTCGAGAGGCTGGAGGTGGCGCGACGATCGGGCAAATGGCTGGCGGGTTACGTCTCTTATGAAGCGGGGTATGTGTTCGAGGACAAGCTGAGGCCGCTCGTCGAAGATGGTCGCGAGACGCCGCTGATCGCGATGGGCATTTTCGATGGCCCTGCGCCGGCCGGACATCCCCTTGCAGCACCGGCCGAGGCGGAAGACGCCCCCTTCATCACCGAGCCGCATGCCGGATGGGATTTCGCCGCCTACCGCCAGCGCTTCGAGCGTCTGCACGATCATCTGCGCCGGGGCGATTGCTACCAGGCGAACCTCACCATGCCGATCGAGGCACAGTGGCGCGGCGATGCGCGGGCCGCCTTCTGGTCGCTCGTCGCCCACCAGCCGGTGCATTACGGCGCGCTGATCGATCTCGCAGGCCCGGTGATCCTGTCGCGCTCGCCGGAACTGTTCTTCAAGGTTGACGGCGACGGCTGGATCGAGACCCATCCGATGAAGGGCACGGCACCCCGCGGGGCAATGCCGGGCGAAGACGAGGCAATCATCGCTGCCATGCTCGCCGACGACAAGACCCAAGCGGAAAACCGCATGATCGTCGACCTGCTGCGCAATGATATCTCTGCGATCAGCGAGGTGGGGACGCTGACGGTGCCAAAGCTGTTCGAGATCGAAACCTATCCAACGGTTCATCAGATGGTGAGCCACGTCCGTGCACGGCTTCTCGACGGCATTGGTCTGCCGGAAATCTTCCGCGCCCTGTTCCCCTGCGGCTCCGTGACCGGAGCGCCGAAAATGTGGGCAATGCGCATTCTCGCCGAACTCGAAACCGGTCCGCGCGATGTCTATTGCGGCGCCATCGGCTATTGCGACCCTTCCGGGCCCATGCGCTTTTCGGTGGCCATACGAACTCTGACACTGTTCAAAGACCACCGCGCAGTCTTCAATGTCGGCGGCGGCATCGTCTTCGATTCGAAGGCGGAAGCGGAATACGAGGAATGCCTGTTGAAGGCGCGCTTTGCGGTAGGGGATCAATGGATTTCTCGCTGATCGAAACCATGCGCTGGCAGCCGGAAGAAGGCTTTCTCCGGATCGACCAGCATCTGCGTCGGCTCTCGCGCTCCGCCGACGCGCTCGGATTTCGCCAGCCGCAGGATGCGCTGGCCAGGCTGAACGCAGCCGTCGAGGGCGACCAGCCTCTCCGTGTGCGCCTGACCATGAGCTTTCGCGGCAAGATCGACGTCACGGTGGCGCCGTTCGCTCTACAGTCCGAAGACACGGTCTGGCGGCTCCGCATCGCCGAAACCCGGCTGAAATCCGACGACAGCCTGTACCGCCACAAGACCTCGCGCCGCGAACCCTATGAGGCGGCGCGCGCCGAGTTCAAGCTTGAGGACGCCGACGAGGTTCTGCTGCTGAACGAACGCGGCGAGGTCTGCGAAGGCACCATCACCAATCTCTTCGCCGAGGTCGAGGAAGGCCGGTTCGTGACACCAGCCCTGTCGAGCGGCCTGTTACCAGGCGTCTTGCGCGCAGAACTGATCCGCGAACGCAAAGCCAGGAGCGAGGTCCTGCGGCCCGAGGACCTGCATTTCAGAAAACTCTATGTCGGCAATTCGCTGCGCGGCCTGATCCGCGCCGAACTGGTGGAAGGCGACGCCTGATGTTCATTCTCTCCCTCACCTATGTGAAGCCGCCGGAAGAGGCAGACCGCCTGATGGAACCGCACATGGAGTGGGTGAAACAGGGCTACGATACCGGCATGTTCCTCGCCTCCGGCCGCAAGATACCCCGCACCGGCGGCGTGATCCTTGCCAGGGGCGAGCGCGCAGACATCGAAGCCTTCGTCGCCGCCGATCCGTTTTCGGTTCACGGCGTGGCTGACTATGAGATTACCGAAGTCGCCCTGACGCGGACGGCGGACGGATTGGATCGCTTGAAAGAATAAGGGCGCACCACAGGGGCGATTGAATCTCAGCAAACGTGCGCATATATACACACATCAAGGGTGTGCGGATGGAGAAGGACTCGCGCAAGATCATCCAGCGGCTCAAAGCCGAAGGCTATGAACTGGTTGCGGTTTCCTGATCCCATCACAAATTTCGCAAGAACGGCAAGACGATCATCGTCCCGCACCCTAAGAAGGATCTGCCTCTAGGCACTGCGCGCGCCATCGCAAAGCAGGCAGGCTGGATCTGAAGTTAGGAAGGACTGGTCGCAATGCGATATTATGTAGCTCTTGTTCACAAGGATCCGGAAAGCGCATTTGGCATCAGCTTCCCGGACCTGCCGTCCGTTTTTTCCGCGGCGGATGACGAGGAAGAGATCGTTCCCAATGCGGTAGATGCCCTGCGGCTTTGGGCCGCGGACGAGGAATTGCCCGTCCCCTCCTCGCATGCCGACATTCTGGCAAGGGCCGACGTCCGGCAGGAACTGAAGGCGGGAGGCTTCCTGATCCGTGTTCCCCTGATCGAGGACGACACCCGAACGGTTCGCGCCAACATCACCATGGAAGCAGGCACTCTTGCGGCAATCGACATGGCGGCCAAGGAGCGCGGATTGACGCGTTCGGCATTCCTGGCAAGCTGTGCCCGCAAAGAGATAGAGCGCTCGGCGTGACCAGGATCGACAAAATCAAATGACCTCACCCACCTACACCCCCTATGCCAGCGACGCCACCAGACCCTTCGCCATCGGTCTTTCCGCGCTCGATCCTCGCCGCTGGATCGAACCTGATGACGATCTCGGGCGCTATCTCGACGAAAAGCGGCGCCTCGAAGAGGAGCATTTCGACGACATCTTCCGCGCCGCGCCGGAAAGCCTCGACGCCCAGCAGGAATGTCTCGATCTTCTGGTAGGCCACCTCGAGCAATCCCACGGCGACCGCTACAACCGCTCAGGCCCGACCATGACCATGGCCGGCCATGCCGTGGACCTCGCCGACGAAAGCCGCCCGCCGCTCCTGCGCGCCGGATCCCTCGTCCAAGACGACCTGGTCATTTTGCGCAAGAAGCCCGACGGATGGACGATCATCGCCGCCCATCTCGCCTTCCCCTCCTCCTGGTCGCTGGCGGAAAAATTCATGCGGCCGATGGCACAGGTCCACGCGCATGTGCCGGGTTTTGAGGGCGGCACGCGCAACGACACCATCATCAACCGGGTGTTCGACAATCTCCAGCCGGACCTGCCGGCCGAGCGTTTCAACTGGTCGATCAACTGGCGCTATGCGCTCTATCACCCGGTCAGCATCCGTCCATCCAGTGATCCAGCCTCCCACGGCATCGATCCCCGCCAGGCCTTTGTCCGCGTCGAACGCCAGACCCTGCGCAAGCTGCCGGCCACCGGCGACATCGTCTTCACCATCCGCATCTATCTCGACCCCGTGGCCGTCTTCGAGCGCCACCCCGACGGGGCCCGGATGGCCGAAGGTCTGGCTCGCCAACTGGAGGCGATGACCGCCGACCAGATCGACTACAAGGGGCTGGCAGAAAGGCGGGACGACCTGCTACGCTGCCTTCGCTCCGGCGTTTACGCATGAAAAATCAGTCCGGAACGTTCGTCGCAGCTGAAAAGCGCCCTTTATTGTGTCAGGCTTTTATGATCTAGAACCGCCGGTATCAGCGGGCCCGGCCCGCATTGCAAGGAGAAGGAAATGACCAAGCAAACCTATCCGGTGTACGGCGAGATCACCGGCCCGATCGTCATGATCGGCTTTGGTTCGATCGGCCGCGGCACGCTGCCCCTGATCGAACGCCATTTCAAGTTCGACAAGAGCCGGATGGTGGTCATCGATCCCCGCAATGACGAAGCCGAGCTGCTCGCCAAGCATGGCGTGAAGCACATCCAGGCGCACGTCACCAAGGACAATTACAAGCAGCTGCTGAAGCCGCTTCTGACCGAAGGCGCCGGCCAGGGCTTCCTGGTCAATCTGTCGGTCGATACCGGCTCGGTCGACCTGATGAAGTTCTGCCGCAAGCTCGACGTTCTCTACATCGACACTGTCGTCGAGCCGTGGCTCGGCTTCTATTTCGACAAGAACATGAAGAATTCCGAGCGCACCAACTACGCGCTGCGCGAAACCCTTCGCGCCGAAAAGAACAAGAACCCGGGCGGCACCACCGCCGTTTCCACCTGCGGCGCAAATCCGGGCATGGTTTCCTGGTTCGTCAAGCAGGCGCTCGTCAACCTCGCCAATGAAACCGGCCTAAAGTTCGAGGAGCCGGCCGCCGACGATCGCGAAGGCTGGGCCAAGCTGATGAAGAAGCTGGGCGTCAAGGGCGTCCACATCGCCGAGCGCGACACCCAGCGCACCAAGAACCCGAAGCCGCTCAACGTGTTCTGGAACACCTGGTCAGTCGAAGGCTTCATTTCGGAAGGGCTGCAGCCCGCCGAACTCGGCTGGGGCACCCATGAGAACTGGATGCCGAAGAACGCCAAGAAGCACAAGAAGGGCTGCAAGGCCGCGATCTATCTGGAGCAGCCCGGCGCCAACACCCGCGTGCGCACCTGGTGCCCGACGCCCGGTCCGCAATACGGCTTCCTGGTCACCCACAACGAGTCGATCTCGATCGCCGACTACTACACGGTTCGTGACAAGGACGGCGAAGTGACCTACCGCCCGACCTGCCACTACGCCTATCATCCGGCCAATGACGCCGTGCTCTCGCTGCACGAAATGTTCGGCAATGGCGGCAATGCTCAGCCCGTGTTGCATGTTCTCGACGAGAACGAGCTGGTCGACGGCGTCGACGAACTCGGCGTGCTGCTCTACGGCCACGAGAAGAACGCCTACTGGTACGGCTCGCGCCTGTCGCTGGAAGAAACCCGCCGCATCGCCCCTTACCAGAACGCCACCGGCCTGCAGGTCAGCTCTGCCGTTCTCGCCGGCATGGTCTGGGCCATCGAGAACCCGAAGGCCGGCATCGTCGAGGCCGACGAGGTCGACTACAAGCGCTGCCTCGAAGTCCAGTCGCAATATCTCGGCCCGGTCGAAGGCCACTACACCGACTGGACCCCGCTCGATGGCCGCCCGGGCCTCTTCCCCGAAGACATCGACACCAAGGATCCCTGGCAGTTCAGGAACATTCTCGTTCGCTGATCTGAAAACGCTTTACCGACGATCTCGCCCGCCGCCCAAAGCGGCGGGCTTTCTGTTGCCAAATATCAATAAGTTGCTGCTAAACCTGTATATCCCGGCGACAGACCGCCTTGTGGTCTTGCTTTCACCATCCCTTCGCGGCATGGTTCGGCAAAATCGGCCAGGCGTTCCGAGGTCGCCGGCCGAAGGCGATTAGGCAGGAGACGGCGATGAAGATCAGGTCCATTGTAATTCTGTTGGCATGCACGGCAACGCTTGCCGCCTGCTCCTCGACTGGTCCGCGGCAACCCCTTCCTCCGGTTCGCCAGGCGCCGACCGTTGATGGCGCCTGGGTCGACACGAACGGCTTCGTATCGACTTTTGCCGGCGGAAGGCTGGAAACGCGCACGACCGACGGAAGCGACAAGGTCATGGCAACGGGTTCGTATACGATGCAGTCCTCGAGCGTGGTGGATATCACGCTGTACTCGAATATCAAGCAGACAACCACACGCGCCACTTGCGCTATGGTGACGCCGAGCCAATTAAACTGCACCTCCGAAAGCGGCTCGCAGTTCTCGCTCGCCCGCCGCGGCTAAAGCCTTTCGCCCCACTCACCCGACGACAAACCGGTCGATGCCCGCATCGGCCGGTTTGTCGTTTCGGGCACTCCCGGCTGAGCAATGCAGTTCGGAATTTCGCTTGCAGTCCCGGCCGCATGATGAAAACATCGCCGCCACCAGGGACCTTTTTCGCGCTGCACACATGCCCAACGGCGTCTTGCGGCTCTATTGCCAAAACAGGAGATAAGCCATGTTGAAACACCTGCGATCCGGCCTTTTAAGCGCCTCGGTGCTCGCCCTTTCCGCCAGCGGCGCACTTGCCGATTTCGAGCTGAACATCCTGCACATCAACGATTTCCACTCGCGCATCGAAGCCATCAACAAATATGATTCCACCTGCTCGGCGGAAGAGGCCGGCAAGAACGAATGCTTCGGCGGCATCGCCCGCGTCAAGACGGCGATCGACAGCCGCCGGGCGGAATTGAAGGACGCCAATCTGCTCGTGCTCGACGCCGGCGACCAGTTCCAGGGTTCGCTGTTCTACACCACCTACAAGAGCGCCCCGATCGCCGAATTCATGAACGGCATCGGCTTCGACGCCATGGCGATCGGCAACCACGAATTCGACGACGGCCCGGAGGAACTGGCCCGCTTCATCGAGGCGCTGAAGTTCCCGCTGATCTCCGGCAATGTGCTGGCCGGCCTCAACACGCCGATCGCCGACAAGTACAAGCCGTACATCATCAAGGAATTCGGCGCAGAGAAGGTCGCCGTCGTCTCGGTCCTCGCAACCGACACCGACGAAACCTCGTCGCCCGGCGAAGACGTGCTCTTCGTTGACGAGATCGGCTACCTGAAGGACGCCGTCAAGGAGCTCGAAGCGGCGGGCGTCAACAAGATCGTGCTCTTGTCGCATGTCGGCTATGTCAAGGATCAGGAGATTGCCAAGGCGGTCGACGGCATTGACGTCATCGTCGGCGGCCATAGCCACACGCTTCTGTCCTCGACCGACGAGAAGGCCGCCGGTCCCTATCCGACGCTGGTCAAGAACCAGGCCGGCAAGGACGTGCCGATCGTCACCGCCTATGCCTATTCCAAGTATCTCGGCGACCTCAAGGTGGTGTTCGACGACGCCGGCGCGGTCAAGACCGCCGAAGGCGCCCCGAAGCTCCTCGACGCCTCGGTAACACCGGATGAAGCCTTCACCGCCAAGGTCGCCGAACTCGGTGCCCCGATCGAAGAGGTGAAGCAGAAGGTGATCGGCGAGTCAGCGGATGTCATCGACGGCTCGCGCGAAGTCTGCCGCGCGGCCGAATGCTCCATGGGCAACCTCGTCGCCGACGCCATGGTCGACCGCGTCAAGGATCAGGGCGTCACGATCGCCATCCAGAACGGCGGCGGCCTGCGTGCCTCCATCGATGCCGGCACCGTGACCATGGGCGAGGCATTGACCGTGCTGCCCTTCCAGAACACGCTCGCCACCTTCAAGCTCAAGGGATCGGACATTGTTACCGCCCTGGAAAACGGCCTCAGCCAGATCGAGGAAGGCGCCGGTCGCTTCCCGCAGGTCTCTGGCCTGAAGTACGCGTTCGACAAGTCGAAGCCGGCCGGCAGCCGCGTCGTCTCGGTCGAGGTGAAGGAAAGTGACAGCTTCGTCGCCCTGGATCCGGAAAAGCTGTACGGCGTCGCCACCAACAACTATATGCGCGCCGGCGGTGACGGCTACAAGATCTTCGCCTCGGCCGGCCAGAACGCCTATGACTTCGGCCCCGGACTGGAAACCGTGCTCGCCGACTTCATCGCCAAGAACAGCCCCTACAAGCCTTATACCGACGGCCGCATCACCGAGGTCGCCGGCGCAGCCCCCGCCCCTGCCGCAGCGGAAGCCCCGGCTGCGACGACCGAAGCCCCGGCCGCCGCAACGCCAGCCACGGCCACCCCGGCCGCCGCCGAAGCCGTTGCGACTGCAGCGAAGAAGTACACTGTCGCGCTCGGTGACAGCCTGTGGAAGATCGCTGTCGCAACCTATGGCGACGGCATGCTGTGGACGAAGATCGCCGAAGCCAACAAGCTGAAGAACCCGAACCGGATCGGCGTCGGCGAAGAACTGGAGCTGCCGGCGAAGTAAGGCGGTTTGCCGCAGGTTCACGACCGGTCCGGGGTTTCCCGGGCCGGTTTTTGCTTTTATGAGATGATCTTCGAGACGCCATCCAACGTAATGGATCTCGACAGAAACCATCAGGACATCGACATGACCGCTGATACCTCCCACCTGCCTTCCGACCATCCGCCCGTCCGCTTCGGCAAGGTCGGCGTGCTGCTCGTCAATCTCGGCACACCGGACGGCACCGACTACACGTCGATGCGGCGCTACCTGAAGGAATTCCTGATGGACAAGCGCGTGATCGAATGGTCGCCGTGGAAATGGTATCCGATCCTGTTCGGCATCGTCCTCAACACGCGTCCGCAGAAGGTCGGCAAGGCCTATGAGGAGATCTGGAACAAGGACAAAGACGAGAGCTATCTGCGGACCTATACGCGCAGCCAGGCCGAGTTGATGTCGGAAGCGCTGAAGGAATATCCGCACGTCATCGTCGATTGGGCGATGCGCTACGGCCAGCCGTCGATCGCCTCGAAGATCGACGCACTGCACGCCGCCGGCTGTGAAAAGATCTTGATCTTCCCGCTCTATCCGCAATATGCGGCCTCTACGACCGCCACCGTCAACGACAAGGCCTTCGAGCACCTGATGAAGATGCGCTGGCAGCCGGCCATCCGCACGGTGCCGCGCTATCATGACGACCCGACCTATATCGACGCGCTGGCCATCTCGGTCGAGAAAAAGCTGGCAACGCTCGACTGGGAGCCGGAGATCCTGATCACCTCGTTCCACGGCATCCCGCAGTCCTATTTCAAGCAGGGCGACCCCTATCATTGCCACTGCATGAAGACCGGCCGCCTGCTGCGCGAACGCCTCGGCCTGCCGAAGGAGAAGTTCATGGTGACCTTCCAGTCCCGCTTCGGGCCGGAGGAATGGCTCCAGCCCTATACAGACAAGACCATGGAGAAGCTTGCCAAGGACGGCGTCAAGCGCATCGCCATCATGAACCCCGGCTTCGTTTCCGACTGCCTGGAGACGCTCGAGGAAATCGCCGGCGAGGCGGGCGAGATCTTCCACCACAATGGCGGCGAGAAGTTTGTCCACATCCCCTGCCTCAATGACAGCCCGGAGGGCATGAGCGTCCTGGAGAAGGTCGTGCGCCGCGAACTGCAGGGCTGGGTCTAAGCGACACTGCCAAGACGCTTCGGCCTTGCAATGCCCTCGTCGCCGTCCGATGTTAGAACCATGCGGACGGCGCCTCGAACCGGCGCCGGCCACAGCCAGGAGGGCAGGTCATGGAATTTACAGGTCCCGATATCGTCGTCATCGCGCTCGTCGCGCTCGTCGTTCTCGTTCTCTTCGCCGGCATCAAGACCGTGCCGCAGGGTTTTCGCTACACGATCGAGCGCTTCGGTCGCTACACGCGCACGCTTGAACCCGGCCTCAACCTGATCGTGCCCTTCATCGAGCGCATCGGCTCCAAGCTCAATGTCATGGAACAGGTGCTCGACGTCCCCACCCAGGAAGTCATCACCAAGGACAATGCCAGCGTCTCGGCCGATGCGGTCGCCTTCTACCAGATCCTCAACGCCGCCCAGGCCGCTTACCAGGTTGCCGATCTCCAGAATGCCATCCTGAACCTGACCATGACCAATATCCGCTCGGTCATGGGCTCGATGGATCTCGACGAACTGCTGTCCAACCGCGAAGTGATCAACGACCGTCTGTTGCGCGTCGTCGACGAGGCGGTCGGTCCCTGGGGCATCAAGGTCACCCGCGTCGAGATCAAGGATATCCAGCCGCCCAAGGACCTGGTCGATGCCATGGGCAGGCAGATGAAGGCCGAGCGTGAGAAGCGCGCCCAGGTGCTGGAAGCCGAAGGTTTCCGCAACGCGCAGATCCTGCGCGCCGAGGGCGCCAAGCAATCGGCCATCCTTCAGGCGGAGGGCCAGCGCGAAGCCGCCTATCGCGAGGCGGAGGCCCGCGAGCGACTGGCCGAGGCCGAAGCCAAGGCGACACACATGGTATCCGAGGCGATTGCCGCCGGCGATCTCAACGCGATCAACTACTTCGTCGCCCAGAAATACACCGAGGCCATGAGCGCGATCGGTACAGCGCCCAATTCCAAGATCGTGCTGATGCCGATGGAGGCCTCGAGCCTGATCGGCTCGCTCGGCGGTATCGGCGCGATCGCCCGCGAGGTGTTCGCAGATCAGCCCGCAGCACCGCGCGCACGACCGGCAACGCCCGTCGTGCCGGCCCGCACGACACCGGTGGTCAACCCCTTCGCGCCCAATCAGGAGAACTGAGCGATGCTGAGCCGCATGGTCGCCGAACTGGGTCCGTGGAGTTGGTGGCTGCTCGGCCTCTTGCTGCTGGGCGCGGAACTGCTGCTGCCCGGCGTCTTCCTGGTGTGGATCGGCATTGGTGCGCTGGCGACCGGGGTGATTTCGCTTTTGCTGTGGGAAAGCGCCGCCTGGGGCTGGCAGATCCAGGTGCTGGTCTTTGCCGGGCTGGCGGTCGTCGCCACCCTGCTCGGACGCAGATACCTGTCCAAATCGGATCTGGTAACCGATGAACCGCTGCTCAACCAGCGCGGCGCGAGCCTGGTCGGCCGCACCGCAACCCTGCAGGATCCGATTGCCGAGGGCCACGGACGCATCCGCCTCGACGACACCTACTGGCCGGTTCTCGGGCCGGACATTTCGGCCGGCACCAAGGTCCGGATCGTTTCCTGGAATGGTCGGGATTTGATCGTAGAGGCCGCCTGATCAGGCGACGCCGATCCTCAAGAGGTCATGGAAGTGGACGATGCCGAGCGGCGTACCGTCCTCCTCGGTGACGAACAGCGCCGAGATGTTGTGCTGGTTGAGAAGGCCCATGGCGGCCGTGGCCAGCATTGTCGAGTTGACCGTCTTCGGATTGCGCGTCATCACATCGTCGACCAATGTCTCGCCGAGGTTGACGCTCAGGTGACGGGCAATATCGCCATCCGTGACGATGCCGCACAAGAGGCCGGCCTCGTCCACCACGCCGACGCAGCCGAAACGCTTCATCGACAGGACCGTGATCGCTTCCGGCATGCCGGTACCGACCGGAACGAGCGGAATGCTGTCTCCGGTATGCATGATGTCGGAGACGTGGCTGAGCATGGCCCCGAGCTTGCCGCCCGGATGGAAGGTGCGGAAATCATGGGCCGTGAAACCACGCGCTTCGAGCAGGGCGATGGCGAGCGCGTCGCCCATGGCGAGCTGCATGATGGTCGAGGTGGTCGGCGCCAGGCCGTGCGGACAGGCTTCCTGTTCCTTCGGCAGCAGAAGCACGATGTCGGCTTCGCGCGCCAGCGTCGAGGTCGCGCCGGCCGTAAGGGCGATCAGCGGAATGGAGAAACGGCGCGAATAGGAGAGGATGCCGTGCAACTCGGTGCTCTCGCCGCTCCACGACATGGCAAGGATCACGTCGTCACGGGCGATCATGCCCAAGTCGCCGTGATTGGCCTCGACGGGATGGACGAAGAAGGACGGCGTGCCGGTCGAGGCGAAGGTCGCCGCGATCTTCGTACCGATGTGGCCGCTCTTGCCGACGCCGGTGACGATCACGCGGCCGGAAATGCTGCCGATCACCTTGATCGCATTGCAGAAGGGGCCGGCCAGGTTCTCGGTCAGCGACCGTTCCAGGGCGTCCAGTCCATTCCGCTCGGTTGAAACCACCCGGAGAGCCGATTCGATGGCTCCGGCTTCGACGAGATTTACAGCGCGCTTGATCATGGCGTTTCCTTAATGCTTTTGCCCGTCCATGTCCACAGAATGACGTAGACACCCGCCCCACCCGGGCATCTCATGCACAGCCTAGAGGCGAAGAACCGCTCGTTCCGGCCGAAATCCCTGTTTTTGAGACAGGCTCGCTTTCGCAACCAAACATTAACCACAAGGCTTTACGTTTAGGTAAGCATTTCAGTATTGCCGGGCGAAGTCCAGATGGTTGAGAACGTAAAGACCGAAGCGGAATCTTCAGGCCGCAAGATGTCCGTCCTGTCGGCCGGCCTTCTGGCCTGTGGCGTTCTCGGCCTCGTCCCGCCAGCCCTGGCACAGACTGCGACGCAGTCCACCACATGGACGTCGCCATCCAGCCGCGCTGCTGCCAGTCCGCAGGCCCCAACGGCGACCGGGACCACCGTCGACCCGACCACCACCGCTACGACAGCCGGCATGGCCGGCACGGCAGACATAATCGGCACGGACCCCGCACTGACCCCGGAGGATCCGGACGCCAAGACCCAACCACTCGACCTTGGCCGCCAGAACCTGCGCGAAACGACGCTGGACGACCCGACGGCATTGCGAACGCGCCGCGACACGGACGGCGAAGGTGTGCGACTGGGTACCATGGTGCTTCGCCCCTCGATCAGCGAGAAGCTAGTGCATGAGCGGACCAGCAGCGGCGGCGAGAAGGAAAACCGCACCTTCTCGGAGACGGGCCTCAAGGGAACGCTGACCACCGACTGGTCCCGCCATGAGTTGACCATTGGCGCGGAGGGCTATTGGCAGAAGAACCTCTCCGGCGACGGCGCCACCGATCCGCGCGCCAACATCAATGCCGACCTGCGTCTCGACCTCGCCGACGATACGGTCGCCCATATCAAGGGCGGATACGCCTTCAGCCGCGAGGACAGCGACGATCCGAACGCCATCTCCGGCGCCTCGGTCCAGTCCGGCATCCATCAGTATAACGGCGGCCTCTCCGTTGAGCATGATTTCGGCCGGCTGCGCGGCACGATCGCCGCCGACATCACCCGCTTCCAGTATTCCGATGCGGAACTCTCCGACGGCACCACCCTGTCGCTCAGCGATCGCGATCGCCTGACCGGCGAGCTGCGCGGGCGCATCGGTTATGAAATCTCCCCGGCGCTGACGCCTTTCGTCGAGGTGGCGATCGGCAAGGTCACCTATGACGAGAAGCAGGACACGTCCGGCTACGCCCGCTCCGCCGACACCTATGCCGCCAGGGGCGGCATTGCCGCCGATTTTGGCGACAAGCTGAAGGGCGAATTGGGCATAGGCTACGAGCGCCAGCGTTTTGACGACAGCCGCCTCGATGATCTCGCAGCGCTCACCGTCGACGGCAATGTCACATGGTCGCCACATCAGGGCACCGATGTCGACCTTGGGCTGTCGACGACGATCGATCCCTCGACCACCGCGGGCCTCAACGGCTCGGTGATCTATGCCCTCAATTCCGAGGTTCAGCATCAGCTGCGCAGCAATCTCGTCTTGCGGCTTGCCAATGCCGTGGAATGGACCCGATATCCGGACAGCGCGGCAACCCAAGACTCCACGACTTACACCACGGGCGCCGGCCTCACCTGGAGCATCAACCGCTATCTCGACCTGACGACCGATGTCGAATACGAACGCACGACGCGGAGCGGATCGGACGGCAGCAATGTACTGACCTCCTCGATCGGACTGACCGCCAAGCGCTGACCGCAACCGCGGGCATAAAAAAGCCGCGCCCTTTCCGGACGCGGCTTTGTCATTTGAAGGCCGATCGTCCTTACTTCAGGGCGGCCAGCAAAGCCTTCAGCGGTTCTTCGATCATCGGCCGGATATCGGCGCGCTCGATGGCGAAGGAGACATTGGCGAGGATGAAACCGTCCTTGGCGCCGCAATCGAAGGTCTGACCCTTGAAGTGGTAGCCGGCGAACGCCTGTTCCCTGGCGAGCTTTAGCATGCCGTCGGTGAGCTGGATCTCGTTGCCGGCGCCACGCTCCTGGGTCTCGAGAATGGCAAAGATTTCCGGCTGCAGGATGTAGCGGCCGTTGATAAAGAAATTGGAGGGTGCGGTTCCCTTGGCAGGCTTCTCGACCATCTCGGTAATCTTGAAGCCGCCCTCAAGCGCCTCGCCCACGCCGACGATACCGTATTTATGGGTCTGGTCGGGCGCACATTCCTCGACCGCGACGATATTGCCGCCGGCCTTGTCGTAAAGCTCCACCATGCCCTTGAGGCAGCCTTTTTCGCCGCGCATGATCATGTCGGGCAGAAGCAGCGCGAAGGGTTCGCGGCCGACGATGTCGCGAGCGCACCAGACGGCATGGCCGAGCCCGAGGGGCTCCTGCTGACGGGTGAAGCTTGCCGAGCCCGCTTTCGGCAACAGGCCGGAGAGCAGCGTCAACTCGGCATTCTTGTTGCGCGCCTTCAGCGTCTGTTCCAGTTCGTACTGGATGTCGAAATAGTCCTCGATGACACCCTTGCCGCGCCCGGTGACGAAGACGAAATGCTCGATACCGGCCTCCGCGGCCTCATCGACCACGTATTGGATGACGGGCTTGTCGACGACCGTCAGCATTTCCTTCGGCACAGCCTTGGTGGCCGGAAGAAAGCGCGTGCCCAGACCGGCAACGGGGAAAACGGCTTTGCGGAGTCTATTTCGTTGAACCACTCATTCCTCCTCGAGGATTCTGCCTGGGCGCCTTCAATACGCACCCGCCCACTACTATATATTCTCTACCATTTCGCAAAGGTTTCACGAGGCCCTTCACCATGGTAAAGACTTTGTTGACGCTGTTGCCTTAACCTAGGGTGAACAGCCTCCAGACCGGCTGGAAAAGAACCGTAACAGAGCGGGGATGTTCCCATGACGAGTAAAAATCGCAAGCTTCTCGGAGCGATTGCCATTTCCATCGCCGCCGGCCTCATGCCGGGAACGGCCTCAGCGGACGCTGGTTTCAAGAAGTGGATCAACGGCTTCTACTCGACCGCCGCCAAGAGCGGCATCAGCCAGAAGACGTACAACCTGGCCTTCGCCGGCGTGTCGGAGCCTGATCCCTTCGTGCTGGAAAAGGCCCGCTACCAGCCGGAATTCAAGTCGCAGATCTGGGATTACCTGGATTCGCGCGTCAACCCCTACACGGTGAAGATCGGTCGCGAGATGGCGGCGAAATACGGCTCGACGCTGGCCGCGCTCGAGCGCCATTTCGGCGTCGACAGGAACGTGCTGCTTGCCATCTGGTCTATGGAATCCAATTACGGCGCAGCACTCGAAAGCCCGGACCGACTGCACCACGTGCCGCGGGCGCTGGCGACCCTCGGCTATGCCGATTCGAAGCGGTCGAAATATGCCAAGAGCCAGCTGATCGCCGCCCTCAAGATGCTGCAGAATGGCGATGTGTCCTCCAAGAACCTGATGGGTTCCTGGGCGGGCGCCATGGGCCATACCCAGTTCATCCCGTCGAGCTACCTGCTCTATGCGATCGATGCCGACGGCAACGGCCGCAAGGACATCTGGCACTCTGTACCCGACGCACTCGCCACTTCCGCCAACCTCCTGGCGAAGAACGGATGGCAGACAGGCCAGACCTGGGGCTACGAGACGGTCGTGCCGAAGGGCGGTCACGCCCATGCCGGCAAGACCAAGACGCTGGCCCAATGGGCGACGCTCGGCTTCGTGCGACCGAGCGGCAAGGGCTTCAAGAACGGCGCGCAACGGGCCGAATTGAAGATGCCGGGCGGCGCTAACGGTCCAGGCTTCCTGATGACCAAGAATTTCTTCGTCATCAAGCGCTACAACGCGGCTGATAGCTATGCGCTGGCCGTCGGCCTGTTGGCCGACGAGATTGCCGGCTATGGCGGTATGCAGCAGGCATGGCCGCGGCCGGACGGCAGCCTCGACATCAAGGAAAAGTTCGAACTGCAGAGCCGCATGCAGGCGCTCGGCTACTACGATGGCGAGATCGACGGCAATTTCGGCTCCGGCTCGAAGGCCGCGATCACCGCCATCCAGACACGCCTTGGCATGACCACCGACGGCCAGCCGTCGAAGGATCTGCTCGACAAGCTGCGCAATTGACAATTGCGCATGCCCGCCTCACATATCCGCTTCAGCCGGAACGGATACTGCGGCACGAATAGGACGACCACCGGGATGCGGCAGACGCGGCGAAATATGGGCGCTCGGGGCTGGATGGCCGGCGCGTTGGCGTTGGCCTTCCTCGCCGTGTCGGTGTTTGCCAGCACGGCCACGGCCCAGCAGACGCGCCAGCCGCGCAATCTGATCGAGTTGTTTTTCGGCACGCGCGAGCAACGCTATCCCGAGCCCCCGCCGCCACGGAAGGTAAAGCCGCCGCGCCCGGTGAAGAAGCAGACGAAAAGCGTCACCAGCATCACGACAGCGCCTGAACCGCCACCGCCGGCGCCGAAGATCGACAATGCCCGAAAGGTCCTGGTGGTCGGCGACTTCGTCGCGGACGGCCTGGCGACGGGCCTGACCGAGGCATTTTTAGCCTCGCCCGGCGTCGTGATCGACGAGCGCAGCAACGGCTCGTCGGGTCTTGTCAGGACGGACTACTATGACTGGCAGGCGGAACTGCCGGCCATGATTGCCGAAGCCAAGCCCGCCATCGTCATCATCGACATCGGCGCCAACGACCGCCAGCAGATGGTCACGGCTTCCGGCAAGCTCAATTTCCGCACCGAGGAATGGTTCCAGGAATACGAGCGCCGCGTAACCGCCTTCGGCAAGATCGTCACGGACGCCAAGATCCCCTTGCTGTGGGTCGGCTTGCCCGCCTTTCGCCCACAGAACATGACGGCTGACGCATTGACGCTCAACACCGTCTATCGCCGCGCTGTCGAGCGCATCGGCGGCGAGTTCATCGACGTCTGGGACGGCTTTGTCGACCAGGAGGGGCGCTTCATCATCACCGGCTCCGACATCAACGGCCAGCAGGTTCGCCTGCGCGGCACCGACGGCATCAACCTGACGGCGGCTGGCAAGCGCAAGCTGGCCTTCTACGTCGAGAAATCGGCTCGCCGTCTGCTCGGCGACATGACGAGCCCGGATCTCGTCCGCCTCGATGCCAGCAACCTGCCGGAACTGATCAATCTGCCGCCGTCGGAAATTCAGAACATCGTCAAGACGCAACCGATGGATCTCTTCGATCCCGAACTCGACGGGGCGACGGAGCTGCTCGGGGCGGCGCCCCTGCCGGTCGCCGCAACACCCACGCCCCGCGACCAGTTGGTCAAGAACGGCACCCTGCCGCCGCCGCCATCCGGCCGCGTCGACGACTTGCGTGCTCCAGGGACCGAAACCCTGCAGAAATGAAAAGGGCCGCGACATGCGCGGCCCTCAGGATTTATCCAGCCACTCAGCGCGGAAGAACGCTGGCGCCCATCAGCGCCTCGTCAATGGCGCGCGCTGCCTGGCGCCCTTCGCGGATCGCCCAGACGACCAGCGACTGGCCGCGACGCACGTCGCCCGCGGTCCACAGCTTGTCGACCGAAGTCTTGTAGTCGCGATCATTGGCGACGACATTGGTCGAGCCGCGACGGTCGGTGTTGAGCGTCAGCTTGCCGTCGAGTTCGTTCAGCACGCCGTCGCCGAAGGGACCGCGGAAGCCGATGGCGATAAAGGCGAGATCGGCCTTGATGATGAATTCCGAACCGGCGATCGGCTTGCGCTTGTCGTCCACCTGGCAGCACTTCACACCCGTCAACACGCCGTCTTCGCCGACGAATTCGAGCGTGCCGACCTGGAATTCGCGGATCGCCCCTTCGGCTTGCGACGAAGAGGTGCGCATGCGGGTCGCCCAGAAAGGCCAGACGGCCAGCTTGTCCTCGGTTTCCGGCGGACGCGGACGGATGTCGAGCTGGGTCACCTTGACGGCGCCCTGGCGGAAGGCCGTGCCGACGCAGTCGGATGCCGTGTCGCCGCCGCCGACGACGACGACATGCTTGCCGCCGGCCAGGATCGGATCGGACGGCCAGCCGACGCTGTCGACATTTTCGCGGCCGACACGACGGTTCTGCTGCACCAGATAGGGCATGGCGTCATAGACGCCCTGGAAATCCGCGCCGGGAATGCCGGCCTCGCGCGGGGTTTCCGAACCGCCGCAGTAGAGAACCGCATCATAGTCCGACAGCAGCTTTTCGACCTTGACGTCGACGCCGACATTGACGCCGCAATGGAAGGTGACGTTTTCGCCTTCCATCTGCTCGACACGGCGGTCGATGAAGTTCTTCTCCATCTTGAAGTCCGGAATACCGTAGCGCAGCAGGCCGCCGGGCTTGGTCTCGCGCTCGTACACATGCACCTCATGGCCGGCACGGCCGAGCTGCTGGGCGGCCGCCATGCCCGACGGGCCGGAACCGATGATCGCCACCTTCTTGCCGGTGTGGACCGTTGCCGGCTGCGGCACGATGAAGCCGAGTTCATAGGCCTTGTCGGCGAGCGCCTGCTCGACCGTCTTGATGGCCACCGGCATGTCTTCGAGGTTCAGCGTGCAGGCTTCCTCGCACGGAGCCGGACAGACGCGACCGGTGAATTCCGGGAAGTTGTTGGTCGAGTGGAGGTTGCGGATCGCCTCTTCCCACTTGTTGTTGTAGACGAGGTCGTTCCAGTCGGGGATCTGGTTGTGCACCGGGCACCCGGTCGGACCATGGCAATAGGGAATGCCGCAATCCATGCAGCGCGCCGCCTGCTTGGTAACCTCGGCGTCCGACATCGGAATGGTGAATTCGCGGAAATGGCGGATGCGGTCGGATGCCGGCTGGTACTTCATCACCTGCCGGTCGATTTCCATAAAACCTGTAACCTTGCCCATAGTCTGATCCTGCTCAATATCTCGTGGACGGCACGGCTCGCGTGCCCGAAGGATGCCCCGCCGAATGACCGGCGGGACGGCTTCGAAAGGCGGTTACTCCGCCGCGACCCCCATGCGCATGCGCTCCATCTCCTCCAGCGCACGCCGGTATTCGACCGGCATGACCTTGCGGAACTTCGGACGGAAACCTGCCCAGTTGTCGAGGATCTGCTTGGCGCGAGCGGAGCCCGTGTAATGCAGATGATTCGATATCAGCTGGTAGAGCCGCTCCTCGTCATGGCGGGTCATGTCGCCTGATACGTCGACAAGGCCCTTGTGCATGAGGTCGCCGCCGTGATGGTGCAGCTTCTCCAGCATGTCGTCCTCTTCCGGAACCGGCTCGAGTTCGACCATCGCCATGTTGCAGCGGGAAGCGAAATCTCCGCTCTCGTCCAGCACATAGGCGACCCCGCCAGACATGCCGGCCGCGAAGTTGCGACCCGTCTGGCCAAGCACGACCACGACGCCGCCGGTCATGTATTCGCAGCCATGGTCACCCACGCCCTCGACGACGGCAACAGCGCCCGAATTGCGCACGGCGAAGCGCTCGCCGGCCACGCCGCGGAAATAGCACTCGCCGGCGATCGCGCCGTAGAGAACCGTATTGCCGACGATGATCGATTCCTCGGCGACGATCCGGGCGTTCTCCGGCGGGCGAACGATGATACGGCCGCCCGACAAGCCCTTGCCGATATAGTCGTTGCCGTCGCCCACCAGGTCGAACGTGATGCCGCGGGCCAAAAAGGCGCCGAACGACTGGCCGGCAGTGCCGTTGAGCGTCACGTGGATCGTGTCGTCCTTCAGGCCCTTGTGGCCGTAGCGCTTGGCAAGCTCGCCCGACAGCATGGCCCCGGCCGACCGGTCGACGTTCTTGATGTCGACCTCGAAGACCACCGGCTGCTTTGCCTCGAGCGCCGGCATGGCCTTTTCGATCAGCTTGCGGTCGAGCACGTCGTCGATCGGGTGCTTCTGGCGCTCGGTCCAGTAGGTTGCCGGCTTCGGTGCCTCCACCTTGTGGAAGATCTTGGAGAAATCGAGCCCCCTGGCCTTCCAGTGTGCCAGCATCTCTTCCTTCTCCAGCAGTTCGGAGGCGCCAATGATCTCGTCGAGCCGGGCAACGCCCAGCGAGGCGAGGATCTCGCGCACTTCCTCGGCGACGAAGAAGAAATAGTTGACGACGTGTTCCGGCGTACCCTTGAAGCGCTTGCGCAGCACCGGATCCTGGGTCGCGACACCGACGGGACACGTGTTGAGATGGCACTTGCGCATCATGATGCAGCCGGCTGCGATCAGCGGCGCGGTGGCAAAACCGAACTCGTCGGCGCCGAGCAGCGCCCCGATGATGACGTCACGGCCGGTTTTCAGGCCACCATCGACCTGAAGCGCAATGCGCGAGCGAAGACCATTGAGCACCAACGTCTGCTGCGTTTCGGCCAGACCGATTTCCCAGGGGGAACCGGCATGCTTGAGCGAGGTGAGCGGCGATGCGCCCGTTCCGCCGTCAAAGCCCGAGATGGTGATATGATCGGCACGCGCCTTGGCGACGCCCGCGGCAACGGTGCCGACGCCGACTTCCGAGACGAGCTTGACCGAGATGTCGGCCACCGGATTGACGTTCTTCAGGTCGAAAATCAGCTGGGCCAGGTCTTCGATCGAGTAAATGTCATGATGCGGCGGCGGCGAGATCAGGCCGACACCCGGGGTCGAGTGACGGGTCTTGGCGATCGTCGCATCGACCTTGTGGCCGGGCAGCTGACCGCCCTCGCCGGGCTTTGCGCCCTGCGCCACCTTGATCTGCAGCACGTCGGCATTGACCAGGTATTCGGTGGTGACGCCGAAGCGGCCGGACGCCACCTGCTTGATCGCCGAACGCTCGGGATTGGCCGCACCGTTCATCAGCGGCAGATAGCGATCGCTTTCCTCTCCGCCTTCACCGGTGTTCGACTTGCCGCCGATCCGGTTCATGGCGACGGCGAGCGTGGTATGCGCCTCACGGCTGATCGAGCCGAAGGACATCGCGCCGGTCGAGAAGCGCTTGACGATCTCGACCGCCGGCTCGACCTCATCGATCGGGATCGGCTTGCGGCCGAGCGCTTCCGCTCCCTTGATCTTGAAGAGGCCACGGATGGTGTTGAGGCGCAGCGACGTCTCGTTGACCATCTCCGCGAACTCGCGGTAACGGTCCTGGCTGTTGCCGCGCACGGCATGCTGGAGCGCCGCGATCGAGTCCGGGCTCCAGGCATGGTTTTCACCGCGCATGCGGTAGGCATATTCGCCGCCGATGTCGAGCGTGTTGGCGAGGATCGGGTCCTTGCCGAAGGCCGACTTGTGGCGCGCGACGGTTTCTTCGGCGATCTCGGCCAGACCGACGCCCTCGATCGTCGTCGCGGTGCCGAAGAAGTACTTCTCCACCAGGTCCGAAGACAGGCCGATCGCATCGAAGATCTGCGCGCCGCAATAGGACTGATAGGTCGAAATGCCCATCTTCGACATGACCTTGAGGATGCCCTTGCCGACCGCCTTGATGAAGCGATAGACGACTTCGTCTTCCGACACCTCCTTGGGGAACTCGCCATGCTTGTGCATGTCGAGCAGGGTGTCGAAGGCGAGATAGGGGTTGATCGCTTCCGCGCCGTAGCCGGCCAGACAGCAGAAATGATGCACTTCGCGCGGCTCGCCCGATTCGACGACGATGCCGACGGAGGTGCGAAGCCCCTTGCGGATCAGATGATGATGCACGGCGGCGGTCGCCAGCAGCGCGGGGATGGCGATGCGGTCCGGACCGAGCTGGCGGTCGGACAAGACGATGATGTTATAGCCGCCACGTACCGCGGCTTCCGCCCGCTCGCACAGCCGTTCCAGCATTTCCGGCATGCCTTCGGCGCCGCGCTCGGCGTCATAGGTGAAGTCGAGCGTCTTGGTGTCGAAGCGGTCCTCGGTATGACCGATCGAGCGGATCTTTTCCAGGTCGCCATTGGTGAGGATCGGCTGGCGCACCTCGAGACGCTTCGCATGCGCCATGCCGGCATGGTCGAGGATGTTGGGGCGCGGACCGATGAACGACACCAGGCTCATCACCAGCTCCTCGCGGATCGGGTCGATCGGCGGGTTGGTGACCTGGGCGAAGTTCTGCTTGAAATAGGTGTAGAGCAGCTTCGACTTGCTCGACATGGCGGAAATCGGCGTGTCGGTGCCCATCGAGCCAATCGCTTCCTGGCCGGTGGTGGCCATCGGCGACATCAGGAGCTTGGTGTCCTCGGTGGTGTAGCCGAAGGCCTGCTGGCGATCGAGCAGCGAGACGTCACGGCGAAGCGCCCTCGGCTCCACCGGCTTCAGGTCCTCGAGGATCAGCTGCGTGCGGTCGAGCCATTCGCGGTACGGATGGCTACCGGCGAGCTTGGACTTCACTTCCTCGTCGGAAATGATGCGGCCTTCCTGCATGTCGATCAAGAGCATCTTGCCCGGCTGCAGCCGCCACTTCTTGACGATGCGCTCCTCCGGCACCGGCAGCGTGCCGGCTTCGGATGCGAGGATCACGCGATCATCGTCGGTCACGAGGTAACGGGCGGGGCGCAGGCCGTTGCGATCGAGCGTCGCGCCGATCTGACGGCCGTCGGTGAAGCAGACCGCGGCCGGCCCATCCCACGGCTCCATCAGGGCTGCGTGATATTCGTAGAATGCCTTGCGCTCAGGCGCCATCAACTGGTTGCCGGCCCAGGCTTCCGGGATCAACATCATGACGGCATGCGCCAGCGGATAGCCGCCGCGCTGGAGGAATTCGAGCGCGTTGTCGAAGCAGGCGGTATCCGACTGGCCTTCGTAGGAGATCGGCCAGAGCTTGGAAATGTCGGAGCCGAACAGCGGCGAGGAGACCGACGCCTGACGCGCCGCCATCCAGTTGACGTTGCCGCGCAGCGTGTTGATTTCGCCGTTATGGGCCACCATGCGATACGGATGCGCCAGCTTCCACGACGGGAAGGTATTGGTCGAGAAACGCTGGTGGACAAGTGCGACGGCCGATTCGAAGCGCGGATCGGCGAGATCCTTGTAATAGGCTCCGACCTGGAAGGCGAGGAACATGCCCTTGTAGACGATCGTCGAGGACGACAGCGAGACCGGATAGAAGCCCGTCTCCTCGCCCTTGAACTCATCGTAGATGCGGTTGGAAATCACCTTGCGCAGCAGGAACAGCCGGCGCTCGAACTGCTCCTGGGTCGCCGCGTCGCGGCCGGCACCGATGAAGACCTGGATATGGCGCGGCTCGGTCGCGGCGATGTCCGGTGCCTTGGAGAGCGAGGAATTGTCGACCGGCACGTCGCGATAGCCGATGAGTTCCTGGCCCTCGGCCTGACAGACCTCGGCGATGATCTTCTTGAAATGCGCGATCTGCGTCTCGTCCTGCGGGAAGAAGAAGTGGCCGACGGCATATTCGCCGGCCTTCGGCAGCGTGATGCCCTGCCTCGCCATTTCCTCGCGGAAGAAGCGGTCCGGGATCTGCACCAGGATGCCGGCACCGTCGCCCATCAGCGGATCGGCCCCGACCGCACCGCGGTGGGTGAGGTTCTCGAGGATGAACAGGCCGTCCTTGACGATCTGGTGCGACTTCTTGCCCTTCATATGGGCAATGAAGCCGACGCCGCAGGCATCGTGTTCGTTTTTCGGATCGTAGAGCCCCTGCTTGGCGGGAAGGCCATGGGTGGCCGCTCGCACCGTGCCATCGCCATTATCTGCGTTGATGGTCTGGATGCTCTCGTCGGATGGCGTCATCATGGTCATTGCCTTCCCTCAAATTGGCCCGGAAGCCCGGGTGAAACCCGCCAGAACCGCTGGCGCCGATGCCGGCGCAGCCGCCGCACTGTGGTGAATTTTGCCTTCACCATCATGACAAGCGAACCGCACCGGCTCAGGAATTCTTCAAATAGGTCAATTACTCTGACCTATTTTCCGTTTTTCTATGACAGAAAGCGCATAGCGGCGCAAGGCGCCCGGACAAAAATTTAATGAGCTCCCGAGCTCTTTGTTACAAGTTTAAAGCGTTGCGCGTAATTTAATTACTCATCGTGGAAAATTTCGCGCCAGTTGTTGCGCGAACGTATAATTCCGCCTCAGTCCGCCGCCATACGGATTGATCGGACGGGTGAAATCCCTAAGGTGCGACGGATCGATTTTCTTCGCAAAAATGGAATCATTGCCATGTTCTTCGCCTCAGACAACTGGGCCGGCGCCCACCCCAAGATTGCCGAGAGCCTGGCGCTCGAAGCCGCCGGCTATGCCGCGGCCTACGGCACGAGCGATCTCGACCGCCGCATGGAAGAACGCTTCAACGACCTGTTCCAGCGCGAGGTGGCCGTCTTCTTCGTCGGCACCGGCACGGCCGCCAATTCTCTGGCGCTCGCCGCCGTTGCCAAGCCGGGTGGCGTTACTTTCTGCCATTCCGAGGCGCATGTCACGGCCGACGAATGCGGCGCGCCGGAATTCCTCACCGGCGCCTGCCGCCTCGTGCCCGTCCATGGCCCGGGCGGCAAGATGGACAAGGACGCACTGACAGCCGCCATCGGCCGCTTTCCACCGGGTGCCGTGCATCAGGGACGCCCGATGGCGGTGACGATCACCCAGGCGACCGAATCCGGCACGGTCTACACCCTTGACGAAATCGAGGCTATCGCCGCCGTCGCACGCCAAAACGGCCTGCCGCTGCACATGGACGGCGCCCGCTTCGCCAACGCACTTGTCGCGCTCGACGCCACCCCCGCTGACATGACCTGGAAACGCGGCGTCGACATCCTCTCCTTCGGCGCGACGAAGAACGGCTGCTGGTGCGCCGAGGCGATCATCTTCCTGAAACCCGAGCTGGCAAGCGAAATGCCGTTCATCCGCAAGCGCTCGGCCCAGCTCTTCTCCAAGACGCGCTTCATCTCGGCGCAGTTCGAGGCCTATCTCGAAGGCGGTCTCTGGCTCGATCTCGCGCGCAATGCCAACAGGATGGCCGACCGCCTGCGCGCCGGAATCGGCGCCGCGACGAAAAGCCGGCTGGCCTGGAACACCACGACCAACGAGGTGTTTGCCGTGCTCACAAAGGATGCCGCCGCACTGGCGGAAGGCCGGGGCGCCAAGTTCTACGACTGGCCCGTGCCCGCCGAAGCGCCGGACCTGCTCCAGGACGACGAAATGCTGATCCGCCTGGTAACGAGCTTTGCCACGACGGAAGACGATGTCGACCGTTTCCTCGACGTGCTGGCCTGATCCTCCGCTCCGCAACGATACCGATTAAAAAAGGGCGGCACCCACTCCGGGAGCCGCCCTTTTCGATTGAACGAACGCGCTTGCGATCAGGCGACGCGCGCCTCGATCGCCTTCGGCGCATTTACCGCCTCGGCGCTGATCGAAATCCGGCGCGGCTTCATCGCTTCCGGAATGTTGCGAAGAAGCTCGATATGCAGCAGGCCATTCTTCAGCGAGGCGCTCTGCACTTCCACATGGTCGGCAAGCTGGAAGCGGCGCTCGAAGGCGCGCTTGGCGATGCCGCGATAGAGGAATTCGCTCTGCTCGGCCTTGTCTTCCTCGGCCTTCTCGCCCTTCACCGTCAGCACATGGGCATGGGCCTCGATCGAAAGCTCGGTCTCATCGAAACCGGCAACCGCCATGGTGATGCGATAGGTGGTCTCGCCGGTGCGCTCGATGTTGTAGGGCGGATAGGTCTGCGCCTGGTCCGGCTGGCCGAGGCCGTCCAGCATGGTGAACAGGCGGTCGAAGCCGACGGTCGAGCGGTAGAGGGGGGAAAAATCAACGTGACGCATGGTGTCCTCCTTGAAGCGACGTTTTGCGGTTTTCTTATCCGGCACCCCATGAGAGGCGGAGACGGAAAGGAATGCGATCCCGTGACTGGCGATCACGCGATTCAGATGGGAACCTTGGCTTTTGGATTCAAGTCCAACCGGCAGCCTCCGCGTCGTCCTCGCGATGAATTGAACGTGAACACCGGGTTCAGGGGCGGTTCAAGGCCTGGCGGTTAGAAAGGAAGCATCGGATGCCTCGCAACCGATGGCCGGAAGACATCGTCCCTTCCCTTCCGGCCAGTCTTTGCCGGAACCGCCCGTCGTCCCCCTTCAAGCGGTTCCGGCTTTTTTCTTTGACCTTGCCGGGTCTTCCTCCTATCCCATAGTCGGAAAACGGCGGTTGCGCCGGCGCACGATTCGGCGAATGCGAGCATGGACCCCATCCTTTACGCCACCCCCGGCAACCCGATCCCAGGAAACCCGACAGTCGGTTTTCTCACCGGCCATCGCGGCATCAAGCTGCGCTATGCGGTGTTTCGCTCCGAGGCGCCGGTCGCCAAGGGCACCGTGGTTCTGCTGCACGGCCGCAACGAGGCCATCGAGAAATATTTCGAGACGATCCGCGACCTCAACCAGCGGGGGCTGTGGGTCGCGACCTTCGATTTTCGCGGCCAGGGCGGCTCCGAACGGCTGCTGAAGAACTCCCGCAAGGGGCATGTCCACCGCTTTTCGGATTATGTGCGCGATCTGGAGATCTTCCTCGAACAGATCGTCCTGCCCGATACCCGCCTGCCATTCTTCCTGCTGGCGCATTCCACAGGCGGGCTGATTGCGCTTTCCGCCGCGCCGCGTCTGGCGAACCGCATCGAGCGCATGGTGCTTTCGGCGCCTTTCGTCGGCCTCGGCGGACAGAAGCTGTCGCCGAACAACATCCACCGCCTGGCGACGCTCGCCACCTTCACCGGCTTTGGGCGGATCTGCCTGACCTCGGACGATCCGACCAAGCCCTATGACGACAATCCGCTGACCTCCGACCCGCTGCGCTACCAGCGCAATGTCGAAATCCTGAAAGCCCATCCGCATCTGGCGCTCGGCCCGCCGACCGCCCGCTGGCTCTACGAGGCGCAGGAAACGATAAGGCAGGTCTCGTCGCCGAAGCATCTCGCCTCGATCACCGTGCCGACGGTGATCATCGCGCCCGGCAAGGATCCGATCGTTCCCTACCGCTATCCGGAAAAGCTGTCGCAATATTTCCGCGCCGGACAACTCGTGCCGGTGCCGGGCGCGCTGCACGAAATCCTGCATGAACGCGACCGCTATCGCGCCCAGGCGCTGGCCGCCTTCGACGCCTTCATCCCCGGCGGCGACCCGCAGCCGGAGACAGGCGAGACGACTGCAACGCCGATCTTCTCGGAAAACTGAAGGCTTAAGCCGCGTTCAGCATTTCGAGCGCTTCGGCATGCAGCGAGGCGCTGCCAGCCGCTATGATGCGCCCCCCGGCCTCGGGACGTCCGCCCTCCCAGGTCGTCATCACGCCGCCCGCCTGCTCGATCAGCGGGATCAGCGCGCCGACGTCATAGGGCTTCAGCACCGTTTCGATGACGATATCGACATGGCCGGCCGCCAGCAGCGCATAGGCATAGCAGTCGATTCCGTAGCGGAACAGCTTGACCCTATCCTGCACCGCCTGGAACTGCGCCACTTCCGCGCCCTTGAACAGGTGCGGCGAGGTGGTGAAGAGAATGGCGTTGTCCATGCCGCCGCAGTCACGCGTGTGAATCTGCCGCTCGCCATCGGGACCGCTATACCAGGACCGTTCGCCATCGGCGAAATAGCGCTCGCCGGTGAACGGCTGGTCCATCATGCCCATGACCGAGCGGCCCTTTTCCTGGAAACCGATCAACGTGCCCCAGACCGGAACCCCGGAGATGAAGGCACGTGTGCCGTCGATCGGATCGATCACCCAGACATGATCGCGGTCCGTGCCGATATCCTCATGCTCCTCGCCGAGGATGCCGTGTTCGGGATACTCCGCCTCGATCAGGGCGCGAATCGCCGCCTCCGCCGCCTGATCGCCCTCCGTGACGGGATCAAAGCCGCCCTTCTCCTTGTTGACGACGCTGAGCGGAGAGCGGAAGCGCGGCAGGGTTTCGGCCTTGGCGGCATCGGCGAGACGATTGAAGAAGCTGCGGTCGGGACGCATCGGCATTTCCGCTCGTTGAAGGGATCGGGATAGCGGTTTCATAAAGCAGTTTCGCCGATTTGCAATCGCGGCCAGGACAGGCCGCCCCTCAAAATCTGCACAAAAAAGCGCCTCGCTTAAAAAAGTGTCTTTTACGGCTTGACGATTGTGCGTCGCAGCAATAATATTCTCCCGCAGTCTCCGGACTGTAAATACCCTCCTTGGGTGTTTCCTCCCTAGACTTAGCCGCGCCCATGGCGCGGTTTTTTTTGCGCGCCAGGCGCGCCTATTCAGCGGCGAGTGCCGTATCGCCGGCATAATCGGCAACGAATTCAGCCATTTGCTGCATGAACACGGCGATCGATCCGGCGAGCGCGCCGAAATCGCCGCGCTTTGCAAGGGTCGTCTCGTCGACGTAGAGCGCGCGGTTGACCTCGATCTGAACGGCATGCAGGCCGCGCGCCGGCCGGCCATAATGTTCGGTGATGAAGCCGCCGGCATAGGGCTTGTTGCGCACCGCAACAAAGCCCAGTCCCTCGAGAAACTCCAATGCCGCCTGGGACAGTTCGGCGGACGCGCTGGTGCCATAGCGATCGCCGATGATGAAGTCGGGGCGGATGCCGCTGCCGGCGATGCGGATATTGCCCGGCATGGAGTGGCAATCGACCAGCACGCCGAAACCGAAGCGGGCATGGGTGCGCGCGATCAGCTTGCGAAGGCAGGCGTGATAGGGCTTGTAGACCGTCTCGATGCGCTCCAGCGCCTCGGCGACCGGCAGCCGCTTCGCATAGATCTCCGTGTTCTCCGCGACAATGCGGGGAATGGTACCGAGCCCGCCGGCCACGCGCACGGAATTGATATTGGCAAAGGACGGAACGGGGTCAAAGAACATGCGCGGGTCGAGCTCATAGGGCTCGCGATTGACATCGACGAAGGCGCGCGGAAAATGAGCCAGCAACAATGGAGCGCCGAAATCGGGCGCGGCGCCGAACAGTTCCTCGACATAATGATCCTCGGACCGGCGGATCGCCAGGCCGTCGAGTCGCGACTGGTCGAGGAAGCGGGCGGGGTAGCGTCGCCCGCTATGGGGCGAGTTGTAGACGAAGGGGATCGACTGCGTTTGCGGTTCGCGCACCTCGAACAGCTCGAATTCGCCTGTCATCCCGTTCACGCCGCCTCTTTTTTACCAAGTCACAACCTTCTTGCGTCGTTCATGTTGCCAGTTGCCCCCGCGAAAGTCCATATTGGGTCAAATGGCGCTCGAGCCCGCAAAACCGGTTCTTCACCGGATGTTTACTCCACAAGAGGAAACTAAAAAGCCCGAAAGCCTCCCCTGGAAATGAGTGAGTAGCGGACTTCCATGATTCAGAAAATTCTTCTCGCCGAAGACGACAACGATATGCGCCGGTTCCTGGTCAAGGCGCTCGAGAAGGCGGGATACAAGGTATCTTCCTTCGACAATGGTGCCAGCGCCTATGACCGTCTCCGCGAAGAGCCCTTCTCGCTGCTGCTGACCGACATCGTCATGCCGGAGATGGACGGCATCGAACTGGCGCGCCGCGCAACCGAACTCGATCCGGACCTCAAGGTGATGTTCATCACCGGCTTTGCCGCCGTCGCGCTCAACGCCGATTCGAAGGCACCGAAGGACGCAAAGGTCCTTTCCAAGCCTTTCCACCTGCGCGACCTCGTCAACGAGGTCAACAAACTCCTTGCCGCGTAAGGGCTTTCGCGGGCGGCCTTAAAAACTCGTCACAAAACCGAAAAATCCCTATTGACGGGGCCGAGGGTTTTGTGGTCTTAAGCCGCCATCGGATGGGCGTGTAGCTCAGCGGGAGAGCACTACGTTGACATCGTAGGGGTCACAGGTTCAATCCCTGTCACGCCCACCATCCTAATTCAAACAAGGGCTTGGCGAGAAATCGCCGAGCCCTTGTCGCATCCGCGAACAGGCGGGTTCGGACAGGAACGCCCCCCTCACGCCTCCACCTTGAACACCTCGTCCCCCACCCAGACGATGACATAGCCGCCGATCGCACCGACTTGCGCCGCCCAAACCTGCAACTGGCTGCGATAGGGCGCCTCCGTCCAGGCCCGCGGATGGCGTGGATCGACCAGCACGGTCAACTGGTCCCCCTGGCGATAGACCATCATGTGACTGAGGACGGGATCCCATTCGGGCCCCAAGGTAACGTCGGTTCGCCACGCGCAGAGAAAGTCACGACAGGTCGCCGGTCGCGCCGCATAGGCACCGCAGCCCCGGTCGCGAAGGCAATGGCGACAGAGCGTGTTGGCCGGCTTGTCGAGCTCGTCTATGTCCGGCAGGTCACAACACAAGGTGCAGGTTCGGCAGGAACGCTCGGGGAGCGGGATTGCCGAAGTGTCGGGCATGGAAACCTTTGTCGTCATGCCTCCTTGATATCACACGGAAACCGGCCCCCAACACGCAAAAAAGCCGCCGGCTCGTCATGGACCGGCGGCTTTGGTTTGAACACCCTTCGGGCACAGGCCCGCCCGCGCCATGACGCGGCCCGGCCCTTACGGTCATGCCTCGGCTGGCGGCATGGCGCCGCGCAAGGACTTTTCCGAAATCTCGATGATCGGCTTGGCGGCAGTAACCGCGTCGAGCGGCACGCTCCAGTTCTCCAGCGGTCCGAGGGAGGCTGCCGGCATGGTCGCGGATGTCCCGGCCTGCCGGTCCGTCCGCGCCACGTCGAGCTGGCCCGTCAGGATGGCGATCTCCGAGCGCAACTGGCGGATTTCCGCCTTGGCCACTTCCGCGCTCGAGCGATACTGACGGATCTCTTCCAGGTCGGCGCGATTGCGCTGGTCGAAATCGCGCTTCATCGTCTCGGCATCGCGATCGCGCTTGCCGCGCATGTTTTCCGAATCGCGCAGCCGCATGGTCAGTTCGCTGACCTGCAGCGAGAGATCACGGCGGGTCGATTCGTTTTCGGCCTGCGCTGCGCGCGCCTCGGCGAGTTCCTGCGACAGGCGATCGGCACGAAGCGTCGAGGTTGCCAGCTCCGCCTTCGTCTGCTTCAGCTCCGAACGGCTCGCCTGCAACTCGTCCTCGACCATCTTGAGGCGCCCGCGCGCCGTCACCAGCAGCTTCTCGACCAGGTCGGCCTTGGAATTGATCGCCTCATGGCGGGTGGAAAGCTGCGACATCTCCACCGCCATGGCACTCTGGCGCGTATCGAGGTCGGATTGAAGGCGCTTCAGTTTTTCCTCGGTGAAGGAAAGCTCCTGGCGAAGCGTGGTCACCTCGCTGACCAGATTGCGCGACAGATTCTCCTGGTGCGCAAGGCCATTCTTGAGCTGGCCCTTCTCCTCTGTCAGGCGCGCGACTTCGCGAGCCTGGGCATCAGCCTCGCGTCGCGAGGTCTCGCTCAGCACATGATGCTGCGTCCGCTCGGTCTCGTATTTCTCGCGCATCATGGCGAAATCGCGGTTGCGCTGTTCGAGGTCGTGATGCGCCCGCTTCAAAAGGGCCGCCGTCTCGTCATACTGACGGATGCGTTCATCGAGCTCGCGCGAGGCATCGCGCAGCCGCGTCTCGACCACGGAGAGATCCTGCGCATTGGCCTCGTAGAGTGCCTGCAATTTGACCAGTTTCTCGCGATTGTCCTCGATCTCGCTCCGCATCAGCGTGTTCTCGGCCTTGAGATCCTTGCACTCGGAAGCAAGCCGCTGGCTCTCGATGTCGAGCTTCTTGCGGGCATTGCTTTCATAGTCGAGCAGCGAGGCGATCCGCGCGCGCTCCGTGCGCAGCGCGGCAAGTTCGGCCAGCGCTTCGTTATGCGCGGTCAGCAGAGAGGAGACGCGCTCCTGCAGGAAACCGAAGCCGGACAGGAGATGCTCCGAGGACATCTGGCTTTCCTCGACGACCGACCCGAAGGCCTGGCATTCTCCGAACTCGCCTTTGGGCTGCAAGGAAGATGTCGCCAAAGCGGCGGATGCGGTGCCATTTCCAAGGCTCGAAGCCGGGCGCGTGCCGGTCTCCGACCTGCCCTGATCCTCGGTGCGGCGAAAAAAGCTCATAACCATTCTGTTCCCCAATCCAACCCCGTCGGCTTCATCGAAAATGTCTAAAATATTGTTTTAGAAACAACTTTTAATCGCCAATTGCCGATGCAAACACCACGACGGGAAGATCAGGCATGTTTGGATTTGCGTCAAAGCAAAGTTAGGACGCTTCCGGCAGCCCGGCCGCGATTCCAACAACTTTCTTTCTCATGTGACGGTTTGACGACGCGGCGCGCCGCTCGATCTGTACCAGAATGCTACTGTCGATGGCATCCGGGGCGGCACGGCCGCCACGGACCCACAGCTTAGCGAAGCGCAACCGTGCGCCGCGCCTCGGCAACCGATTCGCGAACCGCCCGCGACAGGGTCGTTACGATCTCGCCGAGTTCGTCTTCGCTGGCATTGTAGGGCGGCGCGAGGATCACGGTGTCGCCGGCCGTGCCGCCCACATTGCCGGTGCAGGGATAGCAGATCAGGCCGGCCTCGAAGGCCCGCCGACCGATCGCCGCATGCAGGCTGGCATAGGCGGGGAACGGCTCCTTGGTGATCGGATCGCTGACCAGTTCCAGCCCGATGAAGAAGCCCCTGCCCCGCACGTCGCCAAGCTCGCCGACATCGGCGAGCGCCGAGCGCAGTTCCTGCTGAAGGATGGCGCCGCGATCGAGGACCCGTTCGAGCAGGCGGTCGCGCGTGACGATCTTCTGCACGGCGACGCCGGCGGCACAGGCGGCGGTATGGCCGGTGAAGGTATGCCCGGTCATCGCCCCGCCATGCGCGGCCATCAGCACTTCATGCACCTTGTCGCTGTAGAGCGCTGCCCCAAGCGGCTGGTAACCGGCGGCGAGACCCTTGGCCACGCTCATGATGTCCGGAAAGATGCCGTCATGCTCGAGCGCCCGCCAGGTGCCGGTGCGACCTGAGCCACACATGACCTCGTCACCGATCAGAAGCACCCCGTACTTGTCGCACACCGCGCGGATCGCCTTGGCATAGCCCTCCGGCGCCGGCACGACACCGCCGGCGGCTCCGACCACCGGCTCGAAGATGAAGGCCGCGACCTTGTCCGGCCCGATCTCCAGGATCTTGTCTTCCAGTTCCTTGGCAAGATGCGCGACCAGGCCCTCGGCGGTGACGCCCTCCGGCGGCCGGTAGGCATTGGCGGCGGACACGAAGGCGACGTCGAGCAGGCTGCCCTCGAAGGCATCGCGCCGGGTCTTGAAGTGCGAGACCGACAGCGCGCCGAGCGTATTTCCATGCCAGGAGCGCTCGCGCGCGATGAAGCGGCGGCGGCTCTTCTCGCCCCGGGCCGTGTGATACTGGAGCGCGATCTTCAGGCAGGATTCGACCGCTTCCGAACCGCTCGACACATAGATGATGTTGGGGAAATGCCCGCCGGTATTCTGCGTGATGATCTCGGTGAGTTCCTCAACCGCATCCGAGGTGAAGAGATAGCGATAGGCGTGCGCAATGCGGTCGAGCTGCTGCTTGACCGCCTCCGTCACTTCCGGATGCGCATGTCCGAGGCAATAGACCGCCGGGCCGCCCGAACCGTCGAGATAGCGCTTGCCGGTGACGTCGTAGAGATAGCTGCCACGGCCATAGTCGATCTTGGGCAGGGACTGCACACCGTAGCTGCTGCCGGTGCTGGTGATTTTCGAACGGGACATCGGGGCTCTCTCTCGGATTGCGCGGACGACTTGAAGTGGCGGGGCGCCGGCGCGCACGCCGGCCTTTGACGACGCGATGATACCGCGGCCGCGATCAGAGGCAAGAGAAATTAAACGAGTGTTCAGTTTTGTTTTTCGTTGCTTATCGCCGATTGCCTTGCGAGCATGGAATCGGTCCATTGTTCGCACAGGCCGATCGCCTCCTCCGACGAGAAGGTCCGCGGATTGAGGCACCATTCGAGCCATAGGCCGTCATGAATGGCGACCAGCCCGATCGCCGCGAGTCTCAGATCCGGCATCGGCCGGCCGGACGCTTCCCACACGGCCGCCAGCAGGGTTTCAAGCAACCGCCGGTATTCCGCATAGGTGCGATCGTGCACCTCCGTCATGATCGTCGAATGATCGATCATGCCCCAGAACACCACCCAGGTTCTGAGCGTGCTGCGCTCCAGCACCGGCGCCGACAGCGAGGCGCGGAAATAGGCGCTGAGGCGTGCCCGAGGGTCCGCCCCCGCCGCTTCGACCTTGTCGCGGATATTGGCGAGCAGGCCGAGCGACAGCGTCTCGTAGGCATGGCCGACGAGTTCGTCCTTGCTGGCATAGTGATGGTTGATGAGGCCGACGGAAATTCCGGCCTCCTGACTGATCTTGCGGATCGACAGCCCCGCATGGCCCTCGCGGGCGAGGCAGGCGAGCGTCGCCTCGATCAGCGCCCGGCGACGCTCCTCCGGCAGTTTCCGTTCGAACTTTCCAAGCTCGCCCATTTGAAGGCTCCTCGCCGCCGATCAAGACCTATTCGGCGGCCCCGATGGTGATCGACACCGGCTGCAAGCCGTCGATCTCCCCGAAAATCCGGTCACCGGGCTGGAGTGGACCAACGCCCGCAGGCGTTCCGGTGTAGATGAGGTCGCCGGGGCCGAGATGATAGAAGCGCGAAAGGTGACTGATCAACTCCGGCACCGACCAGACGAGGTCGCGGAGATGTGCATCCTGTCGGATTTCGTCATTGACGGAAAGCCGGATGCGCTGCGGTCCGATCTCGCCGAATTCGGCGGCCTTGGTGATCTGTGCGATCGGCGCGGATTGCTCGAACGCCTTGCCCAGCGACCAGGGCCTTTGATTGGCCCGCTCGGCAAGCTGGAGATCGCGGCGCGTCATGTCGAGGCCCGCGGCATAGCCGTAAATGGCCTTGGACGCATCCTCGACGCTAACCCGGAAAGCCGGCGCACCGATCGCCACCACCAGTTCCATCTCGTAGTGGAAATTGGATGTGCCGGGCGGATAGGGAATTTCGCTGCCGCTTTCGACGATCGCAGATGCCGGCTTGGTGAAGTAGAACGGCGTTTCGCGATCGACCTCATAGCCCATTTCGGCGGCGTGTTCGGCGTAGTTTCGACCGACGCCGAAAATGCGGTGGACCGGATAGCCGGCAGTCTCGCCCCGAACGGGAACGAGCGGTGCGGTCGGAATATCGAAAAGCGTCTTCATCGGATAACTCGCGTTTGCATTGGATCTTGCGGCATGTCTGCCGCTGCGGCGCGCCCAACATAGAGCAGCTAAGCCCGTGGATCGCCAGTATCGGCAAGCGAGCGCACATGAAAAAATGTCGATTACACGGCGTGCCTACGCACTGGAACATACGGCTCCGCCCATTGACCACGGACGCGCCGAAGGACGCAATCGCGTCCCTATCTCTTTTTTGTTGGCGCGATAAGCGCTAGAGAAAAGCATGAATTTGCGGGGGGAACGCAATCGTGATGCTCGAAATCTATGAAATGCCCGGCCATCTGGTTCGTCGGCTGAACCAGGCTTCGGTTTCCGTCTTCATGGACGAAACCGCCAAAAAGGGTTTCGACCTGACGCCGGTCCAATATGCGGCGCTCAGCGCCATAGAGGCAAAACCGGGACTGGACCAGGCGACGTTGGCGAGCCGCATCGCCTATGACCGCGTGACCATCGGCGGGGTCGTCGACCGACTGGTACAAAAGGAATTGGTGCGCCGCGAGACCAATCCGAGCGATCGAAGGGCCCGCAATCTCTACGTCACGGAGAAAGGCACGCAGGCGCTCGCCGAGATACGCCCGATCGTCAACGAGGTGCAGACCATCCTCCTGGAAGGACTGGATGCTGACGAGCGCCGGGAATTCGTAAGGCTCTTGCAAAAGGCCTGCGAGGCGGTCAACGACCGCAGCCGCGCGCCGCTGCGGGTAACCTGACGCGCTTCGCCCGCCGCAGGGCCATTCACGGCACCAGAACGGCCGCCCCCTGGAACCGGCCCGCCCTCAGATCCGCGAGCGCCTCGTTGGCGCGTTCCAGTGGATAGACCGCCGTCGTGGTGGTCACCCCGGCCCGCGGCGCCAGTTCGAGGAATTCGACAGCGTCGGCGCGTGTCAGGTTGGCGACCGAGAGAATCTGTCGCTCGCCCCACAGGATCGCATAGGGAAACTGCGGGATGTCGCTCATGTGGATGCCGCCGCAGACGACGCGGCCGCCCTTGGCGACGGCCCTGAGCGCCGCTGGCACGAGCGCGCCTACCGGCGCAAAGATGATCGCGGCGTCCAGCAGAACCGGCGGGCTTTCTTCCGATCCCCCGGTCCAGACGGCGCCGAGAGAACGGGCCAGCGCCTGCGCCGCCTCATCCCCGGCCCGCGTGAAGGCATAGACCTCGCGGCCCTCAAAGACGCAGACCTGCGCGATGATGTGGGCCGCCGCGCCGAAACCGTAGATGCCGATCCGCTTTCCTTCACCCGCCATCTTCAGCGACCGCCAGCCGATCAGCCCGGCGCACATCAGGGGCGCCGCCGCGACCGGATCGGAGAAGCCGTCGAGCGGAAAGGCGAAACCGGCATCCGCCACCACATGGCTGGCAAAGCCGCCGTCGCGGGTGTAGCCGGTGAAGCCGGGATTGTCGCAGAGGTTCTCCCGTCCGCTCTCGCAATAGCTGCAGCAGCCGCAGGTATGGCCGAGCCACGGAATGCCGACGCGTCGCCCGGGCTTGAGATCGACGCCCTCCCCGCAGCTGTCGACGATGCCGACGATCTCGTGCCCCGGGATGAGGGGCAGCTTCGGCTCTGTCAGGTCGCCGTCAACCACGTGCAGGTCTGTGCGGCAAACGGCGCAGGCCTCGACCCGAACGACGATCTCGCCCGGACCGGCAACCGGATCGGGCCGCTCTTCCAGCCTCAAGGGCTGGCGCGGCGCATGCAGCACCATGGCTCTCATATCGTCAGTCTCCCGGCCCGGTCGCGCATGGCGGCTCGCAATCCGATGGTATATGCTGGATCAGCCTTCATGACGCCGTGATCGGAATCAAGTTCTTTTCGCCGATCGCCAAGCCGAACCCGGATGCCCCCATGTCCTCCTCCCCTGTTCCCTTCTCCTTCGAAGCACCGGAAAAACGAGCCTATTGGAGCCGGCCGCAGGCGGATCTTCTGGCCGAGCTGCAAACCTCGCCCGGTGGCTTGACCGGCGAGGAGGCCGAGGCGCGCCTGAAGAGCGTCGGCGCCAACGTCTTTCGCGAGGAAGGCCGCTGGTCGGGCTTCAGGATCTTCCTGTCGCAGTTCGAAAGTCCGCTCGTGCTGATCCTCGTGGCCGCGGCGGCCATTTCGATCGCCGTCGGCGAGTGGAAGGAGGCGACGATCATCACCATCGTCATCCTCGCCAGTTCGCTGCTGAGCTTCTACCAGGAATATTCCGCCTCGCTGGCGGTGCAGAAGCTGAAGGAACGCATCGCCTTCAAGGTCAAGGTCTGGCGCGACGGCCAAATGCGCCAGCTGGCGGCCAGCGCGCTGGTGCCCGGCGACGTGATCGAGGTGGCGGCGGGCGACCTCATTCCCGCCGACTCCGTGGTGATCGAGGCGACCGATCTGCATGTCAGCCAGTCGGCGCTGACTGGCGAGACCTATCCGGTGGAAAAGCGCGCCGGCGAGATCCCGGCCGAGACAACGCTTGCGAACCGCACCAACGTGCTCTTCACCGGATCTTCGGTCCGCAGCGGCATCGGCCGCGCGGTCGTGGTCGAGACAGGCTCTGCGACGGAATACGGCACGATCGCCGGCCATCTCAGGCTTGAGCCGCCGGAAACCGATTTCGCCCGCGGCATCCGCCGCTTCGGCTACCTGATGACCCGCATCACGCTGATCATGGTGGTGGTCATCTTTGCCGGAAACCTCCTTCTCAACCGGCCGCTGATCGATTCCCTGCTGTTTGCCCTGGCGATCGCCGTCGGCCTGACACCGGAACTGCTGCCGGCCATCGTCAGCGTCACCCTGTCGAACGGCGCCCGGCGCATGGCCGACGGCGGCGTGATCGTGCGGCGCCTCGCCTCGATCGAGAACCTCGGCAGCATGAACCTGTTGTGCACCGACAAGACCGGCACGCTGACGGAGGGCGTGGTCCGGCTCGAGCGCGCCGAAGGGCCGCTTGGCACGCCGCGCGCCGACCTCATGCGGCTCGCCGCGCTCAATGCCCGCCTGCAGAACGGCATGGCCAATCCGCTCGACGATGCGATCGCGGCGGCAGCGACCGCTCAGGGCATCGATACGGCGGCGGTCCGCAAGGTCGCGGAAATCCCCTATGACTTCCTGCGCAAGCGGCTGTCGGTGATCGTCGAGGCGAGCGATGCCACCAGCCATCTGCTGATCGCCAAGGGCGCACTGGCCAATATCCTCGACATATGCGCGACGGTGCAGGACGGGGATGAGGTGCAAACGCTCGATGCGGAAAGCCGGGCAGCGATCGAAAGCCGTTTCGCTGCCTGGGGCGACGAGGGATACCGCGTCCTTGGTCTTGCCGTCCGCCACTTTGAAACGCCAGCCGAACGCTACGATCGCGACAGCGAACAGGATTTGACCTTCGCCGGCTTCCTGCTGTTCAGCGACCCGCCGAAACCGGGCATCATCGAAACGCTTTCGGCGCTGGCCAAGCGCGGCGTCGGCGTCAAGGTGATCACCGGGGACAACCGTTTTGTCGCCGCCCATCTGGCCCGCTCCGTCGGATTGAAGGCCGACCACATCCTGACCGGCGAAGAACTGGCGCGCACATCCGACGAGGCGCTGGCCGCGCTCGCCGGCCACACCGACCTGTTCGTCGAGATCGACCCCAACCAGAAGCAGCGCATCATCGCGGCGCTGCGCAAGCGCGGCAATGTCGTCGGCTATCTCGGCGACGGCATCAACGATGCGCCGGCGCTCCATGAGGCCGATATTGGCATTTCGGTCGAAGGGGCCGCCGATGTCGCCCAACAGGCGGCCGACATGGTTCTGGTGGACAAGAACCTCGACGTGCTGCTCGACGGCATCGACAACGGCCGGCGAACCTTCGCCAACACGCTGAAATACATCTCGACCACGACCAGCGCGAATTTCGGCAACATGATCAGTATGTCGGTCGCCTCGTTCATCCTGCCGTTCCAGCCGTTGCTCGCCAAGCAGATCCTGCTCAACAACTTCCTCTCCGACATCCCCTCGCTGGCGATTGCCAGCGACAATGTCGACGAGGATGCGGTCATCCGCCCGCAAAGCTGGAACATCGCCTATGTCCAGCGCTTCATGGTCGTCTTCGGCCTGATCAGTACGGTGTTCGACATGCTGACCTTCGGGTTCCTGATCTTGGTCGCGAGGGAGACCGCCGCCATCTTCCAGACCGCCTGGTTCATCGAATCGGTCATCACCGAACTCGCCATCGTGCTGGTGATCCGCACCTCTAAGCCTTTCTGGAAAAGCAGGCCGGGCCGCTGGCTTGTGCTATCGACCGTGGCGGTGATGGTGCTGGCTCTGGCAGTTCCGTACCTGCCTGGCGCCGACTGGTTCGGCTTCGTGCCGCTGCCGCCGCAGGTGCTCGCCGGGCTGGGCGTCATCACGCTCCTCTATCTGCTGGTGTCGGAGATCGCCAAACATTGGTTCTTCGCGCACGAACACGACCGCTTCCTGCCGAACCGGCGGAGCCGGGCCGAGCGCCCGGTGAGAACCGTGCGCCACCGGCAATAACGGCTGGCGGGTGGATCAGCAGCGCTGAGACAGCCGGCACCCGGCATCGGCCCACAGACCGGCCCGCCGCCGCATCGCGTCCTGCTCCACGGCGACCAGCCCCGCATCCCGCGCCGCGCGCACATAGCCCGAAGCGACCAGCGTCTCAGCAATCCGGTATTGTCCGATCCGGCAGTCAATCATCCGCGTGTCCAAAACGATCGGCCAGGACCGGCATTCGAGATAGCGACGGTTGATCAGGCTTTTCAGGAAGGCCCTGGACTGGCTGCCGCAAGCCCGGATGCTGCCGTCGTCAGCGTGGCAGATGCGCTTCGGATCGGGCGCCACGACATCGGCGATGATGAAGATAATCCCGTCTTGTCGGAAAGAGCCGCCATCGAAGGCCTGGGCCTGCGGCTTGATGCGGAACTTCGTGACGAAGGGATCAATCAGCCCCGGAATACGCTCGTACGCTTGTCCCTCCCGATCGACCCTGACCGGGCGGTCGGTCCAGATCGGATCCTGGGAGCCGGCATACGGAAGGTCTTTCGCCACGACGTCGTGGGCGACAGAGACCGAGAGCAGGGCGAGGAAGACGACTATCCGGTGAATGTCGACCCTCCCGGCCGGGGCGTGCGCCGCGGTGAAATATCGCTGGCCTTAAGGGAAGTAGAAAGGGCACCGGAGAATTTGCGGTCAAGCAGTGACGAAATGCAATTTATCATTAACGCCATCACTCCAAGCTTGCCAGCCGAATACCCGGTCAAGGACATCACGATTCCGCGCAAATGACCATGCTCTCCACCACTGCCGTTTGCAGATATCCGCTGAAAGGCGGCCGAAATTCTCCGACCGTGGATTCGTCGGCCATCGGCGCGGGCTTGGAGTTTGCGCCAAAAAATGCAACAACGCCGCCATCCAGGCGTTAGAACCATGGCCGAAGCCACGCGCGATCGAGGCACGACCTTTGTTCATGGTCCGGTCCTCATCATCGCCGCCCATCGTCCGCCAAACCGAAAGGCAAAGCAGAACATGACCGAGAAGATCGTACCCGTCATCATGGCGGGAGGAAAAGGTACCCGCCTGTGGCCGCTGTCGCGCGCCACCGCAGCCAAGCAGTTCATCCGCTTCATCGGCGACAAGACGCTCTTCCAGGGCACCCTCGACCGTGTCGCCGACCATGACCTCTACGAGCCGGCAGTGGTGATCACCAATGAAGAATTCCGTTTTCTTGTCGCCGAGCAGGCCCGCGAAATGGATGCCAAGCTCTCTGGCATCGTGCTGGAGCCGGAAGCGCGCAACACGGCGGCCGCCGTTGCCGTCGCCGCCCTGATCGTCGCCGATCTCTACGGCAGCGACACGCTGCTGCAGGTCCTGCCGTCCGACCATGACATCGCCACCGACGACCGCTACCGCAGCTGCGTCGACGCGGCTGCCACTGCCGCCCGCGCCGGCAAGATCGTCACCTTCGGCATCACCCCGACCGAGCCGGCCACCGGCTATGGATATATCGAGATGGGCGAGCCGCTGACCGCCGGTGCCAACGCCGTCAAGCGTTTCGTCGAAAAGCCGAAGGCCGAGGACGCCGAGAAAATGCTCGCCGCCGGCAACTATTTCTGGAATTCCGGCATGTTCGTCTTCTCTGCCGGCCAGATCCTTTCCGAACTCCGCCTGCTCGCGCCAGACGTGCTGGCCGCGGCGGAGAAATCGGTGCGCGTCGCCACCAAGGACCTGGACTTCACCCGTCTCGATGCCGAAGCCTTCGCCGAAAGCCCGAGCATCTCGATCGACTATGCGGTGATGGAAAAGACATCCAATGCCGCCGTCGTGCCCTCGCCGATCAGCTGGTCCGATCTCGGCAGCTGGGACGCCGTGTGGAAGCTCGGCAATGCCGATCCGGACGGCAATGTCGTCAGCGGCAATGCCACGCTGGTCAACACCCGCAATTCTCTGGTCATGTCCCGCAACAGCCATCTCGCCGTTCAGGGCATGGATGGCGTGGCCGTGATTGCCAGCGAGGATGCCGTATATGTCGGCCGGCTCGACGACAGCCAGCAGGTCGGCAACCTCGTCAAGTTGCTGGCCGCCGACAAGAAGACCGCGACGCTCACCGAGAACCACCCGACCTCGCTGCGCCCCTGGGGCGGCTATACCTCGGTGTTGAACGGCGAGCGCTTCCAGGTCAAGCGGCTCTTCGTCCATCCCGGCAAGAAGCTGTCCCTGCAGAAGCATCACCATCGCTCGGAACACTGGATCTGCGTCAAGGGCGCGGCCGAAGTAACAATCGACGACAAGGTGACCATGCTGCACGAGAACCAGTCGATCTATATCCCGCAAGGGGCGGTCCACCGCCTCGGCAATCCCGGCAAGATCCTGCTGGAACTGATTGAGATCCAGACCGGTTCGTATCTCGGAGAGGACGACATCATCCGCCTGGTCGACGAGTTCGGCCGGAGCTGACCGTCTGGGCTTTGCCCGACGCGAGCTGAACACACATTCCAACCCGCGAAACCATCCTTGCGGGTTGGCGCAATCCCTTCGCCAGTACAGAACGCACAGGCGATGCGCTCCCACAGGCAGGGCTGTGTGCCCTTGCTTTATGACGCTGCATTGCACAAGATCGCCCTTCAGCCCGGCAAAAAGAACAACGGGCAAAGAGGGCGAACAGTTCATATGTCGATCAAGGCGAGCATCTACCATCTCACCCACTACAAGTATGACACGCCAGTCCGCCTCGGGCCCCAGATCATCCGGCTGAAACCGGCCGCCCATTCGCGCACCAAGGTGCTCAGCCATGCGCTGAAAGTCACGCCGGCCAATCACTTCGTCAACCTGCAGCAGGACCCCTACGGCAATTACCAGGCCCGTTTCGTCTTCCCCGATCCGGTGACCGAGTTCAAGATCGAGGTCGACCTCGTCGCCGACATGACCGTCTACAATCCCTTCGACTTCTTCGTCGAGGAAGAGGCGATGAAGTGGCCGTTCGAATATCCGGCCGATATCCGCGACGACCTGAAGATCTACATGACGCCCGAGCCGGACACCCCGGCGCTGACCGCCTTCATGGCAACGCTCGATACGACGCCGGGCCAGGGCACGGTCGACATGGTGGTCGGCCTCAACGCCGCCCTGCAGCGGAAGATCGGCTATGTCATCCGTCTCGAGCCCGGCGTCCAGACGCCGGACGATACGCTGACCATCGGTCAGGGCTCGTGCCGCGACACCAGCTGGCTGCTGGTGCAAGTGCTGCGCCGCCTCGGTCTCGCCGCCCGCTTCGTCTCCGGCTACCTGATCCAGTTGAAGCCGGACTTGAAGGCGCTGGACGGTCCTTCGGGCACCGAGGTCGACTTCACCGACCTGCATGCCTGGGCTGAGGTCTACCTGCCGGGCGCCGGCTGGGTCGGCCTCGACCCGACCTCGGGGCTTCTGACGGGCGAAAGCCATATTCCGCTCGCGGCGACCCCCCACTATCGCAATGCCGCGCCGATCACCGGCGGCTATTTCGGTCATGCGAACACCGAATTCGATTTCGCCATGACGGTGACGCGCGTCGCCGAGCACCCGCGCATCACCATGCCGTTTTCCGAAGAGAGCTGGGATGCGCTGAACGCGCTCGGCCACCGCGTCGATGCCGAGCTTCAAGCCCATGACGTGCGATTGACCATGGGCGGCGAGCCGACCTTCGTGTCGATCGACGATTTCCAGTCGGAGGAGTGGAACACCGACGCGGTGGGCCCGACCAAGCGTGACAAGGCCGACACGCTGATCCGCCGTCTCAGGGAGCGCTTCGCGCCGGGCGGCTTCCTGCACTATGGCCAGGGCAAGTGGTATCCCGGCGAAAGCCTGCCGCGCTGGACCTTCTCGCTCTACTGGCGCAAGGACGGCAAACCGATTTGGCAGAACCCCGAACTGGTGGCCGAGGAAGGCAAGCGCTACGAGGTCACTGCCGACGATGCCGGCCGGCTGCTCGGCGAGATCGCCGAAGCCCTCGGCATCGAACCCGAAATGGTGGTGCCGGCCTATGAGGACCCCGGCGAATGGATCCTCAAGGAGGCCAATCTTCCCGACAATGTCGATCCGGCCAATTCCAAGCTGAAGGACCCGGAAGAGCGCAGCCGCATCGCCCGCGTGTTCGAACGCGGCCTGACCGAGCCGAGCGGCTATGTCCTGCCCGTCCAGACCTGGAACAGCAAGGCCACCGGCAAGCGCTGGGTGAGCGAGAAATGGAAGACCCGCCGCGGCAAGATCTTCCTCGTTCCCGGCGACAGCCCCGTCGGCTACCGACTGCCGCTCGGCGCCCTGCCCCATGTCCCGCCGGCGCAATTCCCCTATATCCACCCCGCCGATCCCAGCGAGCCGCGCGGCCCGCTGCCCGAAGTCGTTGAGCCCGCCGGCCGCGCCATGCCCGAAGCCTCGTTCCAGGTGGACGACACGATCCAGCAGGGCCGGGTCGAGCAGGTGCTCGGCGAGATCGGCGGCGCGGTGCGCACCGCCATGTCGGTCGAGGTACGCGACGGCCGCCTCAGCGTCTTCATGCCGCCGGTGGAACGCATCGAGGACTATCTCGAACTCGTCACCGCCGCCGAACAGGCGGCCACCGCCATAGGCCTGCCCGTCCATATCGAAGGCTATGCGCCGCCGCATGACGAGCGCATCAATGTCGTGCGCGTCGCCCCCGATCCCGGCGTCATCGAGGTCAACATCCATCCGGCCGCCAGCTGGGACGACTGCGTCTCGATCACCAGCGCCGTCTACGAGGAGGCGCGGGAATCGCGCCTCGGGGCCGACAAGTTCATGATCGACGGTCGCCACACCGGCACTGGCGGCGGAAACCATGTGGTCGTCGGCGGGGCCAATCCGGCCGACAGCCCGTTCCTGCGCCGCCCCGACCTGTTGAAGAGCCTCATCCTGCACTGGCAGCGCCACCCGTCGCTGTCCTATCTGTTCTCCGGCCTGTTCATCGGCCCGACCAGCCAGGCGCCGCGCATCGACGAGGCCCGCCACGACAGCCTGTATGAGCTGGAGATTGCCATGGCGCAGATCCCGATGCCGGGATCGGGCGAGGCTCCGCCGCTGCCCTGGCTGGTCGACCGGCTGTTCCGCAACCTCCTGATCGACGTGACCGGCAACACCCACCGCGCCGAGATCTGCATCGACAAGATGTTCTCGCCCGACGGCCCGACCGGCCGCCTCGGCCTCGTCGAGTTCCGCGGCTTCGAAATGCCGCCGAACGCCCGCATGTCGCTCGCCCAGCAGCTTCTCGTGCGCGCGCTCATCGCCCGGTTCTGGAAGAACCCGACCGGCGGCAGCTTCGTGCGCTGGGGCACGGCCCTGCACGACCGTTTCATGCTGCCGCACTATATCTGGCAGGACTTTCTCGAAGTGCTGGCCGACCTGCGCGACAACGGTTTCGACTTCAAGCCGGAATGGTTCGCCGCCCAGCTCGAATTCCGTTTCCCCTTCTACGGCGAGGTGGAATACGGCGATTCCCGTCTGGAACTGCGCCAGGCGCTCGAACCCTGGCACGTGATGGGCGAACAGGGCGCGATCGGTGGAACCGTGCGCTATGTCGATTCCTCCGTCGAACGGCTGCAGGTACGGCTGGAAACCGGTAATCCGGAGCGCTACGCGATCGCCTGCAACGGCCGGCGCGTACCGCTGACGAAAACAGGCACCAACGGGATTGCGATCGGCGGCGTGCGCTACAAGGCCTGGCAGCCGGCCTCGGGCCTGCATCCGGTCCTGCCGGTCAACACACCGCTAACATTTGATGTTTATGATATGTGGTCAGGCCGGTCGATCGGCGGCTGCGTCTATCACGTGGCGCATCCGGGCGGCCGTAACTACGACACTTTCCCTGTGAACGGGAATGAAGCGGAGGCAAGGCGGCTTGCACGTTTCGAACCGTGGGGCCATACAGCGGGCAATTTCCCGCTTTGGCCGGAGGCGGTGTCTGCGGAGTTCCCTCATACGCTGGACTTGCGGCGACCCCAGGGCATTTGACGATATGGCAAGCAAACCGGCAGCGGATAGGACCCCGGAAGACGAGGAGCCGGCAAAGGCGCGAACCGCGGGCTATCACGCGCTTCCCGGCGCCGCCGACGAAATGCTCGACGCCGAAGGCAATATCCGCCCGGTCTGGCAATCCTTCGTCTCGGCACTCGATCGCCTGTCGGATCACGATCTGCACGAGCGCTTTGCCCGCGCCGACCGCTATCTGCGCGACGCGGGCGTCTTTTACCGCGCCTATGGCGCATCCGGCTCAAGCGAGCGCGCCTGGCCCTTCTCCCACATCCCGGTGCTGATCGACGAGAAGGAATGGAACGTCCTGGCGGAAGGCCTCGTCCAGCGCGCCAATCTTCTCGAAGCCGTCGTCGCAGACATCTACAGCGACAACAGGCTGGTCGAGCAGGGCTTCCTGCCGCCAGCGCTCGTCGCCGCCAATCCGGAATTCCTGCGACCGCTGGTCGGCATCAAGCCCGTCGGCGGCCACTATCTGCATTTCTGCTCCTTCGAGATCGGCCGCGGTCCCGACGGCAATTGGTGGGTGCTCGCCGACCGCACCCAGGCGCCATCGGGCGCGGGTTTTGCCCTGGAAAACCGCGTGGCGACCACCCGCGCCTTTTCCGACGTCTACGGCGAAAGCCATGTGCATCGCCTCGCCTCCTTTTTCGGCGCCTTCCGCGAAGCCTTGCAGGCGCAGAAGCTCAACAGCGACGACCGGATCGCCGTCTTGTCGCCGGGCCCGGCCAACGAGACCTATTTCGAGCATGCCTACATTGCCCGATATCTCGGCATCATGCTGCTTGAGGGCGAGGATCTGGCCGTCGTCAACGGCTGCGTCATGGTGCGCACGGTTGCCGGGTTGAAGCCCATCAGCGTGCTGTGGCGCCGCCTCGATGCGGCCTTTGCCGATCCGCTCGAACTGAACCAGCATTCGCATATCGGCACTCCGGGCATGGTGCAGGCCCTGCGCAACGGCTCCGTCACCTTCGTCAACGCACTCGGGTCCGGCATCCTCGAAACCCGTGCCTTCCTCGCCTTCATGCCGACCATCTGTCGCCATCTGCTGGGCGAGGATCTCCTGCTTCCGTCGATCGCCACCTGGTGGTGCGGCCAGAAGAGCGAGCGCGGGCACGTGGCGCGCAACATCGACCGCATGGTGATCGGCCCCGCCTATTCGCGCCTGCCCTTCTTCGACGACAATGGCCGTTCCGTGCTCGGTTCGCGGCTGTCCGGCTCGTCTCGCCATTCGACGACCGAATGGCTGGAGACCGAAGGCTCGAACCTCGTCGGCCAGGAGGTCGTCACCCTCTCCACCACCCCCGCTCTGGTCGACGGCAAGCTGACGCCTCGTCCGTTGTCCCTTCGGGTCTATGCCGCCCGCACCCGCGACGGGTGGCAGATCATGCCGGGCGGTTTCGCGCGGATCGGTGCCGGCGACGATGTGACGGCGCTCGCCATGCAGTCGGGCGGCAGCGCCGCCGACGTGTGGATCGTCTCGGACAAGCCGGTCGACCGCACCTCGCTTCTGCCGACCGAGGAGAGCTTTGCCCGCAACATGCCCGGCAGCCTGCCAAGCCGCGCCGCGGACAATCTCTATTGGCTCGGCCGCTATATCGAGCGCTCGGAAGGGGCTTTGCGCATCCTGCGCGCCTGGCACGCGCGCTTTGCCGAATCCGCAGATCCGGATCAGCCGCTGCTCGCCTATGTCACCCGCTCCCTTTCCGACATCGACGTCGAGATGACGCATGGCGTGCCGGAAAGCCTGTTGCGCAACATCGACAGTGCCGTCTATTCGGCGAGCAATATTCGCGACCGCTTCTCGCCCGACGGCTGGCTGGCGCTGAACGACCTGGCCAAGACCGCACGCCGTTTCCACGACGCGGTCGGGCACGGCGACGATGCGGCGCACGCGATGACCGTGCTCCTGCGCAAGCTCGCCGGCTTTGCCGGGCTTGTGCACGAGAACATGTACCGCTTCACCGGCTGGCGTTTCCTCACCATCGGGCGGCTGTTGGAGCGCGGCCTGCACATGACCCGCCTGCTCGGTCACATGACGGCGGACGAAGCCCCCGACGGCGCGCTCGACATGACCCTGGAGATCGGCGACAACGTCATGACCCATCGCCGCCGCTACAATGTCAGCACCGCCCGGCTGACCGTCACCGACCTGCTGGCGCTCGATCCGCTCAATCCACGCTCGATCCTGTACCAGCTGGACGAAATTCGCACCGAGGTCGAGCAATTGCCCAATGCCTTCGTCAACGGCCAGATGTCGCCCCTCTACCGCGAGACCATGCGGCTGCACTCCATGCTGGCGGTGATGACGCCGGAGACGATGACCGCCGAGATCTATTCGAACCTGGAGCGCGATCTCGAAAAGCTCTCCGACCTGCTCGCCAGAACCTATCTCGGATAGCCGATGATTTACGATCTCTCCTTGCATATCGGCTATCGCTACGACGTCCCGGCTTCGGGCGCGCACCATATCCTGCGCCTGCTGCCGCTCTCGCTTGCCGATCGCCAGCGTCTGGTGGCGGGCAGCGTCACTGTCGATCCCAAACCGGATGAAACCAGCCGCTTCACCGACTTCTTCGGCCACCCGGCGAGTTATGTCATGTATCGCTCTCCGCACGAGAGACTGGATATCCGGATGCAGGCCCGCGTCTCGGTCCAGGCCCCGCCTCTGACCGCGGACTTCTCTCCGATCCTGGCAAAGCTCCCGGAGGAACTGGCCGACTGCTGGTCGCTCGGACCGGATTCGCCGCACCATTTTCTGGCGGAAAGCCCGCGGCTTGGCATCGACCCGATGATCGCCGATTATGCCCGTGCGGAAGTCAAGCCCGGCTTCACCGTGCGCCAGATCGCCGAGGCGATCTGCGCGCGCATCCACACCGACTTCAAGTATGACCCGAAGGCCACGACCGTCGACACCCCGCCGCTGGAGGCCTTCTCGCTGAAACGCGGGGTTTGCCAGGATTTTTCGCACATCATGATCATCGCGCTCAGAAGCCTCGGCATCCCTGCCGGCTATGTCAGCGGCTTCCTGCGGACCATTCCTCCGCCGGGCAAGGAGAGGCTGGAAGGCGCCGACGCCATGCATGCCTGGGTCAGGATATGGTGCGGCGAGACGGCCGGCTGGATCGAGCTGGACCCGACCAACAATATCAGTGTCGGGGCCGATCACATCGTCACCTCCTATGGCCGCGACTATTCCGACGTCGCACCGGTCATCGGCGTGCTGAAGAGCTATGGCAGCCACCAGACGGACCAGGCGGTCGACGTGGTTCCCGTCAAGTCGCCTCAATCTCCGGCGATCTCGCCGGTCAGCTAAAATTTTATCAAGCCATTTAAGCCGAAAAACAGGTTTCCCCTGTATCAGATCATCAAAGTGGTTCTCTGACGGATGAACATGATGGTCGACTTCAGGACAAAGCGTGCTTTTGGCCGCGGCTTCATCACCGATCGCGGCGGCAATTTCGGCATGATGACCGCAATCCTGCTTCCCGTGCTGCTGGCAAGCGCCGGGGTGGCGATGGACCTGGCGAAACTGGTCCAGGTGCGATCGGCCCTGCAGGACGCAGCGGACTCCGCCGCGCTCTCCGCCGCCTCGGCCCTCGCCGGAAAGGGCATCTCGGATGAGGAAGCCATTGCGCTGGCCAAAAAATTCCTGGCCGCCCAGTTCAAGAACACCAGCCTCAATGGCGGCACCATGCCCACCGAGGAGGAGGATGCCGTCGAGGATCTCGCAGACAGCGCCCTTGCCAGCGTTCAGCGGACTGCCGGCGCCGGCGGCGCCACCAACACGTATGAGGTAACCGTCAACGGCCATTACGACGTGTCGATGAACGCCTTCACCAAGCTTCTGGGATACGACAAGGTCCGCGTGAGCGTCGCCAGCACATCGGAAAGCACCACCGAGAGCAAGAACGCGCTCTCCATGTATCTGGTCGTCGACCGGTCCGGCTCGATGGGAGAAAACACAAGCACAGTCAACAGCGTGCAGCCGACCAAGGTGGAGTATTACCAGTGCGGCCGCTCCTGGTGTTCGCGCACCGTGACGAACTATGTGCTGAAGATTGATGCCCTGAAGGTTGCCGTGGCCGACCTCGTGGATCAGCTCAACACCGCAGATCCCGAAAAAAAATATGTCCGCACCGCGGCGATCTCCTATAATTCATCCAGCCAGTCGCCGACGACCTTCCAATGGGGGACGACCGCCGTGACGAACTATGTCAACGCCCTGACCGCGACCGGCGGCACGGATTCGTCGAACGCGGTCAAGACCGCCTATCAGAAGGTGACCGCCGCGAGCGAGGTCAACGCGCACATCGCCAAGAACGGCCAGAAGGATCCGGGCAAGTTCATCGTCTTCATGACCGACGGCGACAACAATTATACGAGCGCCGACACCTCGACCAGGGCCTGGTGCGACAGCGCCAAGGCCGCCGACGTCGAGATCTTCACCGTGGCCTTCATGGCGCCCTCGCGCGGTCAGCAGCTTCTGCAATATTGCGCGACCGATACCTCGCACTACTACGACGCCAGCGATGCCGCGCAGCTCGTCGCCGCCTTCAAGGAGATCGGCGAGAAGGCTTCGATGGCGGCGACCCGCCTCACCAACTGACACCCATCGCAGCGACGGTTCCAACCGCGAACGACACGTGAGAAGGCCGCGCACCCCAAGGGGAACGCGGCCTTTCGGCGCTCGGCATGGTCTTCGCAAGCTGTTGAAATTCAGCCACTTGATGGCAGGCCGCGGGCCGGGCCGTTTTTCACCTTTGCCGATTTCCTGTGTTGCAAGTGCTTCGTAACGATGCGTAAACTGTGTCATTGAACGCGTGCCGTTAGGGGAGAATCGGCGCCGCATCCGATAGGCGAGCAACCGAACTGGCGAGATCATGATCAACAGCCTGAGCAAAGCCGACCTGCCCCTGCCCCAACCACGCGTCTCCGATCCGGAGGTCCTGGCCGCAGAAATCATAGAGCGCCTGACCTATGGAATCGGCAAGGACGCCAAGGTGGCGACGCCACATGACTGGCTGACGGCCACCATCCTGGTCGTGCGCGACCGTATCATCGACCGATGGATGGAAACGACGCGGGCGGCCTACAACAACAATGCCAAGCGGGTCTACTATCTCTCGCTCGAATTCCTCATCGGCCGGCTGATGCGCGACGCCATGTCCAATCTCGGCATGATGGACGAAATCCGCCAGGCGCTCGCCTCAATGGGCGTCGATCTCGACGTCATCGCCGGTCTCGAGCCGGACGCGGCACTTGGCAATGGCGGCCTCGGCCGGCTCGCAGCCTGCTTCATGGAATCCATGGCGACCATCCACATCCCCGCCTATGGCTATGGCATCCGCTACGTGCACGGGCTGTTCCGCCAGCAGATGGCCGATGGATGGCAGGTCGAGCTTCCCGAAACCTGGCTCGCCCACGGCAACCCCTGGGAGTTCGAGCGTCGAGAGAGCTCCTATGAAATCGGCTTCGGCGGCGCGGTGGACACCGTCGCCGGCCAGGACGACGAACCGCATTTCGTCTGGAAGCCGGGCGAACGGGTGATCGCCACGGCCTACGACACGCCGGTGGTCGGCTGGCGCGGCGAACATGTCAACACGCTCAGGCTGTGGTCGGCCCAGCCGATCGATCCGATCCTGCTCGAGGCCTTCAACGCCGGCGACCACATCGGCGCGCTCAAGGAAAGCAACAAGGCCGAAACCCTGACCCGCGTCCTTTATCCGGCCGACGCCACGTCCGCCGGCCAGGAACTGAGGTTGCGCCAGGAGTATTTCTTCTGTTCCGCCTCGCTGCAGGACATCCTTCGCCGTCATCTGCAGCAGGGCAACGAACTCTCGGCCCTGCCGGACAAGGTGGCGATCCAGCTCAACGACACGCACCCGGCCATTTCCGTCACCGAACTGATGCGCCTGCTGTGCGACGTGCACGGCCTCGACTTCGACACCGCCTGGGACCTCACCTGGCGCACCTTCTCCTACACCAACCACACCCTGCTGCCCGAGGCGCTGGAGAGCTGGCCGGTACCATTGTTCGAGCGGCTGCTGCCGCGCCATATGCAGCTGGTCTATGCGATCAATGCCAAGATCCTGCGCGACGCCCGCAAGAACCGCAATTTCTCCGACCACGAGATCAGCCATATCTCGCTGATCGACGAGAGCGGCGAGCGGCGGGTGCGCATGGGCAATCTCGCCTTCATCGGCTCGCACAGCATCAACGGCGTCTCCGCGCTGCACACCGAGCTGATGAAGGAAACGGTGTTCGCCGACCTGCACAAGCTCTACCCGGACCGCATCAACAACAAGACCAACGGCATCACTCCGCGCCGCTGGCTGATGCAGTGCAATCCGCGACTGACGTCGCTGATCCGCGACACGGTCGGCCCGGACTTCCTCGACGACGCGGAAAAGCTGAAGGCGCTCGACGCCTATGCCGACGATCCGGAGTTCCAGAAGCAGTTTGCCGCCGTCAAGCGCGCCAACAAGGAACAGTTGGCCAACCTCGTCGCCAGCCGCATGGGCATCCGGCTCGACCCGTCGGCCATGTTCGACATCCAGATCAAGCGCATCCACGAATACAAGCGCCAACTGCTCAACATCATCGAGACCGTGGCGCTGTTCGACCAGATCCGCACCCATCCCGAGCGCGACTGGGTGCCGCGGGTCAAGCTGTTTGCCGGCAAGGCGGCGCCGAGCTATCACAATGCCAAGCTGATCATCAAGCTCGCCAACGACGTCGCCCGCGTCATCAACAACGACCCGGCGGTGCGCAACCTGCTCAAGGTCGTGTTCATCCCGAACTACAACGTCTCGCTGGCCGAGGTCATGGTGCCCGCCGCCGACCTCTCGGAACAGATTTCCACCGCCGGCATGGAAGCGTCGGGAACCGGGAACATGAAGTTCGCGTTGAACGGAGCGCTGACCATCGGCACCCTTGATGGGGCCAATGTCGAGATGCGCGACCATGTAGGCGAGGAGAACATCGTGATCTTTGGCATGACGGCCGGCGAGGTCGCAAAGGTCAGGGCGGGAGGACACGATCCGCGCGCCGTGATCGAAAGCTCGCGCGAACTTTCCCAGGCCCTGGCGGCAATCGCATCCGGCGTCTTTTCGCCCGACGATCCGGGTCGTTTTTCCGGTTTGGTCGATGGTCTGTACCAGCATGATTGGTTCATGGTCGCTGCCGACTTCAACGGCTATGCCAAGGCCCAGCGCGACGTCGATACCCTATGGGGCGACAATGCGGCCTGGTATTCCAAGACGATCCGCAACACGGCGCGCATGGGCTGGTTCTCTTCCGATCGAACCATTCGCCAGTACAGCGCCGACATTTGGAGAGCCTGATGGCAAAGTCACCGAAGAAGATCGGTGATGCCGCGCCGCCGGAGATCCCACCGGCGGGCGAGATCGAGGCGATTGTCCATGGCCAGCACAACGACCCCTTCTCCGTGCTGGGACTGCACAAGACCGCATCCGGGTTTGTCGCGCGATGCTTTATCCCCGGCGCGGAAGCCGTCTCCGCTCATTCCATCGGCGGCGCCGCACTGGGCGATCTTCAATGCCTCGACCCCGCCGGTTTCTTCTGCGGACGGGTCACCGCCGAAGCCTTCCAGCCGCTGCGCTATCGGGCCACCCGCGGCGACGTCGAGTGGACCGTCACCGACCCTTACAGCTTCGGGCCGGTGCTTGGACCGATGGACGATTATTATGTTCGTGAGGGCTCGCACCTGCGGCTGTTCGACAAGATGGGCGCCCATCCGCTGAAGCATCAGGGCGTCGATGGCTTTCATTTCGCCGTTTGGGCGCCGAATGCCCGGCGGGTCTCCGTCGTCGGTGACTTCAACGAATGGGACGGACGACGCCACGTGATGCGGCTTCGCCGGGACACCGGCATCTGGGAGATCTTCGCCCCCGACGTCAGGCGCGGCTCCGCCTACAAGTTCGAGATCATCGGCAAGAACGGCGAACTGCTGCCGCTGAAGGCCGATCCCTATGCGCGGCGCGCCGAGCTTCGGCCGAAGAACGCCTCGATCACCACGCCCGAACTGGAACAGGCCTGGGACGACGCGGCGCACCGCAAGCATTGGGCGTCCATTGACCAGCGCCGCCAGCCGATCAGCGTCTACGAGGTTCATGCCGGCTCCTGGCAACGGCGCGACGACGGATCGATGCTGAGCTGGGACGAGATGGCCGCGCGCCTCATCCCTTACTGCGTCGACATGGGCTTCACTCATATCGAGTTCATGCCGATCACCGAGCACCCCTACGATCCGTCCTGGGGCTACCAGACGACCGGCCTCTACGCCCCGACCGCGCGCTTCGGCGAGCCGGAAGGCTTCGCCCGCTTCGTCAATGGCTGCCACAAGGTCGGCCTCGGCGTCATTCTCGACTGGGTGCCCGCCCATTTTCCGACCGATGCCCACGGCCTGCGCTGGTTCGACGGAACCGCGCTCTACGAACACGAGGACCCGCGCCAGGGCTTCCATCCCGACTGGAACACGGCGATCTACAATTTCGGTCGCCTCGAGGTCGTATCCTACCTCGTCAACAACGCCCTTTACTGGGCGGAGAAATTCCATCTCGACGGGCTGCGCGTCGATGCCGTCGCCTCCATGCTCTACCTCGACTATTCGCGCAAGGAAGGCGAGTGGGTCCCCAACGAGTATGGCGGGCGGGAGAACCTGGAGGCGGTGCGTTTCCTGCAGCAGATGAACAAGGCCGTCTACGGCACCCATCCGGGCATCATGACCATCGCCGAGGAATCGACCTCCTGGCCCAAGGTCTCCCAGCCGGTGCACGAAGGCGGGCTCGGCTTCGGCTTCAAGTGGAACATGGGCTTCATGCACGACACGCTGAGCTATTTTGCCCGCGATCCGGTGCACCGCAAGTTCCATCACCAGGAGCTGACCTTCGGCCTGCTCTATGCCTTTTCCGAAAACTTCGTCCTGCCAATCTCCCATGACGAGGTCGTGCACGGCAAGGGTTCGATGATCGCCAAGATGCCCGGCGACGACTGGCAGAAGTTTGCCAACCTGCGCTGCTACTACGGTTTCATGTGGGGCCATCCGGGCAAGAAGCTGCTGTTCATGGGCCAGGAATTCGCCCAGTGGAGCGAATGGAGCGAGGAGCGTTCGCTCGACTGGAACCTGCTGCAGTATTCGCTGCACGAGGGCATGCGCCGGCTGGTGCGCGACCTCAACTTCACCTACCGCTCGAAGCCTGCGCTGCACGCCCGCGACTGCGAGGGCGAAGGCTTCGAATGGCTGATCGCCGACGACCACGACAATTCCGTCATTGCCTGGCTGCGCAAGGCACCCGGCGAAAAGACCATCGCGGTGATCTGCAACCTGACCCCGGTCTATCATGAGGGTTATGTCGTGCCGCTTCCGGCGACGGGGCGCTGGCGCGAGATCCTCAATACGGACGCGGAAATTTACGGCGGCAGCGGGAAGGGTAATGGCGGACGCGTGGAGGCCGGTCCGGGAGACGGAGGCCGCGCCTACGCCATCCTGACCTTGCCGCCGCTGGCCGTCATCATGCTGGAACAAGAAAACTGAGTCGGGAGGCGAAATGATGGAGAAGCGACCCCAACCCCTGGCGCGCGATGCCATGGCCTATGTGCTTGCCGGCGGTCGGGGAAGCCGCCTCAAGGAACTGACGGACAGACGCGCCAAGCCCGCCGTCTATTTCGGCGGCAAGGCCCGCATCATCGATTTCGCCCTGTCCAACGCGATCAATTCCGGCATTCGCCGCATCGGCGTCGCGACGCAATACAAGGCTCATTCGCTCATCCGCCACCTGCAGCGCGGCTGGAACTTCCTGAGGCCCGAGCGAAACGAGAGCTTCGACGTGCTGCCGGCCAGCCAGCGCGTTTCCGAAACGCAGTGGTACGAGGGCACCGCCGACGCCGTTTACCAGAACATCGACATCATCGAGCCCTACGGCCCGGAATACATGGTCATCCTGGCGGGCGACCACATCTACAAGATGGACTACGAGCTGATGCTGCAGCAGCACGTCGATTCCGGCGCCGACGTCACCATCGGCTGCCTGGAAGTGCCGCGCATGGAAGCGACCGGTTTCGGCGTCATGCATGTCGACGGCAAGGACGAGATCATCGCCTTCATCGAAAAGCCGGCCGACCCGCCGGGCATTCCAGGCAACGAGGATTTTGCCCTCGCCTCCATGGGCATCTATGTCTTCCACACCAAGTTCCTGATGGAAATCCTGAGGCGCGACGCCGCCGATCCGCATTCGAGCCGCGACTTCGGCAAGGACATCATTCCCTACATCGTCTCGAACGGCAAAGCGGTGGCGCATCGCTTCGCCCATTCCTGTGTGCGGTCCAACTTCGAGCGCACACCCTACTGGCGCGACGTCGGCACGATCGACGCCTACTGGCAGGCCAATATCGACCTGACCGACATCGTTCCGGAACTGGACATCTACGACAAGTCCTGGCCGATCTGGACCTATTCGGAGATCACCCCTCCGGCCAAATTCGTGCATGACGACGAGGGTCGGCGCGGCTCGGCGATCTCCTCGCTGGTGGCCGGCGACTGCATCATCTCCGGCTCCTCGCTCTACAAGAGCCTGCTCTTCACCGGCGTGCGCGCCAACTCCTACTCACGCCTGGAGGGCGCGGTCATCCTGCCGAAGGTCCAGATCGGCCGGCATGCCCGACTGACCAATGTCATCATCGATCACGGCGTGGTGATTCCCGAAGGCCTGGTCGTCGGCGAGGATCCGGAAATCGACGCCCGGCGCTTCCGCCGATCGGAGGAAGGCATCTGCCTGATCACCCAGCCGATGATCGACAAGCTCGGTATGGCAGTCTGATGAAGGTCCTCTCGGTCGCGTCCGAACTCTACCCGCTCGTCAAGACCGGCGGCCTTGCGGATGTCGCCGGCGCTTTGCCGCTGGCGCTGGCCGCCCTTGGCGTGGAAACCAAGACCCTCGTCCCCGGTTATCCGGCGGTACTGAAGGCGCTCGGCAATCTGGTGAAACGCACGGAGTTCTCCGACCTGCTCGGCGAAAGGGCGGTCCTGCTCGAAGCAAAACACGAAGGGATCGACATCCTCGTGCTCGACGCGCCTGCGCTGTTCGAGCGGGCCGGCGGCCCTTATGTCGATCCCAACAGCCGCGACTATGCCGACAACTGGAAGCGCTTCGCGGTGCTTTCCAAGGCCGGCGCGGAGATTGCCGCCGGCGCCATGCCAGGCTGGCAGCCGGATCTCGTCCACGCCCATGACTGGCAGAGCGCTTTGACGCCCGTCTACATGCGCTATGGCGAGACGCCGGAAAGGCCGAGCCTCATCACCATCCACAACATCGCCTTCCAGGGGCAGTTCTCCGCCGGCCTGTTCCCTCAGCTCGGTCTTCCCGGCCACGCGTTGTGGGAAGCGCTCGAATATTACGGCACGATCAGCTATCTGAAGGGCGGGTTGGTCACGGCCCATGCGGTCAGCACCGTCAGTCCCTCCTACGCCGAGGAAATCCTCACCCCCGCCTTCGGCATGGGGCTCGAAGGCGTCATCGCCAGCCGCGCCGACGACCTCTACGGCATCGTCAACGGCATCGACGCCACCGTATGGAACCCGGCGACGGACAGGCTGATCGCCCAGACCTATGCGCCCACGGCGCTGAAGAAGCGCCAGGCAAACCGGGAAGCGCTTGCCGCCCGCTTCATGCTCGACGATGATGACGGCCCGATCTTCTGCGTGATCTCGCGTCTGACCTGGCAGAAGGGCATGGATCTTCTGGCCGAGGTCACCGACATGCTTGTCACATCCGGCGCCAAGCTGGTGGTCCTCGGCTCCGGTGATCATGCGCTCGAATCCAGCCTGCTCGCCGCCGCCGCCCGCCACAAGGGCCGGATCGGCATGGTGGTCGGCTACGACGAACCGCTGTCGCATCTGATGCAGGCCGGTGCCGATGCCATCCTCATCCCGTCGCGCTTCGAGCCCTGCGGCCTCACCCAGCTCTACGGCTTGCGTTATGGCTGCGTGCCGGTGGTCGCCCGCACCGGAGGGCTGGCAGATACGATCATCGACGCCAACGAAGCGGCGATCGCCGCCCAGACCGCCACCGGCATCAAGTTCGCCCCCGGTTCGGCCGACGCCCTGCGTTCTGCGATCCGCCGCACGGTGCGCCTTCACACCTCTGTCAAAATCTGGGGTCAATTGCAGAAGCAGGGGATGAAATCCGACGTCTCCTGGGGCAGAAGCGCCGAGCGCTATGCCGAACTCTATCAACGCCTCGTCTCGAAAGGCCAGTAAGTCCATGATCTCGACCGTCGCCACAACGCCGTTTGCGGACCAGAAGCCGGGCACCTCCGGCCTGCGCAAGAAGGTTCCGGTCTTCCAGCAGCCGAACTATGCGGAAAACTTCATCCAGTCGATCTTCGACAGTCTCGAGAACTTCTCTGGCCAGACGCTGGTGATCGGCGGCGACGGCCGCTACTACAATCGCGAAGTGATCCAGAAGGCGATCAGAATGGCCGCCGCCAACGGCTTCGGCAAGATTCTGGTCGGCAAGGGCGGCATTCTCTCGACCCCGGCCGCCTCGCACGTCATCCGCAAGTACAAGGCCTTCGGCGGCATCATCCTTTCTGCCAGCCACAATCCTGGCGGCCCGACCGAGGATTTTGGCATAAAGTACAATACCGGCAATGGCGGTCCGGCGCCGGAAAGGATCACCGACGCGATCTTCGAACGATCCCGCGTGATCGAAAGCTACAGGATCGTAGACGCGGCCGATGTCGATCTCGACACGATCGGCAGCACCCAGGTTGAAGGCATGACGGTCGAGGTCATTGACCCCGTCGCCGACTATGCCGCGCTGATGGAGGAACTGTTCGACTTCGGCGCCATCCGTAACCTGTTCGGTCTCGGCTTCCGCATGGTGTTCGACGCGATGAGCGCCGTGACCGGCCCCTATGCCAGGGAGATCATCGAGGGCCGCCTGGGTGCGCCGGCCGGCACGGTCCGCAACTTCATCCCCCTGCCCGACTTCGGCGGCCACCACCCCGACCCGAACCTGGTGCATGCCAAGGAACTCTACGACGAGATGATGTCGGGCGACGCCGCCCCCGACTTCGGCGCAGCCTCCGATGGCGACGGCGACCGCAATCTGGTGATCGGCAAGGGCATCTTCGTCACCCCCTCCGACAGCCTGGCCATTCTCGCCGCCAATGCCCATCTGGCACCCGGATACAACAAGGGCATTGCCGGCATCGCCCGCTCCATGCCGACCAGTGCCGCCGCCGACCGGGTGGCCGAAAAGCTCGGGATCGGCATGTACGAGACGCCGACGGGCTGGAAATTCTTCGGCAATCTGCTCGATGCCGGCAAGGTGACGATCTGCGGCGAGGAATCGGCCGGCACCGGATCGAACCACGTACGCGAAAAGGACGGGCTCTGGGCCGTCCTGCTGTGGCTCAACATTCTTGCCGTGCGCGGCGAGAGCGTTCGCGACATCGTTACCCAGCACTGGGCGACCTATGGCCGCAACTATTATTCGCGCCACGACTACGAGGAAGTGGACACCGACGCGGCGAACGGGCTTGTGGCCGCACTACGCGCAAAGCTCGCCACGCTTCCGGGCACGAAGATCGGCGATCTCGTCGTGGCGCAAGCCGACGATTTTTCCTATCTCGATCCGGTCGACCAGTCGGTCAGCAACAACCAGGGGGTCCGTGTCCTTTTCGAAGGCGGATCGCGCGTCGTCTTCCGCCTGTCCGGCACCGGCACGTCCGGCGCGACGCTGCGCGTTTATATCGAGCGTTACGAGCCCGATGCCAGCCGCCACGATCTCGAAACGCAGACCGCCCTTGCCGACCTGATCGCCGCGGCCGAAAGTCTCGCCGACATCCGCACCCGCACCGGCCGCGATGCGCCGAGCGTGATTACCTGACCGGCCGCCCATGACCCCCATCGAGACCAGACAGGGCGGCGTCGTGCTGACCGACCGCGGTGCCGATTTCGCCGTCTGGTCGCATCATGCCGAGCGCATCGAGCTTTGCCTGTTCGACGATTCGGGCCGAGCCGAACTGCGCCGTCTGCCGATGGTGCGTGGGACCCACGATGTCCACCGCCTGCATGTCGATGGCATCGTCAAGGGAGGCCGCTACGGCTACCGCGCCCATGGGCGCTACGCGCCGGATCATGGTTTCTGGTTCGATCCATCCAAGCTCTTGGTCGATCCCTATGCGAAGGAGCTCGACCGTCCCTTCGCCCACGATCCACGCCTCTCGGTGTTCGGCGCGGAGACAGCCGCATTGGTCCCCAAGGCCATCGTCACCGACGATCCGCTGGCCAAGCCGCTGCGTCCGCTTCTACCCAAGGGTGGTTTCATCTATGAGCTGGCGGTCAAGGCCTTCACTAAGCTGCATCCAGATGTCCCGCCGGAACAGCGGGGGACTGTTGCCGCGCTTGCCCATCCTGCTGTCATCGCCCACCTGAAAAAGCTCGGCGTCGACGCGATCGAACTGATGCCGATCGTCGCCTGGATCGATGAGCGTCATCTGCCGCCGCTCGGGCTGACCAATGCCTGGGGCTATAATCCGATCGCGCTGATGGCGCTCGATCCGCGCATCGTACCGGGCGGCATGACGGAGTTGCGCGAGACCGTGCAGACGCTGCACGAGGCCGGCATCGGCGTCATCCTCGACCTGGTGTTCAACCACACCGGCGAGAGCGACAAGCTCGGAACGACGCTGTCCCTGCGCGGCCTCGACAACCTGTGCTGCTATCGCCACCTGCCCGACAATCCCGGCGTTCTGGTCAACGACACCGGCTGCGGCAACACGCTTTCCTGTGACCATCCCTACGTCCGCCGCCTGATCGTCGACAGCCTTCGCCATTTCGTGATCCATGCCGGCGTCGACGGCTTCCGGTTCGACCTCGCCCCCATCCTCGGCCGCACCGCTCACGGCTTCCATCACACATCCCGCACGCTGCACGCCATTCTCAGCGACGAGGTCCTGGAGGACCGGGTGATGATCGCCGAGCCCTGGGACATCGGCCCGGGCGGCTACCAGCTCGGCAATTTTCCCGACGGCTTCCTCGAATGGAACGACCGGGCGCGCGACGACATCCGCCGCTACTGGCGCGGCGACGGCCACATGGCCGGCGCTCTCGCCACGGCCCTTGCCGGGTCTTCGGATAGCTTTTCGCGTAACGGCGGTGCCGAGACCCGCGGTGTCAATTTCATCGCCGCCCATGACGGCTTCACCCTGTTCGATCTGGTCTCGCACAGCCACAAGCGCAATGGCCGCAACGGCGAACACAACCGCGACGGCCACGACGAGAACTTCTCGTGGAACAACGGGATGGAGGGCGAAACGGCCAATCCCGCGGTGCTCGCCGACCGTCGCCGCGACGTGTCCGCGCTCCTGTCCACCTTGTTTGCCACCCGCGGCGCAATCATGCTGACCGCCGGCGACGAGTTCGGCCGGACCCAGCACGGCAACAACAATGCCTATTGCCAGGACAATGAGCTGACCTGGCTCGACTGGCCTGCGGCAGACCAGGACATGATCGATCACGTCTCGCAGCTTTCCACGCTGCGCAAGCGTTTCTCGGTCTTTGCCGAGACGCATTTCTTCGCCGATCACGACGCGGTGGAATGGTTGTCGCCGGGCGGCGCGCCCATGATCGTCACGGACTGGGAAAACGGCGAGGCCCAGGGCCTCACCATGGTCCTGCGGACGATCGACTACGAACTGAAGACCGAACTGCGCCTGGCTGTCCTTTTCAACCGCTCCCATTCGACACTGGACTTCGATCTACCCCGAAGCGATAAACGCATTTGGCACCACTTGCCCGCCAACAAACCCGTCGAGCAAATCCGCCTCGGTGCCCGTTCCGTCACCTTTTACATCGAACACTGATTTTTTCATTTTCCTTGCGCACAGGCCCGCTATTCCCTGTTCGGACAAGCCCCTGTAAGAATTCACTGACTGCAACCATTGGTGAGGTTCCATGCCCCGTGAGATTTCCCTGGCCGATGTCTCGGCGCTGATCGGCGAGGAGATTGGTGTGTCCAAGTGGATCACCGTCGATCAGGCCATGATCGACGCCTTTGCCGGTGCGACCGACGATCACCAGTTCATCCATGTGGATCCGGCGCGCGCTGCCGAAACACCGTTCGGCGGAACGATCGCCCATGGCTTCCTGACGCTGTCGCTGCTGTCGACGATGAACTATGATTGCCTGCCGAAGATCCGTGAACAGACCATGGGCATCAATTACGGCTTCGACAAGGTCCGCTTCATGACGCCGGTCAAATGCGGCAAGCGCATTCGCGGGCATTTCGTGCTGTCCGAGGCGCGTTTCCGCGGCGCGGGCATGATGATGACCTCGTATGACGTCACCATCGAGATCGAGGGCGAACGCAAGCCGGCGCTCACCGCCACCTGGATGACCATCATTCAGTTCGATCCGAAGGACCGCCCAGAGGGCGTGTGACCATGGAGACGTCAGAAAGAGACTGGCGAAGCAATACGTGGCGCCCGTACCGCGCTTCACACCGCTGGGAAAAAACTTGACTGGCCGGGACTTTCACCCCGGCCAACCCTTCAAGGTTCAAGCCGCAGCGTCTTCCGCCGCTTCATTGAGCAGGCCGAAGGCGTACTCTGCAAAGGAACGCCAGCATTCCAGGCGGAAGGTCTCTTCGTCGATGCGATAAAGGACGACCTCGATCTTTCCGAACACCGTGCGGGTGACGGCGCCGACCGGGAAGGTCTTCAACGACAGGTTCAACGGGCAGCCAGCATTGATCGCATTGGCGGCACCCGGCCCCGATACGATGATCGCGGTATTGCGATGCGAGACATCGGTCGCCGAATGAACCACGCCGGACGCGGCGCAGTCGGCCATCAGATCGCCGCCCTTGTCATCGATCAGCAGCCATTCGTCCGGGCCGAGCCAGAACGCCATTCGGCCCTTGGTGCTGGCCGAGCCCTTGGGCTTGACCGGCAGCTTGACCCCGAGCGCCTTGGAAAGCGCTGCGACATCTTCCGCCCTGGCCCGCAGCGATACACGCATCGCGGGTTCTGCAGGCCTCAGTCGCACAGAGGGCGAGCCGCCATGGGCGCGGGCCAGCACGGTCTTGCGTTCAGCGACGAAAGCATCAGCCATGGATGCGGCCCCCTTCCTTGTCAAAGAATACGGTGTCGGTCACCTCGACCGCAATGGTCTTGTCCTTCATCGGCACATAGAGCGTCTCACCCATGCGCGCCCGACCGCCGACCAGCGTGGCGATCGCGATCGACCGGCCGAGATTTTCCGACCAGTAGGACGAGGTGACGTGACCGAGCATGGTCATCGGCTTCGGCTGGTTCGGATCGGCAACGATCTGGCCGCCCTCCTCCAGAACCTCGTTCGGGTTCTTAGTCAGCAGGCCGACGAGCTGCTTGCGCCCTTCCTTGACCAGGTCCGGTCGCTTCAGGCCGCGGATGCCGACGAAGTCCTTTTTCTTCTTCGACACAGCCCAGCCATAGCCCACATCGTCCGGGGTCAGCGTGCCGTCGGTGTCCTGGCCGACGATGATATAGCCCTTCTCGGCGCGCAGTACGTGCATGGTCTCGGTGCCGTAGAGGCAGGCGCCGAGGCTCTCGGCCCGCTCCCAGATCTTCCGGAAGACATCGGCGCCGAAATCGGCCGGCACGTTGACCTCGAAGCCGAGCTCGCCGGTGAACGACACGCGGAACAACCGGGTCAGCACGCCGCAGAACTTGCCTTCGGCCACGCTCATGTGCGGGAAGGCTTCGTTCGAGATGTCGATGCCCTCGACGAAGGGCGCGATGATGTCGCGGGCCTTCGGGCCCTGGACGGCGATGACTGCCCATTGCTCGCTGGTCGAGGTGAGCCAAACCTTGAGATGCGGGAACTCGGTCTGCAGGTAGTCTTCCATGTGATTGAGCACGCGCGGCGCACCGCCCGTCGTCGTCGTCACATGGAAGCGGTCCTCGGCCAGGCGACCGACGACGCCGTCATCATAAACGAAACCGTCGTCGCGGGTCATGATACCATAGCGGCACTTGCCGGGCTTCAGCGTGTCCCAGGCATTGGTGTACATGAGATTGAGGAACTCAGCCGCATCCGGGCCAACCACTTCGATCTTGCCGAGCGTCGAGGCATTGAACACCCCGGCGGCCTCGCGGACCGTCTTGCATTCGCGATTGACCGCCGCATGCATGTCCTCGCCTGGACGCGGATAGTACCAGGCCCGCTTCCAGTTGCCGACATCCTCGAACGCCGCGCCGAGCGAAGCCTCATAGGCATGCATCGGGGTCTTGCGGGTCGGATCGAACAGCTCGCCGCGCGAGTGGTTGATCAGCGTGCCGAAGGTGACGGGCGTATAGGGCGCGCGGAAGGTGGTGAGGCCCACCTTGGGGATTTCCTTGCCCAGCATTTCCGCGGCGATCGCCAGTCCGTGCATGTTGGACAGCTTGCCCTGGTCGGAAGCCATGCCGTTGGTGGTGAAGCGCTTGATGTGCTCGATCGAGTGCATGCCCTCGCGCACCGCCAGGCGGATGTCCTTGGCGCAGACATCGTGCTGGAAGTCGATGAAGGCCTTGACGCTTGTGTCGCGCCCTGCCCCTTCGGCCGCACCGATCATGCCGCCGGTCCAGCCGAAGGCATTGACGCCAGCGGGCGCCGACCAAACGGAGCCGGTCGCGCCGGCTTCCTTCGCCATTCTTGCACCGGCCGCGAACGCCTCGTCGATGATCGACTGCAGGTCGTCGATACCGTTGCAGGTGCCGACGCAGATACTGTCCTGCGCATAGACATCCGGCAGAAAGCGGTCATTGGCGGCGTCGAACTTCAACTTGCCGCGCGATTGCGAGAACAGATGGACGGACGGCGTCCAGCCGGCCGACACGATCAGCGCATCGACCTCAATCTTGCGGCCGCTGCCGCTGCCGTTGCGCTTGACCGTCATCGAGCGGATGCGCAGGCGACCCGCCGTGTCGGCGACGGAATGACCGACGAGCACTTCGATGCCGAGCGAGCGGGCCTCGGCAAGCACCTTTTCGCCGGGCTTTTCGCGGCAGTCGACGATCGCCGGAATAGTGATACCGGCACGCTTCAGGTCGAAGGCTGCCTCATAGGCCGAATCATGGGCGGTGTAGACGCCGACCTTGGCGCCGACGGCCACGCCGAAATGGTTGAGATAGGTGCGCGCCGCGGACGCGAGCATGATGCCCGGCCGGTCGTTGTTGGCGAACACCATGTGGCGCTCGATCGAGCCGGTGGCGAGCACGACCTTCCTGGTGCGGACCTGCCACAGCCGCTCGCGCGGCAGGCTCTTGGCCGGCTTGGCGAGATGGTCGGTGACGCGCTCGGCGAGCGCCACGAAGTTGTGGTTGTAATAGCCGAAAGCCGTGGTGCGGGGCAGGACCCGGACGTTCGGCATGGCAGCCAGCCGGGCGGCAGTGGCCTGCGCCCAGTCATAGCCGTTCTGGCCGTCGACGGTCGCGCCGGTGTCGTAGTGGAAGGCACCGCCCAGTTCCGGCTGTTCGTCGCACAGGATGACCTCGGCACCGGTCTCGGCTGCGGCAAGTGCCGCGGCAAGACCGGCTGCACCGCCGCCGACGACGAGAACGTCGCAATGCGCGTAGCGGCTGGAATAATGATCCGGATCCTCTTCCTTCGGCGCAACGCCGAGGCCCGCGGCGCGACGGATGAAGGGCTCATAGACCGAGTGCCAGAAGGACTTCGGCCACATGAAGGTCTTGTAGTAGAAGCCGGCGGCGAAGAACGGCGAGAAGAAGTCGTTGACTTCGCCGATGTCGAAGGACAGCGACGGCCAGCGGTTCTGCGTCTCGACCTTCATGCCGTCGAACACTTCCTGCACGGTGGCGCGCACGTTCGGCTGGCGCCGGGCGGCGTCGCGCGAGACGTCAAGCAGCGCATTCGGCTCTTCCGGACCGGCGGTCAGGATGCCGCGCGGGCGGTGATACTTGAACGACCGGCCGACGAGGTGCATGCCGCTGGCCAGCATGGCCGAGGCGACAGTATCGCCCTCATAGGCCGTGAGGCTCTTACCATCGACGGTGAAACGGGCGGTACGGGCCGGCGTCAGGCGGCCCTTGCCGGCAATACGATTGGCGCCGCTCATTTCGACGCTCCCTTCTCGACTGCGTTCGGGAGGAAGGCCGAAACGTCGGCCTTCGGCTCTCCGGCCTTGTAGGTCAGGTGGATCTTGTCGCTCACGCTGTCGCGCACGGCATTGAAGAAGCGGCCGCACCCGCTCATGTGGCGCCAGCGTTCGAAGATGAGGCCCTTCGGATTGTCACGCAGGAAGAAATAGTCCGCGAATTCCTCATCCGTGATGTCGGCGATGTTCGCCGGGCGGGCGATATGCGCCTCACCGGCGGCGCGGAATTCGAGCTCGGAGCGCTCTTCCTCGCAATAGGGGCATTTGATCAGCAGCATGATGAATGTCCTTTGAGGATCAGTGCGCCACGGCGGCCGCGGCCGCCTCGTCGATCAGACGTCCGGTGCGGAAGCGGTCGAGGGTGAGACCTGCCGCCAGGCGGTGCGGCTCGCCCCTGGCGATCAGATGGGCGAACAGATTGGCCGAGCCCGGCGTCGCCTTGAAGCCGCCGGTTCCCCAGCCGGCGTTGACGAACAGGTTGGGCACCGGCGTCACGCCCTGGATCGGCGAGCGGTCCGCCGTATTGTCGGTAATCCCGCCCCACTGGCGCATCATCTTGACGCGTCGGAACATCGGGAACAGCTCGCAGATGGCATCGAGCGTATGGGTGATGATCTGCAGGCCACCGGTCTGCGAATAGGAATTGTACTGGTCCGTGCCGGCGCCGATGACGAACTCGCCCTTGTCCGACTGCGAGATGTAGGCGTGCACCGTGTTCGACATGACGACGCAGGGAAAGATCGGCTTCATCGGCTCGGACACGAGAGCCTGCAGCGGGGTCGAGTGGACCGGCAGGCGTACGCCGGCCATGCCCATGACGACCGAGGAATGCCCGGCAGCCGACACACCGATCTTTTTCGCGCCGATGAACCCGCGCGACGTCTCGACGCCCGTGACCTCACCGTTAGGGCCCCGGCGGATACCGGTGACCTCGGTGTTCTGGATGATATGGACGCCGCGATCGGACGCCGCACGGGCAAAGCCCCAGGCCACCGCGTCGTGACGCGCCGTCCCGCCGCGCCGCTGGAGCGCCGCGCCGTTGATCGGGTAGCGGGCGGTCTTGGAAATATCGAGCGGCGGGCAATAGGCCCTCGCCTGCTCCGGCGTCAGCCACTCGTTGTCGATGCCGTAGAGATTGTTGGCATTGATGTGGCGCTTGAACGACTGCTGGTCATGCACATTGTGCGACAGCATCATCACGCCGCGCGGCGAGTACATGACGTTGTAGTTGAGATCCTGGCTCAAGCCTTCCCACAGCTTCAGGGAATGCTCGTAGATGTCCATGCTCTCTTCATAGAGATAATTGGACCGGATGATGGTGGTGTTGCGACCGGTATTGCCGCCGCCGATCCATCCCTTCTCGATCACCGCGACATTGGTGATTCCATGTTCCTTGGCGAGGTAATAGGCCGCGCCGAGGCCATGGCCGCCGCCGCCTATGATGATGACGTCATAAGCCTGACGCGGCTCGGGAGAGACCCACTGGGCTTCCCAGCCCTTGTGAGCTCTGAGCGCCTCGCGGGCCACGGCAAAAACCGAATATTTGCGCATTCGCCTCAAACTCCTATAGTTCAGGCAATGGGGTAGGCTGCGAAACTGACAAATCCATATGCGTCATGACCGCCCTTTTGCGACGTTGCGACATGCCTCTTTCGACACGCTTTGGTCAGCCCTTGTTCGGCACGCTTTTTTGCCCTTGCGAAAACGCCCGCACCATCTGGACTTGGGCCCGATGTTCTGCTAATTGGCCTCGCTAATCGCCGGGCTTGTAGCCGGGCGAAAAAGATAGTTCTTCGTTGTGCCGATGACCTGACTTTGGCGCGACGACCACTCGAAACCAAAGGAACGGGATAAACGTGCAGGTACTAGTCCGCGACAACAACGTTGATCAGGCGCTTCGCGCTCTCAAGAAGAAGATGCAGCGCGAAGGTATCTTCCGCGAAATGAAGATGCGCGACTATTACGAGAAGCCCTCGCAGAAGCGCGCGCGCGAAAAGGCCGAAGCGGTTCGCCGCGTTCGCAAGCTGGCTCGCAAGCGCATGCAGCGCGAAGGTCTGATTGCTGCGCCCCCGGCACGCGCCGCTCGCTGATCTGTCGTTTTTTCGACGTTTTCCGATGTTCTAAGGGCGGGGGCGATCGTTTCGCCACCGCTCTTTTCCTTTTTACCAAAAGCGCTGCCGTTCGGCTCCTCGGCAGCGGACAGCCCGCCGGACAAATTGGCCCGCCATGATCGATCATTCGCTTCCTGAGACCCCAAAGCTCGCCATTGCCGGGACGCGCCGCCTCGCCGGCATGGTCGCGGTTGTTGCCCTCATCGGCCTCGCCGGTTGTCAAACGATAGAAAGCCCCGACACGATCCGCATCGATCGCGAGCAGGGCTCGGAAGAGAACATCGCGTCGCTGTCGTCGGTCATCGCCGCCAATCCGCGCGATCCGGAGGGCTATAATGTCCGCGGTTCGGCCTACGGCCGTGCCGGGCAGTTCAACAAGGCGCTGGACGATTTCAATACCGCCCTGCAACTCAATCCGAATTTCTACCAGGCCTATGCCAACCGCGCGCTGGTCTACCGCAACATGGGCAAGCCTGTCGAAGCGGCCCGGGACTACAATGCCGCGCTGCGCCTCAACGCCAACTACGATGTCGCCTATATCGGCCGCGGCAACATCTACCGCCAGGCCGGCCGGATCGACGAAGCCTTCGGCGACTTCAACCGCGCCATCCAGCTCGACACGACGGATGGCCGCGCCTATCACAATCGCGGCCTGATCTACCAGCTACGCGGTCAGCACGACAAGGCGATCGACGACTTCTCCAAGGCCATCTCCCTGTCGCCGAGCGCACCCGAGCCGTATAACGGCCGCGGCGTGTCCTATGTCGCCCTGAACGACGACGAGAATGCCTTCGCCGACTTCAACCATGCCATCGAACTCAACGGCAAGATCGCCGAATCCTGGGCCAACCAGGCGTTGATCTACGAGCGCCGCGGCGACAAGGCTCGCGCCTCGAAGTCTTACTCGCACGCCCTCGGCCTCGACCCGAAATATTTGCCGGCCCAGCAGGGCCTCGCCCGCACGCGCGGCGGCGGCGCCTGATCCGAGCGTCGAGACGCACAGATAGCCAATGAAAAAATGCCGGCTCCGCGCCGGCATTTTTCATCGGCTACCCGTTGATCGTCAGTTTTGCCTGTAGAACAGCATCAGAAGCGGCCGCCGTCCCGCGTCTCGAGCAAGGTCGGCAAGCACCGAAGCCATGGACGCTGCGACCAGCCCCCCTGCCGCGATCATCACCAGGCTCGCAAGGGCGAAACCCAGGGCCGCGGTGGAAAGACCGCACAATCCGGTCAACAAGACCGACAACGGCCAACGCGCCTTGGCACCCATGGGCAGAACCAGCAATGCCCCCGCCAGGACGCCCGTGACGGCGCAGAGCCAGAATATCAGCGGGCTGTGCGTGACGAGGAAGACGGCAGCGAGCAGCAGGGTCATGGCTATGGTGAGGACCTGCAGGCGGCGGAGACCGGCGAACCACTCCCCTGCGCTCGCCACTCGGGCGCGTCGGAAAAGAAGCACGCTCCCGCCGCCCAGCACCAGGCTGCCGGCGATCATCGCCACGGTGGCCGCGCCCAGCCGCTCGATGTCACCCGCTCCCGTCCCTGCCTGCCAGAATGGGGAACCGCTGTCGACGATGGCTGTAGAAAGAAGAATCGCAACGATCCCGTAAAGGATCAAAAGGCCGGTCAGGAACAGCGGAACACGCGCAAGAGAGGCGGAAAGCGCCACGCCCGCACCCAGTGTGCAGCCTATCCCGACCGCCAGCAGGATCAGCAGGGAACCGCCGAAGCTTGGCTCGGCCGCCAGCAAGGCGGCAAGAGCGGCAAAACCGAGTCCAACGGCCAAGAACGGAACCAGGGCGGGCAAGGGCCGCCCGCCAGCGCCCCTGATGGCGCAGACGGCGAGGAAGAGGGCGGCAGCGAGATCGCAGATGACGGCCAGTTGCTGCATGATGCCCCTTCAGCCCGCACGCCGCTTGTCGGCCGAAATCCTCCGCGCAGCGATCAGAAGGCCAGCGACGACACCGGCCGAAACCAGCAGCAGAGCCGCGAATGACAGGCTGCGGGGCGGGCCAGCCGGTGACACGCCGACGATCAGGATGGCACCGCTGGAGATCGCCGCGGCAATAAGGCCGGCGACCACCACGAATGCCTGACGATGGCCGCGCAATGTTCGGGATGCGGAAACCCAGCCGACGAAAATCGCCAGCGCGAAAACGGCGAGCCGAAACAGAAAGGGATCGGAAGCGGCGGTGAACATGCTTGCGCCTTCCCCTGCCGCCTGCCGATCAACGCATCAGGAACACGCCGGCAGCGGTGAGCACGACGAGAACGATCAGGCCGCCGAGGAAGCCGGCGCCACCGAAGAAGCCGGCGGCCATGGCAATCAAAAGCGCGACGAGGAAGACGGTGCTGTACTTGGTCGCGGCGATGAAGAGATCATAGGTCTTTTCATGCTCGTTATAGTTCATCGAAGCGCCGGTTTCGACGGGACCGCCGTGGTGTTCGCTCATGATCTGTCTCCCTTGGGCGGCCGCCTCACCTTGGTAGCGGGCCGCCGACTTGAATTTCACCAGGTGCAGGCTGCTGCGTCGAACACGCCTCTCCCCTTTTCCGCCTTACACAAAGCTTGAAAGGAGTGCAATCAGTCACCGCGCCCTATGCTGGATTATTCAATAATGCACCCCGGCAATAGCGCCCGGAATGTGCCCCTCGAACACCAGCCGTGCCGAAGGCAGCACGGTAAGCGACGGCGCCGCCTGCGTTCTGTCCCGACCGAACATCAGGCGCCGCTCGTGTTCGCCCGAATTGAAGAACGGATAGCGCTCCAGCAGCTTCCTGCCTGTCGTGTGGGTATTGGTGGCGAGCAGCGTCAGTTCCAGCCCATAGATCTCCGTCATCCTGCGATCGACGATCGTGTCGGCATAGAAGACGCGCTTGTAGAATGCCGCATGTGGCGGCCGCACGTGCTGCAGCACCCGGTCCGCCTTGAAATAGGCAGCCGCGACAATGCTCGGCCTCAGTGTGATGTACGGCAGGACGGGAAGCTCCGCAGCGACCTGAGGCTCGACGGCGAAGCGCGCCGGATCGATGAGGGTCAGTCCCGCCTCTAGGAAATCGTCGATCGCATCCGGGAACACACCCGATGACTGTGCGACCGGATGACTTGGCGTCACATAGTGCAGCCGTACCGTGCTCACCAGTTCCTCGAAATAGTAGACGCCGAAGACATAGGCATGGTCGTCGAAATCGATGTCGTCGATCAGGCTGGCGGCCCCGACCGGCAGGACGTCCGCCGCCTTGTAAGCGCGGTAGCGGAGCCGTTCGATCTCGCCAAAGTCCTCGCTGCTTTCGATCCGTCGATACTCGATATTGTCGAGCAGCGACATCAGTCTTGCAGCAAAGCTTTCGGGCACCTCGGCGCGTGCATTCATTCAGTGGCCTCGCGGTTTACGATTTGTTAACCAACCTTAGCGAACCACGAGAGGTTGCACACTTGCGAAATCTTGTACTGCGACGATTTACCGTTTGTTAAGGTTAACAGATGCTTAGAAAACATGGTTAACCGGGGGTTGCGGCCTTTGGCGCACCCTTTAAATACAGGGGATTTCACAAACGAGATCTGGAATGATGTCAGGCGACGTTGACGGCGCCGGCCGCAACCAGCTTCTTTTCGGCCCGTTCGGCGAGGTCGGCAACGGCTTCCGAGGCGATCGGCATCGAATAGACATAGCCCTGGATGAGGTCCGCCAGATCGTATTTGGCCAGCAGTGCGAGTTGCTCCTGGGTTTCGACCCCTTCGACGATGATGCCGAGATCGAGCTGGCGCGACAGGGTGACGATGCCGCGCAGCAGCTTCAGCCTTTTGGCATCCTCGCCGATATTGCGCACGAAGGAACGGTCGATCTTGACCTGGTCGACCGGCAGCGAATCGAGATAGCTGAGGCTGGAGAAGCCGGTGCCGAAGTCGTCGATAGCGATGGTAATGCCGTGCTGGCGCAATTCCTCGAGGATGAGTCGGACAGCGCCCAGCTCCTCGATCAGGCTCGACTCGGTGACTTCGAGATGCAGACGCGTCGGCGCCAGGCCGGATTCGTCTAGCGCATCGAGCACCGTCCTGACGATGTCGTCATTGCGCAGGTCCTGGACCGAAAGATTGACCGAGACGCCGATCGACTCCGGCCAGGTGGCGCAATCGCGGCAGGCCGTGCGGATCATGAAACGGGTGATGTCGGCGACGATTCCCATTTCCTCGGCGATCTGGATGAAGATGTTGGGCGGGATTGCGCCCTTGTCCGGATGCGTCCAGCGCGACAGCGCCTCGCAGCAGGCGATGCGCGATCCGTCCGACACGAACATCGGCTGGTAGACGGCCTGCAAAGCACCCGTCTCGACCGCTTCCTTGAGGTCGGTCTTCAGTCGCTGGCGCTCGATATAGCGGGCATCCATTTCCTGGGCGAAGGCGGTGAAATTTCCCTTGCCGCGCGATTTCGATTCGAACACCGCCAGGTCGGCCTTGATCTGCCATTCCTCCATGCGCAGTTCGGCAATGTCCATCTGGACCGCGCCGGCGCAGAAGGTGACGGCAAAACTGGTGCCGTCGATGTCGTATTGACCGGCGATGGCGGCATGGATGGCGCGCATCCGCTGCTCGAGGTCGGGACGCTGCTCGGCATTGGGGAAGAACAGGACGAACTGGTCACCGACGAGATGACCGACGATCGCCTCCCCTGCGGCGAGCTTCAGCAGCCGGTTGGCGATCGCCGCAAGCAGCCGGTCGCCGGTCACATGCCCTTTCATGTCGTTGACATGTTTGAACTCGTCGACATCGAGGACCATGAAGGCGATCTCACCGCCTTTGGTGCGGGCCGCGATCTGGTCCCTGACGAGTTCGGCGAAATAGCTGCGCTGCGGCAGTCCGGTCATGGAATCGAACCGCACCATGTGCAGGATCTTGCGATCGGCACGCACGCGCGCGGTGACGTCCTCGAAGATCAGAACGACGCCGCCCTCGGGACGCCGGCTGGCGGAGAACTCCAGCACGAGATCCTCTGAGAACTGCATGATGGCACGCGAAATGGTGCCGTCCATCAACTGGGCGAGCTGGCGCTGGATCAGGCTCGGCATCGAACCATCGATGAAGGTATGGCGCACGCCGTAGCGCAACACGACGTCGAGATCACAACTCTTCAGCCTCGCCCGCTCGCCGAGATTGAGCAGTTCGCAGGCCTTGCGATTGATGACCTCGATGCGATTGTGCGGATCGAGCATGATGAGGCCGTGCGTCATGTTGTTGAGTGCAGTGTCGAAGCTGCCGACGACCTTCTTGATTTCCCGTGCTGCGAGGACGTTCTCATAGAGAAACTCACGCACGCCCTTTGCCATCGCCTGGGTTGTCAGGACGAAGGGAATGAGCATGACCGACAGGAGCACCTTGTAGGGGTCCTGGGAAAAGGCGGCGCCGACGATGATCGGAGCGCAACAGGCCAGACTCTGAAGATTGACGGCCAGCCGAGAACCATAGTTGCGCCCGACGACGGACACCATCGAGGCCATGGTGACGGAGACGCAGGCAAGCTCGACGAAGGTGTCCTCGAATTCCAGAATGGAATAACCACAACCGATCCCGAGAATGGCGGCGGTCGAGGCGCCGCCCAGGACATAGCGCGCCTCCCATTGCCGGATGTCATCGAGCGACCAGGTCGACTTCTCGGCCTTGCTGAAGCGAGCGAAGAGGAGGAGGCGGTTGGCGAAGACGACCACGAAGGCGATGGCCAGCATGACGAAGACCAGATCCTTGGTCTTATGATAGACCACGAGATAGGTCAGGATGTGGACCAGCATGCCGGTAAACAGAGTCTGCCGGTTGCCGAACAGCGAGCTGACGAAGGACAGGTATACGTCCGTCGGCACAGCTTTCGTGCCATGAGCCTTCATCCGTTGGCCTCCTTGTCCCTGCAACCTATGCAAAACGATTTAAAAATCGATTGCCAAAAACACAGGAAAATCCATAGTCGAGCGCACACATCGTTTGATCACGACGCTGCGCGCGACAGCAGTCCCCAGGCCACTGCTGCAGATTGCGCATTTTCGCCAGGATGGCAAATCGCTCGTTGCAAACAAGTTAAGGTCGATCAAACGACGCATCGTGCCCTGTCCCGAAATGGGGCATGGGAAACAGCTCCCCAGAGTGTCTTTGGACCTCCCCTCGGGCGCCGCCGCATCGGTGAAAAATTGACGGAAGGCATTAGACGAAAGACTAGATGAAGAGAGGGGGCAGATTGCGGAAAAGGCCGGAAACCCGGAGCCTTCACCCGTTGCACGTCACCTTTTCATGCTCTAAGGACGACCCTTAGTATTTGGGGAGACAAACATGAAAATGTTATTGGCAATCACCCGGGTGATCGATGCGATCAACGGGGCAATAGGGCGCTGGGTTTCCTGGCTGCTCCTCGCCGCCGTCATCATCAGCGCCGGCAATGCGGTCATCCGCAAGATGTTCGACATCTCGTCGAATGCCTGGCTCGAGCTGCAGTGGTACCTCTTTGGTACCGTTTTCATGCTCGCCGCCGCCTATACTCTCTTGAACAACGAACATATCCGCATCGACATCCTCGCGAGTTCGTGGAGCAAGCGCACGCGAGACTGGATTGACCTGATCCTGCACATTATCTTCCTCGTGCCATTCACCTTCCTGATGACCTGGCTTGCCTGGCCGTGGTTCCTGAACTCCTTCAAGATCGGCGAAATTTCTTCCAGCGCCGGCGGGTTGATCGTCTGGCCGGCCAAGGCCGCCGTCTTCTTCGGCTTCCTGCTGCTGAGCGCCCAAGCGATCTCAGAGATCATCAAACGTGCCGCCATCCTTTCCGGCCATCTCGAAGACAAGGCCGATGTAAAAGACGCCGCCGAAGTGACGGGACACTGACATGATCGATTTCATCGCACACAACCTCGCCCCGATCATGTTCACCACGGTGATGCTGATGCTCTTGCTCGGCTATCCTGTGGCATTCACGCTCGCCGCGGGCGGCCTGATCTACTTCGCCTTCGGTGTCGAACTTTCCGCCATCTCCCCGGAAATCAGACTTTTCTGGCCTCTGCTGCAGTCACACCCCGACCGCATCTACGGCATCATGTACAATGACACGCTGCTATCGATCCCGTTCTTCACGCTGATGGGCTTGATCCTGGAGCGCTCGCGCATGGCGGAAGACCTGCTCGACACCATCGGTCAGCTCTTCGGCCCGATCCGCGGCGGTCTTGCCTATGCGGTCATCCTGGTCGGTGCACTGCTCGGCGCCACGACCGGCGTCGTTGCCGCCTCGGTCATGGCCATGGGCCTGATCTCGCTGCCGATCATGCTGCGCTACAACTACAACCGGCCCCTGGTTGCCGGTACGATTGCCGCCTCGGGCACGCTCGCGCAGATCGTTCCGCCTTCGCTCGTGCTGATCGTCATGGCCGACCAGCTCGGCCGCTCGGTCGGCGACATGTATGTCGGCGCGCTCTATCCGGCGCTCCTGATCATCTCGGCCTACTGCCTCTACATTTTCGTCATCACGATGATCAAACCGCAATGGGCGCCTGCCCTGCCTCTCGAGGCCCGTACCCTCGGCGGTGGCGTCACCTCGCTTTTCGTCATGCTGGTCATCAGCGTTGCACTCTACTTCCTCGGCCATGAAGTGCTGTTCACCGGCATTGCCAGCCCCGAATGGCGCCTCGTCTCGGCCCTCGCCTTTGGCGTCTTCAGCATCTACCTGATCGCCCTGGCCAATCAGAAACTTAACCTGAACATCATCTCTCGGCTTGCCCAGCAGGTCATCATCGTCCTGATTCCGCCGCTGGCGCTGATCTTCCTCGTGCTCGGCACCATCTTCCTCGGCATTGCCACGCCGACCGAAGGCGGCGCCATGGGGGCTGCGGGTGCAATCATCATGGCGGCGATGAAAGGCCGCATGTCGATGGCGACCATGAAGCACGCGTTGGACGCCACGACGAAGCTTTCGGCCTTCGTCATGATGATCCTGATCGGCGCCCGCGTCTTCGGCCTGACCTTCTACGGCATCAACGGTAATGTCTGGATCGAGGATCTGCTGACGGCGCTTCCGGGCGGCGAGTACGGCTTCCTGATCGTTGTGACGATCATTGTCTTCATCCTCGGCTGCTTCATCGACTTCTTCGAGATCGCCTTCATCATGGTGCCGCTGCTGGCTCCGGTCGCAGACAAGCTCGGTATCGATCTGGTCTGGTTCGGCGTTATTCTCGGCATCAACCTGCAGACCTCGTTCCTCACCCCGCCCTTCGGCTTCTCGCTGTTCTACCTGCGCTCGATCGCGCCGGCCGGAAAGTGGAAGGACAAGGTGACCGGCAAGACGATGGACGGCATGAAGACGCTCGACATCTACAAGGGCGTGTTCCCCTACATCATCATCCAGTTCCTGGCGATCATGGTGGTCTTCGCCTTCCCCGGCCTGGTCATGCGCTACAAGGGCGATGCGCCGACCATCAACCCGGCCGACGTGCAGATCGAGGTTCCCGGCTTCGGCCAGGGTGGGGGCATGACGCTGCCGCCGCTCGGTTCGGACGGCAACGGCGCGCCGAACTTCGGCCTGCCGCCGCTGGGTGGCGCAAACGGCAATGGCGCCCAGGCTCCGGCCATGGGCCTGCCGCCGCTCAATCTGGGCGGACCGCAACCGGCGCCTGCTCCGGCACCGGCAGCGCCTGCTGCCAACCCGGCAACCGACCTCAGCCAGCCGCCGGTCATCAGGTAAGCACAAGCCGGGATCCTGCGGGATCCCGACCAACAACGAGCATGATGCGAAACGCCCCGGATCTCAGGTCCGGGGCGTTTCGTTTTGCCGCGACAGCGACCGCGCCGGGCAGAGAGACCAGGCGTCCCCGCATCCGCCGACCGCACACGAAAAAGGCTCCGGGCAAGACACCCGGAGCCTCATATGGTCTACGGCCTGGAAAAGCTTAGAGCTTGCCGGCGCGCTGCTGGATCATCATGAACGTGTCGAAGGTGTATTCGCCGAGCTGGGCCCAGAGATAGGCATCCTTCTTGAACGCCAGCTGATCGTCGTAGATCTTCTTGAAGAACGGGCTCTGCGCCGACAGTTCCGCATAGATCTCGATCGCCGCCTGGTAGCAGGCTTCCATGATTTCCTGGCTGAACGGACGAAGCACCGTTCCCTCGGAAACCAGCTGCTTGATCGCCGCCGGGTTCTTGGCGTCGTACTTTGCCATCATGTTGGTGTTGGCAAAGGCGCAGGCGTCGGTGATGATCGCCTGGTAGTGCTTCGGCAGGTTGTTGTACTTCTCCAGGTTGAAGAAGCCGTGAACAACCGGACCGGCTTCCCAGAAACCCGGATAGTAGTAGTACTTGGCGACCTTGTGGAAGCCCAGCTTGGAATCGTCGTAGGGACCGACGAATTCGGCAGCATCGATCGTGCCCTTTTCCAGTGCCGGATAGATGTCGCCGCCAGCGAGCTGCTGGGGAACGACGCCGACCTTTTCGAGCACCTTGCCGGCCAGACCGGCAATACGCATCTTCAGACCCTTGAGGTCGTCGACGGTGTTGATTTCCTTGCGGAACCAGCCGCCCATCTGAACGCCGGTATTACCGGCCGGCAGACCATAGAGGTTCTGGGTGGCGAAGAACTCGTTCATCAGCGTGTTGCCGTTGCCCTGGTTGAACCAGGCATTGGACATGCGCGCGTTGAGGCCGAACGGAATGGCGGTACCGAAAGCGAAGGTCGGTTCCTTGCCCCAGAAATAATAAGAAGTGGTGTGCGCGGCTTCGACCGTGCCGGCGGCAACGGCATCGACAGCCTGCAGGCCGGGGACGATTTCACCGGCAGCGAAGACCTGGATCTGGAAATTGCCGTCGGTTGCCGCAGCAACGCGTTCGGCGATGTCAGTTGCACCACCGTAAATGGTGTCGAGCGACTTCGGGAACGACGACGTCAGACGCCAGGTGATCTTCGGGTTTTCCTGGGCGATGGCCGGCGCTGCCAGCACGGTGGATGCGGCGACGCCAGTACCGGCGACACCCGCTTTCTTGATAAATGAACGACGATCCATGAAATGACCTCCCATCATGGTTGCTCCAAACGGTGGAAACCTTGCGCCCCCTCCCGATGGCAATGCCGGCGAGATAACCATTTTGTCCAAAGCGTTTCAAGCGCCGCGGCAATATTCTTTCGGACTAGATGGACAATTCGGACGATTGCGCCTTGGCTCCTATCATCCGGATTGTATTCGTTGCTTTTTCGCGCTGCGCGTCACCGTGGATGCACGCTCCCCAGGCCGCCCTGCAGGCGGTGCCCGGTCGACCGGAACAGACACCTTCCGCGGAACAGTTTCAGGCTCTGCGCAGGGGCGTTTTCATTCGCAATGCTGGTGGAATGAAGAGCATATCCAGCCAACACGGCCCGTTTCCTCCCACCCGGCACGCTTGAGGACCTTGGATGGGGTTTGCAGAATCGGGCCGGGCACACGCAAGGCCTCAACGGCCGCAACACGATCACATATTGACTTCTCCCCCCGGCTCGCTCCAAGAAATGCGTCATGCCCGCATAGGCTATCTCTGGAGTTTCCAATGCCCAAGCCGATCATAGCCATTCCCGCCGACATTCGCGAGTTCGACGGAACGCACTGGCATGCCGCCCAGAACCAGTATGTCCGCGCCGCCCTCAAGGTCGCTGGCGTGATGTCCTTCATCATCCCGGCCTTCGAGGACGGAAACGAGACCGACGCGCTTCTGGACCGGGTCGACGGGCTTCTCGTCTCCGGCTCGGCGACCAACGTGCACCCGGCGCTCTACGGCGCGGAAGCGCGCGACAGCGACGGCCCTTTCGACCCGGCGCGCGACGCCACCACCCTGCCGCTCATCCGCCGCGCGATCGAACGCGGCATTCCGCTGTTTGCCATCTGTCGCGGCATCCAGGAATTGAACGTCGCGCTCGGTGGCACGCTGGCCAGCGAAATCCAGGAACAGGAAGGCGTCTGGGATCATCGCAAGCCGCAGCATGACGATCGCGACGTGGTCTACAGCATTCGCCAGGACGTGATCGTGGCGGAAGGCTCCTGCATCGCCCGCTATCTCGGCACCGCCGGTTCGATCCAGGTCAACTCGCTGCATCGCCAGGCGATCTCGAAAACGGCGCCGGGCCTCCAGGTCGAGGCGCTGGCCGAAGACGGCACGATCGAGGCGGTCTCGGTGATCGACGCCAAGGGCTTTGCCATCGGCGTGCAATGGCATCCGGAATACTGGGCCGAAACCGACAGTCCGTCGCGCGCCTTGTTCGAGGCCTTCGGCGATGCCGTGCGCGCCTACGCCAAGAGCAAGGCCTGACCCGAACCGGAACCTCTTCCCGGAAAGTACGCCTCAGGTTTTCTGCGGCGTTTCCGGCACCGGGGTCAAAGCCCGGCCCGTGTCGAACCAGGCGATCAGGTTGTCGACCACGAGATCCGCCATGGCATTTCGGGTCGGAACCGAAGCCGATGCGACATGCGGGAGCAGCGAGACATTCGGCAGGTCGATCAGGTCCTGCGGCACCTGCGGCTCGTTCATGAAGACATCGAGACCGGCCGCCGCGATCGTTCCAGCCTTTAGCGCCGCAATCAGCGCCGGCTCGTCGACGGTCGTACCGCGCCCGACATTGATCAGCACGCCACGCGGCCCCAACGCTCTCAGCACCTCGGCATCGATCGCCCCGATCGTCTCGGGCGTCTTGGGCACAATCGAGATCAAGGTGTCGACCGCCTCGGCCAGGCCCAGCAGCGTCGGGAAATGGCAGTAGCCGACATCCGGGCGCGGCCGGCGCGTGCAATAGCTGATCTTCACCTTGAAAGGCTCCAGCCGCCGCGCGATCTCCAGACCGATCCGGCCAAGGCCGTGAATGCCGACATGCCGCCCCTTCAGCGAAAGCGGCGAGAGCGGGAAAGGCCCCTCCGACGCCCAGCGCCCGTTACGCAGCCATGTCTCCGCCTGGGGCAATTGGCGCACCGTATTCAGCAGCAAGGCGATCGCCGTGTCGGCGACCTCGTCGTTCAAGACGTCGGGCGTATTCGACACAACGACGCCGCGCGCGGCGGCGGCGCGAACGTCGACGCCGTCATAGCCCACACCGAAACTGGCGATCATTTCGAGGCGGGGGAGCCTCGCGATCCAGTTCGCCGGAAGCGCGCCCGACACGGCGATTGCGCGTATCCTTTCGGCATCCTCTGCGGAAATCTCCAGGTCCGGGCCATGCGGCACGGCAACCAGATCGAAACGGGCTGAAAGCCTCTCCGTGACGCGCGGGTTGATGCGGCCCGGCACGAGAATGGTGGCGCGCGAATTCGTCATTTGGCCTCCTGAGGGTCAGCGAATGTGGATCGGGCCGGTCGACTGGCGAATGCGCATTTCCGGCTTGATCAGGTGGATACCGTCCGGCTCGTGGCTGCCGGCCAGCTTGTCGAGCAGGGCGCGGGCGGCAAGCCGTCCCACTTCCGCCTGGCCGTTCCACACCGTGGTCAGCGACGGCGTGGCGATCGAGGCCTCCTCGAGATCGTCATAGCCCGTCACCGAAATGTCGCGACCCGGCACCAGTCCGGCGCGGGCAATACCGTTCATCAGGCCGATGGCGACGAGATCGTTCCAGCAGACCGCGGCGGTCGGCTTCTGCGGCAGCGAGAGGAAATGCACGGCGGCCTCGAAGCCCCCCTGCTTGGTGCGGGGTCCCGGAATGCGCAGTTCCGGGTCCACCTCGATGCCTGCCTTGCGCAGCGCATTGACATAGCCCTGGTATCGATCGCGCCCCGTCGAGGTTTGGTCCGTGCCGCCGATCATGGCGATCGTCCGGTGCCCGAGACCGATCAAATGGTTGGTGGCGAGCGAAATGCCATAACTGTCGTCGCCGCGATAGGTCGGGACATCGAGCCCCTCCATCTGTCGCGCGATCAGGATCGCCGGCATGCCATTGTCCTCGGCAAGCCGGATGTCCTCCACCGGCGTGCCGATGGCCGGCGACATGATGACGCCGTCGCCGCCTAGCTGCAGCAGCGTCTCGATGAAGTTCCGCTGCTTGTCGACGGAATCATAGTGGTTGGACAGGATGAAGGTGTGCCGACTGCGGTCCAGCTCGCTCTCGATGGCTTTCAGGATCTCGCCGTAGAAAGGGTTCATGATGTCGTGCACGACGACGCCGATAATGCCGGAGCGGGAGGTGCGAAGGCTGGCGGCCCGGCGATTGTAGATGTAGCCGAGCGTCCGCGCCTGCTCCTTGATCTTCTCGCGGGTATCGGCGGCCACCAGCGGGCTGTCGCGCAGTGCGAGCGAAATGGTTGCGGTCGACAGCCCCAGTGACTCGGCGATCGTTGACAGTTTGACCTTCTGCGCCACTTTGCCTCCCTTGATGGAACGATGCATGCCCTGCGGTCTCCTCCAACGCACCTAAACTTTTTAATTAAATAGTTTAAGTGCGTATTTCAATTCCCGTTTCCCAGGAAATGGGAGGAGATTTATCAGTCCTTGGACGTATTCCCGTGCAGGTTTTCCTCCACCGTGGCCAGAAGCTTGAGCAATTGCTTGACCTCCTTGCCGGACAATCCCGCGGTCGCCAGTTCCTCGACTTCCGCTGAAGCCACGGCAATGGCCTCGAGCCGGGTACGCCCCTCGGCCGTCAGATGCACCATGGTCAGGCGCCCGTCCGCATCGACAGGGCGACGCTCGACGAAACCCTGGGCCTCCATCCGGCCGATCGTGCGGGTCATGGTTGGTGCCTTGACGCCGAGCCTCTGGGCCAGCGCGCCGGGCGTCAGCCCCTCCTCCGCGGCGAGCAGTTGCACCACCGTATCCTGTCCGGCATAGAGCCCGCTGTCGGCAAGGCTGCGCGACAGGTGCGTGCGCATGGCGCGGGCGGCCTGCGTCACTGCGGCGGCAAGTGAGTGATGGCGCTCGCCGTTCTCCTTCTTCTTGCCCGCCTTGTTCTTCTTGTCGCCCTTGTCCTTTTTCGCCATTGTGCCTCCCTGCCGCCCGATGGCGAAAATAAACATCATGATGTGCCGGCTAATATTCTGCCAGGAATCCATAACGAAGAACGAAGATCAACGCCAGATGCCGCAATCCAAGCCCGATATGCCCGACAGCGGACCTGTCTCCCTGCCACAAATGCGGCCCGACTGCATCGCCGTTCTGCCGCTCGGCGCCCATGAACAGCACGGACCTCATCTTCCGTTCGAAACCGACACGCTGATTGTCGAAGGGATCGTTGCCCGCCTCGCGCGCAAGCTCCCCAAAGATCTGCCGGTGATATTCCTGCCCGCCGAGCCGGTCGGCTATTCGATCGAGCACATAGACGTCGCCGGAACCAGGAGCCTTGCCTATCAGGACGCCGTCGAGCGCTGGCTGGCGATTGCCGCGGACCTTTCGGGCAAGGGTATCCGAAAACTCGTCATGCTCAACGCCCATGGCGGCAATTCCCCGCTGATGACCATCGTCGCCACCGAAGCGCGCGTGCGTTTCGGCATGCTTGCGGTGGCGACAAGCTGGACCCGCTTCGGCCTGCCCGAAGGCGTCATCTCGCCCGAGGAAAAGGCGATCGGGATCCATGGCGGCGAGATCGAGACCTCGGTCATGCTGGCGCTTTGTCCGGAGCGGGTCGACATGGCAAAAGCCGAGGATTTCCCGTCGCGCCAATCCGACTATGCCAGGCGGTTCACCCACCTGCGCGCCTATGGCCCGCATGCCTTCGGCTGGAAAATGGCCGATCTCAACCGTGAGGGTGTCACCGGCAATGCCAAGGCCGCAACGGCGGAGAAGGGCGAGAGACTGATCGACCATGCGGTCGATGGCCTGATCGCATTGCTGCGGGATGTGCAGGCGTTTGATGTAGATACTTTTGTCTGCACAGACGATCGCGGCGAGAGCAAACAAAGCCTTTGAACTGCCACGGGTCAGCGCCTATATGGGGTAACACCATTACAGGCGCATCGTCCGCGCTCCCATCTGATCGAGGTTTTCATGACCGAAGCTGCCGCAAAACCCATTCCCGTCACCGTGCTCACCGGTTATCTCGGCGCCGGCAAGACGACGCTCCTGAACCGCATTCTGTCTGAAAGTCACGGCAAGAAATATGCGGTCATCGTCAACGAGTTCGGCGAGATCGGCATTGACAACGACCTGATCGTCGAGTCGGACGAAGAGATCTATGAAATGAACAACGGCTGCGTCTGCTGCACCGTGCGCGGCGACCTGATCCGCGTGGTGGAAGGCCTCATGCGCCGACCCGGTCGCTTCGACGGCATCATCGTCGAGACCACCGGGCTTGCCGATCCGGTCCCGGTCGCCCAGACCTTCTTCATGGACGACGACGTGCGCGCCAAGACCGAACTCGACGCGGTCGTCGCGCTGGTCGACGCCAAGCATCTGCCGCTGCGCCTGAAGGACAGCCGCGAGGCCGAGGACCAGATCGCCTTTGCCGACGTCGTGGTCATCAACAAGACCGATCTCGTCAGCCATGACGAACTGCACCGCATCGAAGACATCGTTCGCGCCATCAACCCCTCGGCCCGCATCTATGCGACGACGCGGTCCGGCGTCGACCTCGCCAAGGTGCTGAACCAGGGCGCCTTCAATCTTGAGCGGGCGCTGGAGAACGATCCGCACTTCCTCGATCACGACGATCCGGACCACGTCTGCGGTCCCGGCTGCGATCACGATCACGGCCACGATCATCACCACCATCATGACCATGGCCACGATCATGATCACCACGACCATCACGGCCATGACCACCACGACCATGCCCCCTCGCCGATCCATGACGTGACGGTCATGTCGATCTCGCTACGCGGCGGGGAGATGAACCCCGATCGCTTCTTCCCCTGGATCCAGAAGGTCACCCAGACCGACGGGCCGAATATCCTGCGCCTGAAGGGCATTATCGCCTTCAAGGGTGACGAGGAGCGATATGTCGTGCAGGGCGTCCACATGATCATCGAGGGCGACCACCAGCGCCCATGGAAGGACGGCGAGAAACGCGAGAGCCGCCTCGTTTTCATCGGCCGCGATCTTGATCGCGAAAAGCTGGAAAAGAGCTTCCACGCCTGCGAGGCAGCAGCATGACGCCGAAAAGTGTGAAGCGGTTTTCGGGTCAAGTCATGCCAACGGGAAAGAAAGCCTGATGCCGACGGTTGCCCCCCTCGACATCGACGGTCACGTCGTCACCGCTGCCTTTCTCGGCGATATTCCGGTCTTTGCCGCGGCTTCCGGCACCGTGCATCGGCTAGACGGCGGCGAGAAGGTGACGGAGGCCCATCAGGGCCTGCTCGCCTGTGTCAAGGACAGCGCCGACCAGACCCTCATCACCGGCGGAGAAGACGGCAAGGTTCTGCGCATCGGCCATGACGGCAGCTTAACCGAACTTGCCCACGTACCGCGCAAATGGGTTTCCGTCGTCGCGGCCGGGCCGCAGGGCGCGGTCGCCTATGCGGTCGGCAAGGCTGGCTATGTGCGCCTGGCCGACGGCAAGGTGAAGGAATTCACCGAGGAGCGGACCATTGAGGGCCTCGGCTTCGCGCCCAAGGGCCTGCGGGTCGCCGCCGCCCGCTACAATGGCGTGACGCTCCATTGGATCGGCACGACCGGCGCGCCGGTCGACCTCGAATGGAAGGGCGCCCATACCGGCGTGACCTTCTCCCCCGACGGTCGCTTCGTCGTCACCACCATGCAGGAGAACGCCCTGCACGGCTGGAAGCTTGACAGCAAGTCGGCCGAGACCCGCCACATGCGCATGACCGGCTATCCGGCCAAGGTCAAGTCGCTGTCCTGGTCGGTCAAGGGCAAATGGCTTGCCTCCTCGGGTGCGCCTGCGGCCATCGTCTGGCCGTTTTCGGGCAAGGAAGGCCCGATGGGCAAGGCGCCGCTCGAACTCGGCACCCGCGCCAACATCATGGTCACCCAGGTCGCCTTTCATCCAGCAGAAGAGGTCCTGGCGATCGGCTTTGTCGACGGCATGGTTCTGGCGGTGCGCATCGCCGACGGCAAGGAGGCCCTGCTGCGGCGCCCCGGCAAGGGTGCGATCACCTCGATGGGCTGGAGCGCCAACGGCAAACTCCTCGCCTACGCTTCGGACGCCGGCGACTGCGGGGTCATCGACATATCCGCCTGACGGCGGTTCCCCGGGAAAACAGCTAGAGCGCCTGCCGCAGTGTTGCGGCGGGTGACGAAGCCTGCTTCACGCCGGATACCGCTGGTGGATTGCTCACCATCGAGCGCATTGCGTTGCTTGAATTGCCGGCTCCGCTGGGTTATCGCTCGACCATGGCCCAAGATCGTTCCAAGCCCGCAAAGAAAACCCTGCGCTACAAGCTCCTGCGAGCCCTCAAGCTCGTTGACGAGCCCGAGCGCGCCGACCAGATCTACTACGAGACCGGCGGGACGAAGCGCAAGGCGCATGCCACCTGGTACCGGGGCGAGACGACCAACTTCTTCCCCGACAAGAAGGCGATCGCGAAGCCGAATGCGGTGGACGAATATGTCGGCAAGGGCTGGTTTCCCGACGCGCCGTTCATCACCCGCGAGCACTACATCACCGCCTTCGGCAGCTGCTTTGCCAGCGAGGTGACGAAATACCTTTATCGCGAGGGCTACCAGGTCTTCGGCCGCGACATGAAGCTCAATTCCTACGTCGTGCGCAGCGGCGAAGGCATCGTCAATTCCGCGGCGATCCGCCAGCAGTTCGAATGGGCCTTCGAGGGCAAGGCGCCGAAAATCGAGCTGTGGCACGACAAGGAAGGCATCCCCGGCGACTATTCCGACGAGGTCCGCCAGGCGACACGAGCGATCTTCGAGAAGTCCGACATCTTCATCCTGACGCTCGGCCTGTCCGAGGTCTGGTACGACAAGCCGACCGGAGAGATCTTCTGGCGCGCCATCCCGAAGCGCGACTTCGACGCCGAGCGTCACGGTTTCCGCGTTCTCGGCGCGGTGGAAAACCTCGACAACCTGCGCCGCACCTATGAGCTCATCCGCGCCCACCGGCCCGACGCGACCGTGATCATCACGCTCTCGCCCGTACCGCTCGCCGCGACCTTCCGCCCGGTGTCCTGCATCACCGCAAGTTCGGTGTCCAAGGCCTCGCTCCGGGTGGCGATCGACGAGCTGATGCGCGAGGTCGGCCCCTCCGCCGAAAGCAAACTCTACTATTTCCCGTCCTATGAGATGGTGACGTCGTTCCTGCCGAACCCGATGAAGGACGATTTCCGCCACCCGACCGAGGAATCGGTCGAATTCATCATGCAGACCTTCAAGCGGAACTTCCTGCGGTAACCGTGCCTTCGCGCCCGGGTAGCGCAACCAGGATCAAGCCTTGGCGAGCGCCGCGGCAATGCGCGACTTGATGTCGGCGGTCACGCGCTTCTTGGTTTCGGCAATATCGAGCGGCTGCGGCCAGGCCTCGATCCTGCGGGTGAAGGGGTGCTTCAACGGATGCCAGGTATTGTGCCGCTTCAGGCCGACTTCCTCGACGATCTGCGTGCGATAGCTCTTCGGCCCGACGAAGATGACGGGAATGCCCATGGCGATGCAAGGCATGGCGCAATGGATACGCGTGGTGACCACGAGCGCCGCCTTTTTGCCGTAGGTCTCGACGATTTCCTTGGCATATTGCAGCCGCGTGTCCGCCGACACGTCGATGAAGCGATGGCTGACCGTCTTCACCGTCATCCCCTTCTTGAACAGCTTCGGCGAAAGCTGGTCGCGATTGGCCTCGACGAGATAGATCGAATCCGGATCGCGCTCGGCCGGCGCATTGAAGGTCAGCGTGTTGCACAGCGACAGATAGGCCTCGACGCCGAGCGAGCGGATGAAATCCACCGTGCCCTGGTCGCGGCAACCGATCGGCTCGTGCTTCTTCAGATAGTCGACATGGCGCGCAATCGTCGGCTTGGCGTGCTTCTGCACGTGGAAACCGAAGAAGATCGGCTTGATCGACGGGCTCGGAGGCCAGTTGTCGAGCTTCGACAGGAACCAGCCATTGGTGACGAGCAACGCCTCGGGCCCGTCATAGCTGTTGAGATGATCGCGGTTGAGGAACACGTCGACGGGCGGCAGATGCTGCATGACGGCAACGCTCTGGATATCGTCGCCGATATTGTTGCCGTTCCAGCTGAGAGCAGCGATTTTCATGCCGTCAGGTCCCCTTGATGAGCCACCGCGCGGGGATAGTACGCGGCACGGGCGATTGCAACCCCCGTCGGCCGGCGCTTCCGCCCGGGCGAAAGGGCCGGCTGCGCTTGAATGTAGGGTCGCGCCTTTGGCGGCAGGCGCATGGCAAAGACGAACGGCAACCGAGGGCCTGGAGCCCTGGCTGCCGTCCATGGGCCTTGCGGCCGGATCAGAAGCGGTAGGTGACGCCGGCGCCGATCAGCCACGGATCGAGCTTGGCCTTGCCGTCGACATCGGCGCCCCCGACGGTGGCGGTGAAGTCGGGTTCGAGGAAGATCTTCTTGACGTCGAAGTTCACGCCCCAATGCTGGTCGATCATGTAGTCGAAACCGGCCTGGACGGCGACGCCGAAGGCATTGTCGATGTCGAGATCGTCGGCATTGGCGCCTTCTTCATTGTAGAAGATCGTGTAGTTGAGGCCAGCACCGACATAGGGCTTGAACGCGCCGAAATCGGTGAAGTGATACTGCAGCGTGAGCGTCGGCGGTAGGATCCAGGTGCGGCCGATCTTGCCGAGGCCGGTGATCGAGCCTTCGCCCCAGACATTGGCGTAGGTCGTGCCGAGGATGAGTTCTGCGGCGATGTTGTCGGTGAAGTAATAGGTGATGTCGAGCTCGGGGATCACAGTATCGCTGTAGGACAGGTCCGAACCGGCAATGCCGTCCACTTCGCCCTCGTTATTGGAGATCACGCCGAGCGCGCGCAGGCGGACCTGCCAGGGGCTCTGCGCCGCGGCGAAGGGGGCATCCGCGAGCGGCGTCATGTCGGCCGCGTAGGCAACCTGGCCGGTGAGCAGAAGTGCCGTGGCTGCGGCAAGGGCGCTGATCCGCCGCGTGCTGATCGTGTTCATAAATCTCTCCTTGAATAATCGGTGGCTTGTGCCGTGCACAAAATAAGCCGCCCGCAACGCAAGGACATTTGAGCTAGATCAATACATGCTTTGGAAAACAATCGGTTGGAGCCGCTGCGCCGCACCTGTCACAATTCCGCCACGGCCAGATTTGACGATTGAAAATCCTGGCGCCGCCCGCCGCTCGGAAAGGACGCCGTAACGCCGAACAGGCCCTGCAAACCCGTTCCGGAGCCAGTGATTCTCATCTCCGATCGGCGCTGTCCGGCGCCGATGTCGGTCTCCGGCTTCGCAGCGGAAGCCGGAGCGAAGTCGCCTGTCCCGACGACTAGAACTTCACGCCCAGACCGACATTGACCACATGCTGGTTGAAGTCGGTATCGACGCCGAGGATGTCCTTCTCGAAATAATCGTTGTAGCGATATTCGAGCCTCGTGAAGATCCGGTCGGTGACGGCATAGTCGAAGCCGGCCCCGAGCGTCCAGCCGTTCAGCATCTCGCTTTCGTCCAACCCGCCGCCCTCGACGGAGAAATCGGTCGCCGTCCAGCCACCGGCCGCGTAAAGCAGGACGCGGTCCATGGCATAGCCGACGCGTCCACGGACCGAGCCGTTCAGGCCGGTGCCGACATCGACGGCGCCGTAGCTGTTCTCGTTCCAGTCATAGTTGAGATCGGCCTCCAGGCCGACGATGGCGCCGGAGCCGAAGCCCCAGTTATAGCCGACGAAACCACCGAAGCGGCCGCCGTCGAAATCGTCCGAGGCCGAGGTGACGCCATCATAGAAGTCCCCCTCGCCCCAGCCATAGCCGCCATGCAGACCGATGTAACCGCCGGCCCAGCTGAACACCGGCGTGGTCTCCACGACTTCCGGCGGCACGGCCGGAGCCTCGATAACGGCATCTGCGGAAAGAACCGGCGTGGACGATATGACGAGCGCCAGCGCGCTCCATCCGAGTTTCTTCATCATTGCTGCTACTCCCTCTCAAGGCTGCACCGCATCGCGGCAACAGACGTTCTGCCGTGACGAAACGCGCCACACGAAGGCTAACAAGCATGAGGGAGCGAATTGTTCCGCGCCTTCGCTGTTTTTTTCCGGAGTGACACCGGAACGACACGCCGCAGCGGGGGCGAAATCCAACCGGATGCCAGACGCAGAAACGCCCCCTCGCCGTGGATGGAGAGGGGGCGTTCGCCCCGCCGCGTCCCCACGACGGGATGCAAGGCCCGCACCCGCACCGGCGGCTCGAGACGCGAGATGCGTCGAACTCTACCGGGGGCGCGGACCTGTCTGGTGCTCAGGCGACGTGGCGGCGCGGCGCATGCGACAGCTTGCGGCCGGAGGCGACCACCATGCCGGCAGCCCCCTCGAGCCAGCCGGCTTTCAGCTCGATCGCCAGAAAGCGCTCACGGGCGAATGGCCCCGGCATCACGAGATGCTGTGCCTTTTGCGCGAAGAAACCGAAGCGCTCGTAATAGCCCGCATCACCGACCAGCAGGATGGCGCCGTGGTTGCGCTTGCGCGCTTCCAACATCGCTGCGCGCATCAGCGCCGAGCCGATGCCCTTGCCCTCGTGGGCGGGATCGACCGCGAGCGGGCCGAGCAGCAGCGCGTCGATGGCATGGCCTTCGCGGCTGACGCCGGCCTCGACATTCCACAGCCGCACCGTGGCGATGACATGGCCTTGGCGGTCGCGGGCGACCAGCGCCAGGCCCTCGGCCGGCAGACGGTCCTTGCGAATCTTTTCCGACGACTTCTTGCGTCGGCCGGGCCCCATGGCACGGTCGAGCAAGGCCTCGCGGGCCACGACATCGGCCGGCGTTTCGGCATCGATGACAAAGGCAGGTGCAGTTTGCGACGCGAAAAATGCGCGCACGACGTCCAGAACAGCGGCCATGGCGGCCTCCCGTACCAAGAAGTGTTTCCGATGATGGTTTGTTGCGCCGCGCCGGTCGAGCCGGCGCGGTCGTCGAAAGGTCCGACGGACCTTAAATGACGTAGGACTTCAGCGGATCGAAACCGTTGAAGGCGACCGCCGAATAGGTCGTCGTATAGGCGCCGGTGCCCTCGATCAGAACCTCGTCGCCGATCGTCAGCGAGACGGGCAGCGGGTACATGTTCTTCTCGTACATCACGTCGGCCGAATCGCAGGTCGGGCCGGCGAGCACACAGGGCTCCATTTCGTCCATGTCGCGCTCCGTGCGGATCGGATAGCGGATCGCCTCGTCCATGGTTTCGGCAAGCCCGCCGAACTTGCCGATGTCGAGGAAGACCCAGCGATGCGTGTCATTGTCCGACTTCTTCGAGACCAGAACCACCTCGGCCTTGATCACGCCGGCATTGCCCACCATGCCGCGACCCGGCTCGATGATGGTCTGCGGGATGTGATTGCCGAAATGCTTCTTCAGGGCACCGGTGATCGCACGGCCATAGGCCTCCGCCGACGGGATGTCGCGCAGGTACTTGGTCGGGAAGCCGCCGCCCATGTTGACCATCTGCAGGTGGATGCCCTGCTTGGCCAGCGAGGTGAAGACACGCTTGGCATCGGCCAGAGCCGAATCCCAGGCATCGACCTTGGTCATCTGCGAACCGACATGGAACGACACGCCGAACGAGTCGAGTCCCAGTTGATGGGCGTAGACGAGCACATCGACAGCCATCTGCGGCACGCAACCGAACTTGCGCGACAGCGGCCATTCGGCGCCTTCGCCATCGGTCAGAACGCGGCAGAACACGCGGGCACCGGGGGCCGCGCGTGCGACCTTCTCGACTTCCTCATGGCTGTCGACGGCAAACAGGCTGATGCCGAGCGCGTGCGCCCGGGCAATGTCCCGTTCCTTCTTGATCGTGTTGCCGTAGGAGATCCGCCCAGCGGTCGCGCCGGCGTCGAGCGCCATCTGGATTTCGGCAACGGAGGCGCAATCGAAGCTCGAGCCCAGCGAGGCGAGCAGCTTGAGGATTTCCGGAGCCGGATTGGCCTTGACGGCATAGTAGATCGCGCTGTCCGGCAGGGCGTGGCGGAACGCACCGTAATTGTCGCGCACGACATCGAGGTCGACCACGAGGCAGGGACCTTCCGGACGTCGGGTGTTGATGAAGTCGAGGATACGAGCGGTGGTCATGGGTCAATCCCTCTCAAGTGCCAAGGTTCCCGGACTCGTTGCCGAGTTCGGAAGGACAAAGGACGACGAGAACCCGATCGAAACCAGCCGGTGGAGACGCTGATACCGTACGAGCGCTCGAAGCGCGTATAGTGAACAGACACCCTGCCAGGAGCGTCAGTTCGGCTTTGTCTGCCATGGATTGGTGGGATGACCCGACCGCACTTCCGGCAATGATGGTGTGCCTCTGAAGTAACTCCGGCTGATGGAAAGCCGGAAGAGACTAGAAAGGCCCGCACCGTCGTTGCTTCAGATGTCCTCGCATTTCCCGGATGGCCGGAATAGCGACTGGAGGGGTTAGTTCCAGGTACCTTACCGATTTCCTCACCACATCGAGGGTCGGCGGACACCCATGGGCACGTGCGACTTTGGGCTGAAGGGGAGATAAGAATGTTCGCGGTCATAATCAAGCGTTTTTTGAGCCTTGGGATAGAAAAATGATTGAACGATCCAGCCGTTGTGTTCACAGTTCAACCAGAGTCTCGGGAGGAGCCCATCAATGGACACGCTGACGCGCATCCGCGCCTTTATCGACGTGGTCGAAGCCGAAGGGTTTTCCGCCGCCGCGCGAAAGACGGGGCGGTCCAAGGCGCTGCTGTCCAAGTATGTGCGCGAACTGGAGGACGAACTCGGCGCCCTCTTGCTAAACCGTACGACGCGGCAATTTTCGATGACCGAGGCCGGCCATACCTATTATCGCAGCGCAACGGAGATCCTCAAGGAGATCGACAGCCTGGCCGACCTGGTGCGGGAGAACATCACGGACCTGAAGGGCAAGCTGAAGATCACCGTGCCGCGCACCTTCATCGATGCCGAAGTGGGCCAGTCTCTGATCGATTTCGCCAGCGAAAATCCGGATCTCTCGCTCGAGATCGTCGCCGAGGACCGCTTCGTCGACCTGGTCGAGGAGGGCTTCGACCTGGCGATCCGCATCACCAAGCTGGATGACTCCGCTCTCATCGCCAAGAAGCTCTCGGACTTCCGGGTCTATGCCTGCGCAACGCCCGCCTTCGTCGAGAAGCACGGGCCACTCGGCCATCCGCAGGAGCTCTCCCGCGTAGCCTTCCTCGTCGACACCAACTCCCGCTCGCACAACACCGTGCGATTCGTCGATCCGCAGGGCGGGGCGATCTCGGTCGCGGTCAGCGGTCCGATCGAGGTCAACAGCCCGCTTGCCACCCTGCGTGCGGCGCGCGCCGGGCTGGGTGTCGCGATGATACCGGACTTCATCGCCCGCCCCTATATCGAAACGGGTGAACTCGTTTCCCTGTTCGACGACTACCTGCCGAAGGATCGCGGCATCTATGCCGTCTATCCCCACCGGCGCTACCTGCCTGCCAAGGTGCGAGCCTTCGTGGATTACCTTCATGCCTGGTTTCGCCAGAAAGGCTGAGACCATTGAACGGCGGGTGTCGCAGTCCCAATTCCGTCGAAATTGTCGGACAGGGATCGGACTGGGATTCGCGAAACGAGGGCGGGCAGGCATGAAAACAGGTTTGGCATTCATCGCGGCGCTCCTCGGCGCCCCGCTCCCTGCTATCGCCCATCCACATGTCTTTGCCGAGGCGCGCCTCGAAATCGTCTCCGGCGCGGATGGAAACCTTGCCGAACTGCGCAATGTCTGGCGCTTTGACGACATCTTCTCGTCGAGCGTCCTGATGGATTTCGACAAGAACAGCGACCTGAAACTCGATCATAGCGAACTCAACGAGATCGCCGAGACGATCCGCACCTCGCTTGCCGACTACGGTTTCTTCACCTCGATCACCGCCAATGGCACTTCCGTCCCCGTGGCGAGGCCGGAGGTCTTTCACGTCGATTTCAAGGACAACCAATTGCTAGTCTTTTTCGTCGCAAAGCCGGAAAAGACGCTGGCGCTCAAGGGCAAGCTGGCCATCGGCGTCTATGACCCGACCATGTATACCGCGATCGATTTCGCCAAGGACGAGGACATGGTGACGGAGGGCGAAGGCTTCAATCAGTGCAAGCGCGCGGTGGTGCGTCCCGACCCGGACCAGGTTCTGGCCGAAAACCAGGCCAACCTGACCTCGGCCTTTTTCGACGATCCGGCCGGCACCGACATGACCAAGCTGTTCGCCACGAGGCTCGAGCTGACATGCTGATGCGCCGCCTTGTCGGGCCGGCGGCCGGTGCGGCCCTTGTCCTGATCGTCGCGGCCACGCTGGCGCACGCCGCCTCGCCGCTCGGAATCGGAACGGCGGAACCGGCATTCCAGACGACCGGCCCGTTCGGCGGCTTGCTCGCCTGGGTCAACGAAAACCAGCAGGCCTTCTATCGGGCGCTGACCGGTGCGCTGAAAGCGATGCGCGAAGATCCGTCGCATTTGTGGACCCTGATCGGGCTGTCCTTCGCCTATGGTGTTTTCCATGCCGCTGGACCCGGCCACGGAAAGGCGGTCATCTCCTCCTACATGATCGCCAACGAGACCGAACTGCGCCGCGGCGTTGCCATTTCCTTCGTTTCCGCCTTCCTGCAGGGCGTCGTGGCGATCGCCCTGGTCGGGCTCGGCTATGCCGTCCTGCGCGGCACGGCGATTTCCATGACCGACGCCACGCAGGTATTCGAGATCACCAGCTTCGCCCTGGTCGTCGCCTTCGGCACCTGGCTGCTGCTGCGCAAGCTGAACGCCCTGCGCATCGCACGCCGGACACCGGTCAGCGCCGTGCTGTTTCAGACATCGTCCACAACCAGCCTGTTCGATTCGCCCGGATTGCCGGCGGCGGCCACCGCGACGAGCGGTTCCGGCGTCTCCGCCGCCGGAACCCGAACAGGATCGTCTTTCCGCGCAACCGGCGTCGCCCATGACCATGACGCACTCGCACCGGGTTCGGTCTGCCCCGATTGCGGCATCACCCACCTGCCCGACCCACGGCTCCTGTCTTCCAAGAATTTCAGCCTGCGCGAAGCCTGGTCGGCCATCATCGCCGTGGGCCTCAGGCCCTGCTCGGGGGCATTGCTGGTGATGACCTTCGCCCTGTTGAACGGGCTCTATCTCGGCGGGATACTTTCGGTCTTCGCCATGGCACTCGGCACGGCGATCACCGTGTCTCTCCTCGCCGCCCTCGCGGTTTCGGCCAAGGGCCTGGCGGTGCGGCTCTCCGGACCGGGTTCACCGACGGCCCGCCGGGTGGCCGACGCGATCGAGATCCTCGGAGCGCTTGCGGTCATCGCACTCGGCGCGCTGCTGCTCGCCGCCTCTCTCCAGCCCTGAACGGGTCAGGACCGGTCGCGCCGCTTCTGGTGGCGCGCGCGCAGCCACAGCACGATGAAGAAGGACATGATGCCGAGGGTGCCGACGACAGCCGCAAGGACCGGCGAGAAATAGCCGATCCACAGCACCAGCTTCGGCAGGCCGAGCAGCACGAGGCCGAAGCCGAGCACGATGGCAAGCGCCGCATAGGCAGACGAACGGTCGCTTTTCTTCTCGCTCTGGTTCTCGTTCATGCCGTCGCTCCCTTGGTGAGCTCCGCCCGAATCTCTTCGAGCTTTCGCACCTGCTTGCCGTCTTCGGTGAAATTGTCGGGTGAAAGCCAGGCCTCGAAAGCTGCCTTGATCAACGGCCACTCGCCGTCGATCATCGAGAACCATGCCGTGTCACGGTTCTTGCCCTTTGACAGCATGTGCTGGCGGAACACGCCCTCGAAGGTGAACCCGTAGCGCTCCGCGGTGGTGCGGCTCGGCAGGTTCTCGTTATGGCATTTCCATTCGTAGCGACGATAGCCGAGATCGTCGAACACGTGGCGCGCCATCAAATAGTGCGCCTCGGTGGAGAGCGGCGTGCGGCTCATCGCCGGGCCGTGAGCGACGCCGCCCACTTCGACCACGCCATTGGCCGGATCCGCCCGCATGTAATTGGCCATGCCGACGACCTTGCCCGTCTGCTTGTCACGGAAGACTTCCGTAACCCAGCCGCCTTTGGTCTGAACGCCGTCGAGCCAAGCATCGAAATCATCGATCCCGGCGAAGTCGGGCTGGGCGAAATAGGTCAGCAGCGGATTGATCGCCATGCCGCCGAGACCGTCCCACAGCGCCTGCAAATGCGTCGCCTTGTCGTACGGCTCGACAGTGACGAAACGGCCTTCAAGCCGGACCGGCTTCGGTGCCGGGCAGCCCTTGAATGTGGAAAGATCGCGCATGCTTGCCTCTTGATGTGTCGGCAAACGATTAGGCCAGCCGCCCGGCAAAGGCAACTGGCCTCGGGATCGCCTTGGAAGGCGGATCAGACCTGCGCGGCCGAAACCGTGGCTTCGATATGGTCGACCAGCCCGTCGGCAAGGCCGAGGCGTCCGGCCAGTAGGTCGAGATAGCCGCGCTCCGCCCGGCTGTCGGGATCGATCGCCAGCCGCGACGCGGTGTAGAGTTCGACCTTCTGCTCTTCGCTGACCGCCGCCTTGACCAGTGCATCCACATCGGTCGGCGTGGCCAGTTCCTTTTCGAGGAAGGCTTCGGCTTCCGCGCCGAGGCCGGAAAGGTGGATCTTGTCCATCACGCGGGCACGCTCGGCCTCATCGATATGGCCGTCGGACTTGGCAGCCGCGATCATCGCCCGCACCAGCGTCAGGGCGAAATCGTTGGAGGCTGCGGGCGCCTCCAGGCTGAACGGCGAATCGGCCGGCGGCGGCAGGAGCTTCTGCTCGGTCTCGGCGACGTCCTGCGGCGCCTTGCCGGCCTGATAATTCTTGTAGGCCTGGTAGCCGATCCCGGCGATGGCGGCGAGACCGCCGAGCGTCAACGTATTGCCGGCCAGATTGCGGCCGGTCTTCGTGCCCAGCAGAACGGCGGCGATGGCGCCGGTCGCCAGCGGATTGTCCTTGGCAAGCTGGACGGCATCGCCGGCCTTCTGCTTCACGGTGCCGGTCGAACCCGGCACCTGGGCGCCGAGAAATTGGTCAAGCAGCTTCTTCGCGTCGAACATCGGGATCTCCGTCGGTTTCATTGTCGACTGCTAGATAAGGAGCCGATCATGAAAATACAAAGACGTTTCCGCGCTTTCGTTGCAAAGACCCGTCAGCCGGCCAGCGCGCAGGCTTCCACGGCAAGCTTTGTGATGCCGGCCCAGTCGCCGGCCGAAACGAGTTCCTTCGGCGCGACCCAGGAGCCGCCGACGCAGACCACGTTGGACAGCGACAGGTAGTCCCTGGCATTCTTCAGCGAGATACCGCCGGTCGGGCAGAACAGCGTGCCGGCGAGCGGCGAGGACAACGCCTTGAGATAAGCCGCACCACCGGCCTGCTCGGCGGGGAAGAACTTCAGGACCTGATAGCCCTCCTCGCGCAACTGCATGACCTCGCTGGCGGTGGCCGCCCCCGGCAGCAGCGGAATGTCCGAAGCGCGGGCGGCATGGATGAGTTCGCGCGTCGTGCCGGGGCTGACGATGAACTGCGAGCCGGCCTCGACCGCCGCCTCGAAATGCGCCGGATTGAGGATGGTGCCGGCACCGACCACCGCGCCTTCGACCTCCGCCGCGACACGGCGGACCGCTTCCAGCGCCGCATCCGTTCGCATGGTGATCTCGATCGCTTTCAGTCCGCCAGCCACCAGCGCCCTCGCCAATGGCACGGCGGTTGCCACATCCTCGATGATCAGCACCGGTACGACGGGCTGGAGCTTCAGGGTGGAAAGGAGCTTTTCGGTTTTCTCACTCACGGTCTGCCATCCATTTCAAACGATTGAATTCAGCCCAAGGATTATCGCGAACCTGTGTCATTGTCGAGACAAATGCGCGCGGTACGGATGCTGGCGGTTTGCATGACGGCTCAACTGCGCTAGGGTGAAGGAGATTTTAACGATGGACGGCGAGATGGCGAAAGAAATCGAGCGCAAGTTCCTGGTGATCAACGACAGTTGGCGCGATTGCGTCACGTCGGCGACCGCCATGCGGCAGGCCTATCTCTCCGTCAATCACGACCGCTCGATCCGCGTCCGGACCAGCAATGACGAAACCGCCAAGCTGACCGTCAAGTTCGGCAAGACCGCCTTGGTGCGGGACGAGTTCGAATACGACATCCCGTTCGAAGACGCCGTCGAGATGATTTCCTTTGCCGTCGGCAGCGTTATCGAAAAGGTGCGCTATACGGTGGAGATCGGCGGCTTCACCTGGGAAATCGACGTCTTCGAGGGGGCGTTCCAGGGACTGGTCATCGCCGAGGTGGAAATGCGATCGGAGGATGACCGGCCGATGCTGCCGCACTGGCTCGGACGCGAAGTCACCGGCGACCGTCGCTATTCCAACCAGGCGCTGGCCACCGAACGGTTGAAGCCCGAGGTTGTGCATGCCGTATCGAATTAGGCCGGACCGCCCCTTCGGCGAGGAGGTCGTTGCGGTTGCGAGCGAACAGCTCCGGCGCGCCGTCAGCGCCCTGGAAGAGCAGCCCGAGGGCCTGCACGAAGCCATTCATGAGGCGCGCAAGAAGTTCAAGCGGGTACGTTCGCTCTACCGCCTCGTCGCCGTGGATCAGAAGCAGTTCCGTGCGGTGGAGAACGGCCGGCTGCGCGATACGGCCCGGACGCTGTCCGTCGTGCGCGATGCCACGGCGCTCGTCGAGACCGTCGCCTATCTCGAAAACCACGCGCTGAACGATGAGGAGAGAAACGCCCTTGCCCATGCACGGGCGGCGCTCACCGAACGTCGCGACGCGCTGGCGCTCGCCGAGACAGACCTCCCGGAAAAGGTCTCCCGTGCCATCTCGGCCTGTCGCGAGGCAATCACCGCGCTGGAAACGGCAAGCTTTCCCTCCAGCCCGCGCAAGGCCGCCAAGCTGCTCGCCAAGGGTTGGCGCAAGGGCCTGGCACGGGCCCGCGCGTCGCTCGACAATTGCCATCGCAGCGTTCACGAGGAAGTCTTTCACGAATTGCGCAAGGCCGGCCAGGCCTACTGGATGAACCTGTCGCTGCTGCGCGACATCTGGCCGTCGGCCATGCGTGCCAAACGCGCCGAAGCCAAGGCATTGGTGGACACGCTGGGCCATGAACACGACCTTGCACTGCTCGCCGACCTTCTCGACCGGGAAACCGGGCTGATCGGCGGCGGCGAAGAATTCTCCCACCTGCTCGGCGCCATCATCCGCCAGCAGCAGGAACTGCGCAGGGACGCGCTTGCGATCGCCGAGCATGTCTTCGGCGACACGCCGGCGCGCGAGGGCACGATCATCGAGGCGCTGTGGATCACGGCTGCCACCGAATAGCCGACGCTGCTGACATTTTTTGGCAGCAAGTCCTGTAGGATGGAGCGATGAGTCGTTCCGAACGCCTGTTGTCCCTGCTGCAGATCCTGCGCCGCCATCGCCAGCCGGTGAGCGGGGCTGTGCTGGCGCGTGAACTGGGCGTTTCGCTGCGCACGCTCTACCGTGACATCGCCACGTTGCAGGCGCAGGGCGCCAATATCGAGGGCGAAGCGGGCGTCGGCTACGTGCTGCGCCCCGGCTACATGCTGCCGCCGCTGATGTTTTCCCGCGAGGAGATCGAAGCGCTGGTGCTCGGCGCCCGACTGGTGGGCCAGCGCGCCGACCCGGAACTGGCGCTGAGCGCCCGCGATGCGCTGTCCAAGATCACCGATGTCCTGCCGGGCGACCTGCGCGACGAACTGACGGCAAGCACGCTGTTTGCAGGCCCGGGACTGCCCCTGCCTGAGGACCGTGTGGATCTCGCCCGCATGCGCCAGTTCATCCGCTCCGAGCAGAGCTTGAGGATCGCCTACCGCGACGAAAAGGGCGAGGCGTCCGAGCGGCTGATCTGGCCCTTTGCCCTCACCTTCTTCCTCGGCGCCCGCGTGGTCCTCGCCTGGTGCACGCTGCGCAACGACTTTCGCAGCTTCCGAACCGACCGGATGGATCTGCTCGAGGGGCCGATCGGCCGCTATCCGAAGAGAAGGCTGCAATTGCTCCGGGCCTGGGCGGAGCAGAACGGCATTCCCGAGCGCATGCTCTAGGCTCCGGCCAATTTTTGACCCAGCCGCGTTGCGGCCTCGCTCCCGACCTCACCATCCGTCCGATCGACCACCCCAGATGCGCTTGACAAATTTCAAATCACATTCCGCCGCGCGAAAATCGTTGCACGGCAGGGGCCGAGGCAGTATTCCCCGGGCCATGACCGATAATCTCCAGACCCCTCGCCACGAAGAGGGCGGCGCCTTCTGCGTCGCCGCGCTCTATCATTTCGCCCGCTTCCCGCGGTTTGAGAGCTTTCGCGCCGAGCTCGATGCCGTGGCTCGTGAAAACGGCATCAAAGGTACGCTCCTGCTCGCTGCCGAGGGCATCAACGGCACCATCGCCGGGACCGACGAGGGCATCGCCAGAATCCTCGCCTTCATCCGCTCCCAGCCGGAATTTTCGGGCCTGGTGCACAAGGAGAGCCGCGCGGCGAAAATGCCCTTCCTGCGCATGAAGGTGCGGCTAAAGAAAGAGATCGTCACCATGGGCGTCGAGAACATCGACCCCAACAAGATCGTCGGCACCTATGTCGAGCCGAAGGACTGGAACGCGTTGATCTCCGACCCGGAGACGATCGTCATCGACACCCGCAACGACTATGAGACGGCGATCGGCATATTCAAGGGCGCGATCGATCCGAACATCAAGACCTTCCGCGAATTCCCCGACTGGATGCGCAACAATCCCGGCCTGCACAACAAGCCGAAGCTCGCCATGTACTGTACCGGCGGCATCCGCTGCGAGAAGTCGACGGCCTTCGCCAAGGAAATGGGCTTCGACGAGGTCTACCACCTCAAGGGCGGCATCCTGAAATATCTCGAGGAAGTGCCGGCGGAGGAAAGCCTGTGGGACGGCGCCTGCTTCGTCTTCGACGAGCGCGTCTCGATCACCCACGGCCTGAAGCAGGGCGAACACACGCTCTGCCACGCCTGCCGCTATCCGCTGACCGCAGAAGAGGTCACGTCGCCGAAGTTCGAGGAAGGCGTATCCTGCCCGCACTGCTACGACAGCCGCACCGAGGCGGATCGCGATCGCTATCGTCAGCGCCAGATGCAGATCGCGCTGGCGAAGAAGCGCGGCGAGAAGCACATCGGCAGCTGAGCAGGTACCGCGTCCAGCCATCGCGCCCGCTGCAACCACGGACGGTCTCTACGACAAAGCCCGCCTTTCGGCGGGCTATCTGTTTTTCGAATACAGTCTTTCCCTCACCTTCCGTCCCTCCGGCGAGAGCGGAGGAACGAAAGGGCCGGGAGTGATCAGAACGAGGGGATAAGCGCGCCCTTGAACTCTTCGTTGATGAAGGCCTTGACGCTGTCGTCGTGGTAGGATTCGACCAGCGTCTTGACCCAGGCTGCATCCTTGTCGGCAGAGCGCACGGCAATCACGTTGGCGTAGGGCGACTTTTCACCCTCAATGGCGATTGCGTCCGTCTTCGGATGCAGGCCGGCTTCCAGCGCATAATTGGTGTTGATGACGGCGGCATCGACGTCGTCGAGCGAGCGCGGCAGCTGGGCGGCGTCGAGCTCGGCGAACTGAATGTTCTTCGGGTTCTCCGTCACGTCTGCCGGACCGACCTTCAGGCCCTTGGCGCCATCGACCTTGATCAGGCCCTTGGAAGCTAGGACCAGAAGCGCGCGACCGCCATTGGTCGGGTCGTTCGGAATGGCGACGGTCGCGCCGTCCGTCAGTTCGTCGAGGCTCTTGACCTTCTTGGAGTAGACGCCCATCGGCGTGGTGATCGTGGTGCCGACGCTGACGATGTCGAAGCCGCGATCGGCGATCTGGTTGTCGAGATACGGCTGGTGCTGGAAGGAATTGGCGTTGAGGTCACCATCGGCCAGCGCCTGGTTCGGCACTACATAGTCGGAGAACTCGAGGATCTCGATGTTCAGGCCCTTTTTCGCGGCGATTTCCGCAACCTTTTCCATGATCTGGGCGTGCTCGCCGGCAGTCACCCCGACCTTGATGTCTTCCGCGAGAGCCGCGGTGGAGAAGAGTGCCGCGACGGCGGCGGCGACGATCAGTTTCTTCATGGGTATGCTCCTTGGTTTTCCAATATTTCCCCGACGAAGGGAATTCAGTTATGGCGGCTGCGCTTGTCGAAGCGCCGCGCCAGGTGATCGCCGGCGCTCTGCACCGCCTGCACCAGAACGATCAGCACCACGACCACCGCCAGCATGACGTCCGGCATGAAGCGCTGGTAGCCGTAGCGAATTCCGAGATCGCCGAGCCCGCCGCCGCCGACGGCACCGACCATGGCGGAGTAGCCGATCAGGCTGACCGCCGTCAGGGTGAGCGCCATGGCGATGCCGGGCTTGGCTTCCGCGAGCAGGACCTTGGTGACGATCTGTAACGGGGTGGCACCCATGGCGCGCGCCGCCTCGATCAGGCCCTTGTCGACCTCGCGGATCGCCGATTCGATCAGTCGGGCGATGAACGGGATCGTGGCGACGGTCAACGGCACGATGGCTGCGGCCGTGCCGATCGACGTTCCGGTGACCAGCCGGGTGAACGGGATGATCGCCACGACGAGAATGATGAACGGCGTGGATCGCGCCGCGTTGACGACCAGCCCGACAACCCGGTTGACGGCCGGGGCGGGAAAAAGCTCGCCCTTGCCGCTGGTCGCCAGGAAAACCCCGATCGGCAGGCCGATGATCGTGCCGATCACGCCGGCAGCGACCACCATCTGCATCGTCTGCCAGAGCGCCTTGGCCAGGAGGCCGATGAGCATGTCATACGCCATAGCCGATCACCTCCGTGGCAAGACCCGTTTCAAGGTAGAAGCGTTGCGCCTTGTCCAGCGTGGCCGGATCGGCGGGATAGGAAACGACGAGCGACCCGAAGGGCTCGCCGGCGATCTCGTCGATGGCCCCTGCCAGGATGTTGACGTCCGCGCCAAGTTCCGCGACGAGCCGCGCGGTCAGCGGCTGGAATGCCGTGTCGCCGAAGAAGATCAGCCGCACGAGCGCGCGATCACCGGGCGACGGCTCGGTCTTCAGGTCGGAGCGGATCCAGTCGGGAAGCTTTGCGCCGATCGACGCCGACAAAAGCGCCCGGGTCGTCTCATGCCTGGGCGCCGTGAATACATCGAAGGTCCGGCCATGCTCGACGATCAGGCCCCGGTCGATCACCGCTACCTGCGAGGCGATGGTCTTCACCACTTCCATTTCGTGGGTGATCAGCAGAACGGTCAGGCCCAGATCCCGGTTGATGGTCTTCAGCAGTTCCAGGATCGACTGCGTCGTTTCCGGGTCGAGTGCCGAGGTCGCCTCGTCCGAGAGCAGCAGCTTGGGCTCGGTGGCGAGCGCCCGGGCAATGCCGACGCGCTGCTTCTGGCCGCCCGACAGTTCCGCCGGATATCGGCCGGCCTTGTCGGAAAGCCCCACCAGCTCCATCAGCGGTCGCACCCGCGCCTCGATGGTTTGACTGTCGGTACCGGCGATCTCCAGCGGCAGGGCGATATTGTCGAACACCGTGCGCGACGACAGAAGGTTGAAGTGCTGGAAGATCATGCCGATCTCGCGGCGCAGCGTGCGAAGCGCTGCGTCATCGAGCGCGCCGACATCGACGCCGTCGACCAGCACCTTGCCGGAGGTCGGCAGTTCAAGCCCGTTGACCAGGCGGATCATGGTCGACTTTCCCGCGCCGGAACGGCCGATGATACCGGTGATCGAACCCTTGGGCACGCTGTAGTCGACGCCCGCCAGCGCCGTGAAGGCCGGTTGCCCCCTCGTGCCGCCGAAACGCTTGGTCACCCCTTCGAAGGCGACCATGGGGCGCAAACTCTGGTGATTTGCGGGAACGCTCATCGCAAGCCCCCATGGGAGGCGTCGCGCGGGATGGATCGATGGGTCATGCAAGTCTCTTCGGTGAACGCCGCTTGAAGCGGCAAAGATGATGGTCTGCCGGATGGTCTATCGCGACATACACATTCGGCCGGTTAGGCGCCGCTCTAGCATCTTTGCATTCACCTTTTCAAACTCGCCGAACGCATGTCTGTCCTGCGCGGCGGTAATCTGCGCTCCTTATGCCACCCTCAACTCGCAACCGACCAGAGACGATTTTCCGCCCTATCCGGCAAAAGGCGGAAAATTCGTCCAAACATCGGATTGCATGGAAAGAGCCGATAAGGGGCGACTGGCTCGAAGGAAACGACGACACCGGACGGGAGCCGCGGAGAAACGACGCGCTCGAAGGCGGCAAGCGTGCCGAGCAGCAAAGCCCGGCACGCCCCATCACTCACTCCACGACGGTGACGAAGTCTTCCCTGGCGCGGCGAACCTTCTTGAGGTTGACCAGCCAGTCGCCGTCCGCGGCGCGGTAGCCGATCGGCAGGATCGTCACCGAACGCAACCCGCGCTCGCGAAGCTTCAGGATCTCGTCGAGCTTGGCCGCATCGAAACCCTCCATAGGCGTGGAATCGACGCCTTCGAAGGCCGCCGCCGTCAGCGCAAGGCCGAAGCCGATATAGGCCTGGCGCGCCGCATGCTCGAAGTTCACCTGCGGCTCGCGCGGCGGATAGGTATCGAGCAGCATCTTGCGATAGTTTTCCCAGCCCTCGTTGGTGAAGCCGCGCTCGGCATTGACCAGATCGAACATGCCGTTGATCCGCTCCGGCGTGTAATTGTCCCAGGCAGCGAAGACCAGCAGATGCGAAGCTTCGGTGACCTGGGCCTGGTTCCAGGCGATCGCCTGGATCTTTTCCCGCGTCTGCTTGTCCTTGACCACGATGATCTCGAAGGGCTGCAGACCGCTGGAGGTCGGGGCCAGCCGCGCCGCCTCGAGAATACGGTCGATCTTGTCTTCGGACACCGGCTTGGCGGGGTCCATCTTCTTGGTGGCATAGCGCCAGTTGAGCTTTTCGATGAGCATGGAAACACTGCTTTCCTGGTTGACCGCGCGCGCCGCTCACGACCCTTGGGACTGGTCGCTGCACGGAGAAGCACTCGGTATTGATTAGTAACCAGGTCTAAATAGAGAACTTGAAATCTCCGACAAGAAGGCACATTTTTGTTACCAGCAGGGAGAGGCAGATGCCGAAACACTACGACCCGGAAAAATGCCAGACGGTGAGTGAAATGCTGTCGCGCATCGGCGACAAGTGGAGCGTTCTGGTCATCATGATGCTGGGCGACGGTCCGGCCCGCTTCAGCGACCTCAAGCGCGCCGTCGTGGGCATATCGCAGCGCATGCTGACGCTGACGCTTCGAGCCCTGGAGCGCGATGGCCTGGTCAGGCGGACCGTCTATCCGACGGTGCCGCCGCGCGTCGAATACGAACTGACCGCGCTTGGCCAGTCATTGCGCGAGCCGATCCAGGCCATGGGCGGCTGGGTCTTTGCCAATCATGACAAGATTCACGCGGCCCGCGCCGAGTTCGACAGGCGGAACGACGCCGAGCGCGCCGATCAAAAGATCATCAAGCTGGGCTGAAGACCCGGAGCGATAGCCCACGCCTTGAAGGAGCGTCCAGGGTCTCACCCGACCTTGTGATTGCCTTTCGGAAACTGGGCGGCCAGTTCGCCATACCATTTGCCGCTCTTCTTCACCGTGCGCACCTGGGTGTCGTAATCGACATGGACCAGTCCGAAGCGCATGCGATAGCCTTCCGCCCATTCGAAATTGTCCATCAGGCTCCAGGCGAAATAGCCGCGCATCGGATAGCCGTCCTTGATCAGGTCGGCGACGATGTTCAGGTGCTCGGCGTAGTAGTCGAGGCGCGGCTGGTCGTCGACCGCGCCGTTCTCGACCTCCATGTTGTAGCAGGCACCATTCTCGGTGATGTAACAGACCGGCAGTTCGTAGCGCCGATAGAGCCCCTCCACCAGCGACTTCAGCGCCGGCGAATAGACCTCCCAGCCGATATCGGTCTTGACCGTTGAAACCGGCGGCGCGGCGACGGTCGCGGGAAACTCTGCGCCCGGCGTCGGATCGTCTGCCACCCGCATCGGCGTGTAGTAGTTGAGCCCCCACCAATCGGTCTTCTGGCTGATGACCTCCAGGTCGCCCGCTTCGATCTTCGGCATGCGGGTTCCGAGCGCCGAGAGGAAATCGGCCGGATATTCGCCCTTGAACACCGGATCGAAGAACACGCCGTTGTGGAACTGGAAGGCCCGTTCCGCCGCCGCCCGGTCGGCCTGGCTGTCGGATCCGGGGATGACTTCATGCGCGTTCAGCACCAGACCGGCCGGCACCTGCGGCGCCACCTGGCGGATCGCGTCGATGCCAAGGCCATGGGCCAGATTGGTATAGTGCAGCGCATGCAGCGCCGCATCCATGTTCCTCTCTCCCGGCGCATGCACGCCGTAAAGATGCGACAGCCAGACCGAGCACCACGGCTCATTGAAGGTCGCGACCGCGTCCAGCCGGTCGCCCAGCCGCGCCATCACCACCTTGGCATAGCGCTGGAAGGCATAGGCCGTCGAACGCGCCGTCCAGCCGCCGTCGCCCATCAGCGTCAGCGGCAGGTCCCAGTGGTAGAGCGTGGCGAAGGCCTTGATGCCACGCGCCTTCAAGCCATCGATCAGCCTGTCGTAGAAGTCGAGACCTTTCTCGTTGATCGGCCCGGTGCCGTCGGGAATGATGCGCGGCCAGGCGATCGAGAAGCGATAGGCCGACACGCCCATGTCCTTGATCAGATCGAGGTCGTCCTCCCAGCGATTGTAGTGGTCGCAGGCGACATCGCCATTGTGCCGGCCATAGACCCGCCCCGGCATGTTGGAAAACGCATCCCAGATCGACGGCTTGCGTCCATCCGTCTTGGAGGCGCCTTCGATCTGGTAGGAGGCGGTGGCAACACCGAAGGTGAAGTCGCCGGGAAAGCGGGATGCAAGGAGCTTGGGATCGATCATGAGGGGTCTCGCGCGGTCTACGCATCTGTCGCATGTCATGGCGGTCGGATGCTGAAATTTTGTCCGTGGCGGTTTAGACCATGTTCAGTGCGGGGAGAAGAGCCGGGTGCAAGATTCTGCAACGTTGCAGGATTGAGAGTTTTCGGGACGTCACTGACACCCCGAAGCTTCCGTGATGGCGATCCGCTGCAGATCCCCCTGCCCGTTGCCAATTCCCATCACCGGCGCTTTCGCCCCGACTGGACCCCGCCTTGCAAGCCCGGTACCCTTGCCGCATGACCAGCAAGGAAAGCGACAGCGCGCAGACGGTTCCACCGGGTGCAAACGTGCAGACGCGTCACGTCGGCTCCGCCGGCGTCACCCTGACGCGCCTGCGCCATTCCGACTTCGAGACCCTCCAGCCATCGCTTCCCGAATATACCTTCTCGATATTGCTTGCCGGACGGTCCAGGCCCTGGCGCGACATAGGCGACGGCCTGACGGTCCCAAAGGGCGCGGAAGGCTATCGGCATCAAGGTGCGGGTATCCTGACCCCTGCCGACACCTCCACTCTCTGGCGGGTGGAGGGCCATCACGACTGCTTGATTTTCTCCCTCCCCAAGGAATTGGTGGCGCGCACCTTCGAGGAGTTCACGTCCAGGGGCGTGGCCTCGCTCGACCGGCTGACCGGGTACGTCGTGCAGGATCCGATTTTCGCCGCCATTGCGACCACGCTTTGGAAGGAAAGCGCCAAGAACGGTTTGGTTGGCCTCGGTCGCGCCTATGGCGACCATGGTGTCGCCCTCATTCTTGCCCGTCTCGCGCAGGAAGCGGAGCGCGGCCCGTCAGTCGGCAATGCGCGAGGCGCGAATGAGCGGTTGTCGCCCGCCAGCCTGAAGCGGGCGACCGAGTACATGCGGTCAAGGGTGGCCGATGATCCGAGCCTGGAGGAGATCGCAGCCGCGGCAGGTTTGAGCCAGTTCCATTTCCTGCGCGCCTTCAAGGCGTCGACGGGGCGAACGCCGTTTCAATGGCTGCAGGACTTCCGCATCGAACTCGCATTCGGCTTGTTGGCGGCCACCGACGTGCCGCTCGCACAGCTTGCTCTGGACGTCGGCTTCAAGAACCAGAGCCATTTCACCAATGTCTTCCGCCGTTCGACCGGAACGACGCCGGCGCAATGGCGTGCGCGGTCACGCGGGTAGTTTTCGCAATGGCAGGCAATGGCCCGCAACCAGCGGAAAGAACGAGGCCTCCGTATCCCTTAGGGAACAAGCCCCGGCACCGATGCCGCCTGAAGGAGATTAGTCATGCAAGCCAATACAGCACGGGATACCTCGGCTGCAAACCACCCCTGCCCGCTCGATGTCGTGCGCGAGGTCTACCAGGCCTATGCCGGCCGGGATCTGGCCGCGATCCAGGCTCTCTATCATCCCGACTGCGAGATCTACCAGTCCGACCTCCTGCCCTGGGGCGGAGAGCATCGTGGCCACGCCGGCCTGCAGCAGTTCTTCATCCGCCTGACCAGCACGATCGACACCCGGATCGTCGACGAGCAGTTCTTCGAGGCAGGCGACCGCGTGGTGAGCATCGGCCGCACGCAGGGCAAGGCGCTCGCGACGGGACGGCAATTCGAGCTCCCTGCGGTCCATGTCTATACGGTGCGCCAGGGAACGATCCGCCGCTACGAAGCCTATGTCGACACCCCGGCCATGCTCTCGGCCTGTGCATCGGAATGACTGGCGCGCGGATGTCTCGGCATCGCCAGCGGGTTCGATTTAAGACTTGGCTTCCCAATCGCATGGATCACCTCACTCTCCCCAATCGGGGAGAGGCCGGGAGCTAGCCAGTTGCTCCCTGTGGTGAGGGCACAGGGGCAAGGAGAGCTTGCGCTCGGCCCCACGAGGGCAAGCTCACACCTTGACCCACGCCCCGTTGTCCTTCGCCGAGGCCACGCAGGCCTCGACGAAGGCAACGCCGCGCAGGCCGTCGTCGATCGTCGGATAGGTGACCGCGGGATCGATGGCCGTGCCGCCCTTGGCCGCGTTGATCGCCGCTGCCGCCTCCGTGTAGATCGTCGCGAAGGCTTCGAGATAGCCCTCCGGATGGCCGCCGGGAATGCGGCTGACGCGGGCGGCAGAGGCACCGGCACCGGCACCGTTGCGCGTGACCAACCGCTTCTGTTCGCCAAATGGCGTGAACCACAGGTAGTTGGGGTTCTCCTGCTCCCATTCGAGCCCGCCTTTGGTGCCATAGACCCTGAGCTTCAGCGCATTCTCGTTGCCGGGCGCCACCTGGCTGCACCACAGCATGCCCTTTGCCCCGCCCTCGAAGCGCAACAGCACATGGCCGTTGTCGTCGACCCGTCTCCCTTCGACAAAGCTGTCGAGATCGGCGGCAAGACTGTCGAGCGTCAGGCCGCTGACGAAGGTGGCGAGATTGAAGGCATGGGTACCGATATCGCCGGTCGCGCCGCCGACGCCCGACTGCTTAGGGTCCGTTCGCCACACCGCCTGCTTGGCGCCGGTCTGCTCCACCGCCTCGGTCAGCCAGTCCTGCGCATATTCGACCTGCACCACGCGCAGCATGCCGAGCAGACCCTCGGCGACCATTTCGCGCGCCTGGCGCACCATCGGATAGCCGGTGTAATTGTGCGTCAGGATGAACAGCGCGTTCGAGCCGTCGGCGACCGCCTTCAGCTTCTTCGCGTCTTCGAGGTTGGAAGTCAGCGGCTTGTCGCAAATGACATGGATGCCGCGCTCGAGAAAGGCCTTGGCCGCAGGATAGTGCACGTGGTTCGGCGTGACGATCGATACCGCCTCGATGCCGTCCGGCCGTCCGGCCTCCTTAAGAGCCATCTCCTCGAACGAGCCGTAGCAGCGTTCCGGATCGAGCCCGAGCTCCCGGCCCGAGGCGAGCGACTTCTCCGCCGTCGACGACAGCGCCCCGGCCACGAGATCGAAATGATCGTCGATCCGCGCCGCCATGCGGTGCACCGCTCCGATAAAGGCGCCCGTCCCGCCGCCCACCATGCCGAGACGAATCTTCTGCATCCGCGCTTCGGTCTTTCCTTCGATCGTCATGAAAATCGTCTCCCTTTTTGTCTCTGACGCCCCCCTCTGGCTGCCGCCATCTCCCCCACAAGGGGGGGAGAGCGTTCCTCGCCCACTTCCCCGCTTGGAGCAGGCACCGGGTTGGCGGCAAAGCCCCTCCCCCTTGTGGGGAGGGGTTGGGGAGGGGAATTCCTCTTAAAGTCCCAGCATCCGCCGGTTGGCCGCATCGTCCGTGCCGCCGGAGGCAAAATCGTCGAAGGCGTGTTCGGTCACGCGGATGATGTGCGAGCGGACAAAGGCGGCGCCCTCTCTTGCCCCGTCTTCCGGATGCTTGAGCGCGCATTCCCATTCGACCACGGCCCAGCCGTCGAAATCATTGGCCGCCATCTTCGAGAAGATCGCGCCGAAATCGACCTGTCCGTCTCCCAACGAACGGAATCGTCCGGCCCGGTTCACCCAGCCCTGGAAGCCGCCATAAACGCCCTGCCGTCCGGTCGGATTGAACTCCGCGTCCTTGACGTGGAACATCTTGATCCGGTCCTTGTAGATGTCGATGTTATCGAGATAGTCGAGGCATTGCAGCACATAGTGCGACGGATCGTAGAGCATGTTAGCGCGGGCATGCCCGCCGACCCGATCGAGGAACATCTCGAAGGTGACCCCGTCATGCAGGTCCTCTCCCGGATGGATTTCATAGGCGATGTCGACGCCCTGCTCCTCGGCATAGTCGAGGATCGGCCGCCAGCGCTTGGCCAGTTCGTCGAAGGCGGTTTCGACCAGGCCCGCCGGCCGTTGCGGCCAGGGATAGAAGTAAGGCCAGGCCAACGCCCCGGAAAAGGTCGCGTGTGCCGCGATACCGAGATTGCCCGACGCCTTCAGCGCCAGCTTGACCTGTTCCACGGCCCATTCCTGCCGCGCCTTGGGATTGCCGCGCACCTCCGGTGCGGCAAAGCCGTCGAAGGCCTCGTCATAGGCCGGATGCACCGCCACCAGCTGGCCCTGCAGATGGGTGGAGAGCTCGGTGATCTCGATCCCGTTTTCCCGTGCCACACCGGCCAGTTCATCACAATAGTCCCTGGATTCCGCGGCGCGCCGCAAATCGAAGAGTTGGCCGGCCCAGGTCGGCACCTGCACGCCGAGATAGCCTTTGTCGGCAGCCCATTTGGTGATCCCATCCCAGGAATTGAACGGCGCCGCATCGCCGGCGAACTGCCCGAGGAAGATGCCAGGGCCCTTGATTGTCTTCATGAATTTTCCTCCCAATCCGGCAGCTCTCGATCATAACGAAACTGCGCACCAAGCCCGAAAACAGCGGCTTCGGTCCAGTTTCGGAGCCGCGCTTCTCATCCAACTGCATCGTTGCAGTAAAAACTAACGAAGTTTATATTCCCGCACAACTCCCGCTCAGGCCTCTAACCGAAACGCTCGCTCGCAGGCCTTCCACGACGAGGAACCCCGATGAACGAAACCGTTTTTGTCGAACGCAGGTTCGATCTTAATGGTGGCGAACTCCTTGTTCGTTTCCTCACCCCCGTAAAGGCACCCGGCGGAGAGTTTCAGTGCCGCTGGTCGATCCACTGGCCGGAGGGCGAGATTGCCTACCGCGCCTGCGGCGAAGACGGAATCCAGGCCCTGACCCTTGCCATGCAGGCGGTTCATGACCGGCTTCTCGAGAGCGAGGCCTACAAGGCCGGACGCCTCACGCTCTGGGGCCAGAGAGACCTGGACCTTCCCCCCAAGCTGGACGACAGGACCGCTTTACCAGATCCCGCCGCGTCCCGGTGGCTGGCCAACCGATAACGACTAGCTGTACGCCACCCGGATGACCGGGCTCTTCAGACCCGGTCATCCTGGTTCCGCGCCAGATCAAACGTAGCGGTTGACGACGTTTTCGAGATACTCCTGGCGACCCGACTTCGGCTCGGGGTTGATGTCGCCGTCTTCGACCATACTGGTGATCGCTTCGAGCGACAGCTCGCCGCGCAACATGCGCTGTGCCTGAGGGCTGTCCCACTTGGCGTAACGCTCCTCCAGCGGCTTCGACAGCGCCCCGTCCTCGATCATCTTGGCCGCGGCCTTGAGCCCGCGGGCGCAGCAATCCATGCCGCCGATATGGCCGTATAACAGATCGACCGGGTCGAGCGACTGGCGGCGCAGCTTGGCGTCGAAGTTCGTGCCGCCCGTGGTGAAGCCGCCGCCGGAGAGGATGTGGTAGAAGGCCAGCGCCATTTCCGGCACGTTGTTGGGGAACTGGTCGGTGTCCCAGCCTGACTGGTAGTCGTTGCGGTTCATGTCGATCGAGCCGAAGATGCCGAAGGCATTGGCCATGGCGATCTCGTGCTCGAAGGAATGACCGGCCAGGATCGCGTGGCCCTGCTCGATGTTGACCTTCACCTCGTTTTCCAGCCCGTTCTTCTGCAGGAAGGCGTAGACGGTGGCGACGTCGTAGTCGTACTGGTGCTTGGTCGGCTCCTGCGGCTTCGGCTCGATCAGGATCGTGCCCTTGAAACCGGTCTTGTACTTGTACTCGACGACGAGGTTGAGGAAGCGGCCGAGCTGGTTCAGCTCCCGCTTCAGGTCGGTGTTGAGCAGCGTCTCGTAGCCCTCGCGTCCACCCCACAGCACGTAGTTCTCGCCACCCAGCCGCTGGGTGGCATCCATGCAGGTCTTCACGGTTGCCGCCGAGAAGGCGAAGACGTCCGGGTCGGGATTGGTGGCAGCCCCAGACATGAAACGACGGTTGGAGAACAGGTTCGCCGTGCCCCAGAGCAGCTTGACGCCCGTTTCGGCCTGCTTCTTCTCGAAATAGTCGACGATCGCGTTGAGGTTCTTCGTGTTCTCGGAGAAATTGTTCCCCTCCGGCCGCACGTCGGCGTCATGGAAGCAGTAATAGGGCACGCCGAGCAACTGGTAGAACTCGAAAGCGACATCGGCCTTCATCTTCGCCGCTTCCATCGTGTCAGAGAACCACGGCCGCTCGAAGGTCTGCCCGCCGAACGGATCGCCGCCCGGCCAGGTGAAGCTATGCCAGTAGGCCACGGCGAAGCGCAGATGGTCTTCGAGACGCTTGCCGAGCACCACTTCGTCGGGATTGTAATGGCGGAAGGCGAGCGGATTGGTGCTGTCCGGGCCTTCATACTTGACCTTGGGCGTATCGCCGAAAAAGCCTGTCGTCACGGGTATTTCCTCCTGTTTAGCTGCAATATCTGCCGCCGATGCGGCGTGTCTTTCCGCCCCTCATCCGCCTGCCGGCACCTTTTCCCCGTAAACGGGGAGAAGGGCGTCGCCGCAGCCGTTCCGTCCCCTCTCTCCGCCAGCGGGGAGAGGGTCAGGGTGAGGGGCAATTCGTCAGAGCCCGCGGATCGCCGGATAAAGCGACCGGTAGCGCCCGTAGGCCTCCTCATAGGCACCGGCGAGCGCCGCGACCGGTTCGATCGTCTCGGCCGTTTTCGGTGCCGTGCAGACGGAAAGCGGGTCCGCGCCCGTCGCGGCGATCAGCCCGAGCCGGGCCGCACCGAAGGCCGCGCCGAAATCGCCGTCGGCCGGAATGTCGACAGGAAGCCCGAGCGCGGTTGCGATCGAGGCCAGCCAGTAGCGCGAGCGCGAACCGCCTCCGATCGCCGTCACCCGGGAGATATGGGTGCCCGCCGATTTCAGTGCCTCGAGATTGTCGCGGATGGCGAAGCTGACGCCCTCGAGCACGGTCTGCGTCAGCACCTCACGCGAACTCTCATGGCCGAGACCGATGAAGGCGCCGCGGATCTTTGCGTCGTTGTGCGGGGTGCGCTCGCCCGAGAGGTAGGGCAGGAAGGTGACGCTGCACGGTGCCTTCAGATCGTTGCCAAGCTCGCCGGTCAGTTCGCCGGCCGCCTTGCCGGTGATCCCGCTCAGCCAGTTCAGCGCGTCGGTCGCCGAGAGAATGACGCCCATCTGGTGCCAGGTGTTGGGCAGCGCATGGCAGAAGGCATGCACGGCGCTTTCCGGCTTCGGCAGATAGGAGGCGTTGGCGGCGAAGAGAACGCCCGAGGTTCCGAGCGAAACGAAGGCCTGGCCCTCGGCGACCGTGCCCATGCCGCAGGCGGAAGCCGCATTGTCCCCTGCCCCGCCGGCGACGGTCACGCCGCTCGCCATGCCCCATTCGGCGGCCAACTGATCGCGTAGCGTGCCGGCCGGATCGGCACCCTCGACGAGCCCCGGCATCTGCCGCTCCGAAAGCCCGGTCGCTTCCAGCAGTTCCGCAGACCAGCGGCGCGCGCCCGTATCGAGCCACGCGGTTCCGGCCGAATCCGACATGTCGGAGAGATATTCGCCGGTCAGCCACAGGCGCAGAAAATCCTTCGGCAGCAGAACCTTGGCGACCCGGGCAAAGACGTCCGGCTCGTTCTTCGCCACCCAGGCGAGCTTCGGTGCGGTGAAGCCGGGAAAGACGATATTGCCGGTGATCGCACGAAAGCGCGGATCGGCATCCATGGCCGCCGCCTCCACATGGCTGCGTGTATCGTTCCACAGGATGCAGGGCCGCAGCACCTGGTCGGCGGCGTCGATCAACGTCGCGCCATGCATGTGACCCGACAGGCCAATGCCCTTCACCGCCGAGAGCGCCGCGCCATGCGTGGCCTTCAGCGCCCCCACCGCCTCGCGGGTCGCCCGGATCCAGTCGAGCGGATCCTGCTCCGACCAGCCGGGATGCGGCCGCGACACATCGAGGGCCGCATGGCCCACGCCAATCACCGCCTGATCGCCGTCGATCAGCATGGCCTTCACACCGGAAGTGCCCAGATCAAGCCCGAGATACATGTCTTCTCCCTATCCCCTGCCCTTCACGGCAGATTGTCCTTCAAGAAAATATCGATGCGGATGCGCTCTTGCGCGGCCAGCACCGGCAGGCCGTCGGCCGTCGCCTTCAGCACACGGATGGCGCTCCTGACCTCGTGTCCGGCATCCTGGTTGAGCACCGCGTCAACCAGCCCGCCCTTGAGCGCATCGCGCGTCGTGTCGGTCAGTTCATGGGCGATCACTGCCGGCCGGCGGCGGAGCTCGGCCCTGCGAAGCGCTGCGACCAGACCACGATTGCCGGCGCCGAGGCTGTAGATGCCGAGGATGTCGTCGCGTTGGCGAAACAGATCCGAAAGCAAGCGCTCGACCAGCGCCGGATCGTCCCGCCCCTCGATCACATCGAGAAGGGCCAGATGCGGATAATCATTCGCCATGATCGAGCGAAAGCCCTCGAGACGCTCGCGGTGGTCGCGCACCAGCATCGAGCCGGCCAGGACGGTGATCGAACCGCGCCGGTCACCGACGAAACGGCCGAGCAGGCTCGCGGCGGTGCGGCCGGCCGCCAGGTTGTCGATGCCGGCATAGTGGACCCTTGGCGACGCCGGCAGATCGGAGACCAGAGTGACAACCGGGATGCCCGCATCGACCAGTCGCTCGACGGCACCGGCCACCTCCGGCGCATCGACCGCGACCAGCGCCACGCCGGCCGGCCGATCGGCCACGAGCGCGTCGAGCACCTCGACTAGCGCCGCCGCATCGAAGGGCGGCACCCTGAGGATGTGGATCTCGGTGCGCTCCGAGGGCGAACGTGCCGCGGCATCGCGTACCGCCGCTTCCAGCTCGCGCATGAAGGAATTGTCGTTGGCCGGCAGGATGAAGGTCAACGGATAGACGCGGCCCTTGGCGAGATTGGCCGCCGCCACGTCGCGCACGAAACCGAGCGCGGCCACGGCGCCCTCCACCTTGTCGCGGGTGCGCGCGCTGACACCGGCCCGGCGGTTGAGCACCCGGTCGACGGTGGCGAGGCTGACGCCAGCGGCTGCGGCAATATCGTGGACTGTCGGTTTCATGGCTCCTCCGACCGAAGTCTTAGCGCACGTCCTGAGGTACGTAAATCAATTTTTGAGGTACGTACATCAAAACATGTTAAAAGAGAAGGACCGTCTCCCCAGTGGGGAAACGGTCCTACGCGCCGCGGTGGATCGGTAAAATGGATTGAACGCCGAGCCGGGGCTCAGTGTCCGGCTCCGGGTGGCGGAGCCGCACTCGGCCGCTTGATCAGAAGCGCGAGGAAGACCAGTCCGAAGAACAGCACGGTCAGCCCCATGAACACGTCGATGAAGGACAGCATCCAGGACTGCTGCGTAATGACACCCGAGAGTTTCCTGATCGCCACCGCCGTGCCGTCGAGACCGTAGGTGTCGTAGTTGGCGCCGACGCTCGCCAGCCAGTCGAGCGCGGCGCGATTGCCCCAGTCGGCCTGTTCGGCAAGGCGGGCATAGTGTTCGTCAGAGCGCTGCGTCAGCATGGTGTTGATCACCGCGAGCCCGACGGCACCGCCGAGATTGCGCGTCAGGTTGAACAGGCCCGAGGCGTTCTTCATGCGGTCGGGCGGCAGGGTTCCGAGCGCGATATTGTTGATCGGCACCATGCACAGCATCAAAGAGCAGCCGCGCAGGATCTGCGGCACGAGCAATTCGTAGAAATCCCAGTCCGCGGTCATGAAGGTCATGCTGTAGGTGCCGGCGGCAAAACCGGCAAAGCCGATCATCATCATGACCCGCGGATCGAGCTTGTTCGACAGTGCCCCGGCCACCGGCGCGGTGAGAAACATCGCAGCGCCCGAAACGAACATGGTCTCTCCGATCATCATCGAATCATAGCCGCGGATGCGGCCGAGATAGACCGGATAGAGATAGGTGAGCCCGTAGAGCCCGACCCCCATGACGAAGGAAAACAGCGAGCCGAAGGCGAAGTTGCGATTGCCAAAGGCGCGCAGGTCGACGACCGGAAAATCCACCCGGAACACCCGGTGGAAGAAGAAGAAACCGCCGATCACCATGACGACCGTGCCCATGACGATGTGCTCGTCGTTGAACCAGTCCTTGTTATTGCCCTCTTCCAGCACGAATTCCATCATGCCGAGGAACAGCGCCATCCAGAACAGGCCCCACCAGTCGAACTTCTTGAAGAGCTTGAAGTCGGGCTTGTCGAAATCGATCAGGCTGAAGGTCACCGCGGTGACCATGATGCCGGGGATGACGTTGATCAGGAACAGCCAGTGCCAGGACATTGCATGGCTGATATAGCCGCCGATGGTCGGGCCGATGGTCGGCGCAAGCGTCGCCACCAGACCGACGATCGGCGAGACGATGTTGCGCTTGGACGGCGGGAAGATGGTGAAGGCCGCGGCGAATACCGAGGGGATCATGCCGCCGCCGATAAAGCCCTGGATCGCCCGGTAGACGATCATCTGGTCGATATTGGTCGCCGTCGCGGCCAGCGCGCTGGCGATGGTGAAGCCCGCGGCGGAGAAGGAAAAAAGAATGCGCGTCGATACAATCCGCGCCAGCGCTCCTGAAAGCGGGATCATGATGACTTCGGCGATCAGATAGGAAGTCTGCACCCAGGCGATCTCGTCGGACCCGGCGCCTAGGCCAGCCTGGATCTCGGCAAGCGAAGCCGAGACGATCTGGATGTCGAGGATCGACATGAACATGCCGAACACCATCGCGAAGAAGGCGATGAGCCGCTTCGGGTCCATGCGCTCCTCGGCGCCCGGCAGCGGGACCGCGCCTGCCGCTGTTTTTGCGGATTCGGCCATCGTGCTTTCCCCTGGCAGGACCGCCTCAGTTGGCCGCGAGCGCCGCACCCTGCGGCGCGGTGCGGGTATCGACATCGACGACGACGCTCAGGCCGGCGCGCAGGTGCCCCGCCTCGAGCACATTCTTCGGGATCTCGATGCGGACGGGAACGCGTTGCACGACCTTGGTAAAATTGCCCGTGGCATTTTCCGCTGGCAGCATGGAAAAGACCGAGCCGGAGGCCGGTGCGATCGACGTCACGGTCCCCTCGATCGTCTCGTCGCCATAGGCGTCGACATGGATGGCAACCTTCGAGCCGGGGACCAGGTCGGCGATCTGCGTCTCCTTGAAATTGGCCTCGATGTAGAGCTGTTCGACCGGAACCAGAGCGGCCAGACGCTTGCCGACCGAAACGAGGTCGCCGGTCTGGACGGAGAGATTGCCGACGATCCCGTCATAGGGCGCCTTCAGCACGGTGAAGGCGAGATCGCGCTCGGCCTTTTCGAGCGCCAGTTCGGCCGATCGCATGCCGGCATCGGCCTCGGCGCGCTGCGCCTTGAGCACGGCGATACTGGCTTCCGCCGCAGCGATATTGGCGTCTGCGGCAGCAAGGCTCGCCCTTGCCTGCTCGAGCTGCGTCTTGGCGCTGTCGAGATCGGCGGTGGACACCACCTTTTGCTCCTGCAGGCCGCTGACACGCTTGAGCGAGAGTTCGGCGAGGCCGAGCGTCGCCTGCGCCGACTGCTTCTGGGCCACGGCCTGGGCCAGCGCGGCGTCCCCGCCCCTGATCTGTGCGTCGATGCGCTCGAGCGTCAGGCGCTGCACAGCGATCTGCGCCTCCGCCTGCTCGGCGGCGATGCGATAGTCGCCATCGTCCAGCGTCACCAGCGGATCGCCGGCCTTGACGCGCTGGTTACCGCTCACTTCCACCGATTTCACATAGCCGGAGACCTTGGGCGAGATAATCGCGATATCGCCTTCGATATAGGCGTCCTCGGTCGAAACCATGAAACGGCCCTCGGTCCACCAGCCGTAGCCATACCAAGCCGCACCGGCAAACAGCGCGGCAAGGATGACCGGCAGCACGAAGCTGCGGCGCTTCTTGGCGGTGGCAGGTTCAGCGACGGCGGCCGGGCCCTGCGTGTGATCGGTTGCGGCGGCGGGATGTGCCTCGAGAACCGCGATCTCATTGTCGGCCGGCCGCGCATCGGCAGCAGGGGCGGAGCGGACGGCACCCGTCCTTTGGGATAGTGACATGTTCAAACCATTCGCTGGCGATGGAAGCTGATCGAACTGAACCGTTCGGTTCGATTGACATAGAGGCTTTTCTACCACATATCAAGACGTAGAAAGCCAGAACTGTCCTTTCTGGCTCGAATGCAGTTAACAATTGGAAGACCCATGAACCGCCCGCCCAGAAATAGTCAGGAGACCGTGACGACCGAGTTCGCCTACCCGGTCGTCCCAAGCCGTTTCCCCGCCGGCGAAGACCCCGTCAAGCGCGGCCAGATCCTCGACGGCGCCAAGCAGGTCTTCATGAAGATGGGCTTCGATGCGGCCAGCATGAACGACGTGACGCGCGAAGCCGGCGTGTCCAAGGGCACGATCTACGTCTATTTCCAGAGCAAGGAAGACCTGTTCGCCGCGCTGATCGAACGGGAAAAGGGTCTGTTCACCGAAGCCCTGCGCGACATCCTCGCCGACAGCCACGACATCGAGGAGGGGCTGCGCCGCTTCGCCCATGCCTTCGTCCACCAGATCATCGAGACCGACATGATCCCCGCCATGCGCACCTTGCTCGGCGTCGTCGACCGGATGCCCGGCCTGTGTCGCCGTTTCCTTTCGAATGCCCCGTCCAACGCTCGTAGCGTACTGGAGGCCTTCATCCGACAACAGGTCGACAAGGGCGTACTGAAGACCGAAGACCCGGACCTTGCCGCCCGACAGTTCATCGATCTGGCGACCGGCACGTTTTTCAAGCAGCGCCTTTTCGGCGAGATGATCGAAACACCGACGCGCGAAGACCGCGACCGCGTCATCGACAGCGCGGTCAGCGTTTTCCTTTGCGCCTATGGCACCGGATCCTGTTCCAAGCCCCGCTGAAAAATTGCGGGAACGGTCTTTTTTCTCTCGCGTTAATCCCGGCTCTTGCCCTCGTGCAGCCCTTGCTTCATTTGTTGCATCGACCCGCCCTCGCAAACCGGAAGAAAAATATGCAGGAAATCCTCGTCCTCCTTCAGGATCCCGCCGCCTGGATCGCTCTGATCACGCTCGTGGTCATGGAAGTCGTCCTCGGCATCGATAACCTCGTTTTCATCTCCATCCTGACCAACAAGCTTCCGGCCGATCAGCGCGAGAGGGCACGCCGGATCGGCATCGGCCTGGCCCTTGTCCTGCGCCTCGCGCTCTTGGGCACCGTCGCCTGGATCGTCAAGCTCACCACCCCGATCTTCGAGGCCTTCGGACACGGCTTCTCGTGGAAGGATCTGATCCTGATCGCCGGCGGACTGTTTCTGGTGTGGAAAGCGACGAAGGAAATCCACCACAATGTGGATCCCATCGACCACGAGGAGGACTTCATCGCCTCCTCGGCCACGCAGACCTTCGCGGCCGCTATCGGCCAGATCCTCCTGCTCGACCTGGTCTTCTCGGTCGACAGCATCATCACCGCCGTCGGCATGACCCCGCATCTGCCGATCATGGTCGTCGCCGTGATCATCGCCGTCGCGGTCATGCTGGTCGCGTCCACGCCGCTTGCCAACTTCATCGAGAAGAACCCGACCATCGTCATGCTGGCGCTCGGCTTCCTGTTGATGATCGGCACGACGCTGATCGCCGAGGGCATGGGATTCCACGTGCCCAAGGGTTACGTCTATGCGGCAATGGCCTTTTCCGGCCTGGTCGAGGTGCTCAACATGTTCGCGCGGCGCAAGCGCCAGGCCGAGAAGGCAGCCAAGGCAAAGCTGCACTGAACGGGCCGCCCTCGGCTTGACCTTCACGCCATGACGCCGGCCCGCGACCTCGTCGCGGGCCTCGTTTTTTTGCCCGGGGTACGGGCACGAGGAACAAAGCCGTTACAGCCGGCATTGATAGCGCGACGGCCTGCCCTGTATATTCCCCTCGACACAACATATCCGGAGTCCCATGACCACCGAGCAAATCCTTGCCTTCGCTGTGATAGGCGCGATGATGGCCGCCTTTCTCTGGGACCGCCTGCGCTATGACGTGGTTGCCTGCGTCACGCTGATCGTCGCCGTCGCCCTCGGCCTCGTTCCCGCCGAAAAGGCCTTCGACGGCTTCAGCGACGATATCGTCATCATCGTCGGCAGCGCCCTGGTGGTCAGCGCCGGGGTCGCGCGCTCCGGCATCGTCGATCTCGCCATCAAGAAATTCTTCCCCTCACTCACCTCGATCCGCGGACAGATGCTGTTGCTGGTGGTGAGCGTCACCTTGCTGTCCGCCTTCATCAAGAACATCGGCGCGCTGGCGATCATGATGCCGGTCGCCTTCCAGTTCGCCCGCCGCTCCGGCACGCCGGCCTCGGCCTTCCTCATGCCCATGGCCTTCGGCGCCCTGCTCGGCGGCCTGATGACGCAGATCGGCACCTCGCCGAACATCGTCGTCTCGCGCCTGCGCGCCGAGATCACCGGCGAAGCCTTCACCATGTTCGACTTCACCCCGGTCGGCGCCACGCTCGCGCTCGCCGGCACCATCTTCCTAATGTTCTTCTACTGGCTGGTGCCGAAGCGCGAGAACCAGACCCCCTCCGTCCAGGAAGCGCTGGAAAACTCCACCTTTTCGACTGAGGCAACCGTCGGCAAGCAGTCGCCCTTCCTCGGCAAGTCCCTCAACCAGCTTCTGTCGATCGCGCCGGGCGAAGTGATCGCAACCGCGATCCTGCGCGGCCACACCCGCATTTCCCCCTTCCCCGACATCGTGCTGAAGGAAAACGACGCGCTGCTGCTCGAAGGCGCATCCGAACCCCTGGACCGGATCGTCTCCCAGGCCAAGCTCTCCCTTTCGGGCAAACCAATCGGAGAAGGCGAGACCAAGCCGAGCGGCGAGATCGCCGCGATCGAGGCGGTGATCAGCCGCGATTCCGCGTTGATCGGCCTCTCCGCACGCGAGCTGTCGCTCTACAATACCTATGGCGTCAACCTCTTGGCCGTCAGCCGCAAGGGCAAGCGCATCCGCGAACGTCTCGGCGAACTGACGCTGCGGCCCGGCGACGTGGTCGTTCTCCAGGGACAGCGGCAGGCCTTGCCCGGCCTGCTTCTGGAGCTCGGCTGCCTGCCGCTGGCCGAACGGGAAATCCTGCTCGGCACCAGCCGCAGCGCCATCGTGCCCCTGGCAATCCTCGTCGCCGCCATGGGCGCCACCGCTCTTGGCCTGGCCCCGGTCGCGGTCGCGTTCTTTGCGGCGGCGCTCGCCATGGTCATCCTTAAGGTCATCCCGCTCAGCGAGATCTACCGTGCGGTGGACGGGCCGATCCTCGTCATGCTCGCCGCCCTCATACCGGTCAGCGACACGCTGCGCAGCACCGGTGCCAGCGAACTGATCGCCGGCTGGCTGGGGGCCGCCGCGGACGGGCTGCCTGCCTATGGCGCGCTCGCCCTCATTCTGGTCACCGCCATGGCGGTCACGCCCTTCCTCAACAATGCGGCAACCGTTCTGGTCATGGCACCGATCGCCGCGAGCTTCGCCGCCGGTCTCGGATACAAGCCGGACGCCTTCCTGATGGCGGTGGCGATCGGCGCCGGCTCCGACTTCCTGACCCCGATCGGCCACCAGTGCAACACGCTGGTCATGGGTCCCGGCGGCTATCGTTTCAGTGATTATCCGCGCCTCGGCCTGCCGCTGTCGATCATCATCGTCCTGGTGTCCATCCCCATGCTGCTGATGGTCTGGCCAGTCCAGTAACAGCCCTCGATACACCAACGAAATGGTCGGCCCGGTTTAGCACCTGACCGTTTCTCGTTTCGGCGGAGAACCTTCATGGTGCGCAAAAGGAAAAGCCTGCATCGGCGGGATGCAGGCTTTCCTTGGGGCGGGGGACTAGGAATGAACGCGGGCCGGACGGGTAAGGGGCTCGTCTGCCGTTTCGTTGGCTACGGAGAGAAACCGGAAAAACCTCCGTATTCCCCATTTCCCGTCGCGTCCGGTTGGCACGGCCTCGCGTTCTGGCAATGAAACGCTGCCCGTCGCGTTTGGTTCCCAAGGTCGGCGATTTTCTCCCAACCAGCGTTAGAGCAGGGCTGCCATGCCGCCCGCGCCCGCAGTTTTCCTTGACGCCTGCGGCTGAATATGGCCTAAGGCCAGCCGGCGGAATTGACAGGATCAGCGCGCATATCAGGCCTTTTCCCGTCTTTCCACCCGATCGTTTTCCCGTTTTCGCTGATCCCGCGGCATCCGCGCGATCACCCCGCACGCTACCACGAGCAAGAGTCCATGAGCACTTCCGGCGTCCGCGTCCGCATCGCACCCTCCCCGACCGGCGAGCCCCATGTCGGCACCGTCTACATCGCGCTGTTCAACTATCTCTTCGCCAAGAAGATGGGCGGCGAATTCATCCTGCGCATCGAAGACACCGACGCCACCCGCTCGACCCCGGAATTCGAACAGAAGGTGCTCGACGCGCTGAAATGGACCGGCCTCACCTGGTCGGAAGGCCCCGATATCGGCGGCCCCTATGGTCCGTACCGCCAGTCCGAGCGCAAGGACATATACCGCCCCTTCGTCGAGCAGATGGTGCGCGACGGCCATGCCTTCCGCTGCTTCTGCACCCCGGAGCGCCTGGAAATGATGCGCGACGCGCAGCGCGCCAAGGGCCTGCCGCCGAAATACGACGGCCACTGCCTGAACCTCACGGCCGAGGAAGTCACCGAGCGCATGGAAGAGGGCGAACCTTCCGTCGTGCGCATGAAGATCCCGACCGAAGGCTCCTGCGATTTCCATGACGGCGTCTATGGCGACGTCTCTATTCCGTGGGATGCGGTCGACATGCAGGTCCTCTTGAAGGCCGACGGCATGCCGACCTATCACATGGCGAACGTCGTCGACGACCACCTGATGCGGATCACCCATGTGGCGCGCGGCGAGGAATGGCTGGCCTCGGTGCCGAAGCACATCCTGATCTACAAATATCTCGGCCTCGAGCCGCCGAAGTTCATGCACCTGTCGCTGATGCGCAATGCCGACAAGTCGAAACTGTCGAAGCGCAAGAACCCGACCTCGATCTCCTACTACTCCGCGCTCGGCTACCTGCCGGAAGCGCTGATGAACTTCCTCGGCCTGTTCTTCATCCAGATCGCCGAAGGCGAGGAACTTCTGACGATGGAAGAACTGGCGGAGAAGTTCGATCCCGACAACCTGTCCAAGGCCGGGGCTATCTTCGACGTGCAGAAGCTCGACTGGCTGAACGGCCGCTGGATGCGCGAAAAGCTGATGCCGGACGAGTTCCTCGCCCGCGTCTTCGACTGGGCCTCGGAAAACCAGCGCCTGACCGAAGGCCTGAAGCTCGCCCAGAGCCGCATCTCCAAGCTCGGCGAACTGCCGCAGCTCGCCGGCTTCCTGCTTGCCAACGACGTCGGCCTGACGCCGGCCTCGTTTGCCGGCCTCAAGACCTCGCCGGCCGAGACGCTGGAAATCGTCAACACGGTGGCCTTCGATCTGGAAAAGATCCTCGAATGGAACGTCGAGACGATCGAGCAGGAACTGCGCGACATCGCCGACCGGATGGGGAAGAAGCTGCGCGTGGTCACCCCGCCGCTCTTCGTCGCCATGTCCGGCTCGTCCCGCTCGCTGCCACTGTTCGATTCGATGGCGCTGCTCGGCCGCTCGGTCGTGCGCCAGCGGCTGAAGGTGGCGAGCCAGGTGCTGACGTCCATGGTCGGGGCTGCGAACTGACGATGCAGCGTCGCTCGACCGGCGGCGCGTTGAGCTACCCCCTCTGCCCTGCCGGGCATCTCCCCCACAAGGGGGGAGATCAGCGAGTGGCCGGCCTGTTGCCCCAAGCCCTCGTTGACCGCCGGTTTTGACCTCAGAGGTGGAACGACGAGCGTCCCCCAACCGATCTCCCCCCTTGTGGGGGAGATGCCCGGCAGGGCAGAGGGGGTGACCGAAACGAAACAGCCGCTGAAGGCGATACACGATGACCGAGACCAAGACCGCAGCCCCCGCCCTTTCCTCCGACGTGACCGAAGTCCGCGCCCAGAAGCTCGCCCTCCTGCGCCAGCAGATCGGCGACGTCTATCCGGCGCACTTCCACCGCACCATCACCAATGCGGAGCTTGCCGAGAAATATGCAGACCTGGAGCTCGACACCGAATCCGGCGACATCGTCACCGTCGCCGGCCGTGTCTACTCGTCGCGCAATTCCGGCATGTTCATGGACATCCATGACGCCTCGGGCAAGATCCAGATCTTCTCCCACAAGGACACGACGCCGGAGGAAGCCCGTGCGCTTCTGCCGATGATCGACCTCGGCGACATCATCGGCGTGACCGGCGCAGTGCGCCGCACCAAGCGCGGCGAGCTGACGATCAATGCGCATGAGATCACCATGCTCACCAAGTCGCTGCTGCCGATGCCGGAGAAGTATCACGGCCTCGCCGACATCGAGACGCGCTACCGCAAGCGCCACCTCGACCTTTTGACCAACGAGGAATCCAAGCTGCGCTTCCAGCAGCGCTCGAAAATCATTTCCGGCGTCCGCCGCTTCATGGAAAACGACGGCTTCATGGAAGTCGAGACGCCCATGCTGCAGACGATCTACGGCGGCGCCACCGCCGAGCCGTTCAAGACCCACCACAATACGCTGAAGATGGACATGTACCTGCGCATCGCGCCGGAACTCTATCTCAAGCGCACGCTGGTTTCGGGCCTGTCGGACAAGGTCTTCGAGATCAACCGCAACTTCCGCAACGAAGGCGTTTCCACCCGGCACAATCCGGAATTCACCATGATGGAGTGCTACTGGGCCTATGCCGACTACGAGGACATCATGGACCTCGTCGAGCGCATGTTCTCGGAACTGGCGATGACCATCCACGGCACGACGGAAGTGCCCTATGGCGACAAGGTCCTGTCCTTCAAGGGCCCGTTCCGCCGCATCTCCATGCCGGGCGCCGTCAAGGAAAAGACCGGCATCGACTTCCTCGCCATCAAGACCGACGAGGAGGCGCGCGCCGCCGCCCGCCATGCCGGCTTCGAGGTCGAGAAGGACGCAACCTGGGGCGAATGCCTCGCCTTCGTCTTCGAGGAAACCGTCGAGGGCGACCTTATCCAGCCGGTCCACGTTATCCACTTCCCGAAGGACATCTCGCCCTTCGCCAAGGAAGTGCCGGGCGAGCCGCGCCTGGTCGAGCGCTTCGAGACCTATGTCAACGGCTGGGAACTCGGCAACGCCTTCTCCGAGCTCAACGATCCGGAGGAACAGCGCGCCCGCATGGTCGAGCAGCTGACGCAGGCCCATGCTCGCGGCGAAAAGGAAAAGGCCCTCGACGAGGACTTTCTCGACGCCATGGACCAGGGCATGCCGCCAGCCGGTGGGCTGGGCATCGGCGTCGACCGCCTGATCATGGTGCTGACCAACGCGCCGTCGATCCGCGACGTCATCCTTTTCCCGGCCCGTCGCCACAAGGGCGACTGAACCGGTCAGGACATTCGCATAAACGGAAAAATCCCGGCGCAGCCTCTTGCGCCGGGATATTTCGTTGTCGTTCTGCCATGCCTCAGTGGCTTGCCTCGGCGTGCTTTTCGGCGTCGGCCTTGGCGCTTGCCTTCGGCGGCAGGATGTCGGAATCCTCGGCCGGCATTCCGCTTTCGGCAGGCGCGGCGCTCGTGCCCTCGAGCGGCTGCGACCTCAGTTTCTCGAGCCATGCGGCGCCGGCGGATTTCGCCTTGCCTTCCGCCGCAGGTTCAGGGGCGGCCTCGTGTTCCGCTGCGGCGGCATCTTCGGCCGGTGCGGCGTCATGCTCCGCAGGAGCAGCCGCCTCTTCCGGCGCGACCGTTTCGGCCGGCTCGGCATCGTGGCCGGCAGCGGCGTCTTCCGGCGCCGCAGGCGCGGGCGCTTCCTGATCGCTACCGAGCACCATGCCCTTCAGCGACGAGAACCAGCCGCCGCTCTCGGCCGGAGCTGCGGCCGGTTCGGTCGCCTTGGCATGGGCGTCGGCCTCGGCGGCAGGCGGGGCCACAGCCTCGTCCTGCGCGCCTTCGCCAGCCGGAATTTCGTGGGCGGGAGCCGCTTCGGCGGCATGGCCGGCATCCGCGCCATGCGCATCGGCTTCGACGGTTGCTGCGCCATGGCCATCCACAGGCTCCGCGGCCGGCGCCTCGGCTCCGTGGCCCTCGGCGGGGACCGCCTCGCCATGACCCTCGGCTGGTACGGCCTCTCCATGGCCTGCCGGCGCTCCGTGCTCGGCAGGCGCGCCATGTTCGGCCGGCGCGCCCTGCCCCTCGGGAACGACCACTTCGGGCTTGTTGCAATCGGTCTTGTCGTCCAGCCGGGCGACCAGCCTTTCGATCTCCGCCTCAGGCAGGGCGATCTTCTCGCCGTAGAAAAGCCCGTCCGCATTCGCCAGCTTGTCGACATAGCGCGCGGTAAACACCTGTCCGTTCGCCTCTTCCGGCACGCGACTGGGATCGGCGATGTAGATGACGTCGGCACCGACGGCCCGCCCGCGCATCGCCGAACGGTCGGTCGGTCCGCTCTTGTCGAGCACGACCACCTGCACGAGATCCGGCTTCTGCGAAGCGTAGACAGCGCCGGCAACCCGAAGCGCGGTCCTGACCCGCGTCATGCCGTCGCCGGGCTTGTCGGTGGTAATGTACTTGCGGACCCAGAAGCGGTCCTTCTTCTTGATCGTGACGGTCTGAACTTCGGTGCATTCGAGGCCGTTCCGGTCCGCATAGGACGGACCGAGGATCTTGTCGGCTCCAATGAAGACGGCCGCTGCACCTGTTGCGCCGCACAGAACCAGCACGCCGCCGAAGGCGAGAACGACCTTGCGAGAGATCCGGATCTTGCTGAGAAGACCCTTCACGCCATGAACTCCGCCATCGAACTCGCCCCACTGGATCACGCAATACTTCCTTCGATACTTGCCACATCGGTCTTGAAGAAGGTTTAATCCCGTCGAGACAATCCGCGACACATGCCCCGAGTTCACCGGCAGGACGCCGGACGGCGAGTCTTTTTGCGAGCCATTCGCAAAAATCATTGACAATCGGATTTTCCGCCTTAGCTTTTAATGAGAACTATTCGCAACAAGCATCAGGAGTTTCCATGCCGTCCCGCCTTGCAGGCTTTATCGCTGCCGCCGTCATGCTTCTGCCGCTTGGCGCGACGGCTGCCGAGAAGCCGAAGGTCATCACGACCTTCACCGTCATCGCCGACATTGCTCGCAATGTCGGCGGCGACTTGGCCGAGGTCGACAGCATCACCAAGCCGGGCGCCGAGATCCACAACTACCAGCCGACGCCGCGCGACATCCTGAAGGCCCGCGACGCCGATCTCGTGCTGTGGAACGGCCTCAACCTGGAACGCTGGTTCGAAAAGTTCCTCGCCAATCTCGGCTCCGTGCCGGCCGCCGTCATCAGCGATGGCGTCGAGCCGATCGACATTTCCGGCGGCGGCTATGAAGGCAAGCCCAACCCGCATGCCTGGATGTCACCGGACAATGCGCTGATCTATGTCGAGAACATCCGCAAGGCGCTGACGCAAGTCGATCCGGACAATGCCGAGGCCTACGCCGCCAATGCCAAGGCCTATTCCGACAAGATCCGCGCCGAGATCGGACCGCTGAAGGCGCAGATCGCCGCGTTGCCAGAAGAAAAGCGCTGGCTGGTGACCAGCGAGGGCGCCTTCTCCTATCTCGCCCGCGATCTGGGCCTGAAGGAACTCTTCCTCTGGCCCGTCAATGCCGACGCGCAGGGCACGCCGCAGCAGGTCCGCGCGGTCATCGATGCGATGCGGGAGTATCAGGTCCATGTGATCTTTTCCGAGAGCACGATCTCCGACAAGCCCGCCCGCCAGGTGGCGGAGGAGACCGGGGCGGCCTATGGCGGCGTGCTCTATGTCGACTCGCTGAGCGAGGACGGCGGCCCGGTTCCGACCTATCTCGACCTGCTGAAGGTCACCGTCTCGACGATTGCAAAGGGGCTGGCATCGTGATCATGGGGCCAAGCACCAGAACACGGCCCGAGGGCCTGACCGCAAAGAACGTCACGGTCACCTACCGCAATGGCCTGACCGCGCTCAAAGCCGCGAGCTTTTCGATCCCGAAGGGCACCATCACCGCACTCGTCGGCGTCAACGGGGCCGGCAAGTCAACCCTGTTCAAGGCCATCATGGGTTTCGTGCCGCTCGCCGCGGGCGAAATCAGCGTGCTCGGCATGAGCGTGCGCCAGGCCCTGCGCCAGAACCTGATCGCCTACGTGCCCCAGGCTGAAGAGGTCGACTGGGACTTTCCGGTCCTGGTGGAGGACGTGGTGATGATGGGCCGCTACGGCCACATGAACTTCTTTCGCATCCCCTCGCGCACAGACCACAAGATGGTCGCCGACGCTTTGGCACGGGTCGGAATGAGCGATTTCCGCAAGCGGCAGATCGGCGAACTCTCGGGCGGCCAGCGCAAGCGCGTCTTCCTCGCCCGCGCTCTTGCCCAGGAAGGACAGGTGATCCTGCTCGACGAACCCTTCACTGGCGTCGACGTCAACACCGAGGAACAGATCGTCTCGCTGATGCGGGACCTGCGCGCCGAAGGCCGCGTCATGCTGGTCTCCACCCACAATCTCGGCAGCGTACCGGAATTCTGCGACCGCACCATCTTCGTCAAGGGCACGGTGATCGCGTCCGGTCCGACGGAAGAGACCTTCACCGAGGAGAATCTGAAGACCGCCTTCGGCGGGGCGCTGCGCCACTTCGTTCTCGGCGGCGCCGACCTGCACGACGACGCCGACGCGCGCCAGCTCAAGGTCATCACCGACGACGAACGCCCCTTCGTCATCTATGGCAAGCCGCAGACGGGGAAAGTCGATGACAAGCCTTCTGCTTGAACCCTTCACCTATGACTACATGCGCAATGCCATCCTGGTGAGCGCACTGGTCGGCGGGGTCTGCGGTTTCCTCTCCGCCTATCTGATGCTGAAGGGCTGGTCGCTGATCGGCGACGCCCTCTCGCACGCCATCGTCCCGGGCGTCGCCGGCGCCTACATGCTCGGCCTGCCCTTTGCCTTCGGCGCCTTCATTTCCGGCGGGCTCGCCGCCGCCGCCATGCTCTTCCTCAACCAGCGCACGCGGCTCAAGGAAGACGCGATCATCGGCCTGATCTTCACCTCCTTCTTCGGTCTCGGCCTGTTCATGGTGTCGCTCTCGCCGGTCTCGGTGAACATCCAGACCATCGTGCTCGGCAACATCCTCGCCATCACCCCGGCCGACACGCTGCAGCTCGTCCTGATCGGCGGCGTCAGCCTCGTGGTGCTGACCGCCAAGTGGAAAGACTTCATGGTCGCCTTCTTCGACGAGAACCATGCCCGTTCCATCGGCCTGCGCCCCGACCTCCTGAAGATCGTCTTCTTCACCCTGCTCGCCGGCTCGACGGTCGCCGCGCTCCAGACGGTCGGCGCCTTCCTCGTCGTCGCCATGGTGGTGACGCCGGGCGCCACCGCCTATCTGCTCACCGACCGCTTCCAGCGGCTGATCGTGCTCGCCTTCCTGATCGGCGCAGGAACGAGCTTCACCGGCGCCTATGCGAGCTATTTCCTCGACGGAGCCACCGGCGGCGTCATCGTCGTGCTGCAGACCGTCCTCTTCCTGCTCGCCTTCGTCTTCGCCCCGAAGCACGGCCTTCTCGCGGCCCGCCGGCGCGCGGCCGAGGCCCTGGAGCCGACGCCATGAACGAGACCCTCGAACTTCTGCTTCTGCCGTTCCAGCTGCCCTTCATGCAGTCGGCCTTTGCCGTCACCCTGATGATCGCCGTGCCGATGGCGCTGCTCTCCTGCTTCCTGGTGCTCAAGGGCTGGTCGCTGATGGGCGACGCCGTGTCCCATGCCGTGCTGCCCGGCGTCGTCATCGCCTACATGGTCGGCCTGCCGCTCGCCATCGGTGCCTTTATCGCCGGCATGATCTGCGCGCTCGCCACCGGCTATGTGAAGGAGAACAGCCGGATCAAGGAGGACACCGTGCTCGGCATCGTCTTCTCCGGCATGTTCGGGCTCGGACTGGTGCTGTTCGTCAAGGTCGAGTCCGACGTCCATCTCGACCATATCCTGTTCGGCGACATGCTCGGCATCCTGCCCTTGGATCTCGTCGAGACCGGCCTGATCGCCCTTGCCGCGACCGCCTTCCTGGTGATCCTGCGCAAGGACCTTCTGGCCCACGCCTTCGATCCGCAACATGCCCGCGCCATCGGCCTGCCGGTCAGGCTCCTGCACTACGGCCTGCTCGCCGTCCTGTCGCTGACCGTGGTCGGCGCGCTGAAGGCCGTCGGCATCATCCTCTCGGTGGCCATGCTGGTCGCCCCCGGCGCCATCGCCTTCCTCATCACCCGCCGGTTCCAGACCATGCTGGTCGCCGCCGTCATTGTCGCGGTCACAGCAACCGTGCTCGGCATCTATCTGAGCTTCCTGATCGACAGCGCGCCGGCGCCGACCATTGTCCTTCTGATGACGGCCATGTTCATCCTCGCCTTCCTGCGCACCGTGTGGAAGGCCCGCGACCTGCGCAGGCATCCGGCGTCGGAGACCGAAGCCTAGCCGCGCCGGATTTGCTTTGTGTCAAGTCACTTCCATTGGCGACCGTCTAGGGTTAGCGTCACGCCCGAGCAAGGACCAAGCCCGATGACACCGATGACACTGCTGACGAAACCGAACCGCCACCTGTTCTTCACCGGCAAGGGCGGCGTCGGCAAGACCTCGATCAGTTGCGCCACCGCGATCGCGCTCGCCGACAAGGGCCTGAAGGTCCTGCTGGTCAGCACCGATCCCGCCTCCAATCTCGACGAGATGCTCGGCGTTTCCCTCGGCAGCGATCCGACCCCGGTGCCGGGCGTGTCCGGCCTCTTCGCCATGAACATCGACCCGGAGACGGCGGCGGAAGACTACCGCGCGCGTGTGCTCGACCAGATGGGACCGGCTGCCACCGACCAGGACAAGGCGACCGTGCGCGAACAGCTGTCCGGCGCCTGCACCACCGAGATCGCAGCCTTCGACGAGTTCGTCGGCCTGCTCGCAGACGACAATCCCCAGTTCGACCACATCATCTTCGACACCGCGCCGACCGGCCACACGCTGAGGCTGCTGAGCCTGCCCAAGGCCTGGACCGGTTTCCTCGAGGCCAATGAGCGCGGTGCCTCCTGCCTTGGACCGCATTCCGGCCTGAAGATGCAGGAGGACCGTTTTCGCGATGCGCTGGAATGCCTGGGCGACCCGGCCCGCACCACCATCGTCCTGGTGACCCGCGCCGAGCGCGGCGCGATCCGCGAGGCCGCGCGCACCGCCGCAGAACTCGCCGAACTCGGCCTCTCCAACCAGATGCTGGCGATCAACGGCCGCTTCACGCCCTCCGATGCGGGCGACACGGTCGCGGCCGCCTTCGCCGCCGAACAGACGGCGGCGCTGGCCGAACTGCCCGCATCCCTCGCGTCCCTGCCGCGCGACGAGGTACCGCTGAAATCCTTCGACATGGTCGGCCTCGAAGCCCTGCGCGCCCTCTTCGCCCCGAATGACGATCTCACCGGTTCCGGCACTGGCGACCTGCCCGCCGTCACCGACCTGCCCCGCCTTTCGGCGCTGGTCGACGACATCGCCGCCGGCGGCAAGGGCCTTGTGATGGTCATGGGCAAGGGTGGCGTCGGCAAGACGACGATCGCCGCCGCCGTGGCAGTCGGGCTCGCCGCGCGTGGCCATTCCGTGCACCTGACGACCACCGATCCGGCAGCCCACCTATCCTTCGTCGTCGGCTCGGATGCCATGCCGGGCCTGACCGTCGACCGCATCGACCCGGAGGCCGAGACGGGCCGCTACATCGACAAGATCATGACGACCAAGGGCCGCGATCTCGACGAGGACGGCAAGGCCCTGCTGCGCGAGGACCTTGCCTCCCCCTGTACCGAGGAGGTCGCCGTCTTCCACGCCTTCTCCCGCGTCGTCGGCGAAGCAAGGAGCAGCTTCGTCGTCATCGACACGGCGCCGACTGGCCATACGCTGCTGCTGCTCGACGCGACCGGGGCCTACCACCGCCAGATGACCCGGCACCTCGACGAAACCGCCCCCGGCCGCATGATCACGCCGCTGATGCGCCTGCAAGATCCGGCCTATACCCGCGTGCTTCTCGTCACCCTGCCGGAAACCACACCAGTCTCCGAGGCCGGCGCGTTGCAGGAGGATCTCCGCCGCGCCAAGATCGAGCCCTATGGCTGGGTGGTCAACAAGTCGATGGCGATCACCGGCACGCGCGACCCGCTCTTGCGCGCCCGGATCAAGGGCGAAGCCGCCCAGATCGAGCGGGTGAAACGCGATTTCGCCCGCCGCGTCTACGGTCTCGATTTCCGCTCGGTCGCACCGGTCGGGCTTTCCGAACTGCGCAAGATCGCCGATCCGGCATGATGCGCGCGACCGCTGGAGCACGGGAGGGGCCGCGAGGGTCGCCGCAGCGACCCTTGCCCGGCATCCTGCAGATCAGAAGCGCACGTCCACGCGCCCCTTGACTTGCTGTTCCCACTCGCCTTCGCCGGCCTGGCCCGCATAGCTGAGGCCAAGCAGCGCATTCTCGCTGACGGGAACCGAGAGCCCGGCTTCCATCACCGCGACGTCGCGGGCCGAAGGCACGCCGTAGGCGGTGAAGCTGTCGCTGCCGGCAAAGGCCAGTCGCGTATCGGCAAGACCGTCGCCGAAATCGTGGCGCCAGCCGACCATGCCGTGCAGCACGGCCTTGGTGTCACCAAGGGCAAGCGGCGCCTCGCCGCGCAGTCCGAGCGTGCCATAGGTCGTGTCATAGCTGTCCGCATCGGCGGAAACGGCCGTCACGCCGCCCGTTTCGGTGAAGCTGTCGGTGCGAAGATGCACATAGGCGATACCGGCAAAGGGCGAGATCCGGCCGAGGCTGGTGTCGATGTCATAGCTCGCCTCGCCGAACAGCTGGGCGGTGCGGGCGTCGTAGTCCGCTTCGTTGCGGTCATCGAGACTGCCGGCATCGACCGTGCGTTCGGTGGAAATCTCGTGCCAGGTATAGGCTGCGCCGAAGCGCAGATCGAGCGCTCCGAAGGAGCGGCCGCCGTAGAGGCCGAGCGAAGCGTTGTCGGACGTGCCCGAGGCGCCGCGCGATGCCTCGTCGAACGCCGTCTGGCTGTAGGCGCCGGCAAAACCCAGCCGCCAGTCGTCGGCGAGAACGGTGTCCGCACCGCCGGCAAAGCCCCCCGTCGAATGGGCGAGCGACCCGGCATTGCCGTCGCTTTCGGAGCGCGCCCACGCGCCGAAGGCCGAGGTCCAGAAACCATGACCTTGCGAAGCGTCGCCGAGCAGGCGGGCGTTGAACGCATCGCGCACATAGTGGCTGTCATCGACCAGCATGCCCTTGGTAGAAGCGTGGATGTCGCCGGACAGGTCGTCGAAGGCGCCCTGCACATCGGCAGCGCCAAGTCCGACGACCGCGTCGTAGAGCGCATCCCCGATCGCCAGCGATTCCAGCGCCGTGCCGACGGCAATCTGGTTGCGCGTCTCGGCAAGGCTGGAGAAGGAGATGTTGTTGCGCAGCAGCGTCAGGAAGACATTGTCGGCATCATAGGTCAGCCGGCCGTCGAGAAAGGCGAAGCTGTCGGTCAGCGTGCCGAAGGTGCCGTTCACGCCGCCCGCGGCGCTGAGGATCGTGTAGACGGTGCCGAACGTGTAGGTCGAACCGTCGTCCGTTCCGTTCTCCGGCCCGACGGTCACGGTCGCGCCGCTGTCGATGGTGGCCGTCCCGGAGGCATCGATCAGATCGCTGTTGCCGAGGTCGTCGACCTCGACCGAGTAGATCGAACCGGAGGCAAAGGTAATGTCGCCGACGCTGATCGTGCCGATGGAGTTGCCCGGCGCGACAGTGCCGCCGCTCGCCACCGCGACATTGCCGAGCGTGCCGGTGCCGCCGAGCGTTCCGCCGTCGAGCACGCTGGCCACGACCGAAAGCCTGTCGGCGTTGACCGATACCAGCCCGCCCTCGATCGACAGGTCGCCGGTGAAGGCCCAGTAGTCGCCTGTCAGTTCGGTGATGCCGGACAGGAAGGACAGCGTGCCGGTGCCTGCCACATCTGCTCCGAAGACATAGTCATTAGCCGTGTGGTTGAAGACGATCTCGCCGTCGCCGTCGCCGAAGGTCACCGTCTCGGTGTCGATGACGCCGGCGGTGGCCGCAGATTCGCCGGCTGCCGCACCGATGTTGAGGATACCGGTGGAACCTGCATCGTCTGCGATGACGATGCGATCGGCGCTTACTGTTGCACCATTGGCGACGGTCAGTTCGCCGTCACCCTCGATGCCGATCGACAAGCGGTCGTACAACTCGACGGTGGAGCCGGGGCCAGAGACGATGACCGTGCCGGACGAGCCGACTTCATTGCCGATATGCAGGCGGTTGCCGAGGACCAAGCCGCCGTTGAGAACGGAGAGGTAACCCGTACCGTGCCGCCCGACATTGAGATCGCCGGAATACGGCACGTACGGATTGACCGTCGCCAACCACTGCGACCACGTACCGGTCACCGTCATGGTGCCCACCGAGCCGGCGAGGTCGCCGAGAATGCCCTGCGTGCCGCCGACGTAGCCGCCGTTGGCGATGGTGACCGTCCCTTCCGCGCCACTGTTGTGGCCGACGATGAAGGCCCCGCTCAAAGACCAGCTGGACCCCGTGCCCGTTACCAGAAGCTCACTGTCGGAACCGGCCTCAGTGCCCACATAACCATCGGTGCTCGAGACGTCTGCGTTACTGGCAATGGTCAAGAAACCGTCGCCCAGATTGCCGACGTAGAGCGTGCCGGTATTGTGCCAAAAGCTGTAGACGCCGGTCACAGTGGCTGTGCCGGTCGAGGCCGCGTTCCAGCCGAGAATCGCGCCATCAGAACGCACGAATGCGCCGTTGCGGATCGTCAGCGCGCCGGTGCCGTTGTAGCCGACCCCGATGCGGTCGGCGATGGAAAGGGTCGCGTTGTCGACGACGGCCGCACCGCTGCCGGCGGCGGTGTAACCCAGATAGGCCGCGCCAAGGTCGACGTTGGCATTATCCGTGACATTGAGAGTGCCGGAGCCGCTCGCGCCGAGATAGAGATCGCCGAGCACCAACCATCCGCTGCCGACGCCGTCGACATTGACGCTGCTGCCCGAGGCGGAGGCCAGATTGGCTATGGTCGCGGTGCCGCTTTGGACATAGCTTTCATTGATCACGTCCAGCGTACCCACCCCGCCGCCACCGACGAGGAGGCCACCCGTCGTGGTCCAGGTCGAACCGGTCCCGCTGACCAGGGCATCTCCGATGGTATTGTTGCCGTTGGCGATGATGCTGTCGGCGCTCGTCACGTCGGAACCGGAAAGGATGTTGAGATAGCCGTGGCCGCCGCTGGAAGCGTCGCCGCCGAAGCCGACATAAAGAAGGCCGGAGGTGGTGAGGCTGGCATTGTCCTGGAGGTTCACCGTGCCGGTCGATGTCGTGCCGGACGCGATGTTCATTTCCCCGGCGCCGACAGCCGCACTGTTCAGGATGCTGATGACCCCGCCTCCGCCATTGCCGACATAGATCGCCCCGGAATTGGTCCAGTCATTGCCGGCTCCGGTGATGGTGGCCGATCCCGTCGAGCCGCTGTTCCATCCCAGTGAAACCGAGTCCGACGTCAGGTCGTCCTCTATCGTCAGATCGGCCGCACTGCCGAGCCCGAGAAAGAGCGTGCCGACATGGGCGCCGGCGCCGTCGATCACCACACCGGTCGAATCGATGCGGGCGCTGTCGCCGGCATTGGGCGTGTGCCCGTCCCACACCCAGTTGCTGTCGAGAAACCAGTCATTGGTGCCGCCGTTCCAGTAGACGGAATCGGCACGCGCCGCGCCGGAAAATCCAGCGGCAAGGCACAGTGCAATCGCACTTGTCGACAAAAGACGGGTACGACGCGCAATACGGTCGGGCTTCATGAAAGGTCTCCCGGAGACACCGCGACGGCCAAGCCAGCCGTCCCGGCAACCCCAAATTGTTTAAAGAATCGATCCGATCCTTTTCCCAAGCCGGGAACAAACCCGTCAATGGAAAGCACACGTACCTTGCCGATACACCCGAAAATGGTCGCGGATAGCGGCATGCACGCCACACGCCAGCGGTCGGCAGTCGGTGTCACGGATCGACGGATGCGTTGAGCGCGTTGCGCCTTGCCAGCACATTCTCCCGCCAGACGGTAAAAAGGCCGGCGCCGACGACGATGGCCGCGCCGATCACCATATTGACCCTCAGCACCTCGCCGAAGACCACGACGGCGATACCCGAGGCGAGCACCAGTTGCAGATAGGTGATCGGCTGAACGGCGACGGCATCGAGATTGTCATAGGCCTTGATCAGCAGATAATGGCCGGCGATACCGGTGCAGCAGAGCAGGATCATCCACTTCCAGTCCGCGGTGGAAATCTCTGTCCAGAAGAACGGCCCGGCAATCGAGAGCGCCACCGCCCCGACCGTGCCGATATAGAAGAAGCTCGTCATCGGCCCGTCCACCCGGCTCACCAGCCGCGTCATCAAGCCGTAGAGCGCGCCCATCACCGCCGTTGCAATCGGCAAGATGACCAGCGGGCTGAACTGGTCCCCGCTCGGCGACAGGATCAGCAGAACACCGCACAGGCCGACCCCGATCGCCGTCCAGCGTCGCCATCCGACCTTTTCGCCGAGGATCGGCACCGACAGAAGCGCGACAATCAGCGGACCGGCGGCAAAAATAGCCTGCGACTGGGCCAGCCCGACCTTGGCGAAGGCGGAAATGGCAATCGGGATCTGCGCCGCCAGCAGCAGCCCCCGGGCGATCTGCAGCACCGGACGCTTGGTGGCGACAGCCGCCCGCAAACCGCCGCGCGCCCGCATCGCCAGAAGAATGGCAAAGGCGGCAAACGCCCAATAGCGGAACATTGCCACCAGCACCGGCGGATAGTTCATGCCGAGATGCTTCGACACGGCGTCCTGCACCGAGAATATGGTGAAGGCGATAATGGCGAAGGCATAGCCGAGCGGCGTGGATTTCATGAAACCGACTGACATGGAAGGAGCAAAAATGGCTCCTTCGCAGGGAAAGGAGGCGAATCGATCGTATACGTCTCTTGGCATTTGCAAAGTCTGAAACTTTGCACAGCTGCCTTGCGGCACCTGAGCAGCCTTCCCGCGTCCAATCGCGGTCGGCAGCGCCGCTTGCCCTTTCGCCCACCGCCATGCTCTAACCGGCCATGGCCTTCACGCTTCGTCAGTTGCAGTATTTCATCGCCGTCGCCGAGCAGGGCTCCGTCACGCGTGCCGCGCAGAACCTGTCGATTTCGCAGTCGTCTGTCACCGAGGCGATCAAGGAACTCGAGGGTGATCTCGGCGTCGAATTGTTCGAGCGCCATCCGCGCGGCCTGTCGATCACCCATAACGGCCATCAGTTCCTGCGCCATGCCACGAAGATCCTGGCGACCGTGTCGGATGCCCGCAACGCCTTTTCCGAGACCCAGGAGAACACCGGCGGCACGCTCAATATCGGCGTCACCTCGCTCGTCGCCGGCTATGTACTGTCCGACCTGCTCGCCCGCTATCGCCGCGCCTGCCCCGGCGTCGAGGTTTCGGCGATCGAGGACAATGGCTCCTATCTCGAACACCTGCTGATCGGCGGCGAACTCGACGTGGCCGTCATGGTCATCTCCAATCTGCGCGACCGCATGGCGCTGCAGGCGGAGATCCTGGAGACCTCCCCCTATCGCCTCTGGCTGCCCATGGGCCACCCGCTCGTCTCCGCCGACATCATCTCGATCGCCGACATCGCCCGCGAACCGCTGATCATGCTGACCGTCGACGAAATCGAGGAGAATACCGGCAAGCTCCTCTCGGCCCTCGGCGCCCGTCCGCACGTCGCCTTCCGCACCCGGTCGGTCGAAGCGGTGCGCAGCCTGGTGGCGACCGGCGCCGGCGTGGCGCTCCTGCCCGACCTCGTCTACCGCCCCTGGTCGCTGGAAGGCGACCGCATCGAAAGCCGCGACGTCTCCGGCGCCCTGCCCGTTGTCCAGGTGGGCATGGTCTGGCGCAAGGGCTCGAGCCTGCCGCAATCGGCCCGAGACTTCGTCGGCATCGCCGAGGCGCTGCGCAGCGGGCGGGGACGTTAATTCCGGAAAAGCCCCTCATCCGCCTGCCGGCACCTTCTCCCCGTTTTCACGGGGAGAAGGGACGAGCGGCACTGCCGTGGCCGTCCCCTCTCCCCGCTCGCGGGGAGAGGGTCAGGGTGAGGGGCAATTTTGACTGACCATTCGGAAAAACCGATAGCGACTTTCTGACAAATGAATTTGCGAATGCGGCGGTTTCGCGTCACCTTCATCCTCGGGAACAAACGCCGCGAAAAGGCGGCCCCCAACCGGGAGAAATCGCTATGAAAAAGTTATTGCAGTCCTGCACCGCAATCATCGCCGTTGCCAGCTTCGCCACCAATGCCATTGCCCAGGAGCCCCTGAAGGAGCTCGGCAAGGGTGAAGGCGCGCTCTCCATCGTCGCATGGGCCGGCTATATCGAGCGCGGCGAAACCGACAAGAATTACGACTGGGTCACCAAGTTCGAAGCCGACACCGGCTGCAAGGTCACCGTCAAGACCGCAGCGACCTCCGACGAAATGGTTGCCCTGATGAACGAAGGCGGCTTCGACCTCGTCACCGCCTCGGGCGACGCGTCGCTGCGCCTCGTCGCCGGCAAGCGCGTCCAGCCGATCAACACCGACCTCATCCCGTCCTGGAAAACCATCGACGAGCGCCTGCAGAACGCGCCCTGGCACACGGTGAACGGCGTCCACTACGGCACCCCTTACGTCTGGGGCCCGAACGTGCTGATGTACAACACCGAGGCCTTCAAGGATCAGGCGCCCACCAGCTGGAAGGTCGTCTTCGAGGAAATGACCCTGCCGGACGGCAAGTCCAACAAGGGCCGCGTCCAGGCCTATGACGGCCCTATCTATGTCGCCGACGCGGCGCTCTACCTGATGAAGCACAAGCCGGAACTCGGCATCAAGGACCCCTACGAACTGAATGAAGACCAGTACAAGGCAGCGCTTGAGCTGCTGCGCGGGCAGCGCCAGCTCGTCGGCCGCTACTGGCACGACGCCATGATCCAGATTGACGACTTCAAGAACGAGGGCGTCGTGGCTTCCGGTTCCTGGCCCTTCCAGGTCAACCTGATGAAGGCCGAAGGCGCCAAGATCGCCTCGACCTTCCCGGAAGAAGGCGTCACCGGCTGGGCCGATACCACCATGCTGCACGCCGACAGCGAACACCCGAACTGCGCCTATATGTGGATGGAGCATTCGCTCTCGCCGAAGGTCCAGGGCGATGTTTCCGCATGGTTCGGCACCGTTCCGTCCGTCCCGGCCGCCTGCAAGGGCAATGAGCTTTTGACCGACGAAGGTTGCGCCACCAACGGCTACAACAACTTCGACAAGATCAGCTTCTGGAAGACGCCGGTGTCCAAATGCGAAAGCCAGGGCGAATGCGTGCCCTATCACCGCTGGGTCTCGGACTACATCGGCGTGATCGGCGGCCGTTGATCGAAGACATGTGAGGGCTCTGCCCCTCACCCTGACCCTCTCCCCGCAGGCGGGGAGAGGGGACTTGCCCCGAGCTGTCGCAGCAACGCGCGGCAATTGAGAGATCCGCAAGGCCGGAAAGGTTCCGCCTTCTCCCCGCGTGCGGGGAGAAGGTGCCGGCAGGCGGATGAGGGGCCGTTTAAGCCATTGGAGTTTCCATGACCGCAGCCGTTGAATTCTCGCAGGTGTCGCGCCATTTCGGCGCTGTCAAAGCCGTCGATGCCGTCGATCTCGCGATCGCGCCCGGCGAGTTCTTCGCCATGCTCGGGCCCTCCGGCTCCGGTAAGACGACCTGCCTGCGCCTGATCGCCGGCTTCGAACAGCCGAGCGCCGGCCATATCGAGATCTTCGGCGAAACGGCGGAAGGCGTTCCGCCCTATCGCCGCCACGTCAACACCGTCTTCCAGGACTACGCGCTGTTTCCGCATCTCGACATCCTCAACAACGTCGCCTACGGGCTGATGGTCAAGGGCGTGGAGAAATCCGAGCGCCTGCGGCTTGCCGAAGAAGCGCTCGACCTCGTCAAGCTGCCGGGCTACGGCGGGCGCAAGCCGGGCCAGCTCTCCGGCGGCCAGCGCCAGCGCGTGGCGCTTGCCCGCGCGCTCGTCAACAAGCCGAAGGTGCTGCTCCTCGACGAGCCGCTCGGCGCGCTCGACCTGAAGCTGCGCGAGCAGATGCAGGAGGAGTTGAAGACCCTTCAACGCTCGCTCGGCATCACCTTCATCTTCGTCACCCACGACCAGGGCGAGGCGCTCTCGATGGCCGACCGCGTCGCCGTGTTCAACAATGGCAAGATCGTCCAGGCCGGCACGCCGGAAGAAATCTACAATCGTCCGAGGACCCGCTTCGTCGCCGATTTCGTCGGTTCCTCCAATGTGATCTCGCCCGCCGACATGAAGACGCTCGGCGGCGAGGCAAAATGGGCGAGCCTGCGCCCCGAGGCCATCCGCCTCGTCGCCGATGGCGGTATTCCCGCAACCGTCCGCTCGCGAAGCTTCCTCGGCGCGGCCACGAGGCTCACCGTCGCCACCGGCAACATCGCGCTCTCCGTCATGGTGCCGGCAGGCCAGCCGGTACCGGAGATCGGCGCCGCGACCGGCCTTTCCTGGCAGCCCTCCGACCTGCATTACATGGACGACGCGGCATGAGCGCGGTCGCCACCACATCGATCCTGCCGGGACGCGGCGGTCTGATGGGCCGCCTGTCGGACCTGTTCTGGCGCCGCCCGACCCTGCTGCTCGTGCTGATGCTGATCCCGCCGCTGCTCTGGCTCGGCATCATCTATGTCGGATCGCTGGTCGCGCTGCTCCTGCAGAGCTTCTTCTCGATCGACGAGTTTTCCGGGCTGATCAACTACGAGTTCACGCTATCGACCTACGGCCAGCTGCTGAGCCCGGCCAATTTCGACATCATCGTCCGCACCGTGCTGATGGCCGCCGCCGTCACGCTCGCCTCCGCCGTGCTCGCCTTCCCGATCGCCTACTACGCCGCCCGCTACGCCACCGGCAAATGGAAGGCCTTCTTCTATATCGGCGTCATGCTGCCCCTATGGTCTAGCTATCTCGTCAAGGTCTATGCCTGGAAGCTCATCCTCGCCAAGGAAGGCATCCTCACCTGGGCCTTCGACAAGTTGCACCTCACCTGGCTGCTCGACGCCATCCTCGCCATACCGGTGATCGGCGGCAATTCGCTGTCGATCAGCTATATCGGCACCTTCCTCGTCTTCATCTATGTCTGGCTGCCCTTCATGATCCTGCCGGTCCAGGCAGCCCTCGAGCGCGTGCCCGGCAATCTGATCGAGGCCTCGGGCGATCTCGGCGCCCATCCGGGCCAGACCTTCCGCCATGTGCTCCTGCCGCTGGCGCTGCCCGGTATCATCGCTGGCTCGATCTTCACCTTCTCGCTGACGCTTGGCGATTACATCATCCCGCAGATCGTCGGCTCCTCGCGGCTGTTCATCGGCCAGGCCGTCTATGCCCAGCAGGGCACTGCCGGCAACGTGCCGCTCGCCGCCGCCTTCTCGGTCGTGCCGATCGTCATCATGGGCATCTATCTCTGGGCTGCCAAACGCATGGGGGCTTTCGATGCGCTCTGATCGTTCCTCGGCCGGATGGCCCCTCAAGATCGCGGCCGCCGGCGGGCTCCTGTTCCTGCATCTGCCGATCCTCTTGATCTTCGTCTATGCCTTCACAACGGAGGAGAAGAGCTTCCAGTGGCCGCCGCCGGGCTTCACGGTCAAATGGTTCGCCGTTGCCTGGAACCGCCCCGACGTCTGGGAGGCGCTGACCTTGTCCGTCAAGGTCGCGGCGATCGCCACCGCCATCGCGCTGGTGCTCGGCACGCTTGCCGCCGCCGCCGTGTCGCGCACGAAATTCTTCGGCCGCGAGGCGATTTCTCTGCTGGTCATCCTGCCGATCGCCCTTCCCGGCATCATCACCGGTATCGCGCTGCGCTCGGCCTTCTCGCTGGCGGAAATCCCCTATTCGATGTGGACGATCATCCTCGGCCACGGCACCTTCTGCGTGGTCGTTGTCTACAACAACGCGGTCGCCCGCTTCCGGCGGACCTCCGGCTCGCTGATCGAGGCCTCGATGGATCTCGGCGCCGACGGCTTCCAGACCTTCCGCTATGTGGTGCTGCCGAATATCGCCACCGCCCTTCTCGCCGGCGGCATGCTCGCCTTCGCGCTGTCCTTCGACGAGGTCATCGTCACCACCTTCACCGGCGGCCAGCAGTCGACCCTGCCGATCTGGATGCTCGAAGAACTGATCCGCCCGCGCCAGCGCCCGGTCACCAACGTGGTCGCCATGCTGGTGGTGATCGTCACCTTCCTGCCGATCCTGGCGGCCTATTATCTCACCCGCGACACCGACCAGATTTCGGGCAGCGGCAAATAGCATCAGAGACAACTCAATATCTTGAGGGAGAACGACATGGACACGCAAATGCTGATCGGCTCTAAGTTCGAGGCCGGCACCGAGACCGAGGAAAAGGTTCTGAACCCGAAGACCGGGGAGACCATTCTCGACCTGCCCGAAGCCTCGCTCGCCCAGGTCGACGCCGCCGTCGATGCCGCCGAAAAGGCCTTCAACAGTTGGTCGGCCACCACGCCGTCGGAACGCTCGTCCTATCTCCTGAAGATCGCCGACGCGATCGAGAAGGATGCCGACGGGTTCGCCGCCCTCGAAAGTCTCAACTGCGGCAAGCCGATCAACGCGGTGCGCAATGACGAGATCCCGGCCATCGTCGATTGCTGGCGCTTCTTCGCCGGCGCCATCCGCTCGCTGCATGCCCCGGTCGCCGGCGAATATCTCCCCGGCCACACCTCGATGATCCGCCGCGACCCGGTCGGCATTGTCGGCTCGATCGCGCCGTGGAACTATCCGCTGATGATGATGGCCTGGAAGCTCGCGCCCGCGATCGCAGGCGGCAACACGGTCGTCTTCAAGCCGTCCGAACAGACGCCGCTCACCGCCCTGAAGATGGCGAAGCTCCTGGCCGACATCCTCCCCGAGGGCGTCGTCAACGTCGTGCTCGGCCGTGGCGAGAGCGTCGGCAACGCGCTGATCAACCACCCGAAGATCGGCATGGTCTCGATCACCGGCGATATCGCCACCGGCAAGAAGGTTCTCGCCGCCGCCGCCAAGACCGTCAAGCGCACCCATCTGGAACTCGGCGGCAAGGCTCCGGTCATCGTCTATGACGATGCCGACCTCGAAGCCGTCGTCGCCGGCATCCGCACCTTCGGCTTCTACAATGCCGGCCAGGACTGCACCGCCGCCTGCCGCATCTATGCCTCCGACAAGATCTACGACAACTTCGTCGCCGACCTCGCCTCCGCCGTCTCGACGCTGAAGTTCAACCAGTCCGACGACACCGAAAACGAGATCGGCCCGCTGATCTCGAAGCGCCAGCGCGACCGCGTCGAGAGCTTCGTCACACGCGCCTCCGAACACAGCCACATGGAAGTCGTCACCGGCGGCAAGGTCTCGGGCGAGAAGGGCTTCTTCTATGCCCCGACCGTCATTGCCGGCGCGCTTCAGGACGACGAGATCGTGCGCCGCGAAGTCTTCGGCCCGGTCGTCTCGGTCACCCGCTTCTCGGATACCGACGATGCAGTCGCCTGGGCAAATGACAGCGATTACGGCCTTGCCTCCTCCGTCTGGACCAAGGACATCTCCCGCGCCATGAAGACCGCGGCCCGCCTTCGCTACGGCTGCACCTGGATCAACACCCACTTCATGCTCTGCAACGAAATGCCCCATGGCGGCCTGAAACAGTCCGGTTACGGCAAGGACATGTCGGTCTATGCGCTCGAGGATTACACAGCCGTCCGCCACGTGATGATCGCGCATTGAGGACCGTCCGCAGATAAGCGCAGGTCGGGGCGTGCCCACCCTCCACGCCCCGACCTGCTGGTAAATGTCCGGCCGCATTTCCGGCCGGGGCCCCGCCGGGGCTAACGCCTGCGCTCGCGAATCTCCTTCTCCTCATCGACCAAGGGAAGAGCTTTGCAAGGCGACGATGGGGCCGCAGGCGCAACGCTCCATTTGATCTGCGCCCTTTGCATGTTCACGTTGCATCGATTGATCGGTGAATGATGCGCTCCCCATTAGTCAGCCATCCGCCGACAAGCGGACGGCCGGCGACCTGAGACCCGCCTCCTTCGACATTCTGGGGAGCGGAGCAGGTCCTCTGCGAAGTTGTCAGGCATTCAGGCTCTCATCCAGATCAAACCCGGCAGGCTCAGCGAGGTGGCAGTTGAGCAGATGAAAATAGTTCCTGATCCGCCAACCGATCTTTTTCCACCGCGGTCGTTGATTGCACTGCAGAAATACCCCACACGCCCAAGCTGTTATTGCGAGACGGATTAACAATCCTTGCCAATATTCGAGCACGGACGTATAAATAAGCAACTCCGAAAATTTCGATATCGAATTCGCCTTTAGTCACGACGGATAATGGTTTCCGCCGTCAACGCGCTGAGGAGTAACCAATGCCCACGACATTCCTTATAGGCGAGGCAGGCAGCTACACGATCGAGGATGATGGCACACCCGGCAATGCGACTTCCGTGCTCACCCGGGATAGCGACGGTGCGGTACTCGCAGTCATCGCTCATCCGGCGGACTTGCTGAGCATCCAGGCCTCGGTTCCCGGCGTCAACATCACTCTCAACATCACCGACTCGCTCGGGACCGGAAGCCTGCAGGTCGGCGATCTGGCTAATCCGGGACAGGCGCCTGATTCGATCGTGGTCGACAACATCTCGACATTCAACGGCGTCACGCTCGTCGCCAACGGCAGCATTACCGAGGCCGGTTCCGACTCGGCGGTCGACATTCAAGCAGCCTCGGTCGTTTTGAGCGCCGGGACGGGCGTTGGGGCTCCGGGCAATGCCATTGAAACCCAAACCGGCGCGATCGAGGCGGAGACGAACACGGGCGGCATTGCCATCGGCAACGTGGGAGCGGTCCAGATCGGCGGATTGACCGATGCCGTCGCCGGACTCAATGTCACCACCTCCGGCGACATCGACTTCACCAACCTCGGCACGATCACACTCACCGATGTGACTGGCGCCGAGTCGGTCCACGGCGGGACGACTTCAGGAAACGTGAACCTCAACGCGATCGGCTTCGATTCCGACATTACCTCCAGTGTGAACCGGGACGCCCTCACCGCGACAGCTGGGAACATCACATTGACGGCCGGGCGCGATATATCCTGGGGCACGGGTGGGGCCGATTTCGACAACGACGTGCGTGCCGACGGAAGCATCACCTTCGACGCCGGTCGCGACGTCGTGATCAGCGGCTTCGCCGACATGGTCGCGGACAGCCAAACGGGCACGACCGGCGGAGAACTTATCGTCAATGTCGGCCGGAACATCGGTATCCTCGATGATACCGGCAGCGACGCCGGCTTTAGTACCTTCGGAACCGGCTCCGTTATTCTTACCACCGGCGCCAACGGACTGCTCAATTTGGAGACCCCAGTCTCCGCTACGATTTCCTCAGGGGGAGACGTAATCGTCAACGCGGATCGCGTGACGATCGCCGCCACATCCGGCATCACGGCCAGCGGCGACATCATTCTGCGCCCCGTGACAGATGGACGCGCGATCGTCCTTGGCAGCGTGTCGGACGTGGCTGCCGCCCTGGAGCTTTCCGGCACCGAACTGAACCGCATCTTCACCTCCGGCACATTCACGATCGGCAGCGACAATGCCGGCTCGATTCTCGTCAGTGCCCTTGTCTCGACTGCGGGCGCCCCCAATGTGACCCTCAGGACGGGAGAATCCGTCAACTTCGTTGCAGGTTTCACCGTTTCCGGCCTGCTGACGGTCCGGGCGGGCGACGACGTGTTCCAGCTTGTCGGCTCCGCGATCACCGCTGGCGACGTGGATATCTTGGTCGACCTGGCCGGCGACGACGGAAACCGGGGTGGCGTCGTCAACGTGCTCGGCACAATCACCGCAACGACAAGAACATTCACGGGCAATGGTGATGCGGACACGTTAAGCGGCAGCGCCGGCGACGATGTGCTCAACGGCCGCGGTGGCAGCGATACCATGCAGGGCCGCGCCGGCAATGACACCTATGTCGTCGATTCGATCGGCGACCAGATCATCGAGGGTGTCGGCGACGGAACCGATACGGTGCAGACTGCGGTCAGCTTCACGCTCGCAGCCAATGTCGAGAATCTGTCAATGCTCGGCACCGCCAACATCAACGGCATCGGCAATGGCCTGGCGAACGTCATCAACGGCAATTCGGGAAACAACATTCTCGACGGGGCAGCAGGGGCTGACACCCTGAACGGCGGCCTCGGCAACGACACTTATGTGCTGGGCGACGGAAGCGACACAGTGACCGACACCGGCGGCACTGATACGGTCACATCGACGATTACACGTTCTATTGCAACCCTGGCAGCGATCGAAAACCTGACCTTGCTCGGTGCCGGCAACATCAACGGCACCGGCAACGCCCTTGCCAACATCATCACCGGAAATTCCGGCGTCAACGTGCTCAATGGCAACGCAGGCCTCGACACGTTGATCGGCGGCCTCGGCAATGACGCCTATATGCTGGGGGCAGAAAGCGATACCGTTATCGACAGCGGCGGCAACGACCTGATCACCTCGACGATCTCCCGCTCGCTCGCGGCCCACGCGTCGATCGAACGCCTGACACTGCTCGGCGCCGCGAACATCAACGGTACCGGGAATGCCCTGAACAACATCATCACAGGCAATTCGGGCGTCAACGTGCTCGACGGCGGCGCTGGCCTCGACACGCTGGATGGCGGCCTGGGAAATGATGCCTACGTGCTGGGAGCGGAGGACGACACGGTTATCGACAGCGGAGGCAACGACCTGATCACCTCGACGATTAGCAGGACGTTGGCGGACTACGCGACGATCGAGCGCCTGACGCTGCTCGGGTCTTCCAACATCAACGGCAGCGGCAACGGGCTCAATAACCTGATGACCGGCAACGGTGCGAACAATATCATCAACGGCGGCGCCGGCAGTGACACCATCAATGGTGGCGCCGGTACCGACAGGCTCTTCGGTAACATTGGCAACGACACTCTTACCGGCGGAACCGGTGCCGATTTCTTCGTGTTCCACTCGGCGCCCAACGCCGTGACCAATGTCGACACGATCACCGACTTCTCCATCGCCGAGGACACGATCTCCCTGGAAAACAGCGTGTTCACCACCATCGGAGCGGTCGGCACGCTCGCGGCTGCAGCTTTCGTGAGAAACACCACCGGCCTGGCGCAGGATGCCAGCGACCGGATCATCTACGAGAGCGACACCGGGAACCTCTTCTTCGACAGCAATGGCAGCGCCGCCGGCGGAAGCGTCCTGATAGCCGTGCTCGATCCGGGGCTGCTGCTGACCAACCTCGACTTCACGGTCATCTAGACCGGCAGAGAACCGCAGCGCTCCATCACAGGCGATAGAGCGCCGGACGGCGATCGGTGAGGTAGGGGTTCTGCTTGCGGCAGTCGTCATAGGCGGATGGGTCGATTTCCGCGACGAGCAGGGCTTCGCGCGTGCCGGCGCGGGCCAGTTCATCGCCGTCCGGGCCGACGATGGCGGAGCGGCCGCTGTAAGAGAGCGCCCCCTCCTCGCCGCACAGGTCGGCGTAGACGATGAACAAGCCGTTCTCGAAGGCACGGGTCGGCACCACCATGTCCGCCACGCGCCGGCTGATCGGCCCCGCCGGCAAGGCCGTCGGCACCAGCACGAGTTCGGCGCCGGCCAGCGCCAGCGTGCGGACATATTCGGGAAACTCGACATCGTAGCAGATCAGCATGCCGGTGCGGATGCCGGCAAAGTCGAAGACCTGTGGCGGATCGCCGCCCGGCGTGAACGCGGCCCGTTCGGCATCGCCGTAGAGATGGCCCTTGCGATAGAATTCGCTCGCCCCGTCGGGGCGCACGAGGACGGCGCTGTTATAGACCGCCTCCCCGTCCCGTTCGGCAAAACCGGCGCAGATGGCGATCTCGAATTCGGCGGCGATCTCGCTGAGCGCTCCGACAATGTCTCCGTCGCGGCCCTCGGCGATCTCGGCGAACTGGTCCGGGCTCAAGGCATAGCCGGTAGCGGAAAGCTCCGGGGTGACCAGGAGATCCGCCCCCATGTCCGAGGCCGCCGCTGCCGCCTGGGCAATCTTGGAAAGGTTGGCCGCGGCATCACCCGAAATCGGCTGCATCTGGTAGAGTGAAATCAACATGGCATGTCCTGCGCGAAACGATCGATGTCTAGAAGATAGGCCGACCGGTCCTGCTTTGCAAAGCGCAAGCGGGCGAAGTCCCGGATTTCGGTCGATCACACCACGACGGCGTTGATGAGCAGGATGAACGCCTTGAGCAACGCGTAGAGCACGCCCGCGACGACGCTCACCGCCACCGTGAACATCGCCGTGCCGAGCAGGACGAAGACACCGTCACGTTCGAGAATACCGCAAGAAAACAAGCATATGGCGATCGCCGGCAGGATATTGCCGAGCGGCACCGGCAGGGTGAGGATGATCGCCAGGATAAGACAGAGCAGGCCGATGACATATTCCGCCGGCGGATAGATCAAGAAACTGAGCCTGGGCCGCAGCATGAGCTCGCCGCGCGCCAGCCAGGGCGAAATCCGGCTGACGATCGAGGCAAAGTCGCTCCGCGTCATGGAACGGTCCGCGATGATCCTCGGCAGCCATGGCGACTGGCCGAGCATCAGTTGCGCAGACAAGAACACCAGGGGTGCACCGGTCAGCGCCGAGGTTCCCGGCGGTGTCGGGATGACGTTCGGCAGCGCGAAGATCAGGATCAGCGCACCGAAGGCGCGGTCGCCCATGGCCTGGAAAATGTCCGCGACGGAGACGCGATCGCGACTTTCGTCGCCGGCAATGCTCGTCAGGATGTCGGAGAGCCTGCCACCATGCCGGAGGACGTCGGGCGCCCCGGTATCGTTCGCCTGCGCCCCATCCGTATCTGCCATGCCACTCCCCGCCAATGCTCGGCCACGATCACACACTGGCCTAGCCGAAGACAATGACGGATGTTTGTTTAAGGGCGGATGAAGTTCAACGAGCGAAGGCGATCGGAAAGCGGAAGAGGTCGGCACCGACAGCGCCGTCCCGTCCCGCCTCCAGCGCCTGCCTCACACCTGGACCAGGTGACCGGCCGAGACCTCGCGATACTGCCGCACCGGCGGCACATAGCCGACCGGGCGGATCGGGCTCTTGATCTCCTCGGTCGAAACATTGCGCTTGAGGCTGCGCCGGGCCGGATCGGGAATCGGCACGGCCGCCATCAGCTTGCGGGTATAGGCATGCTGCGGATTGTCGAACACCGCCTGGCGCGGGCCGATCTCGACGATCTCGCCGAGATACATCACCGCCACCCGGTGGCTGACCCGCTCGACGACAGCCATGTCATGGGAAATGAAAAGATAGGCGAGATTGAAGCTCTGCTGCAGGTCGAGCAGCAGGTTGCAGACCTGCGCCTTGATCGACACGTCGAGCGCCGAAACCGCCTCATCGGCGACGATAACCTTCGGGTCGAGCATCAGCGAGCGAGCAATCGCTATGCGCTGGCGCTGGCCGCCGGAGAACTCGTGCGGATAGCGCCGCATCATGTCGGCCTTCAGCCCTACCCGCTCCAACAGGTCGGCGGCCTTGTCGCGCGCCTCGGCCTTCGGCCCCAGCCCATGCTCGACATAGGGCTCCATCACGGCGCTGCCGACGCTCATGCGGGGATCGAGGCTGGCGAACGGATCCTGGAACACCATCTGGATGCTGCGGCGCATCTTGCGCAGCGCGGTCCGGTTGAGGTTGACGACGTCATAGCCGTCGAGCGAAATCGCGCCGGCGGTCGGCTCGACCAGCCGGGTGATCGAGCGGCCGGTGGTCGACTTGCCGCAACCGGATTCGCCGACCAGCGCCAGCGTCTCGCCTTCCCGCAGGTCGAAGGAAACATTCTCCACCGCGTGCACGGCGCCGCTCTTGCGGCCGAGCAGGCCGGAATGGATGTCGAAGCGCGTGGTCAGGTTCTTCACTTCCAGCACCGGCCGCCTGGCGTTGTCGACGCCGCCGGCTTCCGTCTCCGGAATCCGGGTTTCGCCGGTGACGATATCGATCACCGGGAAGCGCATCGGCCGCTCGCGCCCACCCATCGAGCCGAGCTTCGGCACGGCCGAAAGAAGTGCGCGCGTATACGGATGCTTGCCGCGATTGAAGATATCGTCGGTGGACCCGGTTTCGACCGCCTCGCCACGGAACATCACGATCGTCCGGTCGGAGACCTCCGCCACCACGCCCATGTCGTGGGTGATGAACAGCACCGCCATACCTTCCTCGTCCTGAAGCACCTTGATCAGGTCGAGGATCTGGCCCTGGATGGTGACGTCGAGCGCCGTCGTGGGCTCGTCGGCGATCAGCAACTTGGGTCTGGAGGCAAGCGCCATGGCGATCATCACGCGCTGGCGCATGCCACCGGAAAACTGATGCGGATAGTCGTCGAAACGGTTCCTGGCATTCGGGATGCGGACCTTGTCCAGCAGACGCAGGACCTCGGCCTTCGCCTCGGCCGTCGAGACGTCGCGATGGCAGGTGATCGCTTCGGCGATCTGCTTGCCGATCGGGAAGATCGGATTGAGCGAAGTCATCGGCTCCTGGAAGATCATGGCGATCTCGTTGCCGCGCACCTTGCGCATATCTTCTGAACCGAGCGTCAGCAGTTCCCGCCCGTTCAGCTTAACGCTGCCCTCGATGCGGCTCGAATTTTGCGGCAGCAGCCGCATGATCGACAGCGAGGTGACGCTCTTGCCCGAGCCGGATTCACCAACGATCGCCACGGTTTCGCGTGGCGCTACATCGAAGCTCACGCCCTTGACCACCGACCGCCATTCGTCGCCGACCTTGAACGAGGTCGTCAGGTCCTTGACCGAGAGGACCGGGGCCTCGACCTGAAGATTGCCATTCGAAATTTCCACCATCCGACACGTCCCTTGAAGCCTGCGATTTCCGACAACTGCTTGGGGGCGCGGCCTTACGCCGCGAGCGCCGTCTCCGCGAGCGTTACCCAATAGCTGATGCCATAGGGGATCGCCTCGTCGTTGAAGTCGTAGGCGGAATGGTGAAGATTGGCGCTGTCGCCGTTGCCGATGAAGACGAAGCTGCCGGGACGAGCCTCCAGCATGTAGGAAAAGTCCTCCGCCCCCATCATCGGCGCGATCTCGCCTTCGACGGCCCGCTCTCCGGAAATCCGCCGCATCACGCCGAGCGCGAACTCCGTCTCGTGGGGATGGTTGAAGGTCACCGGATAGCCGCGCCGATAATGCACATCGACCCGCGCTGCGAAACTGGCCGCAATGCCGTTCGCCACTTCGTTCAGGCGCCGCTCGGCATAGTCGCGGGTCTCGGGCAGGAGCGTGCGCACCGTGCCGGTCAGCTTCACCGTATTGGGGATCACGTTCGACGCCTCCCCGCCGTGCACCGTCGCCACCGTCACCACCACGGATTGCAGCGGATCAACCTCGCGGGAGGCGATCGCCTGGAGTGCGATGACGATATGGGAGGAGACCAGCACCGGATCGATGGTCTTGTGCGGTTGGGCCGCATGCCCGCCGCGGCCATGCACGAGGATCTCGAACTCGTCAGCCGCCGCCATCACCGAGCCCTTGCGGGTGGCGAAGTGGCCGACCGGAATGCCGGGATGATTGTGCATGCCGTAGACCTGCGAAATCCCGAAGGTCTCCATCATCCCGTCCTCGACCATTTCCCGACCGCCGCCGCCGCCCTCTTCCGCCGGCTGGAAGATCACCGCGACGGAGCCGCGGAAATTGCGGGTTTCGGCGAGATACTTGGCGGCCCCGAGCAGCATGGCGGTATGCCCGTCATGACCGCAGGCATGCATCTTGCCCGGCGTCTTCGACGCCCATTCCTTGCCGCTCGTCTCGTAGATCGGCAGCGCATCCATGTCGGCGCGAAACCCGACGACCGGACCGTCGCCACGATTGCCCTTGATGATGGCGACGACGCCGGTCCGGCCGATGCCGGTCTCGACGACGTCACACCCGAAGGAGGTCAGCTTCTCCGCAACGAATTCGGCCGTCTCGTAGACGTCGAACAGGAGTTCGGGGTTCTCGTGCAGATGGCGGCGCCAGGCAGCCACCTCGCCCTGCAATTCGCTGGCACGGTTCAACACAGGCATGTGTTCGATCCTCGGTTTTTCTTGTCGTTCCCACTCTTGTTGCGCCATACTGCGCTGCCTCAAAGCGCTTTTGCAAGCCGCAATTTTCCGCCTTGAACGGAAAATAGGCCTATGCTTAGATGGCTCAAATTTTGATCAGTCCTGCGGGTTTCGAACCGATTTTCCGAGCGGGAAAGCACTTCAAACGGAGGCCAGGAAATCAAAATTAGCGAACAGGGCCAGCAAGATAACTGGGATTGGCCTTGATTGCCGGGAGAATGGGAACTCTCCTTCAGGCAGCACTGACGTTCACAACTCCAACGATAAAAACAGGGGAATGACGACATGCATAAATTCCGTATTCTATTGGCAGCATCGGCTGCGGCGCTGGCCTTCCAGGCAGCGCCGGCGCTAGCCGAACGCGGCTCGGACGGTGAGCTCAAGATCCTCTTCTGGCAGGCCGTATCGACCCTCAATCCCTACCTCTCCGGCGGCACCAAGGAGGTCTACAGTGCGTCCATGGTGATCGAGCCGCTGGCACGCTATGACGAGACCGGCACGCTCGTACCCATGCTGGCCGCCGAAATCCCGACGGTCGAGAACGGCGGCGTCGCCGCCGACCTGAAGAGCATCACCTGGAAGCTGAAACCGGACCTCAAGTGGTCGGATGGCACGCCTGTCACCGCAGACGATGCCATCTTCACCTGGAAATACTGCACGGCGCCGGACGGCGGCTGCGCCCAGGCCGCATATTACGAAGGCGTGACCAATGTCGAGGCCGTCGACGCCTCCACCATCAAGATCTCCTTCTCCGAGGCCAAGCCCTATCCCTACAGCGCCTTCGTCGGCGCCCAGTCGCCGATCATCCAGGCGGCCCAGTTCAAGGATTGCCTCGGCGCCAAGGCCCCGGAATGCACCGCCGCCAATTTCGGCCCGATCGGCACCGGCCCCTTCGTCGTCAAGGAATTCAAGCCGAGCGACGTCATCACTTTCGAGGCCAATCCGAACTATCGCGACCCGGCCAAGCCCGCTTTCGCCACCGTGACACTCAAGGGCGGCGGTGATGCGGCATCGGCCGCCCGCGCCGTGCTCGAAACCGGCGAATTCGACTATGCCTGGAACATGCAGGTGGAACCGGAAATCCTCGCTACGATGATGGCAGCCGGCAAGGGCACGCTCGTCACCGCCTTCGGCACCCAGGTCGAACGTATCGATGTAAACCCCTTTGCCGTCGATTCCTCGCTCGGAGACAAGCGCTCCACCAATGAGGCAGGCCCGCATCCGGCTCTTTCCGACCCGGCCGTGAGGAAGGCCCTGTCGCTCGCCATCGACCGTGACATCATCGACGAGGCCGGTTACGGCGAAGCGGGCCAGCCGACCTGCAACATCCTGCCGGCGCCGGACATCTACAAGTCGACCGACGTCGACTGGTGCCTGAAACAGGACATCGATGCCGCCAACAAGTTGCTCGACGATGCCGGCTGGGCAAAGGGTTCCGACGGCATCCGTGCCAAGGACGGCGTGAAGCTTTCCTTCCTCTTCCAGACCTCGACCAATTCGGTCCGCCAGGCCAGCCAGGCGCTGATCAAGGACATGTGGTCCCAGATCGGTGTGGAGACCGAACTGCGCAACATTGCCGCCAACGTCTTCTTCGGCGGCGATCCGGCTTCCCCGGACACCTTCCAGAAATTCTATGCCGACGTACAGATGTACACCAACAACTTCGACGGCACCGACCCCGAGAAGTACATGGCCGGCTGGATGTGCGACAAGATCCCGAGCCCCGCGACCGGGTGGCAGGGTGAGAACATCGTCCGCTACTGCAACCCGGAATACGACAAGCTGGTTGTCGAACTCGGCAAGACCGCCAAGATCGAGGACCGCGCCGTCATCGCCAAGAAGCTGAACGACATGCTGACCAATGACGTGGCGCAGATCCCGCTCATCCACCGCGGCAACGTCTCGTCCCATTCCCTCACCCTCGAGGGCGTGCGCATGAATGCCTGGGACAGCGAATTGTGGAACGTCGCTGACTGGAAACGCAAGAAGTAAGTGCCGTTTCGCCGGGCCTGCATCCCCGCCGGCCCGGCGACCGCCCTCTTCGTGACAGTCAGGGACCCCTCCGATGTTCACCTACACTCTGCGGCGATTGCTGTTTGCAATCCCGACTCTGCTGATTATCAGCTTCATTATCTTCGCTCTGCTGGATCTCGCTCCCAACGATCCCCTTGGCGACCTCCCCCTGACCATTCCGCCCGAAGTTCGCGAACAGATGCGAGCAGCACTGGGCCTGGATCAACCCTTCTTCATCCGCTTCCTCAAATGGCTGCAGCAGTTCTTCATCAACGAACCGCTGAACATCTTCGAACAGATCACCGGAATCACCGTCGGCAGTGGCGACCGTCTGCGCGTTCTGTCCTGGGCCACCCGCAGCCCGGTGGTCGACCTGATCGTCCAGCGCCTGCCGCAGACCCTCTGGGTCGTCGGCCTGTCCTATCTATTCGGCGTATTGCTGGCGATCCCGATCGGCGTCATCTCCGCCTACAAGCAGTATTCGATCTTCGACCAGATCGGCACCTTCGTCTCGATGGTCGGCTACTCGGTCCCGACCTTCTTCACCGGCGTGCTGCTGATCGTCATCTTCAGCTCCTACCTGCAGTGGTTCCCGTCGATCTACGACACCAATCTCGTCGTCAACGACTGGTCGAGCTTCGTCGCCCAAATCAGGCAAATGTTCCTGCCGGTGCTGGTGCTCACCCTCTACAACACTTCGCAGATCAGCCGCTTCGTCCGCGCCTCCATGCTCGACAACCTGCATCAGGACTATGTCCGCACCGCGCGGGCCAAGGGCGTCAAGGAAAAGGTCGTGCTTCTGGTCCACGTGCTGCGCAATAGCCTGATCCCGGTGGTCACCGTCATCGCGCTCGGCGTGCCGACCATCTTTTCCGGGGCCATCATCACCGAGCAGATCTTCCGGGTGAACGGGCTCGGCCAATTGCTGATCACCGCCATCCAGGGCGCCGACATCCCGCTGGTGCAGACGCTCACCTTCATCTTCGCGGTGCTGATCGTCCTCTTCAACCTGATTGCCGACGTCCTCTACGGCATTCTCGACCCGAGGATTCGCTATGACTGACGCCCTCGCCACCATTGAAAAGCCGGGCCGCTCGTTTGCCGGCGATCTCTGGCACCAGTTCAGGGCCCATCCGGGCGGCGTCGCGGGCCTGATCGTCTTCGCCTTCATCGTCGCCGCGGTCTATCTCGGGCCGTTCATCCACACGATCGACCCGAACAAGATCGACATCAAGGCGAAGAACCAGGGGCCATCCTGGGCCCACCCGTTCGGCACCGACAATCTCGGCCACGACATGCTCGCCCAGGTGCTGGCCGGCGGGCAGATCTCGCTGGCCGTCGGTATCACGGCCATGCTGCTCGCCCTGTTTCTCGGCACGCTGGTCGGGGTGCTGTCCGGTTACTTCAAGCGGATCGACGGGCTCTTGATGCGGATCACCGACCTGTTCCTGGCGCTTCCGCTCTTGCCGCTGCTGCTGGTTATCATCATGCTGTTTCGCGATACGCTGCGCGCCGCCTTCGGCCCGGAGAGCGGGATCTTCATCCTGATCGTCTTCGTCATCGGCATCACCAGCTGGATGCACACCGCCCGCATCGTGCGCGGCGACGTCCTGGCCGTCAAAAACCAGGAATTCGTTCTGGCAGCCAAGTCGAGCGGCATGTGGGAATACCGGGTGATCCTCAAGCACATCCTGCCGAATGTCATGAGCTCGATCATGGTCTCGGCGACGCTCGGCATCGCCTCCGCCATCATCACGGAATCGGCGCTGTCCTTCCTCGGCCTTGGCTTCCCCTCGGACTTCCCGACCTGGGGTCGGCTCTTGTTCGACGGCGCCAACTTCCTGCAGATCAACCCGTCGCGCGTGCTCTGGCCGGGCTTGGCCATCTCGCTCACGGTCTTGAGCGTCAACTATATCGGCGACGCGATCCGCGATGCGCTCGACCCAAGGATGATGAAACGCTGACTCCCCTTCTCCCCGATGGGGAGAAGGTGGCCCAAAGGGCCGGAAGAGGGGGGCGAAGCCAACTGATCTCAGTGCGCATGGCCCCCTCATCGCCTCGCATCCGCTTGGCACTTCTCCCCGCCAGGGAGAAGAGGGAGCCCCCTCAAACCCCGCTGATCACCTCGATCTTCGAACCGTCAAAGAAGCGCGACAGCCTGAATGCCGTCGGATCGACGCAAGGTGCGTGGCCGGTGACCAGGTCGGCCATCAGGCGTCCGGCACCCGGCCCGATGCCGAAACCGTGACCGGAGAACCCGGTGGCAATGAAGAACCCCGGAACGTCCTCGACCGGCGAAATCACCGGAACGGCATCCGGCGACACGTCGATATAACCCGCCCAGCGCTGCTCGATCTCCGCCTTGGCGAAGACCGGATAGTCCTTTTTCAACTGCGCCAGCGCATGATTGGTCCACCTGTCCGAGGGCTTCGGATCGAGCACCCGGCAGCGCTCGAACGGCGTTTCCTCGTCCATGCGCCAGCGTTGCGCCATGCGACCCTCCTCGAGGAAGCGGCCGGAGACGCGGAAGCGGAGCGAACGCCACTCGCTCTTCAGCGCCGGCAGGAACTTCAGCATGAAGCGGAAACTGTCCGGCACGATCTCGACGATGTTGTCGTAGCGCGAGACGATCGTGTAGCCGCCGTCCTGGCGCTTGCGGAAGGCGAAGTCCTTGCCATAGAGCGTGTGTTCCGGCCCGCCCTCGATCGGCTTGGTGCGGATGACGGTGTTCATCACCTTCAGCTGCGGCAGGTCGATACCGGCATTGCGGGCAAAGAGGCTCGACCATGCGCCGCCGGCCAGCACCACGGACGAGCAGGCGATCGAGCCGCGCTCGGTCACCACGCCGGAGATCCTGCCGCCCGAGGTCTCGATGCCGCGCACCGCGCATTTCGTCAGGATGTGGGCGCCCTTGTCGCGGGCGGCCTCGGCGATCGCCGGTGCCGCCTTCTGCGGCTCTGCGCGGCCGTCGGCCGGTGTATAGAGCGCACTCTTGAAGTCGTGCTTCATGCCCGGATAGAGCCCGCTGAATTCCGGCCCGTCGATCATCCGCGACTTCATCTGGTAGTTGCTGAGAATGTCCGGCCATTCGGCGTTCTTGGCTTCGTACTTCTCATCCATTGAGGCAAAAACGATGCCGCACTGCTTGTAGCCTGTGTCGCGCCCGATGCGCTGGTCGAGCCCCTGCCAGATGCGGATCGCCTCAGCCATCAGCGGCACTTCGCGCGGATCGCGCCAGGAAATGCGCACCCAGCCCCAGTTGCGGCTCGACTGTTCCTCGCCGATTCCGCCCTTTTCGCACAGCGCCACCGAGACGCCGCGTTCGGCCAGCTCCAGCGCCGTCGACACGCCGATGATGCCACCACCGATGACGACGACGTCGACGCGGGCAGGCATGTGCGCGTCACCTTGAACGGGAACGACCTTGGGACCGGGCATGAGGGGTGAACTCCTGGAAGACAAAAGGGTCCGGCAGGCGGGGAAGGACGTCAGTTGGCTGCCGGTGCAATGGCCAAGCTATAGCACCGGCGGATCGCTTCGTCACGCCAGCCCGTGACATGACGCGTTCCAAAGGCGACAGGACAGCCCCTGTCTTGTCCGTCAGTGGTACTTGGCCTTCTCGACCGTCAGGATATGGTCCGCATCCAGGGCCGAGATCGGCAGGTCCGTATTGGCCGGTATGTCGCCGGACAGCTGCAGCGCCAGATAACGGCCGCAGCAGACGCGCAGGAACGAGGTGAAATTGCCGAGATCATGCCCGGCGTCGATCGATTCATGATAGAGCTTGGCGATCAGCTGGATCACCGTCATGCCGTCGCGGCGGCCAACCTCCTCCAGCGTCATCCAGAAGAAGTTTTCCAGCCGCACGCTGGTCACCATGCCGTCGATCCGGAGCGACTTCGTCTGGCTTTCCCAGAGGGCCGGATCGGCCTGGATGAAGAGCTTGCACATGGTTTCCTCCCGAATGTGCGGCCTCGCCGTGGCTGCGAGCCTATCGCGAGACGGCGGAACGCGCAAAGCCCCGCCGTCTCGGCAAAAGGTCGAGGATCAGGCGGAAAGCACCGCCATGAACTGCTTGAGCCATGCCGGATGGGCCGGCCAGGCGGGGGCGGTCACCAGCTTGCCGTCGGTGAAGGCCGCATCGATGGCGATCTCCGCATAGGTGCCACCGGCGAGTTCCACTTCGGGGCGGCAGGCCGGATAGGCCGAGCAGGTGCGGCCTTCGAGCACGCGGGCGGCGGCGAGGATCTGGGCGCCATGGCAGACGGCGGCAACCGGCTTGTCGGCGTCGAAGAAGTGCTTCACGGCGGCGATCACCTCGGGATCGAGGCGCAGATATTCCGGCGCCCGGCCGCCCGGAATGAGCAGCGCGTCATAGTCCGATGCCTTGATGTCGGCGAAGGTGGCGTTGAGCGCGAAATTGTGGCCGCGCTTTTCCGTGTAGGTCTGGTCGCCTTCGAAATCGTGGATCGAGGTGGCAATCGTCTGGCCGGCCTTCTTGCCGGGGCAGACGGCGTGCACGACGTAACCGCAGGCCAAGAGCGTCTGGAACGGCACCATGGTCTCGTAGTCTTCGGCAAAATCGCCGGTAATCATCAGGATCTTCTTCGACATGTCATCCTCCCGTTCTGGAATGTCGGGCGGACGCTAGCAAATCGCCTGCGGCGGCGGGTATTATCGCCTTACTACAGCGACAATTTTCGCAACCACACCGCCTGCATGATCGGGGACCGGCCTGCCCCGCGGCTGTGATCCTTCTCCTGTCGCTTGATTCCGATCACGGACGAGGCCAATCTCCGCGCATATTTCTGAACGCCATAGGCGGTTCCCATCGAACCGAAGCGCATCAAGAGGAACGGCATGACGTCCCAACTCAATCTTTTGACCGATGTCGAGGGCGTGGCCGTCGGCCATGCGACCGACCTGAAGCTCGGATCAGGCGTGACCGTGATCGTCTTCGATCGCCCCGCCACCGCCTCCGGCAGCGTGCTCGGCGGGGCGCCGGGTGGACGCGAAACGGCACTGCTCGATCCGGCGATGACGGTGGAAGCGGTCGATGCCTTCGTGCTGTCGGGCGGATCGGCCTTCGGCCTCGATGCCGCCGGCGGCGTGCAGGCGGGCCTGCGCGCCATCGGCCGGGGCTTCCCGGTGGGCGATGTCCGCGTGCCGATCGTGCCGCAGGCGATCCTGATGGACCTTCTCAACGGCGGCAACAAGGACTGGGGCCTGCATTCGCCCTATCGCGACATGGGTTATGATGCCTTCATGGCGGCAAGGCACGGTCCGTTCGATCTCGGAAGCGTCGGCGCCGGCACTGGCGCGACGACGGCCACCTTCAAGGGGGGCCTGGGCTCCGCCAGCGCCATGACCAGCGGCGGCCAAACCATCGCCGCCATCGCCGCGGTCAATGCCATGGGCTCGGCGACGATCGGCGACGGCCCGTTCTTCTGGGCAGCCCCTTTCGAGCTGGACGACGAGTTCGGCGGCATCGGCCTGCCGGCCAATTTCTCCTCGCCCGACACCATCCTGCGGGCCAAGGGCATCAACCTCACCGCCACCACGATCGGCGCGGTCGTCACCGACGCGGCGCTGACCAAGGCGCAAACTCACCGCCTGTCGATCATGGCCCATGACGGGCTTTCCCGCGCCGTGCTGCCCGCCCACCTTCCGGCCGACGGCGACACGATCTTCTCCGCCGCGACCAATCGCCGGCCACTGACCAGTTCCGCCGATTTCATGGAGCTCTGCCACCTCGCCACCCTCGTCATGGCCCGCGCCATCGCCCGCGGCGTCTTCGAGGCGACCTCCCTGCCCGTGGACGGCGCGCAAGCCTCCTGGCGCGACCGCTACGGCTGAAGCGATGCGTCGCCCTTGCGCTTTGTCAAAAGACATCGCAGCCGAGGGTCGGACGTGCAAGAGGACGTTAAGCGTGCGACGCGGCTTCGATTGAATTACGGCTGCAAAGGCTTATATTGCATTGCAGCAACGACGATCGTGCAAGCCGCCGGAATGCGGCTGCAGGGTCGTGTGTCCGTCATGCAGCTGCGCTATCCGTGGGCGCAAACGACACGCCGAAGCGGACTGGAGAAGATCGCATGTCTATATCGAGCATGATCAGGGCCGCCGATCCTACCCACGCCAACATGGACACGGCACTCGACGCTCTCGGTTTCGACGACGGCTCACAGGCCGCCGGCTTCGAGGCGCTGACCCGGATGAACGAGGCGCTGATCGCGCCCTTGACCGGTGGCCTCTCGCCGGCTGCCCTGTCGCTTGCCGTCTACGACTGGGCGGTCCATCTGGCCATGGCGCCGGGCAAGCGGCTGGAACTGGCGCAGAAGGCCGTGCGCAAGAGCAACCGACTTGCCGCCCACATGGCCGCCGCCGCTGTTGATCCGCAGACCCCGCCCTGCATCGAGCCCTTGCCGGGCGACGACCGGTTCAAGGGCGAGGAATGGCAGCACTTTCCCTACAATGTCTTGGCCCAGTGCTTCCTGTTGAACCAGCAATGGTGGCACAATGTCACCAACGACGTGCCCGGCGTCGCGCCGCATCATGAAGACGTGATCTCGTTCGCCACGCGCCAGATCCTCGACATGTTCTCGCCGTCGAACTACCCGCTGACCAATCCGGTGGTGCTGAAGCGCGCGGTGGAAACCGGCGGCATGAATTTCCTCGAGGGTTTCCGCAACTTTATCGAGGACACCAATCGCCAGCTGACGCAGCAACCCGTCGCCGGAACCGAGGCCTTCCAGCCCGGCAAGACCGTGGCCGCCACGCCGGGCCGTGTCGTCTACCGCAACCGCCTGATCGAGCTCATCCAGTATGCGCCGGCAACCGAGACGGTCCATGCCGAACCGATCCTGATCGTCCCGGCCTGGATCATGAAATACTACATCCTCGATCTCTCGCCGGAGAACTCGCTGATCCGTTACCTGGTCGCCCAGGGCCATACCGTATTCTGCATATCCTGGCACAATCCGACCGCCGCCGACCGCGACTTGAGCCTCGACGACTATCGCCGGCTCGGCGTCATGGCAGCGCTCGACGCGATCAACGCCATCGTGCCGGAGCGCAAGGTGCATGCCACCGGCTATTGTCTCGGCGGCACGCTGCTGTCGATCGCCGCGGCCGCCATGGCGCGGGCGAAGGACGACCGGCTGGCCTCCGTTACCCTGTTTGCCGCCCAGACGGATTTCAGCGAACCGGGCGAACTTGCCCTCTTCATCGACCACAGCCAGCTGCATTTCCTCGAAAGCGTGATGTGGAATCGCGGCTTCCTCTCCGCCGACCAGATGGCCGGGGCCTTCCAGCTCCTGCGCTCCAACGATCTCGTCTGGTCGCGCATCGTGCACGACTACCTGATGGGCGAACGCACGCCGCTCAACGACCTGATGGCCTGGAATGCCGACACGACCCGCATGCCGTTCCGCATGCATGCCGAATACCTGCAGCGCCTCTATCTCGACAACGAGCTCGCGTCGGGCCGCTTCATGGTCGACGAGCGCCCGGCGGCCCTGCAGAACATCCGCGTTCCGGTCTTTGCCGTCGGCACCGAGCGCGACCATGTGGCACCGTGGAAATCGGTCTACAAAATCCACTACCTGACCGACACCGACGTGACTTTCGTGCTGACCAGCGGTGGCCACAATGCCGGCATCGTCAGCGAGCCGGGCCATCCGCATCGCCACTTCCGCATGACGACGAAGAGGGCCGTCGACCCTTGCGTCAGCGCCGAGGAATGGATGGCCGAATGCCCGACGCGCGACGGTTCCTGGTGGCCGGCCTGGTCGGCCTGGCTTGCATCCCATTCCTCACCGGATAAGGTTGATCCGCCGCCGATGGGATCGAGCGAAAACGGTTACGTCGCCAAGGAAGCCGCACCCGGCACCTACGTCCATCAAAGATAGAGTAGCAATGAACCAGTCCCTGCTTACGAACCGCACCTTCGACGAGTTGAAGGTCGGCGACAGCGCCACGATCGCCCGCACCATCGGCCGCGAAGACATCGAGCTCTTCGCCCAGGCCTCCGGCGACTTCAATCCGGCCCATGTGGATCCGGTGTTCGCCGAAAAGGAGTTTTTCGGCCAGATCATCGCCCACGGCATGTGGACCGCCGCCATGGTGTCGGCCGTGCTCGGGACCAAGCTGCCCGGCCCCGGCACGATCTATCTCGGCCAGGAACTGCGTTTCCAGAAGCCGGTCTTCCCCGGCGACACGATCACCGCGATCGTCACGGTGACCGAGAAGCGTGCCGACAAGCGCATCGTCGTATTCGACACGCTCTGCACCAACCAGCACGGCGAGGATGTCCTGAGCGGTCTTGCTACCGTGATCGCTCCCTTCGAGCGCGTGGAATGGCCGCAGGTCACGTTCCCGGCGGTCGCCGCCCAGCATCACGACCGCTTCGAGGACATCATCGCCGAGGCGCGCGCACTGCCGCTGATCAGGACCGCCCTCGTTCATCCCTGCTCGCCAGAGGCCATCCAGGCCGCCTTCGAGATCCGCGACGAGAACCTGCTCGACCCCGTCCTGATCGGTCCCGAAGCCAAAATCCGCGCCGCCGCGGCAGAAGCCGGCGTCTCGCTTGACGGCTTCGAGATCATTTCGGTCGAGCACAGCCATGCCGCCGCCGAGAAGGCCGTGGAACTGGCGGTCGCCGGCAAGGTCTCGACCCTGATGAAGGGAAGTCTGCACTCCGACGAACTGCTGGGCGCCATCGTCGCTGCCGGCTCGGGGCTCAAGACCGAACGACGCATCAGCCATGTCTATGCCATGGACGTGCCGGCCTACGAAAAGCTGCTGGTGGTCACCGACGCGGCGATCAACATCGCCCCCACGCTCGACCACAAGCGCGACATCTGCCAGAACGCCATCGACCTTTTGCGACTGCTCGGCAATCCCAACCCCAAGGTCGCCGTACTCGCCGCGGTCGAGACGGTCAACGACAAGATGCAGGCGACGCTGGATGCTGCGGCGCTCACCGTCATGGCGGCGCGCGGCCAGATCACCGGCGGCAGCGTCGACGGGCCGCTGGCCTTCGACAATGCCATCAGCCTTGACGCCGCCCGCACCAAGGGCATCGTCTCGCCGGTCGCCGGCCAGGCCGACATCCTGCTCGTGCCGGATCTCGAAGCCGGCAACATGCTGGCCAAGCAATTGCTCTATTTCGCCGGCGCCGATGCCGCCGGCCTCGTGCTCGGCGCCCGCGTGCCGATCATCCTCACCAGCCGCTCCGACAGCCTCAAGGTTCGCGTCGCCTCGGCCGCGCTCGCCAAGCTGGTCGCCGCCAAGCGCGCGGCACAAGGGCTGCCAGCGCAATGAGGGAGAAGCTGCTCCTCACCTTCAATGCCGGATCTTCGACGGTGAAGATCGGCCTTTTCCGGCGCGAGGACGGCAAGGCACGGCGCATCGGCAAGGGCATGATCGACTTTCGCCACAAGCCGTTGACCTTCCACCTGGTCGAAGGCCCGGAAGTCTTCGACGTGCCGCTCGAGGCCGAAGGCGGCGACGTGCTGCATGAGGTGCTGGACGAAACCTTCGGTTGGCTGACGGAACACTTCGACATCGATGCCGTGACCGCCGTCGGCCACCGCGTCGTGCATGGCGGCGACGTCTTTGCCGGGCCGGTCAAGATCGATGAGGCGGTGCTCTCCGGGATTGCCGCGCTGACACCGCTCGCGCCGCTCCACCAGCCGCAGAACCTGCGTCTGATCGAGGCCATCCGCCACCTGAAGCCGCATCTGCCGCAGACCGCATCCTTCGACACCGCCTTCCACCGTACCCAGTCCGCGACCGTGCAGCGCTTCGCCATTCCGCGCCAGTATTTCGATCAGGGCATCAAGCGCTATGGATTCCACGGCCTGTCCTACAAGTACATCGCAGGTGCACTGGCGAAGCTCCGGCCCGAGCGCGCGGGCGCGCGAACCGTCGTCGCCCATCTCGGCAGTGGCGCCAGCATCTGCGCTATCCGGGATGGCCTGAGCCGCGACAGTTCCATGGGTTTTTCGACCATCGACGGCATCCCCATGGCGACCCGATCCGGCGCGCTCGATCCCGGCGTGATTTTTCACTTCATGGCACGTCTGGGTCTTACACGCGAAGAGGTGGAAGACATCGTCTACCACAAGTCCGGCCTGATAGGCCTCTCAGGCATCAGCGCCGACAGCCGCGTGCTGCTCGAAAGCAGCGCCACGGAGGCCGCCGAAGCGATCGACGTCTTCACCTTCCGCATCGCCGGCGAGATCGCCAGGCTTTCCGCCACCATCGGCGGGCTCGATACCCTGGTCTTCACCGCCGGTATCGGCGAGAACCAGCCGGCGATCCGCCGTAAGGTGTGCGAACGGCTCCCCTATCTCGGCATAGAGCTCGATGAAGCGGCGAACGACGCCAATGCACAGACGATCTCCGCGCCATCGGCCCCTGTCGCCGTCCTGGTCATCGAGACCGACGAGGAGCAGGTGATCGCCGACGAGGCGCTTTCCGTCCTTTAACGGCGCGAAAAGGCGGGACCGACATAGAACAGTCATATGCCGGCGCTAAGCACACTCGAATGCAAGGCCGCGACCGAGTCTTGTCTCCGCCCTCCCCTGCCCTGCCGACGAGGATGTCCGTTGCGTATCGAGACCTTTCAGAATGGTGAGCCGCGCCCTGGAGCCGATGCCGGGTGCTTTGTCATCGACAATGCGAAGATCGTGCTCAATGATACCGTCGTCGAAGGCTCGGTGGTGATCGAGGACGGCCGGATCGCTGCTCTGGGAACAGGCCGGGCCGGCGCCGGTGCACTGGACTTCGGCGGCGACTACCTCCTGCCCGGCCTCGTCGACATCCATACCGACCATTTCGAAAAGCACGTCTTTCCCCGCCCGCATGTCCGCTGGGATTACATGCGCGCCGCCCTTTCCCACGACGCCCAGATCATCGGCGGCGGCGTCACCACCGTGTTCGACAGCCTTTGCGTCGGCGTCTCCTCGGAAGACAGCGAACGGGCGGCGATCCTCGGCCCCATGATCGACGTGCTGGAGCGCGCCCAGGCCGCCGGCATGCTGCGTGCCGAGCATTTCGTCCACCTGCGTTGCGAGGTGGTGGACCCGCGCACGCCGGAACTCACGGCCGCCAATATCGACCGGCCGCTGGTGCGTGTCGTCTCGGTGATGGAGCATCTGCCCGGCATCCGCCAGAGCCGCGACATGGACGCCTACGTCAACCGCCTGCAGAAGGCAGGGGGCGAAAGCGAGGCGATCATCCGCGACCGCATCGCCCAGATGGTGGCCGAAAGATCGGACATCGGCCGCACGGTCCGCCCCGAGGTCGTGGCGCTCGCCCGCGCCCGCGGCCTGCCGCTTTTGAGCCATGACGACACCGACATCGAGCATGTCGACCTCGCCGCCGACGAGGGCGTGGCAATCTCGGAATTCCCCTGCACGCTGGAAGCGGCCCGCGAGGCCCGCGCCCGATCCATGCTGATCGTCGGCGGTGCGCCCAACATCGTGCGCGGCGGTTCGCAATCCGGCAATGTCGCGGTGCGCGACCTGCTGGCGGAAAGGCTTATAGACATCCTCGCCTCGGATTACGTGCCGCGCTCGATGCTCGATGCCGCCTTCCTGATCGCCAACGACCCGGCCCTCGACTACGACCTGGCCGCAGCCGTGCGCATGGTGACCAAGGCGCCCGCCGAAGCCGCAGGCCTTGCCGACCGCGGCGAGATCGCCGCGGGCAAGCGCGCCGACCTGATCCGTGTCGGCGAGCATGACGGCCATCCGTACCTGAAAGCCGTGTGGCGCAAGGGGCACCGGGTCGCCTGATCTCAGGCTTCCCGCACGAACCCCTCGCTCGCGGTCAACAGCTGGCGCGTATAGTCGGTGGAGAACTCCCGCGAGCGCAATTGCGCCACGTCGAGCGCCTCGACCACCTTGCCGGTCTTCATCACCGCCAGCCGCTCGCACATATGGCTGATCACCGCCAGGTCATGGCTGACCATGACGAAGGTCAGGCCACGATCGCGGCGCGCCTGTTCGAGCAGGTTGAGGATTTCCGCCTGGATCGAGGCGTCGAGCGCCGAGGTCGGCTCGTCGAGCAGCAACACCTTCGGTTCGACGATCAGTGCCCTCGCAACGGCGATGCGTTGCCGCTGGCCGCCGGACAGCTGGTGCGAGAAGCGAAAGCGGAAGCCGGAGCCCAGCCCCACTTCGTCCAGCGCCCGCGCGATGCGCGTCTCGGTATCGGCAAAGCCGTGAATGGCCAGCGGCTCCAGCAGCAGCCTGTCGACCGTCTGGCGCGGATGCAGCGAACCATAGGGGTCCTGGAACACCATCTGCACCGTGCGATAGAACTCATGGTCGCGCTTGTGACCGGTGAAACTGCGGCCGTTGACGGTGAGCGTGCCACTGTCGAAACGGTTGAGGCCGGCAACGGCGCGCAGCAGCGTCGACTTGCCCGATCCGGACTCGCCGACAATGCCGAAGGATTCGCCCGCGGCGATGTCGAGGCTCACCTCGTCGAGCGCGCGAAAGCCGCTGAAGGTGACGAGCATGTCGCGGATGGAAAGGGCCGGTACGGTCATAGCGCCCACTCCGCCTGGCGTTCGAGGACGGGCAGCGGATGCCGGTCCGCATGGATCTGCGGCAGACAGTTCAGCAGGCCGCGCGTATAGGGATGCTGCGCCTCGGAAAGCCGCGACGCAGGCAGTTCCTCGACCACGCGGCCGGCATACATGACCAGCACCCGGTCGCAGAAGGACGAGACGAGCCGCAGGTCGTGGCTGATGAAGATCAGCCCCATGCCGCGCTCGGACACCAGCTTGTCGAGGATCCCCAGCACTTCGAGCTGGACGGTGACGTCAAGCGCCGACGTCGGTTCGTCGGCGATCAGCAGTTCGGGTCCGCAAACCAGCATCATGGCGATCATGATGCGCTGGCCCATGCCGCCCGAGACTTCATGCGGATAGAGCCCGAAAACGCGTTCCGGATCATTGATCTGCACGGCTTCCAGCATGGCGAGGGCCCGCTGGCGGGTCTCGGCATTGGACAGGCGCTCGTGCGTTTGTAGGGTTTCCATGATCTGCCGGCCGATCGGCATGACCGGGTTCAGCGAATATTTCGGGTCCTGCAGGATCATGGCGATCTTCTTGCCGCGCAGAGAACGCCGCTCGCGTTTCGAGATCGACAGAAGGTCGGTGTCTCCGAAGGAAAGCCGGTCGGCGGTGATCCGCGCATGGCCGGGGGTCAGCCCCATGATGGCGCGGCCAGTCTGCGACTTGCCGGAGCCGCTCTCGCCGACGATACCCAGCCGCTCGCGTCCGAGCGTGAAGTTCACCCCGCGCACGGCCTCGACGAGACCGGTGCGGGTCGGAAAGCTGACCTTGAGGTTCTCGACGGTAAGGAGCGGTTTCATTGGCCGGCCTCCTTCGGATCGAGCGCGTCGCGCAGGCCGTCGCCCAAAAGGTTGAAGCCGAGCGAGACGATCAGGATGGCAAAGCCCGGCATGGCCGCGACCCACCACTGGTCGAGGATGAACCGGCGGCCCGACGCGATCATCGCGCCCCATTCCGGCAGCGGTGGCTGGGCGCCGAGGCCGAGGAAGCCGAGGCCGGCAGCGGTCAGGATGATGCCGGCCATGTCGAGCGTGACGCGGACGATCAGCGATGACATGCAGAGCGGCATGATGTGCGAAATGACGATCCGCAGCGGCGATGCACCCATCAGTTTGACCGCAGCGATGAAATCAGAGTTGCGGAAGGTCAGCGTCTCGGCCCGTGCAATGCGGGCATAAGGAGGCCACGACGTGATGGCGATGGCGAGCACCGCGTTCTCGATGCCCGGCCCGAGCGCCGCCACCAGCGCCAGCGCCAGGACGAGCTTGGGGAAGGCGAGGAAAATGTCGGTGATGCGCATCAGGACGGCATCGACCCATCCGCCCGCATAGCCGGACACTGTGCCGACGATCAACCCGATCGGCGCCGCGATGATCGCCACCAGGAAGATGACGAACAGGGTCAGCCGTGATCCGTGAATGAGCCGCGAGAGAATGTCACGGCCCTGGTCGTCAGTGCCGAGCAGGTAGCCAACCGTGCCGGGCGGCAAAAGCCGGGCATTGCGCAGATCCCCCTGCACCGGCGAATGCGGCGCCAGCACGTCGGCGAAGGCGGCGACGAACAGCAGGCCGAACAGGATCAGCAGGCCGAGCACCGCCAGACGGTTCTCGGAAAAGCGCCGCCAGATGATGTAGAGCCGGCCGAGCCGGGCCTGCCGGCGTGATTGCGGACGGTCGGAGAGCAGCCAGCCGCGCAGGCTCTGTTTGGTTTGGATGTCGGTCTGGCTCATCGGCTGCGCGTCCTCGGGTCGAGTGTGCGATAGAGGATATCGGTCAGAAGGTTGATGCCGATAAACACGGCGCCGATGACCATGGTGCCGCCCAGAACGGCGTTCATGTCGGCATTCTGCAGCGAGTTGGTGATGTAGAGGCCAAGCCCCGGCCAGGAGAAGATCGTCTCGGTCAGCACCGAGCCCTCGAGCAGGCCGGCATAGGACAACGCGATAACGGTCACCAGCGGCACGGCGGCATTGCGCAGCGCGTGGAACCAGATGATCCGCGTCTCCGACAGGCCCTTGGCCCGCGCGGCGACGATATATTCCTGGCTGAGCTCGTTCAGCATGAAGGAACGCGTCATCCGGCTGATATAGGCGAGCGAGAAATAGCCGAGCAGCGATCCGGGCAGGATGATGTGGCGGAACAGGTCCCACACAACGTCCCACTGGCGTTGCCAGGCGGCATCCAGCAGGAAGAAGCCGGTGACCGGCGTGAACGAATACTCATAGACGATGTCGACGCGTCCCGGATAGGCGACCCAGTTGAGCTTGGCATAGAAGAACACCAGCGCCAGAAGACCGAGCCAGAAGATCGGCACGGAATAGCCGATAAGCCCGATGACGCGGACGATCTGGTCGGCGATCGAGCCGCGCTTGACCGCGGCGAGAACGCCGAGCGGTATGCCGAAGACGGCGCCGATCAGCGTGCCCACGCTGGCAAGCTCGATGGTCGCCGGAAATACCCGAAGAATGTCGGTCATCACCGGATTGGTGGTCAGCACCGAAGTTCCGAAGTCGCCGGAAAGCGCCTGTCGGACATAGATGAAGAACTGCTGGTAGAGCGGCAGGTTGAGGCCGAGTTCCTCGCGCACGCGCTCGACGACATGGGCGGGTGCCCGGTCGCCGACAATGGCGAGCGCCGGATCGATGGGAACGACGCGGCCGATGAAGAAGGTCACGGCCAGAAGGCCGAGATAGGTCGTCACCACGGTCACCAGGAACCGCAGCAACGACATGGCGAAGGCCGAGGCGCCGGCGCCGGAGCGCCGCGCCTCGGTTTTTGTCTCGAGAAGGGCCAAGAACCTCAGTCCTTGGATACGGTGTAGACGAAGTTGGTGTCGAAGCTCGGGCCGAGCTTGTAGCCCTTCAGCTTGTCCGAATAGCCGGCGACTTCCGTCTGCTGGAAGATGACGACGAACGGACCGGTCGTCAGCACCTGCTTCTGCAGGTCTTCATAGATCGCGGCGCGCGCGGCCGAATCCTTCTCCAGAAGCGCGGCCTGGGTCTTCTTCGTCAGTTCCGGAACGTCCCAGGCATTGCGCCAGGCGAGCGTCTTGGTCTTGCCTTCGTCCGAATTGTCGGGGTTGTAGGTGAAGGTCTCGGCATTGGAGTTCGGGTCGAAATAGTCCGAGCCCCACTGGCCAATATAGATGTCGTGCTGGCGGGCGCGATACTTGGTCAGCGTCTGCTTGCCGTCGCCGGGGATGATTTCCAGCTTGATGCCGGCCTGGGCCAGCGTCTGCTGGACGTTTTCGGCAATGCCGGTGACCGGCTGGGTGTTGCGCACGTCCATGGTGACGGTGAAGCCGTCGGCCAGACCGGCCTTGGCCAGCAGTTCCTTGGCCTTGGCGACGTCGAGCTTGTAGGGCTTGTCGTCGAGGGCGCCGAGCTGGCCGGCCGGCAGGAAGGTCTGGTGGATCGTGCCGATGCCCTTGATCAGGGTCTCGCCGATCGCGTCATAGTCGACCAGGTACTTGAAGGCTTCGACCACTTCCGGCTTGGCCAGGTTCTCGTTCTTCTGGTTGAGGCTGAAATAGTAGAGCGTGCCTTTCGGAGCCGAGGTAAGGGCGATGCCCTCCTTCTTGGATACCGCATCGACATCGCCCGGCTCGAGGTTGCGGGCCACGTCGACATCACCGTTTTCCAGCGCCAGGCGCTGGCCGGCGCTTTCCTTCATGTGGCGATAGATCACGCGGGCAAGGGCCGGCTTCTCGCCGAAGTAATTGTCGTTGCGCTCCAGAACGACGACTTCGTTGGCGCGCCATTCGCGGATCTTGTACGGGCCGGAGCCGGCATAGCCGGTCTTGAGGAACTCGTTGCCGAAATCGGTGTCATATTTGTATTCGGCGGTCGGCGTCACCGGCTTGGCGTTGTCCATCACGACCTTCTTGTCGAGGACGGAGGCCACGGTGGAGGTCAGCACGTTGAGTACGAAGCTCGGCGCATAGGCCTTGTCGACGGTCAGCACGAAGGTCGTCTCGTCGGCGGCCTTGGCCTTGTCCGCGACATTGTCGCCGTTGAGGCCGAACTGGGTGAGCAGGAAGGCCGGCGACTTGTCGAGCTTGACGGCGCGCTCGAACGAGAAGGCGACGTCTTCGGCGGTGATCGGGTTGCCAGAGGCGAATTTCAAGCCCGGCTTCAGCTTGAACGTATAGGTCAAGCCGTCTTCGGAAATCGTCCAGCTCTCGGCCAGTTCGCCGACGACCTTCGACGTGTCGTTCATGTCGAGATTGACGAGCTTACTATAGGTGTTGGCGGTCACCTCGGCGGTCGAGATCTCGAAGGCTTCACCCGGATCGAGCGTGATTATGTCATCGAAGGCCCAGCCCTGTACCAGCGTGTCGGCCGGCGTCGCGGCGAAGGCCTGCGGCGCGGAAGCCATGAGCAGCGCCATGGCCGCGCTGGTGGTCAGCAGACGCATGGACTTGTTGAAGGAATGTATCATTTTTGTCGTTCCCCTGTTTTTCCGATTGGTCTTTTTCAAAACGCCCGCAGCCTATTCGTGCCAGGCGGACGCCAGAACTCTCAGCCAGTTCTCCCGGCATATCTTGGCAAGGTCCTGATCAGCGTATCCGGCGGCTTTCAGGGCCGCAACCAGTTTCTGATTGCCGCCCGCATCGGCTATTTCGGCCGGAATCGTCGCGCCGTCGAAGTCTGAACCGAGCGCCACGCAGTCGATCCCCATGCGCTCGACCATGTAGTCGACATGGCGCACCATGGCGCTGATCGGCGTATCCGCATCGTCCCTTGCATCGTCGCGCAGCATGGTCACGGCATAGTTGAGGCCGACCAGACCGGCGCTTTCCTTGATCGCGTCGAACTGCTTGTCCGTAAGGTTGCGCGCCACCGGCGTCAGCGCATGGACATTGGAATGGCTGGCGACCAGCGGCTGGTCGCTGGTCTTGGCCACATCCCAGAAACCCTTTTCCGTGATGTGGGCGAGGTCGACCAGGATGCCGAGCCGATTGCAGGCCTTCACCAGTTCGAAGCCGGCATCGGTCAATCCGGGCCCGGCATCCGGCGATGCCGGATAGGCGAAAGGCACGCCGTGGCCGAAGATGTTGTTGCGGCTCCACACCGGCCCGAGCGACCGCAATCCGGCAGCATGGAAGGTCTCGAGCGCGTCGAGATCCTCGTCGATCGCCTCGCAGCCCTCCATGTGCATGACCGCGGCGAAAATGCCGTCGTCCATCGCCTTGCGGATCTCGCCGGTCGAACGGCACAGCCGCCAGGCGCCGGCCCGGTCGAGCCGAAGGGCTATCGAGGCCATGCCGAGAGCGATGTCAAGCGATGGCTGGCGCTCGAGCGGTTCCTCGAGCGGCGTGGAATAATGACCCTCGGCGTCGGGCTCCTTCAACGAGAAGTCGCCGTCGGAGGGAATGTAGATGGCACAAAGCCCGCCGGCCAGTCCGCCCGCCTTGGCGCGCGGTCCGTCGATATGGCCTTCCCTCGTACCGTCGACGAACTCCGCGACCGGATCGCCCCCGTTCGCCCGCCCTCGCCAGAGCCGCAGCAGGAGGTCGTTGTGGCCGTCGAAAACCCGTTCCATGAAGAGAAATTCCTGCCGTCCAAGAGCGAAGATGATTGTCCCGGAACGACTGCACAGACGATTCCGGCACGATAGGCACAGCGGCCGAGACCGCTTGTTGAACTAACGTAGAACTAAATCGCGCGCCGGTTCAAGCCAAAAAAAAGCGATTGCGAACAAGGCGATGCGCGCAGGAGTAGCAGGCCCGCCTCCGCCCCGCGCAACCGGGGCTCCCTGTTTCATCGGCCACAATTCCGGGACCTTTCGGCCGCCCGGCGGGGGTCGCTCAAAATTTGCTCCGCATGGCGAAATAAAAATGGTCAAGCGACCAAATTTGCGGCACGATACCAAAATTCCGCCCTGCGCGGGATCGGGCTTGGAGGAGCCCGCAGTGGAGCAACGCCTTTACGCATCGCCGGATTTCAGCGGGTTCAGAGGGCGCGTAGGCTCCGATCGGGAGGAGACGAGGAGGAATTCGTCACATCATAGCGCGTGGCACGCTTATTGCGTCGCCATGATCGACGAGCCGACCGGGCGCGACAGCAGGCCGGCCATGCCGGAACGCGAACTGTTGCCGGAAAAGATCCATTTCAAACCTGGGGATATTTCTTGAGTTCGACATCGAAGAAGGCCGCAATCGAAATCCGGGACGTCGGCCGCGTCTATGGCGCAGGCGCCGGTCAGGTCACCGCGCTCGACCGCATCAACCTGACGATCCGCGAGAACGAATTCTTCACCCTGCTCGGCCCGTCCGGCTGCGGCAAGACCACGCTTTTGCGGCTGATCGCCGGTTTCGACTTTCCGACGAACGGCGAGATCCTGCTGAATGGCGAGGACATCGCTCCGCTGCCGCCGTTCAAGAGGCCGGTCAACACCGTGTTCCAGTCCTATGCCCTCTTCCCGCACATGACAGTTTCCGAGAACATCGGCTTCGGCCTGAAGATGCTCGGCAAGCCTGCAGTCGAGGTGAAGGCGCGCGTCGACGAGATGCTGGCCCTCGTCCATATGGAATCGATGCGCGACCGCTCGGTTGCCCAGATCTCCGGCGGCCAGCAGCAGCGCGTCGCACTTGCCCGCGCGCTTGCGCCAAAGCCTAAGGTCCTGCTGCTCGACGAACCGCTCTCGGCGCTGGACTACAAGCTGCGCAAGGAGATGCAGATCGAACTGAAGCGGGTCCAGGCCGAGACCGGCATCACCTTCATCTTCGTCACGCACGACCAGGAAGAGGCGCTCACCATGTCCGACCGCATCGCCGTCATGTCGAACGGCGAGGTGCGCCAGGTCGGCTCGGCCCACGAAATCTACGAGCGCCCCGCCGACCGTTTCGTCGCCGACTTCATCGGCGAGTCGAACTTCCTCGCCGGCGATGTGGTCGATCTTGGCGAAAACGCGGCCACTGTCCGGCTGACCGCCGGAACCGTCATCGAAGCCTCGCTTCCGGGAGACATGCGACCGTCCGGCCAGGTCACCATCGTCGTGCGCCCCGAACATGCCTCGCTCGCCGAGCCCGGCGCCGGCAGTTTCGACGGCGTGCTGAGCGACGCCATCTATTTCGGCACCGACACGCATTTCCACATCCTGCTCGACAACGGCGACAGCTTCATCGTGCGGGAACAGAACATGCGCAACAGCACCGTGGCGCATGAGAAGGGCGCGCGCGTCGCTGTCCGTCTCGGCCCGCAGGCCGCGCAGATCCTCAAGGGGTAGAGGCCATGAGCACCGCCGCCGAAGCCGCCTCCGCGGCAAAAGCCAAGGACATCCGCGATCGCTGGCTGCTCAGCGCCCCGGCCCTGCTCCTCATTGCACTGGCCAGCGTCGGCCCGCTGCTGATCGTGCTGATCTATTCCTTCCTCGCGCCAGGGCCCTATGGCGACGTGAAATGGGAATTCTCGACGGAGGCCTGGTTCAACGTTTTCCTGTCGCGCGACATCTTTGACGGCACGATCTCGATCGCCGACGCCCATGTCTCGATCCTCTGGCGCTCGATCAAGCTGGCCGTCGCGACCACCATCATTTCGCTGGTCTTCGGCTTCCCCACGGCCTATTTCATCGCCAGCCGACCGCCCCACATCCGCTCGGTCTGGCTTTTCCTGATCACCATCCCCTTCTGGACCAATATGCTGATCCGCGCCTTCGCCATTCAGGAGGTGATCCGCAACGAGGGGCTCGCCAACACCATCCTGATTAAGCTCGGCGTCATCTCAGCGCCGATCCAGATGCTCTACACCGATTTCGCCATCCTGCTCGGCATGGCCTATGTCCACCTGCCGCTGATGGTGCTGCCGCTCTATGCCAGCATGGAGAAGCTCGACTTCCGCCTGGTCGAGGCCGGCTACGATCTCTATGCCACCCGTTTCCAGGTGCTGCGCCGCATCATCATTCCGCTGGTCAAGCCCGGCATCATTGCCGGCTCGATCCTGGTCTTCATTCCGGCGCTGTCGTCCTACGTGATCCCGCGCATCCTCGGCGGCGGCAAGAACCTGATGATCGGCAACCTGATCGAGCTGCAGTTCGGCCAGGGTCGCAACTGGCCGCTCGGCGCCGCGCTGTCGATTACCCTGGTGATCATCGTGCTGGCCGCCATGCTCTACTATGTGAAGAATGCCGGAAAGACCGGAGGCGGCCATGCATAAGGGTTTCAACATCCGCACGCAGACGGGCTTCGCCACGATCGCCATGCTGTGCTTCTTCATCCTCTACCTGCCGATCGCCACCCTGGTCGTCTTCGCCTTCAACTCCGGCACCTCGATCGCGCTCTGGGAGGGTTTCTCGCTGCGCTGGTTCGCCGCCGCATGGAATAACCAGCAGGTCATCGAAGCCTCGATCCGCTCGGTGAAGATTGCCGCCGTCGCCGCCGTGATCGCAACGGCGGTGGCCACCCTCGCGGCCATTGCCACGACCCGAACCGCCGCCTATCGCGGCCTGACCTTCAAATATTCCTTCCTCAACATGCCGCTGATGGTGCCGGAAATCGTCACCGCCGTTGCGCTGTTGATCTTCTTCTCGCGCGTCAAGGTCTGGACCGGCTATTCCGGCCTCGGCTATCTGATCCTGGCCCACACGGCCTTCTGCATCCCCTTCGCCTACCTGCCGATCCGCGCCCGCCTGGAGAGCATGGACCTGGCGCTGGAGCGCGCCGCGGCCGACCTTTACGCGACGCCGTTCAAGGTTTTCCGCCATGTCACCCTGCCGCTGCTGTGGCCCGGCATCCTTGCCGGCCTGATGCTGGCCTTCGTCATCTCGCTCGACGACGTGGTGATCACCGAATTCGTGAAATCCGGCGGTCAGGACACGCTCCCGACCTACATGCTCGGCCAGCTGCGCCGCGCCATCACGCCGGAGATGAATGCCATCTCGACAGTCTTTCTGCTGCTGTCGCTGGCGGTTGTCACGATCTTCTTCTTCCTCAGCAGATCCAACGAGAAAACCGAGTAGAAACAGGAGTGGGAACCATGAAAAAGACCTTGAGACTCGCAACCGCAGCCGCAGCCCTGCTGGCGTCGTGCGCCTTCGCCCATGCCGAAGGCGAACTGAACATCTTCAACTGGGGCAATTACACCAATCCCGAACTGATCAAGAAGTTCGAGGAACAGTACAAGGTCAAGGTAACCCTGACCGACTACGATTCCAACGACACCGCGCTCGCCAAGATCCGCCAGGGTGGTCACGGCTTCGACATCGTCGTGCCCTCGGCCTCGGCCATGCCGGTCTTCATCGGCGAGGGACTGCTACTCGAATCGCGCCCCGACCAGATGGAAAACTTCAAGAACATGGACCCCAAATGGGTTGATGTTCCCTTCGATCCGGGCCGCCATTACTCCGTTCCGTGGCAGTGGGGCACGACCGGCGTCGCCGTCGACAAGTCGGTCTATTCAGGCGATCCGAACACCTCGGCGATCTTCCTCGACCCACCGGCAGAACTGGTCGGCAAGGTCAATGTCGTGCCCGAAATGTCGGACGTCATGCACCTGGCGATCAGCTATGCCGGGGGCGAACCCTGCACCGGCGACATGGAAGTGTTGAAGAAGGTCCGCGACCTGCTGGCGGCCGCCAAGCCGAAATGGATCTCGATGGATTACGGTACGGTCGAGAAATACACCAAGGGCGACCTTGCCGCTTCCGTCGACTGGAACGGCGCGACCTTCCGCGGCCGCCTGGCCAACCCCAACATCGTCTACGGCTACCCGAAGGAAGGCTATCCGATCTGGATGGACAATGCCTCGATCCTCAAGGATGCCAAGAATGTCGAGAACGCCAAGCTGTTCCTGAACTTCATCATGGCCCCGGAAAACGCCGCCCTGATCTCCGCCTTCGCCCGCTATGCCAACGGCATCAAGGGTTCGGAAGCTTTCATGCCGGAAGACATGAAAACCGCTCCGGAAGTGAACATCCCGGAATCGGCCAAGGCCGCCGGCAAGTTCAACCTCGCCTGCAAGCCGGAAGTCCAGGAAATCTACACCAAGATCTGGACCGAGATTCAGAAGTAACCGGCCAGATCCGAACCTGCATGACGACGGGGGAGCCTCACGGGCTCTCCCGTTCCAAGGGAATATGCCAATGACAACCGAATTCGAGAAAGCCCACGGCTTCGCGCGCCGCGACGTGACGATCGCCAACTGGCGCACCGCCCCCTATAGCCGCTGGTCGTTCCAGAACCTGCGCGAAATGGTTCCGACCGCGGAAATCCGCGCCGCAGCCGAGGAGCCGGAAGCGGCCCTTTCCTCCTCGCCGCTGCTCGACACTCCCCTCGAAACCGGGCTTGCCGGCACGACAAATGCCCGTGCCTTCCTCGACTATGCCCACACCGACGCCTTCGTCCTGATGAAGGGCGGCCGGATCGTCGCCGAACATTATGCGCCGCATGCCCATGTCAACGCGCGCCACATCGTCTTTTCCATCAGCAAATCGCTGACCGCGCTGGTATCCGCCGTCCTCGAAGGACAGGGCGTTATCGATCCGGATTGCCCGGTGGTCAGCCTGATCCCCGAGGCCAAAGGCTCGGCCTATGGCGATTGCAGCTATCGCGACGTGCTCGACATGCGCGTCAGTCTCGATTTCGACGAGGCCTATCTCGACAAGAACGGCGCCTTTGCCCGCTACCGCCGCTCGACATTGTGGAACCCGTCGGAAGCCGGCGCCCCGGTCGAGACGCTCATCGAATTCCTGATGACGATCCAGAAGGCCGACCGTCCCCATGGCGGTCCCTTCTTCTACGCCTCGCCCAATTCCGACCTGCTCGGCATCCTGATCGAGCGTGCCACCGGCCGCCGTTATGTCGACCTGTTTTCCGATCTCCTGTGGAAGCCACTCGGCGCGAAGAACCACGCACTGGTCAGCGTCGATGGCGCAGGCACGGCGCGTTCGGCCGGCGGCGTCTGCGTCACCGCCCGCGACCTTGCCCGCGTCGGCCAGATGCTGCTCGACGGCGGTAGTGCCAACGGCCGCCAGGTGGTGCCCACAGCCTGGGTCGAGGACATGCAGACCGCCGGCGATCCGAAGGCCTGGGCCGCGAGCCAGCCGACCATGCTGCCGAACGGCCGCTACCGCAGCAAGTGGTACCAGACGGGCGAGCCCGACGGCGCCTTCTGCGCCATCGGCATCCACGGCCAGTGGCTCTATGTCGACCCGTCGACCGAAACGGTGATCGTCAAGCTGTCGTCTCAGCCAAACCCGCTCGACGACGAACTCAAGCAGGACAATTTCGCCTTTTTCCGCGCGCTGAGCCGCATCAGCGCCTGAACCGTCACCTCTCTATTTTTTCCGGGACCCACGACATGTCGCAGACCGCAGACCTCATCATCCGCAACGCCCGCGTCCTGACCATGGACGAGACGGCGCCGAAAGCCGAAGCCGTCGCCATTGTCGGCAACCGCATCCTCGCGGTCGGCGGCAATGACGAGGTCATGGCGCTGGCCGGCGGCTCGACACGGGTGATCGACGCAAAGAGCGCCACCGTGATGCCGGGCTTCAACGAAGCCCACATGCACATCTTCATGGGCTCGCTGTCGCTGGTTCAGTTGAACCTGCACGCAGTGCACGGCTTCGAGGCGATGAAGAGCGCCATCCTCGACTATGCCGCGAACAACCCCGACGAACCGGTGCTGCTCGCCTATTCCGCCGATTACGGCATCCTCGGCGAACTTGGCCCGACAACGCGTCACCATCTCGACGCCATCCTGCCGGACCGCCCCTTCATGATGTACGCGCCGGACCACCATACCGCGTGGGCCAATACCGCCGCGCTCAAGCTCGCCGACCTGCTGCACGGCCGCGACGTCGGCATCGGCAATGAGGTGGTGATGGGCGAGGACGGACTGGCGACCGGCGAACTGCGCGAGACCAATGCCATCACGCCGGTCGCGCGCCTCGCCTCGACCGGCGGTCGCGAAGGTCTTGGCATCGCCACCGGCGGCGACCCGGAAAACCTCACCCCCGAGCAGCGCGCCGTCGACCGCGCCATCCTCAAGCGCGGCCTCGAATACTGCGCCTCGGAAGGCCTCACCTCGCTGCAAAACTTCGACGGCAATCTCTACCAGCTGGAGCTGATGGCCGACCTGGAGGCCGCCGGCGAACTGCCGGTGCGCATCCGCATCCCCTTCCACATGAAGAACTTCATGGATCTTTCCATGCTCAACAAGGCGGCGCAGTGGAAAAAGCGCTTCGCCTCCGACATGGTCCGTGGCGATTTCGTCAAGGTCTTCATGGACGGCGTCATCGACAGCCAGACCGCCTACATGCTGGACGGCTATGGTGACCGTCCCGACTACGACTGCGAACCGCTGTTCACGGCCGAAGCCTTCGACGCGGTGGCGACGAAGGCCGACAGCCTCGGGCTGCAGGTTGCCGTACATGCGATCGGCAGCGCGGCCGTGCGCCAGACGCTGGATGGCTACGAGGCGGCAATCAAGGCCAACGGCAAACGCGACAGCCGCCACCGCATCGAGCATATAGAAATCATTCATCCCGACGACATCCCGCGCTTCAAGGAACTCGGCGTCGTCGCCTCCATGCAGCCGGTCCATGTTCCCGGCGGCTCCTGCTTCCCGCTGGAGCCGACCGTCACGCGGCTCGGCGAGGACCGCTGGAAATATGCCTATGCCTGGCGGACGCTGAAGGACGCGGGTGCCCGCATGGTGTTCGCCACCGACTGGCCGATCTCGCCGGTCTCGCCGTTTGAATGCATCCAGAACGCGCTGACCCGCAAGCCGTGGCGCAAGGGCGATCCGGACCAGCGCATGACACTTCAGGAATCGCTCTATGCCTATACGGCCGAGGGCGCCTGGGTCGAGTTCATGGAAGACCGCAAGGGCAAGCTGAAGCCCGGCTTCCTCGCCGACATCGTCGTTTTGTCGCAAGACATCGAGGCGGCCGCACCCGACCGGGTCGCCGATGTCCGCCCGCGCATTACCATCTGCGACGGCCGTATAACCCACGAGGCCCCCTGACCGCACCATGGACGAGCCACGCCGACCATCGAGCCTTCACGGCACCTCCCATCCGGGCAAGATACCGGGCGCCACCCGCAAGGGGACCGAGACGCGGGCCCGCATCATCAAGGGTGCGTTGGAGGCTTTGGAGAACGGCGGCATGGAGGCGCTGACCACCCGCAAGATCGCCGCCAGCGCCGGCGTCAGGCTCGCCACGCTGCACTATTATTTCGACAACAAGGAAAGCCTCCTGCTGGCCGTGCTGGAAGACCTGATCGCCGACATGGCGGAAGCCTATCAGGCGGACATCCCCGCCTCGCATGATCCGCAAGAGCGCATCGAGACCGTCATCCGCTCGATGTGGCGCTATGTCCAGCGCACCCGCAACAAGCAACTCGCCCAGACGGAACTGACGCTCTATGCGCTGAGAACCCAGGGCGCGGACTGGCTCGCGGCGCGCCAGTACAACGCCTATATCGACTTCTACAGCAAGCTGATCTTCGACGGCATGGGCGAGATCAGCGAAGACAAGAAACAGATCGGCACGGCCGTCGCCCGCTTCATGCTGATCGGCATCGACGGCCTGATCCTGCAGAACTTCGCCCTGCACAACGACGGCGACACCAATGAGGGTGTGGAAACTCTCATCATCGCCACCCAGGACCTCGTGCGGCGGTTGCAGGCCGAAGCCAGGCTTGCCGCAGGCTGAACGCGCGTCCCGACCGCGGCCATGCTAGGATGCCATAGAAGTCCACAGCCAGCAGGGCGACGCCATGCCCCCAACCATTCAAACCGACCGAACTGCTCAAACCGCCCATGCCGCTCAAGCAAGCCAACGCCCTCCCCGCCGCAACCGCGTGACGCCCTTCGGCCATATGGAAGCCACGTCGGCCCGTGGAACGCTGATGGGCAATCGCGGCGATCTCCATGCCCCTGACGGCACGATCACCAGACACCACGCCGGCAAGGCCTGGATCTGCTGCTCGCTTACTGAAAAAAACGGCCGCCGCGTCATCTTCGACACCAAGGGCCACTATACGCCGCTGTTCTTCCTCGACGAGGCGGTTGCCTTCGCCGCCGGCCATCGCCCCTGCGCCGAATGCCTCCGCGCCGATTTCCTTCGCTTCAAGCTGCATTTCAACCGCGCGACGCACCGCCCGGACGACCAGTTCGTTCCCGCCCGCGAGATCGACGTCCTCCTGCATCGGGAACGTCTGGACGGCGGGACCAAGCGCCTCTGCCGGGCCGCGCTCGCCGACCTGCCCGACGGCGCCTTCTTCACCCAGGATGCCGCACCGCGGACACCGCTCCTGCTCTGGCAAGGGAACGCCTATGCGTGGGGCCACGCGGGCTATGGGGATCCGACAGCCTTGACAGGCAGGGCCGAGGTGTCCGTCCTGACGCCACCCACGCTGATCGCCGTACTCCGAGCCGGCTACGTGGTAGCGCCCCGGCTCTGATCCTCAGCGGCGGCGCCCGAGGCCGGCCGTGAACGAGCTCCCCCTCAAGGGGGAGATCGGGTTCAGCCTGCGTCTCGGTCGCGAGCCAAACGAAAAGGCCGGGCGTCTCCGCCCGGCCTCTCTGATGCACACCCGCGTGCGACCTTACTTGATCATCGGCAGCAATTCGCTCACCGACTTCTTGGCGTCACCGTAGAACATCCGGGTGTTCTCCTTGTAGAACAGCGGGTTCTCGATGCCGGAATAGCCGGTGCCCTGGCCGCGCTTGGAGACGAAGACCTGCTTGGCCTTCCACACTTCGAGAACCGGCATGCCGGCGATCGGCGAGTTCGGGTCTTCCTGCGCCGCCGGATTGACGATGTCGTTCGAGCCAATGACGATGGCCACGTCGGTCGAGGGGAAGTCCTCGTTGATCTCGTCCATTTCCAGAACGATGTCGTAAGGCACCTTGGCCTCGGCCAGGAGCACGTTCATGTGGCCCGGAAGACGGCCCGCCACCGGATGGATGGCGAAGCGCACGGTCTTGCCCGAAGCGCGCAGCTTGCGGGTGAGTTCGGAGACCGCCTGCTGGGCCTGTGCGACCGCCATGCCGTAGCCCGGCACGATGATGACGCTGTCGGCTTCGTTGAGCGCGGCAGCCACGCTCTCGGCGTCGATCGCCACCTGCTCGCCCTCGATCTCCATCGCCGGACCCGTCGTGCCGCCGAAGCCGCCGAGGATGACCGAGATGAAGGAGCGGTTCATCGCCTTGCACATGATGTAGGAGAGGATCGCACCCGAGGAGCCGACCAGCGCGCCGGTGACGATCAGAAGATCGTTGCCCAGCGTGAAGCCGATCGCCGCGGCCGCCCAGCCGGAATAGCTGTTCAGCATCGACACCACCACCGGCATGTCGGCGCCGCCGATGCCCATGATCAGGTGATAGCCGATGAAGAAGGCGAGAAGCGTCATCAGGATCAGGGTCCAGATGCCGGCGCCGTTGAAGTACATCACCAGCAGCACGAGCGAGGCGATCGCCGCGCCGGCGTTGAGCATGTGCCCGCCCGGCAGTTTCTTGGCCTTGCCGTCGACCTTGCCGGCCAGCTTGCCGAAGGCGACGACGGAGCCGGTGAAGGTGACCGCGCCGATGAACACGCCGAGGAAGACCTCGACCTTGAGGATCGCCACCAGAGCCCCGGTGGGATCGGCGAGCTTGTGGGCCAGAACGGCGGCAAAGCCGGTCAGAGCATGGCGCGCCGCCTCGTCCATCCCGGCCACCCGGCCGAGTTCGATCTCGGCATTATAGCCGATGAACACGGCGGCCAGGCCGACGAAGGAGTGCAGTGCGGCGACAAGCTGCGGCATTTCCGTCATCTGCACGCGGGCAGCGACGTAATAGCCCATGATCGAGCCGCCGGCGATCATTACCAGGATGATGAACCAGTTGCCGACTCCCGGCCCGAAGACCGTGGCGGCGACGGCAAGCGCCATGCCGACAATGCCATACCAGACGGCGCGCTTGGCGCTTTCCTGGCCGGAAAGCCCGCCGAGCGAGAGGATGAAGAGAACAGCGGCTGCGATGTAGGCGGCCGAAACGATACCGATCGTCATGATTGATCCTCTCCCCTCAGGACTTCTGGAACATGGCGAGCATGCGCCGGGTGACGAGGAATCCGCCGACGATGTTGATCGTGGCGATCAGCACCGAAAGCGAAGCGAGGATGACGACCAGCCAGTTGCCGGAACCGATCTGCAGCAATGCGCCAAGGATGACGATGCCGGAGATCGCGTTGGTCACGGCCATCAGCGGCGTGTGCAGCGAGTGGCTGACGTTCCAGATCACCGAGAAGCCGATGAAGCAGGCAAGCACGAAGACGATGAAATGGCTCATGAACTCGGCCGGCGCATAGGCCCCGACCAGGGCCATCAGCAAGCCGCCGATCACCAGAAGGCCGACCTGGCTGCGGGTCTGCGCCTTGAAGGCCGCGACTTCCTTGGCCCGCTTTTCCTCGGGCGAAAGTTCCTTGACCTTTTCCTTCGGCTTGGCAGCCGCGATCGCCTGGATCTTCGGCGGCGGTGGCGGATAGGTGATCTCGCCGTCCTTGGTGACCGTCGCGCCGCGGATGACGTCGTCTTCCATGTTGTGGACGATCATGCCGTCCTTGGCTGGCGTCAGGTCCGTCATCATGTGGCGGATGTTGGTCGAATAGAGCGTCGATGCCTGGGCCGCCATGCGGCTCGGGAAGTCGGTATAGCCGATGATGGTGACGCCGTTTTCCGAGACGATCTTCTGGTCGGGCACCGTCAGGTCGCAATTGCCGCCGCGTTCGGCGGCAAGGTCGACGACCACCGAGCCGGGCTTCATCGAAGCCACCATGTCGGCGAGCCACAGCTTCGGCGCGTCACGGCCGGGGATCAGTGCCGTGGTGATGACGATGTCGATCTCCGGTGCCAATTCGCGGAACTTGGCCAGCTGCTTTTCGCGGAATTCCGGCGAGGACGGTGCGGCATAGCCACCGGTCGCCGCACCATCCTGCGTCGCCTCGAATTCGAGATAGACGAACTGGGCGCCCATCGACTCGATCTGCTCTGCGACTTCCGGGCGCACGTCGAAGGCATAGGTGATGGCGCCGAGCGAGGTCGCCGTGCCGATCGCGGCCAAGCCGGCGACGCCGGCGCCGATGACCAGCACCTTGGCCGGCGGAACCTTGCCGGCCGCCGTCACCTGGCCGGTGAAGAACCGGCCGAAATTATTACCGGCCTCGATCACGGCGCGATAGCCGGCGATATTGGCCATCGAAGACAGCGCGTCCATCTTCTGGGCACGGGAAATACGCGGCACCATGTCCATGGCGATGACATTGGCGCCCTTGTCCCTGGCGCGTTCCAGAAGCTCCTTGTTCTGGGCCGGGTAGAAGAAGGAAACCAGCGTCTTGCCGGACGACAGGCGTTCCACTTCCACCGTCTCCGGCGGACGCACCTTGGCGATCACGTCGGCGCCGGCATAGAGCGCCTCGGCGCCCTCGACAACCTCGACGCCGACGGCGCGGTAGGCGTCGTCGGAAAAGCCGGCGGCCTTGCCCGCCCCGCTTTCGATCATGCAGTCATAGCCCAGCTTCTTCAGCTGGATCGCGCTGTCGGGGGTCATGGCAACGCGTGCCTCTCCCGCAAACAGCTCCCGTGGCGAACCGATCTTCAAACCCATCTCCCTCGCATCAGGCTAAAGTCGAACAATTTCGGCATGAAAACGAGCAGAATGCGACGTCGCTGTCCAGCCCAGTTTCCCCCTCATGTGAGGGTTTCGCGCGGATGACCCGGCTCCGTCAACGGATAATTCGCAAATGCCGGTCGGTGCGACAGCCGCCGCACGCTCACCGCACCTCCTACATGGAACAATATCGTCTCCGGCAGGTTTATCCGACGGTCAAAAAACGAACGGAGAGCATCATGCTGCAATGGATCCTGATCTTCCTGGCGATCGCCGCCGTCGCCAGCCTTCTCGGCTTTCGCGGTGTTGCCGGCGCTTCTGCGGGAATAGCCAAAATTCTCATTTTCGTCGTGCTGGTGATCTTCATCATCGCCCTGTTTGCAGGCATTATCGTCGTCGCATGATGTGAGCGAAGCCATTGAACGAAAAAACCGCCGGTCTCGCGACTGGCGGTTTTTTCGCATTCGGCAGCGCATCTGGCTTGTTGCCAGGGCATCGATTGTCAGATCAGCGGACGGACCTTCGGTTCTCCGGGATTCCAGTTCGCCACGTTTTGCAGGCCTTCCGGATCGAGCACCTCGCAGCCCCGGTCGAGCCACTGGATGAGACCGCGCTCGCTCAGCTTCCGCAACGTCTTGTTGGTGTGGACGATCGACAGGCCGAGCGTATCGGCGACGTGCATCTGTGTCACCGGCACATGGCGACGCTCCTCGTCGAGAAGGCCGGCGTTGCGACCTCGCTCGAACAGGAAAGCCAGCAGATAGGCCGCCCGCTCTGTCGCAGTGCGCCGACCGACGCTCAGCAAGTGCTCGTCGAGAATGCTCTCCTCGCGCGCTGCCAGCCATGTCAGGTCGAAGGCGAGGCCGGAATGCTTCTCGAACAATTGGAACAAGCGTTTGCGCTCGAAGACGCACAGGGTTACCGGCGTCAGGGCCTCGACGGAATGCTGCATCTCGGCCATGACCGCTCCCTGCAAACCGACCATGTCGCCCGGAACGACGTAGTTGAGGATCTGCCGCCGTCCGTCCTCTAGGATTTTGTAGCGAAATGCCCAACCTTCCAGTAATGTATAAAGATGGGCGCTGTGAGAGCCTTCGACGATCACGGTCGACCCGGCATCGGCGTTCAGTTCACCGCGCTTGAAATGCGACACGAAGTTAAGCTCGTCTGCACTGAAGGGGCGAAAGTGCTTCTTCTGGCGCAAGGGACATTCGAAACAGCTGACACGCACCGGGGTCTTGCGAAAGTCGCTTGCCATGCACTGTCCTCTTGTCTCGACGCCGTCACGATGGCGTAGCAGCCACTGTGCCACATGTCTTATTTAAATGACGTCCTGCGCTTGAATGCCGATAAGGCACTTTGGCAAAAAAGGAAACGCCATGCACAACCCGTCGCTGCGCGTTCTCGTCGCGGAGAACCAATACCTGATCGCGATGGAAGTCGAGCAGATCCTTGTCGACGCCCTGGACTGCACCGTTGCGATCGTGCCGCTGGTCCGTCTGAAAGACCAGCTCCGCGAAGGCGAGTTCGACCTCGTCTTTTTGGACAAGGCCCCGACAGAGGCCCTCAATCGCGACCGTGCTCGTCAGGTGACCCAGACCGGCGCGGCGCTGATCTTCCTGTCGTCCTATGACCATCCCCTGGTGGAGGCGCCCGGCAGTGTGGCTTTTCCGTCGGTGGCAAAGCCGATCCAGGCCGAGGAATTGATACGCGCCGTGCGGTCGGCGACGGCGCGCATGTCCACCTGAGCGTCAGACGGCAAAGGCCCGTTTGGTCACCGCCGAACTGTGGGCATCGGGCCCGTAATCGCCTTCGCCGCTCACGCCGAGGATTTCCTGCAGCTTGTTGCGCGCCCGGTTGATGCGGCTCTTGATCGTGCCCACGGCGCAGCCGCAGATCTCGGCCGCCTCTTCGTAGGCGAAACCCGAGGCGCCGACCAGGATGATGGCTTCGCGCTGATCGCTCGGCAGTTGGTCGAGCGCGCGCTTGAAATCCTGGAGGTCGAGGGAGCCATACTGTTGCGGGTGGGTCGAAAGCTGCGAGGTGAAGATGCCGTCGGTGTCGGAAACCTCACGGCCACGTTTGCGCATCTGCGAGTAGAATTCATTGCGCAGAATGGTGAACAGCCAGGCCTTCATGTTGGTGCCGGGCTCGAAATGATCCTGCTTGGCCCACGCCTTCATGATTGTATCCTGCACCAGATCGTCGGCGGCGTGATGGCGCCCGGTCAACGAAACGGCAAAGGCACGCAGGTTCGGCAGTGCTGCCAGCAGATCTCGCTTGAACGAGCGGTCGACGGAGTTGGCATCAACGGTCATTAGGCGGAATCCTTGACGCGGGTGGTCTGATCGGCGTTCTTTTCCGCCTGATCGAGCTTTTCCAGCAGGCTGAGGAAGCGGTCGGGAATCGCTTCGTCCTGCACGGCGCGATAGAACTGGCGCAATTTCTCGGCAATGCCGGGGGTCACGCCAGCCATTTCCTGTCTTTCTTCGGCTGGTCTGTCGTTTTGGGAATTGGTCATGCTTATCCAACGGGGGTTATGACTATCGTGGCGACAAAACGATTGGAAAGCCAGAAGGTTCCGTAATGTTTATCGCAATTTGACCAGCCCCTTTTTCCCGGCGGACCAGCTTCTGAAGACCGGCTGAAACAAGATGATTAATCGTCGGGGAACAATTTAAGCGCAGCGCCGTTCTTCTGCCATCGAAAAAGGAGAACCGCCATGCTTTACTACGCTCTCGTCTTCCTCGTCGTCGCGCTGATCGCCGGTGTCCTCGGCTTCGGCGGCATTGCCGGCGCATCTGCCGGTATCGCCAAGATCCTCTTCCTCGTCTTCATCGTCCTGTTCCTGATCTCGCTCGTTTCGCAGCTGTTCCGCCGCCGCGCCTGAGCAGACGTGACGCTCCCCTCTACGCATGGAAAGAGCCGGCGCCGCCCGGCTCTTTCCATTTGGCCGTTTCCTGCCCCCCCAGCTCATGGCCTGCCGCGCATACAAAAAATCCGCCGTTGCGGCGGAGATCAGGATCAAAGGCTTTGGAAGGTGGCGGCGTGGCCGTCAGAACAGGATCGACGCAAGCATGGCGACCAGTGTCGCCACGATCAGAAGAACGACAATAACCGTCGAGCCGCGCCAGCGCGGCGGAACCATGCTTTCCAGATCGCTGTCGAGTTTGGCTTCCTGGGCCATATCCCGCGTCTGGCCGTCGATCCGCCGATCCCTGTCGCTCAGGCTCTCGGGCATTTACTTATTCCCTTCATACAGATCGAACGCCGTCCGGCCCGGGCGCGCCGCATCGGCGGAAAACGCCTTGGCCTGCACGGTTTCGCCCGCCCGACCGTCGAGTGCGGACAATTTGACCGGATCGATCGTCTGACGGATCTGCCGACCCGCCAGCAGTTCGGCGTTGACCGGAACGCAATCGCCGTAGATCAGGCCGGCCAATTGGCGCGCCTTGTCCATTTCGCGCGGAAGCGCCGCACGACAATCGGCACTCGTGTCATAGGAGATGACTGCGACCGGCTCTTCGAGGCACGTTGTCTGCTCGGGATGGCACGCCACCAGAATCATGAGGGCAGCAAGCGTATTCATCGACGTTCTCCTTGGTTGAAAGGTTAACGTCGCAAGGGGTTAATGGTTCCGCCGCCCCCCCCCTGCGTCCGGCTCCTGCCGCTCCGGCCGTCAGGCCGCGGGTGCGGCGTGGATCAGTTCGTGGATGTATTGCAGCTTGCCCATCACCGGCGCGGACAGCACGAACGGGTAAAGGTCGCGCTGGCCCATGCTGCGGTTGATGCTGTTGATGGCGATGGTGAGCGGGACCCAGGCGTCGACCAGGACGCGGGCATCGACGGCCCGATAGCTGTCGAATGTCGTCGTCAGCGCCAGTTCCGGCGCATCGGTCTCCGGACGGGTCCGCAGGCCGAAGGCATCCGCCGTATCCAACGCATCGACGATGTGGAAGTAATGCGCCCAGGTTTCGGCAAAGTCCTCCCAGGGGTGGCTCGCCGCATAGGCACTGACAAAGGACTGTTCCCAGCCTGGTGCCGGTCCCTCGGCATAGTGATGCTGGAGGGCCGCGCCATAGTCCTGGCTTTCGTCGCCGAACACGGCGCGGAACGTCTCCTGCTTACCCCGGTCACGCACCAGCCGGTCCCAGTAGTAGTGGCCGACCTCGTGGCGGAAGTGGCCGACCAGCGTGCGGAACGGTTCGCCAAGCGAAACGCGTCGCGCCTCGCGCTCCGCATCGGAGGCTTCGGCGACGTTGAGGGTGATAAGGCCATTGGCGTGACCGGTCAGGACCGTCGAGCCGGCGCTGCTGTCGTCGGCGAGAAACTCGAAGCCCAGGCCGTTCTCCGGATCTTCGATGCGGGTGACCAGCGGCAGCCCGAAGCGCATCAGCGAATAGAACAGATGGCGCTTTGCCAGTTCGATCCTCTGCCAGTTCTCGCTGTTCTCCGGGGTCGACAGATCGGGAATCGTCAGATTGTGCCGGCAGGCCATGCAGAAGCCCGATGGATGCTCGTCCTCGACCAGCCAGTTGCAGGCGCCGATACCGGCATTGGCGCAGGGATTGAGCGGGGTCTGGCGATCGGACGGTTCGAAGAAGGCATCGCCATCCTGTTGAAGGGCGATCATGTCGAACCGGCCGGGACGATATCCGAGCCGCAGTCCGCAGCTGACGCACCCGTCATTGTCGAAGTGGACGACGTTGGTGCAGTTGGAGCAGTGGAACAGACGCATGCGAGTTCCCCGTGACGGTGAGACGAAGGGTCCGGATTTTGGACGGCTCGCACATAACGAAGCGTGGCATTACCCGGCGGGCTTACAATCACTCGCATCGAAAATCGTTCCGACGCAGCGTCGCCTATTCGTAGCTTTCCTGCGGGAAAGTGAGTTCGTAACGGACCTGGTCCTTTTCCAGACTGTGCCTCGCCTGGCCGTTGACCGAGGACGGAACGACCCTTTCCAGGACGGTGCTGCCGAACCGGGCCGTCCTTGCCGCCTTCAACGCCTCGCTGTCGAGGCTTCCCACGGGTTCGACCCACAGAACGCGGATCTGCGGCCCTGCATCGGTCTCGATCCGTTCGCAACTGACCTCGATCCGCCGGCGGCGCGACAGGAAATCGCCGTGGCTGACCGCGTTGACCACGAGTTCGTGCAGTGCAAGCCCGATGTGCAGCGAGGCGTTCGGGGTCAACAGAACGTCCTCTCCCGAAACCTTCACCAGGTCGGCGTTCTCCTGAACGTAGCGATCGACCTGCTGCTTGAGCAGGTCGCGGAAATAGGCCCCGCGCCAGCTCGAATCGGTGATCAGGTCCTGGGATTGCGACAAGGCATGCAGCCGGCCGCGGAACTTCGTGAGGAAGGTCTCGAGCGTCCCGGAATAGCGCGCAGTCTGCGATGCGATGCTCTGGATGATCGCAAGCAGGTTCTTCGAGCGATGGCTGACCTCGCGCAGCAGGGCCCTCAGCAACCGCTCCCGCCGCCGGTCCTCGGTGCGGTCGATGACAATAGTCATCAGGCTGACCTCCTGATCGGCCATTGCAATCATGCGACAACGGAATTCGAAGAAGGTGTCGTCCCCTGCCTCGATCTCGAGTTCGGCGTGATCGCCGGGCTTTGCCAGCCCGGCTTTCATTTCCTTCAGGCGGGCGCCGATATCCGCCCCGAAGATCGCCTCGTCGCTGGGCGTTACCCCCGACTTCAGCGACCAACGCGCGGGCAGAGTAGTGATGCAGATGTACCGGCCCTCGCTGTCCTGAAGGCACAGGCTGGCACTCATGTCGATCAGCGCGGTGATTAGGAACTCGCGCAACTTGTCGTCGCCGCGCTCAGGTTCAAACCATGTCAATCGATGTACCAATTTTTCACTCCGCCGCTGTTCGGCAAACTGCTGTGAGCCTCACCGGGGCTCTGGTGCCCCCGTCCGCGTGGAGCATCCGCTGGCCTCCTTGAGCCCGTCAGGCGCTTTCGGCGACCCGCTCGTTGAAGAACAGCGCCTGGCTGATCAAGGCCTTCACCATATCGGGGTTGAAGGGCTTGGTAACGAGGAAGGCGGGTTCCGGTCGCTCACCGGTCAGCAGTCGCTCGGGGAAGGCCGTGATGAAGATAACCGGAACGGTATCGACCTTGAGGATGTCGTTCACCGCATCGATACCCGAGCTGCCGTCAGCGAGCTGGATGTCGGCAAGCACCATCTTGGGGTTCGTGCGCTTGTAGAGATCGATCGCTTCCGCATGGGTACGGGCGATGCCGGTGACACGGTGACCGAGATCCTCGACCATCTGCTCGATGTCGAGCGCGATCAGCGGCTCGTCCTCGATGATCATGATATCGGTCGCCACCTGGCGCGAGATCTCGGCGGATGCTTCGTTGAACAGGGCATTGAATTCGGCTTCCGTCACGCCGAGAACCTCGGCTGCCTCGCTCGGCGAGAACCCTTCCACCGTGATCAGCAGGAAGGCATGGCGCGCCCGCGTCGGCACGTTGGCGAGATTGGCGGCGGCGCGCTTTTCCCAGGCGAACGGAGTGGAGATTTCCGGGATTTCCACATGCGTGGAATCAAACAGCGTGACGAACAGCTTGTAGAGAGAAACGCGATCATTGGCGCCCTTCGGAAAGATCGAAAGGTCGGCGATCAACGCCTCGAGCGTCGCCGCGACGTAGGCGTCTCCGGAAGTCTGGGAGCCGGTGACGGCTCGAGCGTATCGCCGGAGGTAGGGCAGATGGGCGGCAACGCGGGCAGTAAGAGACATGCGGTTTCTCCAATTGAATATAAGTATGGGTGCGGACTGGGCTGAAAACGCGCAATCCAAAAAAAAGTTCCGCCGGTAAGGAACTTTTTTTCCGTTGCCCCACTTAATAGATTAATTTCATGCGCGCCTAGGGGTCAAAGGGGATTGATGAAAATGCCGGACAAGCAAGCCGATCAGGGCAAGGGGCCTGCGCCCACCGCGTCGAACAAGAAGGACGCCAACGCCATGATCGCCGGAAAGCTGCGCGGCTATTACGACAGTATCGTCGAAGAGGGCACGCCTCCCGCATTCCTCGATCTTCTCGAGCGCCTCGACAAAGCGGAGCGCGGCGAAAAGGATTGAACCCGGTCCGCACCATGGTTCCGTCCTTCCGCCTGCGCCCCGGCCCGCTGCCGATGTGAGGGGAGACCAGGCCTCCCCAAAGCGATAGGTTCGGCGCTAACCGCGCGGCCCTCGTCCAAAACCCCGGCTACGCGCCAGCACGTAGACCAGACTGCCGACCATGATCGTCGTGACGATCGGGCTGTGCCGCATCATGACGGGCAGTTCGGCGATCAACCGGCCCGTGACCGGATCCGGACCGCGCGCGGCCATCGCGGCCTGCCGCTCCAGCATGCGGCGTTCGGTCTGCCGGTTGAGCACGGCGACCACCGCGAGAACCACGAGCGCCGCAGCCATGGCCGCACCCGCGACCACCAGGCTTGCCGCGATCGGCCCCGCCTCTGAGGCGACAAAAAAGGCCAGCGCCATCACCAGGGCCACATAGGCGGTCAGGAAGAAGAGGCTGGCAATTACCCCGCCGACCGCCCTGCGCTTGACCTCGACCACGGTCGTCGAGACATTGCCCAATGCCAGGACGACAATCTGCTGGAGCAATCCCCGCATGGATCAGCGCCGGCTCAGGAGAGCGGCGAGAAAGCCGACGCCGGCTGCAATCGCGACCGCCTGCAGCGGCTTGCTGCGGATCTGCGCTTGGAGATCCTGTTCGGCCGACCGAAGGCTGTCGCGGGCGCTCTCGACATACTGGGCGGAGACGTCGGCGGCTTCGGAACCGAGCTGGCTGGCCCGGATGCTGGCTTCCTTGAGCTTGCCCGTGCCGAAGGAGGCGACGGTCTGGGTCAGCGCGGCGATGTCGCGACGCAGGTTTTCCAGTTCCGCCTGAACGTCGCCGGCGCTTGCGCTGGTGGCAACCTCCGCCTCGTCGATCAGGTTGTCCGCCTTGGCCTTCGCCTTGTCCGCCATGGATACAGTCGCCATCAGAAATCTCCTTGTGAACTTTTGGGACGCGTCATCGGCTTGGTGCTGATGAGTACGCGTGATCTGCCTCGTGCTGAAAACGTCTCAACCGTCGATCGGTTCCTCATTTTTCTAGGCTTTCCCCCGATAGCGCGCAAGCGTCCTCGACTCTCAGACAGTCCATCGCTCCACGCCCTTCTACGCACTCTCATGCGTGCTTACGCGCTCTCATGTGTGAAGTTTACACGGAATGGAATCTCGGGCGGGGGAGAAAATCTTTCGGCTCGAGCACCGGAACCTAACCCCGCCGGTCGCGTTGTTGAGCCGAGGACAACGACCTCTACCGTAACCAACCGAGAAGGAGATCGGCATGAATTGGAACCAGATCGAAGGCAATTGGGAGCAGTTCAAGGGCAAGGCCCAGGAACAGTGGGGCAAGATCACCGGCGACGACATGGACGTGATCGCCGGCAACCGCAAGCAGCTGTCCGGCAAGATCCAGGAAGCCTACGGCAAGTCCGAGGAAGAAGCCGAACGCGAGATCGACACCTGGCTCGGTCGCCACTAAACGATTGCACGAACAACGAGCCCGGGACCACCGTCCCGGGCTTTTTCGCGTCCGCTTTTCCCGACCCTGTCTTCTCAACGCATGCGTGTTGGACCGTACTCTTCGCCGCCGAACCGTCCTTGCCATGGTAATGAACCCTCTTTCTAATGCGCGTGCCTGAGCAAGGAGTGCCGACTGCCATGTTGACGATCGTCTTTCTCGACCGCGATACACTTTCCCCCGAGACCATTCTGCGCCCACCCGGATTTCCGCATGAACTGGTGGTTCATGATCGAACCACCGCCGAGCAGGTCCGCGAACGGATCGCCAGGGCCGACATCGTCATCTCCAACAAGGTGCCGCTGCGGCGTGAAAGCCTGATCCACGCCCCGCGCCTGAAGATGATCGCGGTCGCCGCCACCGGCACCGACATCGTCGACCTCGCCGCCGCCAAAGAGCGCGGCATCACCGTCTCCAACATCCGCAACTATGCAAAGCACACCGTGCCGGAGCACACCTTCGCCCTGATTTTGGCGCTTCGCCGCTCGATCGTTCCCTATCGCCAATCGGTGCTCGACGGGCGCTGGCAGGAGGCGGCGCAATTCTGCTTCTTCGACCACCCGATCGCTGACCTTGGCGGCTCCACGCTCGGCATTATCGGCCACGGCACGCTCGGAAAGGCCGTCGGCCGCATCGCCGAGGCTTTTGGCATGAAGGTGCTGATCGCCGGCCGCAAGGGAACGGACCAGGTCAAACCCGGCCAGACGCCGTTCGACGAGGTGATGCGCCGAGCCGATGTCCTCACCCTGCACTGCCCGCTCAATGCCGAAACCCGCGGCATCATAAGCACGCGAGAATTCGCCCTGATGGAGAAGACGCCGATCCTCATCAACACCGGCCGCGGCGGACTGGTCGACGAGCTGGCATTGGAGCAGGCGCTGGAAAAGGGCGAAATCGCCGCTGCCGGCTTCGACGTCACCGACGGCGAACCGCCGGCCGCCGACAGCCCGATGATGCGCATCGCTACCCGCCCCAACGTCATCCTCACCCCGCACGTCGCCTGGGCCAGCCGCGAGGCGATCCAGGCGCTCGCCGACCAGTTGATCGAGAACATCGAATTCTTCGTCGCCGGCACGCCAAGGAATGTGGTGGGTTGACGGACCGACGATCGCTCCGGACCTTGAGGCGTGCGTGAAGCGATCTCGAACTGTCCGCCTCCGCCCCATCACCTGTAGTTTGCCCCTCATCCGCCCGCCGGCACCTTCTCCCCGCAGGCGGGGAGAAGGACCATGCGGCACCGCCGTGGCCGTCCCCTCTCCCCGTTTACGGGGAGAGGGTCAGGGTGAGGGGCAAATGCCAGACGCAAACGACACCCCCTTGGTTTCCGTTCGCGCGCCCTCATCCGGCGCTGCGCGCCACCTTCTCCCGGCCAGAAGCCAGGAGCACCCGCCCAAAAGATCGCACACTCCCTTTTCGCAACCCCGACTTTCGCCAGGGGTGATCGTCGGTCCGAAGCTGTGGTAAGCCGGTCGGCAATCAAGGGCGCCGTGACGCAGGCGGTGCCCATCTCTTGGAGGAGAGCCATGGATTTCACCCTCAGCGATCAGCAGCAGGCCTTCGTCGACATGGCGACCGACTTCGCCGCCGAGGAACTTGCCCCCTTTGCGCTTGAATGGGACCAGAGCAAGCATTTTCCCATCGACACGCTGAAGAAGGCGGGCAGCCTCGGCCTCGGCGCCATCTGTGTCGCCGACGACGTCGGCGGCTCCGGGCTCGGCCGGCTCGACACGGCGCTGATCATCGAGGCACTCGCCACCGGCTGCCCGACGGTTGCCGCCTATATCTCGATCCACAACATGTGCGCGACGATGATCGACCGCTACGGCACGCCCGAGCAGCGCGAGACCCACCTGCCGGCACTCGCCACCATGGATGCGCTCGCCAGCTATTGCCTGACCGAACCCGCCTGCGGCTCGGATGCGGCCGCCCTGAAGACCCGCGCCGTGCGCGACGGCGACGATTATGTGCTGAACGGCCAGAAGCAGTTCATCTCCGGCGCGGGCGCCAGCGCCCTCTATCTCGTCATGGCCCGCACCGGCGAAGATGGCCCGAAGGGCATTTCCACCTTCCTCGTTCCCGGAGATGCCAAGGGACTGACCTTCGGCGCCAACGAAAAGAAGATGGGCTGGAACGCCCAGCCGACCCGCGCCGTGATGATGGACGGAGTGCGCGTGCCCGCCGAAAACCGGCTCGGCGCCGAAGGCGACGGCTTCAGGATCGCCATGTCCGGGCTCGACGGCGGACGCCTCAACATTGCCGCCGCATCGCTCGGCGGCGCGCAATTCGCCTTCGACAAGGCGGTCGCCTACATGAAGGACCGCAAGGCCTTCGGCCGCCCGATCGCCGAATTCCAGGCGCTGCAGTTCGAACTTGCCGACATGGCGACCGAACTGGAATCGGCCCGCACCTTCCTTTGGCGCGCCGCAAGCGCGCTGGACGACAGGGCGCCCAACGCCACGACGCTCTGCGCCATGGCCAAGCGTCTGGTCACCGATCGCTGCTTCGATGTCGCCAACCGCGCCTTGCAGTTGCATGGCGGCTATGGCTATCTCGCCGAATACGGCATCGAGAAGATCGTCCGCGACCTGCGCGTCCACCAGATCCTCGAAGGCACCAACGAGATCATGCGGGTGATCGTCGCCCGCTCGGTGATCGGCGCGTAAGGAGAGAACCATGCGATACCTGACGACGGACCTCACCGGCGAGGAGGTGCTGACCGGCCAAACCGGCGCGCTCGGCCTGATCGCGCTGAACCGCCCCCGTGTCATCAACAGCCTGTCGCGCGAGATGATCCGCCAGATCGAGACGGCGCTCGACACCTTCGAGACCGATCCGTCGATCGCCGCGGTCCTCGTCACCGGCGAAGGCGAGCGCGGCTTCTGCGCCGGCGGCGACATCAGAATGCTCTACGAGAGCGGCCGCGCCGGCAGTCCGGACGCGCAAGAATTCCTGCGGGAGGAATACCGGCTCAACGGCCGCATCGGCCGCTATCCGAAACCTTACGTCGTCATCATGGACGGCATCACCATGGGCGGCGGCGTGGGCTTGTCCGGCCATGCCAGCCACCGCATCGCCACCGACACGACGAAGCTCGCCATGCCGGAAACCGGAATCGGCTTCTTTCCCGATGTCGGCGCAACCTGGCTTCTGTCCCACGCCCCGGGCGAACTCGGCACCTATATGGGCCTGACCGGCGAGCCTATCGGTCCGGCCGACGCCATCGCCGCCGGCTTTGCCGACGTTTTCGTTCCCGCCGCGAATCTCGTTTCCCTTGCAGAACGCCTCGCAGCAATACCCGCTGGCGTAGACGCCCAAGCCGTGACGGACTTGATCGCGAACTTCGCAGCGAAGGCGCCCGAGGGACAGTTCGCCGCGAACCGCGCCCTGATCGACCGCTGCTTCGCCTTCGACAGCGTCGAGCAGATTCTTGCCGCACTCGAGGCCGAGGACAGCGACTTCGCGGCGAAAGCCAAGGCGACCATGCTGACCAAGTCGCCGACGAGCCTCAAGGTGACGCTGGCGCTACTGCGCGCCGGCCGGACCTCGCCGGATCTCGAAACCTGCCTCGCGCGTGAATTTTCCGCGACTGCGCAGACGTTGAAGACTCCGGATTTCTACGAGGGCATCCGCGCCGCCATCATCGACAAGGACCGTAACCCGCAATGGTCCCCGGCCACGCTCGATGCGGTCGGCCCGGACATCGTCGAAGCGTTTTTCGCGCCCCATCCGCAGCCGCTGTTCGGGTAAAAGGGTCTTCCCCCCTCACTCGATCTCGTAAGGCGTCGCGTTCCGCACGCTGTGGTCCACCACCAGCTTGCGCTTCAAGGGCGGCACGGCGCGGCTGGTGCATTTGACCCTTTCGCAGATCCGGCAGGAAATGCCGATCGGGTCGAAGGCGGCGCGGTTGGAGAGATCGAGATCGTCGGCATAGACGAATTGATCGGCGTAGGAGATCTCGCAGCCGAGCGCGAGCGCATAGCGCGGCTGGGCGGCGCGAAAGCCGAGCGTGCCCTTGTTGACCTGCATGGCAAGACAGAGATAACGCACCCCATCCGGCGTCTCGGCCAGCTGGCGGATGATCCGCCCCGGCGCCTCGAAGGCCTGGTGGGCGTTCCACAAGGGACAGGCCGCGCCGAAACGGGCGAACTGCAGACGCGCCGCGCTGTGCCGCTTGGTGATGTTTCCGGCCCTATCGATGCGGGCAAAGAAGATCGGCACGCCCTTCAGCCCCGGCCGCTGCAGCGTCGAAAGCCGATGGCAGACCTGCTCCAGCGATGCGCCGAAGCGGGCGGCGAGAAGCTCGATGTCGTGGCGCAACTCGCGCGCCGCCTGGTGGAAGCTGCGATAGGGCAGGATCAATGCGCCGGCGAAATAATTGTGCAGCCCAATCCGGCAGACCTCGACCGCCTCCTCGGTGCGGAAGCCCGCCTGCTTCAGCACCTGCTCGATCGTGTCGCTGGCGTGGAGTTGCGCCACCTGGACGGCGATCTGGAAATCGCGGGTCGGCGCCGAGGCATAGCGCGAGAGCGTCAGGATGCGGCTTGCCGGGTCGAAGCGGCGGATCGCCTCCTCGCCCGCATCGCCGCGCACCACGCGCACCCCGTGGCGGCTCTCGAGGAAGCCGGCAAGCGCCGCGTAGTTCTCTCCCTCCCCGAGCTTCAGCTGGCCGGCCAGGCTCTCCGCCAGGATGTCGATGTCGTGGATGTAGTTGTCGACGAAGTGGAAGAAGTCGCGCACCTCGTCATAGGAGGTGGTCTCGTTCGAGGGGGCGGCGCCGAACCGGTCGTCATAGCTCACCAGCTGTTCGCTGTTGCGGCGATAGGCCTGATGGCAGGTGATCAGCGCATGGGCGAGCCCCGGCGCATTCTGGGTGACGAGCTTCAACTCCTGCAGGCTCGGCGAATAGGTCTCGAACAAGGGGTCGCTCAGCGCCTCCGACAGGGCCGACAAGAGCCGGTCGTTCTGACCCGACGAAAGTTCAGTGATGTCGATGCCGAACTTCTCCGCCAGTGCCAGCAGCACCGAGGCCGAGACCGGCCGCTGGTTGTTCTCGATCTGGTTCAGATAGCTGGTGGAGATGCCGATCTTGTCGGCAAACTGGGCTTGCGTGGCATGGCCCGCCTGCCGGATTTCGCGCACCTTGCGCCCGATGAAAAGCTTGCCGATCGCCATTTGCAATTTCGCATTTTGCTGTTTGCAAATTCATAATTCCACAATTGCACCTGTTCAATCATTTTCTTTGCAAGCCCCTCCGTTTAAGGGCACAAATCACAGAGGCGCCTTGCATTTTGTCGGGAGGAAGCATGCTACAGATTCTGGACCAGCTCGAGGCGCGCCGCGCCGAGGCCCATCTCGGCGGCGGCCAGCGCCGCATCGACGCCCAGCATGCCAAGGGCAAGCTGACGGCGCGCGAGCGCATTGAAGTCCTGCTCGACGAGGGCTCCTTTGAAGAATACGACATGTATGTCACCCATCGCTGCACCGATTTCGGAATGCAGGAACAGAAGATCGCCGGCGACGGCGTCGTCACTGGCTGGGGCACGATCAACGGCCGCCAGGTCTATGTCTTCTCCCAGGACTTCACCGTGCTCGGCGGCTCGCTGTCCGAGACCCATGCCCAGAAGATCTGCAAGATCATGGATATGGCGCTGAAGAACGGCGCGCCGGTGATCGGCCTCAACGATTCGGGCGGCGCCCGCATCCAGGAAGGCGTCGCCTCGCTTGCCGGTTATGCCGACGTATTCAAGCGCAATGTCGACGCCTCGGGCGTCGTGCCGCAGATTTCCGTCATCATGGGCCCCTGCGCCGGCGGTGCGGTCTATTCGCCGGCCATGACCGACTTCATCTTCATGGTGCGCGATAGCTCCTACATGTTCGTCACCGGCCCGGACGTGGTGAAGACCGTCACCAACGAGATCGTCACGGCCGAGGAACTCGGCGGCGCCGGCACCCACACGAAGAAGTCCTCGGTCGCCGACGGCGCCTATGAGAACGACATCGAGGCACTGGAGCAGGTCCGCCTGCTGTTCGATTTCCTGCCGCTCAACAACCGCGAAAAGCCGCCGGTGCGCCCCTTCCACGACGACCCGGCGCGCATCGAGGCCCGCCTCGACACGCTGATCCCGGACAGCTCCAACAAGCCCTACGATATGAAGGAACTGATCTACGCGCTCGCCGACGAGGGCGATTTCTTCGAGATCCAGGAAGCCTTTGCCAAGAACATCATCACCGGCTTCATCCGCATGGAAGGCCAGTCGGTCGGCGTCGTCGCCAACCAGCCCATGGTGCTCGCCGGCTGCCTCGACATTGATAGCTCGCGCAAGGCCGCCCGTTTCGTCCGCTTCTGCGATGCCTTCAACATCCCGATCCTGACGCTCGTCGACGTGCCCGGCTTCCTGCCCGGCACGGCGCAGGAATATGGCGGCGTCATCAAGCACGGCGCCAAGCTCCTGTTCGCCTACAGCCAGGCGACCGTGCCGATGGTGACGCTCATCACCCGCAAGGCCTATGGCGGCGCCTACGACGTGATGGCTTCCAAGCATATCGGCGCCGACATCAACTATGCCTGGCCGACCGCCGAAATCGCCGTCATGGGTGCCAAGGGCGCGACCGAAATCCTCTACCGCTCCGAACTCGGCGACGCCGAGAAGATCGCGGCCCGCACCAAGGAATACGAGGTCAACTTCGCCAACCCGTTCAAGGCTGCCGAGCGCGGCTTCGTCGACGAGGTGATCATGCCGCATTCCTCACGCCGCCGCATCGCCCGCGCCTTCGCCTCGCTACGCAACAAGCAGGTCGGCACGCACTGGAAGAAGCACGACACGATCCCATTGTAAGGGGAACATGCCCATGGCCAAGACCCCCGAAATGACCAAGCATCGCGGCTTTCCGTCCGGACTGCCGGGACACGGTCATCATTTTACCATCAGGCGGCCGAACCAGAACGGGGCGACACCGCTGAAGCCCCTGCAACGGCTCGCCCGGCCCAACACGATCGAGCAGAAGGTCGACGCGGCCTTCCTGCACGCGCTCTGGCACCATTTCGGCGACGAACCGTTCGAGCGCGGCAATCTCGATGCCGGCCGACTCAACCTGCTGTTCGGCCGCGAGGTGATCCCGGCCGAGAGCCCGTTCGACCCGACCTCCTACCAGGCGCTGCTGCGGATCGACGAGCGCGTCGGCCGCAAGAGCTTCCCGGAAGCCTTCGAAGACGTAATGGAAATCTGACATGGCGCCCGACGAAATCCGCCAGCGGGGTCGCAGCTGATGGCCAAGGATCCGCTCATGCCCAAGCATGCCGGCTTCCCGGCCGGACTGCTCGGAACCCAGTGGCAATTCACCATCCGCCGGGCCAATTCCAAGGTCACGCCACTGACCGCCTGGCCGCGCCACCGCACCATGGACAAGTCCGTGGCGCTCGCCGACATCGAATTCGTCCAGGCGCTCTGGCGCCATTTCGGCACGGAACCGTTCCAGCGCGGAAACCTGGATGGCGAACGGCTCTGCCGCTTGTTCGGGCGCGAAGTGCTGCCGGCGGAACGGGCCTTCGATCCCGCCTCGTATTTCGCCCTGCTGAAACTCAATGCAAGCCTGGCGCGGAAGAACTTCCCGCAAGCCTTCGAAGACACAATGGAAGCCGGAAAGCCATGATCAAGAAACTCCTCATCGCCAACCGTGGCGAAATCGCCTGCCGCGTCATCAAGACCGCTAGGAAGATGGGCATCAAGACCGTCGCCGTCTATTCCGACGCCGACCGTGACGCGCTGCACGTGAAGATGGCCGACGAGGCCGTGCACATCGGCCCGGCGCCGTCCAACCAGTCCTACATCGTCATCGAGAAGATTCTCGAGGCGATCGCCAAGACCGGCGCCGACGCCGTCCATCCCGGCTACGGCTTCCTGTCGGAAAACGCCGTCTTCGCCGATGCGCTGGCCAATGCCGGCATCACCTTCGTTGGCCCGCCGGTCAATGCGATCCAGGCCATGGGCGACAAGATCACCTCGAAGAAGCTCGCTGCCGAAGCCGGCGTCTCGACCGTTCCGGGCCATATGGGCCTGATCGAGGACGCCGACGAGGCGGTCAAGATCTCCGACCAGATCGGCTATCCGGTCATGATCAAGGCGTCGGCCGGCGGCGGCGGCAAGGGCATGCGCATCGCCTGGAATGCCGAGGAAGCCCGCGAAGGCTTCCAGTCGTCCCGCAACGAGGCGAAGAACTCCTTCGGCGACGACCGCATCTTCATCGAAAAATTCGTCACCGAGCCGCGCCACATCGAGATCCAGGTGCTGGGCGACAAGCATGGCACCGTGCTCTATCTCGGCGAACGCGAATGCTCGATCCAGCGCCGCAACCAGAAGGTCATCGAGGAGGCCCCCTCGCCCTTCCTCGACGCCGCCACCCGCAAGGCCATGGGCGAACAGGCCGTGGCTCTCGCCAAGGCGGTCGGCTACCACTCCGCCGGCACGGTCGAATTCATCGTCGATGGCAAGCAGAACAAGTTCTACTTCCTCGAGATGAACACCCGCCTGCAGGTCGAACATCCGGTCACCGAACTGATCACCGGCCTCGACCTCGTCGAGCAGATGATTCGCGTCGCCTCGGGTGAGAAGCTGTCCTTCGGCCAGGACGACGTCAAGCTCAATGGCTGGGCGATCGAAAGCCGCCTCTATGCCGAAGACCCCTACCGCAACTTCCTGCCGTCGATCGGCCGGCTCACCCGCTATCACCCGCCGGTAGAGGGCGTGCAGGACGACGGCACGATCGTGCGCAACGACACCGGCGTCTATGACGGCGGCGAGATCTCGATGTATTACGACCCGATGATCGCCAAGCTCTGCACCTGGGCTCCGGATCGTCTGACCGCGATCGACGCCATGTCGAAGGCGCTCGACAGTTTCGAGATCGAAGGCATCGGCCACAACCTGCCCTTCCTCTCGGCCGTGATGCAGCAGGAGCGCTTCCGCTCCGGCAAGATCACCACCGCCTACATCGCCGAGGAGTTCAAGGACGGATTCACCGGTGTCGCTCCCGACGAAAAGGCCGCCCGCAAGCTGGCCGCCATCGCCGCCGTCATCAACCAGACGCTGCAGGAGCGCGCCGTCGCCATTTCCGGCACGATCGGCAATCACCAGCGCAAGGTGGGCCGCGACTGGGTCGTCACGCTTGCCGGCCATGAATTCCCGGTTGCCCTGTCCACCGGCGTCGACGGCATGGCCGTTGCCTTCGCCGACGACGGCAAGTGCGCCGTCACCGGCGGATGGCTGCCCGGCCAGTTGCACACCGTCTTCCACATCGACGGCGAGGCCGTCGGCGTGAAAATCAACCTCGTCGGCCCGGCGATCCGGCTGCGCTGGCGCGGCATGGACGTCACCGCACGCGTGCGGTCGCCGCGCGTCGCCGAGCTTGCCAGGCTGATGCCGGAAAAGCTGCCTCCGGACACCTCGAAAATGCTGCTCTGCCCGATGCCGGGCGTCATCACCTCGGTCGCCGTCAAGGAAGGCGACCAGGTGGAAGCCGGCCAGGCGCTCGCCACCGTCGAGGCGATGAAGATGGAGAACATCCTGAAGGCCGAGAAGCGCAGCGTGGTCAAGAAGATCGCGGTCAAGGCCGGCGAAAGCCTCGCCGTCGACGGCCTGATCATGGAATTCGAATAGTCGTCCCGACCCCTTCTCCCCCACAGGGAGAAGTGCCGAGCGAATGCGAGGCGATGAGGGGGCCACGGGCACAGTGCTTCGCCCCTCATCCGCCTGCCGGCACCTTCTCCCCGTGAACGGGGAGAAGGCCGAGGCGGCAAAGCTTGCGTTACCCTCTCCCCGCCCGCGGGGAGAGAGCAGGGTGAGGGGCAAACAGCAACACTAGCCGTCGGCCCGCAGTTGGTGCGGAGCAGGGAGACTGGACCAATGACCGAAAAGACCATCAAGGACTGGGAAGCGCTGGCCGAGAAGGAGCTGAAGCGTCCGGCCGATACGCTGACCTGGCACACCCCGGAAGGCATCGACGTCAAGCCGCTCTACACGGCGGACGACCTTTCCGGCATCGACCATCTCGGCTCGCTGCCCGGTTTCGCGCCCTTCGTGCGTGGACCGCGCGCCACCATGTATGCCGGCCGCCCCTGGACGATCCGCCAATATGCCGGCTTCTCCACGGCGGAAGAATCCAACGCCTTCTATCGCAAGGCGCTCGCCGCCGGCCAGCAGGGCGTCTCGGTTGCCTTCGACCTCGCCACCCATCGCGGCTATGACTCGGATCACCCGCGCGTCGTCGGCGACGTCGGCAAGGCCGGGGTGGCGATCGACTCGGTCGAGGACATGAAGATCCTGTTCGACGGCATCCCGCTCGAAGCCATCTCGGTCTCCATGACCATGAACGGCGCGGTCATCCCGATCCTCGCCAACTTCATCGTCACCGGCGAGGAACAGGGCGTTTCGCGCGACAAGCTCAGCGGCACCATCCAGAACGATATCCTCAAGGAGTTCATGGTCCGCAACACCTATATCTACCCGCCGGCCCCCTCGATGCGCATCATCGCCGACATCATCGAGTACACGGCGAAGGAGATGCCGAAGTTCAACTCCATCTCGATTTCCGGCTACCACATGCAGGAAGCCGGCGCGACGCTGGTGCAGGAACTGGCCTTCACGCTCGCCGATGGCCGCGAATATGTCCGCGCCGCGCTCGCCAAGGGCCTGAACGTCGACGATTTCGCCGGCCGCCTGTCCTTCTTCTTCGCCATCGGCATGAACTTCTTCATGGAAGCCGCCAAGCTTCGCGCCGCCCGCCTTCTCTGGACCCGCATCATGCAGGAGTTTCAGCCGAAGAAGGCCTCCTCGCTGATGCTGCGGACCCATTGTCAGACCTCGGGCGTGTCGCTGCAGGAGCAGGATCCCTACAACAACGTCATCCGCACGGCCTACGAGGCGCTGTCGGCGGCGCTGGGCGGCACCCAGTCGCTGCATACGAATGCTCTGGATGAAGCTATCGCGCTGCCGACCGATTTCTCCGCTCGCATCGCCCGCAACACCCAGCTCATCCTGCAGAACGAGACCGGCGTCACCAAGGTCGTCGATCCGCTCGCCGGCTCCTACTATGTCGAGAGCCTGACCAACGAGCTGGCGGAAAAGGCCTGGGCCCTGATCGAGGAAGTGGAAGCCATGGGCGGCATGACCAAGGCGGTCGATGCCGGCCTGCCGAAGCGGCTGATCGAGGAGGCCGCGACCCGTCGCCAGGCCGCCGTCGACAAGGGCGAGGAAGTCATCGTCGGCGTCAACAAGTTCCGGCTGGAGAACGAAGACCCGATCGACATCCTCGACATCGACAACACTGCCGTGCGCACCTCGCAGATCAAGCGCATCGAACAGACCCGCCGCCAGCGAGACCCGAAGGCGGTGGAAACCGCGCTCGCCCGCATCACCGATTATGCCCGCACCGGTGAGGGCAATCTCCTGGAAGCCGCCGTAGAGGCTGCCCGGGCCCGCGCCACCGTCGGCGAGATCTCCGACGCCATGCGTGCCGTCTATGGCGACCATGCCGCGACCCCTGTGGTCGTGCACGACATCTACGGCAAGGCTTACGAAGGCGACCCGGAAATGCAAATGCTGTCCGGCCGCCTGAACGATTATGCGAAGAAGGCCGGCAAGCCACGCATCATGGTCGCCAAGCTCGGCCAGGACGGCCACGACCGCGGCGCCAAGGTGATCGCCTCGGCTTTCGGCGACATCGGCTTCGACGTCGTTGCGGGTCCGCTGTTCCAGACGCCGGAAGAGGCCGCCGCACTCGCGGTTTCCGAAAAGGTCCAGGTGGTTGGCATGTCGTCGCTCGCCGCCGGTCACAAGACGCTCGCGCCGCAACTGGTGGAGGCGCTCAAAGCCAGGGGCGCCAAGGACGTGATCGTCGTCGTCGGCGGGGTTATCCCGCGCCAGGACTACGACTATCTCATGCAGCACGGCGTCTCGGCCGTGTTCGGTCCGGGCACCAATGTCATGGAGGCGGCGCGCACCGTGCTCGACCTCATCGAGGGGCGCCTGCGCAACGCCTGAGGCGTCAGCCCACTGCTCCGATGACCGGACGCCCGACGGCGGGGCGTCCGGTGAAGGCTTCCGCCTGGCCGCTGACCACGCCGCGCAGGAATTCGATCACGGTCCGCACCCGCGCCACCTGCCTCAGATCGTGATGGCAGGCGATCCAGTAATGGCGGCAGAGGTCGATCTCGTCTTCCAGCACCACCTGCAATTCCGGATAGCGCTCGGCAATGAAGATCGGCAGCACGCAGAGCCCCAGCCCGCTGCGGGTCGCGGTCAGCTGGGCGAAGATGCTGGAACTCTGGAAGTGAGGCCGGATACGCGGATGGATGTCGCCCAGATAATCCAGTCCCGGCGCGAAGATCATGTCCTGGATATAGCCGATGAAGGCATGTTCCAGCAGTTCGTCCCGGTTCTTCGGCTCGCCGCGCCTGGCGATGTAATCGCGCGTCGCATAGATCTTCAGGTGATAGTCGGTGAGCTTCTCGGTAAAGTAAGGCCCGCCCTTCGGCGGATCGAGGACCACTGCGACGTCGGCCTCCTTGCGCGACAAGGCCATGATCTGCTGGATCGTCACCAGTTCTAGCGAGACGTTCGGGTGCCGGGTGGTGAAATCCGGTAACATGTGCGTGAAGAAGAAGTTGGAAAACCCCTCCGGCGCCGACAGCCGCACCACCCCGCGCTGCGCCGTCGGCCCGCCCGCAAGATCCGCCTGCAACCGCTCCGTCTCCTGCTCGATCTTCTCCGCCGTCTCGACGAAGCGCTGGCCCATGACGGTCAGCACGTAGCCTCGCGGATTGCGCTCGAACAGCTTGACCTTCAGCGCGAACTCCAGCCGGTCGATCCGCCGCGAGACCGTCGCATGGCTCGAACGAAGCTGTCGTGCGGCGGTCGACAACTGCCCCGTCCGCGCCACGGCGAGAAAGAATTGCAGGTCGTCCCAGGTGAAATTGAAATTGCTCATGCAGCCCCCGTCTGTTCAAAAATGAACAGAGCCTGTTTGCATTTAGTCAGGAACTCCGCTTGCGTCAACGGGAGCTTTCCGGGATCATGCCACCTGACATGCTGCTCTGAGGAGGACAGCTGGTCAATTTTGAACAGGTTCGCGACCTGCACTCTGGGAGGAGATCAAATGCGCAACAAGCTCATCGCGTCCATGGCCATGGTTCTGGCATCGAGCACGGCGGCCTTCGCCGAGCCGTCTGACGGCAAAGTGAAGATCGGCATCCTGAACGATCAGTCCGGCGTCTATGCCGACTTCGGCGGTAAGTTCTCCTACGAGGCCGCCAAGATGGCGGTCGAGGATTACGGTGGCAAGGTGCTCGGTGTTCCGGTCGAAGTCGTCACCGCCGACCACCAGAACAAGCCCGACATCGCGTCCAACATCGCCCGCCAGTGGTATGACACCGAGCAGGTCGACACGATCATGGAACTGACCACCTCGTCGGTCGGCCTCGCCGTCCAGGCGCTGTCCAACGAGAAGAAGAAGATCACCATCAACACTGGTGCGGCTTCCACGGACCTGACCGGCAAGCAGTGCACCCCTTACGGCTTCCATTGGGTCTATGACACCCATGCTCTCGCCGTCGGTACCGGTGGCGCCATCGTTGAGCAGGGCGGCGACAGCTGGTTCTTCCTGACCGCCGACTACGCCTTCGGCTATTCGCTGGAAGAAAACACCGCCAACTTCGTCAAGGAAAAGGGCGGCAAGGTACTCGGCGCTGTGCGCCATCCGCTCGCCACCACCGATTACTCCTCGTTCCTGCTGCAGGCCCAGTCGTCGGGCGCCAAGGTCATCGGCCTTGCCAATGCCGGCATGGACACCCAGAACGCCATCAAACAGGCGGCTGAATTCGGCATCGTCCAGGGCGGCCAGCGCCTGGCGGCCCTGCTCTTCACCCTCGCCGAAGTTCACGGCCTCGGACTTGAAGCCGCCCAGGGCCTGACGCTCACCGAAGCCTTCTACTGGAACCGCGACGACGAGAGCCGCGCCTTCGGCAAGCGCTTCTTCGAGCGCACGGGAGCCATGCCGAACATGGTTCATGCCGGCACCTATTCCGCCGTCACCTCCTACCTGAAGGCCGTCGAAGCCGCCGGTACCGACGAGACGGAGGCGGTTTCCGCCAAGCTGCATGAACTGCCGATCAATGACGTCTTCGCCAAGGGCGGCAAGGTCGCCGCCAACGGCCGCATGATCCACGACGTCTACCTGATGGAAGTGAAGAAGCCGGGCGAAAGCGATGTCGCTTGGGACTATTACAACGTCCTGTCGACCATCCCCGGCGACGTGGCTTTCATGGACCCGGCCAAGTCCGGCTGCCCCCTGGTCAAGTAAGCAACCGAAGAACGCGGACAGATAAATGAGCAATGATCCTGTGCACCAGCAGGACGAGCCGCGGGTGGTCCTTTCCGCCCGCGGCCTTGGCAAGGATTTCTTCGGCTTCACCGCCGTGAACAATGTCGATCTCGACGTCCACCACGCCCGTATCCATGCCCTGATCGGGCCGAACGGCGCCGGCAAGACGACGGTGTTCAACCTCCTGACCAAGTTCCTGCAGCCCACCCGGGGAAAGATCACCCTTCTCGGCACCGACATCACCAACACCAAGCCCGACAAGATCGCGCGCATGGGCATGGTGCGGTCGTTCCAGATCTCGGCCGTCTTTCCGCACCTGACCGTGCTCGAAAACGTCCGCGTCGCCCTCCAGCGGCCGAATGAACTGGCCATACAGTTCTGGCTGCCGCTCTCTTCGCTCGACCGCCTCAACGGCCGGGCGGAGGTCCTGATCGACGAACTCGGGCTCACCCCCTATCGCGACACGCGCGCCGCCGACCTGTCCTATGGCCGCAAGCGCGTGCTGGAAATCGCCACGACGCTGGCCCTCGATCCGGAAGTCCTGCTGCTCGACGAGCCGATGGCCGGCATGGGCCAGGAGGACGTCCGCATGGTCGCCGACATCATCCGCGAAGTCGCCCGTCACCGCGCCGTGCTGATGGTCGAACACAATCTCTCGGTCGTCGCCGACATCTGCCACCACGTCACCGTCCTGCAGCGCGGCGAGATCATCGCCGAAGGCGACTACGCCACCGTCAGCCAGGATCCGCGGGTGCGCACCGCCTATATGGGCACGGAGGACTAATGGCACCGCTTCTCAACGTCGCCGGGCTTCAGGCCTGGTATGGCGAAAGCCACGTTCTTCATGGCGTCGATCTCTACGTCAATGAAGGCGAAATGATCTGCATCCTCGGCCGCAACGGCATGGGCAAGACCACCACGCTCAGGACCATCATGGGCATCCTGCGCAAGCGCTCGGGCGAAATCACCTTCGCCGGCCAGGACATGATGTCGGTCCCGCTGCACAAGTCGGCCCGCGCCGGCCTCGGCTTCGTGCCGGAAGAGCGCGGCATCTTCGCCACGCTCTCGGTCGAGGAAAACCTGATGCTGCCGCCGGTGGTCGCCAAGGGCGGGATGAGCCTCGAGGAAATCTACGAGCTCTTCCCCAACCTCGAGGAGCGCCGCAACAGCCCGGGCACCAAACTGTCGGGCGGCGAACAGCAGATGCTCGCCATGGCCCGCATCCTGCGCACCGGCGCCCGCTGCCTGCTGCTCGACGAGCCGACCGAAGGTCTTGCCCCGGTCATCATCCAGCGCATCGGCGAAGTCCTGGTCAAGCTCAAGGAGCGCGGCATGACCGTCGTTCTCGTCGAACAGAATTTCCGCTTCGCCTCCAAGATCGCCGACCGCTTCTACCTCATGGATCACGGCCAGATGGTTGCCGAATTCCCGGTCGGCCTTCTGCCCGAGCGCATGGATATGCTCAACAAGGTTCTGGGGGTCTGACACCATGATGATGATTTTCGGAATTCCCCTGCAGGCCTTCCTCGGCCAGTTGCTGATCGGCCTGATCAACGGCTCGTTCTATGCGCTGCTCAGCCTTGGCCTGGCGGTCATCTTCGGCCTGTTGCGCGTCATCAACTTCGCCCATGGCGCGCAATACATGCTCGGCGCCTTCGTCGCCCTGCTGCTCCTGACCAAGGGCGGCGCCAGCTACTGGGTGGCGCTTGTCGCCTCGCCGATCATCGTCGGCCTGGTCTCGGCGGCGATCGAACGGACCATGCTGTCGCGGCTCTACAAGCTCGACCATCTCTACGGCCTGCTCTTCACCTTCGGCCTCGCGCTGACGATTGAGGGCACGTTCCGCTATTTCTTCGGTGCTTCCGGCCAGCCCTACCCTGCGCCATCGCAGCTTCAGGGCGCCGTCAACCTCGGCTTCATGGTGCTGCCCATCTATCGCGGCTGGGTCGTGGTGCTCTCCATGCTCGCCTGTCTGGCCACCTGGCTGCTGATCGAAAAGACCAAGCTCGGTTCGTATCTGCGCGCCGCGACCGAGAACCCGGTCCTCGTGCAGTCCTTCGGCATCAACGTGCCGCTGCTGCTGACGCTGACCTATGCGCTCGGTGCCGCCCTTGCCGCCTTTGCCGGCGTTCTCGCCGCCCCGATCTACCAGGTCTCACCGCTGATGGGGACGAACATCATCATCGTCGTCTTCGCCGTCGTCGTCGTCGGCGGCATGGGCTCGATCATGGGCGCGATCGTCACCGGCTACATGCTCGGCATTGCCGAGGGCCTGACCAAGGTCTTCTACCCGGAAGCCTCCAACATCGTGATCTTCGTCATCATGGCAATCGTACTGATCCTGCGTCCGGCAGGCCTGTTCGGGAAGGATGTCTGACATGTCCCACCACGCACCCGCCGTTTCGGACGCCAACACCGTCTCCGCCCATCCGCAGGCCTCTCTGCTGCGCTACGGGCTGCTCGCCATCCTGCTGGCCCTGCTGTTGGCGGCACCCTTCCTGGTCTATCCGATCTTCGTGATGAAGCTTTTGTGCTTCGCCCTCTTCGCCAGCGCCTTCAACCTGCTGCTCGGCTATACCGGCCTCCTGTCCTTTGGCCACGCCGCATTCTTCGGCGGCGCGGCCTACTTCACCGCCCATGCGGTCAAGGAATGGGGCGTCCCGCCAGAGATCGGCATCCTGATCGGCATGGCCGGAGCGGCCGTCCTCGGCCTGCTGATGGGCCTGATCGCGCTCCGCCGCCAGGGCATCTACTTCACCATGATCACCCTGGCTCTAGCGCAGATGTTCTACTTCTTCTGCCTCCAGGCCAGCTTCACCCATGGCGAGGACGGCATCCAGTCGGTACCGCGCGGCCATCTGTTCGGCTTCATCGACCTGTCGGTGACGACCAACATGTATTATTTCGTGCTCGCCGCCTTCCTCATCGCCATGGCCGTGATCTGGCGCTTCATCAACTCGCCCTTCGGCATGATCCTCAAATCGATCCGCGAGAACGAGAACCGCGCCATCTCGCTCGGCTATTCGGTCGTCCACTACAAGCTCGGCGCCTTCGTCATGTCGGCGGCACTCGCCGGTCTCGCTGGCGGCATCAAGGCGCTGGTCTTCCAGTTCGCGACGCTCACCGACGTCACTTGGCAGATGTCGGGCGAAGTCGTGCTGATGACCCTGCTCGGCGGCATCGGCACCATCATCGGCCCGATCTTCGGTGCCGGCCTCGTCGTCGCGCTGCAGAACTTCCTCGCGACCTCCGACTTCCCCGTGACGGTCATCACCGGCGTGGTCTTCATGGTTTGCGTGCTGCTCTTCCGTCGCGGCCTTGTCGGCGAATTCTACGGCTCGCGGATCGGCCGCAAGCTCGGCTTCGACCACCGCGTCTGATCGCGGCTGCCGACAGCCTGAACAGTGCTTTGAAATTGCGAAATGACAATTCCCGGCCCTTGGGCCGGGAACGGTGTGCCTCGGGGTAAAGACATGGAAAGCTACGACTATATCGTCATCGGCGCCGGCACAGCCGGCTGCGTCATGGCCAACCGGCTGGCGGCCGATCGGTCGACCCGCGTGCTGCTGCTGGAGGCCGGCGGCAGCGACAACTACCACTGGGTGCACATCCCTGTCGGCTATCTTTATTGCATCAACAATCCGCGTACCGACTGGTGCTTCACCACCGCCAAGGAAGAGGGCCTGAACGGCCGCTCGCTGAGTTATCCGCGCGGCAAGGTGCTGGGCGGATGTTCCTCGATCAACGGCATGATCTACATGCGCGGCCAGGCCCGCGACTACGACCAGTGGCGCCAGATGGGCTGCGAGGGCTGGGGCTGGGACGACGTCCTGCCGCTGTTCCGGAAATCGGAAGACTTTTACAAGGGTGCCGACGAGATGCACGGCGCCGGCGGCGAATGGCGGGTTGAAAAGGCGCGCGTCCGCTGGGCGGTGCTTGAAGCCTTCCAGCAGGCGGCCAAGGAGGCCGGCATCCCCGAGACCGCAGACTTCAACCGTGGCAGCAACGAAGGGTCTGGCTACTTCGACGTCAACCAACGATCCGGCATCCGCTGGAACACCGCCAAGGCCTTCCTGCGCCCCGCCGTCAAGCGCGGCAACCTCACCGTCCTCACCAAGGCGCACGTCAAGCGCCTGATCATCGAGGATGATGCCGTGACCGGCGTCGAGGTGCATCATGACGGCGTGACCAAGCAGTTCTCGGCAAGGCGCGAGACAGTGCTGTGCGCCGGCGCGATCGGATCGCCGCATATCCTGGAGCGCTCCGGCATCGGCCGCGGCGAGGTGCTGAAGAATGCCGGCATCGAGGTGGTGAAGGAGGTCCGGGATGTCGGCGAGAACCTGCAGGACCATCTCCAGCTTCGCCTCGCCTTCAAGGTTACCGGCGTGCCGACCTTGAACGAGAAGGCCACGAGCCTGATCGGCAAGGCATCGATCGGTCTCGAATACCTGTTGAAGCGCTCCGGTCCCATGGCCATGGCACCGAGCCAGCTCGGCATATTCACCCGGTCCGGGCCGGAAAAGGAAACGCCCGACCTGCAATATCACGTCCAGCCGGTGACGCTGGAGAAGTTCGGCGAGCCGGTGCATCCCTTCCCGGCCGTGACCGCCAGTGTCTGCAACCTGCGGCCGGAAAGTCGCGGCTCTGTCCATGCGGCGGCACCCGACTTCGCCGCCCAACCGGTGATCGCACCGCACTACCTCACCGCACCGGCCGATCGCGAGGTGGCGGTCAAGGCGATCCGGCTGACCCGCAAGATCGCCAGCCAGCCCTCCTTCGCCCGATACAATCCGCAGGAATTCAAGCCCGGACCGGCCTACGAATCCGACGAAGATCTCATGCGCGCCGCCGGCGATATCGGCACGACGATCTTCCACCCTGTCGGTACCTGCCGTATGGGTGCGGACGAGGGAAGCGTCGTCGATCCGCGGCTCAAGATGCGCGCGTTGAAACGGCTGAGGATCGCCGACGCCTCGATCATGCCGACCATCACCTCCGGCAACACCAATTCGCCGACCATCATGATCGCCGAGAAGGCGGCCGAGATGATCCTTGCGGACAATCGCTGACGCGAAAGACAGGAGAGAGACATGGCCACTATCGCATTCATCGGACTGGGCAATATGGGCGGCCCCATGGCTGCCAATCTCGTCAAGGCAGGACACACGGTGAAGGGGTTCGACCTATCGGCCGACATCCTCAAGTCGGTGGCCGCCTCCGGCGTGACGCCGGCAAGCTCGATCGAGGAGGCGACCTCGGGCGCCGATACCGTCGTCACCATGCTGCCGAAGGGCGCGCATGTCCTCTCCGTCTGGAGCAATCTCGCCTCGGCGGTGAAGTCGGGCACGCTGCTGATCGATTGCTCGACCATCGATGTTGGAAGCGCCCGCAAGGCGCATGAGCTCGCCGCCGGCGCCAACTGCCTTTCGCTCGACGCGCCCGTCTCGGGCGGCACCGGCGGTGCCGCGGCCGGCACGCTCACCTTCATGGCCGGCGGCAGCGACGGTGCCTTCGACCGGGCCAGACCCGTGCTCGAGGCCATGGGCAAGAAGATCGTCCATTGCGGCGGCAACGGCGCGGGACAGGCGGCCAAGATCTGCAACAACATGATCCTCGGCATTTCGATGATCGGCGTGTGCGAGGCCTTTGCGCTCGGCGAAAAGCTGGGGCTGAGCCACCAGGCATTGTTCGACGTCGCCTCGACCTCGTCCGGCCAGTGCTGGTCGATCAACACCTATTGCCCGGTCCCCGGCCCCGTGCCGACTTCGCCGGCCAACAACGACTACAAGCCGGGCTTTGCCGCAGCCCTGATGCTGAAGGATCTGAAGCTGGCGCAGGAAGCAGCGCTTGCTGCCGGTGCCGCGACCCCGCTCGGCGCGGAGGCAGCACAACTCTTCGACTTGTTCGACAAGCAGGGCCATGGCGGGCGCGACTTTTCCGCCATCATCGAGATGCTGCGCGGCTGAGTCTCCTCCCTCGCCCGCACGCAAACGGCCGACGGAAGCGCTTCCGTCGGCCGTTTTACATTCAAGGGGGTGGAGGAGTACGACTCTGGGGGGGGTGGGGTCGTCGTACTCCTCCCGCGATGCCTATCGAGGTCATGGCCGTCCGGCATGGGGCAGCGGGACGGCGCCGATAGGCATCGCGACGGTCCCATACGTGATGGGACCGATGGCGTGACTATCAGGACTTCGAAGGTCGCGGGCGCACCGCGTCGGTCGCACGGACGGCGCACAGCATGCGCAAGTGTCCGCGCACGGTCGAAGGACCGAGTAAGCGGGCTAAAATGGATCGAAGTATGGATGCCGCGCGTGGCCCGGTGAACTTCAGGAACGCCTCGATAGGCGACCTTGGGGCCCTCGCGGGCCGTGAAGGCGACAAATCACTCGCGTCCGCCATGAACGCGGACCCTGTTGCGCACGTCATGTGCCTCATCCCCATGTTTCATCATCCGCTACGTCATGCGCGGAGTTCCATCCGGAACAGAGCAAGGGTTAGGCCCCAAATCTAAACGAAGGGTAAATGCGGTCGCTTCTTCCCCCGCATTTACTTTTCCGAAACGAAAGGCGTCGGATGGCCCCCGGCGCCTTTGCAGGATGCGGATCAGCGGTCGTCGTCGGCCATGGCCCCGAGCAGCTTGGGCAAGTCGCCGAAACGGGCAACGAGACCGAAGATGAGCGCCGCGACCACGACAAACAGGATCGTCACTGAGGCCATGGTCGGCGTGTAACCGTAGCGCAGGGCATTGAAGATCTTGATCGGCAGCGTCTCCATGGTGAAGCCCACCGTCATGTAGGCGACGATGTATTCGTTGAGCGACAGCACGAAGGCAAAGGCATAGCCGGAGATCAGATAGGGGCGGATCAGCGGCAGGACCACGGTGCGAAACACCGTCCTGTCATCCGCGCCCATGGTCGCCGCCGCCTCGACCAGCGAGCGGTCGATGGCCGAAAAACCGAGCGACAGCGTCACCAGCGGCAGGGTGACGAAGAAGATCGCGTGCCCGATAACCGCCGTCCACGGTTGGCCGTAAAAGCCCGTGGTGGCCCAGAAGGTCAAAAGCCCAAGCGCCGTGATGACCGGCGGCAGGGTGAACGGCGCGATGCCGAGCACCTGGAAGATGTTCGCCCACGGCGCGATCCGCCGCCACAGGAACCAGGCGAGCGGCAGGGCGATGGCGACCGCCAGCGCCGCCGAAGCGAGTGCCAGCATGACCGAGGCAAAGAAGGCCGAGCGCCAGCCGGTATCGGTGAAGATCGCGCCGTACCAGGCGAGCGAAAAGCCCTGTGGCGGAAAGGTCAGGCTCTGCTTCTCGTTGACCGAGACGCCGGCGACGACGACGATCGGGGCGGCGAGAAAGAGACCGATCAGAAAGAAGTAGATACGCGTCAGGACCGTGTTCATGCCGTCTCTCCCTTGCGCCCGACGAACAGCGTCAGCGCCACCATGCCGAGCGTGACCAGCACGAGGAACACCGCCATGGCAGCCGCGAACGGCATGTTCGACTGGTAGATCGCCTGGTCGGTGATGAGCACCGACAGCGTCCAGTGCTGCGGCCGCCCGAGGATCTGCGGCAGAAGGTACGAGCCCAGCGCAAAGATGAAGACCATGATCAGCGTGGCGAGAATGGTGTTCCTCAGCGCCGGGACGACGACGGTGAAGAAGGCGCGGATCGGCGAGGCGCCCAGCGTTCGCGCCGCTTCGGTCAACGTCGGATCAAGCCGAACGAGCGCGGGATAGAGCACCAGCACGGTATAGGGCAGCGCCTGATAGGCCATGCCGGTCAGCACCGCGCCGAAATTCGGCATCAGCGCGACGGGCTTCTCCATCAGCCCAATCATGACGAGCAAGTTGGTGATGCCGGCCGTGCGCGAAAACAGCGTCGACCAGGCAAAGCCGATGATGACCTCGGAGAGCGACAGGATCGACAAAAGCACGACCAGCCATAAAACCTGCGCCTTGCGCGACATGCGGGCGAGAAGATAGGTGAAGGGCAGGCCGATCACGACGCAGACCACGGCAACCGCGATTGCCAGCATCAGCGAGAACCCGAGCACGCCGGCGAAGAACGGGCTGATGAAGCGGGCATAATTGTCCAGCACGAAGGCCGGGGAGTAAAAGCCGGCCGGATTGCGCTGGAAGAACGAGACCGCGATCATCGTCGCGAACGGCACGACGAAGAACAAGATCAGCATGGCCGCCGGAAAGGCGAGCGGCGCATAGTCGAGGGCTTTCTGCGGCGGTTCGCGTCTCATGCGGCAAGCACCACGGCTGTTGCTGGATCGATGACCACGCCGACCTCTTGTCCCACCGAAACCATCGGCCGCTCGCGCGGCGTCGAGACGGCCACCACTTCGGCACCGGCCACGTCGACGAAGGTTTCAATCGTGCCGCCGAGATCGCGGATGAAGGTGACGCGACCTGTCAACCGCCCCTCGCCCGGCGCCGACAGATGAATGTCTTCCGGCCGGACCGACAGGCTTGCCGTGGACTGGCCCGCAGGCGGGGCGAAACCCGCGACCGCCTGGCCGAGCACCAACGTGCGCCCGCCCTCGACGGTAAGGGGCAGAAGATTGGTGGAGCCGATGAAGTCCGCGACGAAGCGGTCGGCGGGCTTGCGGTAGATCTCGATCGGGCTTGCTGCCTGGCGGATCTTGCCACCGTTCATCACGACGACGGTGTCGGCCATGGTCATCGCCTCGCGCTGGTCATGGGTGACGACGATGGTGGTGATGCCGAGCTGCTGCTGCAGCTTGCGCAGCTCGACCTGCATGGCCTCGCGCAGTTTGGCGTCGAGCGCCGAGAGTGGCTCGTCGAGCAGGAACAGTTTGGGCGAAATGGCGAGCGCCCTGGCAATCGCCACGCGTTGGCGCTGGCCTCCGGACAACTTGGTGACCGGCCGGTCCGCATAACCGGTGAGATGGATCATGTCGAGCAATCCCTCGACCCGTTTCGCCTGCTCCTCGCGACCGATGCCACGGATCCTCAAGGGATAGGCGATGTTTTCGCCGACGGTGAGGTGCGGGAACAGCGCCAGCGACTGGAACACCATGCCGAGATTGCGCTTGTGGGTCGGCAATGCGGTGATGTCGACCCCGTCGAGCACGATCGAACCCGTGCTCGGCTGTTCGAGACCGGCGATCATGCGCAGAAGAGTGGTCTTGCCGCAGCCGGACGGGCCGAGCAGGCAGACGAAACGCCCTTCCGGCACCGAGAGCTGCGCCTGATCCACGGCCGTGAAGGGACCGAATTGCTTGGTAACGGCGTTGAGGGTCAGACCGGACATTCTGTCTCCGAGATAACTATGGGCAATGGAAATCAGACCCTGTCTGCCCCGGCGGCGCTCTTCCATCAAGGAGAAATTGTTGCGCGGTCGATTCGAGGCGCGAGCGGGATACTCGCTTTCTCAGCATGCGGAAGGGCAAGAATCTGCCCCAATCAACCCTGCCGGGCACCTCCTCCCCGCGGGCGGGGAGAAGGAAACACGCCGTAAACCCTGCCGTTCCCCACTCCCCGCAAGCGGGGACAGGGGAATGGCAGGACAATTTCATACTCAGCCCACGATCAGTTCGGTCCACTTCTGGTTCAGCCAATCCGACTTGGTCTGGTAGAGGTCGTAGCGCGGAATGATCGGCGCGATGTCGGACGATACGGCGGCGAACTCTTCGGCCGTCAGGTCGAGCAGTTCGCGCTTGACGGTCGGAGCCGTGCCGACCTTGCGCGACAGGGTCGCCTGGATCGACGGCTGGGACATGTAGTCGATGAAGACATGGGCCTCTTCGGACTTGGTCGAAGCGCGCGACAGCGCCCAGCAGCCTGAATCCATGATGCCGCCTTCCTTGGGGAAGGTCGAGCGAACCGGATGACCGTCGGCGGCGGCAAGACCGGTGACGTCGTGGTAATACTGGCCCATCGGGATCTCGCCCGACTTCAGCGCCTGTTCGAACTGCGCCTCGTCACGATACCACAGGCGGACATTCGGCTTGACTTCGGCGAGCTTTTCGAAGGCCTTGAGGATGCCTTCCTCGGTGTCCAGGGCATTGGTGCCGCCGAAATGGGTCTTGGCCGTCACTTCCAGCAGGAAGGAGTTGGAGACGAGCGCCAGAAGGCCGAGCTTGTCGGCATTCGCCGGGTCCCAAAGGGCAGCCCAGGAGGTCGGCGCTTCCTTGAACACGTCGGTATTGGTGACCAGCGTGATGTACCAGGCAACCGCACCGATGCCGGCCACACGGCCGTCCGGATACTTGTTGACGAAGGCGTCGATCAGGCCCGAGGCGTTCTTGATCTTGGCCATGTCGAGTGGGGTCCACAGCTCGGTCGACTGACCCTTCAGCATGGAGACCTGCGACATCATCGAGACGTCGGCCGGCGCCTGGCCGGCCTTGGCGGCCTGCTCGAGCTGGACGAGCCAGGCTTCGCCGGTCGGCTCGGCGACGGATTCAACTGCGATGCCGGTTGCCTTGGTAAATTCCGGGAAGATGTTCTTGTCGAACGAATCCTTGAAATAGCCGCCATAGACGCCGACCTTGAGCGACTTGTCCTGGGCCTTGAGGATCGACGGCATGGCGAGCATGCCAGCACCGGCGAGCGAACCGGCCAGCACGCCGCGGCGGCTGACGGAGGCATTGAGAATTTTCTTCATATTCCGTTCCCTTTTGTTGATTTGCTGCTTGTGAACTTGGGGTGCGGGACGCTGATCGCGCCCCGAAGATGCGCGGCTCAGCGGCCCCTGATGGCCGGACTATAGACCATAAGGCTGAGGATTTCGAAGAGAACCTGCGCCCCGGCATGGGCGGTATTGTAGGTCGCGTCATATTGCGGCGCGACTTCCACGACATCGCCGCCGACCAGGTTCATGCCCTTGAGCCCACGGATCAGCTCGAGCACCTCGCGCGAGGTCAGTCCGCCCACTTCCGGCGTGCCGGTGCCCGGCGCGATGCTCGGATCGAGGCTGTCGATGTCGAAGGACAGATAGGTCGGGCCGTCACCGATGATCTTCTTCGCCTTCTCGATGATCGCAGGCATGCCGAGACCGGTGATCTCTTCGGCATGGATGACCGTCATGCCGGACTCGTAGGAGAATTCCCACAGATATTCGGCCGGACCGCGAATGCCGATCTGGATAGTGCGGGTCGGATCGAGCGTGCCGTCGAGAACGGCATTGCGGAAGGGACCGCCGTGATGGAACTTCGACTGGTCGAAGGGGCCGCCGGTGTCGCAATGGGCGTCGATGTGGACGAGGCCTACCGGCCCATGCTTGCGGGCAAGCGGCTTCAGGATCGACTGGGTGATCGAATGGTCGCCGCCGACCGACAGCGGCATGACGCCCGCCTCGACGATCTTCGACAGGTAGCTTTCGATATCATCGTGGCTGAGCTCCAGGCGATAGCGGCTGGAGAACGGCACGTCGCCGATGTCGCCGACCTTGAGGTCGAACACGGGCGCGCAGTCCAGCACGTGATTGTAGGGACCGATGCGATCGATGCTGCGCAGCGCACGCGGCCCGAAGCGCGAGCCCGGACGATTGGTGACGCCGAGATCCATCGGTACGCCGACGATCGCCACCTGCAGATCGCCGAAATCGGGATTTTTCGGATCAACGGGATGATGCGGCGCCGACAGGAAGGTCGGCACCCCGGCGTAAGGCGCTGCACGCGTGCCGTTCCGGAAGATCTTCTCTCCCACCTTGGCGAACTTCGGATCGAAGATTTCGCCGGCATTGTCGCCACCATATTTGGCGCGCAGTTCCGCAAGCTTCTTTTCATCGAACGTCATTTCGTCACCCTCTTCATCGGCACGACGGTGCAACGGGTCGCCAACGGCTTTTTATGCGGCAGCTCGTCAACCTGCCTCTAATGTGAGCATTAATTCGCAAAGCCTATGGAAATGCAATTCACGATGTTATAGCAATCGCTGTGAGAAAAATTCACAGATTCGAGGCTCCATGTCGAACCGCCTGCCGCCGCTCAATCCGCTCCGCGCCTTCGAGGCGGCGGCCCGGCGCGGCTCGATCTCGGCGGCCGCGCGCGAGCTGAGCGTCACCCATGGCGCGGTCAGCCACCAGATCAAGACGCTGGAGGAAACGCTGAAGGCGGCGCTGTTCGAGCGCGGCGGCAAGCGGCTGAAGCTGACGCCGCAGGGTGCCCTCCTGCTGCCCGCCGTCTCCTCCGCCTTCGATGGCATTGCCGCCGCTACTGCCCTGATGAACCGACCGTCGACCAGCGGACGCCTGCGCATATCATGTGTGCCGGCCCTCCTGTCGCTCTGGCTCATCCCGAGGATGAACAGTTTCTCCGAGCAATATCCGGAGATCAGCCTGACACTGACCTCGAGCAATGACGCGGACCTGATCCATTCACCCGACATCGACGTCGCCATTCTCTATGGCCCCGGCGGCTGGCGCGACTGCTGGACGCGCCAGTGGAGCACGCTGCAGCTTTTCCCCGTCGCCTCCCCGACCCTGCTCAACGCCCGACCGCTGCGATCGATCCGCGACCTGCGCGACCATGTTCTCTTGCATGGCGACGATGGCCGGGAATGGACCACCTGGCTTGCCGCCGCCGACCAGCTCGACATGCCGCGCGGGCGGGAGCATTTCATGAGCGATGCAAGGCTTTCGACCGAAGCCGCCCGCCATGGCCAGGGTGTGGCCCTGGGCGACAGCATCACCGCCTCCAGCCTGATTGCCGCCGGCGAACTGGTCATCCCCTTCGACCTTTCCGTGCCGGCATCCGACGCCTTCTATGTCGCGACCCGCAACGAGATGCGCGCGGCCCCGATCGTTCGCGTCTTCATCGACTGGTTGTTTGCCACGCTGGAAAACGAACGCAGTTCACAGATGAGCCCGGCGATCCGCCAGGCCGGCCGAAGCCGGGCGCCCCGCGCCGCCAAGGTTTCGCCGGCGCTTGAGACAACCCGTTCCGACACCGGCCAGAGCGCCGACCAAATCTCCTGAAACAAACGAGCACGACAATGCCTGTATCCGCCTTCAACCCGCTGATTTCCCGCCTCTCGCCACCGCCCGTGCCTTCGGTCTTAGCCTGGGCACGCGCCTATGACGGCGCCCGCGGCCCGCTGATCGACCTCTCCCAGGCCGTGCCCGGCTATCCGCCGCATCCGGACATGCTGGCCTGGCTGGGCGAGACCGCCGCGTCGCGCACTTACGCCGGTTATGGTCCGATCGAAGGCGAACCGGAGCTGCGCACCGCCTATGTGGCGGAGATGGCGGAGGTCTACGGCGCGACCGTCGGGGCGGAGAACATCCACATCACCTCGGGCTGCAACCAAGCTTTCATGGCAGCGGCCATGGCGATCGCCGGTCCTGGCGATGCGGTGGCGTTGACCGATCCCTACTACTTCAACCAGGAGACGACGCTCGCCATGATGGGCATCGAGCGCCGCCTGTTGTGGCTCGATCCGGCGAACGGCTTCGTGCCGAACATCGAAGCCGTCAGAAAGATCCTCTCAACCGGCGTCAAGGCGCTCGGGCTGGTTTCGCCCAACAACCCGACCGGCGCCATCTATCCGGCAGGTCTTCTGCGCGAGATCTTCGAGGCCTGCCGAAAGGCCGGCGCCTGGCTGATGCTGGACGAGACCTATCGTGACTTCCTCCCGGAGGGTCAGCGTCCCCATGACCTCTTGTCCGTTCCCGGCTGGGAGGACAACCTGATCCTGCTCTACTCCTTCTCGAAATCCTTCTGCATTCCGGGCCATCGGCTCGGTGCGATCACGGCAGGCCCCAAGGCCGTGGCGGAGATCGCCAAGGTGATGGACAACCTGCAGATCTGCGCTCCGCGCGCGCCACAGGCGGCGGTTGCCCGCGCGATACCGGCGCTGAAGGACTGGCGCAATGCCAACCGTGCCGAAATCGCAAATCGGGCCGAGACGCTGCGCGCCGTGATGGCCAAGCTTCCGGACTGGAAGATGGATTCGATCGGCGCCTATTTTGCCTTCATCCGCCACCCCTTCCCCGGCACGCCCTCGGCGGAGGTAGCAGAAAAGCTGGCAAAGCAGGCCGGCGTGGTGTGCATTCCTGGCGCCTATTTCGGCGAGGGCCAGGAGAACTACCTGCGCTTCGCCTTCGCCAATGCCGACAGCGAAACGATCGCCACGCTGGCCGACCGCCTCTCCGCCTTCACCCTCGGCTGACACAAGAGAACGGGCGGGGACATGGCGGGTGGGAACATGACGGCAAAGCGCATCGCGATCATCGGCGGCGGACCGGCGGGCCTGATGGCCGCCGAACAGCTGTCGCACGCCGGCCATGCGGTGATCGTCTACGAGGCCATGCCGACGGTGGCGCGAAAATTCCTGCTGGCCGGAAAATCGGGGCTGAACATTACCCACGGCGAGCCCTATGAGCGTTTCGTCACCCGCTTCGGCACGGCGGCGGACTGGTTGCGCCCGATGCTCGACGGCTTCACGCCCCAGGACGTGCGCGACTGGGCCGATGGCCTGGGAACCGAGACCTTCACCGGCACCTCGGGGCGGGTGTTTCCCAAGGCGATGAAGGCCTCGCCGCTGTTGCGCGCCTGGCTGAAACGGCTGGAGGCGCAAGGTGTCGCGATCCTCACCCGCCATCGCTGGATCGGCTTCGACGGCAATGCCTGCCGGATCGACACGCCGCATGGCCAGAAAACCGTGGAAGCCGACGCCGTGCTGCTGGCGCTCGGCGGCGCGAGCTGGCCGCGGCTTGGCTCGGACGCGGTCTGGGTTCCGTGGCTTCAAGCCCAGGGCGTCGGCGTCGCGCCATTCCGCCCCGCCAATTGCGGCTTCGACTGCGCCTTCAGCGAAACCTTTGCCGAACGGTTCGCCGGAGAGCCGGTGAAATCCGTGACCGCGACCAGCGCCGTCGGGACAAACCAGGGCGAATTCGTCATCAGCCGCAACGGCATCGAGGGTAGCCTGATCTATGCCCATTCCAGCGCCCTGCGCGACGCCTTGCAGAAGGACGGCACGGCCAGCCTGGTGCTCGACCTCGCACCGGGACGCACCGTCGACAAGCTCGCCCGCGATCTGGAGCGCCAGGATGCAAAGGCGAGCTTTGCCAACCGCCTGCGCAAGGGCGCCGGCCTCGACGGGGTGAAGGCCGCCCTGCTGCGGGAACTGATTGCCGACGCCAACCGTCTCGATGCCCGACGCCTTGCCGAAACGATCAAGGCGCTGCCGCTTCCCGTCGTTAAGCCGCGGCCGATCGCCGAGGCGATCTCATCGGCCGGCGGCATCACCTTCGACAGCGTCGACGAGAACCTGATGCTGAAAGCCCTGCCCGGCACCTTCGTCGCCGGTGAAATGCTCGACTGGGAGGCACCGACCGGCGGCTATCTGCTGACCGCGTGTCTCGCAAGCGGAAGAAGTGCGGCACGCGGCATAGAAGCCTGGCTGGCGAAGAACGGCTAGCACCGGAACCCGGAACCCATTACCCATCGCGCAACCCACACGGGCGCTTTCCGGCGCCGGTCGGCAGCCTTTCGTCCGCGCGCTGCGTTCGTCAAGGCTGACACTTTGACCCTGCCACGGCGCTGACCTACGCTCACGTGTGCGAGGGCGGCGCGATCGGGCGCCGCCGGGAGGAGACGAAAGCCGATGAAATTTTCCCTCAACCACATGACCGCGCCGGCTATGCCGATTGCGGACTTTCTCGACCTTGCGCTCTCGCTCGGCATCCACGCCGTCGAAATTCGCAACGACCTGTCCGGCAACGCCATCCTCGACGGCACGACGCCCGGGGAGATCCGCAAACTGGCTGAGGACCGCGGTATCGAGATCATCTCGATCAACGCGCTGCAACGCTTCAACGATTGGACCGAGGCGCGCGCAAGAGAAGCCGAGGAACTGATCGCCTATGCCCGCGACTGCGGCGCCAAGGCGTTGGTCCTGGTTCCGAAGAACGATGGCACCGGCCGGGAGGACGGCCAGCGTCAGCAGAACCTGCGCGAAGCACTCTCGGCGCTGAAGCCGCTACTGCAAGAAGCCGGCATCACCGGCCTGGTCGAACCGCTCGGCTTTGCCATCTGCTCCCTGAGCTCCAAGCAGGAAGCAGCGGAGGCGATCGAAGCCGTCGATGGAGCGGGCGTGTTAAAGCTGGTGCACGACACCTTCCACCATCACCTGGCCGGCGAACCAGCCCTCTTTCCCGCGATGACGGGGCTGGTTCATGTTTCCGGCGTGACCGACCAGGCCGTTTCCGTGGCCGGCATGCGCGACAGCCACAGAGTTCTGGTCGAAGGCGACGACCGTCTCGACACTATCGGACAGATCCGTGCACTTCTCGCCGCCGGCTATGACGGCTGCCTCTCATTCGAGCCCTTTGCCCCGAGCGTGCACGCGCTCGCCGATCCGGGCGCGGCGGTCAGGGAAAGCATCGACCACATTCGGGCGGCGGTCTAGCCGGCGCGCCGAGCCCCCGATCTCGGTCGCCCGCCGCGCGAAATGGAATGGAAATTCCATTTCGCGCGGCCCGCCTCCTGGCAATTTCCCCTGTCTTTCCGAGGATATGGCCGAAATTTCTCCCAAGCCGACATCTCTCCGTTGACGGATCGGCCAATAAATGGAATAAATTATCTGCATTTCAGGATCAGCGGTCTATTCATTCCGTTTTATCCGACGCGTCGGGAGCGCGGAACAAGTGCAGGTCGGCTCGAACGCCGATCTCCGGCAGGAGAAGGTGAGCCGGGCACCATTTGAGGAGGAGAAATCATGAAAAAGCTCATTCTGGGCGCCGCCATGTCCGTTCTGTTGAGCACGGCCGCCCATGCGGAAACCGTCGGCGTGTCGATGGCGCTATTCGACGACAACTTCCTGACCGTGCTTCGCAACGGCATGCAGGACTATGCCAAGACGCTCGACGGCGTGACACTGCAGGTTGAGGACGCGCAGAACGACGTCGCCAAGCAGCAGAGCCAGATCCAGAACTTCATCGCCGCCGGCGTCGATGCGATCATCGTCAACCCGGTCGACACCGACGCGACCGTCGCCATGTCGAAGATCGCCGCCGATGCCGGCATTCCGCTGGTCTATGTCAACCGCGAGCCGGTGAACGTCAACGAACTGCCGGACAAGCAGTCCTTCGTCGCCTCGGAGGAAATCGTCGCCGGCACGCTGGAAGCCAAGGAAGTCTGCCGTCTGCTCGGCGGCAAGGGCAAGGCCGTCGTGATGATGGGCGAATTGTCCAACCAGGGCGCGCGCATGCGCACCAAGGCCGTCCACGACGTCGTCGCCACCGACGAATGCAAGGGCATCGAGATCGTCGAGGAGCAGACCGCCAACTGGCAGCGTACGCAGGGCGCCGACCTCGTCACCAATTGGCTCTCGAGCGGCCTGGAGTTCACCGCCGTCATCGCCAACAATGACGAGATGGCGATCGGCGCCGTGCAGGCGCTGAAGGCCGCCGGCAAGGACATGAAGGACTATGTCGTCGCCGGTGTCGATGCGACCCAGGACGCGCTTGCCGCCATGGAAGCCGGCGACCTCGACGTCACCGTGTTCCAGAACGCCGCCGGCCAAGGCAAGGGCGCGCTCGACGCGGCCTTGAAGATCGCCAAGGGCGAGGCTGTCGAGAAGAAGGTCTACATTCCCTTCGAACTCGTCACCCCGGAAAACCTCAAGGACTACCAGAGCAAGAACTGATCTCCCAGGGGATCACCGGAATGCGGGTCACGGCCCGCATTCCCTTGCATGAGGCGAGAGGAGAACTGCCATGGTCAGCCCGACCACGATGGCCGCAGTCCGCAAGAGCGGTGCTGTTCCCACTTCGGAATACCTGCTGACGGCCGAGGGCGTGCGCAAGGAATTCCCCGGCGTGGTCGCCCTCGATGACGTGACCTTCCGGCTGAAGCGCGGCAGCGTGCATGCGCTGATGGGCGAAAACGGCGCCGGTAAATCGACGCTGATGAAGATCCTCGCCGGCATCTATCATCCCGACAAGGGCACGGTACGATTGAAGGGCGTCGACATAAGGCTGGAATCGCCGCTCGACGCGCTGGAGAACGGCATTGCCATGATCCACCAGGAACTGAACCTGATGGCACCGATGACGGTGGCGGAAAACATCTGGATCCGCCGCGAGCCGCTCACCCGCCTCGGCTTCGTCGACCACAAGGAGATGAACCGCAAGACGGCGGATCTCTTCAACCGGCTGAACATTTCCATCCATCCGCAAACCAAGGTCGGCGAATTGTCGGTCGCCAACCGGCAGATGGTCGAGATCGCCAAGGCGGTCTCCTACGAATCCGATGTGTTGATCATGGACGAGCCGACCTCGGCGCTGACCGAGCGCGAGGTCGCCCACCTGTTCCAGATCATCCGCGGACTTCGCGACCAGGGCATCGGCATCGTCTACATCACCCACAAGATGAACGAGCTTTTCGAGATCGCCGACGAGTTCTCGGTCTTCCGCGACGGCAAGTATATCGGCACCCACGCCTCCACCGACGTGACGCGCGACGACATCATCCGCATGATGGTCGGCCGCGAGATCACCCAGATGTTCCCCAAGGAGGACGTGGCCCTCGGCAACGTCGTGCTGTCGGTCAAGAACCTGACGCTCGACGGCGTGTTCAACGACGTCTCGTTCGACGTGCGCGCCGGCGAGATCCTCGGCGTCGCCGGCCTCGTCGGCTCCGGCCGCTCCAATGTCGCCGAGACGATTTTTGGCGTGACGCCGGCCTCGTCCGGCACGATCGAGATCGACGGCAAGCCGGTCGACGTCTTCAGCCCGACCGAGGCGATCCGCCATCGCATGGCTTTTCTGACCGAGGACCGCAAGGAGACCGGCTGCCTGCTGATCCTCAACGTGCTGGAAAACATGCAGCTCGCCGTCCTGCAGGACAAGTTCGTCCGCAACGGCTTCGTCCAGCAGGCGGCGCTGTCAGCCGAATGCGAGGAAATGTGCCGAAAGCTGCGCGTCAAGACGCCGAACATGAACGAGCGCATCGAGAACCTGTCGGGCGGCAACCAGCAGAAGGTGCTGATCGGCCGCTGGATGCTGACCAATCCGCGCATCCTTATCCTCGACGAGCCGACCCGCGGCATCGATGTCGGAGCCAAGGCGGAAATCCACCGGCTGGTGACGGAAATGGCGAAGAACGGCGTCGCCGTGATCATGATCTCATCGGAAATGCCCGAGGTGCTCGGCATGAGCGACCGGATCATGGTCATGCACGAGGGACGCATCACCGGCTTCCTCGATCGCGCGGAAGCCACACAGATCAAGGTGATGGATCTCGCCGCGCGCTGAGCTGCCGGCGATCATGAACCTTGGAGGAGAACCTATGAAGAGCGAAACCATGGCCAAGAACGAGGTCGATCCGAGGACCGGAAAAACCCAGCACCGGAGCATCCCACCGGAGGCGAACATCTTTCTCGTCCTGATCGGCATTGCGCTGATCTTCGAACTGCTCGGCTGGCTGTTCGTCGGCCAGAGCTTCCTGATGAACCCGCAGCGGCTGACGATCATGATCCTGCAGGTCTCAGTGATCGGCATCATCGCCGTCGGCGTGACCCAGGTCATCATCACCGGCGGCATCGACCTCTCTTCCGGTTCGGTCGTCGGCATGACGGCGATGTTCTCGGCGAGCTTCGCCCAGGCCTCTACCTGGCCGCGTGCGCTCTATCCGAGCCTCACCGACATGCCGTTCTTTGTGCCGATCGCGGTCGGCATCGCCGTCGGTCTGCTCGCCGGCTTCATCAACGGCCAGTTGATCGCCCGCACGAAGATCCCGCCCTTCATCGCCACGCTCGGCATGATGGTGACGGCGCGCGGCATTTCCAAGTGGTACACCAAGGGCCAGCCGGTCTCGGGCCTCAGCGAAGAGTTCATTTTCATCGGCACGGGCATCGCCCCGGTCGTTGTCTTCCTCATCGTCGCGATCATCTTCCACGTCGCGCTGCGCTATACCCGCTATGGCAAGTTCACCTATGCGATCGGTGCCAATGTCCAGGCGGCCCGCGTCTCAGGCATCAATGTCGAGGCACACCTGATCAAGGTCTATGCCATCGCCGGCATGCTGGCGGGGCTGGCCGGCGTCGTGACCGCCGCGCGCGCCCAGACCGCCCAGGCCGGCATGGGCGTGATGTACGAACTCGACGCCATTGCCGCAGCCGTGATCGGCGGCACTTCGCTCGCCGGCGGCGCCGGCCGCATTTCCGGCACGGTAATCGGCACGATCATCCTCGGCGTGATGACCTCCGGCTTCACCTTCCTTCGGGTCGACGCCTACTACCAGGAGATCATCAAGGGCATGATCATCGTCACGGCCGTCGTCGCCGACGTCTACAGGCAGAAGAAGCGCAAGGTCTGAGAGATAACTCCCACAGCGAAAGCCACCTGGCGGCGCCCCGGCGCCGCCTTTTTCTTTCATGAAAGCCCTTTGCCGCCTTAGAGTGGCGGACTGCCGCCTTACCTCTCGAATTCGACCACGGTCTTGGCCACCGGCAGGCCGAATTTCGTCACCAGCGCGGTGTTGAGAACGGAACCGTCGCTGCGCAGGACCATCTTGTCGTAGAAGCGGACCTTGTTCGCCTGCCTGGCGGAATCGAGATAGACGAGATAGTTGAAGCGCGCGACATTGCCCTGAAGCGTCACCTTGGTTTCGCCGATCACATCCTCGCGGGTTCCGGAATAGCTGGCCGGCCCGGTCTTGACGAAGCGCCAGGTCTTGGTGTCGCGGGTACCGTCGTCGAAGACGAAGTCCTCCCGAAGCGTCAGCGTCTTGCCGTCCCATTTGCCTGTGAGATCAACGGTGAACTTGCGCTTCACGCCATTGATGGCGCTGAACGAGCCGACTGCCTTGCTCTTACCGGCGAAAAAGCCTTCGAGCGTGAAAGCCCCGGCAGCGGCACCGGAGGCGGGCATGAGGACAGGAAGAAGAAGGGCGAAGAACATGGATCTGGTCTTGGACATCGTAGCGTCTCCTGCGTGAGGTTCTGGCCCATCTACGCTTGGTCTCGGGAAATGGATCTGCTGCCGCCCCGCGTCACCATGGGATCGTTTGGCCATCATAGGCGTAGAAGCCGCCGCTCCGCGGCGGATCGAGCCCTTCGAGCACGCACAGCATCCGCCGCACGCTGTCGTCGGGCGTGAGCCGGTCGTGTCCAGCCGAGAAGCGATCGGAAAGCGCGGTGGCGACGGTTCCGGGATGCAGCGCCGCCACCACCGCCTGCGGTCGCGATCGGGCGATCTCGATTGCTGAGGTCCGCACGATCTGGTTCAGCGCAGCCTTGGAGGCGCGGTAGGAGATCCAGCCACCGAGCCGATTGTCGCCGATCGATCCGACCCGCGCCGACAGGAATGCGATCAGGCTGCGGCGATCACGGTGCAGCAGGCCGGCGAAATGCTTCAGCACCATCGCCGGGCCGATGGCATTGAGGGCAAACTGCGCGGCCATGGCATCGGTGCGGATGGCCTTGATCGTTTTTTCCGGGCCGACCCCGTCGATGGTCAGCGCTCCGGTGGCACAGGTGATGACGTCGAAACCGGCGCCCTCACCGTGTAGCCGCTCAGCCGCAGCAGAGACAGAAGCCTCGTCTGTCACGTCAAAACCGTCGCTGCGGCGCGAAAGGCCGGTCGCCCGAGCGCAGGCCGGATCGTCTCGGAAAGCGCTGAGAAAGGCGGAGCCGATGCCGCCCGATGCGCCGAGCACCAGCGCGTGATAGCCGCACCCGAGCGACGGCAGAATTTTGCTTTCCATGATCGGCCCTCCGCGACAAGGCGGGCATGGAACAGCCGCCAACGTCTCTGCCATGGACTACGGCCGGAAGGCGACGGCGGATCAATCGCACCGGAAACGAAGGAAACTATCCCTCGACGGTGACCCAGCGTCGTTCGGTGAAGGACTGTGCCATGGCATGAACGCTGCGCTCGATCCTGAGGCCGTCGTCGAAACCGATCACATGCGCCTTGTCGCCGCCGATCGCGGCGATCAGTTCGCGGCATTCGATGACCTTCAGGTCGTTGAAGCCGAGGCCGTGGCCGGGGGCCGGGATGAAGCGGTCATAGGGCTTGTGATGCGGGGCGGCGAGAATGGTGCGGAAGCCCTGTTCCTCCGGGCGACCGGAAGCCTGGTAGAGCTGGAACTCGTTCATGCGTTCCTGGTCGAACAGGATGGAACCGGCCGAGCCGAAGATCTGCACGGCGATGCGCCCCTTGCGGCCCCAGGCCGAACGATTGGCCATCAGCGCGGCGGAGATGCCGCCCTCGAGGCGCAGAAGCACGCTGGCAATGTCGTGGTTCTCGACGTGGCGACTGCCGCCGCTCGCCAGCGACCGTGTCTCATAAGGCTTCACCATGTCGGTCACCACCGCTTCCACATGGCCGAACAGCGTGAACAGCAGCGACAGCGGATGGACGGCGAAATCGTCGAGCGCGCCATATCCGGACGAAGCTTCGCTCTTCCAGTAGAAGGGCTGGGCCGGGTCGGCCATGAAGTCCTCGTCCATCTCGACGCGGACGTGGTTGACGGCACCGATCGCGCCCTCGCCGATCAGCCGGCGGATATGGCGGATCATTGGATTCTGGATATAGTTGTAGCCCATGACCGCCACCCTGCCCGAGCGGGCGGCAGCGTCACGCATGCGGATCGCATCGGCCAGTGCCGGCGCCATCGGCTTTTCGCACCAGACATGCTTGCCGGCTTCGAGCGCTGCGATCGCCATCTCGGCGTGGAAGGCATTGGGCGTGGTCACCGAAATCACGTCGATCGATGGATCGGACATGAGGTCGCGCCCGTTGCAGGTCGAATTGGCAAAGCCGAGCTCAGTCGCTTTCTTCGCCGCCAGATCGGCATTGACCTCGGCGAGCGTTATGAGGCGCGGACGTTCAACATCGCCGAAGATGCTCGCCACGTTGTTCCACGCCAGTGCGTGGCACTTTCCCATATAGCCGGTGCCGATGAGCCCGATGCCGAGACCCGCCATGTCTTCCTCCCAGAAGTCGATGTGTGAAATGTTTCTCAGCGCTTACGGATTGTCGCGCTGGTAGATCCAGTCGTGGTCCGGATGGTTCTGGAAGCGCCACTTGCGCAAGGGGCCGGCCATGACGTTGAGGTAGTACATCTCGTAGCCATAGGGCGCGCCGCAGGGATGATGACCCTTGGGCACCAGAACCACGTCACCGTCGTTGACGGCCATCGTCTCGTCGAGCGAACCGTCCTCGGTGAAGACGCGCTGGAAGCCGAAACCCTGGGCCGGATTGAGACGGTGGTAATAGGTCTCCTCGAGATAGGTCATCTCGGGAAACCTGTCCTCGTCATGCCGGTGCGGCGGATAGGACGACCAGTTGCCCGACGGCGTGAGAACTTCCGTCACCAGCAGCGCGTCGGCGACGTCGCGGTCTTCCATCGCGATCGGATAGATGTAACGGGTATTGGCGCCCTTGCCGCGCTCAACCAGCGAGATACCGGCCGGGCCGATCACCTGCGCCTCTCGGCCGGGCATGGCGGGGGCCGTGCAGACGGCAAGCGTGCAGTCGGTGGTGGCGGTCGCCGACCAGTCGGAACCGGCCGGCACGTAGACGCAATGCGGCGGGGCGCGCTCGAAGACGCTCATGCGGTCGCCGAGTTCGCCGAAATCCCTGCCGCCACCGGAAACCTTCGCCTTGCCTTCGACTAGGACGAGAATGACCTCGGTCTCGCCGGTCGGCTCGGAGGCCGTCTCGCCGGCCTTCAGCCGATAGAGGCCGAAACCGACATAACCCCATCCGGCATCCGCCGGCGTGATGTCATGCACCTTGCCGGAGGCACCGTTTGGCTTGCGCAGCAGATTCGTCATCCCTCGTCTCCCTTGTCGTCCCTGGCCGCCTCGTCCGCCGGAGGCTTTTCACCCGGCGCCGGCTGCGGTGCCAGGAACAGCTCGTAACCCGCATAGGCCGCCGCTCCGATGAAGACGATGGCCCAGCCCGCCTCACCGCTCGAAAGCTCGAAGAGGCCCCAGGCCGCCGGTGCGACGACGGTCACGATGCGGCGCCAGAGCGGCTTGAAGAACGGATGCTGCGGGTCGAGAAATTTCACGCTGTCTCCTTGTCCAGCCCGGCCTGTCTGGCCATGGCCTTTAGCGATTTCAAACCAAGGCTCTGATATTCGAAGGGATTGCGGACATCCGGGTCCTGCTCGGCTTCGATGACCAGCCAGCCTTGGTAACCATGCTCGGCAGCGATCCGCAAGACCGGCGGAAAGTCGACACCGCCTTCCGGATCGCCCGGCACGGTGAACACGCCGCGTCGAACGCCTTCGAGGAAGGAGAGATTCTCGTCCCGAACCTGCCGGGCGATGATCGGCCGGATGTTCTTGGCATGGATGTGGCCGACGCGGTGCATGTGGTTTTTCGCCACCCGCTCCGGATTGCCGCCCCCGAACAGGCAATGGCCGGTGTCGAGCAACAGTTTCGCATGCGGCCCGGTACGGGCCATCAGCTTGTCGACTTCCTCTTCGCTCTCGACGATCGTGCCCATGTGATGGTGGTAGACGAGCGCAATGCCCTGCGCAGCGGCATATTCGGCCAAGGCCTCGACGCCGGCGCCGAACCTCGCCCAGTCCGCATCGGAGAGCTTCGGACGGTCGTTGACCGCCACCGCGTCATTGCCGTGGATGGCGTTGGAGGTTTCGCAAACGATGATGACCTTCGAGCCCATGGCCTTGAGCAGATCGAGCGCCGGCTGCACCGCCGCCTTTTCCTCCTCGATCGTGTGGGTGAGCAGGTTCAGCGAATGCCAGCCGGAGACGTAGCGCAGACCGCGTGGTTCGAGCACGGCCTTGAGGCCCGCCGGATCCTCAGGGAACTTGTGGCCCTTCTCGATGCCGTCGAAACCGATCTTCGCCGTTTCGTCGAGGCATTGTTCGAGGCTGATGTGGGCGCCAAGCGAGCGATCATCGTCGTTCGACCAGGCAATCGGATTGGTACCATAGGAGATCATGCTTAGCGTCTTTCCTTGAGAGCGGCCTCGTAGCGGACACGGGCTTGATTGACTTCGGCGCGGGGCGAGACTTCCGGAACGGCGACGTCCCAGAAATGCCCGCCGGCCTCCGGCGTCGGATAGGGGTCGGTATCGATGACAATGACCGTGGTCACGGTCGCGTCGCGCGCTGCGGCAAGCGCCTGTTCCAGCTCGGCGATCGACGAGACTTTGCGGGCGCTTGCCCCCATTGAGGCGGCATGCGCGGCAAAGTCGATGGCCATCGGCTGGACATTGGTATGGGCGTAGAGATTGTTGAACTCGGCCCCGCCTGTGCCCATCTGCAGCCGGTTGATGCAGCCGTAGCCGCGATTATCGGTAATCACGACCGTGATCTTGAGACCCATGGCAACCGAGGTCGCGAGCTCAGAATTCATCATCATGTAGGAGCCGTCGCCGACCATGACGATGACGTCGCGCTCCGGCTCGGCCATCTTGATGCCGAGACCGCCGGCAATCTCGTAGCCCATGCAGGAGAAGCCGTATTCCATGTGGTAGGAGAGCGGCAGCTTGGCCTTCCATAGCTGGTGCAGTTCGCCGGGCATCGTGCCGGCCGCGCACATGACGACCGTATTGTCGCGCGACTGGCGCTGCACGGCGCCGATCACCTGCATGTCGGTCGGCAACTGATTGCCATCCTTCGGCGGCGCGGTCACGGCATCGGCTTTGGCGAACCAGGCACTCTTGAGATCGGCGTCGGGTGCGGGGAAGACGGCGTCGCCGAGCGCCGCCGACAGGCGTTCGAGACCGATCTTCGCATCCGCCGTCAGCGCGATCGCATCATGCTTGGCGCTGTCATAGGGCTGGACGTTGAGGGCGAGTATCTTGCGCGCCGGGTTCTTGAAGAGCGCCCAGGAACCGGTGGTGAAATCCTGGAAGCGCGTGCCGACGCCGAAGACGAGATCGGCATTCTCGGCGACGATGTTGGCGCAACCCGTTCCGGTCACGCCGACGGCACCGAAATTGAGCGGGTGATCCCAGGCGAGTACCGACTTGCCGGCCTGCGTCTCGACGACGGGGATGCCGTGCTTTTCGGAGAAGGCCTTGAGCGCCTCGGTCGCGCCGGAAAAATGCACGCCGCCGCCGGCGACGATGACCGGGTTTTTCGCCGCCTTCAGCGCCACGATCGCCGCGTCGAATTCCGCCGCATCCGGTTCGGGACGACGTTGACGCCAGACCCGCTGTTCGAAGAAGCTCTCGGGGTAGTCATAGGCTTCTGCCTGGACGTCCTGACAGAAGGCGAGCGTCACCGGGCCGCAATCGGCCGGATCGGTCATCGTGCGCATCGCGCGCGGCAGGGCGGTCAGCAATTGTTCCGGCCGGGTGATGCGATCGAAATAGCGGCTCACCGGCTTGAAGCAGTCGTTGACCGACATCGTGCCGTCGCCGAAATCCTCGAGCTGCTGGAGAACCGGATCGGGACCGCGATTGGCGAAGACGTCGCCTGGGATCAAGAGGACCGGCAGCCGGTTGACGTGGGCGAGCGCCGCGGCCGTCACCATGTTCGCCGCACCCGGTCCGATCGAGGAGGTGACCGCCATCGCGCGACGGCGGCGCAGTTGCTTGGAATAGGCGATCGCCGCATGGGCCATCGACTGCTCGTTCTGGCCGCGATAGGTCGGAAGCTGGTCGCGGACCCCGTAGAGCGCTTCCCCGACGCCGGCGACATTGCCGTGGCCGAAGATCGCCCACACACCGGCGATATAGGTCTCGCCATGCTCGTTCATCTGATTGGCGAGGTAGCGCACCATAGCCTGTGCGGCCGTCAGTCTCACCGTTTTCATGCCTTTCCTCCCTTGGCGCGCGCCTTGTCCCAGACCGCGCAAAGACTGCTGTAACGTCCCGCCATCTCCTCGACCGCTTCGGCATCGGTGATCGCGCCGGAAAGCCAGTTGCGGGCGGCATCGCCGAAGATCGTGCGCCCGACGGCAAAACCCTTGACCAGATCGAAGCCGGCGGCAAGCGCGAAGCTCTCCTCCAGCTCGGCGGCCGGAGCATCGAGCCCGAGCACCACGATGCCGCGGGCATAGGGGTCGTTGCGCCGCACCGCCTCGCAGGCATTGGCCCAGGAGGCTTCGGTCTTCATCGGTTCGAGCTTCCACCAGTCGGGATAGACGCCGATCTCGTAGAAGCGGTCGATGATCTTCGCGACCGTGTCGTCGTCCGTCGGGCCGACCTTCGAAGGGATGACCTCGAGCAGCATTTCGAGCCGGTTGCGTCGGGCCGCGGCGAAGAGCCTTGCCACCGTCTCTTCCTGGTTCGCCCTGAGCTCCGGTGGGTCGTCGGGATGGTAGAAACAGAGCACCTTGACGACATGCTCGACCGGCCATTCGCAAAGGCCGCCGAAATCGGCGCCGATCTCAGGCTCCAGCGTCAGCGGCCGCGAGCCGGGCCATTCGACCGGCCGGCCGATCCAGAGGCCGGAGCCCGCGGCGCGGTAGAGCGTGTCGCGGCCGAGCCGGCCGTCACAGAGAATGCCATAGCCGCTGCCGCCTGCCGCGACCTGCTGGGCGGCCTTGAGGCAGAGCTCCTTGAAAGCGCCGATGCGCTCCGGCGCAGCGCCCGCCTCCTCGGCCATGGCTTCGAGCTGCATGCGATGGTCGAAGGCGAAGACACGCATGACCGGCCAGTCGGTCTTGCGGTTCGTCGACCAGTGCACCTGTTCGAGGGCGGTATCCTTGCGGAGCGCCTTGTTGCGGATGCCCCGGTCGAAGAAATACTGGAGTTCCTCCCAGCTCGGATAGGCCGGCGTGCAGCCGTGACGGGAGACGGCGAAGGCCCCGCAGGCATTGGCGTATTTGAGGCTGGTCGGCCAGTCCTCGCCGGTGAGCCAGCCCTTCAGGAGGCCCGACATGAAGCCGTCGCCGGCGCCGAGGACGTTGAAGACCTCGATCGGGAAGCCGGGCCCCTTCTGGCCGGCGTCGAGGCTGTCTGGAATTTCGCCCTCGAAGACCACCGCCCCCATCGGGCCGCGCTTACAGACGAGCGTCGCCGGCGTGATGCGGCGCACCGCACGCAGCGCTTGAAGCGTGTCGGTCGATCCGCCGGCGATATGGAATTCCTCTTCCGTGCCGACGATCAGGTCGAAGAGCGGCAGCGTCGACTGCAGCTTGGCGGTGACGGCTCCCGATTCGATGTAGCGGCTCTCGCCGGCGCCGTGGCCGGCAAGGCCCCAGAGGTTCGGCCGGTAGTCGATGTCGAGCGCGGTGCGCGCGCCGCTTTCGCGGGCGATCTTCAAAGCCTTCAGCACCGCGGCCTCGGTGCGCGGATGGGACAGATGGGTGCCGGTCGCCAGCACGCAACGCGCTGTCCCGATGAAGTCGGCATCGACATCGTCCTCGCACAACGCCATGTCGGCGCAGTTCTCGCGGTAGAAGATCAGCGGAAACTGGTGTTCGTCACGGATGCCGAGAAGGACAAGCGCCGTCAGCCGCTCGGGATCGGTCTTGACTCCGCGCACATCGACGCCCTCGCGCACCAGCTGCTCGCGGATGAAGCGGCCCATGTGCTCGTCGCCTACACGGGTGAGCACGGCGGACTTCAGGCCGAGCCGGGCGGTGCCGGCGGCGATATTGGTGGGGGAGCCGCCGATATACTTGTTGAAGGAGGCCATGTCCTCGAGTCGGCCGCCGACCTGTGCGCCATAAAGGTCGACCGACGAGCGTCCGATCGTGATCAGATCGAGTTGTGCCAAGCAAACCTCCCTTTGGGCGGCGGGTCGCTGGCCGCGCCGTCCATTCCGTCAGGCGGCCGCGGAAACACGGCCTCCTCTCCTCTTGGAATGGACTTTAAATTCCATTTTTGGAATTTTCAATACAAATATTCAGGACTCCTGCCGCGCCGTACCCACTGCGACCGAGAGCGTGATCGCAAGGCACAGTGTCGCGGAGAGCGAGCGGAAGGCACCGAAATCGACCTCGGAGACCGAAAGCGCGATCGCATCGAACCGGCGCAAGGGGCTGACGATCGTATCGGTGATGGCGACGATCGGAATCCCTTTCTTCGCCACCTCCTCGACCAGTTCCATGGTCTCTGTGGAATAGGGCGAGAAGGTGATCGCCAGGAGCGCGTCGCCCGGCCTGATCGCGTGGTGATTTTCCAGCTTGCCGACGGCGCTGTGAAGCATCGCCGGAACATTCATCTTTTCCAGCGCATAGGCCATGTAGCTGGCGACCGGGAAGGAGCGGCGCAGGCCGATGATGTGAATCATCCCGGCGCTCGCAAGCACATCGACCGCGCGTTCCAGCATGTCCGGTTCGACCGACTTCAGCAAGCCCTCGAGCGAGGTGCGGCCGGCCTCGACGAATTCGGCGAGCAAGGCGGTCGGGCTGCCCTCGCCCATATCGCGAATGTGTTGCAGGCGTGTCGAATAATCCGGCCAACCGCCGACGAAGGAATCGCGAAACAGCTTCTGCATTTCGGAAAAGCCGGAAAAGCCGAGGATCTGGCAAAAACGCATGAAGGCCGATGGCTGGACGCCGGCGCCTTCCGCCATTTCCGCCACAGTCGAGACCGCGATCCGGTCCTTGTTGGCGGCGACATAGTCCGCACACTGGCGCAGCCGCTTCGGCAGGCTTTCCGACACTTCCAGCAATCGTTCCTCGAACGCCTTGATGCTGGCTGGTCCGCCGGTTTCCGTCATGACTGTCCTTTCCGCAATGCCGCTTGACACAAGCGATATCGCAATCTAGCAAAATAGAATTAATATTCCAAATGGAGTTTTGGCTCCATTCGGTGACCTACGCCTCCGTACCGCCGCCAGGATGGCAAGGCGAAACGAGGGGCCGGCACAAACGGTGTTTAGGGCGCCCGAGGCCTGATCGGCAAGGCGACCAAGGGAGGAGAAGACGATGGTGACGAAACTGGCCCTTCTGGGCGCCGGCCGGATCGGCAAGGTGCATGCGCGCGCGATCGCCGAGGACAAGCGGGCGAAACTGGTTGCCGTCGCCGACGCCTTTCCCGAGGCGGCCAAAGCCATTGCAGAAGTCTCCGGCGCGGCGGTGAAGACTGTCGACGAGATCGAGGCCGACAAGGACGTCGACGCGGTTATCATCTGCACCCCGACCAACACCCATGCCGACCTGATCGAGCGTTTCGCGAAGGCCGGAAAGGCGATCTTCTGCGAAAAACCGATCGACCTCGACGTCGCCCGCGCCCGCACCTGCCTTGAAACGGTGCGCAAGGTCGGCGGCAAGGTCATGCTCGGCTTCAACCGCCGCTTCGATCCGCATTTTCAGGCCGTGCGCAAGGAGATCGATAAGGGCTCCATCGGCAAGGTCGAGATGGTGACGATCACCAGCCGCGATCCCGGCGCTCCGCCGGCCGACTATATCAAGGTTTCGGGCGGCATTTTTCGCGACATGACCATTCACGACTTCGACATCGCGCGTTTCCTGCTCGGCGAGGAGATCGACACGGTGATGGCCTCCGCCTCGGTCCTGATCGACCCGAAGATCGGCGAACTCGGCGACTACGACTCGGCGAGCCTGATCCTGACGACCAAGAGCGGCCGCCAGGCGTTGATCTCCAATTCGCGCCGCGCCTCCTACGGCTACGACCAGCGCATCGAGGTACACGGTTCGCTCGGCGCCGTCTCGGCGGAAAACCAGAGGCCGGTGTCGATCGAGGTCGCCACCAAGGACGGCTACACCCGCCCGCCGCTGCACGACTTCTTCATGACCCGCTACACGGCCGCCTATGCCGCCGAGATATCAGCCTTCATCGACGGTCTGGAAAAGGGTACGCCCCTTTCTCCCTCGGCCGAGGATGGCCTGATCGCACTGGCGCTTGCCGACGCTGCGTTGAAGTCGGTGGAGCAGAAGGCGGCGGTGAAGGTCGTCTACTGAGGCTTGACGCCAGTCTTCGAGGCTTCGCCTACCACCATCAGGCGCTACGCGCCACCTTCTCCCCGCCGGGGAGAAGGGCTTCTGCCGGCTATACGGCAAGTTCGCGCCGTTCGCGCTCCGTCACCAGGGCGAGGTCGAGAATTTTTTGCAGGTTGGCGGCATGGCGGAAGCTCGGTTCCTGCATGTATCCGCCGCGAATTGCGGCGATGAACTTCTGGTAGTTGGTCTCGACCGGGTCGACCTCGATCTCCTTCCAGACCGCCGTTTCCACATCTTCCTTGAGGCAGGCCCTCAGTCGCGAACCGTCGATCCGGTGGATCACCTCCAGCGCGCCCTTGTCGCCGTGAACCCGAAGGTGAAGCTCGTTCAGGTGGCCGGTCGCCCAGCGGCTGGCGTGGATGACGCCCATGGCGGCGTTGGTGAATTCTGCAGTCATGGTGAAGCTGTCATTGGCATCGAGATCATATTCGCCGATGCGGTTGCCCGGCGCCTTGTCGAAGGTCTTCAGCCGGGCGAACACATGGTCGATCTCGGTCGCTGCGCCGAAGCCGGCAAAATCGAGGATGTGGATGCCGACATCGCCCAGCACGCCGTTGGACCCGTGCTTGGTGGACAGGCGCCACAGCCACTGGCTCTCGCTCGCCCAGTCGCCCCAGGCCTTGGACACCAGCCAGCTCTGCAGATAGGACGCCTCGATGTGGCGCACCCGGCCGATCTCCCCATCGATCACCATCTGCCGCGCCTTCTGCACCTGCGCGACATTGCGATAGGTCAGGTTGACCATGTTGACAAGACCCGAGGCTTCGGCCGCCGTCGCCATTTCGTCCGCCTTGGCATAGGTCTCGGCAAGCGGCTTCTCGCACATCACGTGCTTGCCGGCGGCGAGCAGCGCAAGCGTCGTCGGATGATGAATGCGGTCCGGAGTCACATTGGTCACGGCATCGAACTCGCCCCAGCCGATGGCCTCGTCGACCGAGGTGAAGGTATGGGCGATATCGTGGCGCGCGGCGAAAGCGCGGACCTTGGCAAGGTCGACATCGACCGCCGCCACCAGTTGCACGTCCGCAATCGTGGCGAAGTTCATCGCATGGGTATTGGCCATGCCGCCGGTGCCCAGCACCAGGAGACGGATCGGGGTCACTTGTAGCCCTCTTCGCCGGCCTCGTGCAGCTTCGGCCCGCACTCGGTGATCGGTTCGAGCGCGCGCTCGACCGGCACGTTCGGCGCTTCGTGCACACCGGCGAAGGCCGGGCGCGGATTATAGGCCCATTTCACCGCATTCTGGATGATCCTCTGCACGGTGGCGTCGTGATAGGTCGGATAGGTTTCGTGACCGGGGCGGAAATAGAAGATGTTGCCCGCGCCGCGGCGCCAGGTCATGCCCGACCGAAACACCTCGCCGCCGGCAAACCAGGAGATGAAGACGGTCTCTAGCGGTTCCGGGACGGAAAAGAACTCGCCATACATTTCCTCGTTGTCCAGGACGAAATTTTCCGGGATCCCCTCGGCGATCGGATGCCCCGGATTGACCGTCCAGATCCGTTCGCGCTCTCCGGCCTCGCGCCATTTCAGCGCGCAGGGCGTGCCCATCAGCCGCTTGAACGGCTTGGAGAAATGGCCGGAATGCAGGACGACGAGCCCCATGCCCTCCCAGACGCGGCGCACCACGCGCTCGACCGCTTCGTCGGACACAGCACCATGGTCCTTGTGGCCCCACCACAACAGCACGTCGGTCGCAGCCAGCCGCTCGCCGCTCAGCCCGTGTTCCGGCTCCTGCAAGGTCGCGGTCGTCGCCTCAATGTCGTCTTGCGCATTGAGCGCCGCGGCGATGGTGGAATGCATTCCGTCCGGATAGATGCCCCGGACCACGGCATTGGTATGCTCGTGGATATTCTCGCCCCAGACAACGGCCCTGATCGTCACGGTCAATCTCCTTGCGCTCTCTTCATCCTTGGGCAAGAAATGGGCACGAGCGCGGCGCGGTTCCGGCAATCGGCGAAAATGACGGATCAAGCCATCCGCGGCGCAAAACAGAAGGACTTCACACACCGCATGCGCACTTCCCCTCCGCCGGCAAGCGGCCCGATCATCGTGATCGGCCACATCAACCACGACCGAATCTGGCGATTGAACGCACCCTTGCGTTCCGGCGCACGGATATCCTGGTCGGACCGGCGCGTGCGGCTGGGGGGCGGCGGATATTACACGGCGCGGCGGCTAATGGACCTCGGCCATCCGGTCTGCCTTGTTTCGACGCTCAAGGACGATCGCTACGGCGCTTGGGCGCGCGACGTTCTGGCGCGCCAGGCTTATGACCTGACCCATGTCGGCACTGTGGAGGGAGAGACGGAATGTGCAGACATCCTGCTCGAGCCGAACGGCGAGCGGACCATACTCTCGGAAGAGAAGCGCGCCAGCCGTGGATTCTCGCTTTCGGCGCCGGTGAAAGGCAGGGCCTTCTACGTCAACGGCTCCCGGCTATGCGACGCGATCCTCCAGTCGCTGGAACAGGCCTCGCTGGTCGTATCGCAATTTCCGCTCGGCACCCCCACGCCACGGCCCGCCGACATCATCGTCGGCTCGAAAGCCGATTTTCCCGGAGAGAGCCTCGAGCAGATCTGGCAGAAGGCTACCAACATTTCCGGCCCGCGGCTGACGCAACTCGCCCTGACCGACGGCCCCCGTGCGATCACCCTGTTCGACGGCATCGAGCGCCGCGACGTGCATGCCGTCCATCCGGTATCGAGCCGGGACACGATCGGCGCCGGCGACAGTTTCAGCGCCGCCCTGCTGCATGCCCTGGTCGGCGGCGAAACCCTGTCGGAGGCCGCCGAATGGGCGGGCGAGGCGACGGCAGACTGGCTCAGGCAACGCGATGCCCGCGCCGGGACGGACTGGGCAGACGAACCGTCATCGCTATCAGCCGCCCTCACGGCATGAGCGCCACACGGCCTCACAAACAGTTGAAATAAAGGCAAAATTTTCAAGGAACCTTTTCCCTTTCCGCGTGTTCGTGTCGGCGTGATGGAGAAGGTAATGCCCCCTGGAAATTCCACCTGGACCGATCCGGTCGAACTCACCCTACAATCTGGACTGGAGCGGACGTTCCGCGAACCCTACGACGCGCTCTATTTCCTCGAGGAGGAATGGCCGACGCGCAGCGGGGCCGCCTATGAACGGGCCAAGCGCTGGTGCCGGCTGGCGATCGAGACCGACGAGGCGGCGGACGTCGCCCGCAAGGCGTTCATAGCCGCTGCCCGCCAGGCGGGCATGCTGGCCGGGGCCGGCGTAGGGCGGGGCAACTCCTCCGCCGGTGGTCGGATGGCCGTCGCCTGAAAAGGCGTCCCCGTCGGCGTCCGAAATTCTTTTCATCGTGGTCCTCCGCTGGCCCGTCGGTCGCGGTTTCCCCTGTCCTCGCTCGGCACACGGCTGGCCTTCGCCGTGCGGTGGCACCGGACTGGTGCTTGCACGACGCGGCAAACACAAAAAACCGCATTGTGCCCGCGCCGGCGAGATGCCAGTATTTGTTGCAGTGCGCCATCGGCCAATATGCCGGAACGGTAAGAGCGCCAGGAACAGGGGAATTTCATGACCGATGCATTGCCGGCCGTCAGGCCCAACCTCCTCCGCAGTCTTGCCCTCGGCCTGGCCGCCACCGTGGCCGTCATCCTCTCCAGCCCGACGCTGGCTGCCGAGAAGGACCTGACGCTCGGCATGACCATCGAGCCGACCGGCCTCGACCCGACGATCGCCGCGCCCGTAGCCATCGGCCAGGTGACCTGGCAGAACGTCTTCGAGGGTCTGGTGGCGATCGACCGCGATGGCAAGATTAGGCCGCAACTGGCCAAGAGCTGGGAGATTTCGGCGGACGGCTTGACCTATACCTTCAAGCTCGAGGAGGGCGTGAAGTTCCATGACGGCGAGGACTTCAACTCGGCCGTGGCCAAGGCATCGCTGGAGCGCGCCCGCGGGGCCGACAGCGTCAATCCGCAGAAGCGCTTCTTCGCCGCCATCGACACGATCGAGACGCCGGATGCCGCAACGCTGGTGCTAAAGCTGAAGGAACCCGCCGGCAGCCTGCTCTACTGGCTCGGCTGGCCATCCTCGGTGATCGTCGGCACCAAGAGCGCGGCTGGGGCCAAGACCACGCCGATCGGCACCGGCCCGTTCAAGTTCGTCAACTGGGCCAAGGGCGACAAGGTAGAGCTTGCCGCCAATCCCGACTACTGGAACGAGGACGTCAAGGTGAAGCTGGAAAAGGTCACCTTCCGCTTCATTGCCGATCCGCAGGCCCAGGCCGCGGCGCTTAAATCCGGCGATGTCGACGCCTTCCCCGAATTCGGCGCGCCGGAGCTGGTGGAGAGCTTCAAGGACGACGCGAAACTGACGACCGTGATCGGCAATACCGAGCTCAAGGTCGTGGCCGGCATGAACAACGAGCGCAAGCCGTTTGACGACCAGCGCGTGCGCCAGGCGCTGATGATGGCGCTCGACCGCGCGGTGATCGTCGACGGTGCCTGGTCCGGCTACGGCACGCCGATCGGCAGCCATTATACGCCCAACGATCGCGGCTATCTCGACCTCACCGGCACCCATCCCTACGATCCGGAAAAGGCCAGGGCGCTTCTGGCCGAGGCCGGCTATCCGGACGGCTTCACCTTCACCATCAAGACGCCGCAGATGGCCTATGCGCCGCGTTCCGCCCAGGTGATGCAGGCGCTGTTTGCCGACATCGGCGTGACGATGAACATCGAACCGACCGAATTCCCGGCCAAATGGGTGCAGGACGTGTTCAAGGGCCGCGACTTCGACATGACCATCGTTGCCCATGCCGAGCCGATGGACATCGATATCTATGCCCGCGACCCCTATTATTTCGGCTACAAGAACCCTGCCTTCAACGACATCCTGAAGAAGGTCGAGGCGACGTCCGACACCGCCGAGCAGGACAGGCTCTACGGCGAGGCGCAGAAGATTCTCGCAGAGGACGTGCCGGCGCTCTTCCTGTTCGTCATGCCCAAGCTCGGCATCTGGGACAAGAAGCTGAAGGGTCTCTGGGAAAACGAACCGATCCCGTCCAACGTGCTGACCGAGGTCTATTGGGAGGAGTGAGGGCGGTAGCTAGACCGAGTTCCAGGATGCCTGTCTCCCCCTCTGGCCTGCCGGCCATCTCCCCCACAAGGGGGAAGAAGACCAAACGCAGAGCTCACCGTTCCAACGTCCACGATCGCGCGGTGGTGGGGTTTCGCTCAAGCACGGAGACATCAGACTGGAGGCGGGACGCCTGCCTCACATGCTCTCTCCCCTTATGGGGCAGATGGCCGGCAGGCCAGAGGGGGTGCCGCGCCACGGTGAGGGAACACCGATGCTGACCCTCATCGCCCGGCGGCTCGGAAGTCTCGTCCTGACGCTCGCCGCAGTCTCCGCCCTGATCTTCTTCATCATGGACGTGCTGCCCGGCGATCCGGCGGCGATCATGCTCGGCACCTCGGCAAGCCCGGACACGCTGGCTGCCCTTCGCCACGAGCTCGGCCTCGATCAGCCCTTGCCGGTGCGCTATTTCTTGTGGCTCGGCGGCCTGGCGACCGGGGATCTCGGCACGTCCTATACCTATGGCGTGCCGGTGGCCGGCCTGATCGCCGAGCGGCTCGCCGTCACCCTGCCGCTCGCCATGATGGCGATCCTGATCTCGGTGGCGATCGCCATCCCGCTCGGCGTCGCTTCGGCGGCCAAACGCAATTCGAGCTTCGACTATCTCGCCGGCGTGCTGTCCCAGCTGTTCATCGCCGTTCCCGGCTTCTGGGTGGCGCTTCTTCTGATCCTTGCCTTTTCGATCTCGCTCGGCTGGATGCCGGCCGGCGGCTTTCCCGGCTGGGATGCCGGCCTCATCGCCGGGCTTAAGGCCCTGCTCTTGCCGGCTGTGGCCCTTGCCCTGCCGCAGGCCGGCGTGCTGACGCGGGTGACGCGGTCCGCGGTGCTCGAAGTGGTGCACGAGGATTTCGTCCGCACCGCCCGCGCCAAGGGCCTGCCGCGACAGGCCGCGCTCTGGCGCCATGCCGTGCCCAATGCGCTGGTGCCCGTCATCACCATTCTCGGCCTGCAATTCACCTTCCTGATCGCCGGCGCCATCCTGATCGAGAACGTCTTCAACCTGCCCGGCCTCGGCCGCCTCGCCTATCAGGCCCTGACCCAGCGCGACGTGATCGTCATGCAGGACGTCGTGCTGTTCTTCGCCGGCCTCGTCATCGTCATGAACTTTCTGGTCGATCTTTCCTATCTGGTGCTCGACCCGCGGCTGAAGGGGCATGGCCGATGAGCGCGCCCGTCGACAAAACCACCACAAAGCCTGCGGCCTACAGCCCCTGGCTCTTGCTGCGCCGGCCAAATCTGGCGATCGGCGGCGCGATCATCCTGGCGCTCGTGGCGATCGCCCTGCTCTCGCTCGTGTGGACGCCGCTGCCGCCGGCCAAGATGCAGATCATCCACAAGCTGAAGCCGCCGCTCGCCTACGGCCTTCTCGGCACCGACCAGTTCGGCCGCGACATAGCCTCCATGCTGATGGTCGGCGCGTGGAACTCGCTGTCGACGGCCGCCGCCGCCGTGGCCCTCGGCGGCTCGCTCGGCACGGCGCTTGGCGTGCTGGCTGCCGCCCGAAGGGGGCTGACCGAAGCCTTCGTCATGCGGGCAAACGACGTGATCTTTGCCGTACCGCCGATTCTTTCGGCGATGATGCTCGGCGCGCTGATGGGCTCCGGCCGGTTCACCGCGATTATCGCCATCGCCGTCTTCATGGTACCGGTCTTTGCCCGCGTGACGGCCAGTGCGGCGCAGCAGATCTGGTCGCGCGACTATGTGCTCGCCGCCCGCGGCGCCGGCAAGGGGCCGTTCCTGATCACGCTCGAACACGTGCTGCCCAACATCTCCAACCAGATCATCGTCCAGGCGACAATCCAGCTCGGTTTAGCAATCCTGACAGAAGCGGGCCTGAGCTTCCTCGGCCTCGGCATGCCGCCGCCGGCCCCGACCTGGGGCCGCATGCTGGCCGACGCCCAGACCTATCTGGCGACGGCGCCATGGCTCGCCATTCTGCCGGGCCTTGCCATCGCTTTGACCGTCTTTGGTTTCAATATGCTGGGCGACGGCTTGCGCGACCTGCTCGACCCTCGTGAGAAGGGGAGGATGTGACGATGACCGACACCCCTCTCCTTTCCGTTCGCGATCTCTCGGTCTCCATCCGCCACGGCGACGGACGCCACCTGCCAATCCTGACCGATGTCGCCTTCGACCTGGAAGCAGGGGATACGCTCGGCGTCGTCGGCGAAAGCGGGTCGGGCAAATCGCTGCTCGCGCTGGCGATCATTGGGCTCTTGCCGGGCGTTGCGGAAGCCAGCGGCACGATCGCGCTTGCCGGCGAAAACCTGCTCGCCGCGTCGGAAGGACGGCTGTGCGAGATCCGCGGCGACCGCATCGGCATGATCTTCCAGGAGCCGATGACGGCGCTCAATCCGGCGATGACCATAGGCGACCAGATCGCTGAAGGGCTGGTCTGGCATCGCGGCCTATCCTGGCGCGATGCACGGGCGCAGGCCGTGGACCTGCTCGACCAGGTGCGGATCCCGGATGCGAAACGCCGGGCGAAGACCTATCCGCATGAAATGTCCGGCGGGCAGCGCCAGCGCGTCGGCATCGCCATTGCGCTGGCACTGAAGCCCGCCCTGATGATCGCCGACGAGCCGACGACCGCACTCGACGTCACGGTGCAGGCGGAGGTGCTCGACATTCTGGACGAACTGGCCCGCGAATACGGCATGGCGCTGATGCTGGTCAGCCACGACCTCGGCGTCATCGCCCGCATGTGCCGGCGCACCATCGTCATGTATGCCGGGCGCCGGATGGAGGAAGGCGGAACCAGCGACGTCCTGACGGAACCGCGCAATCCCTATACGCGCGGCCTGATTTCCGCCGTGCCGAAACGCATCGGCGAAGGCGGCCGGCTTTCAACCATTCGAGGCTCCGTGCCGCGCTTCGACCGGCTACCGGCCGGATGCGTGTTTTCCGACCGCTGTCCGGACGTGATCACCGCCTGCCATGCCGGCGAACCCGGATGGACCCGCTTTACCGACGAACGCGGCGTGCGCTGCATCCGGGTGGAAGAGGAGGTGAGATGATGGGTTGGTCCATTCCGAAGCTTTCCGTTTGTAGAGATGCCCCTCACCCTGACCCTCTCCCCGTAAACGGGGAGAGGGGACGGCCAAGGCAGTGCCGCTCGTCCCTTCTCCCCGTCCCGACGGGGAGAAGGTGCCGGCAGGCGGATGAGGGGCCAAGCCGATGCAAGCCATGACCCGTCCCCTCCTCGATATCCGCGCCCTCACCCGCGACTATGCGAGCCACTCCCTGTTCGGCGCTCCACACCACACCCGCGCCCTCGACGACGTGTCGCTCGCCGTCGATGCCGGCGAGATCTTCGGCGTCGTGGGCGAAAGCGGTTGCGGCAAGTCGACGCTTGCGCGGCTCGTTATGGCACTCGACAGACCGACCACCGGGCATGTGATCTTCGATGGCGACGATCTCTTTTTGCTGCCGCCGAAGGACCTCATGCGCAAGCGCGAGAATTTCCAGATGGTGTTCCAGGACCCGTTCGGCTCGCTCGATCCCCGCCAGAAGGTGGGCCGCATCGTCGCCGAACCGCTGCATGTGCTGGCCCGCAAGCCGGGCCGGGCCGAAATCAAGGACCGCGTCGTCGACATGCTGGAGAGCGTCGGGCTGAAGGCCGAGCACGCCGAACGCCATCCGCACGAGTTTTCCGGAGGCCAGCGCCAGCGGATTGCGATTGCCCGCGCTCTCATCACCGAACCGAAGCTGGTGGTCGCCGACGAGGCCGTCTCGGCGCTCGATCTGTCGGTGCAGGCACAGGTGCTCAACCTGCTGATGGACCTGCGCGAAAAGCGCGGCGTGACCTTCCTGTTCATCAGCCACAACCTCGCCGTGGTCGACTGCATCGCCGACCGGGTCGGCGTGATGTATCGCGGGCGGCTGGTGGAGACGGGGCCGGCGCATGCGGTCTTCGAAGAGCCACTGCATCCCTATGCGAAGGCGCTGGCCGACGCGGAGCCGAGCATAGAGCGGTTCGGCCGGCCGCAGCCTACTGAACGCGCGCCACCCCCTGCCCCGCTCGCCGAGACCGGCGGCTGCGCCTTCCGCAGCCGCTGTCCACTCGCCATCGCGCGCTGCGCCCACGAGCGGCCCGAGTTGCGGACGATCGTGCCGGGACGCCAGGCCGCCTGCCACAGGGCCGAGGACATGGCTGCCCGACCACGTTCGGCGGACTGACCAGAGACGATCAAGCCATTGCATTTGAGCAGAGACGGAATGTCGACATGACCGATTTACTGCATTTGACCATCAAGGGTCTCCTCGCCAATTTCCGGGCGAAAACGCTGTCCCCTTACGAATACTGGCTCGCGGTGGAAGCGCGTATCGAAACCTTCGAGCCGCACGTCGCCGCCCTCTATGCCTATGACCCGGAGAGCGCCCGCGCCCAGGCGAAGGCGTCGACGGAACGATGGCTGCGCGATGCGCCGCAGGGCATGCTCGACGGCATTCCCGTGTCGCTCAAGGAACTGATCGCCACCAGGGGCCAGCCGGTGCCGCTCGGTACGGCGGCGGTCGAACTGATCCCCGCCGAGACCGACGCGCCGGTCGCCGCTCGGTTGAAGGAAGACGGCGCGGTGATCTTCGGCAAGACCACCTGCCCCGATTACGGCATGCTGTCCTCCGGCCTTTCGAGCTTCCACCCCTTGAGCCGCAATCCCTGGGATCTCAGCCAGAATCCCGGCGGATCGAGCGCAGGGGCAGCGGCGGCCGGCGCCGCCGGCTACGGCCCCTTGCACATCGGCACCGACATCGGCGGTTCCGTGCGCCTGCCGGCCGGCTGGACCGGGCTGTTCGGCTTCAAGCCGAGCCATGGCCGCATTCCGGTCGACCCCTATTATGTCGGCCGCTGCGCTGGGCCAATGACCCGCTGCGTCGACGATGCGGCCATCGCCATGGCGACGCTGTCTCGGCCCGACTGGCGCGACGGCACCAGCCTGCCGCCCAACGACTTCGACTGGATGGACCACGAGATCGACGTGCGCGGCATGCGGATCGGCGTGATGCTCGACGCCGGGTGTGGCCTCGAGGCAGAGTCGGAGATCCGCGACGCGGTGCTGGCGGCGGCCAAACTCGTCGAGGATGCGGGCGCCTTGGTCTTCGAGGTCGAGCCGGTGATGACGCGCGCCATGCTCGACGGGCTGGACATGTTCTGGCGGGCCAAGTTCTGGGGCGACATTCGCAACCTCCCCGACGAGCGTCGCGCAAAAATCCTGCCCTATATCCACCAATGGGCGGAAAAGGGCGCCGATGTCACCGGCGTCGAGGCGGTGCAGGGTTTTGGTCAGACCATCGAGATGCGCAAGACCTGCGGCCGGCTGTTCACCACGGTCGATGCGGTGCTGACCCCGACCAATCCGATCGTCTCCTACCCGGCCGACTGGGCCTCGCCCACAAACGACCCCGAACGGCCATTCGAGCACATCGCCTTCACCGTGCCGTGGAACATGTCGGAACAGCCGGCCGCCTCGATCAATTGCGGCTTCTCGAAGAGTGGCATGCCGATCGGCCTGCAGATCGTCGGCCCACGCTTCGACGACATGCGGGTGCTGAAGCTCTCCAAGCTGTTCGAAACCTGGACCGGCGGCATCAAGACGTGGCCACAGCCTCCCGGAATATAAGCGCGGCGGCACTGTCGCATGCCTGTTCCAATTCGCTTCGGATTTCGTCGAACTGTCACGTTCGCACTATTGCACCTGCGAAGATGATGCTGTTTTAATCGAGTGATTAGAAATAAAGCTGAACCGCTCCCAGGGTCGGGAGGGTCCCGCTCTACAGGAGATCGAAGCGGTGAAACCAGCCAGCCGAAACGCGATCATTGTCGCCCTCGTCCTCGCATTGGCGGCCGGAGGCGGTTATTATCTCTGGCAGTCGCTGCAGGCCTCGGAACTGGCGGACGGCATCGCCAGCGGCAATGGCCGGATCGAGGCGGTCGAGATTGACGTGGCGGCCAAGACGGCCGGTCGCATCAGCGAGATTTTCGTCGACGAAGGCGATTTCGTCAAAGCTGGGCAGAAGCTCGCCCAGATGGATATCAAGCAGCTGGAATCGCAATTGCGCCAGGCCGAGGCCGAGAAGCGCCGGGCCGATATCGGTATCGAGACGGCGCGGGCACTGGTCGAACAGCGCAATGCCGAGAAGAAGGCAGCGATCGCCGCCGTCTCGCAACGTCAGATCCTGCTCGATTCGGCCGACCGCAAGATGGTGCGCTCCAAACAGCTCGCCAGTTCCAGCACCATTTCGCAACAGACGCTGGAGGACGACCAGGCCGCCGCCGAAGGCGCGCGCGCGGCCCTTGCCGCCGCCGAGGCACAGTCGGCCGCAGCCGATGCCGCCATCAGCTACGCCAAGGCCCAGGTGGTGAACGCAGAGGCCGCGGCCGATGCCGCGAAGGCCGCGATCGACAACATCGAAACCGTGATCGCCGACAGCACGCTCACCGCCCCGCGCGACGGCCGCATCCAGTTCCGCGTCGCCCAGCCGGGCGAGATCGTCGCCGGTGGCGGCAAGGTCATCAACCTGGTCGACCTCGGCGACGTCTACATGAGCTTCTTCCTGCCAACCGACCAGGCCGGCCGGGTGGCGATCGGCGCGGAGGTGCGGCTGAAGCTCGACGCCGCCCCGCAATACATTATTCCGGCGACCGTCTCCTTCGTCGCCAATGTCGCGCAGTTTACGCCGAAGACGGTCGAGACCCAGATCGAGCGGGAAAAGCTGATGTTCCGGGTCAAGGCCAAGATCAACCCGGAACTGCTGCTCAAGCACATCGAGATGGTCAAGACCGGCCTGCCGGGCGTCGCCTATGTGCGGCTTGACCCGACGGCGCAATGGCCGGCCGGCATCGAGGGCGACGTCGTCCGATGAGCGAGCCCTCGCGCCACGAGGTGGCCGATTTCTCCGGCCCGGTGGTCGGACTGAAGGACGTGTCACTGTCCTACGGCAAGACCCAGGCGCTCACCAACATCACGCTCGACTTGCCGAGCGGCCGCCTGATCGGCCTGATGGGACCGGACGGGGTCGGCAAGTCGAGCCTGCTGTCCCTGCTCGCGGGCGCCCGCGCGGTGCAGGCCGGCACGGTTCAGGTGCTCGGCGGAGACATGGCCGATTCAGGCCACCGCGCGCGCACCTGCCCGCGCATCGCCTATATGCCGCAGGGCCTCGGCAAGAACCTTTATCCGACGCTCTCGGTTTTCGAGAACCTGGACTTTTTCGCCCGCCTGTTCGGTCATGGGCGCAAGGAACGCCAACGCCGCATCGCCGAACTGCTGAAGAGTACCGGGCTTGCTCCCTTCGCCAATCGCCCCGCCGGCAAGCTGTCCGGCGGCATGAAGCAGAAGCTCGGCCTGTGCTGCGCGCTGATCCACGATCCCGACCTTTTGATCCTCGACGAGCCGACGAGCGGCGTCGACCCGCTGTCGCGCCGCCAGTTCTGGGAACTGATCGATCGCATCCGCGAAGGGCGTCCCGGCATGACCGTGGTGGTCGCGACCGCCTACATGGAAGAGGCCGCCCGCTTCGACTGGTTGGTCGCGATGGACGACGGCAAGGTCCTGGCGACGGGCACGCCGAAGGATCTGCTGGAGCGCACCGGCGCACCGAACCTCGACAAGGCCTTCATCGCCCTTTTGCCGGAGGAGAGACGCCGCGACCACGGCGAACTCTCCATTCCGCCGCGCAATCCGGAACTCGACGGTGAGATCGCCATCGAGGCCAGCCACCTGTCGATGCGGTTTGGCGATTTCACCGCCGTCAACGACGTGAGCTTCCGCATCGAGCGCGGCGAGATCTTCGGCTTCCTCGGCTCGAACGGCTGCGGCAAGACGACAACGATGAAGATGCTGACCGGACTCCTGACCGCCAGCGAGGGCACGGCGCAACTTTTTGGCCACGCCGTGGACGGCTCGGATCTCGCCGTCCGTCGCCGCATTGGCTATATGAGCCAGGCCTTTTCGCTCTATGGCGAACTGACGGTTCGACAGAACCTCGACCTGCATGCCCGCCTGTTCGACCTGCCGAAGGAACGCATCGCCCCGCGCGTCGCGGAAATGGCGCAACGCTTCGACCTCATCGACGTCATGGATGCCATGCCGGATGCGCTGCCGCTCGGCATCCGCCAGCGCCTGTCGCTCGCCGTCGCCATGGTCCATGCGCCGGAAATCCTGATTCTCGACGAGCCGACCTCCGGCGTCGACCCGATCGCCCGTGACGATTTCTGGCAGATCCTCGGCGAGCTTTCGCGCAAGGACGGGGTCACCATCTTCGTCTCCACCCATTTCATGAACGAGGCCGAGCGCTGCGACCGCATTTCGCTGATGCATGCCGGCACCGTGCTGGTCAGCGACACGCCGGACGGGATCGTTAAGAAGCGCGGTGCGGCCTCGCTGGAGGAGGCCTTCATCGCCTATCTCGAGGACGCGATCGCCGGCAATACCGAGTTCGCAGCCGAAGCGGCGCCGCAGACGGTCGAAGTCCCCGAGCCGGCGGCGGTGGCCAAGGCCGCGCCGCAGCAATCGCTGCTAAGCCGCTTCTTCGATTTCAGGCGGATGATGAGCTATTCCCGCCGGGAGGCGCTCGAACTGCAGCGCGATCCGATCCGCGGCACGCTCGCGACCATCGGCAGCGTCATCCTGATGTTCGTCATCGGCTACGGTATCAATCTCGACATCGAGAAGCTGAGCTTCGCCGTGCTCGACTACGACCGAACCACGATCAGCGACGACTATGTCGCCCAGCTTTCCGGCTCGCGCTACTTCGTCGAGCATCCGCCCCTCAAGGACTATGACGACCTCGACAAGCGCATGCGCAGCGGCGAAATCAGCCTGGCGATCGAGATCCCGCCGAATTTCGGCCGGGACGCCCTGCGCGGCGACGCGGTCGAGATCGGCGCCTGGATCGACGGCGCGATGCCGACCCGCGCAGAAACGGTGAGCGGCTATGTACAGGGCATGCACGCCCACTGGATCACGGAAAAGATCCGCGAAGCCTATGGCGAGGAGGCGACCAAGGGCAATTACACGCTGGAAACCCGCTATCGCTACAATCCCGACGTCAAGAGCCTGGTGGCCATGGTGCCGGCCGTCATTCCGCTGCTCCTGTTGCTGATCCCGGCCATCCTCGGCGCGCTCAGCGTCGTGCGGGAAAAGGAACTCGGCTCGATCATCAATTTCTATGTCACGCCGACCACGCGGCTGGAATTCCTGATCGGCAAGCAGCTTCCCTATGTCGTGCTCGCCATGATGAACTTCGTGCTGCTGACCGCCTTCGCCATCCTGATCTTCAAGGTGCCGTTCACCGGAAGCTTCGTGACCTTCGCCGTCGCCGCCCTCTTCTATGTCGTCTCGACCACGGCGCTCGGCATGCTGGTCTCGACCTTCGTGTCGAGCCAGATCGCCGCCCTGTTCGGTACGGCACTCCTGACCCTCATTCCCGCGGTGCAATATGCCGGTATCATCGACCCGGTTTCGTCACTCAAGGGCGCGGGCGCCTTCATCGGCAGCATCTATCCGACGACCCATTTCGTCACCATCGCGCGAGGCACGTTCTCAAAGGCGCTCGGCTTCGCCGACCTGCAGCAACAACTGATCTATCTGCTGATCGCCATCCCGATCCTCCTCGGGCTGACCGCCGTTCTCCTGAAGAAACAGGCGAGGTAAGGCCATGCGCATCCGCCATATCGGACATCTCATCGTCAAGGAATTGCGCGGCCTGGTGCAGGACCGCATGCTGCTGGTCTTCATCCTCTATTCCTTCTCGCTGTCGATCTACACCGAGGCGCGGGCGCTGCCCGAGACGCTCAACATGGCGGCCATCGCCATCGTTGACGAGGATCTTTCGCAGCTGTCGCTGCGCATCCAGGATGCCTTCTACCCGCCCTATTTCACCAAGCCGGAAATCATCACGGCCAACGAGATGGACAAGCGGATGGATGCGGGCCTCTCGACCTTCGCGCTCGACATCCCCACCAACTTCCAGCAGGACGTGTTGGCCGGGCGCGTTCCGACCATCCAGCTCAACGTCGACGCCACCCGCATGACCCAGGCCTTCAGCGGCTCGGGCTACATCCAGAGCATCGTCAACAGCGAGGTGAGCGAATTCGTCAACCGCTATCGCAGCACGGTCGACCTGCCGGTCGATCTCACCCTGCGGGCGCGCTTCAATCCGCAGCTGAACAATGTCTGGTTCGGGGCGATCAACAACATCATCATGAACATCACCATGCTGTCGATCATCCTGACCGGCGCCGCCCTCATCCGCGAGCGCGAGCACGGCACCATCGAGCATCTGCTGGTCATGCCGGTGACTGCCTTCGAGATCATGGTCAGCAAGGTGCTTGCCATGAGCCTGGTGGTGCTGGTGGCGTCGGCCTTCTCGCTGGTCGTCGTCGCGCACTGGATTCTCGAAGTGCCGCTGCAGGGTTCGCTGCCGCTGTTTATGGCCGGCACGGCGCTGCAGCTCTTCGCCACCACCTCGCTCGGCATCTTTCTGGCGACCGTCGCCGGCTCCATGCCGCAGTTCGGCCTGCTGCTGATGCTCATCCTCTTACCGCTTCAGGTGCTTTCCGGCGGGCTCACGCCACGCGAAAGCATGCCGGAGATCATCCAGCTGATCATGAACTTCGCACCCAACACGCATTTCATCGCCATGGCTCAGTCGATCCTGTTCCGCGGTGCCGGAATGGATGTCGTCTGGCCGGATTTCCTCTGGCTGATCGCGATCGGGACGGTGCTCTTCCTCTTCTCTCTCGGCCGCTTCCGCGCCTTCCTGAAATAGGCAGGCGGGATCAGCCCACCGATTCAGCCGGGGGAAAGGTGACGGTCGCCTTGAGGCCGCGCCCACTCGAACCCTGCGCGAGGTCCAGACTGCCGGCAAAGAGGCGGGCGATCTCCTCGACGATCGGCAGGCCGAGGCCGGCACCTTCGCCCTTTTCGCCGCGGGAAAAGCGCTGCCGCACCGAGGCGAGTTTTTCCGCCGGGATGCCCGGACCATCGTCCTCCACCTGGAGGCAGACGCCTTCGGGACGGGTAAAAACCCGGACCGTGACCTCCGTTCCCGATCCGGCATAGGCGATCGCATTGGAGATCAGGTTGCCGAGCAGTTCGCCGATCAGCAGCGGCTCAGCCAGCACGAAGGCCGTCCCCTCGCCCTCGAAGCCGAGATCGATGCCGCCCTGGGTGGCCTTCGGTACGCTGTCGGCCGTCACCTCCTGCGCCACCCGGACGAGATCGATCCGACCAACAGGCGGACGATGATCCGAACCGGCGGCATCGATCTTCGCCATCAGCAGCAATTGCGCCAGCACGTGCTCGGCATGGCCGACGGCCCGGTCGCCCTTCAGCGCCGCGGCCCTCGCTTCCTCCAGCGTCGTCGCCCGGGCCGAGAGCGCCAGCTGGGTGCGTATGATGGCGAGCGGCGTGCGCAGCTGATGGCTGGCATTGCCGGTGAAATTGCGCAGTGCATCGAGCGCCGAGCCGAGGCGGATCATGAAGGAGTTGACGGTGTCGACCAACCCCTGGACTTCGGTCGGCACGGATTGCTCGATCGGGTGGAGGTCGTCGGGATTGCGTTCGGCGATGGCCTCGCCGAGGCGATAGAGCGGCCGCAGGGAATAGGTGACCGCAATCCAGACGATTGCGCCCGCGCCGCCGATCATCAGCGCCAGACGGGCGGCCGAGCGCAGCAGGATCGCCTGCGCCAATTGCTGGCGGGCGATGGTGGTTTCCGCGACGGTGACGGAGAACGGCACGGAATCGATGCCGGTCGAGGCCGAGCGTTGCAGCACCGCGACCCGGATCGGCTCGCCGCGGAAGATCGCGTCGGTGTAGAAGGAGGACTGACCGCCGAGGTCGGCGAAGGTCGGCAGGTTCTGGTAGCCGGTGATGAACTCGCCGGGTGGACCGTCGACGCGATAGAACACACGGTCCTGTGCCGCCGAGGTCAGCATTTCGAGCGCCACATAGGGAATGTCGACTTCGAGCGTCCCGTCCTCGGCGACGATCACCCGCTCGGCGATCGCCATGGCGGAGCCCGCGAGCACCCGGTCGGAAACCGTGTTGGCGGTGCGTACTGCCTCGCGATAGGTATCGATCAGGGCGACGATGCCGAGGACGGCGGTCGCCAGCAGAAGCCAGCCCAACAATCGCCTGCGCAGCGAATAGGCGGCGGCGGTCATGCCGGCTCCGCCGCCTTGTCGAGATAATAGCCGATGCCGCGCGCGGTGCGCACGGTGAGGCCATAGGGCCCGAGCCGCTTGCGCAGGCGGCTGACATATTGCTCGATGGCATTGGCACTGAGATCGTCGTCGAAGCCGGCCAGCGACTGGATGATCGCATCCTTGGGCACCACCTTGCCGGCCCGCATGAACAGAACTTCGAGAATGCCGAGCTCGCGCGCCGGCAGGTCGATCAGCACGCCATCGGCGGAAAAGGTGCGGGAGGTCAGGTCGAGGGACACATTGCCGTATTGCACGGACGAGGAATGCAGCCCGGCGCGCCGGCGCAGCAGAACCCGCACGCGCGCCTCCAGCTCGCTGACGTCGAAGGGCTTCGTCATGTAGTCGTCGGCGCCGAGATCCAGCCCCTTGACCCGCTCCTCCGTCGTGCCGCGCGCCGTCAGGATCAGCACGGCCGCCTTGTCCTGGCGCGCCCGCATGGCGCGCAGCACCTGAAGGCCACCCATTTCCGGCAGGTTCAGATCGAGGATGACAAGATCGAAAGTTTCCGTGGCCGTGACCGCGTCGGCGGAAGCGCCGTCACGCACCACGTCCACGGCATAGCCGCTGCTACGCAGGATGGAGCTCAGGCCGTCCGCCAGCGTCTCATTGTCCTCGACCAAAAGTATGCGCAAGATCGTCCCCCTCGCCGCCACTCTAACGGCGACCCTGCGGCTTGTGAACGCCTGCCAGCCACGGCATTATCAAATAATGCGCACAGTCCTCCTCATCGTCCTTTTCATCCTTCTTCAGTCATGGGCCGCCCGGGCCGGCACGACGCTCTTTCCCGCGCGCTCGGCAGGCGGCGACGCGCGCACCCTCGTCGTCTATTCCTCGCTCGACGAACCGGTCGCCCAGCCGATGATCGAAGCCTTCCAGCGAGCCCATCCTGACATCGCCGTGCGCTACGAGGACATGCTGACCGGCGAGATCTACGACCGCATCGTCAAGGAGACCGACAGCGGCGCCCGCACCGCCGACTTCGCCTTTTCCTCGGCCATGGACCTGCAGGTGAAGCTGTCCAATGACGGCTATGCCCAGCGCAGCGACCTGCCGATGAGCGCTCGCTGGCCAGCCTGGGCCAACTGGCGCAACACGGCTTATGCGCTGACCTTCGAGCCGGCCGTCTTCGTCTATCACAAGCCGAGCTTCACCAAGGAAAAGCCGCCCGCCACCCGCGCCGAATTCGTCGACTACCTGAAACGCCAGGGCAATGCCGTCTACGGTCGCATCGGCACCTACGACATAGAACGCTCCGGCGTCGGCTTCCTGTTCATGGCGAGGGACCAGGAGCAGTTCGGTGACATCTGGTCGGTGATCCAGACCATGGGGGCCGCCGGGGTGAAGCTCTACTCGACCAGTTCCGCCATCCTCGAGCGCATCGCCGACGGCCGCTTCGTGCTCGGCTACAACATCCTCGGCTCCTACGCCGCCGACTGGGCCTCGCGCCATCCCGATCTCGGCATCGTCCTGCCCAAGGACTACACGGTCGTCATGTCGCGCATCGGCCTGGTGCCGCAGGCCGCCGCCTCGCCCGACCTCGGGCGGGCCTATCTCGAGTTCTTCATGTCGCGCGAGGGCCAGACCATCATGGCGCGGCAGTTGCAGATTGCCGCGGTAAGCCCCGACGTCGCCGGCGAGAACACCGCCACCACGCTGCAGGAACAGCTCGGCAAGCAGCTCAGGCCCGTCCCGGTCAGCCCCGGCCTCATGGTCTATCTCGACCAGGTGAAGCGCGCGCGGCTGATCAGCCGCTGGAACGAAGTCTTGCGGCTGCAATAGTCCGGCGTATGCTTTTCCCCAGTCCCGGTCGCATGACGCGAGAGCGTCCGCGATGTCAGGCAAATGTCAGCTTGATATGATCTTATTCGAGTGCAGTCACGCGTGGAGGCGTTTGGCTGGCAAGGTCGGGAGGAGACCTCTAGGATCCGGCACCTGTCCGCCTGGACATGATCCAGCCGCTTGCCGGAACGCTCCCCCCGTCCGCTCAACGAGAAATGCACTGCCGCTGAGCAGTGCCTGACGGAGGAGTTCATCTTGAAACACTTTATCCTGGCAACCATCCTGGCCGGCGCCATGGCGCTGCCGACCTTTGCCGCCGACTACACCATCATGGCGCCCGCCAATCCGGGCGGCGGCTGGGACCAGACCGCCCGTTCGATGCAGACCGTCTTGCAGCAGGAAGGCATCTCTCCGGCCGCCCAGGTGCAGAACGTACCGGGCGCCGGCGGCACCATCGGCCTTGCCCAGTTCGCCAACCAGTCCAAGGGCAACGCCAATGCGCTCATCGTCGGCGGCTATGTCATGGTCGGCGCTATCCTCACCAACAAGTCCCCAGTCTCGCTGACCGACGTCACCCCGATCGCTCGCCTGACCGGCGAGTATGAAGCGATCGTGGTTCCCGCCGCTTCGCCGATCCAGACGATGGGCGACCTGGTAGAGGCCCTGAAGAAGGATCCGGGTTCGGTCTCCTGGGCAGGCGGCTCCGCCGGCGGCACCGACCATATCGCCGTCGGCTTGATCGCCAAGGCGGCCGGTGTCGATCCGACCAAGATCAACTACATCGCCTTCTCCGGCGGTGGCGAGGCTCTGGCCGCCATCCTCGGCAGCCAGGTGACCGCGGGCATTTCCGGCTATGGCGAGTTCGAGGCCCAGGTCAAGGCCGGCACGCTGCGCCTGCTGGCCGTCTCCAGCGCCGAACGTCTCGCAAACGCCGACGCCCCGACGCTGAAGGAAAGCGGCATCGACGTGGTTGTGGAGAACTGGCGCATGGTCGCCGCCGCTCCGGGTCTCACCCCGGAACAGACCGCCGCCGTCTCGGCCGACATCGAGAAGATGGTCAAGTCCGCCAGCTGGCAGGAAATCCTCAAGACCAAGGGCTGGCAGGACACCTACCTCGCCGGCGACGCCTTCAAGGCCCAGCTGGAAAAGGACGTTACCGCCACCGAAGCCGTCCTCAAGGACATCGGGCTGGTGAAATGAGCGAGGCACCAACCTCCACGACAAAAACACGCCGCCCCGACGGGGCGGCGCTTGTCATCGCCCTCGTGCTCGCGGGCCTCGCCGCGCTGATCTTCTGGGACGTTGACCGTCTCGGCGACGTCGTCGGCTATTCGCCCGTCGGCCCGGCCACTGTGCCGCAATGGATCGCCTTCGGCCTCGTGGGTCTTGCCGTCTGGACAGCCGTCGCCGCCTTCCGGCGCGACTTTCCCGAGCGCGAGCATCAGGAGATCGCCCCGGTCGCCTGGATCATCGGCGGGCTTGCCGGCCAGATGCTGCTGCTTCCGACGCTGGGCTTCTCTATTGCCACAGGCGTGCTCTTTGCCGCGACCGCCCGCGCCTTCGGCAAACGCCAGCTATGGTTCTCCCTACCGCTCGGCATCGCGATCTGTCTCGCCGTCTGGCTCGTTTTTGCCCTCTTGCTGCAGCTCTCCCTGCCGGCCGGACCGCTCGAACACCTGTTCCTCTGAGGAGTAGCCATCAATGGATACCTTCGACTTCCTCTGGCAGGGCCTGCTCGTCGCGGCCCAGCCGATGAACCTCTTTTACGCGCTCGTCGGCGTGACGCTCGGAACCGCCGTCGGCGTTCTGCCGGGCATCGGACCGGCGCTCACCGTCGCGCTGCTCCTGCCGATTACCTTCAAGCTCGACCCGGCCGGTTCGCTGATCATGTTCGCCGGCATCTATTACGGCGGCATGTATGGCGGCTCGACCACCTCGATCCTGCTCAACACGCCGGGGGAAAGCTCGTCGATCGTCACCGCGCTCGAAGGCAACAAGATGGCCCGCGCCGGACGCGGCGGCCCCGCCCTTGCGACCGCCGCCATCGGTTCCTTCGTCGCCGGTCTGATTGCCACGATCGGGCTTGCCTTCATCGCGCCCTACATCGTCAAGCTCGCCCTCGTCTTCGGCCCGCGCGAATATTTCGCCCTGATGGTGCTGGCCTTCGTCACCGTCTCCTCGGCCTTCGGCGACTCGACGCTGCGCGGTCTGACCTCGCTGTTCATCGGCCTGACGCTGGCCACCGTCGGCATCGACCAGTTGACCGGTCAGGCCCGCATGAGCTTCGGCGTTCCCGACCTGCTCGACGGCATCGAAGTGACGACGCTGGCGGTTGCCATGTTCGCCATCGGCGAGAGCCTGTTCCTGGCGGCCCAGGGCGACCGTGGCCCGGACAAGGTCGAGGCCGTGCGCGGCTCCATCTGGATGACCGCCGCCGACTGGAGCCGCTCCTGGAAGCCCTGGCTGCGCGGGACAGCGATCGGCTTCCCGATCGGCGCCATGCCGGCCGGCGGCGCCGAGATCGGCACCTTCCTGTCCTACGCCACCGAGAAGCGGCTGACGAAGCATCCCGAAGAGTTCGGCAATGGCGCCATCGAAGGCGTCGCCGGTCCGGAAGCCGCCAACAATGCCTCTGCCGCCGGCACCCTCGTGCCGCTCCTGACGCTCGGCTTGCCGACGACGGCGACAGCCGCGATCATGCTGGCCGGCTTCCAGCAATACGGCCTGCAACCCGGCCCGCTGCTGTTTGCCACCAATCCGCAACTCGTCTGGGGCCTGATCGCCAGCCTGCTGATCGCCAACTTCATGCTGTTGATCCTCAACCTGCCGCTGATCGGCCTGTGGGTCCGCCTGCTGACCATCCCCAAGCCCTGGCTCTATGCCGGCATCCTGCTGTTCGCGACGCTCGGCACCATCGGCGCCAACCCCTCGGTCTACGAACTCGGCATGCTGCTCGCCTTCGGCGTGATGGGCTATATCATGCGGATCTTCGGCTATCCGATCGCCCCGGTCGTCGTCGGCCTGATCCTCGGGCCGCTCGCCGAGCAGCAGTTGCGTCGCGCGCTTGCGATCAGCCAGGGCGACGTGACGGTGCTCTTCACCTCGCCGATCGCCGCCGGCCTGTTGCTGCTGGCCGCAACGGCGCTCGTCCTGCCGCTGATCCTGCGCGCCCGCGGCAAGGGCGAAGTTCTGTCGCATCTGGCCGCCAGCGAGGACTGACCCCGATAGACATGACGAAGATCAAGACGGGCTGGAACCCAACAGTTCCGGCCCGCATTTCTTGCATGGCTGCACTGAACTTATCGCCATTGTAGAAATCGCTCATGAGGACCATCTTTCTCTTGTCAACACACAGAGAAAGCAAAGACAATGTCTGTCCTCACAGGTTCCATGCATAAGGGTTTCCTTGGTAGGGCCTTCGCCGTCATCGGAGCAGCAAGCGCCGCCGCAGCAGCCGTCGAGGCTCATCGCAGCCCGCGCGAACGCGATCTGCGCACGCTCGGCATCGATCCGGAAGGCTTCCGCAAGGTTCGCCTCTAAAGGCTGAACGAAATTACTAGTACCCAAGAACAAGGCCGACGTTTTCGCCGGCCTTTTGTCTTTTCAGGCATTGGTTTCCGCGGCATGACGCCGCCGCGCCGCAACCGGCGTAATGGCGAATTCCTTGCGGAACTTGCGGATGAAGTGCGAGACGTTTTCAAAACCCGTCTCCAGCGCGATGTCGATCAACGCCTTGTCGGTGAATACCACCAGCCGCCGGGCATGCTCCAGCCGCAAGCGGATATACATGGCGACCGGGGTCGCTCCGAACTCGGTACGAAACAGCCTTTCCAGCTGGCGCCGCGACAGACCGACCGCATCGGCGACATCGTCGATCGACACGACGTCCTCGATATGCTGTTCCATCATCATCAGCGCCATGTTGGTGCGCTTGTCCCTGACCGGCGTCGTGCCGAGCGGATTGCGGGTCTGCATCTCGCTCGCATCGCGCCGTCGGGTGATCTGCATGATCTCCAGCGCATTGCGCTCGGCCGCCTCCCCGACATGGCGGCGGATCAGATAGGTGGCGAGGTCGGCGACGCTGGAACCGCCGGCGCAGGTGATGCGGCCGTGGTCCTCGACGAAGAGACGCTTGGAGGTGGCATCGATCGAGGGAAAGCGCGAGCGGAACTCGACATAGTGCAGCCAGCTGACACAGGCACTGCGGTTCTCGAGCAGTCCGGCTTCGGCCAGAATAAAGCTGCCGGTGCAGACCCCGATGATCGGCACGCCGGCCGCGGCGGCCTCATGCAGAAAGGCGATCGCTTCGCGGTCGATCGGCTCGGCGACATTGAGCCGCCCGCCGACCACTGCAATATAGTTGAACTGCTTCGGATTGCCGAGCGGCGCCGTCGGCGCCACCTGGATGCCGCAGCTCGAGGTGATGAAGTTGCGCGTGCTGCCGAGCACGGCCCAGTCGCAATGGACGCGGCCGGACCGGTCCTCGACGTCGCTGCCCAGCCGTAGCGCATCCGCAAACAGCGAGAACGCGCTGAGCGTGAAGCTGCGCGCCAGGATGAAACCGATGCGCAGCGCCGGTTGCCCCTTCTGTTCCTTCGCCTTGCCGGCCATCGCCTGCGTCATCACTTCGTCGCGGCCCCAATCCTAACGGTCTGTCGCAAATAGCAAAGACCGCTGCGCTTATCCACCATTCTCGACAGACAGCTTGAAATGCGGCCGCCCGGCGGGTTGCAGCCAGCCGGGCGGTCAGACGTCATGGATCTGTGTCGTCTGGATCAGCCAGCCTTGGCGACCGGACGCACGCGCTTGGCCATGCGGGCGCGGATCGATTCCACGTCGGCGCGCGGCGTCGCAGCAAACAGCGTCCTGGTATACTCGTGCTTGGGATCGGCAAAGACCTCTTCGCGCGTGCCGTATTCCACCGCCTCGCCATAGTACATCACCATCACCTCGTCGGCGATATAGCGCACCACCGACAGGTCGTGACTGATGAAGACGTAAGTCAGGCCGAACTCTTCCTGCAGGTCCGCCAGAAGGTTGAGCACCTGCGCCTGAACCGAAAGGTCGAGAGCGGAGACCGGCTCGTCCAGCACCAAAAGCTTCGGGTTCAGCATCAGCGCACGGGCAATGGCGATGCGCTGGCGCTGGCCGCCGGAGAACATGTGCGGGTAGCGATTGTAGTGTTCCGGGCCGAGGCCGACCTTGACCAGCATCTCGGTGGCCCGTTCGCGCCGTTCGGCCGAACTCATCTTCGTGTTGATCAGAAGAGGTTCGCCCAGCACGTCGCCGATCTTCTGACGCGGATTGAGCGAACCATAGGGGTTCTGGAAGACGATCTGCACCTTCTGGCGCATCTCGGCCGTCAGATGACCGGGACGGGTATCGACGGCCTTGCCGTCGATCAACAATTCGCCGGAGGTCGGCGGATCGATGAAGGTCAGGATGCGGGCAAGGGTCGACTTGCCGCAACCGCTCTCGCCGACGATCGCAAGCGTCTTGCCGGCATCGAGCTTGAAGGACACGCCCTTAACCGCGTGAACCACCTTCTCAGGCTTCATGAAGCCGGTCGGCACGTGATAGTCGCGCGTGATGTTGCGAATCTCGAGCATGGGGACGGTCTGGCTCATGCGTTCTCTCCTGCTGCCGCGCCCGCCATGAAGTCGGATACGGTGGTGAGGCGGTCGCCGGTCGCATTCTCTGGCAGGGCCGAAAGCAAGGCCTTGGTATAGGCGTTCTTCGGCGCCTCGAAGAGCGAAAGCACGTCGGCCTCCTCCATCTTCCGGCCTTTGTACTGGACGATGACACGGTCGGCGGTTTCGGCCACCACGCCCATGTCATGGGTGATCATGATGAGGCCCATGCCGGTTTCGGCCTGCAACCGCATCAGAAGGTCGAGGATCTGCTTCTGGATGGTCACGTCGAGCGCGGTGGTCGGCTCGTCGGCGATCAGAAGCTTCGGATTGCAGGCGATCGCCATGGCGATCATGACGCGCTGGCACTGGCCGCCCGACATCTGGTGCGGGAAGTGATGAAGCCGCTCGGCCGGATCGGGCAGGCCGACCAGCTTGAACAGTTCGATCGCCCGCTCGCGCCGCGCCGTCTTGCCGAGCCCCATGTGGATTCGCAGCACTTCCTCGATCTGGAATCCGACGGTGAAGCAGGGGTTGAGGCTCGCCACCGGCTCCTGGAAGATCATGGCAATATCCTTGCCAATCAGCTTGCGCCGTTCGGCAGGCGAAATGCCATGGATGTCACGGCCCTGGAACAGCATCTTGTCGGCGGTGATCTTGGCCGACCACGGCAGAAGCCCCATCACGGCCAGCATGGAGACCGACTTGCCGGAACCGCTCTCGCCGACGATCGCCAGCACTTCACCGGCTTCTACCGACAGCGAGACGCCGTCGACGGCCTTGAACCAGCCGGTCGCCGTCTCGAACTGGACGGTCAGGTTTTCGATTTCGAAAAGCGCCATGTCAGGACCTCTTCAGCTTGGGATCGAGGGCATCGCGCAGGCCGTCGCCCATCAGGTTGATGGCCAGAACCGTGATCAGGATGGCAAGGCCCGGGAAGGTGACGACCCACCAGGCGCGCAGGATGAATTCGCGCGCTTCGGCCAGCATCGTGCCCCATTCCGGTGCCGGCGGCTGGGCGCCCATGCCGAGGAAGCCAAGCGCCGCCGCGTCGAGGATGGCGTTGGAGAATGACAACGTCGCCTGGACGATGAGCGGCGCCATGCAGTTCGGCAGGATGGTGCGGAACATCAGGCGGATCGGACCGGCCCCGGCGAGACGTGCGGCGGTCACGTAGTCGCGGCTCTTCTCGGTCATCACGGCGGCGCGCGTCAGGCGCACGAAATGGGGCTGCAGCGTCAGCGCAATGGCGATCATCCCGTTGGTCAGGCTCGGGCCGAGGATGGCGACGAGCACAAGTGCCAGAAGCAGCGACGGGAAAGCGAGGATGATGTCCATCAACCGCATGATAACGGTGTCGATCCAGCCGCGATAATAGCCGGCGATCAGGCCGACCAGAATGCCGGTCGTCAGCGACAGGGTGGTGACAAACACACCGATGAACAGCGAATACTGCGCGCCGTAGATGAGCCGCGAGAGAATGTCGCGGCCGACCGGATCGGTGCCGAGCAGAAACGAGCTGTTGCCGCCCTCGAGCCAGGACGGCGGCAGGAGGGTCGCGTCGCGATACTGCTCGAACGGCGAATGCGGCGCGACCAGCGGCGCGAAGATGGCGATCAGCACAAGCGCGATGAAGACGAACAACCCGATCACCGCGCCGCGATTTTCGGAGAAGTAGAACGAGAATTCGGCCAGCATCTGTCGGCGCAGCGCCGCGGTGGAGACCGGTTGATTGGTGGCGGTATCGGCCATGGGATTTTCTCCTTCTAGTGGCGGATGCGCGGGTTGATCAGGCCATAGAGCAGATCAACGATGAGATTGACGACCATGATGATGCCGGCGATCAGCAGCAGGCCGCCCTGGATCACCGGATAGTCGCGACGGAACACGCTGTCGACCATCCACTTGCCGATGCCCGGCCAGGAGAAGATCGTTTCGGTCAGGATGGCGCCGGCGAGCATGACGCCGATCTGCAGGCCGATCGTGGTGATGACCGGGATCAGGGCGTTTCGGAGCGCATGCAGGCCGACGACGCGCAGCGGCGACAGGCCCTTGGCGCGCGCCGTGCGGATATAGTCCTCGGAAAGGACCTCCAGCATGGCCGAGCGCGTCTGGCGGGCGATGACGGCGAGCGGGATGGTGGCCAGCACGATCGACGGCAGCGCCAGATGACTGAGCGCCGACATGAAGGCGCCCTTCTGGCCAGACAAAAGCGAGTCGATCAGCATGAAACCGGTGACCGGGGGAAAGAAGAACATCAGCGAGATGCGGCCCGACACCGGCGTCCATTGCAGCATGCCGGAGAAAAGGATCATCAGCAGCAAGCCCCACCAGAAGATCGGCATGGAATAGCCCACGAGGGCCACGCCCATGACCGACTGGTCGAAGAAGGAGCCACGCTTGATCGCCGCGATCACGCCGGCCGGAATGCCGAGCACGATGGCGATGATGATGGCGCACAGCGACAGCTCGACCGTCGCCGGGAACAGCGCCAGGAACTGATCGAGGATCGGCGACTTGGAGACGATCGAAGTGCCGAAATCGCCGGTCAGCACGCCGCCCAGATAGTCGAAATATTGGATGACGATCGGACGATCAAGCCCGAGATTGGCGCTGATCTGCGCATGCCGCTCGGGCGACATGACGCGTTCGCCGGACAAAAGTGCGACCGGATCGCCCGGCAGAAGCCGGATGAAGGCGAAAGCGATGATGGAAACCCCGATGAAGGTCGGGATCAGGACGGCAAGCCGCCGCAAGAGAAAGCCAAACATGATGGACCTGCTGTTGTTCTTCTTGGAGGTCTGTGGCCGCTGGTCACGCAGCGGACGTATCTTGCCCGCAAAGGACATTGCCTTTCCGGAGGATCGCGGCCCGGCCGCGGATTTCCGATTGTCCTAATGCAAGTGCCGCGGGACAGGCAAGCTGTCCCGCGGCAAATTCTTCAAGGATCAACCGTTACTCGGCGATATCCACGTTTTCGAAGGTGAAGTCACCGAGCGGGCTCTGAACGAAACCGGAGACTTCCTTGCGCATCGGAACGACGGACAGGGAGTGGTCGATGGTAGCCCAAGGAGCTTCGCGCTTGAAGACGAGCTGAGCCTCTTCATAGAGCTTGGTGCGCTCGGCCTGGTCGGACGTGACCTTGGCCTTCTTCACCAGGGCATTGAACTCCTCGTTGCACCACTGGGCGCGGTTGTTGCCACCGACGGCTTCGCAGCCGAGCAGCGTGTCGAGGAAGTTGTCCGGATCGCCGTTGTCGCCGGTCCAGCCGAGCATGACGGCACCGTCACGATCCTTGGCCTTCGAACGGTCGAGATATTCGGCCCATTCATAGGAGACGATCTCGACCTTGACGCCGATCTTGGCGAAGTCGTCCTGCATGATTTCGGCCGCACGGCGGGCGTTCAGCATGTAGGGGCGCGAAACCGGCATGGCCCAGATCTTCATCGACAGATCCTTGACGCCGGCTGCCTCGAGTTCCTTCTTGGCAGCATCGAGATCGTAGGCGTCGTCCTGGGTCGCTTCGTTATAGGACCACATGGTCGGCGGGATCGGGTTCTTGGCAGGCGTCGCCATGCCCTGGAACACGGCGTCGACGATGGCCGCCTTGTTGATCGCCTTGTTCAGCGCCTTGCGGACTTCCGGCTTGTCGAACGGAGCCTGGGTGGTGTTGTAGGCGAGGTAGGCGACGTTCAGGCCTTCCTGTTCCATGACGGTCAGGGCCGGGTCGGTCTTCATCGCCGCAACGTCAGCAGCGTTCGGGAACGGCATCAGGTGGCATTCGCCGGCCTTCAGCTTCTGGTAGCGAACGGCGGCATCGGTGGTGATGGCGAAGACGAGGTCGTCGATCTTCGGCGCGCCACCCCAGTAGTCGGCGTTCTTCTTGTAGCGGATGACGGCATCCTGCTGGTAGCCAACGAAGGAGAACGGACCGGTGCCGACCGGCATCTGGTTCAGCTGTTCCTTCTTGCCTTCGGCTTCGAGCTTGTCGGCATATTCCTTCGACACGATCGAGGCGAAGGGCATGGCGAGGTTGGCGAGGAACGGCGCTTCCGGACGGTTGAGCGTGATCTTGACGGTCAGGTCATCGACCTTCTCGATGGTCTTGATCAGTTCCGGGAAGCCCATGCCGGCGGCATATTCCCACGAGGTGCCGGCGACGTACTGGTTCCACGGATGGTCAGCCTTGATCTGGCGCTCGAGCGAGAAGATGACGTCGTCCGCGTTCAGTTCGCGGCTCGGGGTGAAGAATTCGGTGGTGTGGAACTTGACGCCCGGGCGCAGCTTGAAGGTGTATTCGGTGCCGTCGGCATTGACTTCATAGCTTTCGGCCAGGCCGGCTTCCGCTTCGGTCGTGCCGGGCTTGAATTCCATCAGGCGGCTGTAGATCGGATGTGCCGAGGCATCGAACGTGGTGCCGGCGGTGTACATACCCGGATCGAAGCCTTCCGGCGAGCCTTCCGAGCAGTAGACGAAGGTCTTGGCGCTTGCTGCGCCGGAAAGGAAGGTGGCCGCGAGCAGGGCCGCTGCGGCAAAACCGAACTTGTACTTCATGACATTCTCCCCTTTGCGTTCTTTCGGCCAGGCCGAAGACGCTGGTTTCGTTGGCAAACGGCGCGCCCCAAAATCGCGCCATGGTTCTTATGTCCGTGAGGCAAATCACGTGGAGCGGAGCCGATAGACAGGACAAACAGGCATCCACAGGCATCCGAAGCGCTTGCATGGACGTCTGAAGCCGTGCCGACCGACACACTTCTTTCGTCTTATCCGTTGTTGCACGCTTGTAAAGAGAGATTCTGCCGCAGTTTTGCTGCATCTTGGCCAAGTTTTTGTTATTTCGCGGATTCTTTAGACGCTTCGCATTGCACAAATGTGAAATGGAAAGCGAAGGCGAATCGAAACCTGGCGATATGGGCAGGTCCGGGCGGCGGATCTTCGCACCTGGCGCCCAGGGGCAGCCGCCTGGCCGCTCGAACGCGGGGCGCCTGTTATAATTATTGGCTAGGTCGTTCTTCTAAGGAGCGACATCGGCGATCAACTCCAGCATGCGCTTCTGCGCATTGGTCGGCCGCCAGTTTTCCCGGCACGTCAGTCCGATCGGACGGATGAGATGATCCGTCGGATAGGTCAGCGTGACCAGCAGCCCATGATCGCATTCGCGTTGCGACTGATGGCGGGAGAGGCAGCCGAGATGGTCGCTCTCGTTCAGAAGCTCGCGCATCAGGAGCAGCGATCCGGATTCGATCAGCCTGTCGGGCGCTTTTTTGTCGTGCGAGGTAAAGAGCGTCTCGAACTGGTCCCTCGTTGGCGTGCCGCGGCGCGGAACGACCCAGGGAAAGGTGAGCAGGTCATCGACCGTCAGCTCTGTTCTTGCGGCGAGCGGATGGCCCGGTCGCGCCAGAAGGGCCAGGCGGTCGTCGAACAGTCGTTGCTGGACCACATCGCCGATCGGCGCCGGTTCGCGTAGTGCGCCGACCAGGAAGTCGATCGATCCACGACGGAGCGCGCTCAAGAGTCCGTCATAGGGACCATCGTGAATCCGCACTGGATAGGTCGGCCGTTCGGCGCGGAAACGGGCAAGCGCCTGCGGCAGAATGTCGGAGCGGGCGAGCGGCATGGCGCCGATGACGATCGCGCCCGCCTCGCCGCCGTTGAATTCGGCGAGTTCGGTATCGGTCTGGTCGAATTCGTAGATCGCCAGCCGCGCCGCCTGGGCAAGCGCCTGGCACAGGCGCGTCGGCAGGATGCCGAAGGACGTCCGCTCGAACAGGCTGCGCGCGGCCTCCTGTTCGATCTGTGTGACGGCCCGGTGGACGGTTGGCTGCGCCAGGCCGAGGCGGCGTGCGGCCAGCGTGAAATTCTCGCTTTCGCTGACGGCGATCAACGCCTGCAGCTGGGCATAGCTCAACGACATGCGCAGGCGCGGCGAGATTTCGCCGAGGACGGAATCGAGTAGCCCGAAGGCTGCCTCGACGCGCCGCAGCAGCACCTCTCCGCGGGGCGTGAGGAAGAAGCCATGCCGGCTGCGCTCGAACAAAGCACCGCCCGCCTCGCGTTCCAGCTTGTTGATGGCCTGGGTCACGGCGGGCTGGGAGATGTGCCATTTTTCCGAGGTCAGCGTCAGCGACTTCAGATCCGCCACTGCCGCAAACAGGCGCAAATGCCGAAGGTTGCGGGAAATCATAGCTTGGACAACACGGCGTCCGCGCGCCTTGCCAGATCGTCCGCACCCGGATCGATCTCCAGCGACGCCAGGCGACGCTGCCACTCCACTGTGCCGCGGCTCATCCAGTCCGGCAGGCCGAAGGCGCGGAGCGTCGCGCAGACCTCCTCGACCTCGGCGGCCCGCCGCGCCCCGTGTACCAGCATGCGCTCCATGTTGTAGGTGGCGCGTGACCGCCAGTCGATTCCCGGATCGGAGGCCTGCAGCGAGGCGAGCACGGCATCCTCGACCCCGGCCCGGCGGGCCGCCAGAACACATTCCGTCGTCAGCGCCTCCAGGCCCTTGATCATCACCGAGCGCAGCATCTTCACGCTGGAGGCGTCGCCCACGCGCTCGCCGGCGAGCTTCGGACGCAGGCCGAGGGCCTCGATCCGAGCCGCCGCCAAGGCCGCATGCGGACCGGAGAGCAGCAGCGGCACCTCGTGGCGCTTGGGATAGACTGGCGCCATGACCGCGACGTCGACATAGCGCCCCCCGACCGCCTCGATCACCTCGGCCGCCGTCTCCTTTGTCTGCGGCGCGCAGGAATTGCAGTCGAGCCAGAGGGCGCCCGGAAGGAGATGGGGCGCGCAGACACGGGCGGCTTCGAGCGCCTGGTCCGCCGTGACCAGGCTGAACACCAGACCCGCCTTGCCGAGCGCCCGGCCAGGATCCAGCTGGGGCTCGACGCCCGCCTCCGCGCAACGCTTAAGAACGATGGCGGACGTGGCGGCCTCGCAAAGCTTGATGTCATAAGCTCTGGTTGTTCCGCGCGCCGGACGTATCCAGCTCGAGGCCAGGGCATGGCCCGCCTCGCCGAAGCCGACAAAGGCAATATCGGGGAATTTTTCCGTGATATCAGTCATCTCTCTTCCGTCTCCGTTTGTCGGAGACTGTGGCAAATGCCGCACGTCAAATCCAGCGTCTATAGCTTGAACTTATACACATTGGCAGCCTTTCGATTTGATCTGCGGCGACCGCGGCAGCACCTATTAGGGCGACGGAGAAAAATCAGGGAGGTATATTCATGACCACGGAAAATGCAGCGCCCAAGACCGCCTTGGTGATCAGCGCGCATGCGGCCGATTTCGTCTGGCGCTGCGGCGGGGCGATCGCGCTGCATGCGGCGCTCGGCTACAAGGTCACCGTGGTTTGCCTGTCCTTCGGCGAACGCGGCGAAAGCGCAAAGTTGTGGAAGCAGGCTGGCATGACGCTCGACCGCGTCAAGGCTGCTCGCCGCGCCGAGTCCGAACGGGCCGCAGAGGCGCTCGGCGTGCATGACCTGGTTTCGATGGACCTCGGCGACTATCCGCTGGAGCTTAGCCGCGACAACAAGAACGATCTCGTCGACGTGATCCGCAAGGTGCAGCCGCGCTTCATGCTGTCGCATTCGCAATATGACCCCTACAATACCGACCATATGTATGCGACCCAGGTGGCACTGGAATGCCGCATGATCGCCCAGGCCTGGGGCCACAATCCGGGAGAAAAGGTGCTCGGCGCGCCGCAGCTTTACCTGTTCGAACCGCACCAGACCGAACAGATGGGCTGGAAGCCGGATACCTTCCTCGACATCACGCCGGTCTGGGAGAAGAAGCGCGCCGCCATCGAATGCATGGAAGGCCAGGAGCATTTGTGGGAATACTACACCCGCGTCGCCATCAACCGCGCCAACCACTTCACCCGCAATTCCGGCGGCCAGGCCGGCGGCCGGGCCTGCAAGTACGCGGAAGGCTTCCAGTCGATTTTCCCGCGCACCGTCGACGAACTCTAAAGGGAGAGCGAGCCATGGAACCCTGCTTCGACATCGCCCATCTCGCCCATGTCGAGATGTATACCGACAAGTTCGAGGAAAGCCTCGACTTCTTCACCCGCGTCTACGGCCTGAAGCTCTCCGGCCAGGACGAGACCTCGGCCTATCTAAGGGCCTGGGACGACTACGAATACTGCTCGCTCAAACTGACCCGGTCGCACACCACCGGCGTCGGCCACGTCGCCTACCGCGCCTCCAGCCCGCAAGCGTTGGAACGGCGCGTCAAGACGATCGAGAAAAGCGGGTACAAGGTTATCGGTTGGGTCGACGGCGATCTCGGCCATGGCCCGGCCTTCCGCTTCGAGGACCCGTTCGGCCACGTCTTCGAGATCTACTGGGACACCGTGAAATACCAGGCGACCGGCGCCGACGTGCCGGCGCTGAAGAACACCGCTTCCGCCTTTACCGGCGCGGCACCCCGCCGCCTTGATCACCTGAACCTCTTGTCCTCGGACGTGTCCGAATTCCGCCGCTTCATGCAGACCTGCCTCGGCAGCCGCGTGACCGAGATGATCCAGCTCGACAACGGCCGGATCGGTGGCTGCTGGTTCACCATCAACAACAAGACCTATGACCTTGCCTGCACCGAAGAACATGGCGGCGGCGTCGGCCGGCTCCACCACGTCACCTATGCCACCGACCAGCGCGAGGACATCCTGCGGGCCGCCGACATCTTCCTGCAGAACGGCGTTCACATCGAGACCGGCCCGCACAAGCACGCCGTTCAGGGCACCTTTTTCCTCTACGTCTGGGAGCCGGCCGGCAACCGCGTCGAGCTTGCCAATTCCGGCGCGCGTCTCATCCTCCAGCCCGACTGGGAGCCGGTCATCTGGACCGAAACCGACCGCAAGAAGGGCCAGGCCTGGGGCCTGAAGACGATCGACACCTTCCACACCCACGGCACACCGCCGGTCAAGAAGGAGCACTGACATGGCCGTCGTCGTGCAGAACATAGAGCGGGCCGATCCGGCCGTGATCGACGGCCTCGCCCGCGCAGGCGTCGCCACCGTGCATGAGGCCCAGGGGCGCAAGGGCATGCTGGCGAGCTACGTGCGCCCGATCTATGCCGGCGCGCAGATCGCCGGCTCGGCCGTGACCATTTCGGCGCCACCCGGCGACAACTGGATGGTGCATGTCGCCATCGAACAGTTGAAAGCCGGAGACATTCTGGTGCTGGCGCCGACCTCGCCGTGCGACAACGGCTATTTCGGTGACCTGCTGGCGACCTCCGCCCAGGCGCGCGGTTGCCGCGGCCTCGTCATCGACGCCGGCGTGCGCGACATCCGCGATCTGACCTCCATGCAATTCCCGGTCTGGTCCAAGGCGGTTTCAGCCCAGGGAACGGTGAAGGAGACGCTCGGCTCGGTCAACGTGCAAGTGGTCTGCGCCGGCGCGGCGATCGAGGCGGGCGACGTGATCGTCGCCGATGACGATGGCGTCGTGGTGGTCAAACGTACCGAGGCTGCGAACGTGCTTGAGGCGGCGAACAAGCGCCTCGCCGCCGAAGAGGCAAAGCGCAAGCGGCTCGCCGCCGGCGAACTCGGGCTCGACATCTATGCGATGCGCGAGCGGCTGGCCGAGAAAGGCTTGAAATATGTCTGAGGACTATGCCGACGGCATTCCCTGCCTGTGGATGCGCGGCGGCACGTCCAAGGGCGCGGTCTTTCTGGCTTCGGACCTGCCTTCCAATCCGCAGGAGCGCAACGCGCTCCTGCTCCGCGTCATGGGATCGCCCGACGCGCGACAGATCGACGGCATCGGCGGCGGCGATCCCCTGACCTCGAAGGCGGCCATCCTGTCGCCCTCGTCCCGGCCCGACGCCGATGTCGACTATCTCTTTCTCCAGGTCTTCGTCGACCAGGCGATCGTTACCGATGCGCAGGGCTGCGGCAACATGCTGGCCGCCGTCGGCCCTGCCGCCATCGAGCGCGGACTGGTCAGGGCCGAGAATGGCACAACGCCCGTGCGCATCCACATGCTCAACACCGGCGAAGTGTCGCTCGCCCAGATCGCCACGCCGGACGGCCGGGTCACCTATCAGGGAGATGCGCGGATCGACGGCGTTCCGGGACGCCATGCGCCGGTGCCGCTGTTCTTCCAGAACACCGAGGGCTCGATGTGCGGCGCCCTTCTGCCGACCGGCCGGGGCCGCGACGTGATCGACGGCGTCGACTGCACATTGATCGACAACGGCATGCCGATCGTCATCCTGCGCGCCGCCGATTTCGGCCTGACCGGCAATGAGAGCCGTGAGGATCTGGATGGCGACAACCCGCTCAAGGCACGGCTCGAGGCGATCCGCCTTCAAGCCGGGCCGCTAATGAGGCTTGGCGACGTGAGGGAGAGTTCCGTGCCCAAGATGACCCTGGTCTCTGGGCCACGCAATGGCGGGACGATTGGCACCCGCAGCTTCATTCCCCACCGCTGCCACGCCTCCATCGGCGTCTTTGCCGCCGTCAGTGTCGCCACCGCCTGCACGCTGGAAGGGTCGGTCGCGGCGGAAATGGCGCAGATCCCCGCCGACGGGCGTTTCCGCATCGAACATCCGACCGGGGCAGCCGAAGTCCTGGTCGAGCGCGGGCCAGCCCGAGAGATTACCGGCGTCGGCACCTTACGGACGGCGCGAAAACTGTTCGACGGCCGGGTCTTTCCGGCTCCCGTACCGTCTGCCACCTAGGTCCGAGCTAGCACCCTTTGGGCCTGTCGCGCGGTTTCGTCCACCGCGCACAGATCGAGAAGGCGATCGCCCGTCTCCTCGCCCTTAAATCCCTCCCCTTCGCGGCAGTCGCTTCGGTTTTCCTGTTGCAGCGCAGCAGGCACGGTGTCAGCCTGAACGAAGTACCCCTTCGACAGATCGGCGCCGGCATGGCGCGCAAGAAGGAGATGCCCATGCCGCATGGAATCGTCTCGCGCCGGCGCCGGCTTTTTCCGGCGGTTCTGATTGCCGTGGCTTAGCTTCTTCCTGCCCATGGAATTCGCGCCGAGCCGGCCATTTTTTGGGCCAGCGATCCAGTCAAGCCCGGCCAGACCGTACAGATGACCGGCATCGACCTTGCGGGGTTCGAGACGGTCGATATCACGCGCGTCCCCGACACAAGCGGCGATGCGGCCAGCGGCGCTCGGGCCGCCCATCCGGCGCAGGTACTGGCGAAGTCCGACAACACGTTCGCCTTCGTCGTGCCGGGTGACGATCGTGCCGATGCAGGAGAACTTCCTCATCGTCGACAACGCATTCGAGGATGTCGGCAGCGCCCAGATTTTCGGCACGGGCCACGGCCATGTCTTCTCCGACAACCGTTCCCTTCGCAGCAGCGGTTTCGCCGCCATTTCCCTCGATTGCCGTCATCCGCAGCCGAACTTCTACATCCAGTTTCTCGGCAACGAAACGCTGTCCGCCGGTTTCAGGCGGTCCGCGGAAATCGCCGCGATCGGCCGGCAGTTCAAAGGCAACGACACGCTGCCGACCTTCGGCCTGGTGATCCGGGACAACAGGCTGCGCGCCGCCTCGAGCATTCGCGTCAACGGCGGCTCGGCAGCGGTCCCGGCGGTGCGCGGCGTGCTGATCGAGCAGAATCGGATCGAAAACACGGACACCGGCATCGAGGTCGGCCCGGGCGTGGAGGAACTCGTCCTGCGCGACAATGCCATGCGCCATGTTCAGGTCCCGCTGAAACACCCGTGACACTCGGCGGCAGCAGTCGTCGAACGCCACCAATCCCCCCTCAGACAAATTCTTCTCGCGTTTTCCCCACTCCTCCACGGCCCCGTACAATCGGGCGAGCAGCGGCACGGAACCTGTCGGTCCCGGCGTCTCAAGACATGAAACAGAAAGGGAAATAACCATGAATGAATTCAAGATCGGTCTCGGTCTCGCCCTGCCGGGCGCTTCAGCCGGCATTGGCGATTTCTCCTGGCTCCCGAGGGACGGCAGCGGCAATCGCGCGATCCTCTATCTGGATCTCGCCAGGAATCGCGGCTGGTATGACGGGCAAGCCTTTGCGACAGAGGCCCTGGCCCTCGCGGCGGTCGACGGCGTGGCCTCCGGCGGCACGCGCCGGATCGGCGGCTACGTCGCCTCCGACGCGCCGGAACTCCTGGCGAACGGAGACTTCGCCGCCGGCATCGGCGACTGGACCGCCCTCAATGGCGCGACGGCGGCGGTCGTTTCCGGTCAACTGGAGATGAGCGGCGCGAACCTGACCAACGCGACCGTGCGCTCGGGTGCGGCTGCGACGCAACAGGGCAAGACGTATCGCGCCGGGGCCACCTACCGGAAGGGAACGGCGAGCAGCAGCGTCTTCGCCTTTGCCTCCCGATCCCCGTCAATGAGCCCGCCGGGAAACGGTCTGCCCGCCAATGCGACGACCACTCCCCTCGTCGCGACAAGAACCTTCGCCGGCGAAGGTACAACGCACTATCTGGGCCTACGCATGGCATCCGGTCCAAACGGCACAGTCTATGGCGACGATTTCTCGATCAGGGAGGCCCTTGCTTTCAGAGGATTTTCAACACCCGCCTTTGCTGCCGTCATCACCTTTCGCACTCCTGCCAGCCTGCCGGTTTCCGCCAGGGTGCTTTTCTCCTTCGACGACGACGGCGCGCGCAATCGCTACCGTGCCGCGCTGAACCCGGACGGCACGATCACCGTCGTGGCCGACGCCAACGGCGTCAACCAGATCAGCCATGTGATCGCTGCCGGCCTTGTCACGCTCGACGCCGAACACAGGCTGCATGTTTCGAGCGATGGCGCGGCCCGCTATCTGGTCGCGCTCGATGACGTCAACCTCTACGGTCAGGACGCCGCGTTCACGCCTGCCGGTGCCTGCTGGGTCCGGCTCGGCGCGTCGCCGACGCCCGGCGAGGAATGGACCGGCGAAATCCTCTCGGTCGCCCTGTTCGCGCATGAATATGCGCCGCCGCGCTTTCTTTGGGCGGTTGGCGACAGCTATGTCGGCGGCACCGGCGGCGTTGCCCTTCCGGCGGCTGTCGAGACGACAGGCGCGAGCCGCCAGGTCGTCTCGACCGGTATCGGCGGCAGCGATCTCGCGGCGCAGCTGGCGGCCATGCTGGCCGCTCCCGGCCTTCACGGCTGCCTGCTGGTTCACTGGGACGGCGATGCGAACGGCGCGTCACTGGCGGCGGACCAGGCGGCGTTCGAGCAGATGGCCTCGCTGGTATCTCGGCACATTTTCATCGGCTCCGGCCGGCGGGCCAATAGCGGCGCCGACAAGATCGCCGCCACCCATCAACGCAATGACTGGCTCTCGTTGCGCTTCGGCCCCCGTTATCTCGACCCCCATCCGACGCTCCAGGGGCTCGCGACCGGATCGGCCGAAGACATCGCCGCCGTCGCCGCCGGCCTCATCCCGCCATCCTGCCTGCAGGCAGATGGAACCCACCTGACCCTTGCGGCGATGAACGCCGTGGCGGCCGCGATCGTGGAAAGGCTGGATGCGCTGGGCTTCTGACGCAGCGACAGCACCGGCCAGGCCGGGTGATCGCTGCGCACCCCTGTTGGGCTGCGAAGAGGAGGGGCCTAAAGCGCAAGCCCTGTCAGGCGGGCGAGAGCTTGACGCTTCTCGTCCGCGCTTTGCAGGTGGCTGATCGCCCGGTCGAATTCCAGCACCTTGGCGCCGACCAGGAAGCGATACCAGTAGCCCTGCAGGAAATGGTAGATGAGCCCCTCGCGACCATCGAGAAAGCCGAACTGCAACACATAGCGAAAAAGAAAATACCCGAGCGTGGAGATCGGAAAGGGAATCCGGTTGTAGATTCTTTCCTTGATCAGGCGCTTCACCGCGGCCTGCAACGAACTGCCCTCGCGCGTCGGCCCCGCATCCTCGGCAAACAGGCGATAGCGCCGATTGAGCACATCGACCGCCTCACGGGTCGCATATTTGTTATGCTTGTCGGTGAAATAGCCGAGATTATGCAGATTGTGGTCGCTGAATGGATTGTCGAACAGCACGGTCCGCCCGCCCTGCACGATCACGTGCTCGTCCATCCACCGGTCTTCGACGCGTCCCTGTCCGCGCCGCCAGATGCGTGTCAGGATGAGCGGGTAGCGCCCACCATGGCGAATGAAGCGATCGAGGAAGATATGCTTGCGCTTCAGATTGACGCCCGCGACGTCCGGGCCGAGCTTCGGCAGCTTTTCGCCGATCTCCCGCGCCAGTTCCGGCTCGATGACCTCATCGGCATCGAGCCGCATTACCCAGTCGCAACGGATCGGCGCGTGGTCGAGCCCCCACTGGAATTGCCTGGCCTGGTTGACGAACGGATTTTGCAGGACCGTGGCGCCAAGTGAACGGGCAATCTCCACGGTCTGGTCGGTGGAGAAAGAATCGATGACGAAGATCTGACCAGCGAAGGAGGAGACGCTGTCGATCGCCCGGGCGATATGAAGCTGTTCGTTATAGGTGAGGATCAGGACGGCGATCATCAGTAGAAATAGACGTCCGTTCGGGTGATACCCCAGCGCCCCGGCCCGGGCCCCTGGAACCTGCGAACGTCGCGCGGCTCGCCGACATCAAATGCGATGTCGTCATAGCGCCAGGCATCGTCCACCACGATGATTCCGCCCGGCCTGACATGGGATCTGGCCTTCTCGAAACATTTGAGACGCAGCGGGCGCAGGCTGGACGCAGTGACATCGTCGAGGCCATCGACCAGGATGATGTCGTAATCGCCGTCAATCGCGTTGACATAGTCGAGCACGGGCGTCCCGTCGTCAGACGTCGCTTCCACGGCCTTCAGGATTACCCTCGCCTCCGGCGCATTCCAGCCCTTCTGCTGGAATGCGTACCAGTTCGCGTCATGCTCCACCGACCTTACCGAGTGCGCCCGCTCCGCGAAGAACAGCGTCGATCCGCCGCTGCCATACTCGAACACATCCATGTTTTTCCTTACATGGCCGGCGAGGAAGTCAATGGCCGGCCAGGAAATCCAGGGCTTGCCGAGCTGCAACGGGAATGCTCGAGCGAACCGCAGATAGCGCGGCAGTTCGGAAGGATGTCCGATGAAGTAATCCGCCAATCTGCCTACTTTGGTAAGCGCACTACCCTTCATGAGGATCTCTCCTTTTTCGACCGATGGGTTTTGCCGGATTGCCCGCCACGTATGTCAGGGCGGCCACGTCTCTGGTGACGACGGAACAGGCGCCGACGACGGCGGCCCTGCCTATGGTGATGCCCGGCATGACGAAGGAACGGGCACCGACGAAGGCGTCGGCCTCGATCGTGATCTTCGCCGTGACGAGATGAAGCGACGGATCGCCGAAACTATGCGTCCCAGTGCACAGATAGGCCTCCTGCCCGACCGTCGCGCGCGCACCGATCTCGATCTCGCCGAGACTGTAGAGATTGGCGCGGTCACCGAGGCAGGAGCGATGATGCAGTGTCACATGCCAGGGGATCTGGATTCTGGCGCGCTGGTGGACAAACGGGCGTCCGTCGATGCGCGCCCCGAAGGCCCGCAGGATCATCAGGCGCCAAGCATTCGCCGGCTTCGGCGTCCACGCACACAGTATGAGCCAGCAATATTCCCAGGCCAGCATGGCGATGCGCATCCGCAAGGTCCAGGGGCTCTGGTTGGGGGTCTTCTGGTGACTGAAGTGCCTAGCGGTCGTCATCGGCAACCAGCCTTTCGAAATCCTCGAGCATAGCCTGGGCGATGCGTGCCGGCGTAAAACCGAGCGCCGTCCGCATGGCCGCCCGTCCCAGCCGCTCGCGCAAGTCGGCATCTCCCAGCAGTCGGTTGAGCACCTCGGTGAGGTTGGCCACGGCATTCCGGCCGTGGTCGAAAACAAGACCGTTCTGCTCAGGCGCAACGAAATCCTCGAAGCATTTCAGCGCCGAGAGGATGATTGCACAGCCGCAGGCCATGGCCTCGACCGGCGCCACGCCGAAGGCCTCGCCCTTTTCGGCGACGGACGGATAGACGAACACATCCGCCGCCCTCAGTCGCGCGACGATCGCCTGGCCGTTGTAGATTGGCCCGGTGAAAGTCACGCGCTCCCCAAGCTCCGGAGCAATGACCTTCAACTCGTCAAGAAAGGCGCCGCCATCGCCGCCGCTCGCCACGTCCCACGGTCCGATCAGGGTCAGCCGCCAGTCGGGATAATGCGGCGCTATAGCCTGGAAGGCCCGGATCAGGATATCCAGGCCCTTCTCGCGGCTGATCCGGCCGAGATAGACAATCTCGGTCTGGCGGGGACCTCGCTCGGAAGTGATCGCCTGGGCGAAATCATGGCTGATGGCATTGTTGACCACATGCACCCTGGAGCGCATGGACGGGGATTGTTGCACGATCGCCTGGGCAATGTATGTGGACGCCGCGTGCAGTCGCGCCGCACGGCGGTAGAAGGCCATTTGCCCCTTCGGATAGCGACCGACGCTGACCGCGATCCTGCCAGCTTTTCGCAGAGGCAGGATCAGCGGGGCGCTGACGCTGTTGGTCACCGTCACGTCCGCCTTCGGCAGCCTGAGGCCGACGATCACGCTGTAGAGCGCGTCCATCAATCGGTAGGTGAGGCCCGGCTTGGGCGGATCGAAGGACGGGACACGGATGTGCCGCACTCCATCCTGCATTTCGTGGTTCGGGAAACCGTCAAAACGCCTGGAGATCATGGTGACCTCATGGCCTGCCTTGGCATATTCCAGGGCCATGGCATATTGCCGCTTTTCCACCGCGAGGCCGCGCACCGGCGGGATCGGGTAGAATGGGCCCATGACGATGTTGATCTTCAGCTTTCGCGTCATGGCTCGCCCGGCCCCTGTATCTCCCCGTACAGCAGGGCGTCCTGACAGGCCACCGCCTCCGGCGCAAAACGCTGCCGCAAGGTTCTCGCCGGATTGCCACCCACAATCGCATAGGGCTCCACATCCTTGGTCACCACGGCACCTGCCGCGATGACGGCGCCGCGTCCGATTCTCACACCCGCGCGGACGATCGCCCCATGACCAATCCAGGCGTCGGCTTCGAACACGGTCACGTGGTGTTGCCAGCGGAAGGCGAGGCGCATGGGCGTCTCAGGGTCATCGACCCCGTGATCGTTGGCGACGATCGTCACATTGGTCGAGATCATGCAGAAGTCGCCGACGCTGATCGGGCTCGGAGCACGAAATCCGCTGCCGATATAAGCGAAGCGGCCTAAACGGCTGCCGACGGGGACCCGTGTTTCCCACGCCAACTGGGCGCCCTCTCCCATTTCGGCCAACCCATTCCTGCGGATCAAAAGCCAGTTGGCGGCTTGCCGCAGCCGACGCTTCAACGGCCGATCCACCATCTTGCGGCATCGCTCGAGAATGGCCGGCGACACCCGCATGGGTTCGGGAACAGGAGGGATCGCGCCGCGTCTACGCATCGCCGCTCCCCCGAAATGCCGTGACCCGGTCAATGGCCTCCTCGATGAGCATACGCTGCCTGCGGGGGTTCCAATTACCGGCGATCATGTCGTAGCAGGCCCGGCGGACCTCGCTTCGGATCTTCCCGGACGTCAGCCAGGCCCTCATCACATCCGCGAGATCTCCGGCGTCGCCCCTGCGGAAGAAGGCACCGGTGCTGCCCGGCACGATCGCCTCGACTTCCGGCATCTGCGCATCGAGATCCCCATGGGTGATCGCCGGGGTGCCGTAGCTCAGGCTGTGAATGACGGTAAGCCCTATCTTGCCGGGAGATACCGTGAGGTCGGCGAAGTAGATCAGCCGCGCCAGAACCTCTTCGTCATAGCAGGCGCCATAGAAATGCGCCTCGACGCCGAGTTGGCGGGCCAGCGTTTCGAGAGACCGGCGCTCCGCACCATCCCCAACGAGCAGTGTGTTGACGGGGCTACCCTCCCTCTTCAGCCGGGCTGCCGCTTCGAGCAACAGGTCGAACCGGCAATGCCGGGTCAGCCGCGCCGTGCAGATGACGAGAGGGCGATCTCTGTCAATGAAGAGGTCCTGCGGTCGCTCCACCGACGGAGCGCCTTCGGCCTGCGCGACGAGCCGTCTGGCGCGGTCGAAATCGAGGCTGTTGTAGATGACGGTGATCCGATCCGCCGGATAGCCGAGCGAAATCCCGATCTCGCGTGATCGCTCGCCATAGACCAGCATTCCATGCGCCAGACGAAAGTAGAGATTTCGTAAGCGCCTTTTGACGAACCCTTCCCGCTTCAGCCATCCATGCGCCCAGAAGAAGACCTTCTTGCCCGTCGCACGGCCGACCATCGCCATCAACCAACTGGCCGGCATGTTGGGATTGGCGAGCACGATCAGCACGTCGCAGCGACGATCAAGGAGCGCCGGCCAATACCCCTTGAGCAACCACAGCCCACGCCAGACCCGGAAGCGGAGCGGGATCACGGGAACCTCGTCATCCCCCGCGAAAGCGACGATCCCGGCAATCGGCTCGGTGCTTCCCCAGAAGCGGTACCTGTGTCTGCCATTGGCCACAAGTTCGGCCATTATCGGGCGGCGATAGTGTGGGTAATGATGGTAGACGACGTTCACCTCTGACACGTATTGCCCTCCATCCAGGATCGCGGCGGCATCCGGCCGCCGATCACGGCCGGAGGTGCCCTGAGGGGCCTGCGATGCCTGCTTCGGCTTCGGGCGAAGAACCTGTTGATAAGGGTCCAGGCGACGATCACCCCGGACAGCCCCAACAGCGAGATGAAGGCAAAGGACATGTCAAATCGCCAAAGAGCAAACCCGACAAAGAACGAGGCGCCATCGATGAACGGCCACCGCCGCGACAGTCTGGTGAAGATGAAACTCAACACCAGGAGCATGAGAAAGAGCGGAATCGGCCAGAAATAGTAAAAGTTTCCGAACGCCTCTCCAAAGATCGTCGAGTTCAGCGCAAGGCCCGATATCCCCTGAAGGTGGCCACCGACCATGACGCCGAATACGCCTGGTTTTTCCGGCCAGAAGAACGAAGGTATCAATACGGTGATCGGACGGAGAAAGAACGTATATCCATAAAGTATCGGAAACTGTTCACCGGTGTTCTTCACGATCCAGTCAAGAACGATGATGTTCTCGGAATCAAATATCCCATTGATGGACTGGCCAAACTGCATCGCACCGCTCGTGATCGCCGAATTGACCACGCTGGCTGCATTGGCAAAACCACTCAGGCTATAGCCGTCGACGATGGCCAATCCCCGCAAGGAGGACCAGATCATGCTGAGGTAGCCGACCACCGGCAACACCGGGATCGAAGCCAGAGCAATGACTGGAAAATGGCGACGATAGACGAGAAGCAGGGTGATTGCGTAATAGGCTGCCGTAATTCGATTGAACGTCGTCAACACATCGAATGCGACGACCATGAAGCCAACCAATATGACCGTTTTCTTGGTCGCGAGATTCTTTGTGTAAGAATTGTAGAGGACACCAAAGATGGCGCCTCGAAAGACATTCGAGAAGTTTCCTATCACGATCAGGAGCAAGTTGTTCTTGAGGCCGACTTCGAGGTTTCCCTGCCAATGGCCACCGGCGATCTTTCCCGATGAAAGGAAGTAGATCATATTGCAGACAACATAGATCGCCATGAAGAGGCCGATGACGAGCTTACCCCCATGCTTTCGATCGACAGGACCGCGGCCCCTCCTGGCGGGTCGGATGAGACGGCGGGTAAGCCAATGAAAGGCAATGATCAGGAAGCAGCCGATGCAGATCTGAACAGAAGTGACATGGTCATGCAGGGGGCGGAACGGCCCCGCCAGCATGCTGAGGCTCGATATTCCTCCCTCGATCAAGGCTATCGTGACCGGAGCCAGAATAAAGAACAGCAGGCCAATGAGCACACCATCCTCAAAGCCGATGTGATCGAGCCTGATGGAGCACGCATAAGCGATGGCGCAGGAAAAGGTAACGATATAGACGACAAGAAGGACGCCATCCATGCTTCACGCCCTCCCGCTCATGGCGAATTCTCCGCATCGGCGCGGGCAATCCTTGCGGAGCTTTGGAAACACACCTTCTGGGAGACGGTCATTCACCGGAGGTCCTCTATCTCAATACTTGCGATCAGCGCTGTCATGGCGAGGCCGTCTGCGCCATCCGCCCTCCCGGTATCGCGACAGGAAGGCGACCGTCGTCGCGGCCAGGCACAATAGCTCTCCGGATATGACCGCGATCGCGGCTCCGTTCAGGCCGATCGATCCGCCGAGGACCACGGCCAGCAGGAGGGTGATGGCGGAGGCACCCAGGATGTACTTGGCAAGGGAAACATGGGAATTCGTCGCCAACAGCATGTTGGACAGGAAGTACCAGGCGCCGTGCACGAGCGTTGCCAACGCCATCAGACTGACGAAGGTGCGCGACGGCGACAGGCTGCCCCGGCTCCATAGCTCGACGAATTCCTTGCCGAAAGCGGCGAACAGCAGGGTACCGGGCAGCAGGACCGCACCGATCAAGAGGCCGTTCATGCTCAGGATCGCGCCGAGACTTCTGTTTTCCGAGGATGCAAAGGCCTTCGCCACTTCAGGCATTGTCGCACGGTTGACCACGCCGACGACCTGGATCATCAGCCTGCTGCAGGTTCGCACGGCCGAGTAGACGGCCACCGCGGCAGGCGACACGATCGCACCGACAACCAGCACTGCGCCATGGAGACTGGTCGCCAGTGCCACGGGTATGACCATCCCGGCGATTGCCGGCTTGAACAGGCGTCGGATCTCGCGGATGCGGGCTTGCGCCAGGCCATAGCGCAACCACGTGACCTGCCGGCTTAGAAGCATGTTCAGCACGGCCATGTTGACGGTTCGCATGCCCAGCAGACACAGGGCGACGGCGGAAAAATCCCCGCCGGCATGGGCGGTCAGCAAAGCCGCCAGCCCTTCCAGCAGAACCAGGAAATCATAGACCAGAGTTCCGAGCGCATAATGGCCGGTCGCCCTGAGCGCACCCAACGGAAGCCGGGAAAGGAGAGTGAAGGCCGAGAAAAAGCACAGCAATACGATAAGCTGCATATTCTGTGTGACAGTGACATAGCCCATGGCTGCCACAGCCGCGGCAATTCCAATCAGAAGGGCGACGGCCGCTGCGCAGATAGACGCGATGAGCGCCGTGGTGCTTTGAAAGACCCCGAGAGCCGCGTCCCTCTCGCCCTTGGCGACCTTCATCGTCATTTCGCTGGTGGCGACCTGGACGAAACCGAGGTCGGTCAGGGCGAAGTACATCGGGATGGTGGTCAGCATGATCCATATGCCGTACTTCTCGGCTCCCCAGGCGCCGAGGAGGATCGGCACGGACAGCAGTTGGGCGAAGGCGCTCATGCCGATGCCGGCCGTGTTGGCCAATGATCCCGACAGGATTCGCCGCCCGATTCCCGTGGATGTAATCGCTTCGAGCATTCAACTGCCCGCCTGAGTATCTTGGACCAGACCCGAGACCAGCTGCGTGAGACCCTCCCGCCGTGAGAGCCGAAGCGCCAGTCGCAGCCGCTTCTGTCGGCCAAGATCCCGTTCCGGGCGCTGACAGGATGCGATCGCCGCAGCGAGCGCCGCGACATCCCCGGGGGGCGTGATCATCGCCGCATCACCGAGGAAATCCGCCAGCTCCGTTCCGGGATCGGCGGTCACCACGATCGGCTTGCCGGAGGCAAGCATGCCGCCGAGCTTGGACGGCAGGACCAGATCGGCTGTGCCCTTGTCTTGCGGAAGGGCATGAAGATCCGCCATGTTGAGAAATTCGTTGAGCCGGGAATAGGGCTGGAACGGTAGGAAATTGACAGCCGGCAGATGCCCGTAGGCTGTCGCCAGTTCCCGCTTCACCGGCCCCTCCCCGGCGATGACGAATTTGATCCGCGTCTGGCCGGCAAGCAGCTCAGCCGCATCGAGCAATACCTTAAGGCCCTGTTTCGCACCGATATTGCCGGAATAAAGGACGACGAAATCCTCATCGGTGAAGCCGAGCTCGGCCCGGTAGGGACTGACCTCCGCCATCGGATGGATATGCGCGAGATCGACCCAGTTGCGAACGATCGTTACGCGGTCGGAAGCGATGCCCTTGTCCAGAAGTCGCTCGGCCATGCGGCCGGAGATCGTCACCACCTTGTGGAAGCGGCCGAGCGTGAAACGCTCGAAGGTAAGGCCCAGCGCCCGCAGCCATCGGAAGCCGGCGAGGTGGCCGACGGCGAAGGCCGCATCGACCTCCAGATCCTGCACATGCAGGACGATCCGCGCACCGACCAGCCAGCCCGCCAGTTGCGCCACGGGCGCGGCAAAGAGGGTCGGCTCGACACAGAAGATGGTCGCCGGCCTGCGCTTGACGATCTGCCAGAACACCACGGGGCCGGAGGTGAGCGCGAAACTCAAGGGCGCGAGCAAGCGCCAGATGCCGCCCATCTTCTGACGCAGCAGAAGCGGAGCACGAAACACCATGACGCGGCCTTCATTGGCCCTGGAATAACGATTGGAATGCCCGGCCTGCACCTTCCAGCCGGGATAATGGGGCGGAGTGGTGACCACGGTTACATCGGCGCCGAGTTCCGCCAGATGTTCGGCGATTTCGCCGGTATAGCGACCGACACCGGCCATTTCCGGCGCATAGTTCATGCCGTAGACGACAACCTTGCGGGCCGACAGGCTCGCATCGCCGGCCACCGGTTTGGCGACGGCAACATTCTCGAACTGCGCCACCGAGAAAGCGTCGCTCATCCGGAAACACCTTCCTTGCAATGGATGGACCGACCGGCGAGAAACGCCTCGTAGGCTTTTGCAATGCCGTCGGCGAGGGCAATCCTCGGCGCCCAGCCCATGGCCCGCAGTTTCTCGACGTTCAAAAGCTTGCGCGGCGTACCGTCCGGCTTTGACAGGTCATGGTCAATCACTCCGTGAAAACCGACAATGTCGCAGACGAGCCTTGTCAATTCGAGAATGGTGATGTCCTTACCGGAGCCGACATTGACATGCCCTTCCGCCGAATAGGACTTCATCAGGAACACACAGGCATCGGCACAGTCATCGACATGAAGAAACTCGCGGCGCGCCGTGCCCGTGCCCCAGACGGTGATGGTCGAGTCGCCGGCACGCTTGGCGTCATCCGCCTTGCGGATCAACGCCGGCATCACATGGCTGGACGTCAGGTCGTAATTGTCCCCCGGCCCATAGAGATTGGTCGGCATGGCGGAGATGAAATCGCAGCCGTACTGACGCCGATAGGCCTGGCAGAGCTTCATGCCGGCGATCTTGGCGATCGCATACCATTCGTTCGTCGGCTCGAGCGCCCCGGTCAGCAAGGCATCCTCGGTGATCGGCTGCGGAGCGAACTTGGGATAGATGCAGGACGACCCGAGGAAGAGCAACTTCTCCACGCCGGTGCGATAGGCCGCGTGGATGATGTTGGTCTCAAGGATCAAGTTATCATAGAGAAACTCTGCCGGACGCGTGTCGTTGGCCAGGATGCCGCCAACCTTCGCGGCCGCCAGGAAGACCGCATCCGGGCGGCTCCTCTCCATCCAAGCCTCGACCGCGCCCTGTCGGCGAAGATCCAGTTCGGCGCGGTCGACGGTGAGCGTCTCGCAGCCTTCCGAGGCAAGCCGGCGCACAAGCGCCGATCCGACCATGCCGCGATGGCCCGCGACCCAGACGCGCTTTCCCGAAAGCGAATACATCGTCAGGCCTCTTTCATGATCGTCGCGGTCTGCATCACCTTGAGATCCTCGTTGACCATTTCGCGGCACAGAGCCCTGACACTGGTCTCGTGCCGCCAGCCGAGCTTCTCGTGGGCCTTGCGCGGATCGCCGATCAAAAGATCGACTTCCGTCGGGCGGAAATAGCGGGGATCGACCTCGACGATGCATTTGCCGGTCACCGCATCGAAACCCTTTTCGTCCACGCCATGCCCGCGCCAGTCGAGCCGCATGCCGACATCCTCGAAAGCCCATTCGACGAACTTTCTGACCTCGGTGGCCTCCCCAGTCGCCAGGACATAATCGTCGGGAATGTCCTGCTGCAGCATCTGCCACATGCCGCGCACATATTCCTGTGCGTGGCCCCAGTCTCGCTTGGCATCGAGATTGCCGAGGTAGAGTTTCTGTTGCTTTCCAAGGCGTATGGCGGCGGCCGCGCGCGTGATCTTTCGCGTAACGAATGTTTCGCCGCGCAGCGGGCTTTCGTGATTGAACAGAATTCCGTTGCTGCAATGCATCCCGTAGGCTTCGCGATAATTGACGACGATCCAGTAGGCATAGAGCTTGGCGGCAGCATAGGGACTGCGGGGATAGAAAGGGGTCCGCTCGGTCTGCGGCACTTCCTGGACGAGGCCATAGAGCTCCGATGTGGAGGCCTGATAGAAGCGGGTCTTGCTCTCCAACTTCAGGATGCGGATTGCCTCCAGAAGGCGAAGCGCGCCGACGGCATCGGCATTCGCCGTGTATTCGGGCGTCTCGAAGGAAACGCCGACATGCGACTGGGCGGCGAGATTATAGATTTCGTCGGGCTGGCATTCCTGCACGACGCGGATGAGATTGGTGGAATCCGTAAGGTCGCCATAGTGCAGGATGAACCGCTGGTCGATCTCATGCGGATCCTGATAAATGTGCTCTATTCGACCGGTATTGAAGGACGAAGACCTGCGCTTGATCCCGTGGACGATATAGCCCTTCGACAGCAAAAGTTCGGACAAATAGGCCCCATCCTGACCGGTTACGCCGGTTATGAGAGCAACTTTGGCCATTTATTCGCCCCTTCACTGAAATTCTACAGGTTTTCGTATACATTTCATTTCAGCTATATAAATCTTGTGCATCAATACTATATCTATGGATGCTGCGACGCAATAAGGCAGCTTACAATTGGTTAAGTTGAGGCCTTATCTTTGATTTTTCTGAAATAATGCGAAAGCTCCATCGTGATTCCTATAGGCGCGACGAACCTTTATTGAAAAGAAAACAAAACACACAACATATAAATTCAAAAAAGCGCCGATCACAAATAGCACTTTACAGCATGTCAGAAATTCTACGTCTGACCGTTTACTTATAGTTTGATGACGACGAACTCCTTAGGCTAAGATGATGCTCGGAACTGCAAAGGTTCCCTAGCGCCCCAATATAAAAGGGATCGGCAGGCCGACATGTCGATGAAAGCCATGTTGAATCAGGGGGATAGACATGTGCGAAGGCCATCTTATCTGACCACAAATGGAGCACATCGGCGCAACGCGCCCATGGGCGGATCTCGAACGGCAACGGAGTGAGCAATGCCGGCCAAAAGCGAGCAAAGCCAAGCGCAGGCGACCGCCGGTCTCTCGAACCGGGCGTTGTGCGCCGCCTTCGTTGCGGCAGCGGTGGCGGCCCTGCTGCCGCGCGGGTCGGTGTCCCTCGAAAGCGCCAATGTCTTCACCTCGCTCATGTCGATCGTGGCCATCGCCGCCGCGACACAGGCTCCCGCACGACAGCGAACCGACATGGTGTTTCGCATCGCCTTGGCGATACTCGTCGCGATGGCGCTGATGATCGTGCTGCAGTCTTCCCGCCTCCCCTGGACAGGGCTCGCAAATCCCGCCTGGCCCGAGGCAAATGCGGTCAGCGGCCGAAGCGGCGCAACAATCTCGGTGGCACCCGCCGACACGATGACTGCCTTGGTGTCCCTTGCCGGTCCCTTCATTACCTTCATGGCCGGACTTCTGCTCTGCCATTCGGACGAACGGGCGGAAACCATGTTTCGGCGCCTGGCCATCGCCGCCGGCTTCCTCGCGGCACTCAGCCTCGCGCAACACCTCGCATTTCCCGGCTATCTGCTGCTCGCGGAAAAGCAGTTCTACCTCGGACAATTCACCGCTGTGTTCGTCAACCGGAACACTGCGGCGACGTTTCTCGGTCTCGCGACGATCCTTTTGACGGGCCTGCTGTGGAAGTCGGCGCAGGAAGGCGCGCCGGCCGGGCTGCTCACCCGCCTGGCCGATGGAAAGGCCGCACGCGGTCGGCGCGGTACCGGCCAGTTCGTTCTGCTTCTCGGCCTCGCCGCGACAGCCTTCATCGGCTTGACCCTGACCCAGTCGCGCGCCGGCATCGCCAGTTCGTTGATTGCCCTCCTGTTCCTTCTCGCCTATCCCGCGGCAACAGGCCTGGATCTGGCGCGATACCGTTTCTCCACCCCGAACAGGCGAGCGGGCTCCCGATTGGTCGCAATCGCCGCGGTGATTGCCGGGCTGGTCGCGATCGGCCTGACCTTTGCCGGGCAGACCATGCTCCGAACCGAACTCAGCGGACTGGACGACGACCGCTTCTGTACCGCGACCGCCATCGTCGACGCCCTGTCCGACTACCCGGTCGCGGGCATGGGTTTCGGCACATTCGAGGCCGGCTTTCCCGCATACCGGCGGGCAGAATGCTCCATCCGGGGTGTTTGGGACCGCGCCCACAACTTCTATCTGGAAGGCCAATTGGGACTGGGCTTGATCTTCCCGATCGGCCTCATCCTTGCTGTCGGCGTCCTGTTCAAGAGTTTCGTGACCGGGCTTCGGGAGCGTCGCAAGGCCCGCATCTATCCGGCGGTGGGGATCGCCATCGTCATTCTCGCCCTGTTGCACTCCGCCTTCGATTTCTCCCTGCAACTGCCCGGGCTGAGCATGTTCCTGGCCGCAGTCCTCGCTCCGCTCGTGTCCATTTCGCTTGGCCGGCCGCGAAGATCCGGAGCAGTGGACTAGGAGCAACGGCGCGCTGGCCAAAGGTTTGGCAAGTCGCGGCGGTGCGGCACGAGAGCCGATGATTGGCATTGGAAGATGCGGCAGCGTACGACCTCCCTCTTCTTGTGCATTTCCGGACAAATATGCGCGTCGCATCGGAAAACCCGCTAGAAACCGGTGCCACCCCTCAGTTCGGAGAGGATTGTTCCGAAGATGATGCGCAGGTCGAGCCAGATCGAAAAATTGTCGATATAGAACAGATCGCAGGCAATGCGGGCCCGCGCCTTTGCCTGACGGTCCGTCGGACCTCGCAGACCCCGCATCTGCGAAAGACCGGTCATGCCGGGTCGCATGACATGGCGGCGATGGTATTCGGGCACGAGTTCTTCATAGGCAAGTCCGGCGGCCAACATGCCGATCGCATGACACCTGGGTCCGACCAGCGACATTTCACCCCTCAACACGTTGAGCAACTGCGGCAACTCATCGATATTGGTGCGCCGGATGATCGCGCCGATCCGGGTAATCCGCGGATCATCACGCACCGTCTGGTTGACGCCACTGACATCACACCGATCGGTTCTCATCGAGCGGAACTTGTAGACCTTGATCCTTCGGCAGCCCATGCCCCATCGCTCCTGCTTGAAGAGAACAGGGCCGGGACTGTCCAGCTTGATCAAAAGTGCAACAACAAGAAGGAAAGGCAACAATATCAGGATCGCCGACATGGATACACCTATGTCGATCACACGCTTTGCGGCATGCTGAAAAGGTTTGTTTCGGCTCCTCAACAAGGTGCCGTTAAATACATTTAAATTCTTTAATCTATTAAGCTCAAACACATCACCACGACGATCTGAGCACCCGGGTCTATCGAGAATCGCCAATGGAAACCTCTACAATTTACGCAGGTAAGAATAACGTCATTTAGATGGTAATGCGTATATTATCGAAAGTCATCTGCAAAATTAATCTTTGATTAACCGAAATTGATTCCAGACAATAAAGTATTGCTCCTAGGCAACACTGAGCTGATCGCGTTGCCAGCAAAAATCCACCCAATCCCTTAGCGATGTGAGGTGGGAAGGGGCGCATCTCTACCGCGGACCCCAATTCCATCGGAATTTCTACCCATGGAGGCGGCTCATAACCCGATCTTGGCGCCAGCCAGCACAGCGCGGCGCTCGGTGCTGAGCGAAGAAACGGCAGCCTCCACCAGGGGCCGGAGGGAATGGCCCGGCTTCTGCAGGATCTGGCGGATCAATGGCAGCTCCCCGTACCGCAATACGGTGGCGAGATCCGTCTCCACAGCGGATCGCGCGGCTTGGAGCGTAGTCGCCGCCGCGTCATTCCACACGGCAAAACGACCGACGAGCACACCCTGCTCGGCCGGCGCGTAGTAAACCGATTGCTGCATGAGGAAGGCGATCTCGGTCGGCTGTTCGGCAACCGCGCGCCGGACCATGGCGAACCGCAGCCACAGGTTTCCGTCCGTCGGACGGCAGCCGATCGCGTGCCGCAGATAATTCTCGGCTGCGGCAAGCGCGCCGGCCCAGGCATCATAGTCGTGGTAAGAGTTCCGCTGGTCAAGCTCCGCAAGCTTCACCGTAAGTCCGGCGCGGACGATATCGGCGCGACAATAGTCCCCCGAAACCACCTCGTCGGCCATCTCCGCAATGCCGGTAACAGTCCCTCGACTGACGGGACTACCGGTTTCCAGATGACGGGCGAGCTGCATCACGCGACCAAAACGCACCGATGCTGCGAGGTCCTGGATGCTGACGACCAGCAGGATCGAGCAAATGACGACAAGCAGGGCGATCGAGGGCCGGACGCGCAACATCAGTAGATCCTAGTCCTCATGATAATAGGAGGAGTAGCGGGAATAGTAGTATTCGCTCGACCCGTAGGTGCGATACAGCTTCATCTTCTCTTCATCGACCTTGTTAAGCACGACCCCGACACATTTGCGGACGATCGCCTGATCGGCGAACAATGCGGCAGCCACCGCCTTGCGCGAGGTTTTGCCCCATTCAATCACACAAACGAAACTGTCGACCCGATGGGCGATGGCGCGCGCGTCGACGACCGGAGCGAGCGGCGGAAGGTCGAGAATGATATAGTCGAAATTGTCCTTGGCGGTCTCGATGATCGCATGCATGGCCTGCGATGCGAGAAGTTCAGAGGAATGCGGGACGCGGCGGGTAACCACGGCCGGAAGGAAGGCAAGTTTGGTCTTCGGATCGAGCAGCAAGAGATCGCGGATCGGACGGTTGTCGATAAGCGCCTCCAGCAGCCCGGCCTCGGCATGGCGACCGATGGCACGGGTGGCGCCTGGGTTGCGAAGGTCAGCATCGATCAGCAAGGTCTTCGCACCCTGCATCGCCAGCAGTTCGGCGAAATTGATCGCAACAGTTGACTTGCCCTCGCCGGGCAGGGTGGAGATCATACCCACGACCTTGGCTCCGCCGGCATTGGCGCCGAGGTCGATGGCGATCTTGGTGCTGCGCAGTGTCTCGGCGAACATCGAAAGCGGATGGTCGAGCACATAGCTGGCAATCACGGTCGCCCGACGGATATTGCGCGGATGGTCGCCGCCCTTGGCAGCCGCCGAATTGCCATCCGCGACCAGAGGAGCACTTCCGAGATATTCGAGACCCAGGACTTCGCGGATCTGGTCGCCGGTCCGGAAGAAGCGGTCGCGGAACTCGCGGAACGCGCTGATCGCGCCGCCAACGCCGATACCGAGCAGAAGCGCCATGGCAAGGGTCAGCGCCTTGCGCGGATGGCTCGGACTTTCCGGGATGTTCGCGACAGAAATGACACGCGCTTCAGTCACGGGGAAGGACTGCTGCTGGGTCGCCTCCTGGAACCGCTGGAGAAAGGTCTGGTAGAGGCTGCGGTAGGACTCGGCATTGCGTTCCAGCTCGCGCAGTTGGACCTGGCTCTCGCCGGCGATCGCACTCGCCCCTTGTGCCGCCGCGACATTCTCCTGCAGGGACTTGAGGCGCGACTGGGCAACCGTCACCTCGCTCTGGTAGCTTTCGGCGATCCGGCCGAGTTCCTCGAACATCAGCCGCTCGAACTCGCGCATTTCGGAGCGCAACCGCACGGCCTGTACGTGGTTCGGTCCAAGGCGACTGGAGATCTCCGCCTCGAGCTTGGAGGCTTCGAGATATTTCTTGCGCAGATCGTTGGAGATCGAGCTGTCGAGAACGTCGGTGACGATCGCATCGGTGCGGCCGGAATCGATGATGGATCTGATCCGGTCATGGCGCGCCTGGGCCTTGGCGACATCCGCCTGCGCGACGATCAGGGCACTGTTCAGCTCGGTCAGCTGCTGGTCGCTGATCAGGCGGCCATCCGCCGTCACCAGCCCGTTCTCGGCCCGAAACTTCTGGACGGCCAGGTCGGATTCGACGGCCTTTTGCTTCAGCTCATCGATACGTTCCTGCAGCCAGATGCTGGCGCGGCGGGTGGCATCGTATTTCGATTCCAGCTTGTCGACCAGATAGGCATCGGCGACCGCCCTTGCGATCGCGGCCGCCTGCCGCGGGCTGGGCGAAGTGTAGCTGATCTTGAGAACGAAAGTGCGGCCGATCCGCGAGACTTCAAGGCCCGACAAGAGCTTCGAGATGGCGGCATTCTTCCTCCTCTCAAGCTCCTCCGCGGTCTCGACGGCAGGCGAGAACCAGTTCCAGACAGTCATAACGCTGCGAACGGCACCCTTGACCGCCGTCAGCGGGGTGCTGTTCACCGCGTTGAAGGTCGGATCATCGACAAGCTGCAGCTTGGTCACGACGGCCCCGGCAATCGTGTCGGAACGCAACAGCTCCACCTGGCTGAGAACCGTCGCCTCGTCGGCATCGACCCCGCCCATTGCGGACAACTGGTCGACGATGTTGCTCTTGCTGCGGTCGATGAGAACGGTCGTATCAGCCGTATAAAGCGGTACGGCCGTCAGGACGTAGCCGATCGCCAGGAAGACGCTTGCCGCCGCGGACAACGCCACGACGCGCCACTGACGGCGTCCAATCGCAATCAGCCGTTCGAAATCGAGCGAAACTTCCGGTCCAGTCTCCGATCCCCACTCATCTGCATCTCGCACGGCGATCTTATCTGGCGACAGCAACAAAGCACCTCATAAAACAAGCGACATAAGATGCCGCCGCCACTTGTGACGGCTGCTGGATCATTGCACCGAATCGGTCAACGAGTGGGGCTGACGCTGCCGTTGCCATCCGTCGTGGAACCGAAATACTGGCCGCTTCCACCGGTCGAGAAGCTGCCGGCATTTTGGGTATAGACGCTATCGCCGCCCATTCCCGCCGTGCCGCCGCCGGCATTGCCGCCGCCGCCGATACCGGCAGCCGCACCACCGCCACCCGTCGCGCCGCCCGTCAGGCCACCGAGCGCAGCGGTCTGCACTTCGTTACTGGCAGCCAGGAAGGCGGTCACGAGTTCGGCCGAACTGGCGCCGGCGACCTTTTCCTGGATCAGCGCGGCATATTCCGGATTGGTCGCCGCGCAGGCACGGGCGGCACGGGCAAGACCGGAACCGATGGCCGCCTTCTGGTCGACATTCGCATCGGTCACCAGGGCGAGAATGGCGTCGATCGTCGCGGAACTGGACCCGGCGAGAGCGCGAACGCGGCTCGCCAGCGGCAGACCGCCATTCGGGTTTTCCGTCAGCAACGAGGCCGGGCTGGAAAGAAATGCCGATATATCGCCCTCGTTGAGCTTGGCCGGCGGCTGGAAGCAGGCAATAACGGGCACTCCCTCCTGGGCCGACGCACCAGACACCAGTTGTGAGGAGGCGAGCATGGCGACAGCAACGCTTGCGGCGAACTGGCAGGTTACCTCATACATTGTCATCCTGATCTCTCCACAAGAACAACAGTTAATAAAACACTAATACCCATAACCTCATCGACGGCGTTTTGCAACGCAAGCAAGAATATCTGGAAAATACAGTTTATCGCGACTCGGATATTCTTGTTCTTCAATCAATCCGCAATCTCCCGGACAGCATCTCGCGTCGCAACGACGTCGGACGAAACACCGGACGCGGTAGACGAAACGGAATTGACGATGTCGAGGAACTTGATCAGTTCGACCGAGTCATGGTTCGAAATGTAGATGATGTCCTTATCCTGCATCGCGAACTTCTGCACGGCGAAGAAGGCGGACGGATCGCGCAGGTTGGCGCGGAAGATCACCGGGATCTCCTCCGACTGGAACGCCGTAGTATCGATGTTCAACTTGTGCAGTGTCTTTGCGTCGACCGTTCGGTAGAGCGCGACCTGCGCGGGCTCGGCCCGACTGTCGAGCAGGCCGCCCGACTTGGCGAGGGCCTCGCCCATCGACAGGCTCGATTCCTCGAAATCGAAGCGCCCATTGGCGCCGGATGCGCCGAAGGCCAGGAATGTACGGCGCTCGCGATTGACGAAGATCGTGTCGCCGGGCGCGACATAAATGTTCTCGGCCGGCGTATTCGACAGCTTGTTGTAGGAAATCGTCGCAGTGCGGCCCTTGCGCTGCAAGGTGATGTAGGTCTCGATACCGGGCGCACTGATGCCGCCGGCCGTCGAGACCACATCCAGCACCCGCTCGCCGCCCGACGATATCTCGACCTTCTGCGGATCATTCACGTCGCCGAGCACGGCCACCTGGCTCGACTTGCGTTCCGTCACTGTGATCACGACCTGAGGCTCGATGGCGCGATTGGCCAGCAGGTCCTCGATCTCGCGCTCGACCTGTTCCTTCGCGCGCCCCGCCGCCCGGATGCGGCCGGCATAGGGAACGGAAATATTGCCGTTGCTGTCGATCTGCTGGGGCGGCAACGTGATGAAATTGCCGGGGCGGCTACCGGCGTCGCTCGGAATGAAGAGGCCACCCGCCTGGGCTTCGAAGATCGACACCTCCACGGCATCGCCAATGCCCAGCGGGATCGAGGGCGCCCCGCCGCGCCCCCCTCCGAAGCCATCCTTGAGGGAGGAAATCGTCTCGGACTGGAAGTATCCCAGGATCGATTTGTTGATGTCGATCAGCACGTAATCAATGCCGACCTTCTTTTCTTTTGTCGACAGCTTGACCGCCGCCTGACTCTCGATCGCATGGTAAGACGGCCCGGCATTCGGCACGGCCGCACAACTGGCCAATAGAGATGAAATGACGGCGACTGTCAGCTTAGACGACATGGAGCTCATATGATCATCCTAAAATTCATCTTTGAGTAACCGACATGCATTCGACTTACGCAACAGATTTGTAGAACGACTCGACGTTAATTCACAAAACTATACAATAGTGTGACTACAATACAACATAATTTTAACATATAGACTCTTGTTGAATCAAAAATGCCGAACTCGACTTTGATATGAATTTTCCTATACGACGAATATTAGGTACTTGTTCATTCAAGCAGTATGTCATGCCGAAATTTTTCGCTTTCATGTTGATATATTGAACATCACTCAATATTCTGAGCATAATATGTGCAAAACGCCCGAAAAACAGTCAAGCGTCGCTCGTTTTCCTCTGCAGGTTACGAAATTCTGACGAATTTATTAGGAGCGGTGCGACTTCGCCGCTTGAGAACTTCCCCTTCCCGGCCGCCGACTCTTCTTGCACCGCGGTCCTCGGCGAAACCGCCCCGCAGCGGCACGTCCGCTCTGGCCGCCTCGTGTTCCGGAATGGGAAAAATCGGCAATTCGCTAAAATTGTCGGGATCGGTTTAAGCGCACCGAAAAGCGCCCCCGGCTAATCTCTGTTCGAAGCCGCGGAGAACCCTTGCAGCGAAATGCGGCAGGACATCCGAACGGAAGCAAATCCGCGATCAACAGCCTGCAGCCAAGCAGGCGGATACCGGCCGAACAGGGAACGAGGACATGCTGAAGACACTGCTTGCAACCGCCGTCGTCGCGCTGACCGCGCTCACCCTGGCCCAGCCGGCCGCTGCCGCCGGCCCCGGCGGCTTCGCCCGCAATCTCCGCGACACGCCGCCGGTCAGCTTCATCGCCGCCGCCAGGCCGACGCTCGCGCCCTTCGCCCATGTCAAGTTCTGCATGCAAAACCCTGCGGAATGCAGGAAGAATGCCGGCTCGCCGGTCGTCGCGCTGACTGCCTATCGCGAAAGCCAGCTCAAGCGCATCAATGCAAGCGTCAATCGCCAGCTCCGCGCCGAAAGCGATCCCCTTGCGGTCGACGGCGGCGACCTCTGGCAGGTCTCCGGCACCAGCGGCGACTGCGAAGACTTCGCCCTGATCAAGCGCAAACGCCTGATCGCCATGGGCTGGTCGCCGCGGGCCCTCAGGATCGCGGTGGCCCGCACCGGCTCCGGCGAAGGCCATGCCGTGCTCGTAGTCAAGACCAGCAAGGGCGATCTCGTGCTCGACAACCGCACCAGCGCCATCCGCCCGTGGAAGAACACCGACCTGCGCTGGGTCAAGATCCAGTCTCCGGACAATCCCCGCCTCTGGCTGGCGATCTGAACAGGCGATATCCGACATCCGAGGCGGCCGGCATCCCCCATGCGTCGACCGCCGCACGATCCGACCCGCCCTCGCCGCCAACCGCCCCCTCTGCCGTAATCTCCCTTCGTCCTCCATCATGGGGTGACGGTCACCCCTTCGGCATGCGATGCATGGGGAAGAAGCGGGGCCGCTTGCCGTCACGGATCGTGCCGGCCGGTTCCCTGATCACGCCGAGTGAAGAGTAATGAGCGGACAGGAATGAGAAGACTACTGAACAAACTGCTCGGAATGCGGCCGGGCGGCCCCACCGGGGAGAGAACTAGGCTGTCGCTCGGCGATCAGGCAGACTACAGCGTCATCTATGCCATCGGCGATGTCCATGGCTGTCACGCGACCCTGCTCGATGCCGAAGCGCGAATTCTCGACGACGCGGCGGCTTCGGACGGCAGGAAGCTCCTCGTCATGCTCGGGGACTATATCGATCGCGGCCCCAACTCCCGCCAGGTCATAGACCATCTTCTTATATCACCACCGGCGGGTTTCGAACGGGTCGCCCTTTGCGGCAATCATGACGACCTTTTTTACCGCTTCCTGCTCGATCCTGCCGCACACTTGAGCTGGCTGCAGCTCGGAGGGCGCGAGACCCTCTTCTCCTACGGCATAGATGCCAGCCATAGCCTCGAGCGGCCCCGCGGTCTGGAACGTCTGGCGGCATTGACGAGGGAAGCGGTGCCGCAGCACCATGTCGACTTTCTGCGCTCGCTGCCGTCCTTGCTGACCATCGGCCCCATCGTCTTTGTCCATGCGGGGCTCAGGCCCGGCCTCCCGCTGGTCGAACAGAGCGACGAGGATCTGCTGTGGATCCGGGAGCCCTTTCTCAGTCGCGGCCCTGAACTGCCGGTCCTGGTGGTGCACGGGCACACACCGGCGCCGGAGGTCAGCCATGGAAAGGGCCGCATCTGCATCGACACCGCCGCCTTCGCCACCGGGCATCTGGCCGTTTTGAAGATCGCGAACGGCAAGACCGAAGTCATTTGACGACGAAACGCACCGGATGACGCTGTCACCGGCCGCCCCGCAACAACGGCGGCACAGGGTTTCCCCGCAGCTTGCCCTTCCTCTCTCTGGCCGCCTCGTGTTCCGGAATGGGAAAAATCGGCAATTCGCTAAAATTGTCGGGATCGGTTTAAGCGCACCGAAAAGCGCCCCCGGCTAATCTCTGTTCGAAGTCGCGGAGAACCCTTGCAGC
>NZ_UEYP01000011.1:0-120480 GCF_900492185.1 Paenirhizobium selenitireducens ATCC BAA-1503
GGGTAGGGGGAATTGAGGTGGGTGTCGATGGGGGATTGACGCGCGTTAGGAGAGGGGCTGATAGCGTGACGGCTGCTCTTGCCCTCAGTTCCGATTTAGCCCCATCTCGCGGCTCTGCAACTTGTGCTTCCAGCGTGTCTCCAGTGTCGCCAAATCGTTGATCGTTGCCCCGCTTCCAACAGTCTCAAGGATCGAAATCTGATAATTGCTTGGGTCACGACTCCTCAGCCCGACGTTGCCGCCATGCCCCGTAATGAAGTATTCGCGCCATCGGCCCAAAAAACCATCTGTTCCAGATGCCATTCCGACGTATTGCTCGCGTGTCTTGGGGCACGTCAGCAGGTAAATGCCGCGCGTGGATGACAATGCCGCTGTCCAGGTCGCGGGCATGTTTTCGATATCAGAAAGGTTAAAAATGAGCGCCGAAAAGCCCGGAAAAGGAGGCTCGCCAAGGTTCTTGCGCAGTTCCAGAATCGGCTTCTGGACACTGTCGCCCCTCTGGATCCAAGAGCGGTAACCAGCGCCCCATTCGACCCAGAGTCGTCCAGCATACTCCGCCAGTTCAGGAAGGAGTCGGAGCTTATAGAAATGACAACTGCCGGCTTCCTCTATGCCTCCCGTGACAGGATGTTGCCTGTTCGCGGGAAGAACACCGACCAACTCCGCCGAATAGAGACCTACAAAAAGGGTCTCTCGATTTGGTGCGCCGACAAACGATGCCCAATAAGGAGCCCGCAAGCGCGCCTCGTCTCCAATCGCTTGCGTTTCCTGATATGCCTCGAAACGCTCGCGATAGTCGCGCCATAGCGCGTAAGGGGAGGGGTAACCAGTATGGCGATTGTCCTGATGCCGAAGCAGTCTTACGCTGCCTCGCCCTATTCCGGCGAGATCGAGAAGGTTACCGAATGATAACATGATCTTTTTCCGCTCGGCCCCAACAGTCTAAGCAAGCGGTTTTGGCATCGCCGGAGAAAAGCCCGCTTGTCATACTTTTCCAGAATACCGCCTCCTGCCGTTTCTGTCATGGCTCCGCTTGAGGTGGCGCCACATCATGAGCTTGAAACGGGGCATGGATGGGCGCCGAACCATGCAGATGCGATTCTGACTCGTTCGTGGCTCAGCCAGTTCTCGGCCTAGGACGCAGTGTGCGAGGTGGGCTTGTCGAGCGGTTGCGCGGACAAGCGCATGCCCATGCTGCGAAGCAGGGCGCTCAGGTTGCGTAGTTCCGAATTCCCTGTTTCCGAGAGGGTCCGATAGAGTTGCCTCGGGTTCAGTTCGGCCGACTTCGCGACGGCGGGCATCCCGCCGAAGGCCTTGGTCATCTGGCGAAGCGTCACCAGCAACTCACCCTGATCGCCGTCTGCCAGGATCGCGTCGAGCGTGGCAGCCGCCATCTGCGGATCATCTCGGAAGAGATCCGCCATCGCATCGTCATGGCTGCGGTCTTTCATCAACATCACTCCTTCATTCGGTGCGGCTGAGAGCGGTTTGCCGCTTGGGTGCAGGACTTTGGGAATAGATTTCAGCACACGATAACGCTGAAATACGGGGGCGAGGCGAGCCTCAGCATGACAGAATCCCGCGTAATGATGGCGATTTTCTTTACCCGCGCAGTTGCGATCAGATAGCAGTTACCTGGGTCCCTATGGCCCGTATCGGTCACCACCGCGGCTGCTTCGCAGGCAATTCTCTGGTGGATCGGCACGACGCGTGCCTTAGTCGCGGCCACGGCATCTGAAAACCATCGGGACGGCGATTGGGTGCCGAGGCTTGGCGGATCCTTGTGTGGCGGTTTGCGCGACGCGATTGACAATTCCCAAGCGGTGATCGGCGACACGTAAAGTGTGCCGTTAGTCTGATTGTCGGCGATTGCGATCAGAGCTTCTTCCGACAGCGTGCCTGCGGCCGTTATCAGCCAGTAAAGCGTGTGCGTATCGAGCAGCACGCCGGCCAAAGACTAGTCTTTCTTCGTGGGCCTATACGGATTGTCCGTATCGACTTCCAGTGCCTGCGCGGCGATTGGCTTCGTGAGGTCCAAGCCCTTCTTCAGAGGCAGTTGTGATGAACTCATCGAGTTTGCGCCGCGCACTTCGATGAAGCGGCCGCTATGAGAATCGCGGACCACCCATTTTCCGGTCGGTTCTTGCTTCAGCTCTGCTTTTGTCATTGGAATAAAATAGCGCAAAATTGCTGGCAGTGCCAGCGCTCAACATTTCAGCCACACCAGAACACCGCAAACGCCCTACCGCCCCTCGCGCCACCATGTCGCCGACATGGCCAGCAGCAGCACCGCCAATCCCGCAAAGCCGGCAAACAGCGGCAGGGTGTTCACGCCCTTCAGCACCGTTTCGTCGGTGAGGCGCACCAGCAGGCGGCGGTCGTCGGCGATGCGGACGTCGCCGCGGACGGGGAGGATGTCGGGGAGGCGCAGGCCGCCCTTGCCGTCGTCGAGGCGGGCGATCCTGCCGCGGGTCTCGGTGGCGATCGGTTTCAGCGTGTCGAGGGTCGAGACCATGGCCTTGAATTCGGGCGCGTCGACCGCGCCGACATGGACGAGGGTGGAGAATTCGCCGTTGGCAATGGTGAAGAGGCCGGTCTCGTCCATGCGCTTTTCGCCGCGATAGAGGCCGGGCGCGGTTTCGGTGAGCGCCAGCGTCTCGGTCTTGCCCGACGGCGTGCGGAGGGTGGCGGCACCCGGATCGCCGGCGATCGTCTGGCGGGTCACTTCCAGCGTGCGGCCGCTAGCGCGGGCCTTCAGCGCCTCTTCCTCGAGTTCCGGTTCCTTCATCAGCCAGTGGGCGATGCGGCGATAGAGCGAGACATGCGGGCCGCCGCCTTCGAAGCCGCGGGCCCAGAGCCAGCCCTGGTCGGACAGCAGCATGGCGACGCGGCCTTCCTCGGCGCGGTCGAGCACCAGAAGCGGGCGGCCGTCCGCGGCGGTCATGACGGTTTCGCCGCGCGGCGGGTCGACATCGACGCTGCGGAACCAGCGGCCCCATTGCGGCGGCTCGATGGCCGAGCCGTCAAGCCCGCGGGTGACGGGGTGGCGCTTGCCCTGGTCGGAGAGGCGCGGATAGAAGGCCGCCTCGTGCATGTTGCCCGTCGGGGCGGCGGGCAGCACGGAGGCGAGCGGGGTGATGGCGATGGAGTCCTCGCCGGCATGTTCCGGGCCGGCGGCGATCAGCAGGGCACCGCCCTTCTTCACGTATTCGGCGATGTAGTCGTAATAGAGGATCGGCAGCACGCCGCGGTGCTGGTAGCGATCGAAGATGATCAGGTCGAAATCGTTGATCTTCTCGACGAAGAGTTCGCGCGTCGGGAAGGCGATCAGCGACAGTTCGTTGATCGGCGTGCCGTCCTGCTTTTCCGGCGGGCGCAGAATGGTGAAATGGACCAGGTCAACCGCGGCATCGGATTTCAACAGGTTGCGCCAGGCGCGCTCGCCGGCATGGGGCTCGCCGGAGACCAGCAGCACGCGCAGGTTCTCGCGGATGCCCTCGATCAGGTGGATCGCCTTGTTGTTGACCTCGGTGACCTCGCCGGGCGTGGCGGAGACGGTAAATTCCAGCACGTTGTTGCCGCCGCGCGGCACCTTGAAGCCGAAGGGCGTCTCGACCCCGGGGGTGGCATTCAGCGTGGCGATCTCCTCGCCGTTCATGCGCACGGTGACGGTGGCCGGCGTATCGGTGCGGCGGCCGTCGTCGAAGACGCGTAAGCTCAGTTCCTGGTCCTCGTCGACGATGCCGAAGCGCGGCGCGCGCAGCACCTCGATGCGGCGGTCGAACTCGTCGGCCTTGCCGGTGACGAGGCCGTGGACGGGGGCATTGAAGCCAAGCGCCTGGCCGGCGGCGGGCGCGTCGTGGACCTGTCCGTCGGTGATGAAGACGGCGGCGCCGATGCGGGCCGGCGGCACATCGGAGATGGCCGAGGCCAGCGCCTCGAACAGGCGGGTCGAGGGCGCGTCGGAGGTGGCGGGATCGCGGACCTCGACGATGCGCGGCTCGATACGGGCAAAGCGCGACAGCCGATCCTTCAGGCCCTCGAGCGCCGCATCGGTCATGGCGATGCGCTCCGGCGTTTCCTGGCTCTGGCTGCGGTCGACGATGACCGGAACGACGGTGGAGAGCGCCTCGCGGTCCTCCTGCATCAGAAGCGGGTTGGCGAGGGCTGCCAGCACGGCTGCCGAGGCGAGCAGGCGAATGCCGGTGCCGCGCACGCCGCGGGCGAAACCCGCCGTGGCGAGGATAAGGGCCAGCACGGCGAGGGCCAGAAGGATGAACCAGGGAATGAAGGGAGCGAACTGGAGTGTCATGTCACTGCCCCAGCCGTTCGAGGAGGGCCGGCACATGCACCTGGTCGGCCTTGTAGTTGCCGGTCAGCATGTACATCATGATATTGACGCCGGAGCGGAAGGACATTTCGCGCTGCATCTCGTCCGGCGGCACGGTCGGCAGGACCGAGGCACCATTGGCATCGATCGCCCAGGCACCGAGAAGGTCGTTGCCGGTGATCAGGATCGGCGAGACGCCGTCGCCGGTGGAGGCGACGCCGCTGTTGGAGGTCCTGGCCTCCTGGCGCGCCTCGACCCAGAGCGGGCTGCCGGTGTAGCGGCCGGGAAAGCCGGACAAGAGATAGAAGGCGCGCGTCAGCACATGATCGGCCGGCACCGGTTCCAGCGGCGGAATATCGATATTGGCGAGGATCGCCTGAAGCCGCTCGCCGTTGGGGCTCGGGCCGTTGTCGCCGCCAAGCGCGGAGAACTGGTCGCGGGTATCGAACAATACGGTGCCGCCGGCGCGCATATAGGCGTCGATCCGGCTGATGGCGGCGGACGAGGGCATGGGGGCGGTCGCCGAGATCGGCCAGAAGATGATCGGGTAAAAGGACAGTTCGTCCTTGCTGATGTCGAGGCCGACGGGCGGGGCCGGCTCCAGCGTCGTGCGGTAGGTGAGGAAATCGGTGAGGCCGGCTAGGCCCCGTTCCGACAGGCGGTCGACCTCGGCCTCGCCGGTGACGACATAGGCGAGGTGAGTATTGTCGAGCCGCTCGAGGATGACGTCGTCACCCGGTTTTGCGTCGTCGGCCAAGGCGCGCTCGCTCGGAGCAAGAAGCAGGATAGCAGCAAATGCCAGAACGGAAGCGCTGGCGGTGCGGCGCGGTATGCGGGAAAAGGCGCCGCCCATGGACAGCACGACGAGGCTGTCGATGACCAGGAGGGCGAAGGCGATCGAGAGAAGCACCGGTTTCAAGGGTGTGGCCGCCGTGCCGGCCAGCGGCTCGCGGGCGATCGGCAGCGGGGCGGTGATGTCGAGCGGCTTCAGTTCGGCGCCGGCGGGCAGAAGGTTCAGCGCGGCAAAGCCGTCCTCGGTGCCGTAGAGGCCGGGAGGGTTGTCGAAGGTTGCGGATGCCGGCCGGGCAGGGCCGATGTCGAGCGGGCGGGCATTGCCGGGTTCAGCGGTCAACGCACCGCGCTCGGTCAAGAGGCGGAAGGGAGCGAGTGTCGCCTTGGCGGACGGATCGGTATTGGCGGCGGCGGTGCCGGCGCGCGACAACTGTACGACCCGGCGCAGCATTTCGACGAATTCGCCGGAGATCGGCAGGTCCGACCAGGTCGCCTCGGCGCTAACGTGGAAGAGCACGGTGCGGCCGGCGCCGTTTTCCCGAACGGTGACGAGCGGCGTGCCGTCGGCAAGGCTCGCCCAGGTGCGTTCGGCAAGATCCGGGGTCGGTTCGGCCAGCACCTGGCGCTTGATCAGCACGCCCTCCGGCCTCGGCATGCCGGCAAAGGGGCCGAATTTCGGGAAGTCGGCAAGCGGCTGCGGCTCGGCCCAGGAAAGCGCGCCGCCGAGTTCGCGTTCACCCTGGCGCAGGATGACCGGCACCAGCGGATCGCCAACCGGGGCGGCGGCAAGACGAGGTCCGGCAAAGCGGATGAGTGTGCCGCCATCGGCTATCCAGGACTGCAGCGGTTCGTACACTGCTTCCGGCAGGCGGCCGATATCGGCCAGCACGATGGCCGATGGCTTCTGCGCGAGGATTTCGGGCAAGGAGACGGCGAGATCGGCGACGCCGGGCTTGATCAGGTCGGCATAGGGCGCGATCGCCCGTTCGATATAATAGAGCGGCGAAAGCAGCGGCTGGAAAGCGTCTCCCGTGTCGCCCGAGATCAGCGCGACGCGGCGGCGGCGGAAGCCGTCGTCGAGCAGGTGCGTCGCGCCCGCCGTGGCAAGACCGGCGATCGACAGGCGGGCAAAGTCGTTGCGCAGTTCGAAGGGGGCGACGACCTGGCCGCTGGCCACGGTTGCGCCGGGGGCGAAGTCGACATTGCCCGACGCGATGACGCGGCCCTGGCGGTCCTGGGCGTCGACGATCAGGCTCCGGGCGGCGCTGCCGTCGAGGCGCGACAGGGTGACGGTCAGCGCGTCGGCGCCGTTCGATGCGCCGGTGATGGCGGTCGCGGCGGCGTTGTCGCCTTGGATCAGGCGGAACTGGGCCGGCTGGAGCGCGGAAAGCTCCGTCATCAGGCGTTCCTCGTCATCGACGGCGATGCCATCGGCTAACACCGCCAGCGTGCCCGGGGGCGTGCCGTCAAGGGCTGCCTTCAGGGCGTCGAGTGCGCGGGCGCGCTCCGGGCGTAGCGGCTTCGGGCTTGCGGCGCGCAGTTTCTCCAGCGCGGCTGCGGCGCCGGTCGGCACGGCGTCGTGGCTGGCATCGGCGGTGAAGACGATCGACACCGGCAGGTCGCGATCGTCCGCATCGCCGATCAGCGCTTCTGCGGTTGCGACGCGGCGCTCCCAGTCGGCGACGGTTGCCCAGCCATTGTCGACGACCAGCACCAGCGGTCCGTCGGTCGACAGCGAAGCATTGCGTGGGTTGAGCACCGGATCGGCCAGGGCGAAGATCACCAGGGCCGCCAGCATCATGCGCAGCAGCGTCAGCCACCACGGGCTCTTCGACGGCGTCTCGTCGCGTTTCAGGACGCCGGCGAGAATGCGCAGCGGCGGGAATATTTCGGTCTTCGGGCGCGGCGGGGTGAGTTTCAGCAGCCACCAGATCAGCGGCAGGGCGGCGAGCGCAATCAGCACGGCGGGGGTGGCGAAGGCAAGCGGCAGGGCGTTCATGGCGCAACGCTCCGGCTGGTAAGCGGCGGGGTGCCGGAGAGATACATGTGGACCGCGACCAGTGCTTCGGAAGCGAGGCGGTCGGTCGAATGGTGGACGAAGCTCCAGCCGAGGCGGCGAAGCTGTTCGCCGAGATTTTCGCGGCGGGCGAGATAGGCGCGGCGATAATCGTCGCGCAGGCCCTCGGCGCGGCCGGAGATGAGCTTCTCTCCGGTCTCCGGATCGGTGAATTCGGTACGGCCGGCATAGGGGAAGCTATCCTCGGCCGGATCTGCGATCTCGACCAGATGGCCGCGCAGGCCGCGGCGGGCGAGCGGCGCGATCTTCTCCATGATCGCGTCGGCATCGTCGAGGAAGTCGCCGATCAACACGATATCGCTGGAGCCGCGGATCATCGTCGTGTCCGGCAGGCCATTGATCAGCGGCGTATGCAGAATGGCCGTCGCCAGGCGTTCGGCGGCGTTGCGGGCCGATACCGGCTCCATCACGCCCGGGCAGCCGATGCGCTCGCCGGAGCGGGCGAGGATTTCAGCGAGCGCCAGCATCAGCACCAGCGCGCGGCTTTCCTTCGAGACCGGGGCCAGCGTCGACTTGTACATCATCGACGGCGAGAGATCGGCCCAGAGCCAGACGGTGTGGGCGGCCTCCCATTCGCGGTCGCGGATATAGGTGTGGTCGTCACGGGCGGAGCGGCGCCAGTCGATGCGGGCAAAGCTTTCGCCTTCGGAATAGGGGCGGAACTGCCAGAAATTCTCGCCGATGCCGCGTTTGCGCCGACCGTGCCAGCCGGCGATCACCGTATTGGCGATGCGGTGGGCCTCGACCATGCAATCGGGCACGAGGCTGGCGCGCTGGCGGGCGCGGGTCAGCGCGTCTCCGGCGGAGGTCTGCTCGACGATCTGGCCGATGGCTGCCACGTGTCCGCGATCCTTCCGGGTTTCTAGCTGCGCGCCTGCTTCACCAGTCCGGCGATCACGTCGCGCACCGACATACCCTCGGCGCGAGCGGCGAAGGTGAGCGCCATGCGGTGTTCGAGAACCGGCTCGGCGAGTGCATGAACGTCGTCGAGCGAGGGGGCGAGGCGGCCTTCATAGAGTGCGCGGGCACGCGCACAGAGCATCAGCGCCTGGCCGGCACGGGGGCCCGGACCCCAGGCGACCGCCTTGTCGGTTTCGGCATTGCCGTGGCCGGGGCGCGCGGAGCGCACCAGCGACAGGATGCCGTCGACAACGCCGTCCGAGACCGGCATCTGGCGGATCAGCTTCTGGATCTCGATCAGCCGTTCGGCGGAGAGCACACCGACCGCCTTCTGGTCGCTGATGCCGGTCGTCTCCAAGAGGATCTGACGTTCGGCGGCGAGTTCCGGATAACCGACATCGACCTGCAGCAGGAAGCGGTCGAGCTGGGCCTCGGGCAGGGGATAGGTGCCTTCCTGCTCCAGCGGGTTCTGGGTCGCAAGCACGTGGAAGGGGGCGGGCAGGTCATAGGGCCGCCCGGCGATTGTCACCTGGTACTCCTGCATCGACTGGAGCAACGCAGACTGGGTGCGGGGACTGGCGCGGTTGATCTCGTCGGCCATCAGCAACTGGGCGAAGACCGGTCCCTTGACGAAGCGGAAGGAGCGTCGGCCGTTTTCGTCCTGATCCATCACCTCGGTGCCGAGAATGTCGGAGGGCATCAGGTCGGGGGTGAACTGGATGCGGCTGGCGTCTAGCCCGAGGACGGTCCCGAGCGTGTTGACCAGCTTGGTCTTGGCAAGGCCCGGCACGCCGACCAGCAGAGCATGGCCGCCGGAGAGGATGGCGAGCAGGGTGTTCTCGACCACCTTTTCCTGGCCGAAGATCACCCTGGAAACCGCCTGGCGCACCGAGGCGATGTCGGCCAGCGCCTTTTCGGCGGCCTCGATGATGGCCTTTTCGTCGGGGGCGGCATCCGGGGTTGGCATCAGGCCCATGGTCTTCTCCATCTGGTTTCGCCGGCGCGGCCGAATCGGAACTAGTCTTCCCGGTGACGGCACATGCAACTAACTTATTCCCCAAAGGGCGGCTGACAAGCGCGTTTCGAATGACTATCTCGTGACATAGCACTGATTAGGCACCAACCGGGACGCAAAGATGGCAGGCGACACCTTGAAGGCGACGACGGATGCGGCGGGATTGGCGGCGATGATTTCGCGCGCGGCCGCACAGACGGCCGGCGGCAAGCCGAGCCTGCCGCCCGTGGAGCGCTGGGAACCGCCCTTTTGCGGCGATATCGACATGGAGATCCGTGCCGACGGGACCTGGTTTTACATGGGCACGCCGATCGGCCGAGCGCCGCTGGTCAGGCTGTTCTCGACGGTGCTGCGCAAGGACGAGGACGGCAAGACCTATCTCGTCACGCCTGTGGAGAAAGTCGGCATCCGCGTCGAGGATGCGCCCTTTCTCGCCGTCGAGATGAGCGTTACCGAGCGCGACGGCGACAAGGTCATGACCTTCCGCACCAATGTCGGCGACGTGGTCGAGGCCGGGCCGGGCCATGCGCTGCGCTTTGTCGTGCATGGCGAGAACCATGAGCTGAAGCCCTATCTGCATGTGCGTGGGCGGCTGGAGGCTCTGGTGTCGCGCGCCGTCATGTATGACCTTGTGGAGCAGGGCGAGACGGTGGAGATCGACGAGGTCGAGATGTTCGCGGTCCGCTCTGGCGGGGCGATATTTCCGGTCATGCCGGCGGCAGAACTCGACCGGCTGGCGCAATGAGCCTCGACATCTATTCCGCCGCCGACTTCCGCCACCGGGCGCTGAACCAGATCGGCGCGCCGATCGAGCATGCCTGGCGCGATCACGGCGACCATGTGCTCAATCCGCAGAGCTTGCTCGAGGTCGAGGGGCTGAAGCTCAAGGACGCCGCCGTTCTGGTGCCGGTGGTCGACGATCCGGACGGGGCGAAGGTAATCCTCACCCAGCGCACGGCGACGCTGCGAAAACATTCCGGCCAGGTCGCCTTTCCCGGCGGCGGCATCGACGAGGGCGATCTGTCGCCGGAGGTAGCGGCATTGCGCGAGGCGAGAGAAGAGATCGGGCTTGATCCGTCCTTCGTCGAGACGGTCGGACGGCTGCCGCAATACCTGTCCGGCACGGGCTTTCGCATCGTGCCGGTGCTCTCGGTGGTCCGGCGCGGCTTCGTCATCGAGCCCAATCCCGACGAGGTGGATGCAGTGTTCGAAGTGCCGCTGTCCTTCCTCATGAATCCGGACAATCACCAGCGCGACAGCCGGACCTGGCAGGGGATCGTCCGGCATTTCTACGTGATGCCCTATGGCGAGCGCCAAATCTGGGGCATTACCGCCGGGATCATCCGCACGCTTTATGAAAGGCTCTATGCATGACCAACCTGTCGAACGAGACCTGGTTCACCGACCCGGCATTGCAGCGGTTGTTTGCGCTGCTCAATGCCGACGGCGGCGAGGCGCGGGTGGCCGGCGGGGCGGTGCGCAACAGCCTGATGGGGCTGCCGGTCGCCGACATCGACCTTGCCACCACGCTTCCTCCCGAGACGGTGATGGAGCGGGCCAAGGCTGCCGGCATCAAGGCGGTGCCGACTGGGATCGACCACGGCACGGTGACGCTGGTGCTTGACGGCAAGGGCTTCGAGGTGACCACGCTTCGCCGCGACGTCGAGACAGACGGCCGCCGTGCCAAGGTGGCTTTCGGCGAGGACTGGCAGGAGGACGCCGAGCGGCGCGATCTGACGATCAACGCGCTCTATGTCGGGGCGGACGGCGAGGTCATCGACCTCATCGGCGGACTGCCGGATGTCGAGACGAAGACGGTGCGCTTCATCGGCGACGCCGACACGCGGATCGCCGAGGACTATCTGCGCGTCCTGCGCTTCTTCCGTTTCTTTGCCCATTACGGCGGCGGCCGTCCCGATCCGGCGGGCCTCAAGGCGTGTTCGCGGGCGAAGGACAAGCTCTCGACGCTTTCGGCGGAGCGGGTCTGGGCGGAGACCAAGAAGCTTCTCGCAGCCAGCGATCCGGGCCGCGCGCTGTTGTGGATGCGCCAATCCGGCGTGCTCGGGGCCATCCTGCCCGAAACCGAAAAGTGGGGGATCGACGCCATCCCGGCCTTGGTCGCCGCCGAGCAGGCGCTCGGATGGGAGCCGGAGCCGATGCTGCGGCTTGCCGCAATCGTGCCCAAGGACGCCGAGCGGCTGGCGGCCCTTGCGCAACGCCTGCGCCTGTCGAACGCCGAGGCCGCTTTCCTCGATCGCTTTGCCAGGGCGCCGAAACCGAACGGCGAGGTGACGGATGCGGCCTTCGACCGGGAACTCTATCGCCTTGGCAAGGACGGCGTGATCGCTTCGCTGAAGATCGATCTGGCGCAGGCCCGTGCCCAAGCCGGGGTCGATCCGAAGGCGATGACGAAGACCGGGCGGCTGTCGGCGCTTCTGGCACGGGCGGAGAAATTCGAGCGGCCGGTCTTTCCCTTGAGCGGCGCGGATGTGCTGGCGGCGGGGCTGGCGCCGGGCCCCAAGGTCGGCGAGGCCTTGAAACAGCTCGAGGAGACGTGGATCGGCTCCAACTTTTCCTTCGACCGGGCGAAACTGCTCGCCCGGCTCGATGATCTCATCAGGAACTGATTCAAGTCGTTGCGAAAGAGAGTCTCTTTCTGCCTCTATGGTCTTGAATTGAAGCCGTATTTCCGGTTCGTGCCGGCTCCTGATCGATTGTCCGGCACGCGCCGGATGCAGCGCTTTTTCAGGCGGCCTGCGCCTGATCGGTGATCCGCACCTTGATATTGTCGACCATGGTTTCGCGGATGACCGTCTCGCCGTGCGCTGTACGCATGTGTTCGACGGCGCGGCGGACGACCTCGGCCTCCTCTTCGGCGCGGGTGTGCCAAGGGCAGCCCGGAACCAGTGAACCGCATTCAAACTGCTTCATGTCGCATCTCCTCTTCGACTGGGTTCAACAGCTGGGAACATATCATGAAACGCCAGTTGGGCCAAGCGGAACACGCCAAGCGTGCAGCGGCGACGCTTGGCGTCGGCTTTTTTCACGCTGTTGCAGTCGGCTCCGAGGCTGCCTATTCCGGCATGGCCCAAGCGCGGAACACCGAGCCGCTGACTTGCGGCGGAGGTCGGCGCGAAGCGCCCTCGACATGATTGGCGGCGGCGAGATCCGCCAGATCGCGGCCGGCCAGCCCAAGGCGGACCTGCTCGACGAAATAGGCGTGAGGCAGGTCGACGTCACTCGTCGCCCTCAGTTTTTCGGCAAGACGGTCGATGAGTTCGGGCTTGTCGAATGCCAGACGGCTGGTGGTGGATTGCTGGGGTGGAATGCTGCTCTGATATGCCATCGCACTTCTCCTCCATGAAATCACCGGAAGGATAACACGAGGGCAGGCCGATCCAAATGCAATTTTATGTCGCATGCGCGCAAGCGACAAGCCGCGCCTGGCTGTCGCCGGCGGGGCGAGACGGGCAAGGTGTCCCGATCAGGGCCAGCGAACCACAGGCGGCATGGACGACAGGATGGACTCGACGTTGCCGCCGGTCTTCAGGCCGAAGATCGTGCCGCGATCGTAGAGCAGATTGAACTCCACATACCGGCCACGGCGCACGAGCTGTTCGTCGCGATCCTGCTCGGTCCAGGGCTGGTTGAAATTTCCCCGGACGATCTTCGGATAGACCAGGTTGAAGGCCCGTCCCACGTCCTGGACGAAGGCGAAGTCCGCCGCCCAGCCGCCGACTTCCTCGGTGGAATGCAGCCAGTCGAAGAAAATGCCGCCAATGCCGCGGGCTTCGTTGCGGTGGGGCAGGAAGAAGTATTCGTCGCACCAGGCCTTGTATTTCGGATAATCCGCGACCTTGGCATGGCGGTCGCAGGCGATTTCCATGGCACGGTGGAACACGCGGCTGTCCGGGTCTTCCTGGGTGCGGCGCCGGTCGAGCACCGGGGTCAGGTCGGCGCCGCCGCCGAACCACTGGCTGGTGGTGACCACCATGCGGGTATTCATGTGCACGGCGGGCACGTTCGGATTGACCGGATGGGCGATCAACGAGATGCCGGAAGCCCAGAAACGCGGGTCCTCCTCGGCGCCTGGCATGGTCTTGCGGAACTCGGGGGAGAATTCGCCATGCACGGTGGAGGTGTGCACGCCGACCTTTTCGAAGACGCGACCCTCCATCATCGACATGCGGCCGCCACCGCCATCGCCATTGTCGCGTAGCCAGTCCTTGGCCGTGAAGCGGCCGGGCGCCTGGTCGGAAAGCGGGCCTGAAAGCTCGTCCTCCAGCGTTTCAAAAGAGGCGCAAATCGTATCGCGCAGGCTCTCGAACCAGGCGCGTGCCGCCAGCTTCTTGTCCTCGATATCGTCTGGCAGGCCTTTCGGCAGATCAGGTCTTTGCATGGCTTCCCCCGGGGCATCCGCCCCTGCTTGGCGACTCGGCGCCTATCCCTATCCCGGAATTAACAGGACGTCCGGTCCACGGCCAGTCCGCGCTCACGCATTCGTTGAGAATCGACTCGCAAAACGGACCTGCTGCGATTAATTTACAAGCCTGCGAGGTGTTTCATGACGAGAATGCCCGGTCCGCCGTCGTTCGACGGCCTGAAAAAGCGCATTGCCTCCCAACGGCAGGCCAAGGCCGGGACGGACGGCGGCCATTTCGTCCGCGAGAGTTTCTGCCTGACGCGCGACGAGGCGCGGGCCAAGGCGCGCGAATGGTTCGACAGCTTCCCGAAGGCGGCCTATTGGACGGAAGTCGAGAGCTGGCGCCAGCTCGAGGGCGACCGGATCGAGTTCACCATGCGCCGCCTGCCGTCCGCCGATTGACGAAGCGGGGCTTCTCCACGCTTTTTCCCGTGGTCTATTTTCTGGCCCCACAATTTTCGGGGTTTCGGCAGTAATCGCTAAATTTCTAAGGTTTTCTTAAAGCGGATGTCAAACCCGCTCTGGCATTCTTTTGACAGTTGACGGTCTGCGCGTCCGTGCACAGACCCGGCATGAAGCCCGTCGTCAAAGCCATGGCCAACGCCCGGCATTTTTCGTGGTTCACAGCAAGGACAATTGATGACAAGCGTTTCCTTTAATTCGACGGCCGCCTCGGCCTTGTCGTTGCTGACCGGATCGAGCCGAGCGCTCGAAGCGACGCAGACGCGCGTCGCTTCGGGCAAGCGGGTCGACGAGGCATCGGACAATGCCGCCTACTGGTCGATCGCCACGACGATGAGCGCCGACGCCATGTCGCTGTCGAGCGCCGAGGACGCGACCGGGCTGTCGGCTGCCGTGACGGATACGGCGGCGCTCGGCATGGAAGCGGCGACCTCGATCGTCGCCGAGATCCAGTCCAAGCTGATCCTCGCCCAGGCGGTCGGCACGAACCGCTCGGCGGTCAATGCGGAGATCACCCAGCTCAAGGCGCAGCTCGGCACAATCGCCCAATCCAGTTCGTTCAACGGCCAGAACTGGTTGAACCTGGAGGCCGGGCGGCAGCCGAAGGTGCAGTCCATGGTCGCCTCGGTCACAAGCAATGGCGACGGTGACGTGTCGGTCAACGTGATCGACTTCGATACAGCGAAATCGACGCTGATCAGCGGCGAGGACGCGCAGGACGGATTGCTCACCCAAAGCTATTCGGGCACGACCAGGAGCGGCGTGGCCTATGACTACCATCTGCTCGACGCCAATTCCGCGGTTCCGGTTGCCGCCGCATCGAAGGAAATCGCGGTGTCGGACACGACCACGCGAGACGAGTTCGACGGGATGATCTCGGCGATGAACACGATGATGACCAACATGATCGACGCCAGCGCCAGTCTCGGCGCGACCCGCAGCCGGATCGCCTCCAGCACGGAATTCGTGCAGGACCTGCAGGACATCACCGAGATCGGCATCGGCCGTCTGGTGGATGCTGACATGGAGGAGGAATCGGCCAAGCTTTCGGCGCAGAAGGTGCAGCAACAGTTGCAGACCATCGGTCTCAATATCGCCAACAATTCGATGGGCGCCACGCTCAAGCTTTTCGCCTGACACTTGCAGCATGAACTCGGAAGGCCGGCGAGGGGATCGCCGGCCTTTGTCGTTGGTCCAATGTGCCGGCGCTGTCAGCGACGCGGTGCAGCCTTTGGTTTAGAAGCCTTGTGCCGCCCATTGGCCCCGCGTGCGGTGCGATGCGGGGCGGCGGCATCCGGGGCCGGTGTGGGCTCAGGTTCCATTTCCGCAGCAGGGCCTGGGGCGGCTTCCTGTGCGATCGGCTCGAGGGAGGCGATGGGCTCTTCCTCATCGGCGGCCAGGACCGGAGCGGCGCTGTCCGCAATCACCGCGTCGGTTTCGGCCACTTCCTCGACCGCGGCCGGCTGTTCGATCTCCTCCGACGCCTGTGTCTCGATCGGTTCAGCTGCGGTTTCGGCGACGGGCTGCGCTTCGCTGATCTCGGTGTCGGGGCTGGCTTCAGCCTCCAGCTCCGGGATCGGGGAAGCCGCGGGAGCCTCCGCGACGGTCTCCACCGGCAGGGTCGTGTCCGCCTGTTCCATCACCGCCGGCAGGCTGCGGGCGATGATGTCCTTCAGGATCCTGGTGACCTGCAGGGCGCCTGCGAAGTCGGTATTCGTCGAGTGGCCGGCGAGCGGCACCCGAATGTCGCTGTCGATCTGTGGGCGAGAATTGATCTCGCCGAACCAGTCGAGTTCGCCGATCACGTCGATGACGTCGCGGCAGTCCGGCGGCATGGTGATGCGACCGCCAAAGGTGACGATACGCAGGCCGCCGGCAAGGGCGCGCAGTCTTTGCCGGTCCTCTTCCTTGATGGCGTAGAGCGCCTCGGACAGCACGCGGTTGCCGCGCGAATGGCCGGCGAGCAGATGGAAGGAAAGGCTGGGGTCGGCCAGCAGCGTCTCCACCGTGTCGGTGTCGAGCGCGCTCGGATGTGCCTTCAGCGCGAGCTTGTGGCGGTCCTCGTAGGCGCCGAGATGCGGCCGGCCGACGACGTCGTCGATCACTTCGAGATCGTTGCGCATGTGGCCGAGCCAGCCGAAGAAGAACGAGCCGCCGATCGTCTCGTTGATAATGTCGCCGAGGCCGTAGCCCGACACCACGGCGGCGACGGGTTCGCCGATGGCGTCGGCGACATTGCGGGCGAAGGCTGCGGCCCCGATGGCCGAGCCGCCGATGCCGGCGACCGCGAGGGCGTGTACATCACGTCCGCCGCGCAGCTTGTACTCGGCGACGCTGTCGCAGATGGTCAGCATGGCGCCGCCGCTCGGCGGGACGATCATGATCAGGCCTTCGGAGGCAAGCGAATCGCTGATGTAGAAGGTCTCCTCGGCCGTCAGCGATTTCACGTCGTAGAACAGCGCGTCGAGGCCGGTATTGCGCAGTCGCCAGGGTTCGAGCGCGGCATTGCGGGCCGGCCGGTGCTGGAGCCGCTCCGGAAAGCTCAGGCTTCTGGCAAACTGGGTCAAACTCAGGGCGAATGCGGTCTCGAACATCGATCGTCTCCCGGTTTATGCTGCGCTGCACAATATCATTCATCGGTAGAATTAGCAAATGCTGCGGGAGCCTCGGGCGATCATGTCGCAGTTGCAGACGTAAGCGAGGCGCAGGATCTCGGCTCCGCGAACAGTCTAGCGCGGTTTCACGACGGTTCTTTGAGGGGCAGGGCACGAAGGTGCGGGCGGCCGGGCCCCGGTTCCGGCCCTGAGTGGGCCGGGTGCTGGCCCTCAGCGGGTCTGGCGCAACGCCTCGCCGGCGATCATCGCCGCCGACATCGCGACATTGATCGAGCGCTGTCCCTCGACCATCGGAATGATGATGCGGGCGTCGGCCCTGTCGTGGACGGTCTCGGGGACGCCGGCGCTTTCGCGGCCGAACAGCAGGATGTCGTCGGCGCGGTAGGCGAAATCGGTGTAGCATTCTGCGGCCTTGGTCGAGGCGAGGACCAAGCGTCGCCTGCTTTCCCGCCGCCATTCCTCGAAGCGATCGAAATTGACGTGGCGGACAAGCGACACGTTTGCCAGATAGTCCATGCCGGCGCGCCTCAGGTTGCGGTCGGAAATGTCGAAGCCGGCCGGTTCGATGATGTCGACGCCGAGGCCGAGGCAGGCGGCGAGCCTGAGGATGGTGCCGGTATTGCCGGGTATGTCGGGCTGGTAGAGGGCGATGCGGAGTGCGGTCATGGCTCTTCCTAGCGCGGGGCGGCCTTTTGGCTCAAGGGGCGCGGGCGCCTTCGCCTGTGGTCTTCAGGCAACAGCGGGCGACGGATCGCGTCTTCATTGGAGCTTTGACGCTTTTCAATTTCACCTGGGACAGGTAGAAAACAGTCCTCTTCAACACGCAACAGGGAGGCATCGATGACATCCATTGGCATGACGCGCCTTCCGGTGCCGCATTACCTGCAGGCTGCGTGACGGCGACCTGGTCGCCCCTCTTCCAAGACCTGTATATTTGAATAGCCTTGCGGCCGGGTGCGGCCTCATTGTCTGATTTTTGGCCCTTCCGGCGCCGCATTGCGGGCTCCGGTTTTTCATGGGCCGCCGATTTCTGGAGAATTTCCATGTTTTCGTGGTTCGAGAACCGCCTCAATCCCTATCCGCCGGAGGATCCGGTGCTGCCGCCGAAGGGGCTGGTGGCGTTCTGCTGGCACTATACCAAACCGGCCGCACCCTGGCTGTTGCTGCTCGGGCTGTGCTCGATGCTGATCGCAGTCGGCGAGGTCCTGCTCTATCAGTTCCTCGGCAACATCGTCGACTGGCTGTCGGTCGCCGATCGCGCCACCTTCCTCGACACGGAGAAGGGCAGGCTGATGTGGATGGGGGCACTTCTTCTTATCGGCCTGCCGGTGGTCGGCTTCGTCCATACGCTGACCATGCACCAGGTGCTGGCCGGCAATTTCCCGATGATCGCCCGCTGGCAGATGCACCGCTTCCTGCTGCGTCATTCGATGACTTTCTTCGCCAACGAGTTCGCCGGCCGGGTATCCACCAAGGTGATGCAGACCTCGCTTGCGGTTCGAGAATCGGTGATGAAGATCATCGACGTGTTCGTCTATGCCATCAGCTTCTTCGTCTCGATGCTGGCGCTGGTCTTTGCCGCCGACTGGCGGCTGGTGGCGCCGCTGATCATCTGGATCGTCCTCTACACCCTGATCCTGACCTTCTTCGTGCCGCGCCTGCGCCGGCTCTCCAGCGAGCAGGCCGATGCGCGCTCATTGATGACGGGACGGATCGTCGACAGTTATACCAATATCGCAACGGTGAAGCTGTTTTCCCATGCGGGCCGCGAGGAAGCCTATGCCAGGGACGGCATGGACGCCTTCCTCGACACCGTCCATCGGCAGATGCGGCAAATCACACTGCTCAATGTCTTCGTCGACATCAACAATGCCATCGTGCTGTTTGCCGTTTCGGGCTTGAGCATCTGGTTCTGGCTGGGCGGCACGGTGTCGGTCGGTGCGATCGCTGTCGCCATCGGCCTTGCCATGCGCATCAACGGCATGTCGCAGTGGATCATGTGGGAGGTCTCGGCGCTGTTTGAAAACATCGGCACGGTTTATGACGGCATGGGCATGATGACCAAGGCGCACGACATCGTCGATGCGCCTGGGGCCAAGGCTCTGGACGCGCCGAAGGGCGAGATCGTCTACGACCATGTCCGTTTCCATTATGGCAAGGACAAGGGCGTGATCGAGGATTTTTCGCTCACCATCAAGGCTGGCGAGAAGGTCGGCCTGGTCGGACGCTCCGGTGCCGGCAAAACGACGCTGATGAACCTTCTGCTGCGCTTCTACGACCTGGAGAAGGGCCATATTCTGATCGACGGGCAGGACATTTCCGCGGTTTCGCAGGACAGTCTTCGGTCGCTGGTCGGCGTCGTCACGCAGGATACCTCTCTGCTGCATCGCTCGATCCGCGACAATATCGCCTATGGTCGGCCCGAGGCGAGCGACGCGGAGGTTCTGGAGGCGGCCAGGCGCGCCAATGCGCTCGAGTTCATCGAGGGCCTGGTCGACATGCAGGGGCGCAAGGGGCTCGATGCGCAGGTCGGCGAACGCGGCGTGAAGCTGTCGGGCGGCCAGCGCCAGCGTATCGCCATCGCCCGCGTGTTCCTCAAGAACGCGCCGATCCTGATCCTCGACGAGGCGACCTCGGCGCTCGATTCCGAGGTCGAGGCTGCGATCCAGGAAAGCCTGTTCTCGCTGATGGAGGGCAAGACGGTCATCGCGATTGCCCACCGCCTGTCGACGCTGACCCAGATGGACCGGCTGGTCGTGCTCGACAAGGGCCGGATCATCGAGACGGGGACGCATGGCGATCTGGTTTCCAAGGGGGGTATCTATGCCGACCTTTGGAATCGCCAGTCGGGTGGCTTCCTTGCCGACCAGCACGAGGCCGAAGCTGCGGCGGAATAGCCGCGGCCTGCGCCCGCCCGCTCACCCTCCGGTTCAAGGCGGGAGGTGAGCGGGGGCGACCCCCCCAAAAAAGGCGTGCGAGATTTAGCAAGGCCTTTGGCAAGCTTCCGTTCATGCGCCGCGCACTATTGAAAAGTACCCGACGTTTCTCGATGGGAAATGATCTTCCTTGGGCAGTCTTGCCCCCGCCGTTGGGATGTCCCCGCATCTTCCGGATCGAAGTTCATGTCAAACATCAAAATCAAGATCATGCTGCCGCTGCTTTTCGCCGTGGTGGTGCTCCTCGGCTTCGGCCAGGGCGTCATGGCCGTCAAGTTCATCACGGACATCAAGACGCAGGTCGATATCATTGGCCGCGAACGCCTGCCGCGCACCCTGGCCATTGCCGAAATGGACGCGCGCTTCGCTGAAGTGCGGCGCAACTATGCCGTCATGCTGAGCTCGGTTGGGGCCAAGGAAGTCGCCCGGGTGGGCGAGATCCTGAAGCAGTCGGTTGCGGATCGTGACGCGATTTTCCGCGCTTTCGAGAGCGGTATCGCGAATGACGCGACGCGTGCCCAATTCGGCGCGCTCAGCGCAGAAATCGCCAAGTATGATGCGCTCGGCGCCAAGCTGATGGAGCTGAAGGCCGCCTATGATTCCGAGGGCGCGCGGGCGATCTTCGTGGGCGATATGACCGCCGTCGCCAAGGAGGCCACTGCCCGGATGACCGAGATGACCGCGGCCAACAACGACACGAGCAAGGCGGCGATCGCTCAGGCTGACAGCGTCTCCGCCTTCGCCCTTTACGCTACTTTGGGCTTCCTGCTCGTCGGCTGCGCGATCGCCGCCGGCGCCATTGCCATCAGCATCCTGCGGGTCGTCAAGCCGATCGGCCAGATTACACGTTCGATGAACGGCCTCGCCGGCGGTGATACCGCGAGCGAAGTGCCTTTTGCCGGCCGCAAAGACGAGATCGGCGAGATGGCGGCGGCGGTCGCGGTCTTCCGTACCAATGCCATCGAGCGCGCAAACCTGGAACGCCAGGCCGAGGAGAACCGCAATCTCAGCGAAGAGGAGCGGATCGCCCGCGAAGAGCAGAAGGCACGCGAAGCCGCCGATGTGCAGTTTGCCGTCGACCAGCTCGCCGAGGGCCTGAAGCGTCTTTCCGACGGCGACCTCGCCGTGGAGATCAGCGCGTCCTTTGCCGGCCAGCTCGATGCCTTGCGCGTCAACTTCAACCATTCGGTCTCCAAGCTCCAGGATGCGATGCGCGCCGTCGGCGAAAACGCCCGGGCCATCGATGCCGGCGCCAAGGAAATCCTGTCCGCTGCAGACGATCTTTCGAAGCGCACCGAGCAGCAGGCAGCCTCCGTGGAGGAAACCGCAGCGGCGCTGGAACAGGTAACCACGGCGGTCAAGGATTCCTCGGTGCGTGCCGAAGAGGCCGGCGCGCTGGTCTCCCGGACCCGAGAGGGAGCGGAACGCTCCGGCGAGGTCGTCCGCCGCGCGGTCGAAGCCATGCAGGCGATCGAGAAATCGTCCGGCGAGATCGGCAACATCATCGGCGTGATCGATGACATCGCTTTCCAGACCAACCTTCTGGCGCTGAATGCCGGCGTCGAGGCGGCCCGCGCCGGCGAAGCCGGCAAGGGCTTTGCCGTCGTTGCCCAGGAAGTCCGCGAACTTGCCCAGCGGTCGGCCAATGCCGCCAAGGAGATCAAGGCATTGATTACCACTTCGGGGGATCAGGTCCGCAACGGCGTGGAACTGGTCGGCGAAACTGGCAAGGCGCTGGAGAAGATCGTCGCCGAAGTGCAGGAGATCAACCGCAATGTGGGGGCGATCGTCACCTCGGCGCGCGAACAGTCGACCGGCCTTCACGAGATCAATACGGCCGTCAACACGATGGACCAGGGCACCCAGCAGAATGCCGCCATGGTCGAAGAGCAGACGGCGGCGAGCCACAGCCTTGCCCAGCAGGCGGCGGCGCTCACCGCGCTGATGGCGCAGTTCAAGGTCGGTGGCGAGGGGGCTGCGCAACCCGTGCAGCCGGTGCGGGCGGCCACGCCCGCTTCGCGTCCCGCCACCTCGCCGGCTCGCGCGCTCGGCCAGAAGCTCGCCGGTGCGTTCCGCGGCAATGCAGCGGTTGCCCAGGAGAACTGGACCGAATTCTGAACGTCGCGATCCACTGATGTGCTTGGGAGATGGGGCAGCAATGCCCCATTTTCCGTTTCAAGCGGCGGCGAGATGGCGTGAGGGCCGCCGAGCATGGCCTGCGCCTGAAGATTGTCTCAACATCGGTCGCGGACAAATCGATTGCCGCAGCTTGGACCGGCGGTTATGCAAGCCCTTCGCCCGTGCCGGCGAACCGATAGAGCGACTGAGCGGGGCGGGATGCGACACTATCTCGATTGGATATGGGCCGGGCTGGCCGGCGGCCTGTTGGCTGTGATGATCACCATCAACAGCGGGCTGGCCGCCCATTCGACGCCTTTCGTCGCTTCCTGGGTGGTGCACGGCGTGGGGGCGGTTGCCGCCTTCTTCCTCTTGCGCGTCAACCTGCTGCTTATGTCAAAGTCGGCGGGCATGGCCGGGCAGGGGATGTCGAAGCCGCCGCTGTGGTCCTATCTCGGCGGCGCGCCGGGCGCCTTCGCCGTTGCGCTCTCCTCGATCGCGGTCAATTCCGAACTGGCGTTGGCCGGCGGTCTTTCGCTGCTTCTGGTCGGGCAGATCCTGTTCGGCCTGATCTCCGACCTCTGGGGCCTGTTCGGCACGCCGAAGCGGATACTCAATCGGTTCGACCTCTTGGCGGCCATCTGTGTCATCGGCGGCAGCGCGCTCATCATCTATTCGGGAGGTGCCTGATGCTGACCTCGATCCTCATCGCGCTGGCCGGCGGCGCTGCGGTCGGCATGAGCCGGTCGATCAACGGGCGGCTCACCATGGACCGCGGGGCGTTTCGCGCCTCGTTCTGGAACCACTTCATCGGCTTTGCCCTGCTCACCGTCTTCGTCGTCTTATTCGAGAGGCAGGGGCTGGCGCTGCTGGGGCAGGTTCCGGGCTGGGCCTTTACCGGCGGCGTGATCGGAGCCGTCTTCGTGGCGATCTCGTCCTATGTCTTCCCGCGCATCGGGGCGGCGCGCTCGGCGCTCTTGATCATCGGCGGGCAGATGATCGCCGGGCTGGCGATCGACTACCTGCGCGGCACGGCCCAGTTTTCCATCGGGCAGCCGGCCGGCGTCGCGCTGATCCTGTTCGGCATCTATCTGACGCGTTTTTCCAAGTGAGGGGATCGAGGCTCGATCGGGCCCGTCTCGGCGCATGGTGGAATAGCCTTCCGTTTCGTCCGCATTTTCTTTGCCCCGCTGCGGAAACCGCCTATATCGCTTGGCATGATCTTCCGCGCCGTCGCCCGCCTGTTTGAAAACTGGATTTCTCCCTTTGCCCGCGCCGACGACCTCAGGCCGCCGTCGGGAACCTGGGCCTTCGTCTGGTTTTATGTCCGCCAGGCCAAGCTGCCCTTCGTCATGATGGCCGTGTTCGGCGGCGCGGTCGCCATGCTGGAGGCGGCGCTGTTCTGGTTCGTCGGGCGCCTCGTCGACCTGCTCGATACCGTGCCGAAGGAGGCCGGATGGGACGGGTTGATCGCCGCCCACGGCTATGAGCTCCTCGCCATGGCGCTGATCGTGCTCGCCGGACGTTTCGTCGTGGTGACGGTGGGCGCACTGGTCGAGGAACAGGTGATCGTCCTCAACTTCTTCAATCTGGTGCGCTGGCAGGCCTATGCCCATGTGGCGCGCCAGTCGCTGTCCTTCTTCCAGAACGATTTCTCCGGCCGGATCGTCACCAAGGTCTGGTCGGCGGGACAATCGACCGGCGATCTGTTGACCTCGCTGCTGCAGGTCGTGTGGTTCATGGTGATCTATACGGCGTCGACCATGGCGCTGGTCGCACAGCTCGACTGGCGGCTCGCCGCAATCATCGCCACCTGGATTGCCGTCTTCCTAGTGCTCGCCCGCATCTTCGTGCCGCGCATCCGGCGCCATGCCAAGGAAACGGCGGAGGCCGCCTCCATGCTGAACGGTCGGATGGTCGATTCCTATTCCAACATCCAGACGCTGAAACTGTTCGGGCGCGAGCGCCAGAACGACCATTATATCCGGGCCGGCTTCGACCGTTTCCAGGCGACACTCACCCCGTTCGCCCGGCTTCTCACCGGGGTGCGCTCGTCGCTCGCCATGCTGTCGGGCGCGATGATCCTGATGATTGGGGCCCTTTCGGTCGACCTGTGGTTTTCCGGCGCGATCACGGCCGGTGGCGTAGCCTTCACGCTTGGCCTCGTGCTGCGGCTCAACATGCTGCTCGGCCGAATGATGACGCAACTCAACGGCATCATGCGCAATATCGGCACGATCCAGAATTCGGCCGAGTTGATCTCCAGGCCGATCGAACTCACCGACAAGCCGGATGCGCGTGAACTCAAGGTCGAGAGCCCAGAGATCCGCTTCGAGGACGTTTCCTTCCACTACGGGCGCAAGAAGGGGGCGATCGATCACCTGACCCTGACCATCCGTCCAGGCGAAAAGGTCGGCATCGTCGGGCGTTCGGGGGCGGGCAAGTCGACGCTGGTCAACCTGCTCCTGCGCTTCTACGACGTCGAGGATGGGCGCATTCTGATCGACGGCCAGGACATTTCGACGGTGACCCAGGAGAGCCTGCGCTCGCAGATCGGCATGGTGACGCAGGACACCGCGCTGCTGCATCGCTCGATCCGCGACAATATCGTCTTTGGTCGCGAGGATGCGGGCGAGGACATGCTGCGCAAGGCGGCGGAACGGGCCGAGGCGCTCGACTTCATCGAACGGCTGGAAGACCAGCGCGGCCGCAAGGGGTTCGACGCCCATGTCGGCGAGCGCGGCGTCAAGCTCTCCGGCGGCCAGCGGCAGCGCATCGCGATCGCCCGCGTCATGCTGAAGGACGCGCCGATCCTTGTGCTCGACGAGGCGACCTCGGCGCTCGATTCCGAGGTGGAGGCCGCCATCCAGTCCAATCTCGACAGGCTGATGCAGGGCAAGACGGTGCTGGCGATCGCCCACCGGCTGTCGACCATCGCCGCGCTTGACCGCCTCGTGGTGATGGACAAGGGGCGGATCATCGAGGAAGGGACACACTCAGAACTCGTCGCCAGCGGTGGGCTCTATGCCGAGCTCTGGGCCCGCCAGTCCGGCGGCTTCCTGCATACGCATGACAATGAGGCCGACGAGGCCGCCGACGGGCGGAACGCCGCCGTCTGAAGTGTCGTCGGGCCGTCCGTTACCGGGGCGGGGAGAGCGCCAGGTCGGCGATGAGACCGTAGTGGTTGGAGCCGTAATGGTCGGCCATGCGCGTCAGCGACAGCGGCGCGATGTCCTTCGAGACGTAGATGTGATCGATCGGGATGCCGAAGACGCCGGCTGCGACCGGCCATGTGGCGGGCTCGGAGCCTGTGGCCTGCAAGGCGTGGCGCCGCAGGAAGGCCTGCATGTCCGGGGCAATGGTGTCGGAGTTGAAGTCGCCGCCGATCACGACCGATCCGCCGCGTTTGCGCAATGCCGCGCCGGCGCGCCGCAGTTCGGTCGTGTGGTAATCGTCGAAATAGGGTTTGGTCAGGTGTATTGCTGCCAGTTGCACGGCATGGCCGCCGATGTGGACCGTCGCCATGGCGAAGCGGTTGCTCCGCAGGTCGCTGAGGCTGAGATACTCGGGATGCTCGAGCGGATGTTTCGACAGGATCATCAGGTCGCATTCCTCGACCAGGATGCCGCAGCCGATACGGTAGGGATAGGCGGCCGAAAGGGCGTCGAGATGATGGAGCAGGGGACCGGATTCCATCAGGTAGGCGACGTCGGCGCCGGATCCGTTGACCATGTCGATGATGCGTCCGACATTGGAGTGGTTGTTGCCCAGCATATTGAAGGACAGGACGCGAAATCGCGTCGCATCCGCCGCCACATCACTCGTGGCGGACGGCAGGAATTCCCTCTGCATCCATAGTGCGTGCCCGCACAGAAACAGCGAAACGGCGAGCAGGACATAGGCAAAGGCGCTGCGCCTCAGCACCAGGCAGGCCAACGCACCCAGGGCCGCGACCACGCCCAGCTGCGGCTGGAGGCTGAAGAAGAACGACAGGAGCCAGAAGTCGGTCACGTAGCGCAGGGCGACGACCATCAGGCCGACGGACACGAGCAGGCCCAGAGCGGAGGAAATTCGATCTCTCATCAAAGCGGCTAGTCCGTGGGCGGAAACCCTGTGCGAAAGCGGCGACCATGCCGCAATTCACATTGCATTGCAACACGGCCGGCAGGGCGCCAAACAACCGCCAAACAGGCGTGAATAAAACCGCGACAATGTGCCCCCATCCCCCTGTGAAGACTGGACATAATCCGATATCAAGCTTAGAAGGCGCCAAATTGGCGGGGAATCTGTGGCGCAATCGTGATTGCCCGGGATTCGTCGTCGCCTTAGCAATGCGGTGTGTCGCATGGATTTTGCGAAGAGGATGGTTTGACCGTGAGCGAGCACGAGATGAATAGCGAAACCTTGGGCGAGCCTTCTCGCCGCGACTTCCTTTACCTGACCACGGGTGTGGCCGGTGCCGTCGGCGCCGCTTCCTTCGTCTGGCCGTTCATCGACCAGATGCGTCCGGACGCCTCGACGCTGGCGCTCGGCTCGATCGAAGTCGACGTCTCGGCGCTCGAGCCCGGCATGTCGCTGATCGTCAAGTGGCGCGGCAAGCCGGTCTTCATCCGCAACCGCACCGACAAGGAAGTGGAAGAGGCCAAGGCCGTCGCGCTCGCCGACCTCAAGGACCCGGTCGCCCGCAACGCCAATGGCGATGCGGCCGCCGAAGCCACCGACCTTGCCCGCTCGGCCGGCGAAGGCAAGGAAAACTGGCTGGTGATGATCGGCGTCTGCACCCATCTCGGCTGCGTGCCGCTCGGTCAGGCCGGCGACTTCGGTGGCTGGTTCTGTCCCTGCCACGGTTCGCACTACGATACCGCGGGCCGTATCCGCAAAGGTCCGGCACCGCAGAACCTGCCCGTTCCGACATTTGCATTCGTTTCCGATACTGTGATCAAGATCGGCTGAGGGGATTCAGAAATATGAGTGATCATTCCAGTTACCAGCCGTCGAGCGGCCTTGAGAAGTGGATCGATGCGCGGCTCCCGCTGCCGCGCATGATCTACGACAGCTTTGTCGCCTACCCGGTTCCCCGCAACCTGAACTACGCCTATACCTTCGGCGCCATGCTCTCGGTGATGCTGATCGTGCAGATCCTGTCCGGCGTCGTTCTGGCCATGCACTATGCGGCCGACACCAGCATCGCCTTCTTCTCGGTCGAGAAGATCATGCGCGACGTCAACAACGGCTGGCTCCTGCGCTACATGCACGCCAACGGTGCCTCGTTCTTCTTCATCGCCGTCTATCTGCACATTGCCCGTGGCCTGTATTACGGCTCGTACAAGGCACCGCGTGAAATCCTCTGGATTCTCGGCGTGGTCATCTACCTGCTGATGATGGCGACCGGCTTCATGGGTTATGTTCTGCCCTGGGGTCAGATGTCCTTCTGGGGCGCGACCGTCATCACCGGCTTCTTCACCGCCTTCCCGCTGGTCGGTGAGTGGATCCAGCAGTTCCTGCTCGGCGGCTTCGCCGTCGACCAGCCGACGCTGAACCGCTTCTTCGCGCTGCACTACCTGCTGCCGTTCATGATCGCCGGCGTCGTCATCCTGCACGTCTGGGCGCTGCACGTCACCGGTCAGACCAACCCGACCGGCGTCGAAGTGAAGTCGAAGACGGACACTGTTCCGTTCACGCCTTACGCAACGCTCAAGGATGCTTTTGGCGTATCGGTCTTCCTGATCGTGTTCGCCTGGTTCATCTTCTACATGCCGAACTATCTCGGCCATCCCGACAACTACACCATGGCCAACCCGCTGAAGACGCCGGCCCATATCGTTCCGGAATGGTACTATCTGCCGTTCTACGCGATGCTGCGCGCCATCACCTTCAATGTCGGCCCGATCGACTCGAAGCTCGGCGGCGTGCTGGTGATGTTCGGCTCGATCATCATCCTGTTCTTCCTGCCCTGGCTCGATACGTCCAAGGTCCGCTCGGCTGTGTATCGCCCCTGGTACAAGCTGTTCTTCTGGATCTTTGTCGCCAACGCGATCATGCTCGGCTGGCTCGGCTCGCGTCCGGCAGAAGGCTTGTATGTCATTCTGTCGCAGATCGGGACGGCCTACTACTTCGGCTTCTTCCTCATCCTGATGCCGTTGCTCGGCCTGTTCGAGAAGCCTCGCCGCATTCCGAACTCGATCACCGAGGCGGTTCTCGAAAAGAGCGGCAAGTCCGCCGACGCAACCGTCTAAGCGCTGCGAGAGAGGGAAATAAGATGAAAAAGCTTGTTACAAGCATCGCTCTGGTCGCAACCCTGGCCGGTTTTTCGTCCGGCGCATCGGCTGCGGAGGAAGGTCATGGCCTTGCCGCCGCGGTCGAGCACGCGGCGGCGACCAGCCACTATCCGATCCTCAAGCCGCATAATCTCGACTGGAGCTTCGCCGGCCCGTTCGGCAAGTACGACAAGGCCCAGTTGCAGCGCGGCCTGAAGGTCTACAAGGAAGTCTGTTCGGCCTGCCACTCGATGGAACTGGTGCCCTATCGCACACTGACCGCTCTCGGATATTCCGAGGAGCAGGTGAAGGCATTTGCCGCCGAATACGAGGTCGAAGACGGCCCGAATGCCGACGGCGAAATGTTTACCCGCAAGGCCGTTCCGTCGGACTACTTCCCGTCGCCCTTCCCGAACACGGAAGCGGCTGCTGCGGCCAACGGCGGTGCCGCTCCGCCGGACTTCTCGCTGATCGCCAAGGCGCGCGGTGTCGAGCGTGGCTTCCCGACCTTCGTCTTCGACATCTTCACCCAGTACCAGGAAGGCGGCCCGGATTATATCTACTCGCTGCTGACCGGCTACCAGGAGCCGCCGGAAGGCGTCGAAGTGCCGGAGGGGACCCACTTCAACCCCTATTTCGTCGGTTCCGCCTCGCTCGCCATGGCTCCGCCGATCAGCGATGACCAGGTGACCTACGACGACGGGACGCCGCAGACGCTCGACCAGTATGCCAAGGACGTGTCCGCCTTCCTGATGTGGGCCGCCGAGCCGCATCTCGAAGACCGCAAGCGCACCGGCTTCATGGTCATGGTGTTCCTGGCGATCTTCACGGCGCTGGTCTACCTGACGAAGAAGTCGGTCTACGCCAACAAGGAACACTGAGCTCTACGGGTTCAGACAATGACAGGAAGAGGCGGCCTTCGGGTCGCCTTTTTCATTGGTCTGCCTCCGCGAGACTTGATAATGTCGCGTGCAATCCTCCCAACACACCAATTCATCATGGACTTAACATGAACAATTTCGCGCTGGAGCTCGCTTCCTCGATCCGCTCCATTCCCGATTATCCGAAGCCGGGGATCATCTTCCGCGACATCACCACGCTGCTTGGCAATCCGCGCGCCTTTCGCCGGGCCGTCGACGAGCTTGTGCAGCCCTATGCCGGGCTCAAGGTCGGAAAGGTCGCGGGCATGGAGGCGCGCGGCTTCATCCTGGGCGGTGCACTCGCGCACCAGCTGTCGGCCGGCTTCGTGCCGATCCGCAAGAAGGGGAAGCTGCCGCACGAAACGGTCAGCATCGCCTACAGCCTGGAATATGGCGTCGATGAAATGGAAATGCATGTCGACGCGGTGGAGCCGGGCGAGAAGGTCATCCTTTGCGACGATCTGATCGCTACCGGCGGTACGGCCGTGGGTGCGGTCCAACTGCTGCGAAAGCTCGGCGCCGATGTCGTCTCGGCCTGTTTCGTCATCGACCTGCCGGATCTCGGCGGCCGCAAGAAGCTGGAGGCACTGGGGGTCGAGGTCCGCACCCTGGTCGAGTTTTCCGGCCACTGAGCGACATTTGCAATCGCCGTCGTGAAAACGCCCGGGGCGCAATCGCGCCTCGGGCGTTCGTTCTTGCTGGAAGTTCAGTTGTCGCCGTTCTTGACGACCGTCTTGGCCGGCTGGGGATCCCTGCCATCATTCTCGCGGGCACGCGTCTCGGGTCCGGCGACGATGATTCGGTGATCGAGATCACCCTTGTCTTCAGCCTCTTGCTGCCGCTTGTCCTTTTGCATGGTGTGCTCCTGTTCTTGAACCACTGGTAGAACGAACACGGGGGCAGGGGGTTCCATCGCGGCACACATCCAGGCAGGCGGCACATGTCGCAGGCTTCCATCCGGGCGCACGGCTTGAGACGGTCACGCCCGCGCCCGGCCGCGTGGTATCAAGCCTTGATGGCCTTGCGGATGTCGTCCTCGATCGCTTCCGGTCTGATTCCGGGGGCATAGCGGGCGATCGGCTGCCCATTGCGGCCAATCAGGAACTTGGTGAAGTTCCACTTGATCGCCTCGGTGCCGAGGATACCCGGCACCTCATGCGTCAGATACTTGAACAACGGATGGGCATTCGCTCCGTTGACCTCGACCTTGGCTAACAACGGAAAGCCGATCTTGTAGTTGATCTGGCAGAAGGCCTTGATCTCGTCCTCGCTGCCCGGCTCCTGTCCGCCGAACTGGTTGCAGGGGAAGCCGAGGACGACGAGGTCGCCGGCAAAGGTCTCCTGCAGCTTCTGCAGACCCTCATATTGGGGCGTGTAGCCGCAGGCGCTGGCGGTATTGACGATGAGAACCAGCTTTCCGGCGAATTCGGACAGGTCGCGGTTCTTTCCGTCGATATCGACCGCATGGAAGTCATGGAGGTTCATGGGACTGTCTCCGTCACGAATTCGAGGATCTTGGTCTTGAAGCGCAGCACGGGCTCGCCCTTCTGGTTGACGCCTTCGCCGAGGCCGGTGTTGAGGATCAGGCCCGGACGCGATGCGAGGGGCCGGCTTTCCAGGCTGGTCAGGCTATAGGTGATGGTGTCGCCGGCAAAGACCGGCTTCAGCCATTGCAGTTCCTCGAAGCCGGGAGAGGGTCCGAGCCTTGGGGGTACCAGACCCTCCGCCTTCAGCCGCTCGAACTCCGCGCCCCAGAAATCGATGAAGCAGCGCATCCATCCGGCGCAGGTGTGCCAGCCGGAAGCGCAGAGCGCGCCGAAGACGTAGGACTTCGCTGCATCGGCGTCGGTGTGGAACGGTTGCGGATCAAACTTCTCGGCGAAGCGGATGATGTCCTCGGCGGTGAACAGGCGCGAACCGGTCTCGACCTTGTGGCCGGCGGGATAGAGTTCGATCATCTTCATGCGGCGTTCTCCGCATCGCGTCGGCGGAACATGATCGAATTGCGCGAGCGCAAGACGATCTCGCCGCGCTGGTTTTCCAGTTCGTGGTTGAAGGTGACGATGCCGATATGCGGGCGCGAGCGCATCGGTCGCGCCGCCTCGACGGTCGAGCGGCCCTTGAGCGTGTCCCCGGCAAGCACCGGCTTTCGCCACTCCATCGCGTCGATGCCCGGCGCGCCCTCGGAAACGGAGGCGAGGAGATAGGAATCGATCATCATGCGCATGAACATGCTGCTGGTGTGCCAGCCGGATGCGCTCAGCCCGCCGAGGATGCTGGCCTTGCCGGCAGCTTCCGATAGATGCATCGGCTGAGGGTCGAATTCCGTCGCGAATTCAACAATTTCATCGGCGCTGACGGTCTTCGGTCCAAGCGCAAATATCCTTCCTATGTGGAAGTCTTCGAAATAGAGTTTCGGGGATGGCATGCGACATTTCCTTGTGGGCGTTTCTGTGCAGAATGACCGCCGAGACGAGCAATGACAAGGAGCGCGGATGGCGGGATGGATCGAACAGGCGTCGTTCCTTTCGGAACTCGACCGCGAGGCCCGCCGTCAACTCGAGGTTTTGCGGCCGCAGCACGTACCGGACCGGACAACGCTGTTTCGGCCCGGCGACCAGGCCGAGGCCTTCGTCATCCTGCTATCCGGCCGCATCGGCGTTTATCTCACCGGTCGTGGCGGGCGCGAACTTCTGCTCTATGCCGTGACGCCCGGCGAAACCTGCGTGCAGACCACGCTCGGTGTGCTGGGCGGGGCGGCCTATACCGGCGAGGCGGTGGCGGAGAGCGATCTCGTCGCCGTGATGGTACCCCAACCCGTCTTTGAAACCCTGATGGCGATTTCGGCCGCGTTCCGCAGTTTCGTGTTTCGCGCCTTTGCGGCGCGTCTCAGCGATCTGATGTTCGTCCTCGAACAGGTCGCTTTCGTCAAGGTGGAGAAGCGGCTCGCCCTTGCGCTGATCGAGCGGGCCGCCGGCGGCGACGTGATCGAGGCGACGCATCAGGAACTGGCGGCGGTGATCGGGACGGCGCGCGAAGTGGTGTCGAGGCGCCTGGAGGCTCTGGCCTCGAAAGGCATCGTCGCCAACGAGCGCGGGCTGATCCGCGTGCTCGATGCGGCCGAACTGGCGCGCATGGCCACTTCGCCGAAAGCGTGACTTAGTCACTGACATGTCTTTGGCCGCAGCTATGATGATTTTACTGTGCAACCTGCCCAGCCTCGAAAGGAATTGCCATGTTCGCCAAGAATGTCGGATCGATCGATCGTATCCTGCGCATTGTCGTGGGTCTCGTCGTACTGTCGCTGTTCTTCATCTATCCGGACGCCTCGTGGCGTTACTGGACGCTGATCGGCGTCGTCCCGCTGCTCACGGGTCTCCTCTCGACTTGCCCGCTCTATTCGCTCTTCGGCATGTCGACCTGCCCGATGAAGAAGGTCTGAAGACCGGAGCCTGATGTCGCCGGATCTTCGGATCCTGGGTCCGTGGTCTTGACGTCGATACAATGAAGCAAAGCAAAAACCGCCGCCCTTCACGAAAAGGGCGGCGGTTTGAAACTTGTATGTGAATCGTGGTCCTGTCAGTCCGTCTCAGGTGTTGAAACGGAAGTGGATCACGTCGCCGTCCTGGACGACATATTCCTTGCCTTCGTCGCGGCCCTTGCCGGCTTCCTTGGCGCCGACTTCACCCTTGAAATTGATGTAGTCGTCATAGGCAATGGTGAAGGCGCGGATGAAGCCGCGCTCGAAGTCGGTGTGGATGACGCCGGCGGCGGCTGGTGCCTTGGTGCCGCGGACAATGGTCCAGGCACGGGTTTCCTTGGGGCCGACGGTGAAATAGGTGATGAGATCCAGCAGGTGGTAGCCGGCACGGATCAGACGGTCGAGGCCGGCTTCCTCCAGGCCGAGTGCCGCGAGAAATTCCTTGGATTCCTCTTCCGGCAACTGGGCGACCTCCGCTTCGATCGCAGCCGAGATGATCACGCATTCGGCGCCCTGTTCGGCTGCCATCTTGGCGACGGCTTGCGTGTGCTCGTTGCCGGTCGCAGCGTCGGCTTCCGCGACGTTGCAGACGTACAGCACCGGGTGGGAGGTCAGGAGGTTCAGGCCCTTCAGCACTTCGATCTCGTCGGCAGCCAGGGTCTTCAGCAGCAGGCGGGCCGGTTTGCCCTCGTTCAAGAGCTTGATCACGGCTTCCATGACCGGCAACTGGGCGAGCGAATCCTTGTCCTTGGAAGCGGCGCGCTTGCGGGTCTGTTCGACGCGGCGCTCCAGGCTCTCGAGGTCGGCGAGCATCAGTTCGGTTTCAATCGTCTCGGCATCGCCGACCGGGTTGATGCGGCCTTCGACATGGGTGATGTCGTCGTCCTCGAAGCAGCGCAGCACGTGCACGACGGCATCGACTTCGCGGATGTTGGCGAGGAACTTGTTGCCGAGGCCTTCCCCCTTCGACGCGCCGCGCACCAGGCCGGCGATGTCGACGAAGGAAATGCGGGTCGGGATGATTTCCTTGGAGCCGGCGACGGCTGCGAGCTTCTGCATGCGCGGGTCGGGAACGGCGACTTCGCCGGTGTTCGGCTCGATCGTGCAGAACGGGTAGTTGGCGGCCTGCGCCGCCGCCGTCTTGGTCAGCGCGTTGAAGAGGGTGGACTTGCCGACATTGGGCAAGCCGACGATACCGCATTTGAAGCCCATGGCCAGAGTACCTGCTTAGCTTGGAATGATCTTTGCCCACGCCTATGGGATAAAGGAAGGGTGCGGTCAAGTCTCTGGAACGGTGCGGACCTTCTGCCACCGTCGACGGTCGCGGTCAGATGCGCTAGAATGCATCCGCCGGGCCGGTCGCCAAAGGGCCGGGACCCGATGTCATCGCTGGAGAGGTTACGATGACGGGAGACGATGTCGCCCTCAAGCCGAAGACCGTGACCAAGCCCAAGCCGGAGCGGCCGAGGCTCTACAAGGTCCTGTTGCTCAATGACGATTACACACCGCGAGACTTCGTCACCCTGGTGCTGAAGGCGGTGTTCCGGATGAGCGAGGAGACCGGCTACCGGGTGATGATGACGGCCCACAAGTTCGGCTCCGCCGTGGTCGTGGTCTGCACCCGCGACATTGCCGAAACAAAGGCCAAGGAGGCTACCGATCTCGCCAAGGAGGCGGGCTTTCCGCTGATGTTTACCACCGAGCCGGAGGAGTGATCGGCTGACCTGAACGGCGTCGGCGGTAGAGGTAGTCGTCGGCAAGACCGAGGCGGCGGCAGGACTGAACCGGTGCGGACGACGGGAGCATGATGTGTTCGGCGCCAAAGGCCGCGGCCTTCACCAATGCCCGCTGCATGGGGGTGAGCGACCCTAGCTGCCGAAGCCCAAGCCTGTCGCGCACCCAGGCGGGCAAGAGCTCGACGGCTGCGGTGATAAGCAGTTCCTGGAAGGGCCGCAAAGCGGGGGGCAGGGCAGGAACCTTGCGGACGATATCGAGGAAGGCGAAGACGACCTCCGATTTTACCAGCCGCGGCCGCATCACCTCGAACAGCATGTTCATCTCGGAGACCGAGACGGGCGCACTCGTCGCGCCGTAGAGGTCGGCCGCAGCCTTTCCCTCGGCGAGGAAACGATTGCGCTCCCCGTCGGAAAGCGGACGGGAATAGCGATGATAGGCCTCCATGAAGCCGAAGGCGGCGGTCGCCTGGACCCAGTCCAGCAGGATCGGATCGTCGGCACGGTAGGGCTTGCCTTCCGTCGTCAGGCCTCTCACCGAGCCGTGACGGCGGTTGACGCCCTTGATCATCGCCTCGGTCTTGCTGCGTGCGCCGTAGACGGTGATCATCGCGGCAAGCCCGGTGCGCTGCATGCGTGCAAGGGCGTCGGTCGTGAAACTGCTGTGCTGCCAGACCCCGTCGCGCACATGCGGTTCGGCCAGTTCGAGAAGAACGGCGGCGATGCCGCCGATGAAGACGGTGACCGGGTTCTTGAACACCTGCCAGGAAACCGAATCGGCCGGCACCAGCGCTGGTTCGCCGTGCGGCGTGGAGAAGTCGAAGGTCATGCCCTTGGGCTGGGACAGCTTGAGGGCGAAGAGATCGAGTCTGCGGCTCAAGGGACCGGGCAGGGGCAGCGGAGATAAGGCGAGTTGCATAAGGGGGCCTCCAGGGCTGGTCAATGCCGCAGCGGCCGTCCTTGTTCCGCCGCTCAGGTCGGTAAAACCTCGCGGGGTGGGATCCGGCGTACCTCCAGCCCGTGTTTCGTCAAGTCGAAGCCGCAGCTTCTGTAAAAGTCCAGCGTGCCGGGCCGCGTTCCACCCGTCTGCAGCCGAACCGTGTAGCATCTGGTGTCCAATGCCGCATCGATCGCGGTCCTGACCGTCTGGCGCCCAAGGCCGGTGCGACGATGCGCTCCGTCGGTCACGACGTTTTCGATGAAAGCGTAAGCCATGCCGCCACGGGTGAGATTGGGCACCACGATCAGAACGCATGTGCTGGCGAGAATGCCGTCCGCAAAACCACCGAATACGGTGAGGCCGTCACGTTTGAGCATTTCATCGAATCGTGTCTCGGCCAAGGCAGGAGCAAGCGGCAGGTCGTTTTCGATCAGCTGCGCATAGAGCGCGAGGAGACCCGGCAGGTCGCCTTGCTGCAGGGCGCGAACCTCGACAGGCATCGGCATGGGATCAGTCGTCCTTCTTGCCGAACATGCGCTTCAGCATTTCCGCCATCGGTCCCGTTTCCGGCAGCTTCTTCGGCTGGGCCGTGTTGCGCGCCTGGCGGATATGCGACTGGCCGGCCGGCTTTGCCGCCTTGTCGGCCTTGACCGGGGCGGGGGCGTCCTCCTTAGCCCCGGTGGCGAGGGCCAGCTTGTTCATCAGCTTGCCGTCGTCGCCCTTGACCAGAAGGTCGGCATTGTCGGCGATGGCATCGATGAGCGGTTCCAGCCAGATGCGGTCGATCTTGGCAAAGTCGCCGAGCACATGGCCGTGAACGCGATCCTTGTCGCCCGGATGGCCGATGCCGAGGCGAAGCCGGCGATAGTCCTTGCCGCAATGGGCGTCGAGGGATTTCAGTCCGTTATGGCCGCCATGGCCGCCGCCGACCTTGATGCGCACCTTGCCGGGCAGGAGGTCGAGCTCGTCATGCACGGCGATAATGTCGCCGGGGCCGAGCTTGTAGAAGCGCATCGCTTCGCCAACCGATTCACCGGACAGGTTCATGAAGGTCTGCGGCTTCATCAGCAGCACCTTCTCGCCGGCGATCTCGCCATCGGCGATCTCGGCCTTGAACTTCTTCGCCCAGGGCGAGAAGGAATGGCGCCGGTGGATGGCGTCCACCGCCATGAAGCCGATATTGTGGCGGTTGTCCCGGTATTGCGCGCCGGGATTGCCGAGCCCCGCTATGATGATCATGAGCCATGTCCGTCGGTGGTGAAAGGTCACCTCTCAGCACCGCGAAACGGTCGCGTTGTCAACCCGGTTTGCGGCTGTGATGGCGGGCCGGTCAGTCGCCGGTCGGCATCTTGTACTTCTCGAAGATCGACTTCTGCGTCCCGTCGGCGATCAGCTTGTCGAGCCCGGCCTGCATTTCGGCCAGCAGCGCATCGGGGAAGTCGATGTTGCAGGCGATGGCGAACTTCTGTTCGGACAGGATGAACAGCGCCTCGATGGCATTACCCTCGGCCTTGAGGTCCTCGTAGTATTTCTCTGAGATCGGCATCAGGTCGATGCGCCCGCTCATCAGCTTCTTGAAGGTGAGCTTCAGGTCGGTGGCGAGGTCGATCTTGGGGAAACCGTTCCGCTCCAGAAGATCCTGGGTGTAGTCGTTGCGCTGGGTGCCGACCGTGTACTGGCGGGCTTCCTCGATCGAGCGAGGCTTGATGCCGGACGCCCTGTTGGCAATCATCACATTGCGATCGATGGCAAGCGGCTCGACCCATTTGAACCGCTTGTCGCGCTCGGCGATATGGGCGGTGGTGAAGACGCAGTGTGTCCTCTCGCTCTCGGCGAGCTGGAGGGCGCGGGCCCAGGGCATCATTTCGATCGTGTGATCGGCCTTGACATATTTCATCAGGCCGACCGTCTGCTCGTAGCCTACGCCCTTGTACTCGCCGCCCTCGCGGTAATTATAGGGTGGATAGTCCTCGGTGGTGAAGTGGATGGTCTCGGCACCTGCGGCGCCGGCCAATGTCATCGACAGGAGAAATGCGGCATATTTCATAGGCACTTTCCTTCGCGATATGAGGGCTGCTCAGGCGACCGAGCCCCCGCGTCTTGGTGAATGTATCAGGGTCTTGATCAATTGACGGACCGGCTGCGGTCTGGCGAACAGATAGCCCTGGCCGAGCTCGACGCCGAACTGTCGCAGGATCTCTTGCTGTTCTTCGGTCTCGATGCCCTCGGCCACCACCGTGCATTCCATCTTGTGGGAAATTGCGGTGATACCTTCGACCAGCATGCGGCTCTTGTGCTGCAGTTCCGGCTCCTCCGCCGACAGCGAGCGGATGAAGGACTGGTCGATCTTGACGATGTCCACGGGAAAGCGGTTGAGGTAGCTGAGCGAAGAGTAGCCCGTGCCGAAATCGTCGAGCGCGATACGGCAGCCGAAGCGGTTGAATTCGTCGAGGATGGTGCGGATCTGCGGGTTATCGTGCAGAAGGGTCGCTTCGGTTATCTCGATGACGATGCGGTGCGGCGCGATGCCATGGCGGGCTGCGAGCGCCGCGAGCCGGATCGGCATGTTCTGTTCGAACTGTAGCGGCGAGAAATTGATGGCGATGTAGGCGTCGAAATCACCCGTCGCCTCGGAAAGCTGCACGAGATTGTCGAGCGCCTTTTCCAGGATGCGGTTGCCAATGCGGGTGATGGCGCCGGTCTCCTCGGCGATCTTGATGATTTCGGCGGGAGGGAGCGTACCCTTGATCGGGTGTTCCAGCCTGAGCAGGGCCTCGTAGCCGACGACATGACCGTCCCCAAGGTCGACGATCGGCTGGAAATAGGCCTCGAACCAGTCCTCGTCGAGTGCGGTCTCGATGTCACGTTCGATGGCGGCGCGCTGGCGCGTCGTGTCCTGGATCAGCGGATCGTAGAGCAGCGCGCCGTTCTTGCCGTCGCGCTTCTTGCTGTACATGGCCATGTCGGACTTCTGCAGCAATTCGGCGGCATTGCCGGCATGGCGGGGATAGAGGGCCACGCCGACGCTGGCGCTGAGGCGGACGGTCACGCCTTGTACCAGAAGCGGCTGTTCGAAAGTGGCGCAGAGGCGATGGCTGAGTTCCAGCGCGTCATGCTCGACCTTAGCCGATCGCAGGAGGACCGCGAATTCGTCGCCGCCGAGGCGCGCGGCGACCGCGCCGGGCGGCAGGAGCGGGCGCATCAGGTCGACCAGCATGCGCAGCACGGTGTCGCCGGCCTGATGGCCCAGATTGTCGTTGATCCACTTGAAACGGTCGAGGTCGACGAAGATGCAGGCGAGTTCGCCGTTCATCTCGTCGGTCGCGCGGATCTCGATGTCGAGGGCGTTCTCGAAGCCCTGCCGGTTCATCAGGCCGGTCAGGTGATCGGTGATCGCCTGGCGGTGATTGCGGGCCTCGGATTGCTTCAACGCCGTGACATCGGTCATGACGCTGAGGGAAAGGCCGGTCTCGCCGGACGTGCCTTCCTTGCTCGCCTCGACGATCAGCACATCCATCAGATTTCCGTCAGCGCGGACGAATTTAGTCGTGCTCTCGACGACCGCGTCGCTCTGGCTCTTCTGGCGCTTGCGCTCCAGATAGGCCTCGCGCGCCTCGGCGTGCACGAGATCTGCAAAGCGCTTGCCGAGAACCTGCGGACGCTCGTAGCCGGTGGCCAGCAGCCAATAGTCGCTGACGCCGGTAATGCGGTCCTGCTCGTCGAGCGAGAACAGCATGGCCGGGGTCAGATTGTAGATGTCGGTGGCGCGCCGATGGGCGATCTTGAGCTCGCGTTCTTCCTGCTCGAGCTGGATCTGCATGGCGTTGAAGCTTTTCGCCAGCTTGCCGATCTCGTCGTTCGACTGCCAGTCGACGTGATGGCGCGAACCGAGCTGGCGGGTCGCCTCGATCGCGCCGGCGAGCTTCATCAGCGGCTGGATGATCATGATGCGATTGCCGAAGATCGCGGCAAGCACGACGCCGAGGACGGCGACGATGAAAATGCCGATCAGGATGGCTTCGGCATCGCGCAGCGAGGACAGCGCATCGAAGCGGCCGTAGTAGATGGTGATCGTTCCCACCTGCTTGCGACCGTCGACGCCGTCGTAGACGATTTCACGGGTCTTGGATTCCACGCCGGATTTCGGCCAGGTCGGCAGGGGGGGCATGGAAACATTGATGCCTCCGGACAGATCCCTGACCTGAACCTTGCTCACGGCATTGGCGGAAACGATCGTTGCGGCAATCTGTTCGACGCTTTCGCGGTCGAAATCCCACATCGGCTTGGCGAGCGCCTGGGAGTTGGTGGCCAGCAGGATTTCCACATGGTCGTGCAGTTCCCGGGCGGCCCGGTCCGAGGAGAGGGTCAGAAACAGGGCGAACAGCGGCACCACGAGGATGAAGACGGTGATGGCGACGATCGCCAGGAAACGGCTTTCGATCGACCGGGTCATGCCGCGGCGGCCCCATCAATTCCATGAGGGTTCTTGATCAAAGCCAAGACCATACGCTCCCCGATGCCCCACAACCAGGATGCAGGTTTTCATATATTTGTTAAATCTCGCTAAAGGGGTGGTGCGAAATCAAGCGTGCAAGCTGCAATTGTCACCCCGTTCCAAACACGAAAAATCCCGCCTCCGGAGGGAGGCGGGATCATCATGCGGCAGGAATTCTGCCGAACCTTATCAGGCTTCTTCGGTCTCGGCTTCGGAGACGCCACCGGCCGGAGCAACGATCGTAGCGATCGTGAAGTCGCGGTCGGTGATGACCGGGGTCACGCCAGCCGGCAGCTTGACATGCGAGATGTGCAGGCTGTCGCCGATCTTGTGGCCGGCGAGGTCGACGGTGATGAATTCCGGAATGTCGTTGGCCGGGCAGTGCAGCTCGACTGCGTGACGCACGATGTTCAGCACGCCGCCGATCTTGATGGCCGACTTCTCTTCGTTGATGAAGTGAACCGGAACCTCGACGGTGACCTTGCTGTCGGCGGAGACGCGCAGGAAGTCGACGTGCATGGTGAAGTCACGCACCGGATCGAGCTGGTAGTCCTTCGGCAGGACGTTGATCTTCTCGCCGTTGACTTCGATGGTGGCGATGGTGGTCATGAAACCGCCGGCGTGGATACGCTTCGTCACTTCGTTGGTGTTGAGCGAGATGGCAATGGGGGCCTGCTTGTCACCATAGATGACAGCGGGAATCAAACCGTTGCGGCGAAGTTCGCGGGAGGACCCCTTACCTACCCGTTCGCGCGCCTCGGCCTTGAGCTCGTAAGAAGAGTGGCTCATGGCAGTTCCTTTCAAGTTGTCTGGAGAGTCCCGAAGGCGCACGTTAATGGCGCCGGTCGAAACCGGGGTTCTCGGAAGAACCTCATCCGCGTTGCCTCCAAGGGTGTCTACACGGACGGGCGCGCTATAGAACAGAAGCGTGGAAAAGGCAAGCTTTGCCGGGAGGTTTTGCCGCAAGGCGTCGGTGAACGGCATATCGGTTGTTCTGCCGGGCGCCGTCTCGGGCAGGCGGCAGGTGCCCCGCGGAATTGTCGCACATCTGCGACAGTTGTGCCAACGAAGACGCGGCGCTTCTTGTTTCAGTCGATCGTCATTGAAAGAGTCCGGCGACATGGGCATTATCGCTTTGGGAGGAGCCGATGCGCCAGCCATCCAGCCATTCGGACTTGGTCTATGCGACCGCGCTGCAGAATTCGGCGGCTGCGAGTTCGCCGATCGCCGCCTCATGGCGGCGCTGCCTCAACCTTCACCAGCTTGCACCGGAAGAGGGGCGCAGGCCCGTGCTCGCCGACGAGGCCGTCTTTCGCTACGCCCGTGAGCGGTTGGACCACCTGGTGACGGCCTGCGCAGACGAGGTGGACCGCCTCTATCAGACCGTCGGCCGCTCCGGTTGCTGCATCGTGCTGTCCGATCGCGACGGCATCGTGCTCGATCGGCGGGGTGCGGCCGGCGACGATGCGGATTTCCGTGAGCTTGGCCTGTGGCAACAGAATGTGTGGACCGAGGCGAGCGTCGGCACCAATGGCATCGGCACCGCACTTGCCGACGAACGCGCCGTCATCATCCATCGCGACCAGCATTTTCTCAGTGCCAATATCGGGCTCTCCTGTGCGACGGCGCCGATCCGCGATCATATGGGGCGGGTCGCGGCGGCGCTCGATATCTCGACCTGCCGGACGGACGTGACCGACATGACGCTGTCGATCCTGTCGCAGGCGGTGCGGGACGTTGCCGCGCGGGTCGAGGCGACATTGTTCCGTAATGCCTTCCCGGGTGCGCGGATCATCATGGTTCCCACCGCCCATGCCGCGACAGCGGCGCTGATCGCGGTCGACTTCGACGATCTCATCCTCGGGGCCACCAAGGCGGCGCGGACGGCGCTCAAGCTCGACGACCAGCGCATCGCCCAGGGGCTTCCGGCGGCCGACGCCTTGCTCGAGAGCCGGGGTGATGCGAGCTCCGATCTGGACGACGCGGAGCGGGCGGCGCTGCGCCGCGCGCTCTCGCGCACCAACGGCAATGTCTCGCAGGCCGCGCAAGTTCTCGGCATCAGCCGCGCCACCCTGCATCGCAAGATGAAGCGCTATTCGCTGCAGTAGGACCGCTTTCGCATATGTCGCATTACTGAAACACTGTGCGCTGCGGTATAAATTCGGGTCTCTATCGTTCCTCGGAAAAACTCCGCAATCATCCTCTCATCGGTCCGTTGGAGGGACCTTATCAGGGAGGATGACAGCATGAATATTCAAGTCCAGACGGTTGCGGGTACGCCTTTCAAGCTGCGCTATGGCAATTTCATTGGCGGGCAGTGGGTCGAGCCGGTCAATGGCCGCTACTTCGAAAACACCACGCCGGTGACCGGGGCTAAGCTGTGCGATGTCGCGCGCTCCGACGAGCAGGACATCAATCTGGCGCTCGATGCCGCCCATGCCGCCAAGGACAAATGGGGCCGGACCTCGACCACCGAACGCTCGAACATCCTGATGAAGGTCGCGCAGCGGATGGAGGACAATCTCGAGCTGCTCGCCCGCGCCGAAACCTGGGACAATGGCAAGCCGCTGCGCGAGACCATGGCGGCCGACATTCCGCTCGCCATCGACCATTTCCGCTATTTTGCCGCCTGCATTCGCGCCCAGGAAGGCACGATCGGCGAGGTCGACCACGACACGATCGCCTATCACTTCCATGAGCCGCTCGGCGTCGTCGGCCAGATCATTCCGTGGAATTTCCCGATCCTGATGGCGGCCTGGAAGGTCGCTCCGGCGCTGGCCGCAGGCAACTGCGTGGTGCTGAAGCCGGCCGAGCAGACGCCGGCCTCGATGCTGGTGCTGATGGAACTGATCGGCGACCTGCTGCCGCCGGGTGTGCTGAACGTCGTCAACGGTTTCGGCCTCGAGGCCGGCAAGCCGCTGGCCACCAGCCCGCGCATCGCCAAGATCGCCTTTACCGGCGAGACCTCGACCGGCCGGCTGATCATGCAATATGCCAGCCAGAACCTCATCCCGGTGACGCTGGAACTCGGCGGCAAGTCGCCCAACATCTTCTTTGAAGACGTGATGCGCGAGGACGACGACTATCTCGACAAGGCGCTGGAAGGCTTTGCCATGTTCGCTCTCAACCAGGGCGAGGTCTGCACCTGCCCGAGCCGTGCGCTGGTGCATGAGAAGATCTATGACCGTTTCATGGAGAAGGCCTTGAAGCGCGTTGCCGCCATCCGCCAAGGCAACCCGCTCGACATGTCGACGATGATCGGCGCCCAGGCCTCCAGCGAACAGCTGGAGAAGATCCTGTCCTACATGGATATCGGCCGGCAGGAGGGCGCCGAAGTGCTGATCGGCGGCGAGCGAAACAACCTCTCCGGCGATCTCGCCGGCGGCTATTATGTCAAGCCGACTGTGTTCCGGGGCCACAACAAGATGCGGGTGTTCCAGGAGGAGATCTTCGGACCGGTGGTCTCGGTCACCACCTTCAAGGACGATGCCGAAGCGCTCGAAATCGCCAATGACACTCTCTACGGTCTCGGTTCGGGCGTGTGGAGCCGCGATGCCAATCGCTGCTACAATTTCGGTCGGAACATTCAGGCCGGCCGTGTGTGGACCAATTGCTACCACGCCTATCCGGCCCACGCGGCCTTCGGCGGCTACAAGCAGTCCGGCATTGGTCGCGAGACCCACAAGATGATGCTCGATCACTACCAGCAGACCAAGAACATGCTGGTGAGCTATAGCCCGAAGGCGCTGGGCTTCTTCTGAGGCTTCTACCTCGATGGAGGGGGCTTTCTCTTAAAAGGCCCCTCTCTGGCCTGCCGGCCATCTCCCCCACAAGGGGGGAGAAGACCCAGCCGAAACCGCTCGTCTCAATCCGACGACGTGGCGGCTGGGTTAAGCCCTCCCCCTTGTGGGGAGGGTGGGGAGGGGTTTTCGTTTAGGGGCAAGAGGCGTCCGCCAAAGGGGAGTTTCGCCCGTTGCGCCATCTTGGAAGGAGCCAGCCATGACCGACACCGCAGGCACGGAACCCTGCGTCATCGCCACCGAGGCGGCGCTGGTGTTTCTGGCGGAAATCCGTCGCGACCATCCCGACATCCTGTTCCACCAGTCCGGCGGCTGTTGCGATGGCTCATCGCCGATGTGCTATCCGGTCGCCGAATACCGGGTGGGCGAGACCGACGTGAAGCTCGGCGAGATCGGCGGCGTGCCGGTCTATATCAGCGCAAGCCAGTATGCGGTGTGGAAGCATACGCAGTTGATCATCGACGTGGTGCCGGGGCGAGGGGGCATGTTCTCGCTCGACAACGGGCGCGAGCGGCGCTTTCTCACGCGGTCGCGGCTATTCACCGGCGGCGAGGCCTGTGCCTTGCCGATCGATGAGGCGCGGCCGGCCGAGTAGCTCGAAATGAAAAGTCCCGCGAAGCACAGGCTCCGCGGGACTTTGATGGGGCGACCGGATGGGCTCAGGCGGCGCGGCGTGCGGCAGGCGCGGGCCGGTTGCCGATGGAGAAACTGCTGACCTGGTCCGTCAGCCCGTCGGCCTCGCTTGCAAGCGCAAAGGCGGCGGCCGTGGTTTCCTCGACCATGGCTGCGTTCTGCTGCGTCACCTGGTCGAGGTCGTTGACCGAGGCGTTGATTTCGCCCAGCCGCTGCGACTGTTCGCGGGAGGCTGCGGCGATCGAGCCGATATGGGTGTTGATCGTCTCGATATTGCCCTCGATCTTGTGCAGGCTCTCACCGGTCTTCAGCACCAGCGCCACGCCATCGGCTACGTCGGTGGTCGAGGTGTTGATCAACTGGCTGATGTCACGGGCCGCACCCGAAGACTTCTGCGCAAGCTCCCGCACTTCCTGGGCAACGACGGCAAAGCCCTTGCCGGCTTCACCGGCGCGGGCCGCTTCGACGCCGGCATTGAGCGCCAAAAGGTTGGTCTGGAAGGCGATCTGGTCGATGACGTCGATGATCTGGCGAATCTTGGCAGAGGAGCTTTCGATCCGCTCCATGGCGACGATCGCCTCGTTGACCACGGTCGAGGAGGTCTTGGCATCCGAGAGCGTGTCGGCCGTGACCTTGACCGCGGTCTCGCAACGCCGAAGGGCATCGTTGACCGAACCGGTCATTTCGCCGAGGGCCGCGGCTGCCTCTTCCAGCGAGGCCGCCTGGCGCTCGGTGCGATGGGCGAGGTTTTCCGAGGCGCCCTTCAGATCGGAGGAACCGGCCCGGATCGTGTCGGCGCTTTCGGTGATGGTGCGGATGGTGTCCTCCAGCCGCTCGACCGAATTGTTGAAATCGATGCGCAGATGATCGAGAGAGGCGACGAACGGACGTTCGATGCGCAGATTGAGGCGACCGCTCGACAGGTTCTGCAGGCCCGTGGCTAGGGCCGACACGGCATCTTCCAGTTCCTGGGCGCTGCGGGCCTTTTCCGCTTCGCGCTGGCGGCGCTCGTCGTCGATCTGCGCGCTGCGCTCGACCGTTTCGGCTTCCATGCGCTCCTTTTCGAGCGCGTTCTGGCGGAAGGATTCCAGCGCCCGCGCCATCACGCCGATTTCGTCGGCGCGGCCCGTCGCGTTGATGTCGATTGCCTTGTCACCCTGGTTCAGCCGGTTCATCAGCGTGGCCAGGTCGGTGAGCGGGCGGGTCAGGCTCGACGAGACGAAGATGCCGACGCCGCCCATGCAGACGAGAACCGCGACGGTGGTCAGGAGTGCCCACCAGGCAAGCTCGTTGGCGGAAGCGAGCACCTTGGCTTCGTCCTGGCCGACGACGAGCAGATGGTTCTGGCCGAACAGCGCGACCGGCAGATAGGAATAGAAGGCGGAATGGTCACCCGAGACGGCGAAGGTCGAGCCCGTCGCGCCGCTTGCCGCGGCCTTGACAAGTTCGGGGGCGATCACGGCATCCTTGCCGCCGCTGACCGTGCCGCCGCGGACAGTCCCGTCGGCGTTGAGGACGAAGGCGTCGTCGATCGTGGTGCCGAGCCCGTCAGGCGTGACCATGGCGGAAAGCTTGGCTGCGGAAACGCGAATGATCACCACGCCCTTCTTCACCGTCTCGCCCCATACGGAGATCGCCAGCGGCTTTGCAATCAGAGCCGAGGCACCGTCGTCCCCTTGGGGATAGTCGGCAAAGCCGGAGACATGGGTCTCATCCAGCTTTCCGGCATTGGCCCGATCAAAGATCTCCTTGATCGCGGCGTTTTCCGGATCGGCGACGTTCGTCAGGAATTCCTTGCCCTTGGTGACGGTGTAGACCAGCGTCCCGGCGTTATCGACGATGATCACGTCGCTGGCATTGGTGTTCTTCCAGGCGCTGGCGACCGTGCCGTGGAAGCCGGCGTGGCGCACACCGTAGAGCAGCTTGAGCTTGGTGCCGTCCATGGCGACGCGTTCGTCGACCGACGAGCCGCTCGGCTGGAAGACCTGCTTGATGTCCTTGGCCTCAAGCGGAATGATGTTGACCATCATGTCGGTCGCTTCGCCGATCGCGGTATTCTGGGCGAGGTCGGAGAGCGATTGCTCGACGCGCCTGATATAGGCGTTGAGGTCCTTCGACTGGGTCTTGGCGACGGATTCGAGCCGGAGCTTGCTCGCCTCGATCAGGCCGCTCTTGCCGACCTGGTAGCTGAGAATGCCGACGGCAAAACAGGATACCAGCGTGGCGCCGACGACGAGCCCGGCAAACTTGGCTTTGACGGATGACAGGGCGCCCGGCTTGGCGACGCCCAGATGGCTTGGTGACATGAATAACCTCCCAGGGGCAAACAGCCCGCGGAAAGTTTCACGACAATTGATTACGGTCAGGTTAAGCCGCCGGTAGATGATCTTGGAGGGGGCGCGACAAACGCGCCGACCCCTGTCAGTCGAACAGGCTGGAAACCGATTCTTCGGCGCTGGTCCGGTTGATCGCCTCGCCGAGCAGATTGGCCGTGGTCAGGACGCGGATATTGTGCGCCGATTGCACGGCCGTGGTCGGCTGGATCGAGTCGGTGATCACCAGTTCGCGCAGCTTCGACGAGGTGACGCGCGTGACTGCGCCGCCCGACAGCACGCCGTGGGTGATGTAGGCGGTGACGCTGGTCGCACCGTGCTTCAGCAGGGCTTCGGCGGCATTGCACAGCGTGCCCCCGCTGTCGACGATGTCATCGATCAGGATGCAATCCTTGCCGGACACGTCGCCGATGACATTCATCACCTCGGATTCGCCAGCGCGTTCGCGGCGCTTGTCGACGATCGCCAACTGACAGTCGATGCGCTTGGCGAGCGAACGGGCGCGCACCACGCCACCGACGTCAGGCGAAACGACCATCACGTTCTTGGTGTCGTAGCGTTCCTTCACGTCGCGGGCGAGAAGCGGCACGGCATAGAGGTTGTCGGTGGGGATGTCGAAGAAGCCCTGGATCTGGCCGGCATGCAAGTCGAGCGTCAGCACTCGGTCGGCGCCGGCCTCGGTGATCAGGTTGGCCACGAGCTTGGCCGAGATCGGGGTGCGCGGGCCGGGTTTGCGATCCTGGCGGGCATAGCCGAAATAGGGGAGAACCGCCGTGATGCGCTTCGCCGAGGAGCGGCGGAAGGCATCGATCATGATGAGCAGTTCCATCAGGTGATCATTGGTGGGAAAGGAGGTGGACTGGACGACGAAAACGTCCTCGCCACGTACATTTTCCTGGATTTCGACGAAGATTTCCTGGTCTGCGAACCGCCTGACGCTGGCTTTTCCGAGTGGTACGTTGAGATAATTGCAGATTGCCTCGGCGAGCTGCCGGTTCGAATTACCTGCGAAAACCTTCATGTTGGTCCGCCTGTTGTCATGCTGAGATGGGCGCTTTTTAGCGCCCTTCCCCCCGAATGCAAGTGGTTTGCCGGAAATGCCCGCCTTTTTCGTGAAAAGATTCTAAGCGGTGCCGTTCAGCCGCCGCGCGCCTGCCGCCATGACGTGTATTCGGCGATGGTCTTTGTGCCGATCTGCTGCATCAGTGAGGCCGGTACGCCGGCCCACGGATCGGTCGCTGCGGACTGCACCTTCTCCTCACCCTGAATGCGGTGCAACCGGTTGCCGCCGCTATCCAGCACGTCCCAGACATAGACGACGGTCACGGTGCCGCCGTCGCCGAAGGCGGAGAAATAGCCCTTGAGGATGTGCTCGCTCGCCGGGTCGCTTGCGCCCTTGATCGTCAGGCCCTTGCCGCGCGCCTCCGCGCCGAGTTGGCGTGACAGGGGGGTGACGGATTGCACGGGTGCGCCGATGATCGGCAGGAAGCGGATGGTGCCGGCAGCGCCGGCCGGGGTAAGGGCGGCGACTTCCGGCTGGGCCTGCGCCGCCGGTTGCGACGGTTGAACCGGCTGGGTCACCTGGACGGGTTGCGCGCTCTGCACCGGCGCCTGCAACTGGGACGGTGGCGCGCCGCGCGTCTGTCCGCCGGGGCTCGGCGCTACCGGATAGCCCGCGTCGTTCGGCTGGTCGCCGTAGAGCGGCGGGGATGCGGACGGATTACCCTGGCCGGCAGCCAGCGCCGCAGCCTGGGCCTCGAGCGAATTCTGGGGTTGCGTTGCGTAGCCCTGTTCGGCGACCGTTGCGCTCTGGCCGTAGGATGTCTGCCCATAGCTGGACTGTTGGCCCTGGGCCAGGGCCATGTCGCTCTCGCTTACAGGCTGGCCACCATCGCCAATTTCCATCGGCGGCACCAGGGCGTCGGGCGTGTTGCAGGCGGTGAGCGCGGCTGCCGCGATCAGCCCGGCCGTGGCCGTTCGGGAGAGTTTCATCGTCGCTGGCGTCCTCGTGCACCTCCGTCGGATTTGATGAGGATAACCTTAAAATCCTATCAATTCCTTAGAGGGCGATTGCGAGGCCGCGTACCGGGGGCGTCAGGCTCCAGCTTTAGCTCTGGCTCTGGATCAGCTGCAGGGGATGTCGCGAAAGCGGACGTGCGGCCTCTGCGGTCGTGAGATAGGTGTGGCCGAGGGTCATTGCCGTGTCCCGTTCGCTGTCCATGATGATCATGTGCACGAAGAGCGTCATGTCGGGCAGGATCGGCTGGCTGTTGCCGGTATGGAACATCTGATGCTCCATCCAGGACGGCGAGAAGCGGGCGCCGAGCGAGTAGCCGCAGGCATTTAGCCGATGGCGGGCGAGACCGCGCTCGTCCATGATGCGGGCATGGGTCTCGAAGACGTCGCCGAAGGTAAAGCCCGGTCGCAGCACCGCCTCGATCGCCTTGATCGTTTCGTGGCAGGCCGCATAGAGCTCGCGCTGGCGTGCGCTCGGCTCGCCGATCACGATGGTGCGCATCATGGCGGCGTGGTAGTGCGCGCTGACGCCCGCCCATTCCAGTGTCAGCTGGTCCTTGTCCGACAGGGTGCGGCGGCCCGACTTGTAGCGGCACAGAAGCGCATCCGGGCCCGAGCCGATGATGAATTCGTTGGCCGGATAGTCGCCGCCGCCGGCCAGGATCGCGCCCTGCATGGCGGCGAGGATGGCGGCCTCGTCGCCGCCCGCCCTGATGAGGGGCAGGGCCGCGTCGAGTGCGTCGTCGGCAAGGGCCGCTGCCCGCTCGACATGGGCGATCTCCGCCGGGCTCTTGATCAGTCGCAGTTCGCTGACGACATAGGATGCCTCGACGATCTCGCAGAAATTGGTCAGCTGGTTGTCGAGGAGCCTCGCGACCCGGCCAGTCATGCCATGGGTATCGTATTCGATGCCGATCCGGGCGCCGAGCAGGTCCATCTCGCTCAACAGATTGCGCAGATCCATGGTGGGATCGGCATTGACCCGGTCGACCCATATGACGATGTTTTCGATATTGGACGTCCGCTTGGCCTGGCGCAGGTCGGCCGAACGCGTCAGCAACGTCATCGACCCATCGGCCTTGACGATCAGCGTCTGGAAGAAGCAATAGCCGAAGGTGTCGTAGCCGGTCAGCCAATACATGCTTTCCTGGGCGAAGAGCAGGATGGCGTCGAGCTTCTGCTCGGCCATGCGCGCGGTCAGCCGCTCGAGCCTTGCGGCGTATTCGTTCGCGTCGAAATGCAGGGCCATGTCAGTCCTCCCTTATGGCGATCGCGGAAATCTGTCGTCCGTAGTCAGGCTCACCGGCATGGGTGGTGCGGCGATAGGAATAGAAGGCGTCGGGGTCGGCATAGGTGCAGATGCCAAGGCTCTCGGCCCGCACTCCGGCATCGATCAGCCGCTTCACCGTCAGGCCCTGCAGGTCGAACATGGCATGGCCGGGCCTGGTCGAGGGGCTGAAGAAGCGGGCGAAATCCGGGTTCACGGCGATGAAGCGGTCGACGAATTCCGGTCCGACCTCATAATTGGCGCCGCTGATCGACGGGCCGAGGCAGGCGGAGATCGCCTCGCGGCGGGCGCCGAGCGATTGCATGGCGAGAATGGTGTTTTCCAGCACGCCGCCGAGCGCGCCCTTCCAGCCCGCATGGGCCGCACCGATGATGCCGGCCTCGGCATCGGCAAACAGCACGGGACCGCAATCGGCGGTAAGCACGCCGAGGATGACGCCGGGGGAGGCGGTGACGAGGGCATCGGCCGTCGGGCGGTTGCCGTCATAGGTGCGATCGACCACGACGACGTCGGGCGAGTGAACCTGATGCACGGTCGCCAGCCGTTCCGGTGAAAGGCCGAACCAGCCGCTGACGCGGCGGCGGTTCTCATGGACCTTTTCCCGTTCGTCATTCGAGCCGATGCCGACGTTCAGGCCGCGATAGATGCCTTGCGAAACGCCGCCCCTGCGGCTGAAGAAGCCGTGACGGATACCCTTGTCCTCGGCATCGGCGAGAAGCGGGCTGGTGAGCGGTTCGGGTAGATCGTGGTCCTGCATGAGCAGCCTCCGAAGCGGCGGGCGGGCGATCGATTCGACCGCGTCGCCCCTGAAAACATTAGGGAAACAAGGATCTTGCCGCAGTTTCAGTCGGCGGGATGTTGGCTTATCGCCGCCGCCGCTGTCAATTGGCTCCCTTGAAAGGCGGCAGGGCCACGGCCGGGCTGGAAATCGCCATGACCTTGAAAAGCTCGCCCATGCGGCCTTCGCCGGCACCCGCCAGACGCTCGACCGCCTTGACGATTTCGCCCTGCGTCTTTTCGTCCTTGCCGCGCCCGAGCGAGGCCGCACGGTCCTCGATGCCGAGCCCGATCAGGAAGTCGCCCTGATACATGCAGCCGTTGACGTGAACGCCTGCCGCCAGCGCCGTGCGGGCGAGGTTTTCGAAGTCGACATGGCTGGTGAGATCCGCCATTCCGGGATGGGCGAGCGGCGGATCGTATTCGTGGGCGAGGACGGCCTGGAGCGTGTCGCCGAAGCCACTGACCATGTGTCCGTAGTCGATGATGAGGGCGGTGCCATGGCATTTGAGCAGGCGGTCGCACAGCGTGGTCATGACCGCCTGGCGGGCGGGGGCGATTTCGAAGATCTCGCCATCGGGCGGGGCGATCTGGCGCGGCGGCAGGAGCGCCGGGTCGAGGGTGGCGACGCCGGCGGCAAAGCAGAGTTCTCCGTCGGCGTCGAGCCCGACCATGCGTTCGCGAAAGCCCGTCGGCGTCTTGACGAACTGGCGGATCGGAATGGCATCGAACAATTCGTTGGCGGCGATCAGGGTGAAGCCTTCCGGAACCTCGTCGAAGCTCGAATGCCAGGCGATCCGGTCTCCATGGGCGGACAGTGTCCGGCGCTGGACGTCCTGCAGGGCCGGGCTCGTCTCGACGAGGTGGATGCTGGCGGTCTCGTAGAGCCGCGGCGCGAGCCTTGCGATCACCCGCAGCATGTCGGCCATCATCGTGCCGCGTCCAGGGCCGATCTCGACGATGCGGGCATCGAGCGGTTCGCCATGGCGTTGCCAGGCGACGACGAGGAAAATGCCGACCATCTCGCCGAACAACTGGCTGATCTCGGGCGCGGTGACGAAGTCGCCGGCCCGGCCGAAGGGATTGCGGGTCTTGTAATAGCCGTGCTGCGGGTCGGCCAGGCAAAGTGCGAAATAGTCGGTGACGCTCATCGGACCGCCGGCCAGTATCAGCGACTTGATTTTCTCGGCAAGGGCAGTTGTCATCGAGGGCGCCTCATTCTCGTTTCACGACCGCGGGCCGGCGGCACGGCGCGCCCTCAGCAGCGCCCACACGCCGACCGCGAGCATGGGCAGGGACAAGAGCATGCCCATGGTCAGCCAGCCGCCGAAAAGATAACCGAGTTGCGGATCCGGTTCGCGGAAGAACTCGACGGTGACGCGCGACAAGGCATAGAGAATGACGAACAGGCCGGTGATCAGACCTGGCGAACGGAAACCGCCCAGCAGGCGCCCGACGAACTGGAGCACGACGAAGATCAGCAGTCCCTCGAGCAGGGCTTCATAGAGCTGGCTCGGATGGCGCGGGAACGGCCCCCCCGTTGGAAAGGCCATGGCCCAGGGGACGTCGGAGGGCCGTCCCCAGAGCTCGCCGTTGATGAAGTTTGCGATGCGGCCGAACAGGATGCCGAGCGGGGCGACGCTCGCGACGATGTCGAACAGGCTCCACAGGGGGATGGCGTGGCGCCGTGCAAAGAAGGCCATGGCCAGCGCCGCGCCGAGAAAGCCGCCGTGGAATGACATGCCGCCATTCCAGATCTGGATCGCGCGGATCGGGTCGGCGAGGATCGCGGCGAAGTCGTAGAACAGGATGTAGCCGATGCGTCCGCCGAGCACGATGCCAAGAGACACCCAGACGAGGAAGTCGTCGAGGTGCGACACCGTGCAGGGCGGTGTGTCGTTCGGCCAGAGTTTCGCATTGCGCAGCATGCCGCGCGCTACCAGCCATCCCAGCATGATGCCGGCGACATAGGCAAGGCCGTACCAATGGATCGCCAGCGGACCGAGGGAGAAGGCCACGGGATCGATCGCCGGAAAGGTGAGGATGGACAGAAGTTCGGCGGCTGAGGACAAGGGTGCTCTTTCTCCAATGTTGCCGGAAAATGGCGTTCCGATCTGGCACGGTCAAGATGGAATCGCGCATGCGGCCTTCGCACGCGGGGGCGAGCGCGAAATTCGCTTGCAACGGCTCGGCTGAATGCCTACCTCAACTGTTGTTACCGAGGACACCGTCCGGGGATCGAACGCAAGAGGAGCCACAGCCATGTCGACGGGCCCGAACCGTATTATGGACGATTTCGCCAAGCTTATGACCGATGCCGCGGGCGCCGCCCAGGGCGTGCGCAAGGAAATGGAAACCGCCTTTCACGCCCAGGCCGAGCGCTGGCTGAACAGCATGGATGTCGTCAAGCGTGAAGAATTCGAGGCCGTTCGCGAGATGGCGATCAAGGCGCGCGACGAGAACGACATTCTGTTGAAGCGCATCGAGGCGCTCGAGGCGAAGCTGGCCGCCGAAGGCAAGTAGGCTCGCCGGACGGGGCGATACCGCTCCTCTTGCTTCCCTCAAGGCAGGAAAGCTGCTGTTTTTCAAGGCCTGCCACGATACTCCGTGGCGGGCCTTCGTCGTTTCGCCCCCGGCGGTGCTGACCGGCTGGCGAATGGTTCATACAGGTTATTTATCCACATGCTCGCGGCACGAAAAAAGCCAATGGGCAGAGTCGTTTATCGGTGACTGCGCAGGTTGTGACGCAAGTGCTGTCCACAGACCCGTCGAGCAAAAGGCCGGCCGGGGGCTGGTACTTGGTCTTTGCCATTATACACTGATTTTAAATGATGATTCGAGACGGACCTTCGCAAGTTTCGGACAGGGTGGGTGTTTTATCCTGTGGTCCAGTCGGAATCATTCCCAGTGTTGTTTCCGGTTCAGTCGTTTGTGTCCTTCGGTGTTTTCACTCGAATATCGCATTCACTCCGGTCAAGAAGGTGCCGCATGAGCCTCATGGAATTTGACTTCGAACGACAGTCCAACCCGGTCGACATGATCGAGTTCGTCGCCTCCAACAATGATTGGTCGTTCGAGCGCTCGGGCGAGGACGAGCTTGCCATGACGGTCGCGGGCCGGTGGGCCGACTATCAGGTGTCGTTCTCCTGGATGGAGGAGTTCGAGGCGCTGCATCTGGCGGTCGCCTTCGACCTGAAGATCCCGGATGCCCGCGTCAACGAGGTGATCAGGCTGCTCTCCCATGTCAACGGCCAGGTCCTGATGGGGCATTTCGACCTGTGGCGGCACGAGGATGTGGTGATCTTCCGCCAATCGTTGCTGCTCGCCGGTGGCGCCGAGCCGACCAACCGGCAGGTGGAAGTCCTTCTGTCGAGTGCGGTCGATGCCTGCGAGGCCTATTTCCAGGCGTTCCAGTTCGTGGTCTGGTCGGGCATGGACGCCAAGAGCGCCATGGATGCGGTTCTTTTCGAAACGGCCGGGGAAGCCTGAGCATGAGCTATTCGACGATGGGGCAGGTGGTGCTGGTCGGTGCCGGCAATATGGGCGGCGCCATGCTGTCCGGCTGGCTGAAGAGCGGCGTGCCGGGTTCGTCCGTCACCGTGATCGATCCCGGTCCGTCGGAAGTCATGCTGAAGCAGATCGCCGATGCCGGCGCGCGCTATACCAGCCACGCGCCGGACGGGCTCAAAGCCGATATCCTTTTCCTCGCGCTCAAGCCGCAGGTGATGGAAGCGGTGCTACCGGGCCTGAAGTCGCTCGTCGGACCGCAGACCGTCGTGGTTTCGGTCGCCGCCGGCAAGACGCTGGACTTCATGGAAGAGCATCTCGGCGCCGCCGCCATGGTGCGCGCCATGCCGAATACCCCGGCAATGATCGGCCGCGGCGTCACCGGCGCCTTCGCCAACAATGCCGTCAGCGCCGCGCAGCGCGACATGGTTCACCGCCTGCTCAAGGTTTCCGGCCCGGTCGAGTGGCTGGACAGCGAGGAGCAGATTGATGCGGTGACGGCCGTGTCGGGCAGTGGTCCGGCCTATGTGTTTTATCTCGTCGAGTGCATGGCTGAGGCAGGCCGCAAGGCCGGCCTGCAGGCGGACCTGGCCATGCGTCTCGCACGGGAAACGGTCGCGGGGGCTGGTGAACTGCTTCACCAGTCCCCCGACGCCGCCGCGAAACTGCGGCAGAACGTGACCTCGCCGGGCGGCACGACGGCCGCGGCCCTATCCGTGCTGATGGCCGAGGACGGCATGCAGCCCCTGTTCGACAAGGCGATCGAGGCGGCGCGCAAGCGGGCCGGGGAACTAGCAGGATGAGCGAGGCGCCCAAGGTTCAGCCCGAGATCGGCTACGCCGATTTCGAGAAGGTGGACATCCGTGTCGGCACGATCGTCGAGGCGGAGCCTTTTCCGGAAGCGCGCAAGCCGGCGATCAAGATCAAGATCGATTTCGGCCCCGAGATCGGCATCAAGAAGTCGTCGGCGCAGATCACCGTGCACTACACGCCGGAGAGCCTGATCGGCCGGCAGGTGCTGGGCGTCGTCAATTTCCCGCCGCGTCAGATCGGCCCCTTCCGTTCCGAAGTGCTGACCCTCGGATTTGCCGATGAGAACGGCGCGATCGTGCTTGCGGCGGTCGAGCAGCCGGTGCCGAACGGCATGAAGATGATGTGAGGCCGTCCGCGGCGTCAGTGGATGTCGCGGCTGACCGGGTCGCTCACCCGGAAATGGTGGAACACCACCTCGAAACCGGCGCGCTGCGGCGAGCAGGTCATCACCCCGACTTCGAGACTCTCCAGACCGGGCGGAAAATAGGCGAGCCGCGCCATCCGCCAGAGCCCTTCGGGCTGCACGCGGTATTGCACGAACATGGCATCGCCGAGCCGGCTCAGACGAAGTTCGAGCGCACCGGAGAAATCCGCAAGCGCAAAGGCCGACCAGTCGGAGCGGCCGTCGACGGTGACCACCGTGCTCAGATGGCAAAGGCCGTCGGTGAATTCGATTCCGCATTTCAGCCAGTGGTGCTCGTCGTGCCGGACCATCAGGCCCGCCTGATCGTAAAGTGCCTCAAAGCGACCGGTGAAACGCGTCTCGATGGTGAACTCGCCTGTGCGGGGCAGGTGGAGGAAATGGCCGTTGTCGTGGTGAAAGCCGTAATAGGTCTTCTGCCAGAAGTCGGTCTCGTTGCCGGTGACGAGATGCAGCCCGTCGGGCCCCACATGCGTGCTTGCGGGCGGGTTGAGCCAGGTCATGGCGTTCCAGTCGGTGGTCGACATGGGTGGTTCTCCTCGACTGTCTATCAGGCCGGCACACGGATCGTCGCGCGCAGGCCGCCGAGCGGGCTGTCGCTCAGCGTCACGTTGCCGCCATGGCTACGGGCGATGTCGCGGGCGATCGCCAGGCCCAGCCCGGTGCCGGAGGCGTCCAGATTGCGCGCCTCGTCCAGTCGGAAGAACGGCTTGAACACGTCGTCGCGATAATCGGCCGGAATGCCGGGACCGTCGTCGTCGATCACGATCGTCAGCCATTTCGCGCTGTGCTTCGCCTCGATCTCGACGCGGTTGGCGTAGCGGCGGCTGTTGGAGGCGAGGTTGGTGACCAGCCGCGCGAAGGCGGTGGGCCGTACCGCGACCTCCTCGTCGCCTTCGATGCGGTAGGAGAGCGTCTTGCCATGCAGTTCGAAGTCGGCCTTGAGCTTGTCCAACAGTTCTCCGAGCCTCAGCTTGCCGACGTCTTCCTCAGCCTCGCCTCGGGCAAAGGCCATATAGCCCTCGAGCATGGTCTGCATGTCCTCGACGTCCTGGTTGAGGCCCTGGAGGTCGGGATTGTCGCCGGCGAGCGCCAATTGCAGCTTGAAGCGGGTGAGAATGGTGCGCAGGTCGTGGCTGACGCCGGTCAGCATGGCGGTGCGCTGCTCCATCTGCCGCTCGATGCGTTCGCGCATCAGGATGAAGGCGAGGCCGGCGCGACGCACCTCGTCGGCGCCTCGGGGGCTGAAATTCTCCGGTGGCCTTTGGCCCTTGCCGAAGCTCTCCGCCGCCTTGGCGAGCGACAGGATCGGGCGGATCTGGCCGCGCAGGAAGAGCGTGGAGATGACGATCAGCACCAGCGAGGTGCCGACCATCCACAGGAGGAAGATGTGGGTGTTGGAGGCATAGGCCGAGTTGCGGCGGGCGAAGATGCGAAGAACGCCCTGGTCGAGCGCGATGCGGATCTCGACGAGGCGGGAATCGCCGACCGTGTCGATCCAGAAGGGCCGGGCGATCTGGTTCTCGATCTGGTCGGAAAGGATCTGGTCGAGGATCGAGAAGAACGGCTTTGGTCGCGTCGCCGGCAGTTGTCCGCCCGCCTCCATCGATACCGTCATGTTCAGCTTGTCGCGGGCGATGCGCACGACATTCTTGAAATCCGCCTCCGCCGGATAGGCCTCGATCAGCGCGATGATGGCGGCGATGTCTCGGGTGACGGCGCTCGACATGCGCTCCGTCACCATCTGCCAGTGGCGCTCCATGAAGACGGCTGCCAGGACCGTCTGGAGGATCAGCATGGGCAGGATGATGATCAGCAGCGAGCGCGCGAAAAGACCGGTCGGCAACTGGTGCCGGAGCCAGCGCGACAGGCCCTTGAGCCCGCCGGGGTTGCGATCATTGTCCCTGCGGATGCTGTCGAACAGCGTCATCTCGCCTTCTTTTCCGTTGGTGCGCCTGTGGCGCTAGTCCATGCTCAGCCGGTAGCCGATGCCGCGCACGGTCTGCAGCCAGACCGGATTGGCCGGATCGTCCTCGATCTTGCGGCGCAGGCGGTTGATCTGCACGTCGATCGTCCGCTCGCCCACATCGGTGTCATTGCCGATCAGTTCCTGGCGGGGAATGGTGTCGCCGGCGCGGGAGGCGAACAGAAGCATGATGTCCTGCTCGCGATCGGTGAGCTTGATCACTTCCGGCCCGCGCTTCAACTCCTTGCGCAGGATGGAGAAACTGTATGGCCCGAACATGACCTGCTCGATCTTCGGCTGGTCGGCATTGGGGCTGCGCTTGAGGATATTGTTGATGCGCAACACCAGTTCGCGTGGGTCGAATGGCTTGGCGAGATAGTCGTCGGCGCCGGCCTCCAGGCCGGCAATGCGCGATTCCGCTTCCGAACGGGCGGTCAGCAGGATGACGGGGATCTGCTTGTCGGCCGCGATGCTGCGGGTGAGCGACAGGCCGGATTCGCCCGGCATCATCACGTCGAGCACGAGCAGGTCGAAATGCAGTCCCTCCAGCTTGCGGCGGGCTTCGCTCGCATCGGCGGCGACGGTGACGCGAAATCCCTGTTCGGTGAGATAGCGCTGCAACAGGTCACGGATGCGGGTGTCGTCGTCGACGACGAGGAGATGGGGGGCATCATCGGCAATAAGGATCTTGCGCGCCATGTCAGTCCACTCCGGCCATATCCGTTGGCGTCGTGCCGTCCGAGCGGCTCATTCTTTCAAGGAAGGTGCGCACCCCGTCGCGCATTTCCGGCGTAAAGCCCTCCATGGCGCCGGCGATCCGTCGCGATTGCGGCTCGGACAGTGCCAGTGCCAGTTCGCGGCCGGCCAAGGTCGGATAGAGCCGGCGCTGGCGGCGGTCGGCGGGGCCGGCCATCTGGCGGATATAGCCGGAATCGATCAGTTCCTTCAGCACGCGCGCGAGGCTCTGCTTGGTGATCTGCAGGATGGCGAGGAGATCGGCGACCGTCATGCCCGGCCGGCGGCTGACGAAGTAGACGACGCGGTGGTGGGCGCGGCCGTAGCCGATCTTGGCGAGGATCGCGTCTGGATCGGAAACGAAGTCTCGATAGGCGAAGAACAAAAGCTCGATCGTTTCGAAATCGATGGTCTTGTCATCGACGACCGGCATTCCCGGCAGTTCCTTCCTGGCAGCCTTGCCCGCAGACTGTCGAGCCACGTTGCATTCCCTTGTGCTGGCGGTCTCCCTGTCGCTGCGGCATGACGCTGTGGCGATCAGGGGACGGTCATTCGCGATACGCGCGCATGGCCGTCAGCCGGCGCGTGTTTTGCCGCAAAACTAAGCGCAGACGCGCAAAAACTCCAACGAAATTACCGGGATCGCACAGCTTCTCGACCTGGTGGCTCGCATTGGCGTTTCGACGGGGACGTGTTATGCGCAACCGGCGCGAAAACAAGGAACCGACCCATGGGACAGATGCAGGCCGGGATCATTCCGGTCACCCCTTTCCAGCAGAACTGCACGATCCTGTTCGACGACGATACGCGTGAAGGCGTGATCGTCGATCCGGGCGGCGACGTCGATGTGATCCTGCAAACGCTGAAGGAAAACGGCATCACGCTCAAGGAGATCTGGCTGACCCATGGCCATATTGACCATGCCGGCGGGGCCGAGGAGTTGAAGGAGGCGCTCGGCATCCAGATCGTCGGCCCGCACAAGGATGATCTGCCCCTACTGCAGAAACTCGAGCAGCAGGCGGTCATGTTCAACGTGCCGATGAAGGTGCGCAACACCGTGCCCGATCGGTGGCTGGAAGAGGGCGACACGGTTTCGTTCGGCGAGCACGAGTTCGAAGTGTTCCACTGCCCGGGACATGCGCCGGGACACGTCATCTTCTACAATCGGGCGCAGAACTTCGCTCATCTCGGTGACGTTCTGTTTTCCGGCTCGATTGGCCGCACGGATCTTCCGGGAGGCGACCACCAGACGCTGCTCGACTCGATTCGCGACAAGGTTCTGCCGCTCGGCGACGATGTCGGCTTCATCTGCGGCCACGGGCCGGGCGGTCGGATCGGCGAGGAGCGCCGGACCAATCCCTTCCTGCGCGGAATCTGAAATTCTGGCCTGACGCCCAAACGAAAAATGCGCCGGCGATGCGGCGCATTTCTATCCGTTCGGCAAGCGGGCCGTATCAGCCGGCGGTGCAGAAGTGCGAGCGGCCGTCATAACCGACATAGGTGCCGGAGCGGGCGTTGAAGCTGCGATAGCGGGCTGCGCAATAGTCATACCATTCCGGCGACCAGGGCTCCACGGCTGCGCGGTAGACCGGCCGCGGTGCCGGCGGGTAATCGTCGACATAGACGGGTTCCGGCTCGACATAGATGCGGCGCGGTGCCGGCTCGACATACATCGGTTCAGGTTCGACGTAGACGGTGCGCGGCTGGCTGGCGATGACCGAGCCGGTGACCAGGCCGGCGGCCAGACCGATCGCGCCGGCGGCGAGCATGTCCTGATCGTGGTGGCGTCGGTAACGGTCGCCTGCCATGGCCTGCGACGACGCTGCAAGTGGTGCGACGGCGATCACCGCCGCCAGCAGGGAGAGTTTCGCGATCTTCTTCATGGCTTTGCCTTCCTGTGGCCTGCAATGGGGACGATCGTTGTTTAACGATCAATGACGGCAGGATATGGGCCACAGGCTGAACGCAGCCTGAACGAAAAAACCCGGCAAACCTGCCGGGCCGCAATGCGAATGTCGAAGCGAAATCCGGAGTATCAGCCGTCGATGTGCAGGTTGACGGCCTTCGGGCCCTTGCCGCGACGATCCGGTTCCGTGTCGTAGCTAACCTTCTGGTTTTCAGAAAGCCCCTGGAGTCCGGAGGCCTGCACGGCGGAAATATGCACGAAGATGTCTGCGCCGCCATTGTCAGGCTTGATGAAGCCAAAGCCCTTGTCGGTATTGAAGAATTTTACGATGCCAGTCTCGGCCATGCGTCAGGTCCTTTTCTCTCTGCCCTGTGTCGGCGGGGCAGCATTGCAATGTTACCCGTATACGGGTGCTCGACAGGCATTTCTCGATGGTTGAGGAAAGGGGCCCCTGTTACCGCAAGCTACCCCCATAAAAGCGAGTATACTCGCAATTATAGAAGCCAACCTGCCCGGAACTCTTCGCGTATCCGGCGCGCATGTATTATAAGGTCTTCCCGTGCTCGCAAAATTGCCCGAACGCGCGAAGATTGCTTGGTTTATTAAAAATTGGCAAGCGAAAGTTTTCCAGCACCTTGCTCCCGGGGAGCCTCGCGATTGAGGTGAAGCGGCCATTCGTGCGGTAGGGGGAATGTTTCGCCCCACAAGTATATCTGGCACCGGTTCAAATGCAATTTTTGCGTCGAAACCTTCCCCAAAATGGAAAAGTTTGGCGCATTTTCGCTATCGGTGAAATAAGCGTCAGGGTGCGGCAGTCGCGCGGCGCCGGGTCAGTTCCGGCACGAGTTCGACGAGCAGCATGGCCGAGAAGATCAGGCCGCAACCGAGATAGCCGATCGCGGGAAGGGTCTCGGCCAGCAGGACCGCCCCGAACAAGGCGCCGAACAGGGCCTCCGAGGACAGGAAGATCGCAGCTTGCGGCGCCGTCGTGTAGCGTTGGCCGATGATCTGCAGGACGAAGGCGACGCCGGAGGAGAGCAGGCCGCCATAGAGGATCTCCGGCAGGGCCGAGGCGACGGCGCCCATGCTGATCGGCTCGAGAGCCGCAGCGGCAAGGCCGGCACCGGCCGCGCAGACGGCGAATTGTACCGTGGCAAGCGCCAGGGGCCTTTGGCTGATGCCGACCGCGATCGGGGTCAGTGTGATCTGCGCCGCCAGGAACACCGCGCAGAGAATGACGAGGACATCGCCGTCACCCAGGGAAGACAGCGATCCGCCGTTCAGCAGGAGGATGCCGATCACGGTCAGCAGAGCCGTCGGCCAGATGATCCAGTGCGGGCGGCGGCGAAGAAAGGCGACCGCGATCACCGGAACGAGAACGACGTAGAGGCCGGTCAGGAAGCTGGCATTGGTCACGCTGGTCGACTGGATGCCGATCTGCTGCAGGGTCTGCGCGGCGAGCAGGGAGAGGCCGACCAGCAGGAACCATCCCAGTTCCCGGCGGCTCAGCGGGCGGGTGGCGCGCTTGTTCTCTGTGAGGGCGAAAGGCAGAACGGCCAAAGTGGCGAGCGCGAAACGCAGCGCATTGAACCAGTTCGGCCCCAGCCATTCCATTGCTTCCGACTGGGCGACGAAGCCGCCGCCCCAGATGGCCGCCGCGAGCAGCAAGAGGAGATTGGCTTGAACACGAGACATCGGATACCGGATTGCAGCGGAACGGAAGAAGGTGAGGCGAGGGAGGAAGACGGGTATCAGCTGCGTTCGGTCTCGACAAGGTCGATCGACGCGCCGGGTTTATGCCGTGACGCTTTGGTTCGGCATTGCGGATCAGCGGGTGGTCGAGCCGTTCGCCGCCGGGCGAGCGGCTGGTCGGATGAAAATCACGGCGCCGCGGCGCGGCTGATGCGCAGGAGTTGGCCATCCACCTCGTCGGTCACCAGAAGGATCGCGCCGTCCGGCGCGACCTTTACGTCGCGCAGGCGGCCGTAGGCTCCCTCCAGCAGTCGCTCCTCTCCCGTGATAGCGCCGCTTTCATCACGCTCGATACGCGCCAGAAGTTCATACTTGAGGGCGGCGACGAGGAAGTCGCCATTCCATTCAGGAAACATGGCGCCGCGATAGACATCGATGGCGCCCGGCGCGATCGACGGGTCCCAGTAATGGACGGGCTGTTCATAACCCTCGGCAGAACTGCCTATGCCGATGTCGGCGCCGGAATAGTGCTTGCCGTAGGAGATCATCGGCCAACCGTAATTGCTCCCGGCCTTGGGCATGTTGATCTCATCGCCGCCGCGTGCGCCGTGTTCGACGGTAAAGAGAGTACCTTCAGCCGGATCGATGACGATGCCCTGGGGATTGCGGTGCCCGGTCGAGAAGATTTCCGGCTGGCCCTTGCTGCCACCGGCGAAAGGATTGCCGGCGGCCGGCGTGCCGTCCGGGTTGAGGTGCAGGATCGAGCCGGCATGGTCTTGCGGGTCCTGGGCCCGGTCCATCTCGCCGCGGTCGCCGATGCCGAAGAACAGTGTGCCGTCCGCGCCGATGGCGATGCGCGAGCCGAAGTGCTGACCGGTGCCGGTGAAGCGGTTCATGGCGAACAGCCGTTCGACCGCTTCCAGTCTCTTCTCGTCGTTTGACAGCCTGGCGGCAAAGAGCGCGGTGCCCTGTCCACCTTCTCCCGGCACGGATGCGGTGAAATAGAGTTTCCGGCTTGTGGCGAAATCGGGCGACAGGGCGATGTCGAGCAAGCCACCCTGGCCGCCGACGAAAAGCTTGGGCAGGCCGTCGACCGGGGCCGATGCCGTGCCGTCGCGCACCACCCGCAGACGACCGGGCCGCTCGGTAACGAGATAGGCGCCGTCGGGCAGGGCTTCCACCGACCACGGGTGCTCGAGGCCGCCGACGATCTCGGTGACCTCGATCTCGACGCTCTGCGTGGCAACGCGATCAGCGGCGAGGGCTGGAACCGCCGCCATTGCCAAAGCGAGGCCGAGAAGGGCGGTGGACGGAATCGCGCGCACGGGGTTTGCTGCTGCTTCGCACTTCGGCATATCGGGTCCTCCTGTCATCATCGACCTATCTGGAGATTGACGACGCTTTGGCAAGTGCTGCTGACAAGAACGTGAGAAGGGGAACGTGCCGTTGCTATTCGGTCCCGGCCGCGCCGTTCGGCGAGACCGGCCCCTGGTGCGTCCGAGGGGAAGGAACCTGGTCGGCCTTCGCTTTCAGGTAGAGGCCATCGGCGATCAGAAGGAGGCCACCGATTGCCATGGCCACGATCACAAGGGCGAAAGCGCGCTCGGCCGGGCCGAGGCGGCGCCAGAGCGAGGGTCGCTCAGGCGTCATGGCGCCTGGCCTGGACGCGCAGCAATTCCTTAAGGCTGCTGCGCCACAGCGCCAGGCTGCCGGCGGCCATGGCGGCGAAGCAGAGCATCATCAGGCCGAGCAGGATGTAGCGGTCGGCGAGCGTTTCGGTCTGCAGCAGCGGAAGCCGGTGGGCGCTGGTGGTCAACAGGGGCGCGACGACTGGCGTGGAGGCGGTCGTCATCGGGTCAATGGTGGCAAGCGTCTGCGCCGCGGGTGCGGCGGTGGTTTCCGCCTGTGCATCGGCAGCGATGCCGATCAGCAGGACTGTGGCGGCCAGCATGGCGAAAAGCGCAAGGCGGCCACCTTGGATGATCCGATCGAACCACGGACGCGCTTTGGCAATATCGTCGTCCAGAAACATGGGTCTTCCCTCGCAATCAATCGCCAATTCGAGGAGAAAAGACCTGTTTATGGGCTTCACGGGGACGGAATTGCGGCTTCACCCGGTATTTATTGTGGCAATGTCAAGGCGGGCCCCGAGGCTGCCCCTACCGTGGGCACCATGCCGTTTCGACAGGCGCCCGCTAGCGCCGCTTGCCGAATACGGGGGGCGGACGTTGAAGGACTTCACTGCGCGACGGCGCCAGGGCCAAGGTGGCCCGCTCCCGCTCATTCACCGGTGCCGGCGCGACGGAGGCCGGCAGGGCCGGAGGCAGCAGCATTTCGGGGAATTCCTGGTTGAATGCGGTGGGCGCGAGTTCCGGCCGGGCGAGGGCATAGCCCTGCAACAGCGTCACGCCGAGTTCAAGGCAGAGATCCACCTGCCAGCTCTCCTCGAGCCGCTCGAAGATCGGCTCTATCCCTTCATCCTGCAATTGCCTGACGATGACCCGCAATAATGCGAACCCCGCCGAGTTGTGCAGATAGTCGCGCACCCAGTCGCCATCGAAACGAACGAAGTCGGGGCGAAGCGCCAGGACGTCCTGGATGTCGTGTTCGCTGGCCTCGTAATTCGACATGGAGACGCCGAGCCCCGCCTGGCGAATCTGATCGATGGCGCGGGCGCTCATCTTGCCGTTGCCGGCGCTGGCGGAGATGTCGCAGACGATGCGGTCGGGTGACAGCGCGGCCTCGTGGGCGATCAGGCGCATGCGGTCGAGTTCGTGGCGCAGTTCCATGGCCCCGGTGAAAAGCAGCGGCTGGAAGCTGACCAGGACGTTCGAGCGCTCGCGCTGCAAGAGCCCGGCATTGAGAATATGGATGCTGCGCAAGAGGCTGTCGACGGAAGGGAGGTCCTGCGGATCGACCAGCGGGAAGAACTGCGAGGGCGGATAGGCCTCGCCGTTGCGCTCGGCTCGCACCAGGCCCTGGAACGAATGGATGTCGAAGAGGTCGTCTGCCACCCTCCTGAAGATCGGCTGGAGCGCGGTGCGCAGCACGAAGGGACCATAGGCCGTCGACCATGCGTCTCCGGTCTTGACGAGTTGGGCATAGATGCTGTTCGAGGTCATCGGCTTCGCGCCATGATTGTTTCGGATAGATCTTGCACGCAAGTCTATCGCCGAAGACTTACCCGCGGATTAAGAAAGACTTAAAAATGAAAACTTTGTCGATTGCCGGCGGAAAAACGCTTTCCGCTTGAAACGCCGCAGTGATTTCGCCATAGAACTTGAACCTGGAGCCTTGGCCGATCGAGGTTCCCCGATCAACAGCTTCAGGACAAACACCATGGCATTCATCGCCGACGCCCTTTCCCGTGTAAAGCCCTCCGCAACCATCGCAGTCTCGCAGAAAGCCCGCGAGCTGAAGGCCAAGGGCCGCGACGTGATCGGCCTCGGCGCCGGCGAGCCGGACTTCGATACGCCCGACAATATCAAGAAGGCTGCGATCGACGCGATCAACCGCGGCGAGACCAAGTACACGCCGGTTTCCGGCATTCCGGAACTGCGCAAGGCGATCGCCGAGAAGTTCAAGCGCGAGAACGGCCTCGACTACAAGCCCGAGCAGACGATCGTCGGCACCGGCGGAAAGCAGATTCTTTTCAACGCCTTCATGGCGACCCTGAACCCGGGTGATGAAGTCATCGTTCCGGCGCCCTACTGGGTGTCCTACCCGGAAATGGTGGCGCTGTGCGGCGGCACGCCGGTGTTCGTCTCGACCAAGCAGGAGAACAACTTCAAGCTGACGGCGGCTGAACTCGAAAGCGTCATCACGCCGAAGACCAAATGGTTCATCTTCAACTCGCCGTCCAACCCGTCGGGTGCGGCCTACAGCCATGACGAGCTGAAGGCGCTGACCGATGTGCTGGTCAAGCATCCGCATGTCTGGATCCTGACCGACGACATGTACGAGCACCTGACCTATGGCGATTTCAAATTCGTTACTCCGGTCGAGGTCGAGCCGAAGCTCTATGATCGTACGCTGACGATGAACGGCGTGTCCAAGGCCTATGCCATGACCGGCTGGCGCATCGGCTATGCTGCCGGCCCGATCGAGCTGATCAAGGCCATGGACATGATCCAGGGCCAGCAGACGTCCGGCGCCTGCTCGATCGCCCAGTGGGCCGCCGTCGAGGCGCTCAACGGTCCGCAGGACTTCATTCCGGCCAACAAGAAGATCTTCGAAGGCCGCCGCGATCTGGTGGTTTCGATGCTGAACCAGGCGACCGGCATCAAATGCCCGACGCCGGAAGGCGCCTTCTATGTCTACCCATCCTGCGCCGGGCTGATGGGCAAGACCGCGCCTTCGGGCAAGGTCATGGAAACGGACGAGGACTTCGTCAGCGAACTGCTGGAATCGGAAGGCGTGGCCGTCGTCCACGGTTCGGCCTTCGGTCTCGGCCCGAACTTCCGCATTTCCTATGCGACGTCGGAAGAGCAGCTGGAAGAAGCCTGCAAGCGCATCCAGCGCTTCTGCGCCGCCTGCAAGTAACCAGGACGAGCCAATGAAACGAGAAAGGGCGGGGCCTCGCGGTCCCGCCCTTTCTCGTTGGTCGTTTTCGTAGCGGTCGTCAGGTCGCCGGCTTCATGTTCGGCAGCGGCTTGCTCGGCACGGGCGCCGGATTGGCGGTCGCGCGGTTGCGCTCACGCCAGAGGGCGGGAAGGCTGAGCAGCGCCAAAGAGCCGAAGGTGATGACGGTCTTGGTCGCGTCGGAGAAGGCGCCAAAGCGACCGTCGATGTAGAAAACGCCATAGACGATCAATACGTGCCAGACATAGATCTGCAACGAATGTCGGCCGAGCAGTTGCAGGAAGCTGAGCGAGAACAGGCCGGTGAGCCCTGCGGCAATCCTGCGGATCGTCGCATTCTCGTGGCGAGGGCCGGCGATCAGCAGCCAGGCAAGGCCGTATGCGACTGCGGCGAAGTTCAGCAGGTAGACCGGCCCGAAGTCGGCACGCACTTCCATGAAACCGAATTTTTCCAGCACAATGCCGGGCATCATGCCGTGGGCGGTCAGGATGCGCAGCGGGAGGAAGAAAACGCAGACGGCGAGCGCCGCCTTGGCGATGAAATCCTTGCGCGGATCGAAGACGCGGGTCCACTCGACCTTCTTCATCGAGGTCAGCGTTCCGGCGATCAGTCCGGCGAAGAAGACGATCTGCCAGCCGAGCAGGTTGAACGAGGCGCGAATGCCTTCCTTTTCCGAATCCGTACCGCCGGCCAGCCAGTCGCTGAGCGGATAGGTCAAGGCGCGCTGGAGCCCGAGCTGTGCTGCCATCCAGGCGAGGACGGAGATGATCGCCACGGTCTTCCATCGGCCCTTCATGCACAGCCAGATGATGGCGGGGGCGAAGAACATGTAGATGATGTATTGCGGCAGGATGTCCATGAAGGTCGGTTGGAACAGGAATGTCGCAATGGCTGCCAGGCGCAGCGGGTCGTCGATCCGTGTTCCGCCGAGCCAGTTGGTCCAGATGTCGGCCGCTTGCGGCAGGAGGAACTGCAGGGCGAGGATGACCAGTACGATGCCCATGGCATAGCGATAGAGCTCGAAGACGCGCGACCAGATGCGGTCTCGAGCGGCGGTATAGCCGTCCTTCATCATCTTGCGGGCATAGACCATGCCGGTGAGCAGGCCGGACAGGAAGACGAAGCCCTGGGCGTCCTCGACGAAGGCGAGATTGCGGTGGTTGATCTGGACGAGCCAGAGGCCGCCGGTGAAGACCAGGTGGTTGATCAGCATGAAGACCAGGAAATAGCCGCGCATGCCGTCGATAACGTCGAGTCTCTTCAAGGTTCGGCTCCCGAGTTTGCCCCCCGCGACCCGCGGGAAGTTTCTGGTCCGCCATCTTGGTGACAATGGGGCGAGCCCTTCATCACGCCGGGGACCATGTCCGGGAAAGAGGCGAGGGCGGGAAAAGTTCCGCCCCTCTGAGACAGGCGATGTCGTCAAAGGCCGAGGAAGGACAGCATGATGAAAGTGGCGAAGAGGATGAAATGGGTCATGCCCTCGATCGCATTGGTCTCGCCGTCGTTGAGGTTGATCGCGGCCGCAATCAGCGTGATGGCGACCATCACCGTCTGGACGGGCGTCATCGCCATGATGAAGGGTTGGCCGGTATAGAGCGCCATCGCCTCCATCACCGGCACGGTCAGGATGACGGTCGACAGCGAGGCGCCCATGGCGATATTGACCGTTGCCTGCATGCGGTCGGCGAGCGCTGCCCTGAGGGCGGTCAGGATTTCCGGGCCGGCGGAAATGCCGGCGACCAAGATGGCGGTGAGCGCGATCGGCGCGCCGATTTCCTTAAGGCCGGTATTCATGAAGGCCGACATCAGTTCAGCGAGCACGCCGATCAAAACGACGCCGAAAAGGATGACGGCGATCGAACGGGCGGTCGGTTCGTCGGCATCGGCCGGATCGTGTTCTTCCGCGTCGCGCCTCTTGCCGCGCGGATAGCTGTAGCTGAAGAAATAGCTGTGCGTGCCGACCTGCATGCGCAGGAACAGGCCATAGAGCGCGACCATGGCGAAGATGGTGAAGAACGAATAGAACTGCCATTTGTCACGGGGCACGAATTCCGGGACGATCATCGAAATTCCCATGGCGGTGAGGATCATCACGCCATAGGTCTTGCCGCTGTCGTCGTTGTAGGGCTGCTCGCCGTGCTTCAACCCACCGATCAGGGCGGCAAGCCCGAGGATGCCGTTGATGTCGAGCATCACGGCCGAATAGATCGTGTCGCGCACCAGCGTCGGCGACCCCTCGTTGTTCATCATGATGGCAAGGATCAGCACTTCAACCGCCACCGCCGACAGCGTCAGGATCATGGTGCCGTAAGGGTCGCCGACCTTGACCGCGAGCACTTCCGCATGATGGGCGACGCGCAGCGATACCGCGACGATGGCGGCAATCAGGAGTGCGGCCGCGGCAAGCGACACGGCCGTGCCCATGGCGAGGATCTCGTGTTCCAAAGTGAATCCGACAACGGCCATAAGGATTGGAAAGAGAAGGATTTTTTCCTGTCTGAGCATGGTTCGCCCGGAGCCCCCTGGTAATTTCGCCCGAAAGAAAGCCCGGAACGTGCGAGTGGTTGGAACTGTTCCACTCCGCTTCGGGTTTGCGGATTGGTGCGCTTGATGCGATACTGGCTCAAAGAACAAGAAAGGAGGACAGAATGACCAAGGTTGCCTACGAGATCGTTCCCCATGACGGGGGATGGGCCTACAAGCTCGGCGATGTTTTCTCCGAAAGCTTTGCCAGCCATGACGAGGCCCTGGAGGCAGCACGTATCGTCATGCAGGAGCAGCAGGTCGGCGACGAGCCCGTCAAGATCAGCTATCAGGACGAGAAGGGCAAGTGGCACTACGAGTATAGCGATGGCGGCGACCGGCCGGAGGTCGAGATCGTCGACCGCTACCAGTCCGGCGAGCGGCCGGCCTAGCGGACGCCTCGGGTACCGGTTGATTGGGCGGCGGATCAGATAGCCGTCAGGGTCCTGTACGAGGAAATCCCCGCGATCCGGCCACTTCGGTCTCGCCAATGCGATACCAGATTTCGCTCGGCCCCTCGAAGAGCGGCCAATCCAGTTTGCGAAGATCTTCATGTGGAAGATCGTCGGTCGCGATCTGCAAGGTGATGCCGCGCCCGAAGGGCTCGGCATGGGTGTCGAGGAAGAGCATCCTATTTTTGTCTGCAATGTGCAAAACCCCGCTGGGGGTGCCAGCGGGGCTTCGACAGGTCGTGCAGGTTCTGATGACGCGTCAGGCGAGCTTGGGATAGTTCGTGTAGCCCTCGGCGCCGCCGCCGTAGAAGGTGGCGCGATCCGGCTCGTTCAGCGGTGCATTCTGTCGGAACCGTTCCACCAGGTCGGGATTGGCGATGAACGGCCGGCCGAAGGACACCATGTCGGCACGGCCGGAGGCCACCGCCTCGATTGCCATGTCCCGCGTATAGCTGTTGTTGACCATCCAGGCAGCCTTGCCGCCCTTGGCATGATAGGCGGCCTTCAGGCCCGCCCAATCGAAGGGCAGATTGTCGCGCGCGCCGCCTGTCGCGCCCTCGATCACGTGGATGAAGGCAAGGTCGAAGGCCGCGAGCTTTTCGACGAGATGATTGAAGAGGGGCTGAGGATCCGGATCGGACACGTCGTTGGCCGGCGTGACCGGGGAGATACGAATGCCGGTGCGCTCGGCGCCGATTTCGTTGGCGATGGTCTCTACCACCTCGATCGCGAAGCGGGCGCGGTTCTCGATCGATCCGCCATAGGCATCGGTTCGAGCATTGGAACTCGAGCGCAGGAACTGGTCGATCAGGTAGCCGTTGGCGGCGTGGATCTCGACGGCGTCGAAACCGGCATCGATCGCGGCGCGGGCTGCGCGGCGGTAATCGTCAAGGATGCCGGGGATCTCGTCGAGGCTGAGGGCCCGGGGCTCGGAGGTGTCGGCGAAGCCGCCGGTGCCGTCCTCGTTGATGATATAGGTCTTGGACTTCGCGCGGATGGCGGAGGGTGCGACCGGCTGGCCGTCCTCGGGCTGCAACGAGGTGTGCGATACACGCCCGACATGCCAGAGCTGGGCTGCGATATGGCCGCCGGCGGCGTGAACCGCGGAGGTGACGCGCTTCCAGCCTTCGATCGATTCCGGAAGATAAAGGCCCGGCACCTGGGCGTAGCCCTGGCCCTGATGACTGATCGGCGTGCCTTCGGAAATCAACAGGCCGGCCGAGGCGCGCTGTTCGTAATAGGTGACGTTGAGATCGTTGGGAACGGCGCCCGGCGAACGGTTGCGCGTCAATGGCGCCATGGCAATGCGGTTGGCAAGGGTGAGATGTCCGATTTTGATCGGATCAAAAAGAGTGGTCATGAATATCTCCAGATTGGCCGGCGGATTGGGAGGAGATCGCCGGCCCCCAGCATCTGGGGCGTTACAGAGCCTCATTCAAGGCGTTGAAGAACGCGCCGATGACATCTTCGTTGCGGCGGTAAAGAACCCATTGGCCGACCCGCGTGGACGAGATCAGGCCGGCCCGCTGCAGCGTGGCGAGATGAGCCGAAACGGTCGATTGCGACAAGCCGCAGCGCTCGAACTGGCCGGCGCTGACGCCGAGCGCCAGAGGCTGAGGCTGAGGGGCGAAATGAAGTTCCGGCTCCTTGAGCCATCTCAGCATTTCAATTCTTGCAGGGTGTGCAAGCGCTTTGAGTGTTTCGTCCAAGTTCATGAGCAGTGATCCGTGTGCGCGTATGCTATTGCACATATGGTAGGAAATCGATGCGTCAACGGACGCGTGAGCGAAAGATCATGAAAAAGTGTCCAATATTGGTACAAGTTTTCCCGTGAAATTTCGCCCGGCCACAGAAGCGGCGGCAGGCCCTTCGTTTCTTAACAAAAAAAAGAGGGCCACCGGATCGCTCCAGGGCCCTTTGAAGTGTGAAGGTCAAAAACCTCCAGAGGGGAACAGCTGCTGCGGTGGAACTGGGAGGAAAAAGCCACCATGTGCATCAGCTGAGTGCGATATGGTGGTTTTTTGTGCAGTGAACAATGCTTTTTTATGCATGTCAGGCATGCATTTGCCGCAGGCCTTAACCTTTTGATCTGCCGAGCGCGTTCAGAAGTTCCAGTTGCGGGCCTTGGCCACGATGAAATCGCGGAAGGCCTTGAGCTTGGCGGCGTTCTTCATCTCGTCGGGATAGCAGAAATAGGTGTCGAACGACGGCACATCCGCACTGGTGACCAACTGCAGCAGACCGGGGTCGCGACCGACTATGTAGTCGGGGAGCATGGCGATGCCGATCCCGAGCAGCGCGGCGCGCTTGATCGAGGTCAGGCTGTTGATCTGCAGATGCGGCTGGCGGGGATTGTCCGAGGTGCGGCCGGCCACTTCCAGCCAGTTGACGTCGAGCAGATAGCCCGGCGCGGGCTCCCCGAAGGTGATGATCCGGTGGTTGTCGAGATCCTCGATCGATTGGGGTTCGCCGTAGCGGTTGATATAGGAGGGGGCCGCATAGACGTGCATGTGCACGGTGAACAGCTTGCGCTGGATGAGGTCGGACTGCTGCGGCTGGCGAAGGCGGATGGCGCAGTCGGCATGGCGCATGTTGACGTCCAGTTCCTCGTTGTCGAGGATCAGCTGGATCGACATTTCCGGATAGAGCTGGAGAAACTCCTGGATCTTGTCGGTGAGCCATCCCTGGCCAAGGCCGACGGTCGTCGTCACGCGGAGCTTGCCGCTTGGCTTTTCCGTCGTCTCGGTCAGTTGCATCTTCACCGTTTCGAGCTTCAGCAGCACGTCATGGGCGGTGCGATAGAGCAGTTCGCCCTGTTCGGTGAGGATCAGGCCGCGCGCATGCCGGTGAAACAGCTTGACGCCGATGTCCTGCTCGAGCGCGCTGACCTGGCGGCTGATCGCCGACTGGGACAAATGCAGTTTGTCGGCTGCGTGGGTGAACGACCCCGCTTCCGCTGCTGCGTGGAAAATACGCAGCTTGTCCCAATCCAACGGCATGCCGCCCCCTCTCATGATGCTTATTCCGCGGCTTCGGCGCGGACAGGTGCGGCAGACAGGAAGCGTTCGGCCTCGAGGGCGGCCATGCAGCCCATGCCGGCGGCGGTGATTGCCTGGCGATAGATGTCGTCGGTCACGTCGCCGGCCGCAAAGACGCCTTCGACGTCCGTCGCGGTCGAATCGGGTGCTGTCCACAGATAGCCATTGGCTTTCAGCTTGAGCTTGCCCTTGAACAGTTCGACCGCCGGTGCGTGGCCGATGGCAACGAACACGCCGTCGATCGGCATCTCGGTGATCGCGCCGTTCTGGGTGTCGCGCAGCCTCACGCCCGAGACCGATGGCGGCATGGGCGGCTTGGCCGGCGTGCCGGTGATTTCGGCGACCTCGGTGTTCCACATCACGCGGATATTGTCCTTGGCGAACAGGCGCTCCTGCAGGATCTTCTCCGAACGGAACGAGTCGCGGCGATGCACGACCGTGACCGATTTGCAGATATGCGACAGGTAAAGAGCTTCCTCCACCGCCGAATTTCCGCCGCCGACGACGATCACGTCCTTGTTGCGATAGAAGAAGCCGTCGCAGGTGGCGCAAGCCGAGACGCCAAAACCCTGGAAATGCTGTTCGCTCTCGATGCCGAGCCATTTTGCCTTGGCGCCGGTGGCGATGATCAGCGTGTCGGCGGTCCAAACCGTGCCCGAATCGGTGCGGGCGGTGAAGGGCCGGCGCGACAGGTCGACCTCGGTCACCAGGTCGTTGACGATCTCGGCCCCGACATGGGTCGCCTGATTGAGCATCTGCTCCATCAGCCAGGGGCCCTGGATCGGGTCGGCGAAGCCTGGATAATTCTCGACATCGGTGGTGATCATCAACTGACCACCCTGTTCCATCCCGGCGATCAGGACCGGTTTCAGCATGGCGCGAGCGGCATAGATCGCGGCGGTGTATCCGGCCGGGCCGGAACCGATGATCAGCACCTTGGTGTGGCGGGCAGTCATGGCAAGTCCTTTCAAAGCGGGCGAGGGGAAAGGCGATATAAGCTCGCGGGCCGCTTCCTTGAAGGTTCATTTATGATCGGTCTATGCATTTATTCAAGGTCAGCTTTGCAATACCAACAAGGCATTGGAGGGCGCGGCAATTTTTGTGCTCGGCTCGGACAGATTCTTGCCTATTGGCGCGATTCAGCTAGATATCGATCTTCATTCCACGAAAGGTCGATCCGTGTTGAGAGCCGAGCTGGACGCTATTGATCTGAAAATCCTCCGCGAATTACAGAGCGACGGTCGCATGACCAATGTCGAACTGTCCGAGCGCGTCGGCATTTCCGCGCCGCCGTGCCTGAGAAGGGTGCGCAAGCTCGAAGAGGCGGGCCTCATCGAGGGCTATCACGCCATGCTGAACGCCCCGAAGCTCGGATACGACCTGGTCGCCTTCTGCATGATCGGTCTCAAGCACCAGTCAGAGAGCAATCTGAAGGCCTTTGCCGCCGCCACCGACAGCTGGCCGATGGTGCGCCAGGCGTGGATGGTCTCGGGCGACAGCGATTTCCTGCTGCATTGCGTGGCGGAGAACCTGACCAAGTTCCAGGATTTCGTCATCGAGGTGCTGACGGCGAACGAGCATGTGCATACCGTGCGCACCATGCTGACGATCCGCCAGGTGAAGAAGGCCGGGCTGGTGGAGATCTGACGCCTGCCGGCGGTTCGGGGTATCGTCAGAGCCGCAATGAAAAACGGCTGTCCATTTCGAGCAGTTGCCGGACCCAGACTTCTTCCGCGCCGAAGTCGTGCGGGGTCGTCTCGCGCGTATGGACGCCCGAAAGGGATAGTCCGTTGAAGAAGTCGAAGCCGTAGAGCTCGACGCTGCGGCAGTTGGACCGCGACAGAAGATCGATCACCATGGCCCCGGTCGAGGGACGGCTGCCGAGCCGGCCGGCCAGTTGCTGGTTGGCCTCCTTGGGGTTCATGAAGACCTGCGGCCAGCCAAACAGCCAGGACGGCAGGCGCTTGAGTTTCGGCGACATCCACAGGATGACCGAGGCTTTGCGGATGTCGGCGACCTCTCGCGGAATGTCGATGCTGGTGGCGATCCAGTCGGTGCGGGTTCCGTGCGAGCGGGTGGTGATGATCGGCGCGCGATTGCAGCGGATGACGATGTCACTGGCGTCGATTGCCGCACCATGATCCTTGTCGCGCAGGCTGACCGCGTTTCCGACCAGCGCGACAGACTTGCCATCGAGCAGATGCGACAGCAGGCGCTCGGACATGAAGCGGGCACGCTTGACCCGCAATGGCTGCAGCAACCGGCCGGGCAGGGCGCGGATTCGGCTTGCGAGCTTCATCCGCTTCAACGCCTTGTCCAGCCGTCGGCTGACCGCCGGTTCGGGTGCCCAACTGAGGAAGATTACCTCGTGCGGCTCGACTTCCGGCAGTTGCGTGACCGCGGGGAAATGCCGGGCCAACTGATTGCGCCACCATTCCGGGCGTTCAATCGTGCGATTGACGTTGACGCCGGCGTCATCGAGCGACAGCGAGAATATGGTCGAGACGACGAAGAGATGGTGCGTCGCGCCGGCCTTGCGGATCTCGATCAGGGCATCGAGAGCGGCCGGGTCGGTCTTCTCCAGTTCGTTGACGGATATGAGGAGGGGGGGCTCCACTGGTGCTGCCGCAGGCGGGGCGGAGGCGATCGGCAGGTCGGCGATTTGCCGGGCGGCAATTCCTTCACCGTGAAGCGATAGGCTGGATGCCCCGAGCGCGCGGGCGAGAATGTCGACGATCCGGGCATAGGCATTGTTCATCGCGTTCCGGCTCCGGCCTGATGGGACCGTGCCAGTGCCAGCAGACGGTCGAAGAGGTCATGGGCGCCTTCTCGGGCGGCCGCCAGGCCGGCCGCGATGATTTCGCGTTCCTGCGTCGTGAAGTCGAAGCGCTGTTGCGCCTCGATGCGCCGTCTCGCCTCGTCGAGGGTGACGATACGCTCGCTGCCGAGACCGAAATCGTTGAGCAGGGCGGCGATTTTCCAGGAGTTCGATTCCAGCGCAAGAAAGGGCGTTCCGGTTGCCAGGCAAAGACACACGGCGTGGAAACGCCCGGTCAGGTGCAGGTAGCCGGTCTGGAGGCTTGCCAGAAAACCGGCTTCCGAACGATTGAATTCGGTATGACCGTGCCGCAGTCCGAAGGCCCGGGCGTGAAGATCGATATAGGCCTGACGGAGCGCGCGCAAAGGTGCCGGATAATGCGGCTTGGGTGGCTTGATCGAGGTCAGGATCGGCAGATAGCGCGCGTCGCTGCGCCCGTCGGCAAGGGCCAGCAGTTGCCGGCCGATATCGCGATTGACCGAATCGCCGATCAGCAGGCGGTCGCGCGGGCGGGTAGAATGCGTCGTTACCGCTCCTTCGGCCAGTGACAGGTCCGGCACGAAGCCGACCTTGCGGCCGATCGCCTTCTCGACTTCGGCGCCACTCCACGAATCGCGTGTCGAGATCAGGTCGATCAGGGACAGGCGCGCATTCCATGCGGACGGATTGTCCTGGTAGACGGCATTGATCAGCGCCACCGGTGTCTTGCCGCGCGCCGGATGGTCAGCCACATCAAGCAGTTTCGATCCCTGCCTGCTGCCATGGTGAAGCGTGCCTTCGCCATTGATGACAATGAGATCGGCCCGGCTCATCGCCGCAAGAAAGTCGGCGTCCCGTGTCCAGTCGTTCCGCACCAGGCTGGTGGCGGCAATATCGATTCCCCTTGACCTGAGGCTGTCTTCAATGACGCGCATGACGCGCATGCAGCCGAAGTGATTGTCGCCACGGGTATCGTTCAATATGACGGCTTTGAGTGGCAAGGGATCGATCTTTCGCGTATGCCGAAACGGCCGGTTCTGCCGGGCCATGCTTGAATTGTGAGGCATTTAGGCCGAGAGCCGAGGGACAATCAAGCGCCATGGCGGCGCGAAGGCCGGGACATTCCGGTCGGGCGGGATGCAGGAGAATGGTGTTGAAACTGAAATCGGAGCGCCCGCTCAAGCGATCCATCGTCAAGCTCGCGGCAACGATCTTTCTCGGCAAAGGCTTCGCGCATGCGCAGAACTGGCTGCCGGGTCTCGTCTTGCACCAGCCGAAGAGCCCGCAGGACATGGGGAGCATTCTCTACAAGGGGCAGCCTGTTGGCGGTCTCTCTCACGTCGAGGTGTTGCGCGCAGCCGCCCATGAGGTCGTCCATATCGTCGGCTCGGGGCCCTCGATTGCCGGCATCGACTTCTCAAAGGTTGGACCAAGGGAGGCCATCCTGCTCAACGGCGCCATCAGCCTGATGGGCGAGGCGATTGCCGCGCCACTGGCGATCGCCGTCGAGGACGAGCGCTTCGTCTGGCGCCATTTCCCATTGATGCGGGACAGGATCGGTGCCGGGACCCTTTGCCTTTTCTCGGTCGGCGTGATTCGGGCGATTTGCGAGAACGACCGGACCTGGCTCGCCGACAAGAGCGTGGTGCTGATCGACGATCTGCGCAAGCCCTACCGGCTGCGGCGGCGTTCGGACAGGGAGCTCGGGGCACTCGACTTTGCGGTGGTCGATGGTCGGGGCGCCGGTTTCTCGCGCGATCCGTCGCGGGGCGTGTTTCAGGGGGGCTCGGTTGCCGTTTCGGCCGTTCAGTTCGCCGCCTATTGCCGGCCAAGGATCATCGGCCTGTTCGGCATCGACATCACCAATGCCGGCGAGCCGCGCTTCTACGAAACCGCCGGCGATACGGCAGGTTCGGGGATCGTCGGGGCGGCCGGGCGCATCGTCGCTCATTTCGTCCTCGCGCGCCGTGTTTGCGCCGAGCACAATATCGAGCTCCTGAATTTTTCGCCGGTCTCCGCGCTGATCGGTGCGGGCTTTCCTTATGATCCGCGCTTCGCCGCAGCGAAGGCCGCGACCGCCTGACCGTGCCGATCCGTGCCGGCAAGGCGGGCGACGATCATGTCCGGCAGGCGGGGATCGGGGTTCTTCAGCTCACCCTTGAGCAGGAAGACGTTCTGGATGTAGCGAATGACCCGTTCGCGCAAGGCCGCGTCCGGCGACCAGGTGTCGAGCGCGCGAAACGCTGCCAAGAGTTCGGCGGCATTGCCGGCCTCCAGCACCAATCCCTCGATGTCATAGGGGGCAAGCCCAAGGGTGATGACCTTCTTCTCCAGCAGCACCGATTCGAGGCCGACCGTGGAATTGACGGTGATCACCGCATCGGAGCCTTCGATCAGCGTCTGGGTATCGTGGTGGTTGGCGAAATGGATGCGCGGATGGGGCTTCACTTCGGCGCGGATCGACAGCGGAAAGCTCGGATGTTCCTTGATGACGAAATGGCTCTGGCCTTCCGCGTCGGCGAGCCGGAAGATTTCGTCATAGAGGTGGCGCATGTCGCGGATCCATGGCGATAGCGCCAGGATCTGCATGTCGCTCGGCACCTGGAAGGGAACGAAGACATAGCGGTCGGGCAGGGTGGCCGGGCCGTCGTCCTTCAATTTCGACTGGCGTTTGACCAATGCGGCGGGCTTTTCGCCCAGTTCGGCGGGGTCGAAGGCACGATAGAAGTCGGCATCGCGCGGCAGGGTGCTCTGATGGTTGATGCCGTGCGGATCGCATTGCAGCGTGGCGGGAAAGAAGCCCTTTTCGAGGAAGACCATCTGGCGTTTCCGCCGTGTCGCCACGGCGGCGAGGATCGAATCCGGCATCAGATAGCCGTTGAACACGACGATTGTTGCCTTCGGGTTCTCATCGAGCCAGCCTGCAAAGGCCGCGGCGACGAGCCGGCACTGGATGCGGGTTGCCCGGCGATAGAAAAAGGCGACCAGTGGGTTGGAGAAGACGGCGCGAAAGCGGATCTGCCGGCGTTTTAGGTTGCGCTCGGCCAGATCGGCGATCACCGGGTCGCTGTCGCCGGAAACGGTTCTCAGCAGACCCGCAACGCCATCCCGACGCAGGACCGCCTTCGCCGCGCTCCTCAGGTCGGAGGGCAGGGCGGCGACGCGGCCTTGAAAGCTCGACACGAAGCCGCGCATGTGGCTGGTGCGGCAAACGATGAAATCCCTGTCGCCCATGGCCCTGTCCGTCATTTGTCGTCGAGAAGCCCGTTATAGACCGTCTCGAGAGCCGACGCCTCCCGCACCAAGGCAAAATTCTCCACCACATGGGTGCGCCCGCGGCTTCCGGCTTCGATTGCCTCGGCCGGATTTGCGAGATAGCCAGCGATCGCGTCGCGCAGGCGCGCATAGTCGCCGGCGGGCACGACCTTGCCGGTGATATCCTCGACGATCAACTCCGCATAGGCGCCGGCATCGCTGGCGACGCAAGCCGTGGCCGACGCCATGGCTTCCAGCGGGGTCAGGCCGAAGCCTTCATTGCGCGAGGGCGCGACATAGAGGGTCAGCCGGCGATACCAGGGCCTGATATCGTCCACCTCGCCGAGAAAGACGATGCGCGACGACAATCCGGCGAGCGCGATGTCGGCCTTCAGCTGGTCGGCGAAACCCTGGTTCTCTGCGGTGATCCGGCCGCTGATTACCGCGGTCCAGTCCGGATAGCGGGGCAGAAGATCGATCATGGCTCGGACAAAGAGGTCGGTGCCCTTCTGGTGGCGGACCCGGCCGAAGCAGCCGACCAGATACTTGCCCGGCAGACCGGTCGCGGCGATGGCGTCGTCGGCACTTTCTCCCGGATGAAAACGGTCGATGTCGATGCCGTGACGGATCACGGTATGCGCCACCTTGAGGAAGGAGCCGGAGCGGGCGCTGGTGGCGACCACCGCATCCATCCTCGAAATCAGCCAGCGGGTGTAGCCGGTGTGATGCCGCTGCGCCGCCGAGGTGAACAACAGCTTCAGCGGCATGCGCAAGACGTCGCGCAACAGGATGCCCGCCAGCATCTCGTTGTTGCGGCGGGCATGCCAGACGCGATTTGCCGCAGACCTCGGCCGACGCCACAGCGCCGGCAGCTGGCTCCACGTCATTTTCGGCAGATCGTCGGGAAGGCCGGGGCCGAGCGTGACGATGCCGCGCCCCAGCCGTCTTTGCTCGGGAATGAGCTGAACGACGGTCGAGGTCACGCCGGAAAGGCGCCGCTTGAAATGCGGCGCGATAACCGTGATGTCGTCAAGGGGAGGCAAGGGCCAGAGCCTTCCGGGCCAAATCAGCCCCAGTTGACCGCGAGGATCTCGTAGGCCTTGGAGCCGCCGGGGGCGACGACCTCGATATTGTCGCCGACTTCCTTGCCGATCAGGGCGCGGGCGATGGGCGAGGAGATGGAGATGCGACCCTGCTTGACGTCGGCTTCCTGGTCGCCGACGATCTGGTAGGTCTTCTGCTCCTCGGTGTCCTCGTCGATGAGCTTGACGGTCGCGCCGAACTTGATCGTGGAGCCGGACATCTTCGACAGGTCGATGACCTCGGCGCGGGCGATCAGATCCTCCAGTTCGCCGATCCGGCCCTCGTTATGGCTCTGGGCTTCCTTGGCGGCGTGATACTCGGCGTTTTCGGAAAGGTCGCCATGGGCGCGCGCTTCGGCGATCGCCTCGATGATGCGGGGCCGTTCTTCTTGCTGGCGCCAACGCAGTTCCTCGTTCAGCTTGACAAAGCCGCTCTGAGTCATCGGTACCTTTTCAACCATGTCATCTTCCTTCGCATTTCATGCCCGCATGGCGCTGGACATAAAAGAAAACAGGTCCCGAAGCGGCGCCCCGGAACCAGTTCAAATCAACGATCTGGAAACTATAGCAGATTGCTTGTCGCAATTTCCAGAGATTTAATTCTGCCCCCCGGTCGAGGGTTCCAGCGGTGCGTTGAAAATCGATCCCCAAGGTTCGACCGTGTACCGGCTGGGAAGATTTACGGGGCGATAGGGGCCGCCGGCCGGCGCTCCGTTCAGTCGGTCGACCACCGACTGGTGGATGAGGGCCTCCGGCGGGATGAATCGCGGATCGGAGAGCGGTAGATAGATCCCGCCGCCCTTTCCGCCGCGACGCCACGAGGAGGAGGGAACGCGGCGTGGCAGCATTTCGACTGCGCGCCAGGCGAGGTTCATCGAATCCTGCGGCTGCGCCATCGCATCCGGTTTGACGTAGGTCTTCTTGTCATTCTTGCCGAGAACGATCTCGTTGACCGTGCGGGTCGAATAATCGAGCCCCATGGGCTTCGTCTCCTCGATCATCCAGGCCAGCGGCACCTTGATCAGGGCGCTTTCCTGTTCCGGTGACCCGCCGCCGACATCACCGTGCACGCCGGTGAACCAGACTTCCTTTACGTCCTGCGGCACCACCGGCCGGTCCTGCGGCGGGAACGGGCTGCCCCAGAACGGCTGGTCCGGCGTCCAGGGCTCCGGCCGGAACATGGTGCGCCGCTCGTCGATTGCCACGGCATGGCGGACGGCCCGGACGCTCGGATTGCGGTGGGTGAAGGGATGGGTCTTCAGCGTCAGGCCGATCTTGCCGGATTCGATGACCGAGGCGACGGTGTCGAACAGGCCGAGCAGTTCGATCGCTGGACGATGGCCTTTCAACGTGCGTTCATAGATGCGCATGTCGGCAAAGGCGGATCGTCCTTCGTCCTCGCCACTTCCGGAACTGTCGACGGGGGACGCCTTGTGGTCGGAAATGCCCTTGTAGGTGCGGTAGGCATAGTCGATCAGATTGAGTTGCTCCGGACGGATCAGGCCGAGGCTGTGAATGAAGCCGGCGAGAACCCGCGCCGTGTAGGCGCCGCGGCTGAAGCCGAAGAGATAGAGGCGGTCGTCCTCGCCGATCCTCTTGCCTTTCTTGTCCCGCGGCGCGGCCTGGTAGTTCTCGACGATGAAGCGATAGGCCTGCTTGACGTTGGCGTCGATGCCCCAGCCGGTGGCCAGGCCCCAGATCTCGACCGTCTTGCGCCAGCCGCGCGACCAGGCGTTGTCCGCGCCGAAGGTGCCCACGCCGGGATCATAGTAGACGATCTGCTCGTCGGTGCGCCTGAGCGTGCCGAACAGGCGCAGGATATTGGTGCGGTCGGCGGCGATCTCGTTCGAGGTTCCGTCGAACAGAAGAACGATGTTCTTGCCCATGTCTGCCCCGTCATCGTGACCGACGAAGGCTATCACGGGCATGCCGTCTCTGCAATCTTAGGTGGATTTTGCGGTCGTTAACCTGAGCGCCGGAACGCTTCGGTACCTCTGCGGCCAGTCGCGATGATCGCCGGCGACGCCACTTGCAGGGCGGTGGGGACGATCAGCCGCTTGAAGCCATGGACAGCCCCAGGACCCTCTCCAGCCTGTCGAAGTTCTGCTCGTTGGCGTAGGCGATGAACTGCTTGAACTGGATATTCTCCTCGTTCGGCTCCATCAGCATGCGCCAGGACAGCCGCGTGCCGCCATTCTCCGGCTGGAAATCCATTTCCAGCGTGAAGACATGGATCGGGTCGTGGTGCAGGAAGACGATGCGCTCGGGCGCTACGACCTCCTGGAAGGTGGAATGGTTGAGGAATTCCGCCCCTTCCTCGGTTCTCATCAGGATCACCCAACGGCCGCCGGGTTTGAGGTCGAATTCATGGATCTCGTTGGTGAAGCCGTCCGGACCCCACCACGCGGCGAGCTTGGCCGGATCGGCAAAGGCGTCGAACAGGGTTGCCGGATCGACGCCGAACAGGCGGTCGTTGAGGATTTCTGTCTTCTCAATCATATTGGTGCTTTTCGATCGAGGAATGCCGTGATGATACGGAATTCTTCTTCGCTTTCCAGGCAAATTACCCGCAAAATCCGGCGGCGCATTCCGGGATGAGGCGAAAGCGTCTTTCCGTGGGTGGTCCGGAAGGGGCAGTTTCCCGCCAGTCCGGATCACGGACCGTATGTTCGATCCAGGCCCTATCGAGCTGCCGCTCCAGGATCACCGTCTGCGAATGGGCGGTGAAGCGGAGCGGCTTGTTCATGGTTACCCTCAGAAATAACTCTGCAACGGGCGAACCTCGAGTTGGCCCTTCTTCAGCGCCTGGATCGCTTCCGCGGCAGCGAGTGCGCCGGCCATGGTGGTGTAGTAGGGCACCTTCTGCATCAGGGCGGCGCGGCGCAGCGACTTGGAATCCGAGATCGCCTTGTTGCTGTCCGTCGTGTTGATCACCAGCTGGACCTGCCGGTTGCGGATGGCGTCCTCGATATGCGGGCGGCCTTCCAGAACCTTGTTGATCTTGATCGCCTCGATGCCCTGTTCGGCGAGGAAGCGCTGGGTGCCGCCGGTCGCCATGACCTTGAAGCCGATCTCGGTCAGGAGCTTGATGGCGGGCAGGACGCGGACCTTGTCCTCGTCGCGGACCGAGACGAAGACCGTGCCGTCACGCGGCAGCTCGACGCCGGCGCCGAGCTGGCTCTTGGCAAAGGCGAGGGCGAAATCGGTGTCGAGGCCGATGACTTCCCCGGTCGAGCGCATTTCCGGTCCGAGCAGCGTGTCGACGCCGGGGAAGCGGGCGAACGGGAAGACGGCTTCCTTGACGGCGATGTGCTTGAGGTTGCGCGGGTCGGGCTTGGCGCCATAGGCGGCAATCGCGGCATCGAGCTTTTCGCCGGTCATGATGCGGGCGGCGATCTTGGCGATCGGCGCACCGATGGTCTTGGCGACGAAGGGCACGGTGCGCGAGGCGCGCGGATTGACTTCGAGAACGTAGATCACCCCGTCCTTGATGGCATACTGCACGTTCATCAGGCCGCCGACATTGAGCGCCTTGGCCATGGCCTTGGTCTGGCGCTCCAGTTCGTCGAGGGTTTCCTTGGAGAGAGAGCGGGACGGCAGCGAGCAGGCCGAGTCGCCCGAGTGGATGCCGGCTTCCTCGATGTGTTCCATGATGCCCGAGACGAAGACGTCGGTGCCATCGCACAGCGCATCGACGTCGACTTCGATGGCATTGGTCAGGTAGCTGTCGAACAGCAGCGGGTTCTTGCCGAGCAGGGTATTGATCTGGCCGGTCTTGTCGTTCGGGTAGCGCTGCTTGATGTCTTCCGGCACCAGGCCCGGAACCGTGTCGAGCAGGTAGCTCTGCAACATGCTCTCGTCGTGGATGATCTGCATGGCGCGGCCGCCGAGCACGTAGGACGGGCGCACGACCAGCGGGAAGCCGATCTCGGAGGCGACCAGGCGGGCCTGCTCGACCGAATAGGCGATGCCGTTGTTCGGCTGGTTGAGGTCGAGCTTCATCAGAAGTTTCTGGAAGCGGTCGCGGTCTTCGGCAAGGTCGATCATGTCCGGCGCGGTGCCGAGGATCGGGATGCCGTTCTTTTCCAGTGCTTCGGCGAGCTTCAGCGGCGTCTGGCCGCCGAACTGGACGATGACACCGACCAGTTCGCCCTTTTCCTGCTCGGCACGCATGATCTCGATCACGTCTTCCGCCGTCAGCGGCTCGAAATAAAGGCGATCCGAGGTGTCGTAGTCGGTCGAGACGGTTTCCGGGTTGCAATTGACCATGATGGCTTCGAAGCCGGCGTCCTTCAGGGCAAACGCGGCATGGCAGCAGCAATAGTCGAACTCGATGCCCTGGCCGATGCGGTTCGGACCGCCACCGAGGATCACGACTTTCTTCCGGTCGGAGACTTGAGCCTCCGAGCGAAGCTGGCCGACGAAGGGCGTTTCATAGGTCGAATACATATAGGCGGTCGGCGAGGCGAACTCGGCGGCGCAGGTATCGATGCGCTTGAACACCGGGCGGACATTCAAGGCGTTGCGCAGTTCGGCGACTTCCTTCGGGCGCTTGCCGGTGAGGCTGGCAAGGCGGGCGTCGGAGAAGCCCATGGCTTTCAGCATGCGCAGGTTCTCGGCGTCTTCCGGCAGGCCGTGCTCGCGGATGCGGGCCTCCATGTCGATGATGGCCTTGAACTGGGCGATGAACCACGGGTCGATCTTGCAGCCCTCGTGCACCTCTTCCGGCGACATGCCGAGGCGCAGCGCCTGGGCGACCATGCGCAGGCGATCGGGCGTCGGCGTGCCGATCGCGGCGCGGATGGCGTTCTTGTCGTCGCTCTCGCCAAGGCCAGGGATCTCGATCTCGTCGAGGCCGGTCAGGCCGGTCTCAAGCCCGCGCAGCGCCTTTTGCAGGCTCTCGGCAAAGGTGCGGCCGATGGCCATGACCTCACCGACCGACTTCATCGCGGTGGTCAGCGTCGGCTCGGCGCCGGGGAATTTCTCGAAGGCGAAACGCGGGATCTTGGTGACGACATAGTCGATCGACGGTTCGAACGAGGCCGGGGTGGCGCCGCCGGTGATATCGTTTTCCAGTTCGTCGAGCGTGTAGCCGACGGCGAGCTTGGCGGCGACCCGGGCGATGGGGAAGCCGGTGGCCTTCGATGCGAGTGCGGACGAGCGCGACACGCGCGGGTTCATTTCGATGACGACGAGACGGCCGTCCTTCGGGTTGACGGCGAACTGGACGTTCGAGCCGCCGGTCTCCACCCCAATCTCGCGCAGAACCGCGATCGAGGCGTTGCGCATCATCTGATATTCCTTGTCGGTCAAGGTCAGCGCCGGCGCAACCGTGATCGAGTCGCCCGTGTGGACGCCCATCGGATCGATGTTTTCGATCGAGCAGATGATGATGCAGTTGTCCGCCTTGTCGCGGACGACCTCCATTTCATATTCCTTCCAGCCGAGCACCGATTCCTCGATCAGCACTTCGGTGGTCGGCGAGGCGTCGAGGCCCGAGCCGATGATCTCGAAGAATTCCGAGCGGTTGTAGGCAATGCCGCCGCCGGTGCCGCCCATGGTGAAGGACGGACGGATGATCGCCGGAAGGCCGACGACGTCGAGCGCCTGGGCGGCGATCGCCATGGCATGGCTCATGTAGCGCTGCTTGCGGTCGCTCTCTCCGAGGTTCCACTGGTTCTCCAGTTCGTCGAGCGCCTTGTCGAGCTCTGCGCCGGACAGGCGTGCCTTGAGGTCGTTGCGGGCTGCCTCGTGGGTCTTGCGGTCGGCGTCCTTGATGTCGGTGGCATTGGCCAGCATCGACTTCGGGGTTTCGAGGCCAATCTTGGCCATGGCCTCGCGGAACAGCGCGCGGTCCTCGGCCTTGTCGATGGCCGCCGGCTTGGCGCCGATCATCTCGACATTGTAGCGGTCGAGTACGCCCATACGTTTCAGGGAGAGTGCAGTGTTGAGGGCCGTCTGGCCGCCCATGGTCGGGAGCAGCGCGTCCGGACGCTCCTTGGCGATGATCTTGGCGACGACTTCGGGAGTGATCGGTTCGACGTAAGTTGCGTCGGCCAGGCCCGGATCGGTCATGATGGTCGCGGGGTTGGAATTGACCAGGATGACCCGGTAGCCTTCCTCCTTCAACGCCTTGACGGCTTGCGTGCCCGAATAGTCGAATTCGCAAGCCTGGCCGATGACGATCGGCCCCGCGCCGATGATGAGGATGGACTTGATATCTTGGCGCTTGGGCATGGTCACATTCCGCTTTTCAGGCTGCGCGAAAAGCCGGCCAGGGTGATGATTTCACCGGCCGGGCGCAAACAGGGTCTTTGAAGGCTAGAAGCGGCTTATAGGGAAATGTTGATCGAAGCGGAACCCCGAAATTGACGAATCCGACAGGAATCTTCCGGGGCGCGGCAATGCCGGATCTCCGGTGTGAGCGTTGTTGCGGACGGCCGCATTGTCATGGGGTGGCGCCATGCTACTGTCGCTCGGGGGAATGCCAAGCGAAGGGGAAGACGTGCTCGAAGACTACAGGGAATTTGACGGCCTTGCTCTGGCCGGACTCGTGCGGCGCGGCGAGGTCAGTGCGCCCGAGCTTGTCGAAACCGCAATCGCTGCGATTGAAAGGCTGAACCCAACGCTCAATGCCGTGATCCGGCCGATGTTCGACGAGGCGCGGCGCGCTGCTTCGGGGCCTATTGGCGACGGACCGTTTGCAGGCGTGCCCTTCCTGCTGAAGGACCTGCTGTCGCAGGTCGACGGCATTCCGACCTCGCAGGGCAACCGGCTCTGGGCCAAGATCCCGGCCTCCGGCGACAACGAATTGGTGACGCGCTGGAAGCGGGCCGGCCTGATCATTCTCGGCAAGACCAACACGCCGGAGTTCGGGCTGACGCCCTATACCGAGCCGGAGACCTTTGGCCCGACCCGCAATCCCTGGGACGTGACGCGAACGCCGGGCGGTTCGTCCGGCGGTTCGGCGGCGGCGGTTGCCTCGGGCATGGTGCCGCTCGCATCCGGCGGCGACGGCGGCGGCTCGATCCGCATCCCGGCCTCGGCCTGCGGCCTGTTCGGGATGAAGCCGACGCGAGGGAGAACCCCTGTCGGCCCCTTTATCGGCGAGGCCTGGTCGGGCTTTGCCGGCGAGCATGTGCTGACCCGCTCGGTGCGCGACTCCGCCGCCATGCTCGACGCCACCCATGGGTCCGACATCGGCAATCCGCATCCGCTGCCGGAGTTTCGCGGATCGTGGCTCGAGGCCGTCGGGCGCGCGCCGAAACGCCTGCGGATCGCGGTGTCCGCTGAGCCCATGCTCGGCAAGGCGGTCGCCCCGGAGGTTCGCGCGGCCTTCGCCGAGACGGTCCGCCTGCTTGAAGAACTGGGGCACGAGGTGGTGGAGGCGGCTCCCCCGGTCGAGCGCGAGCGGTTCTCGCTCGCCTTCCTCACCGTCCTTGCCGCCGAACTGCGCGCCGACATCGAGTTCATCGCCGCATTGAGCGGTGTTCGGGTGCGGCCCGAGGATTTCGATGCGTCCTCCTTCGGCCTCGGCTTGCTCGGCCAGGCTTTCTCCGCCGCCGAACTGGCCGCGGCGCTTCGCTACCTGAAGCTTTCGGCGCGATCGGTGCTCGGTTTCTTCGAGACCCACGACGTGCTGATGACGCCGGTTCTCTCCAGCCTGCCGGTCAAGATCGGCGCGCTCCAGCCGAAACCGTTCGAGAAGAAGCTGATCCGCTTCATGGGGCATATTCATGGCGGGTCGCTGCTGAAGAAGCTCGGCATTGCCGACCAGCTCGCCGCGCAGACCTTCGAATTCATCCCCTGGACCCCGGTGTTCAACGTCACCGGCCAGCCGGCCATGTCGGTACCGCTCAACTGGTCGCCCGAGGGGCTGCCGATCGGCATGCACTTCGTCGGGCGGTTTGCCGACGAGGAGACCCTGTTCAGCCTTGCCGGCGAACTGGAGCGGGCGCGGCCCTGGAGGGATCGACGCCCACCGGTGTAAGGCCGCTGGATCTGTGGAAACCCCCGGGTCGTGAAACCACCGGGGCGGCGAAAGCGTATTGGTTGCATGACGCCCGGCGTGATTGCCGGGCTTTCCCATGGAGCCGCCGATGATCATTGTTCACTATCTCGAGAATTCCCGCGCGCATCGCATCCTCTGGTTGCTTGAGGAACTCGGCATTCCTTACGACATCAATGTCTATCGACGTGGAGGCGACATGCGGGCGCCGGAAAGCCTCAAGGCCATCCATCCGCTCGGCAAGTCGCCGGTGATCGAAGTTGACGGCAAGGTGATCGCGGAAAGCGGAGCGATCATCGAATACCTGATCGAAACCTATGGCGGGGATGCGCTGCGCCCGCCAGCGGTAACCGACGAGCGGCTGCGTTACACCTATTTCCTGCACTATGCCGAGGGATCGGCCATGCCGCTGCTGGTGATGAAGCTGATTTTCTCGAAGCTGCCGAGCCAGGTGCCGTTGTTGTTGCGGCCAGTCGCTGCGCTGATCGCCAAGGGTGTGGGCGCCAAGTTCCTCGATCCGCAACTCAAGGATCACGTTGCCTTCTGGGAAAGCGAACTCGGCCGGGACGGATACTTCGCCGGTGCTGCCTTTTCCGCGGCCGACATCGCCATGAGCTTTCCGGTCGAGGCCGCCATGTCGCGGATCGATGGGGCGAAAGAGCAGACCGCGCCGGCGATCCGCCGCTATCTCGCGGCGATCCGCGCCCGGCCGGCATACCGGCGCGCGCTGGAACGCGGCGGGGCGTATGACTACGCCACGAGCTGAGCTTTGGGTGGGCTTGTCGGCGAGGCCGACTCTAATTTCCATGGCCGGTCGGAACGCTTTGCTTTATGAAGTGTTTCAAGCCGCAGGCATATGTGACGGAGAGGAACCGCATCATGGAATGGAAGGGTCGGCGTCAGTCGGACAATATCGAGGATCGGCGCGGCACGTCCGTCGGTCGGGGAGGCCTGGGTCGCAATCCGTTCGGCCGTTCCGGCATCCAGATCCCGATGGGTAGCGGCCGCCGAGGCGGCGGTTTGAGCATTGGCACGATCATTTTTCTCGTGGTCATCTACTTCGTGCTCAAGATGATGGGCATCGACATGCTGCAGATGCTGGGCGAGGGCACGGCGCCGCCTTCCGGTTATGAGCAGTCGACTGGCGAGCGTCCGACCACTCCCGCAGCCGACGAGATGACGGCCTTCGTCCGCACCGTGCTTGCCGAGACCGAGGACACCTGGAACGGCATCTTCCAGTCGGAAGGCCAGACCTATCAAGAGCCGACGCTGGTGCTGTTCTCCGGCCAGGTCAACTCTGCTTGCGGCTTTGCATCGTCGGCGACCGGGCCGTTCTATTGCCCGGGCGACCGCAAGGTTTACCTGGACACCGAATTCTTCACGCAGTTGCAGCAGCAGTTCGGCGCGTCAGGCGACTTTGCCGAAGCCTATGTCATTGCCCATGAGATCGGCCATCACGTGCAGAACCTGACGGGCGTGCTTCCGAAGTTCAACCAGCTGCGCCAGCAGATGAGCGAAGTCGAAGCAAACCAGATGTCGGTGCGCGTTGAATTGCAGGCCGATTGCTATGCCGGGATCTGGGCGAGCTATACCGAGCAGAAGGGCCTGCTCGAGGCCGGTGACCTCGAAGAAGCGCTCAATGCCGCCCACCAGATCGGCGACGACACGCTGCAGAAGCGCAGCCAGGGCTATGTCGTGCCCGACAGCTTCAACCACGGTACCTCGGCGCAGCGGGCGAAATGGTTCAAGCGCGGCTTTGAAAGTGGCGAAGTCTCGTCCTGCGACACGTTTTCCGGCTCGATCTGAGGCGCTTTTTCAGCTTCCATAAGGCTTTGTGATCGATCGACGATATTTTCTGCACTAAGCCGCTGCGGCTTGCTCCCGCGGCGGCTTTCTTCTATCCAGGGTCTACACGCCGCTCGCCAGCAATCTCTGGAAGCGGCTTTTTTCGTCTTGGATCGTATCATGTCTCGCCATTTTGCACCCGTTGGATCAGGCAGTCAGGCCAAAAGCTGGGCCTCGCACATTCGCGCGACGCTTGCGCTCGGCATCCCGTTGATCGGCGCGCAGCTCGCACAGCTCGGCATCCACACCACGGACGTGGTCATCGTCGGACAGCTCGGCGCGCAGTCGCTGGCGGCCATGGTCCTGTCGGGGCAGTTCTTCTTTACGATCTTCATCTTCGGGTCGGGTTTTTCCATCGCCGTCGTGCCGATGGTGGCGCAGGCCTTTGGGCGAGGCGACGTCGTTTCCGTTCGCCGGGCGATCCGCATGGGCATGTGGGTGTCGATCGGCTACACGCTTCTGACCGCGCCGCTGTTCTTCAATGCCGAGGCGATCCTCCTGATGCTCGGTCAGAAACCCGAGGTCGCGGCGCTTGCTGCCGACTATGTGATAATCGTGCAGTTCGGCCTCTTGCCGGCCCTGCTCTTCGCCGTGCTTCGGGCCCTGGTCAGCGCGATCGGCCGGGCCGGGATCATCCTCTACGTCACGCTCGCCGTGCTTCTGATGAATGCGGTGCTGGCCTATGCGCTGGTGCTCGGCCATTTCGGCCTGCCGCGGCTCGGGATGATCGGTGCCGCGATCGTCGCTGTGATCGTGCAGTGGGCGAGTTTCCTGTTCATGGTCGCCTATATCGAGACGCGTGAACAGACGCGCCGCTACGAGCTGTTCGTCCGTTTCTGGCGGCCGGACTGGCATGCTCTGTGGGAAGTGGTGCATCTCGGCCTGCCGATCAGCATCACGGTTCTGGCGGAGGTCAGCCTGTTTACCGCCGCCTCGCTGATGATGGGCAAGATCGGTACGATCGAGCTTGCAGCCCACGGCATCGCGCTTCAGCTCGCCTCGATCGCCTTCATGATCCCGCTCGGCTTGTCGCAGGCGGCAACGGTCAGGATCGGTGTGGCGCACGGACGAGGAGATTACCTCGACCTGATGCGGGCGGCCTACGCCGTGCTCGCGATCGCCAGCGCCATCGCCATTGCCGGCGGACTTCTGTTCTACCTGATGCCGAGGAAGCTCAGCAGCGCCTTCATCAACGCGACCACGCCGGAGGCCGCGGCCGTGCTCGACTTTGCCGTGCCGCTCGTCGTGATCGCCGGCATTTTCCAGCTGGTGGACGGATTGCAGGCAATCGCCAGCGGCCTCTTGCGCGGTTTGAAGGATGCCCGCATCCCGATGGTGATGGCCCTGGTCTCCTATTGGCCGATCGGCTTCTTCCTCGCATGGGTCATGGCCTTTCCGCTCGGGCTCGGCGGCATCGGCATCTGGCTCGGCTTCCTGATCGGCCTGATGAGCGCGGCGCTGCTGCTCTGCCTGCGCTTCTTCCACAAGGTGCGCCTTGAAATGAAAACGGCCCGGGTCTGACCGGGCCGCATCTTCGATTTCTAATGTGAGAGTCGGATCAGCGCTCTGCCAGCGCCGGCTCACCCTTCGTCTCGCGCACCATGTTGATGAAGCGGCGGAAGAGGTAGTGGCTGTCCTGCGGGCCGGGCGAAGCTTCCGGGTGGTGCTGCACCGAAAAGACCGGCTTGCCGGCGAGGCGCAGGCCGCAATTCGAACCGTCGAACAGGGAAACGTGAGTCTCTTCAACGCCTTCCGGCAGCGACTTCGAATCGACCGCGAAGCCGTGGTTCATCGAGACGATCTCGACCTTGCCGGTGGTGAAGTCCTTGACCGGATGGTTGGCGCCATGGTGGCCCTGGTGCATCTTTTCGGTCTTGCCGCCGAGCGCCAGGCCCAGCATCTGGTGGCCGAGGCAGATGCCGAACAGCGGCTTGTCGGCCTTGATGAGGTTCCGGATGACCGGAACGGCATATTCGCCGGTTGCCGCCGGATCGCCCGGGCCGTTCGACAGGAAGATGCCGTCCGGATTGAGAGCCAGGATGTCCTCGGCGCTGGTCGACGCCGGAACGACGGTTACCTTGCAGTCGAGGCCGGCAAACAGGCGCAGGATGTTGCGCTTCACGCCGAAGTCGACGCAGACGACGTGGTACCTGGCATCCGCCGGGCCGAGCGTCGAATAGCCTTCGTTCCACACCCAGGGCTTTTCGTCCCATGTCGAGGACTGGCCGGAGGTGGCGACCTTGGCGAGGTCGAGGCCGACGAGGCCGCTCCAGGCCTTGGCGTCGGCCTTCAGCGCGTCGATGTCGAAGACGCCATTCGGGTCATGGGCGATGACCGCATTCGGCGCGCCGTGCTCGCGGATCCAGGCGGTGAGCGCCCGGGTATCGACGCCGCAAAGGCCGATGATGCCGCGGGCCTTCAGCCAGGCGTCGAGATGCTTGACCGCGCGGTAGTTCGACGGGTCGGTGATGTCGGCCTTGAAGATCACGCCGACCGCGCCGTGGCGTGCCGCCGGCGTCAGGTCCTCGATGTCCTCGTCATTGGTGCCGACATTGCCGATATGGGGGAAGGTGAAGGTGACGATCTGGCCGAGATAGGAGGGGTCGGTCAGGATTTCCTCGTAACCGGTCAGCGCCGTGTTGAAGCAGACTTCGGCCTGGACCTTGCCGGTGGCGCCGATCCCGTGGCCTTCAATGACGGTGCCGTCGGCGAGGACGAGGAGCGCGGTCGGCTTGCGGGTGGTCCAGGGAGCTGTCGAGGTCATGTTCGTTCCTTGTCCGGCCGAGGCCGCCGATCCCTTGAAGAACCGGAGGTCACGCGCCATTTATGATCGCAGATCAAGGTCGCGCAGCAAAGCGCGCGCTTTTCCCCTGATTTCAATTTTCGTGCAGGTGCCGGAAAATAGACGGATCGATCCGCAAGGTCAATTCGTTGCTGTGGAAAGCGTGGAATTTAGCCCCATGTATTTCAATGGGTTGTCTAATTGATTTGCGCAGTGCGGCAGGGCTGGGTATGAGTCCGGCCGAAATGACAAGGAAAAGCCACAATTGGCGAAGCCCGCAGGCCGGCTGTTCCATGGAGATTGAAGAGATGATGCGCGACAGACTTACCGACGTTATGAAGGAATCGCTGAAGGCGAAGGACGTGCGCCGCACCTCGACCGTGCGGCTGATCCAGACCGCGATCAAGGATCGCGACATCGCCAATCGCGGTGTCGGCAAGGATCCGGTGACCGACGACGAGATCATGCAGATACTGATGAAGATGATCAAGCAGCGCGACGAATCGGCGCAAATCTATGCCGATAACGGCAGGCCCGAGCTTGCCGAGCAGGAGCGCCAGGAAATTTGCATCATCAAGAGCTTCATGCCGGAGCAACTGCCGGAGGAGAAGGTGCGCGAGCTTTGCGCTTCGGTGATCACCGAAACCGGGGCGCAAGGGCTGCGCGACATGGGCAAGTGCATGAACACGCTGAAGGAGCGCTATCCCGGTCAGATCGATTTCGCCAAGGCCTCGGGCGTGGTGAAGGATCTGTTGAAGTAGGCTGGCCCCGCATTCGTCTGCATTACGGCAAAAGGCAGCACTCGCGTGCTGCCTTCTGTATTTCAGACCTTCGAAAGAAGTCCCGGCGTGGATATCGGAATGCTAGTCCCTGCCAATCGGCTGGGCCAGCATAGTGTCGGTGCCGCTTACTTCACCTGCCAGGAAGAGACGGCATTATCGTAGTCGCCGGCCAGTTTCTCGATGCTTGTGGTCGTCTCCATGCACGAGCCGCCATAGTTGCCATCCGTGCAGATCTTTACCGTCACACTGCCTGCGACCTTGATCGAGGAGATCCGGTTGTCCCAGCCTTGCCCGATGGTCTTTGCGTGCGTTCCGCCCGTCGTGCAGAACTTCTCGCCCTTGTAGCCGGCATCTTCATAGAAACAGGCGTGGGCGGCAGCCGTCTCGGCAGCGGCCGAAGTGGCTGCCGTTACGACCGTATCCGGTCCGGTGCCGTCATCGGAATTCTGGTTCTGGTTCTGGTTCTGGTTGGTGTTCTGGTTGGTGTTCTGATTGTTGTTCTGATTGTTGTTCTGGTTGCCGCTTTGATTGTTGTTCTGGTTCTGGTTCTGGTTCTGTGCGATCTGCACATAAGCGGATGCTGCGCGGGAATTCTGTTCCGAATCCGTCAGCGGAGCGGCTGCCAGGGGCTGGGCAACCAGTGCGATTGCCGCGCTGGACAAAAGACAAAATCTGTTCATGGGTGATCCTCCGATATTGTTGCTGATGTGCATCGCTTACCAACCATTGATCCGCGGGCAAAAATAGTCTGCATCTTCCACGACGGCGGCGCATTGATCTTTGTCAATTCGTTCAATCGGGCGACGTATCGAGCCGGGGGGCATTCTGTTTGCCGTGAACCGGTTCGGCTGTGAATATTGGGCACTGTTGGTTGGAGCGATGGCTTTTGCCTCGGAGGCGGCCTATAGCGAACCATCTATCACAAGGGACATGATGCGCTTTTCCAACGACTTTCTCGACGAGATACGCGACCGCGTACCGATTTCCGCGGTGGTCGGTCGACGCGTGGCGTGGGATCGCAAGAAGACAAATGTGTCGCGAGGTGATTATTGGGCCTGCTGCCCGTTCCATGGCGAGAAAAGCCCGAGCTTTCACTGCGAGGACCGCAAGGGACGCTACCACTGTTTCGGTTGCGGCGTTTCCGGCGACCATTTCCGCTTTCTCACCGATCTCGAGGGGCTGAGCTTTCCCGAAGCGGTGCAGCAGATCGCCGACATGGCCGGTATCGCCATGCCGAAGGCCGATCCGCAGGCCGAGCGGCGGGAGAAGGAACGCACCACGCTGCAGGACGTCATGGAAATGGCGACGCAGTTCTTCCAGGACCAGTTGCAGACGGCGAGCGGCGCCAGGGCGCGGGCCTATCTGCGCGAACGTGGGCTTTCGGGGCGGACGATCGAAACCTTCCGCCTCGGCTATGCGCCGGAGAGCCGCAACGCGCTGAAGGAATATCTGGCCGGCAAGGGTGTGCCCAAGGAGCAGATCGAGGCCTGCGGCCTGGTGCGGCACGGGCCGGACATTCCCGTCTCCTACGATTATTTCCGCGACCGCATCATGTTCCCGATCCTGTCCTCGCGCGACAAGGTGATCGCGTTTGGCGGCCGCGCCATGGCGCCCGATGCCATGGCGAAATACATGAACTCGCCGGAGACCGAGCTCTTTCACAAGGGCAATGTGCTCTTCAATTTCTCCCGCGCCCGTCGTGCGCTCCAGGGCGCCGCCGGAGCCGACACGATCATCGCGGTCGAAGGCTACATGGATGTCATCGCCCTCCACCAGGCCGGCATCGAGAACGCCGTTGCACCGCTCGGCACCGCGCTCACTGAAAACCAGCTCGACCTGATGTGGAAGATGACGCCGGTGCCGGTGCTCTGCTTCGACGGCGACGGTGCCGGTCAGCGCGCGGCGTTCCGTGCCGTCGACCTGGCGCTGCCGCATCTGAAGCCGGGCCGGTCGGTCCGCTTCGCCATGCTGCCGGACGGCAAGGATCCGGATGATCTGGTAAAGCAGGATGGACGCGCGCCGTTCGACAAGGTGCTGTCCGAGGCCAGGCCGCTCGCGGAGATGCTGTGGGTGCGCGAGGCGGGCGGCGGGCAGTTCGACACGCCGGAAAAGCGCGCCGAGCTTGAGGCGCGGATGAAGCAGGTGGTCCAGGTGATCGCCGACGAAAACGTCCGCCGGCACTACCAGCAGGATGTCCGCGACCGGCTGAATGCCTTCTTCCAGCCGAACCAGGCGGCGCGCAACGAGCGTCGCGGCGGTTTCGAGCCGGGCAATCGCGGTGGCGGCGGCCGTGGCGGGGCGGCCGGGCAGGGGCGGTTCGGCGGTCGGGCGCCAGGGCCCTCAGCCGGGGGCGGCGGTGCGGTCTCGGACCGTCTGGCGCGATCCGGGCTCGTCAAGGGGCATCAGGACCAGCCGGCGCTTCGCGAAAGCGTGCTGGCGCTGACCATCGTCAACCATCCGCAATTGCTCCAGGACGATTACGACGAAATCGCCTCGATCGACTACGAGAACCGCGCGCTGCAGAAGCTGTGGTCCTCGCTTCTGACGATTGCCGCCGGCACCGGAGCCCAGCTCACCCGGGAGGTTTTGCTTGCCCGCCTGGAAGAGCAGGGTCATGGCACCCTGATCAAGAGCCTCGACCAGCAGATCCGAAATGCGCGCCTGTGGACCGCGACCGAGATCGCGGCCGCCGAGGATGCGGGCGAGGGCTATCGGCAGGCGCTCTCGCTGCACAAGCGCACCAAGGCGCTGAGGCGCCAGCGTATAGAACTGGAACGCGAAGTGGCCGAGGCCACCGAGGTCGAAGATGCCGAGCGGATCGGCCAACTGATCGGCGCGCTGCATGAGGTGCAGCTCGAGATCACCCGGATGGAGAACCAGGAAGCGATCATCGACGGTTTCGGAGTGATGTCCGGGCGTGTCAAGGGAGCAGCCACAGGTCACAATACGTAGAGCCAGTGGCGATTAAACGGTTGCCCTTGTCCGGCGGATGTACCATTCAGCAGTCACAACCGCAAAGCGGGACAGGTCGTGTCGACGCAGGAATTTCACATCTCAACCCCGCGCGGCTACCGGGCCGGGGCATCGTGGCAGCCGATGGCCTTGCTGCGGCTGGTGGCCGCAAGCGGCACGCGAGGGTATTCGCCGCATGTCCGCCGTCGGATGGCGGTCATCAATCTCGGTTCGCTGCTCGCCAGCCTGATGACCGTGCCCTATATCCTCTTCTATTCCTTTTACGATCTCGAGGCTCTCTGGCCGGCGGTGGCGCTGCTGTCCCCGCAGATCATAGTCTATGCGGCGACCCCGTATTTCCATCGTTTCGGGTCAGTCGCAGCGGCCGTCTACTTGTCGGCCATGTGGCTCGCCTACGGCGTCGGCTATTGCTTCCTCTTCGGCCGCGAATCCGGCCTGCATCTGTTCTTCCTGCCGGGGGCCGCAGCGACAATGTTGATCTTCGGGGCCGAGCGCCTGGCACAGTCGGCCGTCGTGATGGTCCTGGCGCTGGCCGCATTCCTGGCGACGGAGATATTCTTTGCGGGGCCGGCAGGATTTCTGAAGGTCGATCCCGCCGTTCTCGACATCCTGTTCTTCATCACTGTCCCTCTCGTGTTCCTTCTGATCTTCATGACCGTGCTCTTTGCCTTCCAGGAGGCCAGCCGGGCGGAACTGGCGCTCTTGAAGGAGCACCGTTTCTCTGAGCGCCTGCTGGAAAACATGCTGCCCCGTTCGGTTGCCTTGCGGCTCAGGCACAGCGAAACCGCCATGGTCGCCGATCAGATCGGCTCAGCGACCATTCTCTTTGCCGACATCGTCAATTTTACACCGCGGGTGGCCAAATGGCCGTCGCGCGACGTGGTGACCTTTCTCAGCCGGGTGTTCCGCAGTTTCGACGCGCTCGCCGCGGCCCACGGGCTGGAGAAGATCAAGACGATCGGCGATGCCTACATGGTGGCGGGCGGTCTTCCCGAGCCGCGCGCCGACCATGCCGAGAGCGTGGCATTGATGGCGCTGGACATACTGGAATGTTGCCGAAAGATCTCGGCGGAAGGCGGCGAGGCGGTCGAGGTGCGAATTGGCCTCGACAGCGGTCCGGTGGTTGCCGGCGTGATCGGTTCGAACAAGCTGCTCTACGATGTGTGGGGCGATGCGGTGAACACGGCGGCGCGAATGGAGTCCCATGGGGTCGCTGGCCGGATCCAGGTCGGGGACCGCGTGAAGAACATGCTTGAGGACCGCTTCGACTTCGAACTGCGCGGCGAGATCGACGTCAAGGGCAAAGGCCCGATGCGTGTCTGGTTCCTCAATGGCCTAAGATCACAAACCGGCCTTTAGACGGTTGGCTGGTGTACCGCGGTGACACGCGTGTCGCGGCCTTGCCGGCGCTGCCCCTTGTTTTCGGCGCTTTCACACCTACATTCGCCCACAGCGGTTTGCACAGGCGTAAGCGTTAAGAATTTTCCCGTTTTCCCGGGCAATCGTACCGGAAAAGCTTGACGGCAGGGAAAATTGTGGGAATCACCAGTACAGGCACACAAGGGTGAAGTGGGTCCAGCGAATCTCTAGTACCATGACCGGTCATTCGGAAGAACGAGGACTTTGCACGGCGGCGATGCGGTCCTTAGTTAATCGGGAATTAAGCACCATTCCGTTAGGTCATTGACAGAAATCGTAGCGGGCAGGGGCCTTGCGGCCACTCTCCGCTTTGCATCGTGCGGACAAGATCAGACGTCAGGAAAGCGACGAAATAGATGGCATCCAAAGTCAAAGAAAACGAAGAAGCAGACAGCGAACGCGACGGCGCTACCGACGGTCCGCTTCTCGACCTTTCGGATGACGCGGTCAAGAAGATGATCAAGGCCGCCAAGAAGCGCGGTTATGTCACCATGGACGAACTGAACTCGGTCCTGCCTTCGGAGGAAGTCACCTCCGAGCAGATCGAGGACACCATGGCCATGCTCTCCGACATGGGCATCAACGTCATCGAGGACGAGGACGCCGAAGAGGCGGCTCCGGCCGAAGACGGCGACGACGACAGCGACGGCGAGAGCGAGGGCGGCGAACTTGCGCCGTCTCAGGGCACGCAGCTGGCGACCGCCAAGAAGAAGGAACCGACCGATCGCACGGACGACCCGGTGCGCATGTATCTGCGCGAAATGGGTTCGGTCGAACTACTGTCGCGCGAAGGCGAAATCGCCATCGCCAAGCGCATCGAAGCCGGCCGCGAGACGATGATCTCCGGCCTGTGCGAAAGCCCGCTGACGTTCCAAGCGCTGATCATCTGGCGCGACGAACTCAACGAAGGCACGACGCTTTTGCGCGAGATCATCGATCTCGAAACCACCTATTCCGGCCCCGAGGCCAAGGCTGCCCCGCAGTTCCAGAGCCCGGAAAAGATCGAGGCCGACCGCAAGGCGGCCGAGGAGAAGGAAAAGACCCGGCGCGCCCGCTCCCCGAGCGGCGACGACGACATCACGGATGTCGGCGGCGATGGTGCTCCGCCGGAAGAGGAGGAAGAGGACGAGGACGAATCGAACCTGTCGCTCGCCGCCATGGAAGCGGAACTCAGACCGCAGGTCATGGAAACCCTCGACACGATCGCCGACACCTACAAGAAGCTGCGCAAGCTGCAGGACCAGCAGGTCGAGGCTCGTCTCGCCTGCACCGGCACGCTGTCGTCCGGCCAGGAGCGTCGCTACAAGGAACTGAAGGATCAGTTGATCACGGCGGTGAAGTCGCTGTCGCTCAACCAGAACCGCATCGACAGCCTCGTCGAGCAGCTCTACGACATCAACAAGCGTCTCGTGCAGAACGAGGGCCGCCTTTTGCGTCTGGCCGAATCCTATGGCGTCAAGCGCGACAGTTTCCTCGAGCAGTACCAGGGTGCTGAACTCGACCCGAACTGGATGAAGTCGATCGGCAACCTGTCGGCCCGTGGCTGGAAGGATTTTGCCCGCGAGGAGAACCAGACGATCCGCGACATCCGCGGCGAGATCCAGAACCTGGCGACCGAGACCGGCATTTCGGTGACGGAATTCCGTCGCATCGTGCACATGGTGCAGAAGGGTGAACGGGAAGCCCGCATCGCCAAGAAGGAAATGGTCGAGGCGAACCTGCGTCTCGTCATCTCCATCGCCAAGAAGTACACGAACCGCGGCCTGCAGTTCCTCGACCTCATTCAGGAAGGCAATATCGGCCTGATGAAGGCGGTCGACAAGTTCGAGTATCGCCGCGGCTACAAGTTCTCGACCTATGCGACCTGGTGGATCCGGCAGGCGATCACTCGCTCGATCGCCGACCAGGCCCGCACCATCCGCATTCCGGTGCACATGATCGAGACGATCAACAAGATCGTCCGCACCTCGCGCCAGATGCTGCACGAGATCGGCCGCGAGCCGACGCCGGAAGAACTGGCCGAAAAGCTCGCCATGCCGCTCGAAAAGGTCCGCAAGGTGCTGAAGATCGCCAAGGAGCCGATCTCGCTTGAAACCCCGGTGGGTGACGAAGAGGATTCGCATCTGGGCGACTTCATCGAGGACAAGAACGCGCTTCTGCCGATCGACGCGGCCATCCAGGCGAACCTGCGCGAAACGACGACCCGCGTTCTCGCCTCGCTCACCCCGCGCGAGGAACGCGTGCTGCGCATGCGCTTCGGCATCGGCATGAACACCGACCACACGCTCGAAGAAGTCGGCCAGCAGTTCTCGGTCACCCGCGAACGTATCCGCCAGATCGAGGCCAAGGCGCTGCGCAAGCTCAAGCATCCGAGCCGCAGCCGCAAGCTGCGCTCGTTCCTGGATAGTTGAGACGCACGACAGGTTCGACGAAATGACAACCCGGCCGGAGCGATCCAGTCGGGTTTTCTTTTGGCTCACGTCCACATCGGGCAAGGATCTCGCATCTGTCCCTTGATGGCGCCGTCTTTTGGGACCACATCAGCCACAACTTTGGAAAGCCTTTTGATCCGCATGGAAAAGACATCGGCAAGACGTTGGAGAAAGCTGGGTGGGGGCCTTGTCGTCTCGATCCTGCTGCACCTCATGATCTTTGCGGTGCTGTTCATCGACATGCCGGAGCCGATAAACCAGCCCGAGCCGGAAGAAAGCGTGGCCGTCGAGATCGTGCCGCCGCCGGAGGAGCAGGAGCCGGAGCCACCAAAGGCGGAGGAGGCTCACCCAGAGCAGCAAGAGCCTTCGAAGGAAGAGCAGGCGGAGCCGCCGCCGCCGGAGAGCGTGCCTGCACCGCCCGAGCGACCGGCCGAGCAGCCGCCGGTGGAGCAGCCCCCAGCCGAGCAGCCACCGGAAGAGGCGGCGGCCGATGAGCCGGCGCCGTCGCTGCCCTTGCTCCGGCCGGTGTTCGAGTTTGGTGAGAAGGACAGCGGTCCGCGGCAGGATACGAGCGGCAACGCGGTGGAGGAGGCCGCCAAGCCCGCCGAGATGCCGCCCGAAGAGAATGAGGTGCCGGTTGAAGAACCGGAGCCGGAGCCGCCTGCGGAAGAGGCGGTCGAGGAAGCCGATCAGCCGCCGGCTACGCCGCTGCCCGACGATATCGCCGTTCCAGAAATCGATGCCGCTTCGGCCGGGGACGAAAGCGACGGGGCGCAGCCGGCGCAGCAGCCTGACGATACCACCGTCGCCCTGACCCAGGACAGACCTGCGGAAAAGCCTGCGCAGCCGCTCGAAACATCGGCGGACGAAGCGGTGCAGGCGAAGACCGAGCTGGACGAGGTAACGAAACTCTATTCGACCAGCCTGACCGGAGACAGCGCCGCGATGACGGCGATGGGGGATATTCCACGTCCGGACCGGGCCGATCAGCTGTGCGTCACCGAATTGCGCGAGCAGTTGCGAAACGCTACGCCTGCCTACCGGCCCGAGCTCCTGCCATCCTTCCAGCTCAAGGACGGCGATGTCCTCACGGTCAACAAGGCGGCGTTTCGTGCCAATGGGCAGTGGTTCAATCTGCGCTTCCGCTGCGAGATCGACCCGGACGCCACCCGCGTCCTGTCGTTTGCCTTCGAGGTCGGCGTAGCGATCCCGAAGCGCGACTGGAAACGCTATGGGTTCCCGGAGTTCTGAGGTCCCGTTCGTCCTTCCCCGATCGGCGGCGGATCAACTGGTCCACACCAGACTGATTGCGATCGATCCCATCACCAGGGCGATCAGTCCGTCGAGGATCCGCCAGGCGGCGGGACGGGCGAAAAGCGGGCGCAGATAGCGCGCGCCGTAGCCTAGGGAAAAGAAGAACAGGAAAGACGCGGTCGTCGCCCCAAGGCCGAAGGCCAGTCCTTGGCCGGGATATTGGGTGGAGATCGAGCCGAGCAGGACCACGGTGTCGAGATAGACATGCGGGTTGAGCCAGGTGAGCGCCAGACAGGTGAAGAGCGCTGCGGCGAGGCTTTCCTGCGCTTCCCCTTCCGGCTTCAGCGCCGCATTGCTGCTGAGCGCTGCCCGCAGGCTACGAATTCCATAGAAGGCGAGGAAGGCGGCTCCGCCATAGCGCATGAGGGGCGTGAGCCAGGGCAGGGCGGCGATGGCCTTGCCGAGACCGGCGACGCCGGCGGCGATCAGCGCCGCGTCGGAGGCCGCGCAAGCGAGGCAGATGGCAAGCACGTGGCTGCGCCGCAATCCCTGGCGCAGCACGAAGGCGTTCTGCGCCCCGATCGCGACGAGCAGGCTGAGACCGAGGAAGAAACCGGCGGTGGCGGCAGTCAGCATGGCAAGGCTCCGGAAAGGTCTTCGCCTTGACTAGCGGGCTCTGGAAATTTAGAAAAGCTAATAATTCTTCATGCGCATAAGGAATTCTAATCAATGCTTGATTATGCGCTTCTCGACGCGCTGGTGTCTGTCGTGCGAACCGGCAGCTTCGAGCGGGCCGCCCGACAGATCGGTGTCACGCCTTCTGCGATTTCACAGCGCATCAAGCTGCTCGAAGAACGCGTCGGCTCGGTGCTCGTCATTCGGGGCCAGCCCTGTTCAGGGACTGAGGCCGGACTGCGGTTGGCGCGGCATGCCGAAGAGGTCGCGCTTCTGGAACGGACGCTGGCTCAGGATATGGGCCGCGAGGCGATCGATGGGCGGATACCCACCATCCGTATCGCCGTGAACGCGGACAGTCTGGCGACCTGGTTCGTCGCGGCAATGGCGGCGGTGCCGGATTGCCTGTTCGATCTGGTGCTCGACGACCAGGAACACAGCGCCGAATGGCTTCGCCGCGGCGAAGTCAGGGCCGCGGTCAGCGGCTCCGACGCGCCCGTGCAGGGATGCGACTGCCGGCCGCTGGGGTCGCTGCGCTACATTGCCACGGCGAGCCCGGACTTCGTGGCTCGCTGGTTTGCCGACGGGGTGACGACGAGGAACTTGGCGCGCGCGCCGGCGCTGACCTTCAATGCCAAGGACATGCTGCAGGCCCGCTGGATCGAGAAGCATGTCGGCGAGGGGGTCGTGCCTCCGACCCATTGGCTGCCGTCGTCGCAGGCCTTCGTCGATGCGACGCAAGCCGGTCTTGGCTGGGGGCTCAATCCGGAGGTTTTGGTGGCGGACGCCATCGCTGCGGGGCGGCTTGTGCCGCTTCTGCCGGACGCGGCTTATGATGTGCCGCTCTTCTGGCACTTCAGCCGGTCGGTGGCTTCGGCCCTGAGCCCGCTCAACCATGCGGTCGGCGAGACGGCGCGAACGGCGCTGCGCCCGCACGGCCGTTGAGGGTGACGAGCCTTTCACCGCCATTGCCGATATGTGCGCCGTGCCCTAGATGCCTGGGGAGAATTTCACCAAAGGATATTTCCATGCCGATCCGACAACAGATGTCACTGGCGATCCAGGCGCTCAACCAGCGCGATTTTGCCGCCCTCGAAGCCCTTTTCGATGCCGATGCGGTGCTCGACATGCCGGACGGCCAGCGGGTGATCGGCTTGGCGTCGATCCGCGACACGCTGTCGGCCTACCTGCTGCGTCACGACGCGCGTTTCGCCAATGGTGTTGCCATGGCCGACGAGGCCGGCCTGCGCGGCGCCTATGACGGCACGATCGACGGCAGCGACCGGGAGGGCAAGTCGAATACCGGCAAAGGCGGGCGGTTTTCGCTGCCTTGTGTGCTGGTCTTCGAAAGCGAGGACGATCACCTCACGCGGCTCAGCCTATACCTGTCGACCGCGCTCTGATCATCCGGAGACTGGCCTGGGGGCTATTGTTCCTCCGCCAGATAATCCTCGAGCACCCTGATGATCAGCCCGTGGTCATCCTCGGAAGCGAGACCCGACACGGTGATGGCCGCGACCACGCCGGTGCCGGCGACGCGCACCGGAAAGCTGCCGCCATGGCTGGCATAGTCGATCGGATCCAGCCCCAGTTCGGCGCAGATTTCGCGGCCCTTCAGCCGATAGTTTTCCCCCACCCGCATGGATGACTTGTGAAAGCGCAGCGCGACATTGCTCTTGCGGCGCGCCCATTCGTCATTGTCCGGCGACGAGCCGGGGAGAGCCGCATGGAACAGCACACGGTCCGCGGTGCGGATGTTGATGACCACCGGCAGGTCGCCGGCGCGGGCGGCACGCATCAGGTGCCCGCCAATCTCGATCGCGGTGATCTCGTCGAAGCCCTTGAATACCAGGGCTTCCTCCTGGTCTGCCAGGGTGTCGAGCAGGGTACGATCGTGCGTCATTCTTCTTGTCCTCATCCTTGGGCGTCAGTTGAGACTAGCGCCTGGCGCACGGCGCGGAAAGACCATGCCGATGTTTTGCGCCGGCCAGCCAACCGATGGCGCGATGCGGCCGGCGGCTCGCCCGACTTGACCTTCGCCGGACACCGGCGATAGTCGGCCTCCGGTACCGAAATGAGATGAAGGAGGTGGCGATGGTCTTGCGGCGGCTACAGATCAGGACCGACGGCCAGGGGCTTTACGAGTTCACCCGCGAGGCCGAGGCGTTTCTCAAGGAGGGCGACGGGGGCGAGGGCCTGCTCACGGTCTTCGTCCGTCATACTTCCTGTTCGCTGGTTGTCCAGGAAAATGCCGACCCCTCGGTGCAGAGGGACCTGAAGGCCTTCTTCGCCAGGCTGGTGCCGCCGTCCAGCGATCCCGCCATGGGTTGGATCGAGCACCGCCAGGAAGGGCCGGACGATATGCCGGCCCATATCAAGTCGGCCCTGACGCAGGTGTCGATCGGCATTCCCTTTTCCGGTGGTCGGCTGCTGCTGGGCACCTGGCAGGGGCTTTATCTCTTCGAGCACCGCGACGCGGCCCACCGGCGCGAGATCGTCCTGCACATGGCCGGTTGAGGCGGATGGTTGGAGCCGGACAAAGCGGCGCATATCCATGAACGATGGCTGAATAAGCGGTTCGGTTCGCATTCAGGCCACCCCTGGCACTCTCCTTTCAATCGCTGATGAGAGCGGGAGTTTTCCCCGGCCGAGACCGGGCAGCCAAAGGAGAGAGAACCATGGCCGGAATGCTTGCAAAACTGGGCTTTGCCGCCCTCGTCACCTTCGCCACGACCGTCGGCACCGTGTCGACCGCCGCCGCCGACTCGAACTTCGGCTGGGGCGTCTATGTCGGGGGCGGACCCGGCTACGACCGGCACTACCGCGACGACTACCGCCCGGGATGGGGCCACGAGCCGCGTCGCCATCGCCCGCAGGGCTGCTCGCCGCGGCGCGCCGTCGAGGAGGCGCGCTGGAGCGGCCTGCGCCGCGCCCGCGTCCACAATGTCACCCCGCGCCGCGTGGTCGTCGCCGGCTTCCGCCATGGCGAATTCGACCGGATGGTCTTCGCCAATGTCCGCGGTTGCCCGATCATCCGCTACTGACGACGCCGAGGATATGACGAAGAGAGGCCCGCCGAATGGCGGGCCTCCTCATGTCTGGCGCTCGGTGGCTTGAGGCGCGCGTCGCTGCTGGCGCCTTCTCACCCTTTACTGCGCGATGGCATAGGTGATGTTGACGGTTACCGTATATTCGTTCTCGCCCGCGGCGATCGGCGCTGCATCGGCCATTTCCTTGGCCATGGCCGCGCGGTACATGGGCTGCGGCATGGGACGGGCAAAATTCTCGCTGATTTCGATCACGCGGCCGAGCTTGACGCCCGCGGCTTCGGTCAGCACCCTGGCCTTGTCCATCGCTTCGGCCACCGCCTTCTTGCGGGCCTCGGCGATCGCGGCATCGGGATTGTCATTGGTGAAGCTGATGCCGCCGCCCTGGTTGACGCCGAGCTTGACCGCGGCGTCGATCAGCGCGCCGAGTTGTGACAGGTCGCGGACGCGCAGCGTCAGGCCGTTGGTGACCCGGTAGCCGACGATCACCGGCGCCTCGTAGGTGTCGTCGTCGGCCTTGTCCTGGCGATAGAGCGGATCGACGGAGAAGGCCGAGGTCTGGATATCGCGATCGGCAATGGACTTGGCCTTGAGGTCGGCGATCACTTCGGCCATGGCCTGGCTATTGGCCTTCAGCGCCGCCTCGGCGGTCTCGGCCTCGCGCACGACGCTTAAGCCGAGTACGGCCATGTCGGGGGCGATCGCCGCCTCGCCTTCGCCCGAGACGATGATGGTCGCTTCGCGGATCTCCGGCTCGGCGGCGAGCGCGGCAAGCGGCAGAAAAAGAGCGCAGGAAAGCGTGGCGGCAAGCGCGAGCCTTTGGGTCTTCAGGTGGTTCATCATGGTTCCTCGGATTGGCGTCCCTTACACTTGCCTTGATGACGGGTGATTGTGAAGCCATTGCGGCGAAGACTTGTCGCCTTCGGCGAATTGGGCTAGAGCGGTCGCTTCAAGGCGCGGGTGCCATTGCCCGCCGCCTGCGGCATCTCTGCCGGGCTGGGCCTGTAGCTCAATGGTTAGAGCCGGCGGCTCATAACCGCTTGGTTGGGGGTTCGAGTCCCTCCGGGCCCACCAATCGCCATAATCTATTGATTTTAAACGAGAATTTTCAAGGCGTTTTTTCACTGTACACGGCAAAATACCCCGCTACGTACACATTTCGAGCCGGTTTGAGAGGCGCGGAATGTATCTATGGAAACGAGAAAACGGATTCACTTATCAGCAAAGAATTCCCGTTAGCGTCGAATCTCAATTTGGGAAATCACCCATCCGCGTGAATTTGGGGCCACTTCCTGCCGCTGCGGCACGGAAAAGAGCAATTATTCTTTCGGGTGCGGCCATGCAATTGATGGACGATCCGACTATGACCAGAGAAACCCTCGTTCACAGCCTGCGTGCTCTGAATGCTGAGTTGCAAGTCCTCAAGCACAAGAACTTTCCTCTCGGCGCTCTTGTCGTAAGAGCAGGTCAGGAAGCGGACGAACTTGAAGCTGAGGGGGCTGAAAGCTACGCCCGCACTTTACGAGAAAAAGCTCAGCGGCTCGCCGCCGAAAAAGCGGGAATAGCTAATTTTCGACAGAGGCTAGAATCCATCGCTGACGCTCTTTCCAAGGACTCGATTGCCTGGGAGTCGGAACGAGAAACCTTTCAATCCGTGGTGCGCACCCTTGGTTCTTTGGGCGCTCCGGTTCACTTGCCTCAAGTTCAGCGTGAGCAGCAGGTTCAGCCTCCTGAGCCTCAACCCACCGAATATCGGGATGCGCGAACGGTGACGGCATCCACCAAGTTCAGCGTCGCAGGCCGCGTAGTTCTCGATGCTCGAAAAGAAGCGCTGGACAACGGTGATAAAGATAGAGTTCGCTATGAGGAGCGGCTTGAAAACACGTTCTCGGCGTTCCTGAACGTCGTCGGCGATCATCCACTCAGTTTCTATTTGCCTATACACCTTCAGGACTTTGCGACGGTTATGGCAAAAGTTCCCAAAAATCGGACGAAGCACCCAATCTTCGCCGGTCTGAATCTGAAGCAGATGGTCGAAAAGAATGACAAGTTGCCAGAAAAGGACCGCATAAACAGCTTGTCTCAGACGACTGTTAAAGAGCATGTCGCCCAGATTAAACTCATCTGGGAGAAGGCAACGGCTGGTGTTACCGGAATTCGGGACATCCGATCATTTAACGTCACTATGCCCACCGCCGCCACACCTGCCATTAATCGGGAAGGCCTGCCACCACTTTCGTTGAACACATGGTTGGCGGACAGTGTCAGTTCCAGGATAATGAAAAAACCGCATAAGGCTTGGTTGCCGCTTGTCGGTCTTCTGACGGGCATGCGGCTTTCCGAAATTGTCTACCTTCAATCGTCTGACATTGTCACCATCGAAGGGAATGAGGTTTTCGACCTGCGACTGCCATTGACCATTGATGGCAAGAAAGTTGATCGACCGCTAAAGACTCGTACCTCTGTGCGAATTGTTGCAATCCACCCTCTCCTTCAAGAATGTGGGTTTATCGATTTCGCCAAAAAGCAACGAGGGCGTGGGGGATTTATCTTTCCCCATTATCATACTGCACGAGACCCCGCTGACGCGGCTCAGAAGCAAATGTCGAATTGGATGGGGGCGCTCGACATCCACGAGTCTCAGCGTCAAGTTTTTCATTCGTTGAGACACAACGCAAAATCATGGTTCCGAATAAATGTCGGCGATGGTCTTGCAGACAAGCAATGCGGACATTCTGCTTCAACGGTCGGAGCTAAGTATGGGTTTAAAGCGATGGAGCCGGAAGAGATTCAAAAGATAATGTCTATTCCGGCCCCGCGCGGCGTCGACTTCTCACCATTCATCGAATGGCGACGTCGGACTGAGTAAGTGGCTACTCCGCCCGGTCGCGCTCAACGAGCGCGATGTAGCCAAGGAATTCGCCGCCTTCAGCAAGCTCCTCGGCGTCATCTGCGGTGAATTCGTCGTCGGACTTATATACGCTGAAGTACCAACGGCGCTTAGCCTCTACGCTGTTGCGCCGGTCGTATTCCGAAACGTCGAAATATGCGTAGTCGGATGCGCCGATCTCACCGACCTTCTCAACGGCGGCTTGAACGGTTTCGCCTGAAAGCCAGACGTTTCCACTATTCTGACAAACGAGATTAATCATAACATTTCCTCTGCTTTCGCGTTGAACAAGATAAACGGCACGCAAGCGGTGATCGATTGCGCTGATATGAGCCGCATCACTGCGTTTGCAGAGGAAAATACAGTCCATGGCTCTCCAGACTGGTACGCCATATTTAGGGGCCGATCTAAGTACGTCAAGCCGTCAGCTTGTAGAACGCCCGCAGCCCGTCCCTTTGGATTTCCCGCTTCAACTCAGCCGCTGCTCCAGGCAGACGGGACTTGCGCACGAGGCGCTTTTCCGCGCTTCCGTGTGCCTGAATATAGATCGCCGCGACGTAGCAGAGGATGCCGCCGTTCTTGTCCGCCTGGGACACTTCAACGATCTCGACGTTAACTGTCAGACCTTTGATTTTGGTGATCTGCTGGCGCATTGAAATCCCTGCTTTCTCTTTGAATTCATTGAGAAATATATAGCAGAGATTGGGATTCTTGAGAATCCTTTGGCCGGGAAAGATGTCGTGGATGGGATAGCGTTCGTTAACCGGGTCGTTCGGATTCTAATGATTTTTCAGGGGGATCGTTTGCCTTGTTTCGGGTGCCAAACGGAGCGGGAGGTCGGTCAATGGGACTCTGCGGGAGTGGTGCGGGCGCAGGGAGCGTAGCGACTGAGCCACGGTCCCGCTGAGTGCCGTTGACGGACCGCAGCGACCCAATCCTACCGCAACCGGAGCAGGACAAGGAGGGCACAGCCCGTAATGCCCTGCTCCGGACTAGCCCCCCGGCAATGAGGGTGGAGGCGGGCAAGGCCGCAGGCCGCGACAGGGGGCAAAGCCCCCGCGAGGTACGTCAGCAAAATTTTTTTTGAGGGAGGTTTCGGGACCTGATTTCGAGGAAAATTTTCTGAAAACGGTTGTTTGTCAACGGAATAACAGAAAGCAAAATGCAACTTGCATTTTGCACTTTGCTTTGTTTTCATTGGCTTTTTTAATCCGCCTCTTGCGCTATTTTCGCTCTTCACCTACCTTTGTTTGCAGGAAAGCCGATCAGGGTTTTTTGTCACCCCTAGGGGGATTGGAATTAAAGTTCTCGGACTTTTATTCAGCTTGATCGGTCTTTCCTATCGCCTGGGTCCAAACTTGGCATGGATTTGAACGAACGGACTTTCACCGCCGTGTAGGTGACTCTGAAGGCACATGCGGCCCTGAATAGGTCGCGTTGTACCGCCGAATAGGCGGCTCTTCTATTCCCTGCGTCAGCAGGGATGTCCCGCTTCTGTCATCGACAGTGGCCTTTCTCTGCTTTGGCAGAGTCAGGGAGCGCATCCGTGCGCTCCCACTTCTAACCATCATCAACAATTTGGGCGTCCGTTCCCACGGAAGGGCGGAGCTTTGCCGAACGAAAGGAATGTAAATGAGCCAAGAAATGGTTATGCCGCCGCGCCACGGCTTTCGGCTTGATGCCGAGGGTGACGGATGCGCCAACTATCTGAAACAGACGAACGGAAGGGCGGAGAAGTACGCATACGACGTTCGCGACCTGCGCCGTATAGCGTCGAATTTGGAGAAGGAGCTTGATGGCGCTGGTATTGCGCAAAGCAATCGGACGGGTGTTACCGCCGTAGTTCGCAGTGCTGGGCCTGATCGGTCGCGGAAAACGGCTCGTTGGACGCCGCAGGCTATAGGCACGGTCGTTTATCTTCGCCGCTATGATGGCGGATGGCGGCTTATGATGGCTGATCGCGTGACCGTGTACGCGGGACAGGCTGAGAAGCACAAGATTGCAATCGACCGTAGCGAGTATGCCGCCATTCAAGAGCGAGCAGTCTCAAATTTTGAGGTTGCGCCATGACGCTCCACCGGAAAACCCATGACGCCTCTCACATGCTCCGCATGGTACGCGAGAAAACCGCTGAAATCGAAGCTGGCGAATACCGTCTTCGCTACGATGAAATTCCGGGCAGCACCACCATAACCTACACCGTGGGTTTCGCGCTGGATCGCTTTGAGGAAATGGGAAGCAGTCGCTCCACGCAGGGCGCGTTTGACACGCTCGACGCGGAACAGATTCGTGTTTGCCAAATCATCCGCAAAGAGCGCGGCCTGCCGCCGCTCCAGTATCGCCAAAGCCACCACCTTCACGGGTTTGTTTACTCAGGGGGGCAACATGGCGGCAAATGAAATCGATTTTGGCGAATTCTACGCACGCTGGCGTACGGAGCGGTTGGCCAAGCTAGTTGCGGGGCAACCGCCAGAGTTCTGGGCGGCGGTCGGCGAAAAGCTCGATAGCTCCCCTGATGAGACCATCACCATGGATGAGCTTATGGCGCTGCTGCACGACCGGGAGTTAGGTTGATGTTCATACAGCTTTCAAAGGACGACGAGTCTCTCCGCCACGACAGCGTATATCTGGAGATTGGGCTATGCGTGGCCGCCGTTGCGCGTGGCACGTCGGTTCATGATCTCCAATGCTCATCCACCATACAGATGGCCGTTGCTTTCGTCGTCGGAGATCGGGTGTGGAAGACAAACTGGAGCGACGAAGCAATCTGGCGGATGCTCGATAGGTGGCAACGTCTCGCGGTCTTTGACCATGGCGTTCACCCGACATTCGCAGCCGTAGCACTCGATGACACTTTCGGCATCTGATCGATTGACGCCGATTCCGCCTGCCATGACCATAAAAAAAGACGCCATCTCTGGGGCGGGAACCCCTCCGGCGTCTTTCAATCACTGTTTTATAAAGATGAACGAATTCATGTTTATTGTAAAGCTCCCATTGACGATTGAGTGACCGCCCGGCTGGGACATAACCCAGCCGATGAAACGCCCCATTCTGTCACAAAAAAATGTCAACATTACTCGCCTAAAGGTTGCGATGAGGCGAACAGCCAAACCTCCCTTCATCTTGGCGTAGATGACGTCCATGGGCCTCAGCCCTTCATCGACGCGTTTGCGGATAGTGATGCGCCGCACTGCGGTCCCGGTGCGCAGCCGAAGGCACCGGGAATTGCAGCCTCCAAGAAAAAGCGGAAGTCGCCGCAATCCAATTTAAAAAAGTATCGCCATGCGATGGACGCACTTGTCCAAGGCGTCGAGTATGACCCCGGATATCGGCGTCCCGACAAGAAAATCGCTTGGATTTTCGAGATTATTGAGCGGTTCCAATTAGTTCCCGATCATTCGAAGGCTTTTGGCTTTCCTCGCCTATCGGATGGCGAAATCGAGACCGCTTACGCGGCGCTGGTCTCGTACGGAACCTCGACTATTCTCGCTTTCGAGAATGCCTTGTCGCGCATTGAAGGTCACGAGCGGCTTCTGCATCTGTGCTGGCTGGCTCGCGACATCTTGAAGCTTCCACGGGCGGTTTTCGACCTCATCAGCATGTCCGACGACGAAATTCTTTCGCTGAGCAGTCGGCAGTCTCGCAATATCCGCGATCTTCATAGCGGGCTGTACGCCAGGCTCGAAGAGACGGACCAGATCGTGTTCGACAATTTCAACGAGACCTGGGATTTCCTGAGAGTTCATCACATGTTGCCCCTCAACGAGGCGCACATCGTGGAGAGCCTGAAGGCTTTTTCAACAGAGCATCGCATCCGGATTTTGAAGCAGAAGCGGAAAGAATGCAGCCTGTGGCTATCTCAGGTTCTGGAATTGGTCGGCGATCACAAGGGCCGGATGTCCAAAAAATTCGTCTCCGATGCGGAGCTATCAGCCTACAGCCATTCTCAGATGGCGCAGGAGGAATGGGCGACGCGGCATGAACTCGTAGACCATAAACGGGATGTGCGTGTGAGCATGTACACCGTCACGTCAACGAAAAAAAAGTCGCAGTTGTCGCAATTCTACGCCATCGCGAAAGGCATAGAGCAGATCGCGACCGAAGCCGGTTGGGATTATGCCATGCTGACGCTCACCTTGCCCGGAGAATGGCATTCCGCTCGTACGGGCAAGGCTGGTGGCCGAAAATCTGAATGGAACATGGCAACCCCCTTAGAGGCCGCCCGCGAACTTCAAAACCGGTGGAACTCTGTCTCGACCAGACTGAAACAAATTCTGGGCAAGAACGGGCTGGGTTTTTCCATGAAGGAGCCGCATGCAGACGGCACAGCACATATGCATGCCATGATCTGCGCTCCGAAAAAGGTGCTTATCCGGGTACGCGAGTACATGATCGACTACGCATCTCGTGAAGGCGATGAGGATGTTTCGCTTATCCCTCGCGGCGTTTTCGAAAACACGAAGAAAACGAATTCCGATGGCAACATTGTGTATCAGACCATCCTCACCGACTTTCTGGCCTGGAAGCCGCAAGGAGCGGATTTGAAGGACGGGAAAAAGGCATCGTCACCGGCATCGTACATGTTCAAATACCTCTCGAAGGGCTTGCTGAATGCCGACGTCAGCGCCTGGAAATCATGCGTAGCCGTCCGACAGATTTCCTGGATCAACTTCGGTCGGGGCTTCGTGGCAAAATGGCAGGCATGCTATCAGTCCTCGAAAGCGGAAGATGATTTCGGGCAAACCGACGTCGCACAAGCCTGCGGGGCAATGAGCCGTCGCGACTGGGGCAATGCCCTATCGCTCATACTAGGGCTTGGATGCGCCAAACCCGATTTCATCTGCCCGGTCAAAGAAGGTCAGCGGCTTTACACAGCCACAGAACAGCGCGTCAACCAGTACCAGGAAGAGCGCATCATCCTGACCGGCTTTGCAACGGTCGAGGACGGCGAATTTCTGTCGCACCGATCAAGGCATAATTGGACGATGGAAAAAGTCTCAGCGACGGCCGTGAATGATGCGATGAAAGACCCCAAGCTGAAGGCGGCTCGCGATCTTACTGCCGAGCAACTTCTTGCGGACATCATGAAGCTGCCAGAAGCCGAGACATAGGACCGCATGGCGGGCCCAAGGCGGCGTAGCCGCACTTGGGTAACTGTCCATAACTCAAAATGACGCTCCTGGGAGTGACATTTTGACGTCGCCACCCCGGCGATAGAGGGGTCTCCATGAAATGGCCTCTCTGGAAGAGGCTCCCCGCAGGGTCACCCCGAAGGGGTCCGGCTGAAGGCCCCCTCCGGGAGGGACCGACGTGCACCTTGGTGTTAGTAGTTGGTCACTACTAATTTGATTCCGATACCAAAAATCACTTTGCGCCCATTGTTTTCGCACCCAGAATTTCAGGAGTAATTTCCTATTTTGGAGCGAAGCGATGAAAGAATATCAGACACATCAGATAATTGACCGCATCATTGAACTGGATAATCGGCACATCGGAGTTGCGAGTTCTCTGCTTGCAACCATGATTGATGATGACCCTGAACTTGCTCGGACTTGGCTTGATCTGGCCGCCGACGCCTCAAAAGACGGCATCGATCCGCGAGGTTTGCTTATTTTGCCAGAGGATGTGTTTCATGCCCTCAACTCGCACATCCGGTATGGCTATGTGATCGAATGGCTCGCAAAATGGTCGGTCGAGTCTTTCCATCTGAAAGACGAACTTGCGGCACGTTTGCCGGGCAGATGGGATGAGGCTGATATTGTTCTGGCAACAGAGCATAGTCGCCGCACAGGCTGAGGTAGCAAATGGGCTACCAATTTATTCACCTCGAATCCTATGCACGCAAGGCCGACGCAAAAGGCCGCTCGACCGATTTTATCTTTGCTGAAGCCAGTCGTCAGCCGGAAGCTTCCGTTCATGTAGCGAATCCCGCTCCGCCCGTTATCGTCTTTGGGATGGGCGTGGAAGCGGTGCAGGAAATCCATGACTCTGCCGCCGCTGCCGCTACCATCGCCGTCAAGGGCGGTCATACTCGGAAGCTCGCAAAAGACAAAAAAACTTTACATACAATTGTAACATCATACCCCGCAACCATGGCCGAAATTAGAAGCGATCCGGCCAAGCGGGCGGACGCGGAAGAGTGGGAAAGACGAACAATCTCTTGGCTTCGTTCGCAATATGGCGACGATCTGAAAACCGTTATCCGCCATGAAGACGAGGAATATTTTCATATTCACGCATACGTTGTGCCGGTCGATGAGCCGGGTATGTCGGCCCTAAAATACCATCCGGGCACTATGGCGAAGCGTGCCATCATGGACAATGGCAAGGATGATCAGGACAAAAAGGCTTTATCGAAGCGCGCCGACGCGGCGTACAAACAGGCAATGCGAGAATGGCAGGATTCTTATCATCAGGCCGTTGCGATCCCTTGCGGATTGACGCGACTCGGACCACAGCGCCGCCGTTTGACAAGGGATGAATGGCAACGGGAGAAGGTTCAAGCCAAAGCATTGCAAACGGTCGTCCAGCGAGCGCTCAAGGTTAAGGCGGATGGCGAGAATTTCGTGACGCGAACGAAAAAGGAGACCGCAAAGATCGTTGCCGATGCTGCCCGCGAACAGGAGGCCGCCAGAAATGCGATTGCCGCCGCCCTGGCTGCACAGGATCGAGCCAGAAAAGACCGAGAGCAAGCCCAAACAGCGATGGCTGATGCCGAACGATATTCCGGTTGGGCCGGTCGCCTGCGTGCCGTATGGGACCGTTTGCGGACATCATCCCTTGTCGAAAAGGTGCGAGTCGAATTTTCCAGCGAAATCGACCGTTGGCGCGAGAAAGCACGAGACGCCGAGCGCAGACAGCTTGAAGCTGAGCGTCAGCGCTACGAAGCCGAAAGAAGGGCTCGTGAAGCACAGGACGCGGCATTCCGCGCAGGCATCGAGCGCGACCGTCTGCGTTCAATTCTGACACCTGCCGCCGATCCTGGCACGCCAGACCTTTCGCAAGCTCCCAAGCTGATTTTGAAACCCAATTTTCAGAAAAAGGAAAAAACGTGATGCTTAAAATGATATCAGTCGTCGCCATCCTGATTGCGTCCAATGCGACCGCTGGCGAAATCGTCTGGCGGTCGCCAACAACTGGCACGCTGTCCGCTACTGTCGATCCTGCGCCAACGCAACCGGAGCCGGAGCAACCTGCTTTCAGTATCCACTATGACCCGATCCGCGTTGTCGCCGGTTCGGTCGTCAATGTCATGCCTTCAGGTGATGCCAGGGGCTATTCGTTCGCGCTGAGACAGACACTACCGCCCGGCCTGACACTCGATCCGGCAACCGGCAAAATTGCCGGTCTCGCAGCCGTAGCAGGAAGCTATAGTGTCACCATACGTGCGACGAAGGAAGGCGAGTCTTCGGACTTGGTGATGGCAATCATCGTTTCCTAAAATACCCGCTCTGTGGCTCGGAGCGGGAGAGTGCGGGGAACGATTGGAGCCGTCCCCCGCACTCACATCATCCGATCCGTTTGCTGGCGACATGGAGATACAGCACACCGCTACTTTCGGAGACCTTCGGCCAACCTCGCCCAAGGCATCCTCCGCACCGTTCCTTTGCCACCTGCATCATGTCGGCAGCCGTGAACGGGATGGCCTGTTCATCTGCATGATCCCAAGCGGCCATAGCCTGCTCCTGGATGATCTTCGGAACTACGCAAAGACGGCATCGACCCCTGGCCTTGGCAACCGCGAAATGTGTGATCGTTTCGTCGTCTATGACATCATGGTCTGGCTTCAGTTCCATCATCATACGGCACCATTTAGCGACCGCACGAGCTCGCCAAGCTCAGCAGCAGGCACAGGGGTAAACGGGATTTTCGGCCTTTTCGTCTCTGCTTTGGACATCATGTAAATCGCGCCGTTCGCCGCTGTAATGCGGATGTCCGCCTTTTCGTAACGGAAAACGTTCTCTCCTCGCTTCGGTTTCCAACTGGTGAAAGCCGCAATCGCGTCACCAGTGTCGAGCATCGAATTCTGGATCACGTCCGCAGAGATGTAGATTGTACTCACCATGCCCAGGCTCCTTTCGTTGTGGACGACGAATAGGTAGAAGAGCAAAATAATTCCGTCAAGCGGTGTTTTTTGACAAAGGAATTCTTATAAAAATCAAAAAATAATGTTTCTATTCCAAATTCCTTTGATGCCGTCGAATTTTCGAGGAAATTCCTTGCTACGAATAGTTGGCAGGTCTCAGACCAAGGAATTCTTGAAAAATCCCTTCAAGTTGGGTCGGGAATTCCTTGGTCACCGTCGTTTTTTCGCGACAATTCCTTTTCCCTCCGCACCTCTTCGGCCTCGCGCTGCTTGCGGAATTCCCATCGGATTGCTGCGGACTGGAAATTCCTGACGATATCGGCGTTTAAAGTGGCACGACACAACAGTAAGTCGGCAGGGTCTGACGCATAGGCTTCGTCTAAATATTGGTGCGTCTCGGCTGGCGACATGAGCTTGATCGCGGTCAGCGCGTCATTCTGATGGCGCGCGTCTGTAAGGTCGTACATGATCTCGCCAAGGTACGGACGATAGCCCCAGTTCTTGTATCGGTCGGGAAAAAGCTCGCGGTCGGGATCGGCGTGCCATTGTGCCAATAGCTCCGCCTTTCGGCTGATACGGATGCCGCGTTCGCCCGCAAGCTGATGCCACTGGTCGCGGCTGTAGCCGTCGCAGTGATCGTCGTGACCGGGTGCTGGGGCGAAGTCTTTTGCCGGGTTCGGCGTCCAGTCTGTCGGGTCAGGCGCGGGATCGGGCCAAACGATGTACGAGCGCCGGAATGCCACCAGAATTGATTCCTGCATCGCCAGCACTGCCAGCAGGAAAAGCAGCAGCATCCGCTGGCGTCGCTTTCGCGCTTCTTCAATGTGGCGGCGCAGGCGCTCAATGCGGCGGCGATATTCGTCCTCGCGCAGCCGTCGTTTTCGGCGGCGGCGTTCTTCGTTTTTCTTAATTTCTGCTTTTTGTTTTAGCGTAAGCGGGTAATGGTCCATGGTGATCCTCCGTTTCCTGTAGGATCGCTTTCATGAATTGCAACACACAATAGCCGGTCTCTAGCGTTGCGCTGCCTCCCTAAGGTTGATCGTTTTTTTGCCCTTCCGGTTGCGTTTGAGTTAGAAATACACTCGATAGATTCGGATCGCGCGGGGGCGAGGGTGGACACAATTAAGAATAGGCTTCAGGAAAGAGCAGGCAGCATGGCGGTCTGGTGTGTTGCCAATGGCGACGTTTCGGGCACCACCATGGAGACGCACTTCAATTTCTGGCGTATAGCCGGGGATAAGGATTTCAAGGGTCGCCCTCAGCGACCGCCAAGAGACTTCCTTGAAATTGGTCTGTTGATCAAGAATCCAGCATCAATACAGCGCATAAATGTGTACCTGCCCGTAGATGTCGAGCGACAGTCGATACAAGACGCGGGAGTTCAGTTGGCTCAAACGTCTGTTGCGCAAGGGATTTTCAACGAGAAGCTTCAATGTGTTGTCACACCGGCTCCGGCGCGGATTGAGTTAAAAAACGGCGATAACCTGTTTTGCCGGGTTCACAAGTTCATCGAGCAGAATGGAAGCCTAGACGCTTCCCACCTTTCCTTAGAAAAGTTTTCTGACGGGACCCTCCTGTCAATTGAGAAGGCGGCAATTGAATCAGTTAGCCATCAAATCAAGGCCGATGAGAGTATTTACTTCAGGTTGAGGGTCTATTTGCCTAGTGGAAAATCCAGTCCATTCATTCACGTCATAACGCCGCTTGACCGTAAATTTCAAAGCGGATTTGAGGAGATCGAGTATATCGACTTTCGCTTCAATGAACTTCGTACATTGCCGCCACAGGTGGAGAACAAGATTCGAGCTGACGAGAACAACGGCAAGGTCACTATCAGTCTTGTGGCGTTTCTTACAGCTTTTCCAGTTCATTCCGAGCTGTCTGCCAGCAGCATACAATGGCACAAGAATCGACTTCTTGAACACGACCCATGGGACGACTATGTGCCAAGCGGCATTCCAGGAGGAATGGTCGTTTATCATTGGAAGAAAGAAGGCAAGGACGGAAACGGGGTTGCGGATTTCTCATCTTTCGTCAAACTTCACACGCGGAGGAGCGGTCGCAGGATTTTGCTGACCTATCTGGTCGTCGCATTTTTGTTCGGATTGTTTGGTAATTTAGCGGCTTCTGGCGTTCTTGCGTGGTTTTCGAGCGAAATTAAAGCTACGGTTGACCAAAGTTCTGACGCCATTTCTTCAATCGATAAATGAGGAATATCCCAGCAATGATCTTCACTGAAGATAAAACCTCATTGATTCCGCTGCCAGTCAATACCCAGACTGTATGGAACCGTTCTCTCTCCAACCGTGAGCAGGAAGCGTTGCAGTTCATCAGTGGTTTGTCGGAAGACTATCCGGATATTCAGAATTGGTATGTTAATAAGGTGGTGCCGGGTCTTCGAACAGGGACAAGGTTTTTGCTTCCCGTACATCGGGACGGGAAGTTGGTCGCCGTGGGAATTGCGAAGAACGATGGCTTCGAGCGAAAGATTTGCACGGTTCGCGTAGCGCCGCATCATGCCGGAAGAGGGCTGGGGCTGAGGGTCTTTGACGGCCTATTGAAATGGCTGGATGACGACCAGCCTGGTCTGACAGTCAGCGCCACAAAACTACCCGCATTCGAAAGAATATTTGACTGGTATAAATTTAGGCTCACTGGTGTGGAAAACGGCCTGTACGTACCTGGTAGGCAGGAAGTTGGCTATAATCACGCAATTTTCGCGAAAAAAGACGGTCAGAGTAAAATTCTCGAACCGGTTCACGATAAACATCTTATCGCCTCGGCTAAATCAGGGACCTGATTTGCGTCGATCACAAGCAGTCGGCAAGGAAGCCGTTCGGCATAGGATTCGGCTGCTCTTAACGCGTTCATTTGCGATTTCTCGATTTCTTGCGGGATGACATTCCTTGTATCTCCTCTTGAGAGGCGTCGCTCAGAAATAGCCTCACCTGTAGCTCTGAAAAAAATTAGCCCATTCGGCTTCATAGCTGCGATTACATCGGCAGGAATGATGACCTCACGCCCGGCCACGTAAACAAGGCTATGGGCGTCTAAAAGCATCAATGATGCAGGAGTTTCCGCTCGGGCGAAGTGCACCAAATCAACGAGAAGGTACTGATCCTGGATTACCTCGTTGGCAGAACGCGTCCCTGCGGTCTCGCGATGAAGTCGTAGGAGAGCGCTCGCCGAAAAATGGACAACGTCATGGTTGCCGCTCGCATACTTTGCGCACACGGTAGTTTTGCCTACCCCCGACACTCCGAAAGCGATCACAAGTTTCGTATCGAGCATCACCAGAACTCAAGCTGGTCCTGACGTACAGCTTTTCTCCGCTCTTCTTTCATGTACATGTAGGATTGAGGGGGAGTAAAGTTATCCAAAACTTCCTTTGGATCAATGTGTTCCTCATATTCTCGAACCTCACCGATCTTCAAGGCGTAAGCAATTTTCCGGTCGAGAAAATATTGGTCAAAAAAATCTTTTGTAATACCTGAGCCGGACCGAGTTTTTTTCCATATCTCATGTGGGGCATCTTCTAATATCGTGTCGATATCGAACTCACCAACAATCCGTCCTACCGGCATCGTACAATAAACAACGACTGTGGTGACGTCCTTCCGCGCAAAGACTTTGCGCCTAAATTCGAATGTTTTTACGCCTTTAAATATATTTTCAACATGCTCTGGATTAATCGACAACAATACCTTCATGGACTTTCCCCAATTCGATGATCTTTTGGAATTGAGCCTCACTCAAAGGCTTCAAATCCCAACGCGGTTGTTCTGGTACATCAGCCAGTTCCATGAGGTTTCCGCGTGTGATCCGCTTATTAAACGCAACGTTGTAGGTCATCTTGACCGTGTAGAGCCTGCTCCAAGATACGTACATGTCCTTAAGCTCGTCTTCGGTGAAGACGCTGTGCGGCTTGGTGTACTCAAGAAAATCATCAAGGGAAGCGAAATCCTTACGCCGATGTGTTTCCTCCACAACGCATATTGAGGTCGCAACGGAACGATAAAACGCCGGTCCTTTGTTGTCGGAAGTCCGGTACATAATAACCGCATCCCCCTTTTTCATACGAGTTAGCGGCAGCTTTGCGACGTATATTTTGTGTATGGTGTTTGTGTAGGAAACGTCCTGCACGATCTCTTTGGGTTCGTTGTTAAGAATAGAGTCTGGAAGGAATCGTGAATGAAACTCCGGGTACACCGCAAGAAGCCAAAGGTTTGCGTGCGAAATTCTGATGAATGGATAGGACTTTAACATATCCATTGAATGTTCTGTCAGCGACCGAGACAGAACCAATTCGATGCCGTTTTTTGTCGTTTTCGTGCCGGTTTGTTCAAAGCCATAACGGGAAAACAACTTTATCAGGCTTTCGTGAACATCGAAGACCGTCACATAAATTCCGGTCGCCCCCACATCCAAAGCCGTGTCGAATATTTTCTTAATAACTCGTTCACCGAGTTTGGTCCCTTTGCCCTCAATTTTCAGCGTGCCCACCTTCAGCCAGTGGCCATCGGGAAGATGGGGATCAACGTCCGTCACCGGGCCTTGTTCCGACTTCAGATAGATCATGCCGCTCAGATGGCTGTGCTCATCCACAACGACATAAACGTCTTCTTCTGCCTTGCCGTTGAACCAGGCTGTGAACTCGTCATAGCCTGCTTTTAAGCTGTCGAAAAAAGGGTCCTCAAGAGATAAATTTTTGAATTTTGTAAGTGATAGCGTCCGCGCCATGAATCTCCCCGCAATCCTCCCCGTTGTCGAATAGCATTTGGTGCGAGTCTATCGATGTGTTCTATAGCAACTTGACCTTGCCCGACGCTTGTCCACTGAATAGTGCGCTTTTTGGTTGCATCTCGGAGAATGCATGACGGTGCATGAGCGCGGGAGTCGGATGGAAAACTGGCCGGTGTCACGGTAGTCGAAGGGGCATTGGCTGTGACCTGAGACCCTGAACTTCCTCCAGAATTTGGTAGAGTCCGTCACATCAAGGAGACGGACGAATGAAGCGTTCACGGTTCACGGAAGAACAGATCATCGGGATATTGAAGGAGCAGGAGGCGGGCGCGAAGACAGTCGATGTCTGCCGCAAGCACGGCATCTCGGATGCAACCTTCTACAAGTACAAGGCGAAGTATGGCGGCATGGACGGTGAAGCGGAAAAGCAAA
>NZ_UEYP01000016.1:0-74858 GCF_900492185.1 Paenirhizobium selenitireducens ATCC BAA-1503
CTCAGTAACGCCATGTCGATCACTCCAGAGCCCCCGCTGAAACCTCGCGAGGGATGATTGAAACATGGGTCAAATCTCAGTGATAATTTCCCGCAATCCCGGGTCAGTTCTCAGTGCAAAACAACAGCCAATACTTGATGAGATCAATGAAGGCCTGAAGATCGGTTGCCGTGTAGGTGTCGATCGGGTGATCGCCGATAAGCTCGGCGAACAGGTTGAGGCGCATCTCGGCAGTGGCAATATCTTTGTTTTCCTCTGACTTGGAGGACTTTCTTTTCGCGAGATAATTGCTCGCAACGTGACTGAAGAGCGGCTTGCTTGAGGCAGGTCGCTCGACGGTACGCCGATCCAGCTGAAAGGCGGCGGGCACGTCGGCGCTGATCAAGCGCTTGTCCTTGCTGCCGGACTCGGTGTCAGGCTGAGTAAGGGGCGTGGGTTCTGGTAGAGGCGAACTTGATGGTTGATAAGGCACCGGCGAGAGCGGGGCCGATACCGAGGTGTACAGCTCCTCAGAGATAGAAACCGGCGAGGCTGCCGCCTGATATTTGGCTACATGTCGGGAAGCGATAAGTTCGGCATGGTCGGCAATCATCTCGTCATGAGGCTGGCCCGCCTGCTTAGCTGACACCTCACGTCCAATCCGCACGAGGCCGCGCATCATCTCATGCCCCTCCGCTTCGGCAGGCGTCGGCGCACGAGGAGGCTGCACGATGTCGTAGAGCGCGGCCTTGAGGAACACGCTGGCAAAATCGAAAGGCCAGTCCTCGTCAGCAACCCCATCGTCACTGGGGTCTTTTGCAGTTTTCGAATTGGGTCCCCGTTTGCCTGCCTTTCTCTTCTCGATCTCCCTGAAGAGCGTCGGTGCCAAGGCCCCAAGGGCATTGGCAAGCTCTCTCGCCTGTTGGTGCGGAAGCGCGCCCAGGCTCACCCGGATGGGTCGGGAGCCTGCACCGCCACCGATGCGTTTCGGCAGTCTGATCTGGAAGAGATAGGTTCCGCCGCTCCTCACCAGATAGAGTCCGGACGATCTCGTTTTAAGCTTGCGATTCCGTTTCTTTGCGGAAATGATTTCCGCGTCCGGCGATACATCGGACTGTACATCGTGCGATACAATGCGCGATACATTCATGACTTGAGTGCCTCTGGTTGGGGCAGTCTGTCAGGAATTCGCGAGGAAACCCAAGGGCTTGCGGGTCATTGGGGGAGAGTGACCCAATGAATGGCGGAGAGGGTGGGATTCGAACCCACGATACGGTTGCCCGTATGCCGCATTTCGAGTGCGGTGCTTTCGACCACTCAGCCACCTCTCCGCTTTGCTGGTCGGCGCAAGTTGTGCGCGGGCTGTCTCTTAGCGGGCAAATGTCGGGCTTGCAAGGGCGAAAATCCAACTATCTCGCGCTTTCATCTTGACAGTTTTTGGCCCGTCACGTATGCGAGCCTTGAATTAGACATGGGCCAACTGTGTCCTGATTTCTCCGCCCCGGCGGAACTCCACCGGCAGGCGCCGCGATCGTTTTAGATTTCAGGGCCTGCTTTCCTATCGACTGACAAGAAGACGGCCGTCTGGTTGCCAGGCAGAGCCGGAAACGAACATGAAAGGATAACCAATGTTCGCAGTCATCAAGACCGGCGGTAAGCAGTACCGCGTTAGCGCCAACGACGTGCTGACCATCGAAAAGCTGGAAGCCGAAGCAGGCGCGACTATCGAATTCACTGAAGTTCTCATGGTCGGCGTTGGTGCCGATGCCAAGATCGGCCTGCCCTTCGTGGCCGGCGCATCGGTCAAGGCAGAAGTCGTCGAGCAGAACCGTGGCAAGAAGGTGATCGCGTTCAAGAAGCGTCGTCGCCAGAATTCCAAGCGTTCGCGCGGCCACCGCCAGCACCACACCGTCGTTCGCATCACCGACATCGTCGCTGCGTAACGGTCAACGAGACAACAGGTTTTAAAGGAGAACTCCAATGGCACACAAAAAAGCTGGCGGTTCGTCGCGTAACGGTCGCGATTCGAATTCCAAGCGCCTTGGCGTGAAGAAGTTCGGCGGCGAAGCCGTCATTCCGGGCAACATCATCGTTCGTCAGCGCGGCACCCAGTGGCATCCGGACGCCAATGTCGGCATGGGCAAGGATCATACCGTATTTTCGCTCATCGAAGGCAATGTCGCTTACCGTACCAAGGCCAATGGCAAGGTGTACGTGTCGGTGATGCCGAAAGCGGCGGAAGCAGCGGAATAAAGCCGGTAACGCTCTAAACAGCCGGCGTCTCATCGACCCGGCTGGCCGTACCAGGTTCAGTCTAGAAAACAGGGGAGATGGGGCGCCATCTCCCCTTTTTCTTATGCCCTTTTTCAACCAGAAGGAGACTGAACCATGCAGATCGAACTATCGAGGGTCGACCCGTCGCGGTCACCCCAGGACCGGCTGAGGCCGGATCGGTTACGGAGCGATTGCCCCGTCTTGCTGTCGCAGAGGCTCGTCATGCGCGCGCCCCACGAGGAAGACATCGACGCCCTTGCCCATCTCGCCAACAACGCCGCCGTTGCCACCATGGTATCGCGCATGCCGCACCCCTACACGGCACGCGATGCGGCCGATTTCGTGCGACGCACGAGTGCTGGCGAGATTGGCAAATGCGTCTATGCGATCACCAAGGCCGACAACGGCGAATTCCTCGGTTGCTGCGCGCTGGAGCCGCATGTCAACGACGCCGACACGCTGGAGATCGGCTATTGGCTCGGCGAGCCGCACTGGAACAGGGGCTATGCCACGGAAGCCGCCCATGCGCTGATCGACATGGCGTTTCGCACCCGCGACATCGCCCACATCGACGCGCGCTGCCGCGTCACCAACATCGCCTCGCGCCGGGTGATCCAGAAATGCGGCTTCCAGTTCCAGGGCTCGGGCATGGTCGGCAGCCTCGCCATGGGCGGCATGATGCCGGTCGAATGGTACAGGCTCGACCGCAAGACCTGGATGTCGCTGAAGAGCTGGGGGGAGATGCGGTGATGAACGCGCCCCTGATGAAGACCTCACCCTCGATGCCCGGACCCTGCCCGGTCATCGAGACGGCGCGATTGACGCTGCGTCCGCATCGCATGAGCGACGCGTCTGCGATCGCCGAATCGCTCAACGATTACCAGGTCGTGCGCATGCTGGCGCGCGTGCCGGTTCCCTATGACCGGCAGGACGCGACCGACTGGCTGAGCCGGGCAACCTCCGGCATCACGCCCGACTGGTCGCTCGCCATCACCACCGGCGACGATGTCCATCTCGGCGTGGTCTCGATCGAACTGCGCCACGGCCTCTGGCATCTCGGCTACTGGCTGAACCGGTTCTACTGGGGCAAGGGGCTGATGAGCGAAGCGGCGGGTGCGGCGATCGAGCGCTTCTTCCGCCGCATGCCGCAGACGGAGCTTCATTCCGGCGCCTTCGCCGACAATGCGGCGTCGCTGCGCATTCAGGAAAAGCTCGGTTTTTCGATCCTGCGCTGCGGCGATCTCTACTCCCGCGCCCGCAATGCGGTGGCCCCACATATCGAAACGCGGCTGACGGAGGCGGACTTTCGCCGACCGTGACAGACCCGGCCCGGGGCGGCGCATCCTCGCCCTGGGCCTCGCCCAAGGCACTCGGCAAGCCCCGACCGGCGAAGCGCCCACAGCTGCGGGCCGAAGAATATGACGATACTCTTTGACCTCCGGCTCAACCGGCTATATCGATGGCCCAAACAATCCCGCTCATCCCGACCCGCAATCAATTGGCAGAAGCATGAAATTTCTCGACGAGGCAAAGGTCTATATCCGCTCCGGTGACGGTGGCGCCGGCAGCGTCTCCTTCCGCCGCGAAAAATTCATCGAGTTCGGCGGTCCGGACGGCGGCGATGGCGGCCGCGGCGGCGATGTCTGGGTCGAGGCCGTCAACGGCCTCAACACGCTCATCGACTTCCGCTTCCAGCAGCATTTCAAGGCCAAGACCGGTACCCACGGCATGGGCCGCAACCGTACCGGCGCCAATGGCGAAGACGTGACGCTCAAGGTGCCGGTCGGCACGCAGATCTTCGAGGAAGACAACGAGACCCTGATCGTCGACATGACGGTCGAGGGCCAGCGCTTCCGCATCGCCAAGGGCGGCAATGGCGGCTTTGGCAATGCGCATTTCAAGTCGGCGACCAACCAGGCGCCGAACTGGGCCAATCCGGGCCTCGAGGGCGAGGAAAAGACGGTCTGGCTGCGCTTGAAGCTGATCGCCGATGCCGGCCTGGTCGGCCTTCCCAATGCCGGCAAGTCGACCTTCCTCGCCGCCGTCACCCGGGCGCGGCCGAAGATCGCCAACTATCCGTTCACCACCCTGCATCCGAACCTCGGCGTCGCCACCGTCGACGAGCGCGAATTCATCCTCGCCGACATTCCGGGCCTGATCGAGGGCGCCCATGAAGGCGTCGGCATCGGCGACCGCTTCCTCGGCCATGTCGAGCGCACCCGCGTGCTTCTGCATCTCGTTTCCGCACAGGAAGAGCATGTCGGCCAGGCCTATAAGACGGTCAAGCACGAGCTCGAAGCCTACGGTGGCGGCCTGGAAGACAAGCCTGAAATCGTCGCCTTGTCGCAGATCGACGTGCTCGACGAGGAAGGCCTGAAGAAGAAGGCGCAGGAGTTGAAGAAGGCCTGCGGCAGGACGCCGCTCCTTCTCTCCGCCATCACCGGCAAGGGCATGACCGAGGCGCTCCGGCAATTGCGCGACATCATCGTCGCCGAAAGCGGCAATATCCCGCTGCCGGAAAAACGCGACCGCAATCGCAAGCGCGACCAGGAAACGGAAGGCGATGAATAAATGTCGGCCGGAGCCAAGTCGCTGACGCGCTACAAGCGCATCGTCATCAAGATCGGCTCGGCCCTGCTGGTCGATCGGGGAAGCGGCCTGAAGAAGGCCTGGCTCGACGCGATCTGCGACGACATCGCCGCGTTGAAGGCCCGCGGCGTCGACGTGCTGGTCGTCTCCTCGGGCGCGATTGCCCTTGGCCGCACCGTGCTCGACCTGCCCTCCGGCGGCCTGAAACTCGAGGAAAGCCAGGCGGCCGCGGCCGTCGGCCAGATCGCGCTGGCCCGGCACTGGTCGGAAAGCCTGTCGCGGTCGTCGATTGTCGCCGGCCAGATCCTGCTGACGCTCGGCGATACCGAGGAGCGACGCCGTTATCTGAACGCCCGCGCCACGTTGCAGCAACTCCTGAAGATCGGCGCCGTGCCGATCATCAACGAGAACGACACGGTCGCCACCACCGAGATCCGCTATGGCGACAATGATCGCCTCGCCGCTCGCGTCGCCACCATGGCCGGCGCCGACCTTCTGGTCCTGCTGTCCGACATCGACGGGCTCTACACCGCCCCGCCACATCTCGACCCCAATGCCCGCTTCCTCGACACGATCGCCGAGATCACCCCGGAAATCGAGGCCATGGCCGGGGGTGCTGCCTCCGAGCTGTCGCGCGGTGGCATGCGCACCAAGATTGACGCCGGCAAGATCGCCACTGGCGCCGGCTGCGCCATGATCATCGCCTCGGGCAAGTCCGACCATCCGCTGAAAGCCATCGAGACCGGCGCCCGCCATTCGTGGTTCGCCGCCGCGAAGACGCCGGTGACCGCCCGCAAGACCTGGATCGCCGGCCAGCTTCAGGCCGCCGGCGAACTGCATGTCGATTCAGGCGCGCAGACGGCGCTGAAGGCCGGCAAGAGCCTGCTGCCCGCCGGCGTGCGCCAGGTCGTCGGCCAGTTCAGCCGCGGCGACACCGTCTCGGTGATCGGCGTGGAGGGCCGCGAAATCGCCCGCGGACTTGCCGGATACGACGCCGAGGAGGCGCGCCGCATCACCGGGCGCAAATCCTCCGAGATCGAGGACATTCTCGGCTATGCCGGTCGCGCCGCGATGATTCATCGGGACGACCTGGTGATGACCGATCCGGCGCACAAGCACGACGCTACGCAGGCCGACAACAAGGACGAAGCCCATGCTTGACAAGGCAAAAGCCGACCTGACCGACGTCGATGCGTTGATACTGGACATCGGCCGGCGCGCCCGCGCCGCCGCCCGACCCCTGGCGATTGCTTCGACGGAAGCGAAGAACGGCGCGCTTTCCGCCATGGCCGACGCCATTCTCGCCGACGAACAGGCAATCCTCGCCGCCAATGCGATCGACCTTAAGAATGCCGATGATAGCGGCCTTGCCGCCTCCTTCGTCGACCGCCTGACGCTCGATCCGGCCCGCATCAAGGCCATCGCCGAGGGCATCCGCGCGGTTGCCGGGCTGAAGGATCCGGTGGGCGAGGTGATCGCCGCCTGGGACCGGCCGAACGGCCTCAAGATCGAACGCGTGCGCACGCCGCTCGGCGTGATCGGCGTGGTCTACGAAAGCCGCCCCAACGTGACCGCCGATGCCGGCGCGCTCTGCCTCAAATCCGGCAATGCCGTGATCCTGCGCGGCGGCTCGGATTCGCTCAATTCCTCACGCGCCATCCATGCCTGTCTGGTCAAGGGCCTGGAAAAGGCCGGCCTGCCGGCCGATGCCATCCAGCTGGTTCCCGTGCCGGACCGCGCCGCCGTCGGCGCCATGCTGACCGGTCTCGACGGGTCGATCGACGTGATCGTGCCCCGCGGCGGCAAGAGCCTCGTCGCCCGCGTGCAGACGGAGGCGCGCGTTCCGGTCTTTGCCCATCTCGAGGGTCTCTGCCACGTCTATGTCGACGCCTCCGCCGATCTTGAGATGGCCAAGCGCATCGTCGTCAACTCGAAGATGCGCAGAACCGGTATCTGCGGCGCTGCAGAGACGCTGCTGGTCGACAGCGCGGCGCTGGGCACGCATCTCATGCCGATCCTCGAGGCTCTGACCGAAGCCGGCTGCGAGATCCATGCCTCGCCGACCGTGCTGAAGATCCATCCCGGCTTCAAGCCGGCGACGGAGGAGGACTGGCGCACCGAATATCTCGATGCCATCATCGCGGTCGCCATCGTCGACGGCGTCTCCGGCGCGATCGATCACATAGCCCGCTATTCGTCCCATCACACCGAGGCGGTGATCGCCGAGGATCCGGCGGTTGTCGAGCGCTTCTTCAACGAGATCGATTCGGCCATCCTGCTGCACAATGCCTCGACCCAGTTCGCCGATGGCGGCGAATTCGGCATGGGCGCCGAGATCGGCATCGCCACCGGCAAGATGCATGCGCGCGGCCCCGTCGGCGTCGAACAGCTGACCTCGTTCAAGTATCGAGTGCACGGCACCGGACAGGTGCGACCCTAAGGTGGCTGAGGACGCGATCGCCCATCGCCATCGTTTCATGCCGCATGTCGAACCGGGCATGGTCGTCGGCCTGTTCGGCGGCTCGTTCAATCCGCCGCACCAGGGCCATGCGCTGGTTGCCGAAATCGCCCTTCGCCGCCTCGGCCTCGACCAGCTCTGGTGGATTGTCACCCCCGGCAATCCGCTGAAAAGCCGCGGCAACCTGGCGCCGCTATCCGAGCGGCTGGCAAGGTGCGAGGCGCTGGCCGAAGATCCGCGCATCAAGGTCACGGCCTTCGAGCAGACGCTCGGCACCAGCTATACGGCCAAGACGCTCGACCATGTGAAGGCACGCAACCGCGACGCCCGTTTCATCTGGATCATGGGCGCCGACAATCTGGCGAGCTTCCACCGCTGGCAGCACTGGCAACGCATCGCCATGACCTTCCCGATCGCCGTGATCGACCGGCCGGGTTCGACACTCGCCTATCTTTCCTCGAAGATGGCCCGCACCTTCGACTATGCGCGCATTGACGAAGACGACGCCGGCGTTTTGTGGAAGAAGAAGGCTCCGGCCTGGACCTTCATCCACGGCCCCCGCTCGACGCTCTCCTCGACCGCGCTGCGCGAGGCCGCCGCGACCTGAGCGCAAGGGGTGAAAAAACCCGCTCTTTCGGGCCGTCCCTTGAAAGATTAACGGATCGATGCCACCTTCCATGAGGGATTTCCGATTGTGGGAATCACCTTCGTGCTGTTCTGCAAAGAAAGGGAAAACTCTGACAACAGTACACTCCAAGGGAAAGGCGCATGTCGTCATCCCAAAAAGCCCGGAACGTGGCGCCGATGCCGCAGACCGCGCGCTTGAGCTGGTCCTCGCGAGCCTCGAGGACTCCAAGGCAGAAGATATCGTCACCATCAACATTGTCGGAAAATCCGCGCTGGGCGACTACATGGTCGTCGTCTCCGGGCGCTCGAACCGACATGTGGCGGCGATCAGCGAGCACCTGATTTCCGACCTCAAGGACGAGGGCTTCGGTTCTCCCCGCGTCGAGGGCCTGGAAGCCGGCGATTGGGTGCTGATCGATACCGGTGACATCATCGTGCATGTGTTCCGCCCCGAAATCCGCGAGTTCTACAACATCGAAAAGATGTGGGCCGCTCCGGACATCGAGGAAGGCACCCTGCACTGACACCGATGGCCCGCTGCCGCTGACACCGATCACGGCAGCAGCGAAGCCCTGACAAGCGGCAAGCGTCGCGCGCTTTGCCGCCATGAGGGTTGCGCGGCCACGAAGGAAGGATCGAGACATGCGCGTGGGTATTTATGCCGTGGGCCGGCTGAAGGCCGGACCGGAGAAGGAACTCGCGTCCCGTTATCTCGACCGTTTCGCCAAGGCCGGGCCCGCCTGCGGGCTCGAATTCCTCCGCTCGGTCGAAATCGCCGAAAGCCGTGCCTCCAATGCGGCGACCCGCAAGCGCGAGGAAGCGACGGAACTGACGAAAGCCATGCCGGAAGGCGCCCTCGTCATCATCCTCGACGAACGCGGCAAGGCACTCGACAGCCAGGAATTCGCCGACCTGATCGGCGATCACCGCGACCGCGGCCAGCGGGACCTCGCCATCGTCATCGGCGGCGCCGACGGCGTCGATCCGGACCTGCGCGAAAAGACCAAACTCGTCCTCAATCTCGGTCGCATGACCTGGCCGCATCAGCTGGTGCGCATCCTCGTCGCCGAGCAGCTTTATCGCGCCGTGACCATCCTGTCCGGCCATCCCTATCATCGCGCCTGACGCCCGCGAGCTGGCCTCCGCATCACCCGCTTTGCGTGACCGGGCAAATCAGCGTATTTTCCGCCGCGAACCGGGATAGCGCCTTGCGACACGACGATCGTCCATCCATTACAGCCAAAGCAGCCGAACGCCGGCGCAAGGTCCGCGCCGCCGTGCTGGCCTCTGCCGTGCTGTTGGGCGGTCCACTTATCGGCCTGGACGCGCCCGTGATCGCTCAAGGTCCCCCGCCCGCCATAACCGCCCCGCCGGCCCCGGTGGAGGCTGGAAATCCCGCCTCCCCGGATCCGGCAACGGATGACGCGGCCCTTGCGCTTCGCCAGAAGCGCGACGAGGTCGGCCGCGAATTGCAGGAGCTTGCCCGCTCGATGCGGGTGTCGGACGAGAAGGCCGCCGAACTCCAAGAGAGCATCGCCGCCCTTGCCAAGACCTCCGAAAGCCTCAAACAGGCCCTGATCGAATCGGCGGCGCGGCGCAAGGATCTCGAGCGCAAGATCGCCGCCGGCGAGAAGAAGCTCGCCGATCTCGGCATCAGGGAAGACGAGATCCGCGCCTCCTTCAAGGATCGCCGCGCCATCCTCGCCGAGGTGCTGGCCGCCCTGCAGCGGATGGGCCGCAATCCCCCGCCGGCCTTGCTCGTCAGCCCCGAGGATGCGCTCGCCTCGGTCCGCACCGCGATCCTGCTCGGCGCCGTCGTTCCCGGCATACGCCACGAGACGGAGAAGCTTGCCGCCGACCTCGGCGAACTGCTGCGCCTCAGGATGGAAGGCCAGAAGGAAACAGAGACGCTGGTCGCCACCATGTCCAGCCGCCAGGAGGAAGAGCGGCGCATGGACATGCTGCTGGTCGAGAACGACCGGCTGTCGCGGAAAAACACCCTTGAGCTTGCCACCGAGAAGCGCCGCGCCGAGGAACTGGCAGCGCGAGCCTCCAGCATGGAAGGGCTGATTTCCAGCCTCGAGACGGAGATCCGCTCGGTCCGCGAGGCGGCGGAAAAGGCCCGCGCCGAAGAGGAGCGACTGAAGCGGCTGAGCGAAGAGCAACGGCAGAAGGCCCGGGAGCTGGCGGCCTCGTCATCGCCCGATAAAAACCGCATTGCCCCGGCATATGCCTTTTCAGATCTGAAGCAGAAACTGGAACTGCCGGCGGCTGGCGAGATCCTGCGCCAGTTCGGCGATCCGGACGGCACGGGACACGAAGCCAAGGGCATGGTGATCGCCTCGGCACCAGGCTCGCTGGTCACCGCACCCGCGGACGGCTGGGTCGTCTATGCCGGGGAGTTCCGCAGCTACGGGCAGATGATCATCCTGAATACCGGCGATGGCTATCATATGGTCTTGTCCGGCATGGACCGTGTCAGCACCAGCCAGGGCAAGTTCGTTCTTTCCGGCGAGCCCTTGGCGGTGATGGGGGAGAAAAGAGTGGCGAGCGCGACGGCATTGGCGCTGGAAACGGATCGCCCGACCCTCTACATTGAATTTCGGAAAGATGGAAAGCCGGTCGATTCCCGCGAGTGGTGGACCGGAAGCGGCTCTGGAAAGGCACAGAATGATTCGTAGGGCTTCTCTTGTTATCGTCGGTGCGCTGATGGGCGCGACCGCGATGAGCGTTCTCTATTCGGCGGGCGTTCCTGCACAGGCCGCAGGCACCTCCACCTACAAGGAGCTGTCGATTTTCGGCGACGTGTTCGAGCGCATCCGCGCCCAATACGTTACGCCGCCGGACGAGGAAAAGCTGGTCGAGAATGCCATCAACGGCATGCTGACCTCGCTCGATCCGCATTCGGTCTACATGAACGCCAAGGATGCGGCGGACATGCAGACCCAGACGCGCGGCGAGTTCGGCGGCATCGGCATCGAGGTGACGATGGAAGATGACATGGTCAAGGTCATCACCCCGATCGACGACACGCCCGGTGCCAAGGCCGGCATTCTCGCCGGTGACTTCATCGCCGAGATCAACGGCGAATCGGTGCGCGGTCTCAAGCTCGAGGAAGCGGTCGACAAGATGCGCGGCGAGGTCAACACGCCGATCAAGCTGACCATCCTGCGCAAGGGCGCCGACAAGCCGATCGAGCTTTCCATCGTCCGCGAGATCATTCCCATCCGCGCCGTCAAGTCGCGCGTCGAAGGCGATGTCGGCTATCTCCGCGTCATTTCCTTCACCGAGAAGACCTATGACGACCTGGAAGCGGCGATCGAGAAGATCAAGGCGGACGTGCCGGCCGACAAGCTGAAGGGCTACGTCCTCGACCTGCGCCTCAATCCGGGTGGCCTGCTCGACCAGGCGATCTATGTCTCCGACGCCTTCCTTGAGCGCGGCGAAGTGGTCTCCACCCGCTCGCGCGATCCGGAAGACACCCGCCGCTTCAACGCCAGTGCAGGCGACCTCACCGACGGCAAGCCGCTCGTCGTGCTGGTCAACGGTGGCTCGGCGTCCGCGTCGGAAATCGTCGCCGGCGCCTTGCAGGACCTGAAGCGCGCCACCGTCGTCGGCACCCGTTCCTTCGGCAAGGGCTCGGTCCAGACCATCATCCCGATGGGCGAGAAGGGTGCGCTGCGTCTGACCACGGCGCTCTATTACACGCCGTCCGGCAAGTCGATCCAGGGCACCGGCATCGAGCCGGATATCAAGGTCGAACAGCCGCTGCCGGAAGAGCTTCAGGGCAAGGTCCGCGCCGAGGGCGAATCGGCGCTCAAGGGCCACATCAAGGGCCAGAACGAGAACGACGAGGGCTCCGGCTCGGTCGCCTATGTACCGCCGGAAGCCAAGGACGACCTGCAGCTCAACTACGCGCTGGACCTGCTGCGCGGGGTCAAGACCGACCCGTCCTTCCCGGCCGACCCGCAGAAGGCCGTCGTGGCAAAGTAAGAAATGGGGCGCCGGAGCAATCCGGCGCCCGCTTGCATTTGCGAGCCGACGGGAGCCGATAGAACCTTGAGCGCCGATCTCCACGCACCGCTCGGCCAGGGCCGCAAGCCGGCGAAGGGTCCGCGTCGCCGGCCGTCCGCTGCCACCGTACTCGGCAGCCTCGCGCTCGTTTCCGTTCTCGGCCTTTCCACCTATTCCGCCGTCGTTCCGCTGCCGCTGCGCCAGTTTGCCGAGACCGCGCCGCCGGAAAGCGGCGTGGAAGAGCAGACCGGTCAGGTCTCGACCGAACCGGCATCCACTGGCTCCAAAGAGAATTTCACCGCCAGCCGCCCGCTCGGCGGTGCGGTGGTCGAGCGCACGACCACCGACGACGGTTCGGTCGTCACCAAGTTCAGCCCGAAGCCGCGCGACGGCCAGGGCCCTGTCCTGATCGACAACCAGAGGCTGGGCCAGGACAGCCGCGTCGCCGCCCTTCCCAATGACGACCTGCTGGAGGACACGCCGGAAGGCCGCCTGCCGATCATCGGCCCTGATGGCCTGAGGCCGGTCGAGCAATATGCGCGCCCCTGGTCGGGGGCACGCACCACCCGTGTCGCCATCGTCGTCGGGGGCATCGGATTGAGCCAGACCGGCAGCCAGCGTGCCATTCGCGACCTGCCGGAAGAGGTGACGCTGGCCTTTGCCGCCACCGGCAACAGTCTCACGCGCTGGATGCAGGAGGCGCGCCGCAAGGGTCACGAAATCCTGCTGCAGGTTCCCTTCGAGCCCTTCGACTATCCCGCCAACAATCCCGGTCGCGGAACCCTGCTGACGAGCGATTCGCCGGCCGAATCCCTGAAGAAATTGCATCAGGCCATGGGCCGCATCACCAATTACACCGGCATCATGAACTATATGGGCGCGAAATACATGTCGGACGCTACGGCCTTCGAGCCGGTCATGCGCGACATCGGCAGCCGCGGTCTGCTGTTCCTCGACGACGGCTCGACGGCGCGATCGCTCGCCGACAGCTTCGCCAAGGCGATCGGCATGCCTTACGCCCAGGGCACGCTTTTGCTCGACGGACAACCGGAGAAGGCAGCCGTGCTGGTAAAGCTCGACGAGCTGGAACGCATCGCCCGCCGCAACGGTCAGGCCATCGGAACGGCGGCGGCCTTCGACGAGACGATCGCCGCCATCCGCCAGTGGAGCGAGGAGGCGGCCGGGCGGGGGATCGAAATCGTCGGCGTCTCCGCCCTTGCGACGGAAACCGGACAGTAAGAGGACAGGATGGAAAAGACCGTGAGCCCGAAGATCCGTGCCGAAGACCTTCCCTATCGCCCCTGCGTCGGCATCATGGTGCTCAATCCGGCGGGCCTGGTCTGGGCCGGACGGCGCCTACCCGAGGGCAATTCGGAATATGACGGTTCTCCCATGCTCTGGCAGATGCCGCAGGGCGGCATAGACGACGGCGAGGATCCGCTCCAGGCGGCGATCCGCGAACTCTATGAAGAGACCGGCATGAAGAGCGTGTCGCTGCTGGCCGAAGCGAGCCGCTGGATCAATTACGACCTGCCGGCGGAACTGATCGGTATCGGCTTGCGCGGCAAGTATCGCGGCCAGACGCAGCGCTGGTTCGCCTTCCGCTTCGAGGGCGACGAGAGCGAGATCGCCATCGACCCGCCGCCGGGCGGCCATACCGCCGAATTCGACGCCTGGGCGTGGAAGCCGATGAGCGAACTGCCCGAGCTGATCGTGCCGTTCAAGCGCAGCGTCTACGAACAGGTGGTCACCGAATTCCGCCACCTCGCCGGCTAGAGGAAAGAGCCAAGCGCGTCACCTGGAGCCCGACGGTGTCACCGCCTGCGTCCAGGCGATCGGTATTGCGTTTGCCTTCGACGAGACGACTGCCGCCGTGGGCGAATGGAGCGACGAGGCGGCTGGCCGCAGGATCGGAATCGTCGGCGTTTCCGCGCCGCACCCGGTCCAGGAAGGACCTGCGCCGGCCGCAATGGCAGCGTCTCTCGAAACTGTCCGGCCTCGCCGGCGGCTGCACGCCGATCTCCCGGCGCCGCGCGCGTGCCGGGGCACGCCCCTCCCCTTCCCGACAGGCATCGCCCGCCTCCACCCGCGACGACGCGCGCCTATAGCCTCGTCCCGCCAGGCAATGCTATGGGAGGCCGAACACAGGGGACCAGAGCCATGTCGGTTGAATTCTATGCAGATTACGTGCGGCCGCTGCGCGTCCTCCTTGCCGAGCTCGACCAGCATCCCGAGCGGTTCCAGACCTACGACGTGCACATCGAACTCGCAGCCTCCGGCAAACTCGTCGTCTACGAGACGAAGAGGCGTAAAGGCCAGGCCGACAGCCTCTATTATGGCCGCTCCGGTCCGGGCGACAGCCCGCGTCAGATCGCCCAGACGACGGCCTTCGCCGCCATCGACCATTTCATGGCCCTCAGCCAGTTCCTCGCCTTCAACGGCAAGCTGGAAAACCTGGCGGGCGAAGATGCCGCACAGAGCCTCACCATCGGCTCGCAATACCCCTCCTGCGCCGTGCGTTTCGGCTACCGCAGGAAGGGCCAGCCCAAGGCCATGTCCATGTTCATGATCTTCGTCGGCTTCAACGACGATCAGGATGCCGGGCAATATGTCGCAAAGATCGCCGACCCCGCCATCCTGGTGGACAACCGCCCGCTTCGCGCCGACAAGGTCTACGAGTGGAAGTGAGGGCCTGCGTCACCGCAAACGCTTGAGGGCGGGACCCTAACGGGGGTGGCCGAGGCGCCGACAGGTTGGGGCCGGATACCCCAACGGCGGGAGGACTACAAAACATTGCCGGCTATATATCTGGTGTCGCAGGCTACTCCGCGCCCGCCCTCATGCTGAGGTGCCCGAGCATAGCGCGGGCCTCGAAGCATCCGGCGGCGATCAGCCGTCACCGCGCCCCCCACCCGCTCTCGCCCTTGGTCGGTCTTTGGCAGGAAGAGGCCCCAGCTAGACCGGCGCCACAAGCTGCTGCAATCCTAGGGGATCGACCACCAACGAAACCTGTCGGGAATCCGGGGCCCGCCCTCTGCGGACGGACCCCGGCTCATCCTTACTCCGCAGCGTCGGCGGAATCGGCGTTCAGCTGGCCGTATTTCTGCTCGCCGATCTTCGACAGCAGATCGAGCTGGGTTTCGAGGAAGTCGATATGGCCTTCTTCGTCCACCAGCAGCTCTTCGAACAGCTTCATGCTGACATAGTCGCCGGCCTGGTAACAGATGTCGCGCGAGGCCTTGTAGGCGGTACGGGCGTCGTATTCGCCGGCCAGATCGGCCTCCAGCACTTCCTTGACATTCTGGCCGATGCGCAGCGGTGCGACCGTCTGCAGGTTCGGATGCCCTTCGAGGAAGATGATGCGATCGATCAGCTTGTCGGCGTGCTGCATTTCCTCGATCGATTCGGCACGTTCCTTCTTGGCGAGCTTGGCATAGCCCCAGTCACTCAGCAGGCGATAGTGGAGCCAATACTGGTTGACGGCACCAAGCTCCAGGAAAAGCGCTTCGTTCAGCCGTTCGATTACTTTTTGATCGCCCTTCATGATGGGTCCTTTCTCCTGCGATTATGCCTTAGAAACTAGGCCCGTTCGCGCGCGCTGTCGAGATGGACCGGCCCAGTTCGGGTGAAATCCGCTTTCGTTTCAATCTTGTGTGGTGGCGTCGGGCAAAACCCGTCCTTGACGGTGACCGGGAGAAAGGGTGGCGTCACCGCTGAGAGATCCTGCATCCCTGGCCAGCGGGAAAGGGCGCACCCGGCCGCCCCCCCGGCTCGGCTTGCTCTCGCGGACCGGGGAACGGGCGTCGGCAAGAGATCGCCTTTTGGCAGGGCATTCAGGGGAGGAGCGAACCGGGACGGGGCCTGACCGGAAGCGAACCCATCACTGCCTTATGGAATTGGGCCCGCACCAAGGGTGATGGCTCTTGCCGATCGGCGATCGCCCGGACTGATGCCTGATGATCGCGCGATGTTTGCCAGCAAGAATAGAGGGCGGTCTTCGGCCGAAAATGTCCGCCGTGGTTTTCGCCCGCAGACGTTGGAGGATGGCCAAGGGGGTTTCGTTGCTCGATCGGCAGTGGAAAGGTCACGAAACGGCGGGGCACCTGGGTCCTTTCGGCCAGAGCATTTCCGGCGAAGACGCAGAGGCCTTCAAGGCCCTGTCTCTTTGTCTTCACGCCATTCCGGACGCAAAACCGCTTCGCATTCTTGGTGGAATTGCTCGAGGCACGGCTTGCGCCGATCAGGCATGCTGCGCCGGATGGGGCAATGTCAGGCGCTGTCAGGCGACCTGGGCGGCGCGCTGGCGCCGCTCGAGGCTCGCGGCCTTCTGTTCCTCATGGAAGCGCTTCAGGCGTTCCATGAAGTCGACCACTTCCGCGCCGTCCGTCTGACGCGACGCATGATAGTCCTCGGTGGTGCGAATGATGATCTCGACGACATTGGGAAAGCAGCCGCAGCAGCGCCCACGCTTGCCCATGGCATGGTAGACCTTGGACGGGACAATCAACTGCCAACAATCTTCATCGAGGAGCGCGTTGATGACGTCCTTGATGTCCTTGTCGGTGATGTAATTGCAGCTGCAGACCAGCATGGCCCCTACGCTCTTCCAAACATGACTTCCACGCCCTCCTTTCTGCTAAACAGGATGGCCCTTGTCAAGAAAATTTCCAGGACATGCCTCCCGTGGATGCGCGGGCCGAAAACCGGGACGGATCGGCTCCTCGTTTCAATGAAAATTCCGCCCCTTCGGCATGACTTGGCGGACATCGCCGGCAAGCTCCGGCACGTCACGGATCAGCCGCGCCAGGGACCCGGTCGACTTGGTCTCATGCCGGTGCTCGTTGACGGGGCGCCGCACCTCGTCGGCATGGGCAAGACCGCCGAAATCCTTGAGCTGCTCGCGCAAGAGGCCGAGCCGTTCGCTGGCATCGACGAGATGCTCGGCAACCACATGGATCACCCCGTCCGCCTTCTGCAGCCGCCCGCGGATCTTCACCAGCCGGGCGCCCATGACGATGGCGCGGTATTGCTCGAAGGTCTTCGGCCAGACGATGATATTGGCGACGCCGGTCTCGTCCTCGATGGTCATGAAGATCACCCCCTTGGCCGATCCCGGCCGCTGGCGCACCAGGACGAGGCCCGCCACTTCGACGCGCCGTCCATTGGCCGTCTCCTCCAACGCCGAGGAGGCAAGAACGCCGGCCCGGGCGAGGTCCCCGCGCAGGAAGGAAAGCGGATGGGCCTTCAAGGAGAGCGACAGCATGCGATAATCGCTTATCACCTCTTCGCCCGCCGGCATGGGCGGCAGAGCAATCTCGGCCTCCGCCTGGATCTCCCGCCCGCCAGCCTCGGAAAACAACGGCAGATGCTCGACGGCCGCCCGATGGTCGAGCGCCTGCGCCGCCCAGAGCGCCTCGCGACGGCTGAGGCCCAGCGAGGCGAAGGCATCGGCATCCGCGAGCCGCTCGATCGCCGCCCGCGACAAACCTGTCCGCATCCAGAGGTCCCGGACAGAGGTATAGCCGCTGCCGCGCCGCGCCACGAGCAGGTTCATCTCGGCCTCGGACAGGCCCTTGACCTGGTGGAAACCGAGCCGCACCGCCCTGGTGCTGAGGATCACCCTGCGCATCGCCGCATGCCGCGGCGCGACCCGCCTGGCGTCGAAGCCATCCGCCTCCAGCTCGCTGTCCCAGGAGGAGGCATTGACATCGACCGGCCGCACCTCGACCCCGTGCTCGCGCGCGTCGCGCACCAGCTGGGCCGGCGCATAAAAACCCATCGGCTGGGAATTGAGCAGCGCCGCGCAAAAGACGTCGGGATAGAAGGTCTTGACCCAGGCAGAGGCATAGACCAGCAGCGCGAAGGAGGCCGCGTGGCTTTCCGGAAAGCCATATTCGCCGAACCCCTCGATCTGGCTGAAACAATGCTCGGCGAATTCCAGCGCATAGTCCCGCTCGAGCATGCCGTCGATGAAGCGCTGGCGGAAATTGGCGACCTGTCCGGTCCGGCGGAACGTCGCCATGGCCCGGCGCAACCGATCGGCCTCGGCCGGCGTGAAGCCGGCGGCGGTGATCGCGATCTGCATGGCCTGCTCCTGGAACAGCGGCACCCCGAGCGTCCGCTTCAGGACGGCCTCGAGCTCGGGCTTCGGATAGCTAATCGCCCGCCCCTCCTGCACCAGCTTGCGGTTCTTCAGGTAGGGATGCACCATATTGCCCTGGATCGGCCCCGGTCGGACGATCGCCACCTCGATCACCAGGTCGTAGAAGACCCGGGGTTTCAGCCGCGGCAGCATGCTCATCTGCGCCCGGCTTTCGATCTGGAAGACACCGAGCGTATCGGCCCGGCAGATCATGTCATAGACCTCCTCGCGCGGATCCTCGAAAAAACAGGCAAGCGTCATCGGCTTGTCGTAATGGCTGGCGAGCAGCTTGATCGCCTTGGCAAGACAGGTGAGCATGCCGAGCGCCAGGACATCGATCTTCAGGATCTTCAGCGTATCGAGATCGTCCTTGTTCCACTCGACCATGTAGCGACCATCCGCCGTGTTCATGATCGGCACGACCTCGTCCAGCCGGTCGCGGGTGATGACGAAGCCACCGACATGCTGCGACAGATGGCGCGGAAAGCCCATCAGGCTCGAGGCATAGTCGAGCACGCGCCGTGTCGTCGGATCATCGAGGTCGAGGCCGGCGGCCTTGGCCTCGCGCGCCGACAGATCGGCCGTCGACCAGCCCCAGATCGACCCGGACAGCGCGGTTTGCACATCCTCCGACAGACCGAAGACCTTGGCCGTCTCGCGCCCCGCCGAACGCGCCCGGTAGTTGATGACCGCAGCCGTCAGCGCCGCATGCTCGCGTCCATAGGTCTCGTAGATGAAGCGGATCACCTCCTCGCGCCGGTGATGCTCGAAGTCGACGTCGATATCCGGCGGCTCGTCGCGTTCGGTCGAGATGAAGCGATCGAACAGCAGTGTCGTCTTTTCCGGATTCACCTCGGTAATCCCGAGACAATAGCAGACGGCGGAATTGGCGGCCGATCCTCGCCCCTGGCAGAGGATGCCTTCCGAGCGGGCAAAGCCGATGATGCGATGGACGGTGAGGAAATAGGGCTCGTAGCGCTTCTCGCCGATCAGGTTCAGCTCGTATTCCAGGAGGTCGGCGATCTTTTGCGGAATGCCCTCCGGGAACCGCCGGGCCGCGCCCTCATAGGTCAGCCGCCGCAAGGCCCGATCGGGCGTCTCCCCGCCGATCGCCTCGTCGGGATATTGATGACTGAGTTCGTCGAGGGAAAAATCGAGCCGGCCGAAGAACGCGGCCGTCGCGGCGACCGCTTGCGGATAGGCACGAAAGAGCCGGGCCATTTCCGAGGGCTCCTTCAGGTGCCGTTCGGCATGGGCCTGCAGCCGGAAGCCGGCATCGGCCACCGTCACATGTTCGCGAATGGCGGTCACCACGTCGGCGAGCGGCTTGCGCTCCGGCGCGTGATAGAAGGGATCATTGCTGGCGATCAGCGGCAGCGAAAGCCCGCGTCCCATCTCCGCGATCCGGCGGAAAGCCAGGCGATCGAGGCCGTCATAGCGGGGCACGAGCGCAAGGTAGAGCCTGCCGCGGAAAGGGGCCACCAGCCGCGCAAGGCGGGCGTGATAGGCCTCGACCTGCGCATCGCTGGCAAAGCAGGGCACCATCGCCGCGACCATCAGATCCGCCGCCCATTCGACGAGATCGCTTTCGTAGAGCGTGCAGACACCCTTCTGCGAACGCAGATTACCGGCGCTCAGCATGCGGCAGAGGTGTCCCCAGCCCCGCCGGTTCATCGGATAGGCGACGAGTTCCGGCGTCCCGTCGGCAAAGACCAGCCGTGCGCCGGGACGGAAGGCCAGGCCCTTGATCTTCGCCGCCGCATGCAGGCGCACCACCCCGGCCACCGTATTGCGATCGGCAAGCCCAAGGCCGGACAGGCCGATCCGGGTGGCGGTCGCCACCATCTCCTCCGGATGCGAAGCCCCCTCCAGGAAGGAGAAATTGCTGCGGCAGCCGATTTCGAAGAAGGCCGGGGTGCTCATGCGAATATGCCCTGCATGAACCAGCTCGGCCGGGCCGATCCGCGCTCGTAGAGACCCTGGCGAAAGAGCCAGAAACGATGGCCGGCGCTGTCCTCGATGCGGAAATAGTCCCGCGGCGAGGCTTCTTCGCCGTCGATCCACCATTCCGGTGCCAGTCGCTCAGGCCCCTCGGCGCGCACGACCCGATGCTGGGCCCGGCGCCAGCGGAAACTGGCGGGCGGACCGTCGGGTACTTCGGCGGTCACCTCGACGGGTTCTGGATGGGCGAAAAGCCGGATCGGCCGTTCGCTGCGAACCGGCGGGCCTGGCTGCGTATCGGCGGGCAAGGCGGTTGCAGCGGCAAGCGGGGCAAGGCTCGAGGCCCGCTCCGGCCAATGGCTCGGCTGGGCGACGGGCAGCACGAGGCAGCCCTCGCCGAACCGCGCCGTCACCCGGTCGACGAAATCGAGCGCCGCGTCGCCTTTTTCCGCGGCCGCACCGAACCTGCCCTGGCTCTCGGCAAGCGCCTCGCTGCGCAAGACATTGAGCCGAACGATCTCGAAACCGAAACCGGCATCGAGATCGTCGTGCAGCACGGACAGCCGCTCGGCAAACAGGGCCTTGATGCGATCCCCGTCGCGAAGCGGAGAGGCCGCTCCGATCGCGATGCGAAAGACACGCCCGTCCACCCGGAAGAGCAGGAGTTCGAACAGGCGGCCACCTTCCCCCCGCGCCTCCAGCCCGGATTTCAATCCGGCCGCCAGCCGCCCGGCCAGATCGAGGATCACCTCCTCGTCGCGGATCGGCTCGGCAAGCCTACGTTCGACGGAGAGCAGGGCCACCGGCCGGCGCGGCACGATCGCCTCCCCCTCCCGCCCCAGAGCCTGGTCGAGCCGGACAAGCAGATCCGGGCCGAAGCGCCGCGTCAGGGGACCGCGCGGCGCCGCCAGGAGGTCGCCCACCTGCTTGAGCCCGACGCGCGCCAGGGCCGCGGTCACGCCGGCATCGATCCTCAACGCCTTGAGTGGCAGGGGCGACAGCACCGCGATCATCTTGCCGTCGGCCACGACGCGATCCCGGCCAAAGCGGGCGACCCCCCAGGAAAGACCCGGCGTCGAGGAGATCGCACCCCGCGCTTCGAGCCCCAATTGAAAAAGCCGCGCGAGCAGATCCTCGACCAGGGCCGCCTCGCCGCCGAACAGATGCGCACAGCCGGTAATGTCTAGCATCAGCCCGTCTGCACCATCGAGCGCCACCAGCGGCGTATAGCGGTCGCACCAGTCGGCGATCGCCTCGAGAAAGCGCCGGTCGGCCTGCGGATCGTCCTCGGCAACCTCGAGCGTCGGACAAATGGCCCGCGCCTCCGCCAGCGCCTGGCCGGCCTGCAAGCCGATCGCCTCGGCCTCCTCGTCGAGCGCGGTCAGGCGCATGGCATTGGCGACCCGGCCGGCGCAGACGACCGGCGGATGGTCAGGACGCCCGGTCGAACGCCACGACAGCCCCCAGCGCCGGCGCGCCAGCCGGTCGGTCGACAGGCGCGGCAGCCAGAGCGCCAGGACGCGCCGGCCGGAAAACGGGCCGTGCGCCGGCATGAACGGGAGTTGCGGGGTAAAATTGGCGGTCATGGCGGTTCCACTCCAGGATCAGTTCAGGGGGAGCCCCGAGCCGGCTCTTTTCCGGAACGAGGCGAAAGACGGAATGGCCGATGCTGCCGCCAAGCATCGATCCATCAGGCAGAAGCCGCGCTGCCGCCGGCGCGGGTTCGACAAGCAGGCGAAGGGAAGCGCTGCTCGCTTCCTGTTCCCCGCCTTGGCGGACAAGAAGCAGAAAACCGCCGGTGCTTTTGGCCTTCAGGCTGAGACGCCGGCTCTCCGTCAGCCCGAAGCCGCGCGGATTGCCACCGACCTCGAGCATCACCGCCGAAAAAGCCCCGCACGAGAGCGCCGCATCGGCAAGCCAGAGCGCGTCCTCCAGACGGCGCGGTACGGCATGGAGAAGTTCGCCCGGCCGCAGGCCGTAATCGGCAAGCCCTGGCGCATAGGGCAAGCCGGTTTCACGCGCGACGAAACGATCGCCGATCCACAATATCCGCTGATCTGGCCGGGCAGGCCGAGCCGACAGGCAAAGCCCCAGCCCGAAGCCGCTGACCGCGCCCGCATCGCGAAATTGTGCCCCGCGGGCCTCGATCATCGCGCCTTTGGGAAAACCCTCCGGCAGAAGGTTTTCGAGGCGCGCCGGCTCCGCTCTGGCGGACGGGCAAGGTTCGGGCTGCTCGTCGCGGAGTTCGGGGACCGGTTCGAGCCCGCCGGAAAGCGGCTTGCCCTCGATCCTGGCTATGGCCTCGCGCAAGGCAAAAAGCCTCTCCTGCGCCAGAGCGGTCGCGCCCATGACGTCTCTCCTGTCGGAATGTTCTCTATATGTTCCTAGAGATTCCAGAGCTTGCCGGAAGAGTCAACCGGATTCAGTGTGAATTTATTCCTTGACAGGATTCCCACTCGAAAAGCCCGGCCAAAGGTCCTATATGGAAGCGAAGTCAAGGAGTACCGATGGCCCGTATCGACCAGACCGAAGATTGGCGCGAACGCCATGCCCCGACGATCAGCACCTTCGAGTCGCTGGCCATCGAGGCCTATGGTCATCTGCCGGAGGAATTCCGCGCGCTGACCGGCAATCTGATCATCGAGATTTCCGATTTTCCGACCGACGAAGTGTTCGAGGACATGGCGCTCGAAACGCCGTTCGACCTGCTCGGCCTGTTCGAGGGCCGCGGCATTTCCGAGCGTTTCACCATGGAAACCGGCGAAATGCCGAACCGCATCACGCTCTATCGCCGGCCGATCCTCGACTACTGGGCCGAGAACGAAGAAACCCTGGGCGACATCATCACCCATGTGCTGATCCACGAGATCGGCCATCATTTCGGCCTGTCCGACGACGACATGGAGCGCATCGAGGAAAGCGCCGAAGATGCCGCCGCGGAATCCGACGGCATGTCCGCCTCGCTGAAGGACTAATTCCTCAATCGCCGCGCGTCGCGAGGAAATGGGCAATGCCCGCCTCCGCGCAGCTGAGATCCTGCGCCGGCGTGCCCGAGCTGATGCCGATGCCGCCGACCACCTCGCCGTCGATGACGACCGGCAGGCCGCCGCCCACCACCATCAGCCGTCCGCCGATCGCCGAATGAATGCCGAAGGCCGGGCTGCCCGGCTGGCTGGCCGCGCCATATTCATGGGTCGCCTTTTTCGCCGCCGCCGCGGTGAACGCCTTGTCGATGGCGATCGTCGTGCTGGTCACCTTGCCGCCGTCCATGCGCTCGAAGGCGACGAGCTGGCCGCTCTCGTCGGTGATGGCGATGCACATCGGCACGCCGATCTCGCGGGCCTTGTCGGCCGCGCCGGCAATCAGCAGGCGGGCATCGGAAATGTCGAGACGACGGATGGTAAGCACGGGCATTCTCCTGCGATGCGTGGGGGCTCGGGCACCGCCATATCTTTCGGCAGAGGCGCCCGGCCCGGACTATGGCGTCAATCGCCCTCGAAGGACAATGTCGCCCGGCGGAAAAACATCTGTGCGCAGTACGGCATATCGAACGGCCGCCAGGCACGCGGCTTGCGGCGCGCGTGCCGCGTCCGAAAACGGGTGGCTGCCGCCCCATCCCCTCCTCTATCCCTTGGCCTCCGACACAAAGGAGGTTTCCATGACAAGCTTGAACGACAAGGTCGCCATCATCACCGGAGCATCGTCCGGCATCGGCCGCGCCACCGCCCTTCTGTTTGCCGCAGAGGGCGCATCGCTGGTGCTCAATGCCAGGGGCGGTGAGGCTCTCGACGAGGTCGTCGACCGCGTGCGCCGCGCGGGCGGCAAGGCCCAGGCCGTGCGGGGTGATGTCGCCTTGGCCGAAACCCATGAAATGCTGGTGGATGCGGCGGTCAGCCACTACGGCGGCCTCGACATCGCCGTCAACAATACCGGTGCCGTCGGCCCGATCAAGCCGATAGCCGACGTCACCCTGCCCGAATGGCAGGACACGCTCGCCGCAAACCTGACCTCTGCCTTTCTCGCCGCCCGGCTCCAGGTCCCGGCCATGCTGGAGCACGGTTCGGGCGCCCTCGTCTTCGTCTCCACCTTCGTCGGGACGAGCGTCGGCATTCCCGGAATGGGCGCCTATGCCGCCTCCAAGGCTGGCATCATGGGCCTGGTGAAGGCCATCACTGCGGATTACGGCAGCCGGAACATCCGGGCAAACGCGCTGCTGCCGGGCGGCACTGATACGCCAATGGCCGGCGACCAGGCGCAGAAGGACTGGGCGGCAGGCCTGCATGCGCTGAAGCGCATCGCAAAGCCGGAAGAGATCGCCCAGGCCGCCCTGTTTCTGGCCGGCCCGATGGGCAGTTTCGTCGCCGGCTCCGCCCTCTACGCCGACGGCGGCAATTCCGCCGTCAAATGACACGAGGCACCGGGGCGCCCGCCGCACACGACAGGCGCCCCGAGCCTGTCATTGTTCGCCGAGCTTCATGCTCGGATCGTAGTCCTTGCCGTGCACGGTCTTCACCACGGCCTGCCCGCAATGCATCTGGTTGGTCGCGGCATTGAAGGACAGGCTCGGCGCGCCGTGCAACTCCCAGCCCTTGTTGAGCGCATCGGTGACACGATGGCAAAAGGCCGCGTCGTCCGGGCCGGTAAGGAAACGATAGACTTTCATGCTGTCCTGCCTTCTCTTGCTTCGATGACCTGAGCCTTGGCGAGAAGCCGCTCGGCCTGTTCCAGATGCAGCCGCTCGACCATGCGGCCGTCAAGGTTGATGACGTTGAGGTCGACCGTCGCCGGATCGGCAAAGGCGGCGACGATCGTCTTCGCCTCGGCCAGCGCCTGAGGCGAAAAGCCGAAATGCCGGTTGGCGCCGTCGATCTGCGCCGGATGGATCAGCATCTTGCCGTCAAAACCCATGGCGTGGCCTTGCGCGCATTCCGCCTCGTAGGCGTCCAGCGCCTTGAATTCGTTCGACACGCTGTCGATCGCGTCGAGGCCGTAGGCGCGGGCGGCCAGGATCACCTGCATCAGGAACGGCACGAGATAGGTCCGTCCCGGCTCGGGTGCCACGCCGGTCTCCTTGCGCAGATCGTTCAGCCCGACGACGAAGCAATCGAGCAGGCCGCCGGCGGTCCGCCCCGAGCCGGCGATCGCCGCGGCGTTCAACACCCCGCGCGGCGTCTCGATCATCGCCCAGATCCTGAGACTTTCCGTCGCATCCGACTCGGCCAGAAGATCGGCGACATGCTGGATATCGTCCGGCGCGTCCACCTTGGGCAAGAGCACCGCATCCGGCCGGCAGGCGATGACGGCCGCCATGTCGTCGGCGAAGAATTCCGTCTCGAGCCCGTTCACCCGGATGATCGCCTCACGGCCCTGAAGCGGCGTCTCGGCGAAGAAACGCTTGAGATTCTCCCGCGCTTCGGCCTTTTTCTCCGGCGCGACCGAATCCTCGAGATCGAAAATGACGGCATCGCAGGCAAGGCCATGCGTCTTTTCGAGCGCCCGTACATTGATCGCCGGAACGCTGAGGACCGAGCGGCGCAGCCGCGCCGGATGATGGGAATTGATCGCTTTCATGGCCATGAGTTCTGCCAATCTTTGCGCGCCCACGCAAGGCGACATTTGCCGGAAGGCCCTTGCATTTCGAGGGGAGAAGGACCACCTTGGCAGACGAGAAAGGATATCCATCATGCAGAATTTCCGTTCCCTCGCCATTGCCGCCGCCGGTATCGTCGTGCTGGCCATCGCCGCCGTCTTCACCGTCTCGCTGACGCTGATCGCCGGGGCCGTGCTGACGCTGACCCTTGCCGCCCGCATGCTGACCTTGCGGCCGAAGAAGGCTCCGGTTTATGCAAGGGCGAAGACTCAAGGCCAGGCCCGCGAGATTCGCGTATGGAACGACGGCCGCGGCACGATCATCGATCTTTGAGGCGAACCGCCGGCAGGCCCGGAAAAACTGACGCTTCGGCGTCCGAGCGTACCCGTTTGACCAATATAGGCCTTCAAATCCGCGCTATTTTCCTCTAAGGGCTGCTGGAATTCGCCAATTGCATTCCGAAGGCAGGTCTGATGGAAAAGTTCACAAAGCTCACCGGCGTCGCAGCACCGCTTCCGGTCGTCAACGTCGACACCGACATGATCATCCCGAAGGACTATCTGAAGACCATCAAGCGCACCGGTCTCGGCCAGGGCCTGTTCGCCGAGGCGCGCTACAAGGAAGACGGCTCGGAAAACCCCGATTTCGTCCTCAACAAGCCGGCCTATCGCAATGCCCAGATCCTCGTTGCCGGCGACAATTTCGGCTGCGGCTCCTCGCGCGAGCACGCCCCCTGGGCGCTTCTCGACTTCGGCATCCGTTGCGTGATCTCCACCTCGTTTGCCGACATCTTCTACAACAACTGCTTCAAGAACGGCATCCTGCCGATCGTCGTCAGCCCGGAAGATCTGGACAAGCTGATGGACGACGCCAATCGCGGCTCCAATGCCGTTCTGTCGGTTGACCTTGAATCGCAGGAAATCACCGGTCCGGACGGCGGTCGCATCAAGTTCGACATCGACGCCTTCAAGCGCCACTGCCTGCTGAACGGCCTCGACGACATCGGCCTCACGCTGGAAAAGGCCGCAAGCATCGCCGCCTTCGAAAAGACCAACGCCCAGACCCATCCCTGGGCCTGATCGAATGTTGACCGGCGCGACGATGGCTTGCCCGTCTTCGCGCCGAAAACACCCGCTACGGCTGCCTCCCACCGTACCGTTCTGCCGCTGAGTGTCCTTGAAATGCGGGTTTTTGCCCGATAGAAGGCGGCAACTCTTTTCCAAAGCCAGGGAGGCTTCCCATGACACAGCGCAATCTCTTCCTTCTGCCCGGCGACGGCATCGGCCCCGAAGCCATGGGCGAGGTCCGCAAGATCATCGCCTACATGAACGCCGAGCAGGGCGCAGGCTTCGAAACCGACGAAGGTCTGGTCGGCGGATCGGCCTACGACGCCCACGGCGCGGCGATCTCCGAAGGCGACATGGCCAAGGCGATGAATGCCGATGCCGTGCTGTTCGGCGCCGTCGGCGGCCCGAAATGGGACGACGTGCCTTACGAGGTTCGCCCCGAAGCCGGCCTGCTGCGCCTGCGCAAGGATCTCGAACTGTTCGCCAACCTGCGCCCGGCGATCTGCTATCCGGCGCTGGCCTCCGCTTCCTCGTTGAAGCCGGAACTGGTCGAAGGCCTCGACATCCTGATCGTGCGCGAACTGACCGGCGGCGTCTATTTCGGCGAGCCGAAGACCATCACCGATCTCGGCAACGGCCAGAAGCGCGCGATCGACACCCAGGTCTACGACACCTACGAGATCGAGCGCATCGCCTCGGTCGCCTTCGAACTGGCGCGTACCCGCAAGAACCGCGTCTGCTCGATGGAAAAGCGCAACGTCATGAAGTCGGGCGTGTTGTGGAACCAGGTGGTCACCGAAACCCACAAGGCCAAGTATCCGGACGTCCAGCTCGAGCATATGCTCGCCGATGCCGGCGGCATGCAACTCGTTCGTGCGCCAAAACAGTTCGACGTCATCGTCACCGACAACCTGTTCGGCGACATGCTCTCCGACGTCGCGGCCATGCTGACCGGCTCGCTCGGCATGCTGCCCTCGGCCTCGCTCGGCGCCCCGGATGCCAAGACCGGCAAGCGCAAGGCGCTCTACGAGCCGGTGCACGGTTCGGCCCCGGACATCGCCGGCAAGGGCATCGCCAACCCCATCGCCATGATCGCCTCCTTCGCCATGTGCCTTCGCTACTCCTTCAACATGGTGAAGGAAGCCGACAACCTGGAAAAGGCGATCGCCGCCGTGCTCGACAAGGGCATCCGCACCGCCGACATCATGAGCGACGGCGCAACCAAGGTCGGCACCACCGAAATGGGCGACGCCATCCTCGCCGAGTTCAAGGCGCTGTCGGCCTGACGGGCACTTGCATTTGAAAGCCGCGGCAACCATCTTGCCGCGGCTGCATGCCGTTCGTGGAAGCCGTTCCGGCCTGTCCTTCGCCCGGCAAGCTGGAATGAAGCGGAAGGCGATACGTGAGCGGCATCGACAAGATCAGAACCTGGCTGAAGCGGCGCCGTGACCACAACCGTCACCCGCCTGCGCCGCACTACTGGCAGATCTTCGCCATCGTCGCCGCCAATCTGGTCATCCTGTCCTTCCTCATCTTCGACGAGGCGGTCGGCGCCTCGCGCCACCGGGACATCTTCACCCGCTCGCTCGGCCGGATGATCACGGAGTTCGGCAGTTCGGGCTGGATCCTGATGGCCTCGGCCATGCTGGCGCTTACGGGATTCGCCTCGTGGCGGCTGTCGCGCGGCGCAAGGCAGCGCTTCCGCGCCCTCTATCTCGGCCAGATCGGTGCCTATGCCTTCCTCGCCGTGGCGCTCTCCGGCATCCTCGCCAATCTCATCAAGCGGGTCATCGGGCGCGCCCGCCCGCCCCAGTTCGAGGACTGGGGGGCGTTCGGCTTCTCCGCCTTCAGCGGTTCGAAATTCGAGAGCTTTCCCTCCGGTCATGCGACCACGGTGGGCGCCATCTTCATGGTGCTGATCCTGCTTCTGCCGCGCTACCGGCTTGCCTTCATGCTTTTGGCATTGTGGATGGGTTTCAGCCGCGTCATGGTCGGTGCGCATTATCCGAGCGACGTCATTGCCGGGCTGTCCTTCGGCGCCTGGTTCACGCTGCTGCTCGCCAATGTCTTTGCCCGCTACCGCCTGGTCTTCATGCCCGACGCCAAGGGCTGGCCGGTGCCACGGCTGGCGCCCTTGCATCGATCCCCCACCCTCTGAACCACACCGCCTCCGTCGGCTAGAAAGCGCAACGCTTCATCACAACTGCGTGAGAAGACGGCGGCAAGCCGGCATTTGCCATGCGCGTGTCGAACCGGATGCCCATCTTCCCCGTAGTACCTTTTGAACGTGCCGCATTCGGAACCCTTGCCTTTGGGAAACTTCGTCCTACGCGCGATGGAACCCGAATGGCTCTTGCCCGTTCATGCATGAGTGCCGGGACAACACCCATCCTGATCGTACCGCCGATGGAGAAACCGATGAAAGCCATGTCCGCCGACAGACACATCATCCGATTTGCGATGGCCCAACCCTATCTGGAGCGCCAGGAGGAACTGGATCTCGCCAACCGCTGGAAGGACGACAACGATCAGGATGCGCGCAACCGCATCGCCCACGCCCACATGCGCCTGGTGATCGCCATGGCCTCGAAGTTCCGCGGCTTCGGCCTGCCGCTCAACGACCTGATCCAGGAAGGTTATATCGGCCTGCTGGAGGCGGCGGCCCGGTTCGAGCCGGCCCGCGAGGTGCGTTTCTCCACCTATGCCGGCTGGTGGATTCGCGCCTCCATGCAGGATTATATCCTGCGCAACTGGTCGATCGTGCGCGGCGGCACGAGTTCGTCGCAAAAGGCGCTGTTCTTCAACCTGCGCCGCCTGCGCGCCAAGCTCGCTCAGGGCGACAATCGGCTGAGCGACCAGGCCATTCACCAGGAGATCGCCTCGGCGCTCGGCGTCAGCCTGGCCGATGTCCAGTCGATGGATGCCCGGCTCTCGGGCAATGACGCCTCGCTGCAGGCGCCGATCAAGGGCCGCGACGGCGATGGCAGCGAACAGCTGGAAATGCTGGAAAGCGAGGACCTTCCGCCGGACGAGCAGGTGAGCGGCATCATCGACGGAGAACGCTGGCGCGGCTGGCTGAACAACGCCATGACCGAACTCAACGACCGGGAAAACCGCATCATCAAGGCCCGCCGCCTGAGCGAGGACGGCGCGACGCTGGAAGAACTGGGCGCCGAACTCGGCATCTCGAAGGAACGCGTGCGCCAGATCGAGACCCGGGCCCTGGAAAAACTGAAGACCGCGCTCACCCATTACGGCCCGAAGCCGGAGCAGGTCCGCGAAATGGCCTTCTGAGGCCCGCATCGCAATGCCGAAGGGCCGGTTTATCCGGCCCTTTTCTCATTCCGAGATGATCTTGACCTTGGCACCCGGAGACACTGTCGATGTCGGCCCGAGCGCATTGATCAGGCGAAAAAGCTCGAGCTTGCGATCCGTGCCCATCATGCGGGCCGAAAGCGTGGCGATCGTATCGCCTGGCCCCACGGTGACGACACGCACGCGCAGCGGTTTCAGCGTGGCCGCCTCCTGCGGCGTGATGCGCCTGAAGCTCGCCCGCAGTTTTTCCGCGGTCGGCTCCAGCACCGCGCTGCCCTTGGGCACCGCCGTCAGGAAGCGGAAGATCTGCGGACCGATGCGGATGACGGTGATGTCGAAATCCCAGCGCTCGGCCGAGGCGCGCGCCGTGGCCGCCTCCAGCCCGTTGACGGTGATCTCGCGGATCGTTTCCGGCAGGAGCCCCGTCACCCAGCCACTGGAGATGTAATTCGCCAGGCTGCGACGCTCGGCATCGGCCACGCCGTCGAAGCGGATCGCCACATCGCCGGGTCCGGTGGCCAGCACCGCCTCCACCTTGTTGTCGATCTGGAACCCCTCCGGCACCTCGAAGCGGATGCCCAGGCTTCCATGCAGGAAGGTCTGGCCGCGGACATAGCCCTCCTGCGGACTGTCGCCGTAGAGCAAGCCGTCAATGCCCCTGAGATAGTATTCCCGTCCCGATTCGCCATACGTGCCTTCCGGCCCGAAGGCCCGTGCGTGGCGGCGCGCCAGTTCGACGCGCTGCGGCGCGTTCGGATGGCTCGACAGGAAGTCCAGGCTCTGGTCGGCGTCGGGATCGACCGAGGTGAAATGGCTGTAGCGCGCCATCGAATCGAGGAAACGGGCCGCCGCGTAAGGATCGTAGCGGGCCTCGCCAAGCGTGCGCACGCCGATCACGTCGGCCTGCAGTTCCTGCTGCCGGGAAAAGGCCGCGAGGCGAAGCTTGCCGCGCGCCAGCGCCTGCTTGCCGGCCAGATCGCTCGACAGAACTTCGGCGACGACCCGGCTGGCAATGACTTCCGCCTCCTCGCGGCGCTGCCGCTCGATCCCGTGGTTTGCGGTCACATGGGCCATCTCATGGCTGAGCACCGCCGCAACTTCCGATGCGTCATTGGCCAGCGCCAGAAGGCCGCGCGTCACGTAGAGATAGCCGCCGGGCAGGGCAAAGGCATTGATCGCCGGGGAATTGAGAATGGTGATGCGATAGGACTGGTTCGGGTTTTCCGAAACCGCCGTCAGCGCGCCGGTGATCCGGGCCACCAGCTTCTCGGTCTTGTCGTCGTGATATTCGCCGCCATAGCTTGCCACGATCCGCGGATGTTCGCGCGCGCCCATCTGGGCACGCGGGTCGTCCTTCTGCACCTCGTCGACGATCTGCGGATTGTCGGAAGGACCGACGGTCGGCACATAGGCCTGCTCGAACAGCGTCTGGCACGAACTGAGCGCCAGCGACGCGGCAAGCATCGCGACGACCCCGCGCGCGGCGCCGGAACGGCGGCGCAGTCGCATCCGATCGACCGGCAATTGGTCCTTACCGCCCATGACGTACATCCTGCACCGACACCAACGCGCTTCCGAACCCCCTTTTGAAATGCTCGACCCTTCCGCGCAACCGGAAACCGTTCCGGACGACGAAACCTCGCTTCAGTGTGGCCCTTTTAACATCATTCTTTAGATATGGATAAAATTGCATGAGGAAAAAGGGGGAAGCTGAATTGGAAGCAATGAAAGGATAAACTGGCCGACAGGAACCGCGCATGCGACATGCCATTGCTGCACGTCCAAAATAAGGCATGGCTCGGCGCCCGCGGCGAATTGGCCCTAACGATGGCCGAGGAATTCGGCGAGCGAGGCGGGGCCCTCCGCGGCGAAAAACGCCGCCTTTGGCGCACCAAGGACAATGCGCCCGCCCTCGAGGAACAGCACGTCGTTCGCCAGCCGCTCCACCTCCTGCGGATCATGGCTGACGATGACGATCGTGTGACCCGTCTCGCGGTGCAGTTCGAGAAGCAGATCGGCCATGACAGTGCGCAAACCGGGATCGAGCGCGGCAAAGGGCTCGTCCAGCAGCATGACCGGCTTGCGCCGCACCAGGGCGCGGGCAAAGGCCGCCCGTTGCCGTTCGCCACCCGAAAGCGTCGCCGGCAGCCGTTTCTCGAAGCCGCCGAGCCCGACGCGCGAAAGCGCTCGCGACACGGCCTGTCGGTCCGCCGGCTTCAGCCTCAGCGCCGGATCGATGCCGAGCCCGATATTGGTGAAGAGGTCGAGATGGGCAAAGAGATTATTGTCCTGGAACACCAGCGAGACGGGCCGGTAGGCCGGCAAAAGCCGGCTCACCTCCTCGCCTGCGATCAGCACGCGCCCATGATCCGGCTGCTCGAAGCCGGCGATCAGGTTGAGCAGCGTCGACTTGCCTGAACCCGACGGCCCGGCAATCGCGGTGATCGCCCCTTGCGCGATGGCGCAATCGAAATGGAAATCGGCCGAGCCGAGCCGGAGCGAGACATTGTCGAGAACGATGGCGCCTTGTCTTTCAGCCGGCATAGGGGCTCTCCTTCTTCGAAAGCCCGGGCGTCCCCGCCAGCGCCAGCAGCAGGCAGACCAGACCGAGAATGAGCGCCAGCCCGTCCGCATCCTGGCTGCGATAGGCGCCCATCCGGCTGTAGATCAGCCAGGGCAGGGTGACAAGATTCTCCGAACCGAACAGCGCCACCGCGCCGAGATCGCCGAGCGACAGCGCCATGGCAAAGGACAGCGCCGTCAGGATCGGCCGGTGCAGCACCGGCCAGTCGATCAGGCGAAACCGCGCCAGACCGATAATGCCGAGACTGTCGGCCAGCCGGGCGGTGCGCCGGCGGTGCTCCTCGAAAGCGGGCGAAAGGACCCGCATGGCAAAGGGAAGCGCCATCAGCGCATTGATGCAGACGACAACCGCCGGGGCAAAGCGCGCGACGTCACCCTGGGCCCTCAGCACCAGGAACCAGCCCGTGCCGAGCACGGCGGTCGGCACCAGGAGCACGAGCGAGGACACGGCCGCAAGTCCGGCCGAGATCACGCCGGCAAGCGGCAGTGGGCGGCGCCCGGCGCCGAGCGCCGCCTGGGCCCGGATTGCCGCGATACCGACCACCACCGAAACGATCGCGGCCGAAAGGCCGATGGCAAGACTGGTTGCCGCGGCGTCCAGCACCGCCCCGTCCGACAGGAGCCGGCCGAGTTCGGACTTCAGGCCGGCGACGAGCACCTGCCCGAGCGGCAGGCCGAGAAAGAGCGCCGCGGCGACAATCAAGAACCCGTCGCCGATCCGGGTGGACAGCGCCCGTGCGTCGAACCGCCGTGTCGCGCCGCCGAGCGTCGCGCCGGGATCGTCGGGCGCCGGAAACAGCGCCATCGCCCCGAGGATCGCCGCCGTCACGAAGATTTGCAGGAAGGCAAGCGACACGGCACGGGCCGGCTCGAAATCGAGCCGCAGTGCCTGGTAGATCGCCACTTCGATCGTCGTCGCCGCCGGCCCGCCGCCAAGCACAAGGACCAGGGTGAAACTGGTGGCGCAGAGCATGAAGATCAGCCCGGCTATCCCCGGAATGATGCGCCAGAGCACCGGCCATTCGATGAAGCGGAAGACCGCGAAGCCTCCCATGCCGAGGCTGGCGCTGGTGCGCCAGTATTCGGCCGGGATCCGCTCCAGACCCGCCAGCATCAGTCGCGCGGCAAGCGGCATGTTGAAGAACACATGGGCGAGCAGGATGCCCGAAAGCCCGTATATGCTGAACCGCTCGGAAAGTCCGAGTGCGGTCAGACCATCATTCACCAGACCCTGGCGGCCCCAGATGCCGATGATCCCGAGCGCGCCGATCAAGACCGGCAGCCCCATGGGCACCGCCATCAGGCGGATCAGAAACTTGCGGCCGAAAAACTGCGGCTGGCGGGCGAGCGCGCGGGCCACCGGGACGGCCGCCACGACCGAGAGCAGGGTCGACAGCAAGGCCTGCTCGAGCGTGAACCACAGAACCCGGCGTACCACAGGATCGCCGGCAATCGACAGGCCGGACGTCTCGCCACCGACCGAAAGCAGCGAGACGATCGCGGTGCCGATGAAGAAGGCGATCAGGCCGAAGACGAAAAGGCCGCCGGCAATTGCCGGCAGCCTGTCGTTGCTCCGAGATCGCCGCGACAAGGCCATGCTCAGTTGAGGGTCATGGCGGCGAGCCATTCGTCGATCCAGGCCTTGCGATGCGTCGCCACCTCGTCCGGGCTCATCAGGAAGGTCTTCTCCGGCGCAACCAGCTTGCCGAAGGCGTCCGGCAGCGGCTCGGACGTCGCCGCCGCCGGCATCATCCAGTTGTTGGTGGGGATCGTGTCCTGGAAACCGGGGCTGACCATGAAGGCCATGAACTGCCGCGCCAGTTCCTTCTGCGGCGCCGTCCTCAGGATGCCGGCGACCTCGATCTGGATATAGTGGCCTTCCTCGAAGGCTGCCGCCTGGTAGCGCTCGGTCTCTTCCGCAACCATGTGATAGGCCGGCGAGGTGGTGTAGGAGAGCACCATCGGCGCCTCGCCCTTGGTGAACAGGCCATAGGCTTCGGACCAGCCCGGCGTGACGGTCAGCACGCGGGCCTTGAGCTTGGCCCAGGCTTCGTCCGCTTCATCGCCATAGACAGACTTGACCCAGAGCAGCAGGCCGAGCCCCGGCGTCGAGGTGCGCGGATCCTCGATGACGATCTTGTCCTTCGCATCGCCCTCCACCAGCTCCTTCAGGCTTTTCGGCGGCGTCTTCATCGCCTCGGTGTCGTAGACCACGGCGAAGTGGCCATAATCATAGGGCACAAACACATCGTCGGAAAAGCCGCCGGGAACCTTCACCGCGGACACGTCGATGCCGTGCGGCTCGAACTGTCCGGTGGCCTTGGCTTCCGCCACCAGATTGGTATCTAGGCCGAGTACCAGATCCGCCTTGGTGCTCTCGCCCTCCAGCTTCAGCCGGGTGAGAAGCGCCACACCGTCGGCGACGCCGACGAAATCGACCGTGCAGTCGCAGGTCTTCTCGAAGGCTTCCTTGACCTTGGGGCCGGGACCCCATTCGGAAACGAAACTCTCATAGGTGTAGATGGTCAGCGTCTTGTCTGCGGCATCGGCCATACTGGCGGAAAGCGAAAGCGCAAACAGTGCGGCAAGACCGCGGTGAAGATGGTGGTGTCGATGGGTCGACATGAAGTGCCCCTCCTTGGCATGTTGAAAATTCGGGATAGGGCGTCTTCTAGTGACACGCGTCTAATCCCTCCGCCGGTGTTAGCCGGATCAGGTTCCGCGGGTTGGCATCAAAGCCTCTCAGCCTCAGGTCCGTTTGCGGACCGAAGGCACCCCGTTAGAGCAGGAAGAGACATAACGCGCAGGCGCTCGCCTTGCAAGCCGCGGACATGGAGAGGCGGGCGATCGAGACCGCGCGACTGTCATCAGGCCGCAAACGCTTTGCCAATACATTTCTGCCAGACTGAGAGCCCGGAGAAAGCCGGATTTTAGCGGCCTCGCATGGACAAGCGCGGTAGTCATGATATCTGGTATGTCCGATACGGCGAGACAGAGACTGCATGTTCAATACGGCATCCGATACCCCGGCACCCGAGGCGCAGGCCGGCGCGCCGGCGGAGTTGAGTTTCCGCCGACAGTTGGCGATCGCCGGCGACTCCTTCTGGGCCTCGCCGGTGCGCAACCGCATCCTGCTGCTCGCCACGGCCTTGCTGGCAATCATACTGCTCACCGCCTATGGCCAGATCCTGCTCAACCGCTGGAATGCGCCTTTCTACAATTCGCTCGAGCGCCGCGACCTTGACGCCTTCATCGTCGAGCTCGGCAATTTCGGCAAGATCGCCGGCTTCCTGCTTCTCCTGAACGTCATCCAGACCTGGCTCAACCAGATGACTGCGCTCTACATGCGCGAGGGCCTCGCCCGCAACGTGGTCGACGAGTGGCTGACCGACCGGCGGGCCTACCGGTTGATGATGACCAGCCCGCTCGGCGTCAATCCGGACCAGCGCCTGCATGAGGATGCACGCAAGCTGGCCGAGATGACCACGTCGCTGTCGATCGGCCTGGTCCAGGCCACAATCCTACTGGTCAGCTTCATCGGCGTGCTCTGGCAGTTGTCGAGCGGCTTCGTCTTCCACTTCAGGGACTACAGCTTCTCGATCCCCGGCTACATGGTCTGGGGCGCCGTCGCCTATGCCGGCATCGCCTCGCTGTTCAGCCAGGTCGTCGGCTGGAAACTCACCCGGCTCAATGCCGAGCGCTATTCGAACGAAGCGGAACTGCGCTTTTCGCTGATGCGAGCCAACGAGAACCTCGAGGCGATCGCGCTGGCCGGCGGCGAGGAGACCGAGCGCCGCCACATCCACGAAAAGCTCGACGCGGTGCTTGGCTCCATCCGCGCACTCGCGAGGGCGCTCACCAATCTGACCTGGGTCACCGCCGGTTTCGGCTGGCTGGCCATCCTGGTGCCGATCCTGATCGCCGCCCCGGCCTATTTCGCCGGCACCATGACCTTCGGCGGCCTGATGATGGCGGCTGCCGCCTTCAACCAGGTGCATTCGGCGCTCCGCTGGTATGTCGACAATTTCGGCGCCATTGCCGACTGGAAAGCCGCCTTGATGCGCGTCTCGGCGCTGCGCGCCGCACTGATCGACATGGACGACGGCCCGACGGAAGGCCGCATCATTGTGTCGAGGGGCAAGCCTGGGAGCCTGACGCTCGAAGGCATAGCGATCGCCTCGCATGTCGACGGCGACTGCGAACTGGACGGATTCCGCATCAAGGAAGACAACCCGACGATTACCGTCGGCGAGCGCGTGATGATCAACGGCGACCAGGGCGTCAACCGAAAGCTGCTGTTCAATGCCATCGCCGGCCTGTGGCCCTATGGCTCCGGGCGCATCCTGCTGCCGCAGGAAGACGACATCCTGTTCGTGCCGCAGCTCGAATACCTGCCCGAGGGCAAGCTGAGAAGCGTTCTCGCCTATCCGCTCGCCTCCGCCGGCTTCACCGACGATGCGATGGTGGCGGCACTTCAGCGCGTCGGCCTCACCCGCATTGCCGGCAAGCTCGATGAGCGCGCCCGCTGGGACCGTCTGCTCGACAAGGACGAACAGATGGCGCTCGCCTTCGCCGGCCTCATCCTGCGCAAGCCGCGCTGGGTCGTGCTCAACGACGTTCTTGAAGGTCTCGAACCGGATACCGTCACCACGCTCTCCGGTGTGCTCGCCGAGCTCTCCGGCTCGACCCTGATCTATATCGGCCGCTCCGGCGCCTTCTACGACGCGCTCACGCCGAGCCTGCTGCATCTGGAACGAACGCATTGCGCGCCGCCGGACGAAATCGACAAGCCGAAGGCGTGACGCCTGCAGCCGGGCCGGGGACGACTATCCCTCCAGTTCCTCGCGCAGCATTTCCAGCTCCAGCCATTCCTCTTCCATGCGGATAAGGTCGGCGCGCAGCTTCTCCGTCTCGGCCGCGAGCTTGTTGAAGGTCGCCTGGTCCTTGGCGAAGAGGTTCGGATCGGCCATCTTCGCCTCGCGAGCGGCGATGTCCGTCTGCGTCTTCTCCATCTCCTTCGGCAGGTTCTCCAGCGCGAACTTCTGCTTGTAGGAGAGCTTGCCGCGGGCCTTGCCGCCGGTGTCGGAAGGCTTCGCAGCGCCACCGTCGGACGACTTCGCCTTCTCGGCCTTTTCAGCCTTCTTGCGGTCGTCCTCGGCGCCCTTCTTCTGCGCCAGCATGTCGGAATAGCCGCCGGCATATTCGATCCAGCGGCCATCGGGGTGCTCCGGATCGGCCGGCGCGATCGTCGAGGTCACGGTGCGGTCGAGGAAGTCGCGGTCGTGGCTGACCAGGATGACCGTGCCGGAATAGCCGGCGACGATTTCCTGCAACAGGTCGAGCGTCTCGATGTCGAGGTCGTTGGTCGGTTCGTCGAGGATCAAAAGGTTCGACGGCTTGGCCATCATCCGCGCCAGCATCAGCCGGGCGCGTTCGCCGCCGGAAAGGTTCTTGATCGGGGTGCGCGCCTGCTCCGGCTGGAACAGGAATTCCTTCATGTAGCCGGTCACGTGTTTCTGCTCGCCGTTGACGAGAAGGTTCTCGCCGCGCCCGTCGGTCAGGTAATGCGACAGCGTGTCCTCGAGGTTGAGGTCTTCGCGCTTCTGGTCGAGCACGGCGATCTCGAGATTGGTGCCGAGCTTGACCGTGCCGCTGTCGGGCGAAAGCTGGCCGGTCAGCATCCTGAGAAGCGTCGTCTTGCCGGCCCCGTTCGGGCCGATCAGGCCGATGCAGTCGCCGCGATGCACCCGGATCGAGAAGGGCGCGACGATGGTGCGATCGCCATAGGCCTTGGTGATCTTGTCCGCCTCGATCACCAGCTTGCCGCTTTCGCGGCCTTCCGTGGCGCTCGCCTGGATCGTGCCCTGCGGACCCTTGTGGCCGCGATATTCGGCTCGGAGATTCTGCAGGTTGCCGAGGCGGCGCATGTTGCGCTTGCGCCTTGCGGTCACGCCGTAGCGCAGCCAGTGCTCCTCGCGCTGGATCTCCTTGCCGAGCTTGTGCTGCTCGATCTCTTCCTCTTCCAGCACCTTGTCGCGCCATTCCTCGAAATGGCCGAAGCCGCGGTTGAGCCGGCGCGACAGGCCGCGGTCGAGCCAGACGGTGGCGGTCGACACCTTTTCCAGAAAGCGACGGTCATGCGAAATCACCACCAGCGCGCTGCGGCTCTTGGCCAACTCGCCTTCCAGCCATTCGATGGTCGGCAGGTCGAGATGGTTGGTCGGCTCGTCGAGCATCAGGATATCGGGTTCCGGCGCCATGACGCGGGCCAGCGCCGCGCGCCTGGCCTCGCCGCCCGAAAGACTTGCCGGGTCTTCCTGGCCGGACAAGCCCAGATGCTCCAGAAGATAGGTGACGCGGTACGGATCGTCGCCCGGCCCGAGCCCTGACTCGGCATAGGCTTGCACGGTCTTGTGGGCGCCGAAATCGGGCGCCTGCTCGAGATAGCGGATGGTGGCCGCCGGATGGCGGAACACCTCGCCCGACTGCGGCTCGACCATGCCGGCGGCGATCTTCATCAGCGTCGACTTGCCGGACCCGTTGCGGCCGACGAGGCAGATGCGGTCGCCCGGCTCGACCTGCAGGCCGGCGCCGTTGAGCAGCGGTGCGCCGCCGAAGGACAGCACGATGTCGTCGAGTTTGAGAATGGGTGGTGCCAAGGTCAAGCTCCGGAAAAATCGTAAGGGCGGGCGAGGACGACGGCATCGCCGCTTTTCAGCGAGAACCGCACGGGACCTTCCGCGACGTTGGAAATGGTGCGCGACGACCCGAAGGGAAGCGCGAAATCGGTAAGCGGATAGCGGGCATTGCCGATCGACAGCCCGGCAAGCGGGGAGAGGCCGAGCACCGAAAACAGCGAGCCCTTCGGCAAGTCGAGGGTAAAATCGTGCCCAAGCAGCGGAAAGGCCTCTTCGCTGCCGGAGGTCATCATCACCTCGATCCCGCCCTTGGCCAGCGCCACGCCCGACAGCAGATGCATCAGCGCATGGTCCGAGCGCTCGCCGCCGAGCGCCCCGGCCAGCACCAGGCGCCTTGCCCCGCGCGACAGCGCTTCTTCCACGGCGATCTCGCCGTCGGTCGCCGCCTTCTGCGCCGGATAGGGCAGGCGCGGCACGCCGGGGAAATCCTCGACCGGCAGATCGGCGGAACTGTCGAAGTCACCGACCCACAATTCCGGCGAAAGGCCGAGTGCTGCCGCATGGCGCATGCCGCCGTCGGCCGCAATGGCGCGGCTTCCCGCGACCGCGGCTTTCAGCCGTTCGGTCGGGATGAGCGCCCCGCCGAGCAGGATGGTGAAGGTCGTGTCCGTCATGGATGTGCCCATAGCGCATATGGGCCGGGAAGGGAAAGGCCGATTGATTGGGCCCCTCGCCGCCTGACCGCGCGCCTGGGCGCCGATCAGGCCGGGCACGACGCTTGGTCGCAGTATCGCTGGAGGCCGATGGCGCCTCAGCGCTTGGCGGTGCCGTCCTTGGCGGTTTCGGCATTCTTCAGCTGGCTGGCGAAGCCGGTCGCCTTCGGCGCATCGGCCTTGGTCTTGTCCTTCTTGGGTTTTCGCACTTCGCGGTTCGAACGTACCTGACCTTTGGCCATGGGTGTCTTCCTTCGGTGAAGGATCGCGGGCCGCCCTTGATGGCGGCGCTCGATCGGGAACAGGGGATCTTCGGTCGGCTGTCGGTAGAAATCTTCGTCTTTGAAGCGAATGCGGCGGGGATGCCGTTTGCTTGGCAGGACCTGCCGGAAAGTGCGCTCGTCGCTGTCCCGGTCATGAACTTCTTGTCTGGAAACAAGCGCTGGAACACGAACGGGCGGTCTATGTCGCTGGTTTCAGCCTGTCAGATTCCACCGTTTTTACAAGCATTATCTGTGGCTCCAGCATGCCCCGAAGCCGCCCTGCCATCTTGCACTGCATCCGCAGCGCCACTAGGTTCACCGCCAAAGATCAGCCAGGAATATCCGCATGCAGTTCTCCGGTACCGCCGACTATATCGCCGACAAGGACCTGATGGTCGCCGTCAACGCGGCCATCGCGCTTGAGCGGCCGCTGCTCGTCAAGGGCGAGCCCGGCACCGGCAAGACCGAACTCGCCCGGCAGGTGGCGGCAGCGCTCGGCCTCGACATGATCGAATGGAGCATCAAGTCGACCACCAAGGCGCAGCAGGGCCTCTACGAATATGACGCGGTCTCGCGCCTGCGCGACAGCCAGCTCGGCGACGCGCGGGTCAACGACGTCCGCAACTACATCCGGCAGGGCAAGCTCTGGCAGGCCTTCGCCGCCGGCGAGAAGACGGTCCTGCTGATCGACGAGATCGACAAGGCCGATATCGAGTTCCCCAACGACCTGTTGCAGGAACTCGACCGCATGGAATTCCACGTCTACGAGACCGGCGAGACGGTGAAGGCCGCCGTGCGCCCCATCGTCATCATCACCTCGAACAACGAGAAGGAACTGCCGGACGCCTTCCTGCGCCGCTGCTTCTTCCACTATATCCGCTTCCCCGACGCCGACACGCTGACCCGCATCGTCGAGGTCCACTATCCCGGCATCAAGCAGGCGCTGATCCGCTCGGCCCTCACCCAGTTCTACGAGATCCGCGAGACGCCGGGCCTGCGCAAGAAGCCGTCGACCTCCGAAGCCCTCGACTGGATCCGCCTTCTGGTCGCCGAGGACGTCGACCCGGCCGACCTGCGCGCCGACCCGAAACAGGCCCTGCCCAAGCTGCACGGCGCCCTTTTGAAGAACGAGCAGGACGTGCACCTGTTCGAGCGCCTGGCGTTTATGGCAAGGCGCGAGCGCTAGTCCCTGCTCGCTCGTCCAATCGTCTGTTGCTGGGGTTACCCCCCTCTGTCCTGCCGGTCCAGGCACGCATCCGACCGCCCCCCATTGATTCGTCGCCCCAACCGTCGTAAATAGACCCGGTCCCGTGGTGATTTGGCCGGCCGGCTTGCAGCCACGTTAAAGAAGTCGCTAAAGGGGCCGAGGAAAGTCGTCATTTTCCCGAGCACCGGTCGCGATTTCTCGCCGCCGGTTTTATTTTGCGGTTTTTCCGCCGATGCTGGGAATGAGAAACGATGCCGATCAGGATACCCGATACGCTGCCCGCCTTCGAGACCCTCGTGCATGAGGGCGTGCGGGTGATGACCGAGACGATGGCTGTTCGACAGGATATCCGTCCCTTGCAGATCGGCCTGCTCAACCTCATGCCGAACAAGATCAAGACCGAGGTCCAGTTCGCCCGCCTGATCGGCGCCTCGCCGCTGCAGGTCGAGCTTACCCTCGTGCGCGTCGGCGGCCACAAGGCCAAGAACACCTCGGAAGAACATCTGCTGGCCTTCTACCAGACCTGGGAAGAGGTGAAGGACCGCAAGTTCGACGGCTTCATCATCACCGGCGCGCCGGTCGAGAACCTGCCTTACGAGGAGGTGACCTACTGGAACGAAATGCAGCAGATCTTCGACTGGACGGAAACCAACGTCCATTCGACGATGAACGTCTGCTGGGGCGCCATGGCCGCGATCTACCATTTCCACAAGGTGCCGAAGCACGCGCTCAAGGAAAAGGCCTTCGGCGTCTATCGTCACCGCAACCTGTCGCCGGCCTCGGTCTATCTCAACGGCTTTTCCGACGATTTCCAGGTCCCGGTGTCGCGCTGGACGGAAGTGCGCCGCAAAGACATCGAGAAGCATCCGGACCTCGAGATCCTGATGGAATCCGACGAGATGGGCGTCTGCCTCGTGCACGAGAAGCGCGGCAACCGGCTCTACATGTTCAACCACGTCGAATATGATTCGACATCGCTGGGCGAAGAGTATTTCCGCGACGTGAATTCCGGCGTGCCGATCAAGATGCCGCACGACTATTTTCCGCACAACGACCCTACGCTGACCCCGCTCAACCGCTGGCGCAGCCACGCCCATCTCCTGTTCGGCAACTGGATCAACGAGATCTACCAGACGACGCCCTACGACCTGCAGGAGATCGGCGTCGATCGACGCTGACGAAACGCCGCGGCGAGGAGCGCGCGAGACCCGATGTTCATCCCCTTTTTCCTCAAGCTCAAGGAAGCGAAGATACCGGTCACGCTCAGGGAATTCCTCGCCCTTCTCGAAGGCATGGAAAAGGGGCTCGCCGACTTCGACACCGAGGCCTTCTACTTCCTCGCCCGCACGGCGCTCATCAAGGACGAGCGCCATATCGACCGATTCGACCGGGTCTTCGCCGAGATGTTCGGCGGGCTGGAGGCCGTCTCCGGCGCCGATGGCGTCGAGACCGTGCCGATCCCCGAGGAATGGCTCAAAAAGCTCGCGGAAAAGCACCTGTCGGAAGAGGACAGGAAGCTGGTCGAGGCGCTCGGCGGCTTCGACAAGCTGATGGAGACATTGCGCCAGCGTCTCGAAGAGCAGGAAGGACGACACCAGGGCGGCTCGAAATGGATCGGCACCGCCGGCACCTCGCCCTTCGGCGCCTATGGCTACAATCCGGAAGGCGTGCGCATCGGCCAGCATGAAAGCCGCCACCGTCGCGCCGTGAAGGTCTGGGACAAGCGCGAGTTCCGCAATCTCGACGACACGGTCGAACTCGGCACCCGCAACATCAAGGTGGCGCTTCGCCGTCTGCGCCGCTTCATCCGCGAGGGTGCGGCGGACGAATTCGACCTCACCGGCACCATCCGCGCCACCGCCGAACACGGCTATCTCGACGTGAAGACGCAGCCGGAGCGGCGCAATGCCGTCAAGCTCTTGATGTTCTTCGACATCGGCGGCTCGATGGACGACCATGTGCGAACCGTCGAGGAGCTGTTTTCCGCCGCTCGCTCGGAATTCCGCCACATGGACTATTTCTACTTCCACAACTGCCCCTATGAGCGGGTCTGGAAGGACAATCGCCGCCGCATGGCCGAGGTCATCGGCACCGACGACATCATCCGCACCTTCGGCCCGGACTACCGGCTGATCTTCGTCGGCGACGCCTCGATGAGCCCCTACGAGATCCTCCAGCCGGGCGGCTCGGTCGAGCACTGGAACACGGAGCCGGGCGCCGTGTGGATCGACCGGCTGACCAGCCATTTCCGCCGCAGCCTGTGGATCAACCCCTTGAGACAGGACTATTGGGGCTACACCCAGTCGGTCGGCATGATACGCCAGCTGATGGGAAACCGGATGTATCCGTTGACCCTCGGCGGTCTGGAAGACGCGGCGCGCGAACTGTCGAAATAGGCGGCCAAGGGCCGAAATCGGGGAAAAGGTATGACGGGCAGGGAAATCTTCGGCACCACTCTGGCGGGCGAAACGGTCGAACGGGTGACGCTTGTCGGCGGCGGCCTCACCGCACGCATCATCACCTTCGGCGCCGCCATCCAGGATCTGCGGCTCGCCGGCCACCAGGCGCCGCTTGTGCTGGGCTTCGAGCGCTTCGAGGATTATGAGCAGCACTCCCCGTATTTCGGCGCCTCGCCCGGCCGCTGCGCCAACCGCATCGCCCATGGCCGCTTTACGATCGACGGCATGGACTACCAGCTGGAACTGAACGAACGCGGCACCACCCACCTGCATGGCGGCTCGACCGGCACGGCGCGGATGAACTGGACGATTACCGATCTGGGCCACGACCACGTGACGATGGAAGTCACCGATCCAGACGGCCGCGCCGGCTATCCCGGCAATTGCACCATCCGCGCCACCTATGCGCTCAAGGACGACGGCGTGCTTTCTGTCGTCTACGAGAGCAGAACCGACCGTGCCACGCCCGTCAATGTCTGCCAGCACGCCTATTTCAACCTCGACGGCCGCGACGACATCCTCGGCCACGACCTGATGATCGCCGCCGACCACTATCTGCCGGTCGACCGCGACCTGATCCCGACCGGCGAATTGCGCCCCGTCGCCGGAACGCCCTTCGATTTCCGCGAAATGGCCCCGGTCAGGCACCCGGTCGATGGCAAGCAGGTCCCCTACGACCACAACTTCTGCCTGGCCGCCGAACGCGGACCCAAACAGTCGGTGGCGCTCGCCCGCAGCATCAATTCTGGCGTGACGATGGAAGTGCGCACCACCGAACCCGGCGTACAGTTCTATGCCGGCGTCTATCTCGACGTCCCCGTCCCCGGCCTGGACGGCCGCACCTATGGCCCCTTCGCCGGCTTCTGCCTGGAAACCCAGGTCTGGCCGGACGCGATCAACCACGCCGATTTCCCCGAAGCCGTGCTGCGCCCAGGCGAAGTACTGCGCCAGGAAACGGACTACGTGTTTTCGAAGAGCTGAGAAAGGCGGCCTTGGGGCCGCACGCCGGCGAAACGCAAAACAACCGCCAAAGCGGGTTGTCACGTCTTGATTTTCTAGAAGAAGAAAACTGGAGCGGGTGAGGCGATTCGAACGCCCGACCCCAACCTTGGCAAGGTTGTGCTCTACCCCTGAGCTACACCCGCTCATAACCTCGATCCGGGGGTAGACGGTGGATCGGGGGCCGTCCGTTTGTTGCGGCGACGGGCGCTATATGGCCCAACAATTTTTCAAATGCAACAGGGAAATGACGAATTTTTTCGAGAAAAGGACAGCACCCGCTCACCGGCATGGCCAAAGCCCTGGAAACGGGGCATTCCCCCCATTCTCGCCGATTGCCAAGGGCGATGGCCGCACGTATCACTCCCCCGTCCGGGGTTTGCCCCGTCCTTCCATAAGCCTGGACCTGCATGAGGGAGCGCCGATGAGCAACCAGCCCAAGACTGCCGAGGATCTCTACCATTTCCTCGATGAACTCGGCATCCGCCACGTGACGAAGCACCACGAACCGGTCTTCACCGTGGCCGAATCGGTGGCGCTTCGCGACGAGATCACCGGCGGCCATACCAAGAACCTGTTCGTCAAGGACAAGAAGGACCGGTTCTTCCTGCTGACCGTCGAGGAAAACGCCGTCGTCGACCTGAAGACGGTGCACACGCTGATCGGCGCGGCGAGCAAGGTTTCCTTCGGCAAGCCGGAAAAGCTGATGGACTATCTCGGCGTCATCCCGGGCTCGGTCACGGTGTTCGGCGCGATCAACGATACCGGCCACAATGTCACCTTCGTCCTCGATAAAGACCTGATGCAGCATGACATCATCAACGGCCACCCGCTGTCGAACGACGCCACGACCTCGATCGGACGAGACGACCTCTTGCGCTTTCTGGAGGCCACAGGCCACACGCCGCTTGTCTTGAAAGTCACGGCCTGACATACGATCTTAAGCGGCAAACACGCCCCACGAGGGCCTGAAGATGCGGGAGACGACCGATGAGCGACAACAGCAATCCCTATGGCGGCTACGGCGGCCAGATGACCGCCCAGGCGCATTTCGGTGGCACCCCGGCCGCCGCGCCCGCCGCCGCAGCCGGCCTCGTCAAGGACACCACGACCGCGGGCTTTGCCAAGGACGTGCTGGATGAATCCCGCAACCAGCCGGTCCTGGTCGATTTCTGGGCGCCCTGGTGCGGCCCGTGCAAGCAGCTCGCGCCGGTGATCGAGAAGGTGGTCACGGAGGAAAAAGGCCGCGTCAAGCTGGTCAAGCTCAACATCGACGACCATCCGTCCATTCCCGGCCAGCTCGGCATCCAGTCGATCCCGGCCGTCGTCGCCTTTGTCAATGGCCGGCCGGTCGACGGCTTCATGGGAGCGGTGCCCGAGAGCCAGATCCGCCAGTTCATCGACAAGGTCGCCGGTCCCGCCGGCGCCGACCAGGCGGCCGAGATCGAGGCCGCGCTGGAAGAAGCGGGGGCCCTTCTCGCAAGCGGCGACATCAATGGCGCCGCCCAGCTCTACGGCGCCGTGCTGCAGTCCGACCCCGAAAACGCCAAGGCCGCCGCCGGCATGGCCGAATGCATGCTTGCCGCCGGCCAGCATGACCGCGCCCGCGAACTCGTCACCGGCATGCCCGACGAACACAAGAAAGCGCCGGAAGTCCAGGCCGTCTCCAAAAAGATCGAACAGATGGACGAAGCCCGCAAGCTTGGCGATCCGACGGCGCTCGAACATGCGCTGGCCCTCAATCCGGACGACCACGAGGCGCGCCTCAAGCTCGCCAAGATCCTCAATGTGGCCGGCAAGCGCGAGGAGGCGGCCGAGCACCTGCTGCTGATCATGAAGCGCGACCGCAGCTTCGACGACGACGGCGCCCGCCGCCAGTTGCTGGAATTCTTCGAAGCCTGGGGACCGAAGGACCCGGCAACCATCATGGCGCGCCGCAAGCTTTCGTCGATCCTGTTTTCGTGACGCGAGAGCCTGCGCCCTTGAGTTTGCAGCGGCGCGAACCACATTAGGAGGACGTATCGCGGCCCGTCTCGGGCCGCGGGGGGAGTGAAATTCCATGCAAGTCGGAAATGCGCGATACCTGACCGAGAACGACCTGCCGGACGTGCTTCCGGTGTTTCCCATCGCCGGCGTGCTTCTCCTGCCCGGCGGCCAGTTGCCGCTGAACATCTTCGAGCCGCGCTATCTCGCCATGTTCGATGCGGCAATGGCCGGCAACCGGCTGATCGGCATGATCCAGCCGGCACTGAACGAGGGCCTGACCGGCGACATCCTGCCCGAGCGCCCGGCGCTCTGCCAGGTCGGCTGCATCGGCCGCATCACCTCGCTCACCGAGACCGGCGACGGCCGTTACATCACCTCGCTCGGCGGCATCTGTCGGTTTCGCCTGCTCGACGAAGTGAACGGTACCAAGCCCTATCGCAATTTCCGCATCGCCCCCTTCATCACCGATCTCAAGGCCGGCCCGGACGAAGAAGCGGGCGTCGACCGCACGGGCCTGCTTTCAGCCTTCCGCGCCTATCTCGACGCCAACAAGCTTGAGGCCGACTGGGAAAGCGTCGAGCGCGCCAGCAATGTCACCCTGGTCAATTCCCTGTCGATGATGTCGCCTTTCGGCCCGGCGGAAAAGCAGGCCCTGCTCGAGGCGCCCGACCTCAAGACCCGCGCCGAAACCCTGATCGCCATCACCGAGATCGTCCTCGCCCGCACGTTCGGCGACGCCGACACGCGCCTGCAATAGGATCACCGACAGCCATGGACGAGCGGATGAGCAAGGTCGACGTGAAGCTGCTCGAACTGCTGGTCTGCCCGCTGAGCCAAGGCCGGCTGACCTTCGACCGCGAGCGCAACGAACTGGTTTCCGAACGCGCCCGCCTCGCCTATCCGATCCGGGACGGCATCCCGATCATGCTGGTATCGGAAGCGCGCAAGATCGAGGATTAGTGGGGGCAAGGGGCCGGCCGTCCGTCGCGGCGCGCCGCTCTCGGACATCGTCCGCTCCCTTGATACCTTCTCCACCCTTGGCTTGGTCCCCTTGGCGGCCCCGCAGGCTCCGACGACATCTCGCATCGGGTTGCCCCTGCCCCTCACCCTGACCCTCTCCCCGCAAGCAGGGAGAGGGGACGGCCAGCGTTGTGGCCGCCACGGATGCGACGTCAGCGATGTCGCCACGGCGGCGCCGCTCGTCCCTTCTCCCCGCCTGCGGGGATGAGGAGCGGTCGGCGAAGCCGACGAAACGATCCAGTGAATCGTTTCGAACGACGAACGCCCTGAGCAAAAGCGAAGGGCCGGCAGAGGTGCCGGCAGGCGGATGAGGGGCAAGCGCCGCCTCAGATCGCCTGGCCGGCCAGAAGCTTCGGCGCGCCACCGTTTGCCGTGCCGGCCGCCTCGCGGATGAAATAGGATTTCAATCCCGGCAGCCGGTCGACAAGCCCGAGCCCGACATCGCGGATGACCCTGAGTGGCGTGAAATCGTTGGAGAACATCCGGTTCAGCACATCGGTGGTCACACCCATGCGGAACGTGTCGAAGCGGCGCCAGGTCTGGTAGCGCTCAAGCACGTTGAGGTCGCCGATATCCAGCCCCAGTCGGTCAGCATCGACAATGGTTTCGGCCAGCGCCGCCACATCCTTGAAGCCGAGATTGAGGCCCTGCCCGGAGATCGGGTGAATGCCGTGCGCGGCGTCGCCGGCCAGCGCGATGCGCGGGGCGACGAATTCGCGGGCAAGCGTCAACCCGAGCGGAAAGGCCCGCCGGTCGCCGCTTGCGCGAATCTGGCCCAGCTTGTGACCGAAGCGACGCTCGAGTTCCTCCTCGAACACCAGATCGTCGGCGGCGACCAGCCGGTCGGCATCCGCCGTGCGTTCGGTCCACACCAGCGACGAGCGATTGCCCTTGAGCGGCAGGATGGCGAAGGGGCCGGACGGCAGGAAATGCTCTTCCGCCGCGCCATCATGCGGCCGCTCGTGCTCGACCGTCGTGACGATGCCCGACTGGCCGTAGTCCCAGGTGACGGTCTTGATCCCGGCCATGTCGCGCAGCTTGGAGCGCACCCCGTCACAGGCCACGACCAGCCGCGCCGAAACGACCGAACCGTCGGACAGCGAAAGTTCCGCCGAAGGTCCGGTATTCTTGAAACCGACCGCACGCACGCCGTGACGGATGGCGATGCCGGCCTTTTCGCAGGCCTCGCGCAGCGCCCCGACCATGGCGACATTCGGGATCATGTGGGCGAACGGACGCCCCTCTTCCACCGCGCCGTCGAAGGTGAGGAATACCGGGCGCACCGGGTCGGATGTCTTGGAATCGGTGACGATCATCCTGGTGATCGGCTGGGCCTCCGGCGCGATGCGGCCCCAGATGCCGAAAACCTCCATCATCTTGGTCGCGGCAGCAATAATCGCCGAGGCGCGCGGATCCTTTTGCCAGGCGCCTTCCGGCGCCGCCTCGATCACCTCGACGCTGAGATGCGGCGCCGCCTGCTTGACTGCGACGGCGGCCGAAAGGCCGACATAGCCACCGCCGACGATCAGCAAATCCAGCATGGCGAATTTCCTTTGCCCTTGTGCATGTCCTTGCTCCTATATAGATCAGCCTTGAACTAGTTCCTATAAGCGGGGCAGCGCTATTATGCCGAATTCGAGCGAAAATCCCACCGCCATGGACCGGCTGATCGAGACGCTGGATCTCGAAAAGCTGGAGGAAAACCTGTTCCGCGGCAAAAGCCCGCAGAACGGCTGGCAGCGCGTCTTTGGCGGCCAGGTCATCGCCCAGGCGCTGATGGCCGCCCAGCGCTGCGTCGACAACGACCGGCGCGTCCATTCGCTGCACGCCTATTTCGTTCGGCCCGGCGATCCCACCGTGCCGATCATCTTCGAGGTCGAGAGGACCCGCGACGGATCGAGCTTCACCACCCGGCGCGTCGTCGCCGTGCAGCACGGCAAGACCATCTTCGCCATGTCCTGCTCGTTCCAGATCGAGGAACCCGGCTACGATCACCAGATGGCCATGCCCAACGTGGCCGATGCGGGACAACTGGTCGGCGAAAAGGAATTCCGCGAGCTCTTCCTTGCCCAGGCGCCGGAAGGGGTGAGACGCTATTGGGGCCGCGAGCGGCCGATCGAGATCCGGCCGGTATCGCTCACCCACTACATCTCCAACGAGAAACTCGACCCGAACGCGCATATCTGGGTCCGCACCACCGGTCCCGTTCCCGACGATCACCACTATCACTCCGCGGTTCTCGCCTATCTGTCCGACATGACGCTGCTCGACACCTCGCTTTATCCGCACGGCACGTCGATCTTCGATCCGCAGATCCAGCCCGCCAGCCTCGACCACGCCATGTGGTTCCACCGTCCGTCGAAGCTCGACGACTGGCTGCTCTACACCCAGGACAGCCCGAGCGCGTCGGGCGCCCGCGGCATGACGCGCGGCAGCATTTACGGCCGCGACGGAACGCTCATTGCCTCGGTCGCCCAGGAAGGCCTGATCCGCAAAAGAGCAAACGCATAATTTTTTAGCAATCTCGATTTTTTGCTCATTTTTTGTGCGCACATCCGCCGATCAAATGCCCTTTTATTAGGGCGCGATTCTATCGTCTTTATATTTCAATAACTTATCGGCCAATTTCAAACTGGCACATACTTTGAATGTCATCTCTCAGTCACCCGGCGTTTTTCCTGCCGGGGGCAGGAGAGTCGGCTGGGGCCGAGGACAAGCAAAGGATGGGAACCAGATGAAGATTGTGATGGCCATCATCAAGCCGTTCAAGCTGGATGAGGTGCGCGAAGCCCTCACCGCTGTTGGCATTCAGGGCCTGACCGTGACCGAAGTGAAGGGTTACGGCCGCCAGAAGGGGCACACTGAAATCTACCGCGGCACGGAATACGCCGTGAGCTTTCTGCCGAAATTGAAGATCGAGATCGCCGTTGCCTCCGAACTCGCGGACAAGGCCGTCGAAGCGATCGCCGCTGCGGCCAAGACCGGCCAGATCGGCGACGGCAAGATCTTCGTTTACGCGATCGACCAGGCCGTGCGCATCCGCACCGGCGAAACCAATTCTGAAGCTTTGTAAGAACGGCTGTTAGGGGAGTTGTTTCTGATGTCATTTTCCAAGTTTTCTTCCGCTTTCGGGGCCCTGGGCGTGGCCACGGCCGGCGCGCTTGCGCCGGTCATCGCCTTTGCCCAGGAAGCGGCCCCGGCCGCTGCCGAAGCAGTCGCCGCCGCAGCTCCGGCCATGACCGTCGACAAGGGTGACACCACCTGGATGCTCATTTCGTCGATCCTGGTCCTGCTGATGACGGTTCCCGGTCTCGCCCTGTTCTACGGCGGCCTCGTCCGCACCAAGAACATGCTGTCGGTTCTCATGCAGGTGATGATGATCACCGCCGTCGCCATGCTCGTCTGGGTGACCTACGGCTACTCGCTCGCCTTCACCGACGGCGGCTCGCTCAACAGCTTCGTCGGCGGCTTTTCCAAGGTCTTCCTCGCCGGCGTCGACACCACGACCATGGCAGAGAGCTTCTCCAAGGGTGTGGCTATTCCGGAACTGGTCTTCGTCTGCTTCCAGATGACCTTCGCCGCCATCACCCCCGCCCTGATCGTCGGTGCCTTCGCCGAGCGCATCAAGTTCTCCGCCGTTATTCTCTTCACCATCCTGTGGCTCACCTTCGTCTACTTCCCGATGGCGCACATGGTGTGGTTCTGGGGCGGCCCGAGCGCCTATGACGGCCCGACCGGCCTGATCTTCGGCTTCGGCGCCATCGACTTCGCCGGCGGCACGGTCGTCCATATCAATGCGGGTATCGCAGGTCTGGTCGGCGCTCTCATGGTCGGCAAGCGTACCGGCTTCGGCAAGGACATGATGGCTCCGCATTCCATGACCCTCACCATGGTCGGCGCAGCACTGCTCTGGGTTGGCTGGTTCGGCTTCAATGCCGGCTCCAACCTGGAATCCAACGCCTATGCGGCGCTTGCAATGATGAACACCTTCGTCGCGACCGCTGCTGCCATCGTCTCCTGGGCGATCGTCGAAACCCTGTCGCGTGGCAAGGCCTCCATGCTCGGTGCTGCGTCCGGCGCCGTTGCCGGCCTCGTCGTCGTCACCCCGGCCGCCGGCTTTGTCGGTCCGATGGGCGCCATCATCATGGGCCTCATCGTCTCCCCGGTCTGCTACTTCTTCGTCTCCACGGTGAAGAACAAGTTCGGCTATGACGACACGGCCGACGTCTTCGGCGTGCACGGCATCGGCGGCATCATCGGTGCGATCCTCACCGGCGTGTTCGTCAATCCCGCTCTCGGCGGCGCCGGCATCGTCGACTACTCGACGGCCGACTTCGCAGCCGGCTATGCCGGTACCGCGACCCAGGTCTGGGCCCAGCTCAAGGGCGTGATCGTCACCGTTCTCTGGTCGGGCATCCTCTCGGCGATCCTCTACAAGGTCGTCGACCTGATCGTCGGCCTGCGCGTTCCGGTCGAAGCCGAACGCGAAGGTCTCGACCTCGCCTCGCACGGCGAAGCAGCCTACCACTCCTGAGCGCATTCGCCGCGCCGGTTCGCCGGCGCGGCTCCTCCACGCGTCGCGGCCGTCGAGAGACGCGCCGCCCTTGCCCGGACCTCACCGTCCGGGTTTTTTTGTGCCATCCGCCGGGCGCCGCGCAAACGGGATGGTTAATGCTCGATTAACCCTCGCCCGTGTACTGTACCGCAGAGTCATGGCCGGGCGCGTGCGCACGCATCCGGCGACCTCTCGGGCCAGATGCAGTCACACGGATGGGCAGACAGATGAACAGAGGCAATTCCGCCGCGATCGAGGAACAGTCCAGCCGCTTCGCGCTCAGCGCCTTCGTGGTGCGGCAATTGCTGGCGCTCACCGGCTTCGCCTTGTTCCTCGGCCTGGTGATGGCCGTCGCCTCGCTGGCCAGCTGGAACGTCGCCGATCCGAGCCTGTCCTATGCCACCGCCAACGAGCCCACCAACATCCTCGGCTATGGCGGCGCCGTCTTTGCCGACATCATGCTGCAGTTCTTCGGCCTTTCCAGCCTGCTTGCCCTGCTTCCGGTGCTCGCCTGGTCGCTGGCGCTGATCACCGGGCGTCCGCTGTCGCGCATTCCCGCGCGCCTCGGGGCCTGGGCCGTCGGCTCGATCGTCGCCTCCGCCGTGGTCGGCTGCTTCCCCCCGCCCGCCACCTGGCCGATCCCCAATGGCATCGGCGGCGTGTTCGGCGACATGATCCTGCGCTTTCCGGGCCTGTTCATCGGCGCCTATCCGACCGGCACGTTTTCCATGGTGCTGGGAATCATTCTCGCCGTTCCGGCCGCCTGGCTACTGCTGTTCGCCACCGGCCTGATCGGCCGCGAAAGCATCGACGAACCCGCAGCGCAAACCGTTGCGGCCAAGCGCCAGAAGGCCGCGCCGGCACCGGTCGACGACGAGGAGGAAGACGACCGCGAAGGCCCCATCGCCCTTGCGCTCGGCGTCATCGCCCACAACTGGTATACGATCCGCGCCCGCAGCCGCCGCCTGCTCGGCCTCAAGCCCAAGGAACGCACCTCGCGTTTCGAGCAGCCCTATGATTTCAACGAGGACGAGTTCGGCACGCTGAACGAGCCGGTGCGGCCGAAGGCGCCGACGCCGCTCGAGCGCCGCGAACCCTCGCTCGAACCCGCCCCGCTCGCCACCGGCCGCGTCGCCGCGCCGTCGCGCCACATCGTTTCGCCACCGCCGATCAGCGGCGATCTGGACGACAACTTCGACGACGACGTGGACCTGGACATCGACGACCTGCCGCGCCCTGCCGGCATCCTGCCGGACGACGGCTGGACGCCGAAACCGGCCGCACGCGCAGCCGCCGGCGGCCAGGACACGCCCCGTGTCGTCGCGCCGGCGCCACGGCCAAAGCCCGGCGCGCGTGTCGATCGCGATGCCCAGGGCTCGCTGCTGCGGCCCGATGGCTTCCAGCTGCCCTCCGTCCATCTACTGGCAGAGCCGAAGGCCGTCGCCCGCGACGCCACGCTGTCGGCCGACGCGCTCGAGCAGAATGCCCGCATGCTCGAAGGCGTGCTGGAGGATTTCGGCGTCAAGGGCGAGATCATCCAGGTCCGCCCCGGCCCGGTCGTCACCCTCTACGAACTGGAACCGGCACCCGGCATCAAGTCGTCGCGCGTCATCGGCCTGGCCGACGACATCGCCCGTTCGATGAGCGCGATCGCCGCCCGCGTCGCCGTCGTTCCCGGCCGCAACGCCATCGGCATCGAATTGCCGAACCAGAGGCGCGAGACCGTCTATCTGCGCGAACTGATCGGCAGCCAGGACTTCGATGGCAACAAGGCCAAGCTCGCCATCGCGCTCGGTAAGACCATCGGCGGCGAGCCGGTGGTGGTCGACCTCGCCAAGATGCCCCACCTTCTGGTCGCCGGTACCACCGGCTCCGGTAAATCGGTCGCCATCAACACCTTCATCCTGTCGCTGGTCTACCGGCTCGCGCCGGAAAAATGCCGGCTGATCATGATCGACCCGAAAATGCTCGAACTGTCGGTCTATGACGGCATTCCGCATCTGCTCTCGCCGGTGGTCACCGACCCGAAGAAGGCCGTCGTGGCGCTGAAATGGGCGGTGCGCGAGATGGAAGAGCGCTACAAGAAGATGTCGAAGATCGGCGTGCGCAACATCGACGGCTTCAACAGCCGCGTCGAACAGGCGATCGCCAAGGGCGAGATCCTGACCCGCACGGTGCAGACCGGCTTCGACCGCCAGACCGGCGAGGCGATCTACGAAACCGAGGAATTCGATCTCCAGCCTATCCCCTATATCGTCGTCATCATCGACGAAATGGCCGACCTCATGATGGTTGCCGGCAAGGACATCGAAGGCGCGGTCCAGCGGCTCGCCCAGATGGCGCGCGCCGCCGGCATCCACGTCATCATGGCCACACAGCGCCCCTCGGTCGACGTCATCACCGGCACGATCAAGGCCAACTTCCCGACCCGCATCTCCTTCCAGGTCACCTCCAAGATCGACAGCCGTACCATTCTCGGCGAACAGGGCGGCGAACAGCTGCTCGGCATGGGCGACATGCTCTACATGGCCGGCGGCGGCCGCATCCAGCGCGTCCACGGCCCCTTCGTCTCCGACACGGAAGTCGAGGAGATCGTCGCCTACTTGAAAACGCAAGGCTCGCCCCAATATCTGGAAGCGATCACCGTCGACGAGGACGAAGACGAGGATGGCGGCGGACCGGCCGGCACCGCCAATCTCGGCGAATCGGACGACCCCTACGACCAGGCCGTGGCGATCGTGCTGCGCGACGGCAAGGCCTCCACCTCCTACGTCCAGCGCCGCCTCGGCATCGGCTACAACCGCGCCGCCTCGCTGATCGAGCGGATGGAGAAGGAAGGCATCATCAGTGCCGCCAACCACGCCGGAAAGCGCGAGATCCTGGTGCCGACCGAAGCCGACATCATCGAGCGGTGAACCAGGCGGCCCCGCCGGGCGTTGCCTGCCTGGCAGGTCCGTTGGCCCGACCGCGCAGAGCCCGATCGGTCATGAAGACGCCGTCTTCTTGGGCGATTGAGGCAAGATATAGAGGAGTTCCGGATGACTGAACACACAATCGAACGCCTGGCAGGCCTTCCGGCATCGACGACGCGGCGCCAGTTCGTCGCAGGCACCATGGCGGGCCTTGCGCTCGCCGCCCTGCCGATGCCCGCGATCGCCGCCGCCGATCCTGCCGCGGCGCAGAAGATCGCCGATCATTTCTCCTCGGTGAAGACGATGATGGGCGAATTCGTCCAGTTCGGACCGCGTGGCGAACAGACCGGCGGCAAGTTCTTCATCCAGCGCCCCGGCAAGCTGCGCTTCAACTATGAGAAGCCCTCGCCGATGCGGGTCATTGCCGACGGCAAGAACGTCGTCATCGGCAACATGAAGCTCAAGACCTGGGATCTCTATCCGCTTTCGAAGACACCGCTCAGCCTGCTTCTGTCGGAGAAGATCGACCTCGGCAACAAGATGGTGCGCGACGTCAAGCAGGAAGCCGACCTCACCACCATCGTGCTCGGCGACAAGACGATCTTCGGCGATTCGACCATCACCCTGATGTTCGACCCGAAGACCTTCGACCTGCGCCAGTGGACGATCACCGACGTCCAGGCCAAGGACACCTCGGTGATGATCTTCAACGTGCAGAACGGCGTGCAGCTCGACCCGAGCGTCTTCGAGATCCCCTACGCCGACGTGCACGGCCAGAAGCGCTGATCAAGACCTCCCCTGTGGAGAAAGGGCGCACCGCTTGCAGCAGGGGCGCCCTTTGTCTGTTCAGGCCTTGCGAAATTGCCTAAGCCTGCAGGCAAAGCGGGAGCAGACGGCATGGACCTTTCGATCACCACCTGGAACATCAACTCGGTCAGGCTGCGCCTGCCGCTGGTCGAGGATTTCCTGAAAGGCACGCGCCCGGACATCCTCTGCCTGCAGGAAATCAAGTGCCAGAACGACGAGTTCCCGGCCGATGCGCTCAAGGCGCTCGGCTACGACAACATCATCCTGCACGGCCAGAAGGGTTATCACGGCGTGGCGATCGCCTCGCGCTTTCCCTTAACCGAGGACCATCGCCAGGACTATTGCGGCGTCGGCGATTCGCGCCATATCTCGGCGATCTTCGAATGGGGCGGCCGGCGCATCCGCATCCATAACTTCTACGTGCCGGCCGGCGGCGACGAGCCCGATCGCACGATCAACCCGAAATTCGGCCACAAGCTCGATTTCATCCGCGAGATGCGCGATCTGAAGGCCGGCGCGGAACCGGGCGTCTCGGCCATCCTGGTGGGCGACCTCAACATCGCGCCGCTCGAAAACGATGTCTGGTCGCACAAGCAGATGCTGAAGATCATCAGCCATACGCCGGTCGAAACCGAAGGCCTGCTCGATGTCATGCGCGAGGGCGGCTGGGTCGACCTGATGCGCCATCACGTGCCGGCCGACCAGAAGCTCTACACCTGGTGGAGCTACCGCGCCAAGGACTGGGCCGCCGCCGACCGCGGTCGGCGCCTCGACCATATCTGGTCTTCGCCGGACCTGACCGACCACCTGCGCGCCATCGAGATCCTCAAGGAAGCGCGCGGCTGGGAACGGCCATCGGATCACGTACCGGTCACCGCCCGCTTCTCGCTCTAGCCAAATTTTAGCAAGGGCACGCGTCAGTCGAAGCGATGGGCCATGGCGGCCGCCCCGTCGATCAGGCTGGCGATCGCCGCCCGAATGCGCCCTTCGACCACGGCGGCCATCTCCGGATATTCCTCCAGCAGGCGGTGGAACAGCGCGCGGGTGATGCGGATCACGTCGGCGTCCTCGAGCGCGATCGCCGTGAACTTGCGCTCGACCATCGACACCAGCGCCAGCTCCGACAGCATGACGCCCGGCCCGGCCACGCCCTCGACCCTGGGTTTGCCGCCGCGTGCAAGCGATGAAAGCTCGAATGTGCCGCGCGCCACCACATAGGCGCACTCGGCTGGCGACCTTTCGCGAAACAGCGCCTGACCGGCCCCCACCGGCCGATGCTCGGCGCCAAAGGCGATCAACCGCAGCTGGTCGGAACTGAGCCCGGCAAACAGCGGCACCTTGGCCAGAAGCTCGATATCGTCGGCAAGCGCCATGGGGAACTCCGGGGATCAGGGAACGATCTTGTAGCCGCCATTCTCGGTGACCAGGATCTCGGCATTGGAGGGATCGCGCTCGATCTTCTGGCGCAGGCGATAGACATGGGTCTCGAGCGTGTGTGTGGTCACCCCGGAATTATACCCCCAGACCTCTTCCAGAAGCACGTCGCGGGTCACCACCTTCTGCCCGGCGCGATAGAGATAGCGGATGATCGCCGCTTCCTTCTCCGTCAGGCGGATCTTCTTGCCGTCCTCGGTGGTCAGGAGCTTCTGGCTCGGCTTGAACAGATAGGGCCCGACGCCGAAGGTGGCATCCTCGCTCTGCTCGTGCTGGCGCAGTTGCGCGCGGATGCGGGCAAGCAGCACGGCAAAGCGGAACGGCTTGGTGACATAGTCATTGGCCCCCGCTTCGAGCCCGAGAATGGTGTCGGAATCGGTGTCATGGCCGGTCAGCATGATCACCGGGGCCTTGAAGCCACCCTTGCGCAGCAGCTTCACCGCCTCGCGCCCGTCCATGTCGGGCAGCCCGACATCCATGATCAACAGGTCCACCTGGCCGCTGCGCGCCGCCTGGATACCCTTCGTCGCGGTTTCGGCCTCGGTGAGCGTGAATTCCTCGTGAAGCGACAGCTGCTCGACCAGCGTCTCGCGCAGGTCGTTGTCGTCATCCACCAGGAGAATGGTCCGCACTGTCATCAGATCTTCCTGTTTTCGTTCGCGCCGTCCGTCTTGGCGTGCCGGATCGAAGTGCTATGAATACACCGAACTTCACAGGCAAAGCAAAATCTCGTGACCCGCTTGAGAAAAACATCGGACAAATCCCACAGCAAGATCGGCCGGATTGTCGTCCGCCGGGCACCGGGCAAGGCGACGCAGGCCATCCTGCAATACGGGCCGCTGCGCCTGCGGGCCGCGCTCGGCCGCTCCGGTATCACCAGTTGCAAGCGCGAGGGTGACGGCGCCACTCCGCGTGCCACGATGCGGCTGATCTCCGCCTACCGGCGTGGCGACCGCATCGGCGTTGTGAAGACCGCGCTTCCCGTTCAACGCATCCGCAAGGATATGCTCTGGTGCGACGCGCCGGGCCACCCCGCCTACAACCGACCGGTCAGGGCGCCCTTTGCCGCGAGCCACGAGAAGCTGATGCGCGACGACCGTCTCTACGACGTCTGCATCGTCATGGACTGGAACATCACCGAGCGCCGGCGCGGCGGCGGTTCGGCGATCTTCTTCCACATCGCCCGCGAAGGCTACGCGCCGACCGAGGGCTGTGTCGCGCTCTCGCCTGCCGACATGCGCCGGCTGCTGCCATATCTCGACAACCGCACTGTCCTCGAGGTGCGCTGAGGCGTTTGTCAGACGATGGAACGGGGCGTGACGAGACGCACGAGCCGGCCGCCGCCGGCTTCAACGTCCCGCCATTCGGCAACCGCAAAGTCGATGACCGCAAGCCCGGCCGTCGGGTATTTCTCCGCAATGGCCTGCCTTGACGGGCCATCGCTGCCCGGGCCGGAAAGGGCAAGTGCCATCTCCTGCGTTCCGGGATTGTGGGCGAGCATCAGCACCGTCTTCGGACCGTGGCCAACCGCCCGCAGGACTGCCAGCATCCGCTCCGGGCTTGCAGCATAGAGCGCACCTTCAGAGCGCATCTCCGGCTTGCGCGGCAAGCGCTCGCGAGCCGCCGCCCAGGTCTCCTGCGTGCGCCGGGCCGTCGATACGAGCGCCAGGTCCGGGATCAGCTTCTCCTTCGCCAGGAAATCTCCCATCAGCTGCGCCGCCGCCCGGCCGCGCCCGTTGAGCGGCCTCTCCTCGTCGGTGACGCCCTCCGGCCAGGCGGATTTGGCGTGCCTGAGCAGAAGGAGGCGCAAGCCCCCAGCCTCTCCGGCATCCTGCAGTTTCGACGGCATGACGAACGACCTCCCGGACGATGATTCACATGAAACAATGGATTGGCCACTGGCGAGCGCCGGCGGCGTGCGGCCACTCTAGAGACTGACGCAGATCGCGCCAACAGCGACGATGACGCAGGCGGCGAGCCGGCGGAACGTCAGTCGCTCGCCGAGGAAGAACGCACCGATAAGGACGGCGAAGACCACGCTCGTCTCGCGCACCGCCGTCACCAGGCCCGCCGGGGCAAAGGAATAGGCGACCACCACCAGCCCATAGGCGGCCAGCGCCACGACACCGCCGCCGAGCGCCTTCCAGGTCACCGACGAGCGCAGGTCGATGACAAGCCCGCGACGGATCAAGGCGAAGGTCACGGTCAACAGCAGGCCATAAAGGAAGAGCACCCACATGGCATAGGCCACGGGCTGGACGACGAGACGCACGCCCTTGGAATCGACGATTGAATAGCAGGCTATGATCGCGGCGGTCGCAAGCGCGAAGAGGAGGGAGGCGTTTCCCGCCCTCGCCTTGCCAAGCGAAAGGCTCATGATCCCGGCAGCCACCAGCACGACGCCGAACGTCTGAAAGGGGCCGAGGATCTCGCCGAAAAACAGGAAACCGCCGAGCGTGACGAGAAGCGGCACCGTGCCGCGCACAATCGGATAGACCTGTCCAAGCTCGCCATGGCGATAGGCGGCAACGAGGAACAGGCTGTAGCCCACCTGCAGCAGCGACGACAGGAGGATATAGAGCCATGCGTCTGCCCCCGGCAGCGGGAAATAGAGCACGAAGGGCAGGGCGATCAGCGTGCCGGCCAGGCTCATCACCGTCACCGACCACAGCCTGTCGGCGCCGTTGCGCAGGAAGGCGTTCCAGCTGGCATGCAGAATGGCCGCGACCAGCGCCAGCCCGACGGCGATCGCACTCAAGGCCGCACCGCTGGCGGTCGATGGGAGAGATACAGGCGCGAGGCGGCTTGGAACGGAGACGGCATCGGGCGCGGGACTTTTGTGACAGTTTTGTGACGGCCGGACGATAGCCACTTTGCCACGCTTTGCAATCGCCGATCACGCCGGCGGCACTCACGCGGCATATCGAAAACGCGGCAAACGGTCAGCCCTCGGGCCGCACAAGGTCAGCCCTCACCCTGAGGGGGGAGCGTCAGCGACCCTCGAAGGGCGGGGGCGGATGGGGTGCGGTGGTGACAGTATTTGCGGCCGGATGCTTCGAGGCCTGGCCTGCGGCCAGGCACCTCAGCATGAGGGGGCACGTAGGCGGCTCTGGGGCAAGACGGCCGTCGGAACCCCCTCACCAAGGCGCGCAACGGAAGCCCTCACCCTGAGGTGGGAGCGTCAGCGACCCTCGAAGGGCGAGGGCGGATGGATGTGGTGGGGTCGGAGTCTGCCGCCGGATGCTTCGAGGCCTGGCCTTGCGGCCAGGCACCTCAGCATGAGGGCCCTCGCGATTCGGGCGCCTCAGCATGAGGGGTGAACGGCGGCGATCGGATGGTTGATTTTGTCAAAAATGCAATCAAGAATGGTAGCTTGATCTGGAGATCGAAGCGATGGAAGTCACGGTCTACATTCTGCGATGCCGGGATGGCTCCTACTATACCGGCCTTACCAAGCAATCGATCGAGGCCCGGCTTTGGGAACACAATGCGGGCGTCTACGACGGCTACACGGCGCGCCGGCGGCCGGTCGAACTGGTGTTCATGGAGGTCTATGACCGCATCCTCGATGCCATTGCGCGCGAGCGGCAGATCAAGGGCTGGAACCGGCAGAAGAAAGAGGCCCTGATCGCCTATGCCTACGAGGCGCTTCCCGATCTGTCGCGTCGTGGGCCGGTCAATCGGGGAGGCCTGGACTCTTTGTCGCGTGGCAGGGAATAGAACTGGGCGCCTGTGGCCGAATGCTTCGAGGGCATGGGGAGTCGAGATCGGGGGCCGGATGCTTCGAGGCCCTCGCTTCGCGAGGGCACCTCAGCATGAGGGGAAGCGTGCGGCATGCGTCGGTCGGGCGCCCTCGATGAGTGGTTGAAAAGGCCGGGAGCCCGAAGCGCGTTCGGCAGGCACCGTGGCGTGAGGGCGGTGTTTCCGGCTGGATGCTTCGAGGCCCTCGCTTTGCTCGGGCACCTCAGCATGAGGGGGAGTGCATGGCCGGCCCCGTGCCCACCTCGGGCGTCTGGGCACAACGGAAGCCCTCACCCTGAGGCGGGAGCGCAAGCGACCCTCGAAGGGCGAGGGCGTATCGGTGCCAAGGGTGGATGGCCGCGGGGCCAAGCGGTCCGCTCACATCTCCGGCACGTCGAAAACCTCGCCGGGGCGCAAGGCGCGGAAGCGGGTGGGGGGGATGGCGGCGGCGGAGAGGGCCTTTGACAGGTCCTCGACCGGGGCCTCGATCGCTTCGTCGGTGAGCTGGAAGGTGCCGAAATGGTGGCCGACGGCGTTGGCGGCGTTGCACAGGCGAAAGCCCTCGACGGCTTCCTGCGGGTTCTGGTGCTGGCCCTTCATGAACCAGCGCGGCTCGTAGGCGCCGATCGGCAGGTTGGCGAGGCGGAAGGCGCCGTGCTTTTCCGCCGCTGCGCGGTAGTTGATGCCGTCGTGAAAGCCGGTGTCGCCGATGTGGTAGATCTTGCCGGCCGGGGTCGAGAGCACGAAGGCGGCCCACAGCGCCATGCGACGGTCGCGGATGCCGCGCGCCGACCAGTGGTGGCAGGGCTCGGCATGGATCGACAGGCCGTCCCAGTATTGCAGCCGGTCGCCCCAGTCCATGTCGGAAATCTTTGCGTCGGGCAGGGCGCGGTGGATGATCGTGTCATTGCCGAGCGGCGTGACGATATGCGGTCCGTGCTCCTCGTCAAGGCGGGCAAGCGTCGGCAGGTCGAGATGGTCGTAGTGATTGTGGGTGACGAGCACGATGTCGATCGGCGGCAGGTCCTCGAGGGCGATGCCGGGGGAGGCCACGCGCTTCGGGCCGGCAAAGGAAAAGGGGCTGGCGCGTGGCGACCAGACGGGATCGGTCAGGATGTTGAGGCCGGCGACCTGGATCAAGAGCGTGGCGTGGCCGATCATGGTTACGCGCAGGTCGGCGCCATCGACCCGCGCGCGGGGCGGGGTCGAAGCGGGGCCATGCGCCACACGCTTCGGCCAGCGGGCGCGTTTGCCGTTGGTCTGCCACTTGATGAGGTCGCGCATGCCGCCGGGCTCGACGCCCTCAGGGTTGAAGAAGCGCTTGCCGTCGAAGTGGTCGGAAACGGGGCCGGTATAGTAGGGATTGGCGGGTTTGTCGGACATGGACGGCCGTGATCGTTGAAGGAGAGGTCAATTTGGGGACGCGCCCGGCGCTTGGAAAGGTGCCGGGCCGTCGAATCCCCGCTTTTGCCCGTCCGCCTTGACTTTTCCGGCCCTTTGCTGTTTATCGCCGTCAATCTGCGAAGAGACAAGCACTCCGAGCCGCCGACCGGGACCCGTCAAGGTATAAAGAGATCCCGGAGGTCAACACCCGACAGCGCGATGCGCCCTCGGGTGCATTTTGGCTTTGCGTCTTGTTTTCAGCGCGGGAAAGACCGACGTTTCGGGGACCCGAAACGATAAGGAAGAGCCGATGTTTGATAACCTCCAGGACCGCCTTGGTTCCATCCTGAATGGACTGACCGGCCGTGGCGCCTTGTCGGAAGCCGATGTTTCCGCCGCGCTGCGTGAGGTGCGCCGTGCGCTTCTGGAAGCCGACGTGGCGCTCGAAGTCGTGCGCAACTTCACCGACCGGGTCCGCGAGAAGGCCGTCGGCGCGGCGGTGCTGAAATCGATCAAGCCCGGGCAGATGGTCGTCAAGATCGTCCATGACGAACTCGTCGAAATGCTGGGCTCGGAAGGCGTCGGCGTCGATCTGAATGCGGCGGCCCCGGTCGTCATCATGATGGTCGGCCTGCAGGGCTCGGGCAAGACCACGACCACCGGCAAGATCGCCAAGCGGCTGACCGACCGCGAGAAGAAGAAGGTCCTGATGGCCTCGCTCGACACGCGTCGTCCGGCCGCCCAGGAACAGCTGCGCCAGCTCGGGGTCCAGACCGGCATCGACGTTCTGCCGATCATCGCCGGCCAGTCCCCGACCGATATCGCAAGCCGCGCCGTGCAGGCCGCCAAGCTCGGCGGCCATGACGTCGTCATCCTGGACACCGCCGGCCGCACGCATATCGACGAACCCTTGATGGTCGAGATGGCCGACATCAAGAAGAACGCCAGGCCGCATGAAATCCTGCTGGTCGCCGATGCGCTGACCGGCCAGGATGCCGTCAACCTCGCCCGCAATTTCGACGAGCGCGTCGGGATCACCGGTCTGGTCTTGACCCGCATGGACGGCGACGGCCGCGGCGGTGCGGCCCTTTCGATGCGCGCCGTCACCGGCAAGCCGATCAAGCTGATCGGTGTCGGCGAAAAGATGACGGAGCTCGAGGAGTTCCATCCGCGGCGCATCGCCGATCGCATTCTCGGCATGGGCGACATCGTTTCGCTCGTCGAGAAGGCGGCGGAAAACATCGACGCCGAGAAGGCGGCCGCCATGGCCGCCAAGATGGCCAAGGGCAAGTTCGACCTCGACGACCTGGCCGACCAGCTGCGCCAGATGCAGAAGATGGGCGGCATGGGCGGGATCATGGGGCTGATGCCCGGCATGGGCGGTATGAAGGACAAGATGGCCGCCGCGGGTCTGAACGACAAGCTGTTCGGCCGCCAGATCGCCATCATCCAGTCGATGACCAAGGCCGAACGGGCCAATCCCGACATTCTCAAGCATTCCCGCAAGAAGCGCATCGCTGCCGGCTCCGGCACGGACGCCGCCGAAATCAACAAGCTGCTCAAGATGCATCGCCAGATGGCCGACATGATGAAGGCCATGGGCGGCAAGAAGGGCGGCGGCATGATGAAGCAGATGATGGGCGGGCTGGCCGGCAAGATGGGTCTTGGTGGCCTGGGCGGCATGGGCGGCATGGGCGGCATGCCGGACCTGTCCAGCCTCGACCCGAAGCAGCTCGAAGCGCTGGCCAAGCAGGCGGAGGCCGCGGGCCTCAAGCCGCCGCCGGGCCTGGGTGGCATGGGCGGCTTGCCCGGAATGGGCGGCGGTCTGCCCGGCCTCGGCGGCGCGAAGCTTCCGGGCCTCGGCGGCCTGCCCGGCCTGCCGAAGAAGAAGTGAGGAAGCTGCTATGAGCGAACCATCCGTCAAGGAACAGCTTTCCGGCTATCGCCAGTCGATCGACAATATCGACGCGGCGCTGGTCCACATGCTGGCCGAACGCTTCCGCTGCACCAAGGCGGTTGGCGTGCTGAAGGCCAAGTACGACCTGCCGCCGGCCGACCCGGCGCGCGAGGAATACCAGATCGCCCGCCTGCGCCAGCTGGCCCAGGACGCGCATCTGGACCCGGATTTCGCCGAGACCTTCCTGAATTTCATTATCAGGGAAGTCATCCGGCATCATGAAGCCATTGCCGCCGAGCACGGCGGCGCAAGCGAAAAGACCGCCTGACGGCGGTCTCGATCAACCCGGACCGCCAAAAGCGACCCGACCCGAATGCAGACCGCCGGAAGGCGGCCCTGACAAGAACCCCGGACCGCCGGAAGGCGGCCCTAACAAGAACCAAGGAGTAAACCCATGTCCCTCAAGATTCGTCTCGCCCGTGGCGGTTCCAAGAAGCGCCCCTACTACCAGATCGTCGTTGCCGACGCCCGTTCGCCGCGCGACGGCCGTTTCCTGGAAAAGGTTGGTTCGTGGAACCCGATGCTGGCCAAGGACAATGAAAAGCGCGTCGAGCTGAACGGCGAGCGCATCCAGGAATGGCTCGCCAAGGGCGCCCAGCCGACCGACCGCGTCCTGCGCTTCCTCGCCGAAGCCGGCATCGCCACCCGCGAAGTCCGCAGCAACCCGGAAAAGGCAAAGCCGGGCAAGAAGGCTGTCGAGCGCACCAAGGAAAAGGAAATGAAGGCTGCCGAAGCCGCTGCCGCCGCTGCCGAAGCTGCCGCAGAATAAGTCTAGACATCTTTGATGTTCGACGGGCGGCGGGTTTTCCCGCCGCCCGTTTTCCGTTTCCATTTGCCCCGCTTCGCCGTAAAAGGGCGATGACACATCTTGCCACCGGAAAAGACTGACGCGATGACCAAACTCGAAAATCCCGTTCTGATGGCCGTGGTCGGTGCGGCGCAGGGTCTGCGCGGCGAAGTCCGGGTCAAGACCTTCACCGCCGACCCGATGGCGCTCGGCGAATACGGCCATCTGCGCAGCGCCGACGGACGGGTGTTCGAAATCCTCGATATGCGCGAGGCGAAGAATGTCGTTGTCGTGCGCTTTCGCGGCATCAACGACCGTAACGCGGCGGAGGCGCTGAACGGGCTGGAACTCTTCGTCGAGCGCGACGCGCTGCCCGACGAGGATCTCGAGGAAGACGAATTCTACTATGCCGACCTCGAGGGGCTGGAGGTCTATGACGCCGAGGGCCAGCATTACGGCGCGGTGACCGGGGTCTATGATTTCGGCGCCGGCGACCTCCTGGAGCTGAAAGGTCCCGGCAAGCGGCCGGTACTGATCCCGTTCTCGGAGGCCGCCGTGCTGGAGATCGACCTCGAGGGTGGCCGTATCCTGATCGACCCGACCGCCGCCGGCCTCAAGGACGAGGACGAGGGCAAGCCCTATGGCACCGGGGCCAAGGGAAAGCCGCCACGGGACAATTCGTGAGCCCGGCCGCCATGGCGTTCAAGGCAAGCATCCTTACCCTTTATCCCGACATGTTTCCCGGCCATCTCGGCCAGGCGCTGGCGGGCCGGGCGCTGGAGCGCGGCGACTGGTCGCTGGAGGCGGTGCAGATCCGCGATTTCGCCGTCGACAAGCACAGGAGCGTCGACGACACGCCGTCGGGCGGCGGGGCGGGCATGGTTCTCAGGCCCGACGTGCTGGCCCGCGCCATCGATTCGATCGCCGATGACGGGCGCCCGCGCCTGCTGATGAGCCCGCGCGGGCGGCCGCTCACCCAAAAGCGCGTGCGCGAGCTTGCCGAAGGCGAGGGCGTCGTCATCGTCTGCGGCCGCTTCGAGGGCGTCGACCAGCGGGTGATCGAGGCGCGGAACCTCGAGGAGGTTTCCATCGGCGACTATATTCTCTCCGGCGGCGAGCCGGCGGCGCTCACCCTGCTCGATGCCGTGGTGCGCATCCTGCCCGGCGTGATGGGCAACCAGCTGTCGGGCGTGCACGAGAGCTTCGAGGGCGGGCTTTTGGAGCATCCGCACTATACCCGGCCGCAGGTGTTCGAGGATCGCGAAATCCCGGCGGTGCTGACCTCGGGCAATCACGCGGCGATCGAGGCCTGGCGCCACGAGGAGGCGGAAAAACTGACCGCCGAGCGGCGGCCGGACCTGCTGAAGTAATTACTGCGTCGAGCCTGCGGTTGCCCAGCCCTACCCTTCGCTTGGGCTTAAGGGCGTTCGTCATTCAAAACGATTCACCGGATCGTTTTGCCGGCTTCGCCGGCCATTCCTCACCCCGTGACGAAATAATAGACGGCAAGGCCGAGACCGGCTGCGACCACCAGCCAACGCAGCAGGGCCTGGGGCACGCGGCGGGCGATCGCCACGCCGGCATAGCCGCCCAAAGCCACGGCCGGCACCATGATCGCCGCATGCCACCAGGAGACCGCGCCGGCAGTGGAAAAGACGATGATGGCGACGGCGGCAATGACGATCGACAGGAAGTTCTTCAGTGCGTTGAGGCGGTGATAGTCGCCGCCGCTGGCAAGCCCGAGCGAGGCGAGCATCATGATCCCCATGCCGGCGCCGAAGAAACCGCCATAGAACGAGGTGACGGCCTGAAGCGCCAGGCCGAGCGGGGTGGCCGGGTGACTTTGACCAGCGTGCTTCGGGCGAAGCTTCGGCCCGGCGGCGAAGACGGCGGTGGCGGCGATCAATAGCCAGGGCACCATGGCGCGGAAGGCCGGATTGGATAGCGAGATCAGGAACAGCGCGCCGCCGAGCGCGCCGAGCGCCGACACCAGTCCGAGGATCAGCGCGCTCTTCCACAGGCCGGCAAATTCGCGGCGATAGGCGAGCGTCGAGGTGATGTAGCCGGGGAACTGGGTGATCGACGAGGTGGCGTTGGCGGCGATCGGCGGCAGGCCGGCCAGCGTCATGGCGCCGAAGGTCAGGAAGGTGCCGCCGCCGGCGATCGCATTGACGACACCGGAGAGGAAGCCGGCAACGAACAGCAGGACAATGGTGGCGATCGACATCTTGTAGCTTTCCTCCGTGGTCACGAACGGTTATTCGTTCATGCCTTCGACTGCAATGGCGGGATCGGAGAAAAAATGCGCGCCAAGGGATGACAAACACCAGGCTTTGGTGTATTGGCCGCGTCGGAAATGGGCCCAGCCCGTCTGCCACAAACAAAGAGCATGCGTATCCGCTCGCGCCTGAAAAGGCAAAATCCGGAGGCTTTGACCGATGGATGCAAGAGCGCTCTGGCTGTTTCAGAAGAACTAGAGGTTAGACATGAACATCATTCAGCAACTGGAAGCCGAACAGGCTGCAAAGATCGAAGCCAAGCGCGGCGCGCCGCTGCCGAAGTTCGAAGCCGGCGACACCGTACGCGTCAACGTGCGCGTGACGGAAGGCAATCGTACCCGCGTGCAGGCCTATGAAGGCGTTTGCATCGCCCGTTCGGGTGGCGGCATCAACGAGAGCTTCACCGTTCGCAAGATCTCCTACGGCGAAGGCGTCGAGCGCGTATTCCCGGTCTACTCGCCGCTGGTCGAAGGCGTCGAAATCGTTCGCCGTGGTAAGGTCCGTCGCGCCAAGCTCTACTACCTGCGCGATCGTCGCGGCAAGTCGGCTCGTATTGTCGAGAACACCGGCACCCGCGCCCGCAAGCTGAACGACGCCGAACGCGCCGCCGTTGCCGAGGAAAAGGCACGTCTGGAAGCTGAAAAGGTCGCAGCAGCCCAGGCTCTGGCCGCCGAAAAGGCAGCAGCCGAAGCCGCTGAAGCCAAGGCCGCCGCAGAAGCTGCAGCCGCAGCCGAAGCTGCACCGGCCGAAGGCGCCGCAGAATAAGAATTCCCGTCACGGGATTTTGGACAAGGCGGCCTTCGGGCCGCCTTTTTCGTTTCCGGCGCCTGATCAGGTCGCGCAGGCTGCGACATGGTGGCATCGGCTCACCGCTTGCGTGATTTTCGCCGGACTGCTAATTCTGAAATGATCGGGGAAGAACCATGCAGGGTCGAAGGTCGAATTGGCAGTTCGTGATCCGCGCCTTGTGCGTGGTGGCGCTGCTTGCCGTCGGCTTTGGTCATCGGTCCCCGGCCTTCGCGGTTTCGCTGCTTTCCGCCGAGGAAGTAGCGGCAATGACCCTGCCAGACGGCACGCTGCCAGAACTCTGCCTGCCCGTCGACGGACAGGCCGGCAAGGGACAATTTACGGCCGCCCCCTGCGATGCCTGCGTGATCTCCGCCTCGGTCCTCCTGCCGACGCCGGCCGACATCACCGGCAAGCGGCTTTCGGCTGCCTCCGAGGTCCAGCTTCCGCCGCACGTCGAAGCCTTCCATCGCCAGCTTTTCCCCCCCAATGCCGCGCCCCGCGCGCCACCCCGTCCGGCCCTTGCCTGAGCCCGGCCCGGCGAGCGAAAGCTCGCCTGCGTCCGGAATCATTGATCGAGGCCGGTAGACACGCATCGAGGATGCGGATCCGGCCGGAAAGCCGGATAATGTCATGCTACATGTTCTTCCCAAGGCAGCGGATGGCTGCCCGCTGCCGCCACAATTGCTCTCCTCCAGACCGATCCCGCGGCAGACAGCGACCACACTGCAAATGCCGCCCCGCAGCACCGTCTATCTGGAGGGATTTGCCCGGGGCCCGCAATATCGGGTGATTGAGGGCTGTGTCGCCGTGTCCCAGACCCTGCCCGACGGGCGGCGGCAGATCATCGACATGGTCGGACCGGGGCGCCTGCTCGGCCTCGGTCTCGGCGAACACAATCGCTGCTCGGCCGAGACGCTGAGCTATGTGACGCTCGAACCGGTCGGCAAGGCCGAACCGGCAGACCTGCAGGACGCCCTGCATGAAATGGTGCTGCGCGGACAAGCGCTCGCCACCCTGCTCGGTCGCAAGAGCGCCGCCGAACGCGTTGCGTACGCCATTCTCGACCTGGCGGGTCAGTTCGCTCGCCCGGGAAAGAGCGGAAAGCGCGGTTCCATCTGCTTCACCCTGCATCCGACGCGCGGCGACCTGGCCGACTGGCTCGGCCTTACCGTGGAGACGGTCAGTCGTTGTTTCACCCGCCTGAAGCGCGCCGGGCTCATCGATTTTCGCCATCCGGAAATTGTCACCCTGCTGAAGCCGGAGGCGATGGCCGCGATCGCCGCCGGAACGGGCACGCTGGCGAGTGCGTGAAGTCGGTGCCGTCGCGGGTCGTTTTACCAACAAGATGTTTCAGACGAGAAAGAAGACATTGATGAAAAGAGTGCTGTTTGCCATTGCCGCCGGGCTTCTTGCATCCGCAAGCCAGGCTTTCGCCGAAATCAAGGTGACCGACGTCAAGGGTCGCGAGGTGACGCTGGAAAAGCCCGCCGAGCGCGTGGTGCTGGGTTTCTATTATGAGGATTTCCTCGCCGTTGTCGGCCCGGACGCGCTGGACAAGGTTGTGGCCCTGTCGCTGTCGACCTGGAAGGACTGGCGTCCGAACCAGTTCGCGGCTTATGAGAAGGCGCTGCCGAAGCTCTCCTCGATCCCGGATGTCGGCAATACCGAGGACAGCACCTTCTCGGTCGAGAAGGTGATTGCCGCCAAGCCCGATCTCGTCATCCTCGCCGCCTGGGCCTATGATGCGCTCGGCGAGGGGGTGAAGCAGATCGAGGCTGTCGGCATTCCCGTCGTCACGCTCGACTACAATGCGCAGACGGTCGAGAAGCATGTGCTCTCCACCGAAGTGCTCGGCAAGGTGATGGGTGCCGAGGAGCGCGCCGCCAAGCTCGCCGACAACTACAGGAGCGCCATGGCCGACATAGACGCGCGCATCAAGGCGGCCGGCCCGACAACCCGGAAGGTCTATTTCGAACTGGCGCAGAAGGGTGCGGCCGAGGTCGGCAATTCCTATGGCGACAGCATGTGGGGGGCTCTGGTGGACAAGCTCGGCGGCGTCAACATCGCCAAGGGCCAGATCGGCAATTGGGGACCGCTCAGCCCCGAATATGTGCTGGCACAAAAGCCCGACCTGATCTTCCTTGCGGGTTCGGAATGGGTGAACAAGCCGCAATCCGTGCAGGTCGGATTTGGCGCCGATCCGAAGGTGACGCGCGAACGCATGGCAGGTTATCTCGGTCGTCCCGGATGGTCGGAGCTTCCGGCCGTACAGCAGGGTGGAGTTCATGCGATTTACCATGGCGGTGCCCGGACACTGTCCGACTATGTCTATGCGCAATACATCGCCAAGCAGCTCTATCCGGAGGCGTTCAAGGACGTTCATCCGGCGCGGAATATCGAGCGCTATTATGACACCTGGCTGCCGATCAAGGCCGAGGGTGTGTTCGTGCTGCCATACGTGGCGGCGGGCCAATGACGGCGATCACTAGCGAGCTGGAAGGCTTGCGCGACGGTTATCGTCGCGCATCCTCGCGCCGGGTGGCGGCCTTGCTGGTGGCCACGGTCCTCCTTCTCGGCCTGATGCTGCTCGACCTGACGACCGGTCCGTCAGGGATGCCGCTCGTGGACGTCTGGCATGGGCTGTGGGCCGGACCAAGCGGGGACGACAGGATGGCCGCGACGATCCTGTGGCAATTGCGGATGCCGCAGACCGTCATGGGCATGCTGGTCGGCGCCTGCCTCGGGCTTGCCGGCCTGCAGATGCAGACCATCCTTGCCAATCCGCTGGCAAGCCCGTTTACGCTCGGCTTTTCCGCGGCGGCCGGTTTCGGCGCGGCGCTCGGCATCATGTTCGGGTCGCTGATCCCGCTGCCGTCTTTCATCGTCGTCCCGGCCATGGCGTTTGCCATGACGCTCACCGCCTGCGGGCTGGTCTATTTCATTGCCCGCCTGCGCGGAGCGAGCCCGGAAATCCTCGTTCTCGGCGGCATCGCCGTGCTGTTCTTCTTCCAGTCGCTGCAGTCGCTGGTGCAATTCCTCGCCTCGCCCGAAGTGCTGCAGCAGATCGTCTTCTGGCTGTTCGGCAGCCTGCTGAAAGCAAGCTGGACCAGCGTTGCGGTCACGGGCTCGATCCTGCTTCTCTGCCTTCCGCTGGTGCTTCGCAGCTGCTGGGCCTTGACGACGCTCAGGCTCGGCGACGCCAACGCCCGCAGCCTCGGCCTGTCGGTCGAGCGGGTGCGCCGCGAGACCTTCCTGATCGTCGCCGTGCTGACGGCCGCCGCCGTCTGCTTTGTCGGCACCATCGGTTTCGTCGGATTGATCGCGCCGCATGTGGCGCGGGCGCTGGTCGGTGAGGATCACCGCTACGCCCTGCCGCTGTCGGCCGTGATGGGTGCGATCATCCTCGTCGGCGCCGCGGTCTTCGGCAAGTTCATCTCGCCCGCCGCCGTTATCCCGGTCGGCATCATTACCGCCGTTGCCGGCGTGCCCATGCTGTTTGCGGTGATCGCCCGGCGTGGCGGCAGGGGGGTCGCATGACGGAACGGCTGACCCTTGCCAATGTCGGCGTGCGGCGCGGCGGCAACCGCATTCTTGACGATATCAGCGCGTCGCTCGAACCCGGCCAGATCGTCGGGCTGGTCGGCCCGAACGGCGCCGGCAAGTCGACCCTGCTCGGTGCGATTGCCGGCCTTGCCGCCCATGACGGCGCAATCCACTGGGGCGGCCGACGCGTCGACATCGGCGAGATCGGCTTCATGCCGCAGCAATGCCAGGTGCGGGCCGAGCTCTCGGTGCTCGAAGTGGTGTTGCTCGGGCGCCACGAGCGGCTGGGTTTTCGGGTTGGCGACGCGCTCGTGCGGTCGGCGGTCGACATGCTGCGGAGCTTCGGCATTGACGATCTCTCGGGGCGGGCGATCCAGTCCCTGTCCGGTGGGCAGCAGCAGCTCGTGCTGCTTGCGCAGCGGCTGCTGCGCGAACCGAAACTGCTCCTGCTGGACGAGGCGACCAGCGCGCTCGACATCCGCCATCAGATGCGGGTGTTCGACCTGCTCACGGATTACGTTGCCCGCACCGGGGCGCTGGTGCTGATCGCCATTCACGATCTCAACCTTGCCGCCCGCCACAGCGACAGCGTTCTTCTCCTCCATGCCGGACGGCTCGAGGGCATGGGCGCCTTCGAGGAGATCGTCACGCCGGCTGCGCTTCGCCGCGTCTACGGCATCGAGGCGGAGGTCCTGTCCTGCCGCAACGGTCGGCCCGTCGTCGTGCCGCATTCGTCCTTCGAGCCGGACCGTCCACGTCAGACGCGCAGGGCATGAGGCGATCGCCGGTAGCCGCCAAAAACATTGCCGGGCGAGGGCAAAACTGCTAAGAGCCCAGCCATGGGATCGAAATTCGGATGTCTCGCGCCTGATATCTACGTGCTGCAGGACCACAAGCGTCTGCCGGCACGCTTTTTCGCGCGCGTCTCCGGGGCGCTCATTAGCCTGCAAGGCTAAGCGTTCGTCATCGGCGCCGCGCGTGCGGCGCCCTGCCCGCATTCCCTTTTCAAAACTCAGACGGATCTTCAGCCATGAGCGCACCCCGGACCCTCTACGACAAGATTTTCGACGACCACCTGGTCGACCGCCAGGAAGACGGCACCTGTCTCCTCTACATCGACCGCCACCTCGTCCATGAAGTGACGAGCCCGCAGGCGTTCGAGGGCCTGCGCATGGCGCATCGCACGGTGCACGCGCCGCAGAAGACGCTCGCCGTCGTCGACCACAACGTGCCGACCACGCCGGATCGCCATACCGGCATCAAGAACGAGGAAAGCCGCATCCAGGTCGAGGCGCTGGCGCATAACGCCGCCGAATTCGGTGTTGAATACTATTCCGAGAACGACAAGCGCCAGGGCATCGTACACATCGTCGGCCCCGAGCAGGGCTTCACCCTGCCCGGCATGACGATCGTCTGCGGTGATAGCCACACCTCGACGCACGGCGCCTTCGGTGCCTTGGCGCATGGCATCGGCACGTCGGAAGTCGAGCACGTGCTCGCCACCCAGACGCTGATCCAGTCGAAGGCCAAGAACATGCTGGTGCGCGTCGACGGGAAGCTGCCGGACGGCGTCACCGCCAAGGACATCATCCTCGCCATCATCGGCGAGATCGGCACCGCCGGCGGCACCGGCCACGTTATCGAATTCGCCGGCGAGGCGATCTGTGCGCTCTCCATGGAAGGCCGCATGACGGTCTGCAACATGACGATCGAGGGCGGTGCCCGCGCCGGCCTGATCGCCCCGGACGAAAAGACCTTCGAATACATCAAAGACAAGCCGCGCGCGCCGAAGGGCGAGGCCTGGGACCAGGCGGTCGCCTACTGGAAGACGCTGCACACGGATGAAGGCGCGCATTTTGACAAGGTCGTGGTGCTCGACGCCGCCAACCTGCCGCCGATCGTCTCCTGGGGTTCCTCGCCGGAAGACGTCGTGTCGATCCAGGGCGTCGTTCCGAACCCGGACGAGATCGCCGATGAAAACAAGCGCGCCTCCAAGTGGCGGGCGCTCGACTATATGGGCCTGAAGCCGGGCATGAAGATGACCGACATCGCCATCGACCGCGTGTTCATCGGTTCCTGCACCAATGGCCGCATCGAGGACCTGCGCGCCGCCGCCAAGGTGCTCGAAGGCCGCCATGTTGCGCCGACGGTGTCTGCCATGGTCGTGCCGGGCTCGGGCCTGGTCAAGGAACAGGCGGAAGCCGAGGGCCTCGACAAGATCTTCAAGGATGCCGGTTTCGAATGGCGCGAGCCGGGCTGCTCGATGTGCCTGGCCATGAACGACGACCGGCTTAAGCCGGGCGAGCGTTGCGCCTCGACCTCGAACCGCAATTTCGAAGGCCGCCAGGGCTATAAGGGCCGCACCCATCTGGTGTCCCCGGCCATGGCCGCGGCTGCCGCGGTTGCCGGCCACTTCGTCGACATCCGCGAGTGGCAGTAAGCCCCGTTCGCGCCACGGCCTGAAAAGACCAAGCCGCCGGCCTTCCTGCCGGCGGCTTTTTTGTGCCTGATCGCCGGCGGCGCCGTAGCCTTCGGCGCCACCCGCGCCTTACGCCCGCGACTGCCCTCATGCTGAGGTGCCTGAGCCGAGCGAGGGTCTCGAAGCATGCTGTTGCTGGCGCTGACGTGGATGCCACCCGCCCTCGCCCTTCGAGGGTCGCTGACGCTCCCGCCTCAGGGTGAGGGCTACCATTATGTGCCTGCCTCAGAATGAGGCTGCCGGTTTGTGCTCGCCTCTGGGCAAGGCTGCCCTTGCTTGGCCCTCATGCTGAGGTGCCCGAGCAGAGCGAGGGCCTCGAAGCATCCGT
>NZ_UEYP01000002.1:0-511419 GCF_900492185.1 Paenirhizobium selenitireducens ATCC BAA-1503
CGAGTGCCTGAACGAGACCCTGTTCTCGTCGCTCACCCAGGCCCGCGCCGCCATCACCGCATGGAAGGAGGATTACAACAAAAACAGACCGCACTCGTCGCTGGGCAATATCACCCCCAGCGAGTTCGCAATGAAAATGGCTATGGAAAAACAGGCCGCATGAGGCCAGATTAAAAACCCAAGACTCTCCCGAAAACTGGAGGAAGATTGGGTCTCAGGTCATACCGACAGAACGTACTTCGGCATGAGGTCAGGCGAGGGCAGCCCGGTTTTGGTGTTTCCGGGCAACAAGGATCAGTACCATATATCGGAAGCTCGGAGGGTCGAGAACGCTCACTTCCCTATGATGAGGCAAGTGGCCTATGAACTTGAGCAGTCGCTGATAGCCTTTGGTGATGTCACGTGAGATGGCATGGCAGCCGCTCGGCATGTACATGCGCAACGACGTTGGAACAGGGAGAACTGACCTGCTGCCGGTTTCCTGGGCACCGATTTAAGGTGTTCCGCATGTAACCGGAGAGGATGAATGCAAAGACGGGTATTCAGCCGCGAGCACAAGCTTTAGGCGGTGAAACTGGTCAGGAAATGGGGGTGCTGTTGCGCAGGCTCCTGTGATCTCGATACGCACGATAATGTGTGCAGCAGCTTGAGACCGAACGGCCCCGTCGTGAAGTAACCCGGCTCCCATGGGTCCGTCCCCCCAAACGACCGCCCCCGCTGCAAATTGTCGCCCGTCGATCGAACATGGGATTGACTCATATCAGCGGTTCGTCGGATGTGGCGGAGCGTAGAAAGACACGGAGACCTCATGCGCCGGGCGCTTATCGGAACGGCCATCATCAGCCTGGTGCTCAACCTTCTCGGTTTGACCGGGCCGTTCTACATGCTGCAGGTCTATGATCGCGTCATCCCGTCGCAAAGCGTGCCGACGCTGGTTGCCCTTTCGATCTTCGCCCTTTTGCTGTTTGCCTTTTCCGGCCTGCTCGACGTGCTGCGGGTGCGGATTCTCGCCCGGTTTGCCGGCATCGTCGATGCCTCTCTGACCGAGCGCGTCTTTGACGTGATCGCCGGCGCGCCGCTGAAGCTCAAGCTCGGGGGCGATATCCTGAGGCCGGCGCAGGATCTCGACCAGATCCGCCTGTTCCTCGCCGGGCCGGGGCCCGTCACCTTCTTCGATCTGCCCTGGTTGCCCGTCTATCTGGCCGCCTGTTTCTTCCTTCATCCGGCGATCGGCTGGCTGGCGACGGGCACGCTGGCGCTCCTGCTGGCGCTGAATTTCGCCGCCAGTTTCCAGACGCGCAAGCCGACCGCCGTTCAGGCCGCCGAGCTCTCCGCCCGCAACGCGATCGGCGAGGATGCCAGCCGCAATGCGGAAATCCTCGTTGCGCTCGGCATGCATGCAAGGGCCGCCGGACGCTGGAACGAGGCGGCCGACGCCGCCGCCGAGGCGCAGCGGCGCACGGGCGACATTGCCGGCCTCTATTCCGGTCTCTCCAAGACGATCCGCCAGGTGGTGCAGTCGGCCTCGCTCGGGCTCGGCGCCTATCTGGTGGTCGAAGGAAGCCTGAGCGGCGGCGCGATCATCGCCGGATCGATCATCGTCGCCCGCGCGCTGGCGCCGGTCGAGCAACTGGTGGCCAACTGGCGCGGGCTCTTGTCGGCGCAACAGTCGTGGAAGCGCCTGCAGCGGGCCTTTGCGACATTCCCGCAGCAGGAGGAACGCACGGCCCTGCCGCCACCGAGCCGCAGCCTGAGTGTCGAGGGGCTCTATGTCGGTCCACCGGCCGGCGGACAGCGGCTGACCGTGCAGAATGTCTCGTTCCGGCTGGAGGCGGGCACCGTGCTGGGGATCATCGGGCCGAGCGCATCCGGCAAGTCCTCGCTGGTGCGCGCGATCACCGGCGCCTGGCCGGCGATGCGGGGCAAGGTCTGCCTCGACGGCGCGAGCCTCGACCAATGGTCGGCCGAAGCGCGCAGCCGCCATGTCGGCTACATGCCGCAATTGTCGGATTTCTTCGCCGGAACGATCGCCGAGAACATTGCGCGGCTGGATCGCAACGCCGACCCCGCGCTCATCGTCGCCGCGGCAAAGGCGGCGGGTGCCCATGACATGATCGTCGCCCTGGCGGACGGCTACGAGACACGGCTCGGCGCCGGCGGCGAGGCCCTGTCGGCCGGCCAGCGCCAGCGCGTCGCGCTCGCCCGGGCGCTCTATGGCGATCCGTTCCTGGTCGTACTGGACGAGCCCAATTCCAATCTCGATGCCGAAGGCGAACAGGCGCTCGCCGCGGCGCTGCGTGGCGTCAGGGCCCGCGGCGGCATCGCCATCGTCGTGGCCCATCGCGACAGCGTGCTGGCCGTGCTGGACCGGCTGCTGATCATGGATCAGGGGGCGGTCAAGGCCTTCGGCCCGCGCGACGAAATCATCAAGCTGCTGACCCATGGGCGACCGGCGCCGCAGCGTCCGCCGTCCGCGCCGGCCCTCACCGTCGTCGACAACGAGGGCCAGCCATGATGCCCGTCCAGCGCAACAAGGGCCTTGGCCGCTCGCTCGACCGGCATCTCGCCGCCGGGCTGCTCTCGGCCATCCTGTTTCTGACGGCGATCGGCGCCTGGGCCATGACCACCAGTCTCTCCGGTGCCGTCATCGCCGGAGGCTTCCTGGTGGTCGAGGGCAATGTCAAGAAGGTCCAGCATCCCAAGGGCGGCGTGGTGGGCGAACTGCTGGTCGGCGAGGGGCGGGCGGTGGAAGCGGGCGAAATCCTGCTCAAGCTCGACGACACGGTGATCCGCGCCAAGCTCGATGCGACCAAGGCGACGCTCGACCAGCTCTACGCCCGCAAGGCCCGACTGCTGGCCGAACTTGGCGATGCGAGCGCGGTCGAGGTGCCGACGGCGCTGGTTGGGCGTCTGCCGCCGGATGGCCGCGACGCGATCATGCAGGCCGAGCGGCGGCTGTTTGCCGATCGTCGTGCCGAGCGTCAGGGGCAGAAGGAGCGGCTGGACGGCCAGGCGGTTCAGCTCGAGGAACAGGTGTCCGGCCTCACCGTGCAGATGACGGCGAAGCAGGACGAGATCGCGCTGATCGGCCGGGAGGCGGAGGCCCAGGACACGCTCTATGCGAAGAACCTGACCTCGCTCAGCCAGGTCCTGGCGCTGAAGCGCGAGGCCGTGCGGCTGAACGGCGAGTTCGGCCAGTTGAAGGCGCAGATCGCCGCGACCAAGGCCCGCATCGAGGAGATCGGCCTGCAGAAGATCCAGATCGACCAGGCCATGCGGGCCGAAGTCTCGACGGAATTGCGTGACCTCGAAACCCGCGAGGGCGAATTGCGCAGCGAAGAGATCGCCCTGATCGAAGACCTGCAACGGGTCGACATCCGGGCGCCGGTGGCGGGCGTCGTGCACAAGCTCGCGGTTCATACCGCCGGCGGCGTTGTTTCGCCGGCCGAGGGGCTGATGGAGATCGTGCCGCGCGAGGCGGAACTGGTGGTGCGGGCCCAGGTGCGGCCCGACGACGTCGACCAACTGGCCGTCGGCCAGCCGGCCAGGGTGCGGTTCACCGCCTTCAACCGCAATACCACGCCCGAGTTCGACGGCAAGCTGGTGCGCGTCTCCGCCGACCTCGAGGTCGACGAGCGCACCGGTGCTGCCTTCTACCGGGCCGACATCGGCGTGGACAAGACGGATGTGGCGCAGCATGCGGGCCTTGAGCTGGTTCCCGGCATGCCGGCGGAAGCCTATGTGCTGACCGGCGACCGCAACGTCCTGTCATGGCTGATGAAGCCCATCACCGATCACGCCGCCCGCGCCATGCGGGAGGAATGACGCGGCGGTAAACGGACGTCAGGAGAAAATGTGATGAAGCTGTCGTTCCTGTCCGGGCTCATTCGTGCCGCCAAGGCGCGCTGGTTCTTCCTGCTGGAGATGCCGGAGGGCAACCGGTTCGAGGACAAGGGGGCGGCCGGGCTGAAGGGGCGCGTGATCGTCAAGCGGGGAACCGGCAATACGATCACCATAGGAAGCGGCACCCGTTTCGATGGATCGATCGAAATCCTCGGCACCAAGAACACGGTCGTGATCGGCGACAACTGTCACTTCAAGGGTGACATCGTCGTCAAGGATCACGGGCAGACCGTGACGTTCGGCGACCATTCCACCTGCAAGAGCGTCTACATTCTCTGCCAGGAGGGCTGCAGCGTGCGGATCGGGCGATGGTGCATGCTGTCGCGCGACATCGAGATCCGCACCACCGATGCACATTCGCTTATCGATCGCCAGACGGGAAAGCGGCTCAACACGGCGGCCTCGATCGCCATCGGCGATCACGTCTGGGTGGGCGTGGGGGCGATCATCAACAAGGGGTCGCGCATCGCCGCGGACAGTGTTGTCGGTGCCATGGCCTTCGTCAACAGCGCTTTCGACGAGGAGGGCGTCGTCATTGCCGGCGTCCCTGCCAAAATCGTCAGACGGGGCGTGACCTGGCATCGGGGGAGAAAGAAGGCATTTTCATCCGCCGAAATGGATGCCTGGCGCGGATAGGGCGTCCGTGCCCGAAGCAGGTTCGCGGCAAGGCAATGTCCGGCCCCCTGGAGTGAAGGCCGAACACCGATCGCATTGCAAAGGTCAGTTCGACCGGGAGAGCAACGACTGGGCTTCCTCGAAACGGCGGCGGCGTTCCGGATTCTTTTCGTCTGCCGCATAGCAGGTGCCGTTGAGGCAGAACTTGACGAGCTTGAACGGCGCGGTTGCCTTTTCGAACTGGCACTCGATCGTGTCGGTGATGCTTGCTGGCTCGGCATCCAGTTCGGTCGAATAGGTCAGCCGGACGCCCGGCGGCGTCAGTTCCGGAAAGGACTGGACAACGCCTACCTTCACCGCAGTGGCCATTTCGAAATTGCGCGCAACGAGCGAGCAGGTTTCTTCCAGGCCGGGCGCCTGGGCGAAGGCCAGGGTTGGGGCGGCGAGCAGGGCGGCGGTGAGCATAATGGTCTTCATAGTCCCTCCAAGGGCAAAAGGCTGAGATCCACCAAAGGCTTGCGCAAGGGACATTGTTCCCTTGCATGTTTAGTCTAGCGCCAATTGCCACGCATGTCCTGTTCTGAAATAATCGCAGCCCAAGGATTTGAGTGGCGGATGTATGGCGAATTCGACTGCGAATGAGGTTTGGCCGGCATCCCGCCCAGTCATCGGGCCCGGCGATTTTCTGAAGGTTGGCGGAGCGAGCGGCGAGGAGATTCGTCGCTTCGACTGGGCGGCGACGAGTCTCGGGCCGATCGACGATTGGCCCCTTTCTCTGAAGACCACCATGCGCCTGGTGCTGTCGTCCAGACAGCCGATGTCTTTCTGGTGGGGCCCGGAACTCCTTCACTTCTACAATGACGCTTATGTGCCCATGCTCGGTCAGCGCGCCGGCAATGCGCTCGGACGGCCGTTCAAGGAAGTCTGGGACGACGTATGGGGGATGGTATTGCCGTTCGTGCGCAGCGCGCTCTCCGGCGAGGCGACCTGGATGGAAGACATGCCGCTCACCATGATGCGCAACGGATATCCCGAACAGACTTACTTTACCTTCTCCTACAGCCCGCTCTACGGTGACGACGGCGCCGTCGAGGGCCTGCTCAACATCGTGACCGAAACGACCCGGGCGGTGGCCGACCGTGCTGGGCTGCATGTGGCTTACGAGCTGGCGCAGGAGCACATCCGCGAGCGTGCGCGCCATGAGCGCGAACTCAAGCTCCTCAACGAGGAGCTTGCCCATCGGATGAAGAACACACTGGCGATGACCCAATCAATCGTCACGCAGACATTGCGCAGCGCGGAATCGATGAGCGATGCGATAGCCACCGTGACAGCGCGAATCGGCGCCCTTTCCAAGGCCCAGGATATTCTCACCGGCACGCCGGGGACGACCGCGAGCTTTGAGGAAACTGTCATGGCTGCGCTTTTGCCGCACCGCGACAGGGACGACCGCTTCGTCGTTTCCGGAGGGGAGACCTACCTGACGGCACAACAGGCGCTCGGACTGTCGCTCGCCATCCACGAACTGGCGACCAACGCGACCAAATACGGTGCCTTGTCGCTGCCGGAAGGGCGGATAGAGATCGGCTGGTCGGCCGCCGAAGACGGTTCGTTTTCCTTCAACTGGGTCGAGTGCGGCGGTCCGCCGGTGACGGCCCCTGTGCGCCGTGGCTTCGGCTCGCGCCTCACCGAGCGGATCATTTCTGAGATCTTCTCCGGCGAGGGGCGTATGACGTTTGAGCCGACAGGCCTCATATTCCGGCTCGTCGGCCGGCTCGACATGTCCACCGACGTTCCCGGATAGCGCGGCTCGCCGCACCGCGCCGTCGGTTCGCTCGCCGGTTGCGGCTTTGACAATGATCAAGGCCAGGTCCTGTCGGGTTATCTATCGTTGATCGAGTTTGACAGGGCCGCGCGATGGCAGACGTACTTTTTCAGGTGGACAATGTCACCAAGACCTATCGCACCGGCGATGTCGAGGTCTGGGCCCTTCGCGGCGTCGACCTGACGCTGGAGCGAGGCGAGATGGCGGTGTTGCTTGGCCCCTCGGGCAGCGGCAAGTCGACGCTACTCAACATCATGGGCGGGCTCGATCGGGCCAGCTCAGGCAGGGTCCGTTGCGCCGATCACGAGTTGACCGCGTTCTCCGAGCGGCAGCTGACGCAATTTCGCCGCGACCACATCGGCTTCGTCTTCCAGTTCTACAATCTGATCCCGAGCCTGACGGCCTACGAGAACGTCGCTCTGGTGACGGAGATCGCGGCCAATCCGATGGACCCGGGTGAGGCACTGGAGATGGTCGGGCTCAAGGACCGCATGGATCATTTCCCGGCGCAGCTGTCCGGCGGCGAGCAGCAACGCGTGGCGATCGCTCGCGCCATCGTCAAACGCCCGGACGTGCTGCTCTGCGATGAGCCGACCGGTGCGCTCGATTCGAAGACCGGCGTGCTCGTTCTCGAGGTCCTGTGCCGTGTCAACGCGGAATTCAACACGACCATGGGGATCATCACCCACAATGCCGCCATCCGGCAGATCGCCCATCGCGTCTTCTCCTTCCGCGACGGACGGATCGAGGAGTCCTCCACCAATGCGGTGCGGCTGCCGCCCTCCGCCGTGAGCTGGTAGCGCCATGTCGATGCTCGACCGCAAGCTCTACCGCGACCTGCTCAGGCTCTGGGCCCAGGTGCTCGCCGTTGCGCTGGTCATGGCCTGCGGGGTCGCGACGATCATCATCGCCATCGGCTCCTACCGCTCGCTCGAGGAGACCCGCGATGTCTTCTACGAACGCTATCGCTTCGCCAATCTATTCGCCGAGGCCAATCGTGCACCGCTGCACCTGCGCGACCGGATCGCCGCGATCGAGGGGATCGGCAGCGTCGAGCTTCGAATCGTCAAATATGTGATGCTCGACATCGAGGGCATGGTCGAGCCGGCGACCGGCGTGGCCGTCTCCCTGCCGGATAGTGGCCAGCCGGGCGTCAATCGTCTCTATATCCGCAGCGGCCGCCTGCCCGAACCGGGGCGGGCCAACGAGGCCGCGGTGCTCGACAGCTTCGCCAAGGCGCATCGCCTGAAGGAAGGAAGCCGGTTTGCCGCCGTGATGAACGGCCGCAAGCAGATCCTGACCGTGACCGGCATCGTGCTGTCGCCGGAATATATCTACACGATCGGGCCCGGCGACATGGTCCCGGATCCACGCCGCTTCGGCGTCTTCTACATGTCGCGCAAGGCGCTCGAAGGCATTTTCGACATGGGAGACGCCTTCAACAATGTCGTGCTGTCGACCCTGCGCGGCACGAACCTGGACGTGACGACAGCAGCGCTGGACGACTTGCTCGAGCCATATGGCGGGCGCGGCGCCTATGGCCGCGAAGACCAGATTTCCGACACCTTTCTCGCCAACGAATTGGACCAGCTGAGGGCGATGGCGGCGGTCATTCCGCCGATCTTCCTGTTCGTTGCCGCCTTCCTCGTCAACATGATCCTGACGCGGCTGATCACGCTGGAGCGCGAGCAGATTGGGCTTCTGAAGGCGCTCGGCTACCGCGAGACGGAGGTGGCCTGGCACTATCTCAAGCTCACCATCGTCATTGCATTGATCGGCGTCGCGATCGGTTTTCTAGCGGGAAACTGGACCGGGCGCGAGATGACCAAGCTCTATGCCCGCTTCTTCTCCTTTCCGTTCCTGATTTTCCGCGAGAGCTTCGACCTCTATGCCATATCGGCGGGGGTTTGCGTCGCGGCCGCGTTTGCCGGGGCGATCCGGGCGATCTGGGCGGTCGTCGTTCTGCCGGCGGCCGTCGCCATGCAGCCTCCGGCCCCTTTGCGTTTTCGCTCATTGTTCAAGCGCCGCTTGGGTGGGCCCAAATTCGTGTCGCAGCTCACCATCATGGCTTTCCGGCAGATCATCAGAGCACCGGTCCGCTCGTTCCTGACCTCGCTCGGTGTCTCCTTTTCCGTCGCGTTGCTGGTGGTTTCGATGTTCACCACCGATGCCGTCAGCAACATGGTGGAGGAGATTTTCTTCCGCATGGAACGGCAGGACGCCAGCCTGTATTTCGATCAGGACCGGCCCATCGCCGCGCTCGATTCGGTGCGGCAGTTGCCGGGCGTCCTGCGCGCCGAGCCTTTTCGGGCGATCTCGGTGACGTTGAGGAGCCGGCACAATGAGAAGGATCTGACGATCTTCGGCCTCAACTCCGAGACCGATCTCGGGCGCATCATGGACGCCGACATGCGTCCGGTCCCGCCGCCACCCAACGGCATTCTGCTGATCGGGCGCGTCGCCGATGAATTGGGCGTCAAGGTCGGGGACATGATCGAAGTGGAACTGGTCGAGCGCGACCATCGCAAGGTTGCGGTTCCGGTGACGGGCATCAGCCAGAGCCTGGTCGGCATTGACGCCCATATGCATATCGAGGCGCTCAACCGCCTAATCGGGGATGGGCGGCGGATTTCCGGTGCCCGTATTTCACTCGACGCCTTGCAGCGGGACGCGCTGTTCGCCGAGGTCAAGAACACGCCGGCGCTCGCCTTCGTCATGCTGATCGGGCTGTCGCGGGAACGTTTCCGGGCGACCATCGAGGAGAATATCGTGATGGTCCAGATCGTCTACACGACGCTGGCCGTCATCGTCGCCTTTGGCCTCATTTATAATTCGGCGCGCATCCAGCTTTCGGAACGGGCCCGGGAACTCGCCAGCCTAAGGGTGTTGGGCTTCACCCCGTCCGAAGTCTCCAGCGTGTTGATGACGGAGCTTGCCACCGTCATCCTCGCGGCACAGCCGCTCGGCTGGCTGCTCGGCTATTCCTTCGCCAGCCTTGTGGTCGATGGGATCGAGAGCCACCTCTTTCGCATACCGTTTTTTGTCAATGCTTCGACGTATGCCGTGGCGAGTCTCGTGGTCCTGGGGGCATCGCTTGCCTCGGCGCTGATCGTGCGCCGCAGGATCGACGAACTCGATCTCATCGCCGTACTGAAATCCAGGGAGTAGCCCGATGCAGGGAAAATGGTTCAAGCGTGTGATCGGTGTCGTCGCAGTCGGCGCGATGGTTGCCGGTTTTGCCTATGCACTCAGGGAAAAGCCGCAGATGGTCGACGTGGGCGCGGTGACACGCGGACCGATGCGGGTCACGGTGTCGCAGGAGGGCGTGACACGGGTGCGCGAGGTCTATGCGGTGTCGTCACCCATTGCCGGCCATCTCGCCCGCACGGTGCTCGACGAGGGCGACACGGTCAGGGCGGGCGTGACCGTGGTGGCGGCGATCCATCCGCTCGATCCGCCGCTGATCGACAGCCGCAGCCAGGCCGAGCTCATCGCCGCGCGCGATGCGGCGCGCGCTGCGGTGTCGATGGCCGAGATCGACCTGAAGCGCCTGCAATCCGACTTGCAGTTCGCGCGCGACAACCTGCAGCGGGCGGAGGCGCTGGCCAAGACCAAATTCCTCGCTCAGAGCGCGCTGCAGAAGGCGGGCACCGACGTCGAAGTGCTGGAAGCGCAGATCGGTTCGGCGCAGGCCGCGATCGAGTTGCGCAGGGCAGAGCTTGCCAGCGCCGAGGCACGCCTTATCCCCCCGAACGATCCCAACCGGAAGCCTGACGCCAGTTGTTGCGTCTACCTGACCGCCCCGGTCGACGGCGTCATCCTCTCGGTTTTCGCCAGAAGCGAGCAACCGGTGGCGGTCGGCACCAAGATCGCCGAGATCGGCGATCCGGCCGATCTTGAAGTGACCGTCGATCTTCTGTCGTCGGATGCCGTGCGCGTTGCGACGGGTTCGAAGGCGGAGATCTTCGACTGGGGCGGCGAAAAGGCATTGTCGGCCAAGGTCCGTCGCATCGATCCGGCCGGTTTCACCAAGGTCTCGGCGCTGGGTATCGAGGAGCAGAGGGTCAATCTCGTTCTCGATCTGGAGGAAAGCGATCCGCGTCTCGGCCACGGTTTCCGTGTCTATGCGCGACTCACCTTGTGGCAGAGCGACGAGACGCTGCAACTGCCGATCAGCGCACTGTTCCGCGATGGCCGGCAGTGGAGCGTCTTTGTCGTTCGCGGCGGTCGGGCACAGCAGGTCGCCGTCGAGATCGGGCAGATGAACGACGAGACGGCCCAACTGCTGGGCGGGCTTGCCGAAGGAGAGCGGGTCATCCTGCATCCGAGTGACATGATCAGCGCAGGCACGCTGGTCGAGGAGCGCAAGGAATAGGTCAGCGGCCGCTCCCGCCGTCAAGTTCGGTCAGCAATACATCAACCGTGAGCCAGGCGGGATCAGACGGCCCGGCCGGTTTCGCCAATCACGCGGGTCAGGCTTCCGGTTGCCGGGAAGAGCGGGATGAGGCAGGCCTGGAGCGCGTGGTAGATGTCGCCCTTGCCGGGGAAGAGCGTGGTCGAGGGGGCAAGATCCTCGGTCAGTTCCTCGTGCCAGCCGCCAAAGGCATGATCCAGGCTGTGATTGGCGATGAAACCCCAGATCCTGCGGTAGCTTTCCTCATGGAAGTCGCTCGGCAGATGCTGGTTGAGGAAATGCGCGGCGGCGGCTCCCTCGCAGAGCGGCCACCAGAGCTTCATCCGCTTGTCCGGCACGTTTTCCCAATCGAGCGTGTAGAAAAAGCCGCCCCGGTGCTTGTCCCAGCCGAGCGACATGGACTGGAAGAACAGGCCGCGCGCCGCTTCCGGCATCCAGTCGTGCTTCCTGTCGCCGAGCACCCACAACTGGAGCACCAGGCGGGCCCATTCCAGCCAGTGACCGGGCGTGGTGCCGGCCGGGCGGAACATTTCGTTCGGGTGGTAGTAGATGCGGTCAAGCGTCCAGTTCTCGTCGAAATGCTCGGGCACGCGATAGCCCTGTTCGGCGGCACGGCGACGGATCACGAGGTCGGCAATGGTCGTCGCCTTGTCGAGATAGTGACGCTCGCCGGTCGCCTCGAAGGCGGCCATCAGCGCTTCGGTCAGGTGCATGTTGGAGTTCTGGCCGCGATAGCCGGGCACGGGCTGCCAGTCGGATGAGAACTCCTCGGCGATCGCACCGTGGCGATCTTCCCAGAAGCGGGTCTCCAGTATTTCGGTGATGTCGGCGAGCATCCGGTCGGCAATCGGATGGCCGACCGTCTTTGCGGATGAGGCCGCCAAGAGCACGAAGGCGTGGCCGTAGCCCTGCTTCGAGGCGTCGGCGGCGCCATGGTCGTCGACCTGCCAGAAATAGCCGCCATGGGTCTCGTCGCGATGGCGGTTCCACAGGAACTGCATGCCGTGATCGACGATGTCGGCGGCACCGGGACGGCCGAGAAGGTCGCCGATGGCGAAGCAATGCACCATGCGGGCGCTGGCATGGATGCCACGCACGGGATTGTCGGTGGACAGAGGCTTGCCGTCGCGCGTCAGATCGAAGAAGCCGCCCTTCGGGTTAATGCTGGCATATTGGAAGAAATCGAACAGGCCGTTTGCCTGGTCCAGCAGCCATTTGCGGTGGTAGGGCCGGCCGGTCCAGTTCTCTGCCGGTGCCGAAGTTGCTGTGACCGCGGACATGACGCTCCTCCCGTCGTGCATCTAATCGTTTGAATGCCATAGCGGCAAATGTCGTGCTTGTCACCGCGGCCGGAGGCTTCGTCCACCGATGGCGGCGCGAAGGGTAAATGAGATCGGAATGTCATTCGTATGTTGACATAAACATATCTTTATGTGATTTCGCTGTAATGTCTTTTGTAAGGAAGGGGTAGGCCATGCTTGACACGCTGTTCGGTTCGCACGTCACGAAGCGGGATGGGGCCGAGGTCATGCGGGCACTGCGACAGGCGGCCAGCGAACGCATCCTGATCCTTGACGGCGCCATGGGGACGCAGATCCAGGGGCTGGGCCTTACCGAGGAGGCCTTTCGCGGCTCTCGTTTCATCGGCTGCGCCTGTCACCAGCAGGGCAATAACGACCTTTTGATCCTCAGCCAGCCGGACGCGATCGAGGAAATCCACTTCCGCTATGCGATGGCCGGCGCAGACATCATCGAGACCAACACCTTCTCGTCCACCCGCATCGCCCAGGCCGACTACCAGATGGAAGAGGCGGTCTACGACCTCAACCGCGACGGGGCACTGGTCGCCCGCCGCGCCGCGATCCGGGCCGAGCGCGAGGACGGTCGTCGCCGTTTCGTCGCCGGGGCCATCGGTCCGACCAACCGCACGGCCTCGATCTCGCCCGATGTCAACAATCCAGGCTACCGCGCCGTTTCCTTCGACGACCTGCGCATCGCCTATGGCGAGCAGATCGACGGGCTGATCGACGGCGGCGCCGACATCATCCTGATCGAGACGATCTTCGACACGCTGAACGCCAAGGCGGCGATCTTCGCCTGCGAGGAGCGCTTTTTCGCCAAGGGCGTGCGCCTGCCGGTGATGATCTCCGGCACGATCACCGACCTGTCCGGCCGCACGCTGTCGGGCCAGACGCCGTCGGCCTTCTGGTATTCGGTGCGTCACGCCAACCCGTTCACCATCGGGCTGAACTGTGCGCTCGGCGCCGATGCCATGCGGCCGCATCTGCAGGAACTGTCGGGCGTTGCCGACACCTTCATCTGCGCCTATCCGAATGCCGGCCTGCCCAATGAATTCGGCCAGTATGACGAAAGCCCGCAGGACATGGCGCGCCAGATTTCAGGCTTCGCCGAAGAGGGACTGGTCAATGTGGTCGGCGGCTGCTGCGGCTCTACGCCCGAGCATATCCGGGCGATCGCCGAGGCGGTGGCCGGCAAGGCGCCGCGCCGTCCGGCCGAACACCGGCCCTTCATGGCGCTTTCGGGCCTCGAGCCCTTCGTGCTGACCAAGGACATTCCCTTCGTCAATGTCGGCGAGCGCACCAATGTCACCGGCTCGGCCAAGTTCCGCAAGCTGATAACCGCCGGTGATTACTCCGCCGCTCTCGTGGTCGCCCGCGACCAGGTGGAGAACGGCGCGCAGATCATCGACATCAACATGGACGAAGGCCTGATCGACTCGGAAAAGGCCATGGTCGAGTTCCTCAACCTGATCGCCGCAGAGCCGGACATCGCCCGCGTGCCGGTGATGATCGATTCATCTAAGTTCCCGATCATCGAGGCGGGGCTCAAATGCGTGCAGGGCAAGGCGATCGTCAATTCGATCTCGATGAAGGAGGGCGAAGACGCCTTCGTGGCGCAGGCCAAGCTCGTCCGCAATTACGGTGCCGCCGTCGTCGTCATGGCCTTCGACGAGAAAGGCCAGGCCGACACCTATGAGCGCAAGGTCGAAATCTGCGAACGGGCCTACAAGCTCTTGACGGAACAGGCCGGCTTTGCCCCGGAAGACATCATCTTCGATCCCAACGTCTTTGCGGTCGCGACCGGCATCGAGGAGCACAACAATTACGGCGTCGACTTCATCGAGGCGGCCCGCACGATCCGCCAGAAGATGCCGCTGGTGCATATCTCCGGCGGCGTTTCCAACCTGTCCTTCTCCTTCCGCGGCAACGAGCCGGTGCGCGAGGCGATGCATGCCGTCTTCCTCTACCACGCCATTCAGGCGGGCATGGACATGGGCATTGTCAATGCCGGCCAGTTGGCGGTCTACGAGAGCATCGACCCCGAATTGCGCGAGGCCTGCGAAGACGTGGTGCTCAACCGCCGCAGCGATGCCACCGAGCGCCTGCTGGAAATCGCCGAGCGCTATCGCGGCACCGGCGAGAAACAGGCCCGCGCGCAGGACATGAGCTGGCGCGAACTGCCCGTCGAGAAGCGGCTGGAGCATGCCCTGGTCAACGGCATCACCGAGTTCATCGAGGCCGATACGGAAGAGGCGCGGCTCAAGGCCGACCGTCCGCTGCATGTGATCGAAGGCCCGCTGATGGCCGGCATGAACGTGGTCGGCGACCTGTTCGGCGCCGGCAAGATGTTCCTGCCGCAGGTGGTCAAGTCGGCGCGCGTGATGAAGCAGGCGGTTGCCGTTCTTCTGCCCTATATGGAAGAGGAAAAGCGCGCCAATGGCGGCACCGGCGAGCGCGAGGCCGCTGGCAAGGTGCTGATGGCCACCGTCAAGGGCGACGTGCATGACATCGGCAAGAACATCGTCGGCGTCGTGCTCGCCTGCAACAATTACGAGATCATCGACCTCGGGGTCATGGTGCCGGCGACGAAGATCTTCGAGGTGGCGCGTGAACAGAAGGTCGACATCATCGGCCTCTCGGGCCTCATCACCCCGTCGCTCGACGAAATGGTGCATGTGGCCGCCGAGATGGAGCGGCAGGGCTTTTCCATCCCGCTGCTGATCGGCGGGGCGACGACCAGCCGCGTGCACACGGCCGTCAAGGTCGCGCCGCAGTACAAGGCGGGCCAGGCGGTCTATGTGACCGACGCCAGCCGCGCCGTCGGCGTCGTCTCGGCGCTGCTGTCGCCCGACACCAGGCAGGCCTACAGCGATGGCATCCGTGCCGAATATGCCAAGGTGGCCGAAGCTCATGCGAGGGCGGAAGCCGAAAAGCAGCGACTGCCGCTGGCGCGGGCCCGCGAGAACGCGGCCAGACTCGACTGGTCGGCTTACCGACCGGTTAAGCCCGGCGTCAGCGGAACGCAGGTGTTCGACGACTATGACCTGGAGGAACTCGCCCGCTATATCGACTGGACGCCGTTCTTCCAGACCTGGGAGTTGAAGGGCCGCTATCCGGCGATCCTTGAGGACGAGAAGCAGGGCGAGGCGGCACGGCAGCTCTTTGCCGACGCGCAAGCCATGCTGTCCAAGATCATCGCGGAGAAATGGTTCCGGCCGCGGGCGGTCATCGGCTTCTGGCCGGCCAATGCGGTCGGCGACGACATCCGCCTGTTCACAGACGAAAGCCGAAGCGAGGAGTTGGCGACCTTCTTCACCCTGCGTCAGCAACTGTCGAAACGCGACGGGCGGCCCAACGTCGCCCTGTCCGATTTCGTCGCGCCGGCTGATAGCGGCGTTCAGGACTATGTCGGCGGTTTCGTCGTGACTGCGGGCTTCGAGGAAATCGCCATTGCCGAACGCTTCGAGCGGGCCAATGACGATTACTCCTCGATCCTGGTGAAGGCGCTGGCCGACCGTTTCGCCGAAGCCTTTGCCGAGCGGATGCACGAGCGCGTGCGGCGTGAATTCTGGGGCTATGCGCCGGCGGAGAACTTCACGCCGGACGAACTGGCGGCGGAGGCCTATGCCGGCATTCGGCCGGCGCCCGGCTATCCCGCCCAGCCCGATCATACCGAGAAGGTCACGCTGTTCCGCCTTCTCGACGCCGAGGCCAAGACGGGCGTCAAGCTCACCGAAGGCATGGCCATGTGGCCCGGTTCGTCCGTGTCGGGGCTCTATATCGGACATCCGGACAGCTATTATTTCGGCGTCGCCAAGGTCGAACGCGATCAGGTCGAGGACTATGCGCAGCGCAAGGGCATGGCCATTCGCGAGGTCGAGCGCTGGCTCGGGCCGGTTCTGAACTACGTCCCGCCGGCCAGTGGCGAAGAGACGGTCTGATCGCCGTCTCGCTTGTCGGCCAGCCATCGGGTTCAGTCGATTTGCAAACGTTGTGCGCGTTCAGGAGTCGGTTCAGCGCCTTGAGGCGCTGATTCAATTGCTTCCCGTATCGATTCAGATGGGGCGGGTAAAGCATTGGCGCAGAATCGAAAAGCGATTGCGCGCGTGCGGTTGTCCGGCCGCTCGCAACCCGGGTCTCAAGTTCTGCTGCCTGTGCGCCGTCCGAGCCGTCAGGCCGCCTTGAAGCGCGCCATGAGGTCGGCGCGGCCGGGATCGGTCAACGTCACCGCCGCGCCGAATTCCAGTGGGGTGAGGGCGGCTTCGTCCGGATAGATGATCCGGTTGGACCTGATCTCCTCCGGCAGAAGCTCCATGACCCGGCGATCGGTGGTTGGGGCGCCGTTGGTCATGTGTTCGCGTGCCGCCACGGCGGGGTCCAGCAGGAAGTCGAGCAGGGCATAGGCCGCCGCCTTGTTCGGCGCGGATTTCGGAATGGCGAAATAGTCCGTCCAGATCTCGCCGCCATCGCTTCCAAGGGTGAACTCGATTTCCGGCATGTCACGGTTCAATTGCAGGCCGTCATTGGTCCAGCACATGGTGAGCCATGCGTCACCGGCACGCATGGCGGCCTGATAGTCGCTGTCGATCGCCAGCAGATGCGGTTTGACCGCGAGCAGCAGTTCCTCCGCTTCTGCCAGTTCTGCCGGGTCGACGGAATTGAACGAGTGGCCGAGGGAGACGAGCGCGCTGCCGATGGTCGTCATCTGGTAATCGTGCACGATGGTGCGCCCGCTGCCCTCGTTCATCGCCGTGGCGAAAAAATCCTTCCAGCTGGAAATGCCCGTTCTCAGCTCGCCCGTGTTGACGGCGATGCCGGTCGTTCCCCAGTTCTTCGGCACGGCATAGGTCCGGCCGGACACCTGGCCGGCCCAGGTGAAGAGCAGGTTCTGGCTGGCGGCGTCGTAATGCCTGAGACGGGCGAGGTCGAGTTCTTCTATCAGATTACGTTCCACATAGGTGGAAATCGTATGATTGGTCGGGATGAAGAGGTCCCAATTGGCGGTGCCGGTGCTCAACGCCCTCAACATCGTCTCGTTCGAACTGGTGACGCTCAGATCCACGGCAATCCCGGTCGCTGCGGTGAACGCTTCGAAGGTCGCCGGGTCGTGATAGTTCGGCCATGAGTTGAGATGGATGAGCCGTCCGGCGTCCTGTGCCGCGACTGGACCGACGAAGGGGTTGCCGCAGGCGCCGCCGAGAGCTGCCGTTGCAAGGCCGAGGCCCGTGGCGCCGAGGAAATGGCGCCGGCTGATCGAGCCGCGCTTCAGGCGCATGAATTGGGCCATGAATTGCGTTGCAGAAACCGGCAGATCCTGTCCGTCGTGCTTCCCCATGCGTCGATCCTCACACATCCCGTCGAGCCGATCCTCATGTTTCCATGATTTTGTAAACAAAGTGGATCGCAGGCGTGCAAATCTCACGCGCGGGCATCGGTGTCCCGTGTCCGCACCGGCATGGTGCTCCTGCCCGGGACGCGTGCCTCACGCCTGGAGGATAATGAGATCGGCGGAATCGATTTTCAGCGAGACGTTGTCGCCGATCGCCGGCGGCGCCATGTTCGGATCGTTGAACATGTCGAAGGACACGGTATTGCCGGCGACATCCATCCGCGTCCGGATGACCGAGCCGAGAAAATGGCTCGACACGACCTGGCCGGTGAGCGTTGTATTGCCGGTCGCTCCAGGCAAAATGGAGCCGGCTTCCGGGCGCATGGCCAGTTGCACCGCGCTGCCGGCGGCAAGGTCGATCTTCTCTCTGAGCACAATCATCTGGTCGCCGATCGCGACGGTGCTCTTTTGCGCGTCGACGACCTTCGCCTCGATCAGGTTCAGCGTGCCGACGAAGGAGGCGACGAAGCGGGTGGCCGGTCGGTTGTAGATCTCGAAGGGCGTGCCGATCTGGTCGGCACGGCCGGCATTCATCACGACGACGCGATCCGAGATCGACAGAGCCTCTTCCTGGTCGTGGGTGACGAAGATCGTGGTGATCCCGAGCTGGCGCTGGATGTGGCGGATTTCCTCGCGCAGCGACACGCGGATCTTGGCATCGAGGGCCGAGAGCGGTTCGTCGAGCAGCAGGACCTGCGGCTTCGGCGCCAGCGCGCGGGCGAGCGCCACGCGCTGCTGCTGGCCGCCCGACATTTGATAGGGGTAGCGGTCGGCGAGATGCTCGAGATGGATGAGCTTCAGCATTTCCGTGACACGCGCCTGGATTTCGTCCTTGGGCTTGCCCGCCACCTTCAAGCCGAAGGCGACGTTGTCGAATACGTTCATGTTGGGAAACAGCGCATAGGCCTGGAACACCATGCCGATATTGCGCTGGTTCGGCTTCAGCCGCGACTGGTCCTTGCCGTCGATCGTGATCGTGCCACCCGACGGGGTCTCGAAGCCGGCGACCATGCGCAGGATCGTCGTCTTGCCGCAGCCGGAGGGCCCGAGAAAGGACACGAACTCGCCCTTGTCGATCGACATGTCGAAGTCGTGGACGACTTTGACTGCGCCAAAGGACTTCTGGATATTCGTCAGGGTCAGGAATGCCATAAATTTGTCCTCAGGCGGGGCGTTGGGCGGTCTTTTGCAGGCGCGAGACGAGCTGGATCAGCACGAGGCAGCCCCAGGTGATGCCGAAGGCGATCACTGACAGTGCGAAGGGTTCATAGGCCTTGTTGGCGCCGATCCGTTGCAGGTAGGGACCGAAGGCGGGCCGGTCGAGCAGGGCGGCAAGGGTGAACTCGCCGATGACGATGGCAAAGGTCAGGAAGGCGCCCGACAGGACGGCCGGGATGACATTGGGCAGGATGACCCGCCCGAGAATGGTCACCCATCCGGCGCCCAGGCTCTGGGCCGCCTCGGTCAGCGTGGCGACGTCGATGGTTCTCAGTCCCGTGTCGACCGCACGGTACATGTAGGGCAGGGCAAGGATGGTATAGCCGAAGGCAAGCAAAAGGTTGGTGCCCATCACCGATCCCGTCAGCGGCAGGAAGCTCGACGTGTTGTAGAGTCGGATATAGCCGAAGACGATAACGATGGCCGGAATGACCAGCGGCATCAATGTCAGGAACTCGACATAAGGTCGGGCCCAGGGCATTTTCAGCCGCACCCAGAAGGCGGTCGGCACGACCAGAACCACGCCGATGGCGATGGTGACCAGGGCCATGACCACGGAATAGGTGAAGGTCTGCTGGAACTGCGGGTCGGCGAGAACCTTGGCATAGGCGTCGAAGGAGTAGACGCCGCGACGCGCCTTCAGCGAGAATTCGAACAGGCCGCCGAGCGGCACGAAGAAATAGAGCAGGCCGAAGATGAGGGCGCTCCAACCGGCAATGCGTGTCCACAAGCTCATTTCAGCCACCTTTCGGCGCGCACCCGCAGCCAGATATAGGCGATGTTGGCGATGGCGGTGACGACGATCATGCCGAAGGCCATGGCATAGCCGAGATGCGGATTGCCGAGCACGTCGCCGCGGATCTGGGCGTAAAGCTGGATCGGCACGATGTTGAGGCTCGATCCGGTGAGCGCGATCGCGGTCGCAACCGCGCCGAAGGCATTGGCGAACAAAAGGGCGAAGGTGCCGAGGATCGACGGAAAGAGGATCGGCAGGGCGACCATGCGCCAGTATTGCAGGCCGGTCGCCCCCAGAACCTCGGCCGCCTCGCGCCATTCGCGCCTGAGGCCCTCGAGTGCCGGCGTGATGATCAGGATCATCAGCGGGATCTGGAAGAACAGATAGGTGATCGTCAGGCCCCAGAAGCTCAGGATGCTGAAACCGAGATCGCGCTGCAGGACGATGCCGAAATTGTTGCGCAAGAGCACGGTGACGAGGCCGACAGGACCGAAGGTCGCGAGGAAGGCGAAGGCGAGCGGCACGCCGGCAAAGTTCGAGGCGACGCCGGAAAAGGTCAGCAAGGGGGCCTTGAACCAGCGCGGCACGGCGCCGAAGACGACGGCCGCAGCCATGCCGAAACCGATCACGCAGCCGAGTGCTGCGGAGGCGACGGAGATCTTCACCGAAATCCAGTAGCTCGACGGGATCGTGCCGGAATTGAGGTCCAGGATGTTCTGCAGCGTGAATGCACCGTCACGGGTCTGGAAGGCGCCAATAACGATGTGCATGGTCGGAAGCACCAGGAACATCACGACGAAGATCACAAAGGGCAGCAGCCCTACCCATGTCAGCGGCAGGCGCAGTCGGGGCGCGTGAGGTTCCTGTTTCATGTTTGCGGGTCTTAGCTTGAGGGCATCGATGCAAGGCGCCCCGAGTATGGCCGGCGCTTCTGACTTGGCAAGCCCCGGCCCGAACGAGTCGGGCCGGGGCCTGGTTTTTTCCAGGGTTTACTGGACGTTGGCGCCGACGACGCTGTCCCAGCCGCCGGTCACGACGGTCTTGTTGGCGTTCTGCTCTTCGACGGTCGGGAAGATGGCGGCTTCATAGCTTTCAGCCGGCGGCAGGGCGTCCAGGAGTTCCTTCTGGATCTTGCCGGCCTTGGCCATGGCGTTGAAGCGGGCCGGGTGGCAGTAGCCCTTCAGCCACAGGTTCTGGCCTTCGTCGGAGTAGAGGTATTCCATCCACAGCTTGGCGGCGTTCGGATGGGGAGCGAAGGCGGAAATGCCCTGGACGTAAACGCCGGCGAGAACGCCGGTCTTCGGAACGACGACTTCGACCGGCGGGTTGCCGGCAAGCTCATCGCGCCATGCGAGCACGTTGTAGTCCCAGGCGATGGCGATCGGGGTGGCGCCCTGGGCGATCGTGCCAGCCTTGGCGATGACCGGAACGAAATTGCCGGCCTTGTTCAGCTCGGCGAAGTATTCGAGGCCGGCCTTGCCGGATTCCTCGCCAGCCTTGGCACCCTTGTGCAGGCCGGCGGCGAGAACGCCGAGGATGGCCTGGTTGGAGGCGCGCGGGTCGCCGGCGAGCGCGACCTGGCCGGCATATTCCGGCTTCAGGAGATCGGCCCAGTCGGCCGGGGTGTTCTTGACCAGGTCCTTGTTCACGACGAAAGAGAGAACGCCGTAATAGTCGCCGTACCAATAGCCTTCGGCGTCCTTGATCGTGTCCGGGATCTCGTCCCAGGTGGAGACCTTGTAGGGCTGCAGCAGGCCTTCGGACTTCATCTGCGGGCCGAAGGCCAGACCGACGTCGACAACGTCCGGAGCCTGCGGGCCCTTGTTGTCCTTGTTGGCCTTGATGGCTTCGACTTCGTCGGCCGAGCCGGCATCCGGGTTCAGTTCGTTGACCTTGATTTCCGGGTACTTCGCCTTGAAGCCGGCGATGACGTCGCCATAGCCGCACCAGCTGTGGGGCAGGGCGATCGTGGTCAGCATGCCTTCCTTCTTGGCGGCTTCGATCAGTTCGGCACTCGGCTCGGCGAAGGCGAGCGAGGTGGAGGCGACGACCATTGCGGTCGACAGCGAGAGCATGCGACGAAGATAAGTGTTCACTGGATTTCTCCTTGTTGGTTCTAGTGTACCGATGCGGACTGTTATTCAGCTTGCATGATAGTTATGTGACGGTCCCGGCTGGGGAAAAATCGCGATGAAAATCGTCGCGTCTGGATGCTCCGGGCTCGTCTTCGTCTCTTCTCCACTCCCCTTGCTCTTGGTCAGTGCGGCTTGCGAAACAGCCGCGCCTGCTCGAAAAGCCCCTCCAGCGTGTTCATGCGTTCGCGGGTTTCGTCCCAGGCCGAGCTCTGGACGGCTTCGATCAGCGCTTCTACCACGAACAATGTGACAACCGAGCTGTCCCATGCAGAGGGTGCCTCGATATCGATCCTGAAGCAGTGGCTGGCATGCTTGGCGACCGGCGAGCTCCAGGGGTCGGTAAAAAGGATGATCTCGACCCCGCTGGCCTTTGCCACCTCGGCGAGCGTCTCCATGTCGGCCTCGTAGCGGCGGATGTCGAAGATCACCAGCACGTCGCCGGCGCTCATGTTGAGCACGTTCTGTGGCCAGGCGCTGGTATTCGACGACATCAACGCCGTCTTCGGGCGGATGACCTGCATGTGGGTGAAGAAATATTCGGCCAGCGCACCGGTGATCCGCCCGCCGACAAAATAGACGTTGCGCTTGCGATCCGAGAGCAGCCGCGCCGCGCCATCGAACGACCGCGTGTCGAGCGCGCTCAAGGTCTGGCGCATATTGTTGATTACCGCATCGGCGAAACGGTTGAGGATATGCGTGCCCGGTGCGTTGGATGCCCAGCGATCGTGCTTGGCGATCGGGTTGGAAAGGGTCGCTTCCAGTTCGTGGTGAAGATGGGCCTGGAATTCGGCATAGCCCTTGTAGCCGAGCTTTTGCACCATGCGCGCCACGGTCGGCGTCGAAACGCCGGCATTGTCGGCGACGGTGGTGATGGAGCCGAGACCGGAGACCGGATAATTGTCGAGCAGGCTCTCCGCGAGCTGCCGTTCAGCGCGCGTCAACCCATCGAAATGGGCACGGATCACGTCCGACACTGTCTTCGGCGTCTTGTTCAAGCTCAGCATTTCCCCTCGGACCGATCTTTCGCCGGTCTGTGGCCAAGTTAAACTTCTCTGTCACAATTCTGTCAATGCGCAATTTGAAGAGAAATTTTCAAGACCCCGTTGACAGGGCGTTAATCGTGAAGAATTCTCTTCGCAACGATAAAAGCTGCCGCAAAGGCGCCGGGGGAATTCCGCATGCTGATGAGGTCGGACATACTGACTGAGGCGGACGGCGAAGCCGTGGCCGTCGACAATGCCGAAGCGGCGGGCGCCTGCCTGTTCGTCTGCGAACACGCGTCCCGCCGCATGCCGGAGAGAGTGGGCGATCTTGGTCTGGATGCGCAGGCGCTTGCCAGCCACATCGCCTGGGACCCGGGCGCTTTGGCGGTGGCGCGCCGGCTTTCGTCCCTGCTCGACGGGACGCTTGTGCACCAACGCTTTTCCCGGCTCGTCTATGACTGCAACCGGCCGCCGGAATCCTCTGGAGCCATGCCGGAAAAGAGCGAAATCTACGACATTCCCGGCAACCGCGACCTTTCGCCCGCCGAGCGCTATGCCCGAACTGCTGCTCTCTACATTCCGTTCCACGACAGGATATCCGCCATTCTCGCCGAGCGTCGTGCGCAAGGCCGAGAAACGGTGGTGGTCACGGTCCACAGTTTCACGCCGATCTACATGGGCAAGCAGCGCGATGTCGAGATCGGCATATTGCACGATGCCGACAGTCGGCTGGCCGATCCGCTGCTGGCCGCCGCCGCCGGCGGACCTTATCGGGTTGCGCGCAACGAACCCTATGGACCGGAAGACGGTGTTACCCATAGCCTGAGGCTGCACGCATTGCCCTACGGCCATCGGAACGTGATGATCGAGATCAGAAACGATCTGATTGGCGACGAGGATGGTCAGCGGGTTGTCGCCGGCTATCTGGCGGACCTGCTGCTCCGCGGCCTGGAGGCGAGCGCGCCCGAAGAAGACTGAGACGAAATCTGGCACGGTTTGAACAAAAAGAGGGGAACGGATGCCGATTGAACGCGAGAGGAAGACTGAGCCCCGCCGCTCTGCAATGGGACGCGTGACCGGCGGAGGTGGCGGACATGCCTGACGCCCTCAAGACTTACGTGCGCGTGGTTGACGCCTTCAACCGGCGCGTCGGCCGGATCGTGATGTACGGCATCTTCGTGCTGATGGGCATTCTGCTCTACTCGTCAGCCTCCAAGATGATGTTGCTGCCGGCGAACTGGACGCTGGAGATGGCGCAGTTCGTCATGGCCGCCTATTTCCTGCTCGGCGGCGCCTATTCGCTGCAACTCGACAGCCATGTCCGCATGGACCTGCTCTACAGCAAGTGGTCGCCGCGAACCAAGGCGGCGGTCGATGTCGTGACCATCCTGATGCTGTTTGTCTATCTGTTCTTCATGCTCTACGGCGGCGTATCCAGCACGGCTTACGCGCTGAAGTTCGGCGAAACCAGCTACTCGGCCTGGTCGCCCTACATGGCGCCGATCAAGATCATCATGGTGGTCGGCATCTTCCTGACATTCCTTCAAGCGACGTCGATCCTGATCAAGGACGTGGCAACGGCGATCGGGAGGCCGCTCGCATGAGCTATGAAATGATCGCTCTCCTAATGTTCTCGTCGATGATGATGTCGATGCTGACCGGCCAGCGCGTGTTCGCGGCCATCGGCGTGGTCGGCGTCGTCGCGGCCGCGCTTCTCTGGGGCAATGGCGGCTTCGAGCTCGGCTTCTCCGCCAATATGAAGCTGTTGAAATGGTATGCGCTGCTGACGCTGCCGATGTTCATCTTCATGGGCTACATGCTGTCGGAATCGGGCATCGCCGAGGATCTCTACAAGGCCTTCCATGTCTGGTTCGGCGGGGTCCGTGGCGGCCTGGCGCTCGGAACGATCGGTCTGATGGTGGTCATCTCTGCCATGAACGGGCTTTCCGTCGCGGGCATGGCGATCGGTGCGACCATCGCGCTGCCGGAACTGCTGCGGCGTGGCTATGACAAGATCATGGTGTCCGGCGTGATCCAGGCGGGCAGTTCGCTCGGCATTCTCGTGCCGCCGAGCGTCGTCATGGTGCTTTACGGCATGATCGCCCGCCAGCCCGTCGGCCAGTTGTGGCTTGCGGGTGTGTTCCCGGGCCTGCTGCTCGCTCTCCTGTTCGCGATCTACGTGGTGATCCGCTGCTGGATCAACCCGGCGCTCGGCCCGGCGCTTCCCCCGGAAGAGCGGGACATGCCGCTCATCGAAAAGCTCAAGCTGGCGCAAGCCGGTGTGCTGCCATTCCTGATCTTCTTCCTGATGATGGGTCTGTTCCTCATGGGGATTACCAGCCTCGTGGAAAGCTCGGCCGTCGGCGCTCTCGGCTCGCTGTTCGCCGCCTGGTTCAAGGGGCGTCTCACCTGGGAAATGTGGAACCGCGTCCTGGAGCAGACGCTCGGCATCACCTGCATGTTCATGTGGATCATCATGGCGGCCCTTTGCTTCGGCGCGGTGTTCGACGGACTTGGCGCGGTGAAGGCGATCGAGGGCCTGCTGGTCGGCGAAATGGGGCTTGGTCCCTGGCAGATCCTGATCCTGATGCAGGTCTCCTTCCTGATTATGGGCGCCTTTCTCGACGACACGGCGATGCTGGTGATCGTCGCGCCGCTCTACATTCCGCTGGTGGGTAAGCTCGGCTTCGATCTGGTCTGGTACGGCGTGCTCTACACGATTACCTGCCAGATCGCCTACATGACCCCGCCGTTCGGCTACAACCTGTTCCTGATGCGGGCCATGGCCCCGCCGGAAATTTCCTTGATCGACATCTACCGTTCGATCGTGCCGTTCGTGCTCATCATGATCCTCGGCATGATCATCATCATGGCTTTTCCGCAGATTGCGCTGTGGTTGCCGCAGCATGTCTATGTGCGGGGGTGAGTGGAAAGCAACAATGCAAAGAGGTCCGATCAAACGGTCCCGTCTAAGTGCATGATCCGCCGATGACCGGCGGGGCCAGTTCACACAAACAAAAGAGGGAAACAGACATGAACAGCAGAAGACATTTTCTCAAGAAAGCCGGCCTGGTCGCCGCCGCATCGCCGGTCGCGCTCGCCGCTCCTTACGTCAAGGCGCAGGATAAGAAGATCACCTGGCGTCTCCAGACCTATGCGGGTGCTGCGCTCGCCGAATTCGTCATCCGTCCGGCCGTCGACGCCTTCAACAAGGCGGCCAATGGCGAAATGGAAATCCAGCTCTACACTGCCGACCAGTTGGTACCGACGGGCGAACTGTTCCGCGCCATGCAGGCCGGCACGATCGACGCCGTGCAGTCGGACGACGATTCCATGAACTCGCCGGTCGACATCAAGGTGTTCGGCGGCTATTTCCCGTTCGCCTCGCGCTACAGCCTCGACGTGCCGACCCTGTTCTACGAATACGGTCTCGCCGAGATCTGGGATCAGGCCTACACGGAAGTGGGCGTGAAGTGGCTGTCCGCCGGTGCCTGGGACCCGTGCAACTTCGCCACCAACAAGCCGATCAAGGCGCTCGCCGACCTCAAGGGCCTGCGCGTCTTCACCTTCCCGACCGCCGGCCAGTTCCTGTCGCAGTTCGGCATCGTGCCGGTCACCATTCCGTTCGAGGACGTGCCGGTGGCCATGCAGACCGGTGAAATCGACGCGATCGCCTGGTCGGGCATCACGGAAGTGTTCACCTCCGGCTGGGTGGACGTGACCAAGTACTTCCTGACCAACAACGTCTCCGGCGGCTGGGCCGGCTCGTTCTTCGCCAATGCCGACCGCTGGAACGAGGTGCCGGAGCACCTGAAGACGCTCTTCAACCTGTGCATGGACAGCTCGCACTATCACCGCCTGCACTGGTACTGGGGTGGCGAGGCCAAGCTGCGTGCCGAGGGTGGCCGTCTCGAGCTCACCAGCATTCCGGATGCCGAGTGGAAGACCGTCGAGGATGCGGCGCATGTCTTCTGGGACGAAGTGGCCAAGCAGACGCCGCGCACGGCGAAGGTCGTCGAGATCCTCAAGAAGTACAATGCCGACATGGAAAAGGCCGGCAAGCCCTATCGCTACGGCTGATAGGCCTTCACGCGTACAAGGACCGGGGCAGTCTCTGCCCCGGCTTCCCTTATCGGCAACCCCGCCCAGATCGGCGCAGAGACCGCCCGACAGGATAGACAGATGACCGCGCAATATACGTTCGACGAATTGAAGAAGGATGTCGCCGAGGGGCGCATCGATACCGTTCTCGCCTGCATGGTCGACATGCAGGGGCGCCTGATGGGCAAGCGCTTCCATGCGCAGTTCTTCGTCGACAGCGGCTGGAAGGAAACGCACAGCTGCAACTACCTGCTGGCCACCGACATGGAAATGGAAACAGTGCCGGGCTATGCGGCGACAAGCTGGGAAAAGGGTTATGGCGACTACGCCCTGAAGCCGGACCTCGGCACCCTGCGCCGGGTTCCCTGGCTCGATGGCACTGCACTCGTGCTCTGCGACGTGCTGGACCACCATACCCACGAGGACATTCCGCATTCGCCGCGCGCCATCCTGAAAAAGCAGGTCAAGCGGCTGGAAGCCATGGGCCTGAAGGCCTTCATGGCGACGGAACTCGAATTCTTCCTGTTTGACCAGACCTATGACGACGCACGCGCGTCGGGTTATCGCGACCTGCAGTTGGCCTCCGGGTACAACGAGGACTACCACATCTTCCAGACCACCAAGGAAGAGGATGTGATGCGGGCGATCCGTAACGGGCTTCAGGGTGCCGGCATTCCGGTCGAGAACACCAAGGGCGAGGCATCGGCGGGGCAGGGCGAGGTGAATGTGCGCTATGCCGACGCGCTGACCATGGCCGACCGCCACGTGATCATCAAGAACGCCTGCAAGGAAATCGCCTGGCAGCGCGGCAAGGCGATCACCTTCCTCGCCAAATGGCACTACAACGCGGCCGGCTCATCCTCGCATATCCACCAGTCGCTCTGGAGCGTCGACGGCACGACGCCGCTGTTTTTCGACGACAAGGGCGAACACGGCATGTCGGAGCTGATGAAGCACTACATGGCGGGCCTATTGTCGCACGCCAGCGAGATCACCTATTTCCTGGCGCCCTACATCAACTCCTACAAGCGCTTTATGGCCGGCACGTTTGCGCCGACCAAGGCGATCTGGTCGAAGGACAACCGCACCGCCGGCTATCGCCTGTGCGGCGAGGGCACCAAGGGCATTCGCGTCGAATGCCGCGTCGGCGGTTCGGATCTCAATCCCTATCTCGCCATGGCGGCGCTGCTGGCGGCCGGCATTGACGGGATCGAGAAGAAGATGGCGCTGGAACCCGCCTTTACCGGCGATGCCTACAGCGCGAAGGACGTCAGGGAAATCCCGCGCACGCTGCGCTTGGCCGCCGTGGCGCTCAATGGCTCGGCCATGCTGCGACAGGCGTTTGGTGACGATGTCGTGGAGCACTATGTGCGCGCCGCCGAATGGGAGCAGGAGGAGTACGACCGCAAGATCACGGACTGGGAGGTGGCGAGAGGCTTCGAGAGAGCATGAGAAAATCGCAACGCTCATCCGGATGATTGTCGAAAAATCAATATTGCGCTACCATGGCGCGTATTGAGCTGGAGGCTTTGTGATGGCGATCGACAGCGAATGGTTCTACCGCGAGCTTGACCATAAGGGTGCGTCGGCGCGGGAGTTGGCCGCTTTTCTCGGCCTCGACCCGAGTTCTCTCTCCCGAATGCTGAAAGGCGAGCGTAAAATGAGCGCGGAAGAGCAGGATGGCATTTCGGACTTTCTGGGCGTGCCTCTTGAAACCGTGGCGATGCACCGCCGCGGCGAGAGGGCGGGCACCGGATTTGAGGAGGAGAAGCAGTCCTATGAAGCCTATCCCGGTAGCCCTCCTGGGTGGAAGCCGGCGGGCAGGATGTTCACTGCGGATGACCTCATCTACAAGGACGGCAAGCGATGGATGGAGAAGGAAGACGGCACACTGATTGAGCTCCATCCAGCCTACGGCTGCATGGCGGGTACCATCACGATCATGCCCGGGGTCGATTTGACCGCGCCTTTGGATTGGGACGAGGAATGGGGTGAGAAGCTTTACAATGAGTAGTGGCTTCCTGCTCGACACATGTTTCGTCATCTGGATGTCGCGTCAGGAGATGTTGGCGCCGTTGTCCCTGGAGATGTTGGCTGAAAGCAGGGTGCGTGCGATTCCTTCCTACGTATCCACGGCCACGGCCTGGGAGATGGCCATGTTGCTGTCAAAAGGGCGCATTCGAGAGACACGCGACGTGGACCATTGGTATCGTGACTTTTTGCGGGATGGAGGATTCGCAGAACAACCGGTAACGGCCAGGACCTTCATGGCTTCCTGTTTTCTGCCGCAGCCTATCCACAACGATCCGATCGATCGCATCCTGATCGCCACGGCACGCGAGAACGACTTGACGATCATTACCCGGGACCGCGCCATTCTGTCCTATGGCGCGCTCGGACATGTAAAAGTACTGGCCTGCTAGGCCTATCTGGAGAAGAAAAATGACGATGATCAAATGTATTTCGCCGATCGACGGATCGGTCTATGCCGAACGTCCGGCCATGTCGCTGGAGGCCGCCAGCGAGGCGGTGGCGCGTGCGCGCAAGGCGCAGAAGGCCTGGGCGCGCCGGCCGCTGGAAGAACGCGTACAGCTTGTGCTGAAGGGAGTCGCGCGCCTCAACGAGATGAAGGACGAAGTGGTGCCGGAACTCGCCCACATGATGGGCCGCCCGGTGCGCTATGGCGGCGAGTTCAAGGGTTTCAACGAACGCTCCAACTATGTCGCATCGATTGCGGCCGACGCGCTGGCGCCGCTGATCATTGAAGAGAGCGCGACTTTCGAGCGCCGTATCGAGCGTGAGCCGCACGGCGTCGTTCTCGTCATCGCGCCGTGGAACTACCCCTACATGACGGCGATCAACACGGTGGCGCCCGCCCTGATGGCCGGCAATACCGTCGTCATCAAGCATGCGACGCAGACGCTTTTGGTCGGCGAGCGCATGGTCCGCGCCTTCGTCGAGGCCGGCGTGCCGGATGACGTGTTCGTCAACCTGTTCCTCGACCATTCCACGACCTCGGCGCTGATCGCCACCGGCAAGTTCGACTTCATCAACTTCACCGGTTCTGTCGAGGGCGGGCGCGCCATCGAGCGGGCGGCGGCCGGCACGTTCGCCGGCGTCGGGCTTGAACTCGGCGGCAAGGATCCGGGCTATGTGATGGAGGACGCCGATCTCGACGCCGCCGTCGATACATTGATGGATGCTGCCACCTACAATTCCGGCCAGTGCTGCTGCGGCATCGAGCGCATCTACGTCAACGAGAAGCTTTACGACGCCTTTGTGGAGAAGTCTGTCGCCTGGGTGTCGAACTACAAGCTCGGCAATCCGCTTGATCCAGAAACGACGCTCGGCCCGATGGCGCATCGCCGCTTTGCCGCGCATGTGCGCGAGCAGATCGCCGCCGCCGTCGCCAAGGGCGCCAAGGCGCTGGTCGATCCGAAGCTGTTCCCGCAGGACGACGGCCACGCCTATCTGATGCCGCAGATCCTGGTGAACGTCGACCACTCCATGTCCTTCATGAAGGACGAGACCTTCGGTCCCGCCGTCGGCATCATGAAGGTCAAGAGCGACGAGGAAGCGCTCGCGCTGATGAACGACAGCCCCTACGGCCTGACGGCTTCGCTGTGGACGCAGGATCCGGCCCGCGCCGCCCGCATCGGCCGCGAGATCGAGACCGGCACGGTATTCATGAACCGCGCCGACTATCTCGATCCGGCATTGTGCTGGACCGGCTGCAAGGAGACCGGCAAGGGCGGTTCGCTCTCGGTCCTCGGCTTCCAGAACCTCACCCGTCCGAAATCCTACCACCTGAAGAAGGTCACGAAATGAACATCGTCGCAAACTGGAGCTATCCGACCGCCATCAAGATGGGACGCGGCCGGATCAAGGAACTGGCGGATGCCTGCAAGTCGCTCGGCATGAAGAAGCCGCTTCTCGTCACCGACCGGGGTCTCGCGCCGATGCAGATCACCCAGGCGGCGCTTGATGTTCTGGAGGAAGCCGGTCTTGGTCGCGCGATTTTCGCCGACGTGGACCCGAACCCGAACGAGATCAACCTCGAAGCCGGCATCAAGGCCTACAAGGACGGCGGCCATGACGGTGTCGTCGCCTTCGGCGGCGGTTCGGGGCTGGATCTTGGCAAGTGCGTGGCCTTCATGGCCGGGCAAACGCGTCCGGTCTGGGACTTCGAGGACATCGGCGACTGGTGGACGCGGGCCAATTCCGACGGCATCGCGCCGATCGTCGCTGTGCCGACCACGGCTGGCACGGGCTCGGAGGTCGGCCGCGCCTCGGTCATCACCAATTCCAAGACCCATGTGAAGAAGATCATCTTCCATCCGAAGTTCTTGCCGGGCGTCGTGATCGCCGATCCGGAACTGACCGTCGGCATGCCCAAGATGATCACCGCCGGCACCGGCATGGACGCATTCGCCCATTGCCTCGAGGCCTATTCCTCGCCTTTCTACCATCCCATGAGCCAAGGCATCGCGCTTGAAGGCATGCGGCTGGTCAAGGAATACCTGCCGCGCGCCTATCATGACGGCACGGACATCGAGGCGCGCACCAACATGATGTCGGCCGCCGCCATGGGCGCAGTCGCGTTCCAGAAGGGGCTTGGCGCCATCCATTCGCTGTCGCACCCGATCGGCGCGGTCTACAATACCCATCACGGCATGACCAATGCCGTCGTCATGCCGCCGGTGCTCAAGTTCAACCGCTCGGCGATCGAGGAGAAGATCGCTCGCGCGGCGGCCTATCTCGGCATTTCGGGCGGGTTCGACGGCTTCTACGACTATGTCCTGTCGCTGCGCGCTGAACTGGGCGTGCCGGAAAACCTGACGGCCATGGGCATCAAGTCCGACCGCGTCGATGAACTGACCGCCATGGCGATCGAGGATCCGAGCTGCGGCGGCAACCCGGTGAAGATGACGCTGGAGAATACCAAGGCCTTGTTCCTCGACTGCTTCTGAGGGCTTGCAAAACTGACAATCATCAAGCCTGCGGCGCTCTCTAGCCCGCGGGCTTTTTTCTTATCTGGATCAGCAGGATGGGGGACGGGACTACCATTTTTGGGGAGGCGGGCGCTCGGCGTTCTTTCCGTTTTGTTAACCATAATTAGCAATGATGAATTTACCGGCACCATGAGCCAAGGGTGCCTGCGAGAGCGATCAGACGCTCGGCCCATAGCCTTTCGAGGAAGAAGCATGCCAGTCATCTCATTCGCTAATGCCAAGGGTGGTGCCGGCAAGACCACCGCGGCCCTTTTGCTTGCGACCGAACTCGCCCACCAGGGCTACCGCGTGGCCATCCTCGATGCCGATCCGCAGCGCTGGATCACCCAGTGGCACGAGCTTTCCGGACCGCAGCACAATATCGAGGTGATTTCGCAGGTCTCGGTTGCGTCGATCCAGGGCCACCTGCGCGAATCGTCGCGGAACGCCGACTACACGATCATCGATCTCGCCGGGGCCAGGGATGCCATCGTCACGACGGCCATCGGTCTTTCCGATCACGTGATGATCCCGGTGCAGGGCTGCGCGATGGACGCCAAGGGTGCCGCGCAAATCCTCGACCTCATCACGCTGATGGAAGAGACCGGCCGGTTGAAGATCGCCCATTCCGTGGTGCTCACACGGGTTGCCTCGATGGTAACGACGCGCGCCCTTCTGACCATCAAGGGTCTTCTCTCCGCTCGCGGCGTCAACGTCGTGGATACGCCGATCGTCGAGCGTTCCGCTTTTCGCGAGATCTTCGACTGTGGTGGCACGCTCTACGACATGGATGCGTCACGGATCAGCAATCTCGACAAGGCACGCGAGAATGCCCAGGCCTTTGCCGGGGAAGTCCGACGCCTGCTGCCGGTCAAGGTCATTCGGAGCCAGGAGCCAAGGCGACTGTTCCGCATCGTTCGCGACGCTGCTTGATCCTCCCGATCCTCCCGAGCAGTGCGAAAAAAGAGCCGCCAGATGATCGTCTGGCGGCTCTTTTGTATTCTCATGTGCCGTGGGTGGTGAAGCTGGCGTAAGGTCAGTCGATGAATTCGACCGTCACGCCGGCCTTGGTCATCTTGGCCAGTTCGGTGGCGTCCCAATTGGTCATGCGGATGCAGCCGTGGCTCTGGGTGCGGCCGATCTTCGACGGTTCGGGCGTGCCGTGAATGCCGTAGGTCGGCTTGGAGAGCGCCATCCAGACCGTGCCGACCGGACCGTTCGGACCCGGCGGGATCGACAGGACCTTGTCGTTCGCGCCCTGCTGGAAATTGATCTTCGGATTGTAGGTGTATCCGGGATCAAAGGCGATGCGCTCGACTGTGACGGTACCCGAGGGCGACGGAGTGTCGGTAGAGCCGATGCTGGCCGGATAGGCCGCTATCAGCGAGCCGTCGGCGCCGTAGGCAAAGATCTGCTTCAGGCCCTTGTTGGCGACGATCCGTGCGACCTCGCCCTTCTTCGTCTGTCCAGGATCGACGACCTTGATGATGGTGCCCGGAATGGTGAAGTCGACACCCGGGTTGAGCGCGCGCAGATAGGCCTCGTCCATGTGGAACTTCTCGGCCAGCATTTCGGCAGTCGAGGTGAATGACAGCGCCGGGAGTTGCGCCTTGTGGGCGTAGTCCTCGGGGATGGCCGCGACGTAAGGGCCGGCCGCGTCGCCGGGCGTGATGGTGTAGGACGTGATCGCCAGGCCGCCGGAGAGACGGAGGCGCTCGAGGATGTCCTCGGCATTGTTCGGATCGATGGTCTCCCCGGTGATCTGCTGCCAGGCGACCAGCGCCTTGTTGACGTTCTGGCCCATCTTGCCGTCGATCACGCCGGGGGAGACGCCCTCCCGGTCGAGGAAAACCTGCAGCGCGGTGATTTCCAGTTGCGAAAGATTGCTCTTCACCGGGATGTCGGGGGTCACCGTGCGGGTCGGGGGCTGTTCGGCGGGCGGTGCCATGTCCGGTCCACCGGAGGGCATGCCGGGCAGCGGTTCGTCGAGCGGCTGGCGATCGATCACGCCGGGGCCGGGGATGGCACCGGTGACAATGCCGTCATCCTCCCAGCCGGGTTGCGGCGCTCCGAAATCGTCGTAGGCGTCTGGAGCCCGGGCCTGGCGTTGCCGCGGGAAATAGGTCTCCGCCGGGATTTCCGTGGCAATGAGATTGCCGAATCGGTCGATGAGCACCCGGCGGCCCATATTGTCCCGACTGATCACGACTTCGCCCTCTTCGGGCATGTAATCGAGAAGATCACCCTCAGGGGAGACCAGCAGAACCTGGCTGTTGCGATAGCCATAGGGATCATTGGCAAGGGCGGGTGCGGCGACGGCCGCCAAAAGGGCGGCGACGGAGGCAACCATCACTCCAGCTTTGATCATATCGGCCACGATTCACTCCTTCTTTTCTGACTGAACCTACAACGCGCCAAATTTGACACTAGTGTGGAAAAGGTGAATTCATGGTGAATATTGTTTTAAAATCCGCTCGCTAGAAAGATTTGAAGCGGAGGAGGCGGGGCCGGCTGGGGTGGTACTGCCGTAACATCGTGAGGGGGACGATGCAGAACGATTTCGAGATAGATCATTTCCTGCCGTATCGGCTTGATCGCGCGGCCGAGCGGATGAGTTCGCATTTCATGCGCTTCTGCGGCGAGAGCGAGGAGATTACCTGGGCGGAGTGGCAGGTCTTGTGGTCGCTCGGCGAGAAGGTGCATGCGACGGCAAAGGCAATCTGTGGCCATTCCGGACTGAGCAAGACCAAGATCAGCCGGGCGGTGAAGGCGCTCGAGGATCGCCGCTGGCTGGAGCGCCATCGTGATCGCGCGGACCGCCGATTCGAGCTTCTGACCCTCACACAGGCCGGCATGGAAGGTTATCGGCGGCTCAAGCTTCGCGCCGGGGACTATCAGCGCTGGCTTGAGGGAAGTCTCGATTTGCCGTACCTCACAGCGATCGACGACGGATTGTCCGGCGTCGAGACGATGATCGCCAGCGGGCAGCTTCAATCGCTTCTGCCGCCGGTCGAGGAGCCTGCCGCATGATGAAATTCAATGGGTCCAAAGGGCCGGTGCTTTCGCTGGACGAGGGCTCGGTGCTCGATATCGGCGGCTGCATGGTCGATGGTGTCGATCTCGCGCCCGGCCGCGCCATTCCGGACGATGGCGATCCGCGCATCGATCACTCGCTCGAGGGTTTTCTGTTCACCTGCGGTCCCGATCATATTCGCCATCCTGAACCGATCCGAGGAGGCAAGGCAGGCTCATATCCGCTGCACGGCTCCTTCTCCTCTAATCCGGCGCGTGAGGTGGCGGTCTCGGGCGAAGGAAACGACCTCGAATGCCGCGCCGTCGTCGATGTGGCGTTGGCGGACGGCGGAAGCGCGCGTCTCGACCGCCTTTGGCGCATCAACGGGACCACGGGCGAAGTCGGCCTCGCCGATACGGTGACCAATACCGGGTTGAGGGCTTTCCCGGCCTTCCTGATGTACCATATGAACCTTGGGGCAAAGCACCTTGACGACGGCGTGCGGCTCGAAGGTGCCATGCTCGACGGCGGCGGCTTTCCCTGGGCCTTCGGCGAGGGCGATGGCGGCGTGTTCTGCGTGCCGGCCGGAAAGGGCGGATGGGCCGAGGTCCGGCTCGGACCGATCGCCGCGATCGGCGGCAAGACGCTTCTGGTGCGCTTCCGCACCGATACGCTGCCCTTCCTGCAGGTCTGGCGCAATCAGGCGGCGCCCGCCCATGTGCTCGGCATAGAGCCGGTCTCGCATCGCTGGGAGCCGCGCGCCAAACTCGCCGAGCGCGGCGAACTCGTCGATCTCGCACCGGGCGAAAGCCGCGAATACGCGCTCTCCTTCGCCTTCGTCTGACACTGCCATGGCCCGTGGAACGGGGCGGTCGGCAATTGACGACCGCGCATGCCCATCGTAGATGTTTGCCCCTCGCAAGCAGGGAGCACGCCATGAACATTTCGCAGATCAACGACGAATATTCCGTGACCGGCCAGATCTCAGTCGATGATCTCGACACGATCAAGGCGCTCGGCTTCAAGTCCATCGTCTGCCATCGGCCCGACGGTGAAGAGGCCGGCCAGCCGTCCTTCGCCGAGATCGCGGCGCGCGCCGAAGAACTGGGCCTCAAGATTGCCCATGTTCCCGTCGGCCCGATGGGTGTCACGCCCGAGGCCATTTCCGGCATGGTCGATGCGCTCGACGATTTTGACCGACCGATGCTCGGCTATTGCCGTTCGGGGGCGCGTTCGACCGCAGTTTACCAGAAGAGCCAGCACCTGCGCGGCTGAGCGCGCTAGGACCGCTTTGGCGGGTCGTGCCGCCTTTCCATCCCATCACCTTCAACAGGAGTATTTCCATGACCATCAAGCGTATCGAGCCGGGCGCCCGCATGAGCGGCGCCGTCGTCCACGGCAACACCGTCTATCTGGCCGGCCAGGTCGGCGACGGCACGTCCGTCACCGAACAGTCGAAGTCGGCGCTGGCCGAAGTCGAACGCCTGCTGGCGCTGGCCGGCTCGGACAAGTCGAAGATCCTGCAGACGATCATCTATCTCTCCGACATGTCGACCTTCGGCGAAATGAACGCCGTCTGGGAAGCCTGGATCGACCCGAAGAACCCGCCGGCCCGCGCCACCAGCGAAGCCGCGCTCGCGACCCCGGACTACAAGGTCGAATTCATCGTGACGGCTGCTATCTGATCGCCTTCACTATCCGAAACAAGAAAAAGGCCGGGATCGCTCCCGGCCTTTTTCGTTTGTTCTGAACGACTTGTCAGGTCTTCTCGCGAATCTGCGTCAGCGTCTTCATCGGCGTTATCGCTTCCGGGTCGAGCTTGATCTCGATGATCGATGGCTTGCCGGAGGCGCGGGCGCGCTCGAAGGCTCCGGCAAAATCCTCCGTCGCCTCGACGGTCTCGCCGTGGCCGCCATAGGCGCGGGCGAAGGCGGCGAAGTCGGGGTTGGTGAGGTCGGTGGCGCTGACGCGGCCGGGATATTCGCGCTCCTGGTGCATCCGGATCGTGCCGTAAATGCCGTTGTTCACCAGGCAGACGATGATCGGCAGGTCATAGCGGATGGCGGTGGCGAATTCCTGGCCGTGCATCATGAAGCAGCCGTCACCGGCAAAGCAGATGACTTCGCGGTCCGGATGCAGCGCCTTGGCGGCGACGGCGGCGGGCAGGCCGTAGCCCATCGAGCCGGAGGTCGGGGCGGCCTGGGTGGCGAAGTCGCGGAAGCGATGGAAGCGGTGGACCCAGGTGGCGTAATTGCCGGCGCCGTTGGTGAAGATCGTGTCCTCGGCCGTGTTGGCCTCGATCCAGTCCATGATCGGCCCCATGCGGACCGGGCCGGGGCCTTGCGTCGGTGGCGTCGACCAGGAGAGATAGGCGGCGTGCATGGCCTCGGTGCGGGCGGCCCAGACGGGCTGTTCCGGCGCCTTCAGCGCCTTCAGCGCGCCGACGAACTCGACCGGAGCGGCACAGATGGCGAGGTCCGGGCGATAGACGCGGCCGAGCTCGGAGGGGTCCGGATAGACATGGACGAGCGTCTGCGACGGGTAGGGCACGTCGAGCAGCGTGTAGCTGGAGGACGGCATTTCCGAGAAACGGCCGCCGATCAGCAGCACGAGATCGGCCTCCTTGATCTCCCTCGACAGCGCCGGATTGATGCCGATGCCGACGTCGCCCGCATACGAGGCGTTCAGGTGGTCGAACAGCATCTGGCGGCGGAAGGAGCAGCCGATCGGCAGCTTCCAGCGGTTGGCGAAATCCTCGAACTCGGAAACGGCCTGCTTGGTCCAGCGTGTGCCGCCGAGAATGGCAATCGGGCGCTTGGCGGCGCTCAGCATCTCGCCCAGCCGCTCGATCTGCGACGGTCCGGGATGGGCTTCGACCGGCATGGCGGGTTTGGCTGCCGGCGCCTCGACTTCGTCCACCAGCATGTCTTCCGGCAGCGACAGCACGACCGGGCCGGGGCGGCCGGAGGTGGCGACGGCAAAGGCGCGGGTGACGAATTCCGGGATACGGCGGGCGTCGTCGATCTCGCCGACCCATTTGGCGAATTCGGTGAAGGCGCGGCGGTATTCGACCTCCTGGAAGGCCTCGCGTTCGCGCATGTCGCGGCCGACCTGGCCGATGAATAGGATCATCGGGATCGAATCCTGGCGGGCGATGTGCAGGCCGGCGGAAGCATTGGTCGCGCCCGGGCCGCGGGTCACCATGCAGATGCCGGGCTTGCCGGTGAGGCGCCCCCAGGCGTCGGCCATCATCGCGGCCCCGCCTTCCTGGCGGCAGACAAGCGTCTCGATGCCGCTGTCGTGCAGCGCATCGAGAACGGCCAGATAGCTCTCGCCCGGCACGCAGGAGACGCGTTCGACCCCGTTCGCCTTCAGTGCCTCGACGATCAGTTCCCCGCCGGTCTTTTTCATCGGTCTCTCTCCCTTTCGATCTTAGCCAGTTCGGCGAGTATTTCTTCCTGGTGTTCTCCCACGCGCGGGCTCGGGCGTTCGTAGCGCAGCGGCGTTTCGGACAGTACGATCGGCGTGCGGACACCCGGAATGACGTTGCCCTCGGCGTCCTCGAGGTCGATGCGCAGTTCGCGGGCTTTCACCTGCGGGTCGTCGAACATCTCGGCGATCGAGTTGATCGGCCCGGCCGGAACGGCATTGGTCTCGCAGGCGGTCAGCAGGTCGCGCTTGGCCCATTTCACCGTCTCGCCGGTGACGATGCGGCGGACTTCCACCTTGTTGGCGACTCGGGCCTTGTTGGTGGCAAAGCGTTCGTCCTCGGCCGCGGTTTCGATCCCGAGAATGGCGCAGAGGCGCCTGAACTGGCCGTCATTGCCGACGGCAAGAATCAGGTGGCCGTCGGCGGTCGGTACGACCTCGTAGGGGCTGATGTTGGGATGGGCATTGCCGAGCCGGACCGGGGCCCTGCCGGAGATCAGGTAGTTGAGGTTCTGGTTGGCCAGCACCCCGGACATGACGTCGAGCAATGCCATGTCGACGAACTGGCCTTCGCCGGTCTTCATCGCGTGGATGAGTGCCGCCTGTATGGCGGTCACCGCATAGATGCCGGTGAAGATGTCGGCGATCGCCACGCCCGCCTTCATCGGCTGGCCGTCCGGCTCGCCGGTGATCGACATGAAGCCGGACATGCCCTGGACGATGTAGTCATAGCCGGCGAACTCGGCGTAAGGCCCGTTCTGGCCGAAGCCGGTGATCGAGCAGTAGACGAGCTTCGGATTGACCGCCTTCAGGCTTTCATAGTCGAGTCCGTATTTCTTCAGGCCGCCGAGCTTGAAGTTCTCGATCACCACGTCGGAGGTGGCGGCGAGGCGTCGGACGATCTCCTGGCCTTCCTCGGTCTTCAGGTCGACGGCGATCGAGCGCTTGTTGCGGTTGGTCGAATGGTAATAGGCGGCCGACAGGTTCTCGCCGTCCTTGCCCTCGACGAAGGGTGGCCCCCAGGCGCGGGTGTCGTCTCCGCCTTCCGGGTTTTCCACCTTGATGACGTCGGCGCCCATGTCGGCCAGCATCTGTCCCGCCCACGGGCCAGCCAGAACGCGGGCGAGTTCAAGGACACGGATGCCGGCAAGCGGCGGTTTCTTCGGTTGCGTATCGGTCATGGAATGTCCTGTCATGGCGCAAGCGTGGCGTTCTCGGAGACCGGCTTCGAGGAGAAGCGGCGCTCCCGCCAGATGATGAAGAGGCCGGACCCGACGATGATGGCGATGCCCAGCCATTTGATGGCATCGGGGAAGTCGCGGAAGACCAGCCATCCGAAGATCGTGGTGGTGACGATCTCGAGATATTGCAGCGGCGCGAGCGTCGAGGCCGGCGCCGAGCGATAGGCATAGACGCCGAATATGCCGGAGACCGCCGCGGCCAGGCCGACGCCGGTCATCCACACCAGGCTGGTGAGGTCGGGCAGGCTCGGCGCGAAGGTCGCCGGCAGGCTCCGGCCGAAGAATGCGATCGCCGCAAGCGAGATCAACAGCCCCCAGAAGCCCGTTTCGATCTGCATCGACCAGGGGTCCTCGCGATGGGCGAGCCTGCGGGTGAGGATGGCGAAGATGGCGACGCAGAGCGCCGAGACCGCCGGCAGCAGGGCGATGAAGCCCACCTGCTCGAAGGTCGGCTGGATGATCAGGAGCGCGCCGCCAAATCCCACCGCGCAGGCGCTGTAGCGGCGCCAGCCGATGGTTTCCTTGAGAAATATGCTCGACAGGATGGTCAGGATGATCGGCTCGATGAAGAAGATCGCCAGCGCGTCGGCAACCGACATGACCGAGAGCGCGGTGACGTAGCAGACCATCGAGAGCGCGATCAGGCCGCCGCGGGCGATATGGGAGCCGGTATTGGCCATGGAGAAACGCGGCAAGCGCCTGCGCCAGACGAAGATCGGCAGCATGAAGACCATCTGGAGCAGGAACCGCACCGCGGTGATCTCCATGGGCGAGGTGGTCTCGGTGGCGAGCTTGGAGAAGATGTCGATGAAGGGCGCGATCAGCACCGCGGCGACCATCAGTAGCAGGCCGATCGTCACATCCGGGGACGGGGCGGGCAGGGCCGGCGCGGATTGTCCGGGTGGGGTGGTCATCGCTGCCTTGCTCTTTTGCGGTGCGGCCCGCGTACAGCTTTGCGCCTGCGGTGCTTCGGACAAATTACGTTGAACTATCTATAACTTCGCACCGAGCCGGAAGCACTTGAATTTCTCTCATGGGATCATTCCGTTTCGGCATCGCGAGCGCCTCGGGCCTTAACTGTCGCGGCAGACGCCGTTACCGTGTCACACCATGCGACGAAATCGGCGGTGGCCTCTTCACGTCCGATTTCATTCAGGGTTTCGTGGCGCATGTCGGGATAGATCCGCGTCGTGACCGCCGAAAAACCAAGCCGGGCGAGCCGCCGGCTCAGCCATTGGACGGCCCTGGCATTGTCGGTCGCGGGATCTTGTCCGCCGCCGACCAGATGAATAGGCCTCGCCTCTGGCAGCCGGTTCAACTGCTCGACCGACGCACCGCGAAAGGTCAACGTAAAGACGTCGCGCCACATCGAGACGCTGGCGTCGAAGCCGCACAGCGGGTCGTTCACGTAGGCATCGACTTCCCGTGGATCACGCGACAGCCAGTCGGCGTCGGTCCGGCGGTTGGGGATGCGCTTTCCCCAGGCGAGGAAGGTGGCGCGGGGGAGGATCTGGCTCGGCACGTCGGAGCCCTTGAGCATGCGCTCGATCGCCAGCACCAGCAGGGCCAGCCGTCCGGCGGGGCCGGGATGGAGATTGGAATTCCACACCGCCAGCGCATCGAAGGCGTCAGGATGATCGGTTGCGGTGTTGAGCGCAATGAGGCCGCCCATGGAATGGCCGAACAGGATGACGGGCAGGCCGGGATATTGCCCGGCCGCGAAGTCTCGCAAGGCCAGCGTATCGGCGATCACCAGCCTCCAGCCTTCGCGCCTGGCAAAGCGTCCGGGGGGCGCGTCGGGCGCCGTGGTTTCTCCGTGGCCGCGGTGGTCATGGGAAAAGACGTGATAGCCCGCGGCCGACAGCGCTTCGGCGAATCGGCCGTAGCGGCGTGAATGTTCCGCAAGGCCGTGGCAGACCACCAGGATGCCCCTGGCCGGCGAAGTCGCCGGCAGATGGCGGTAGCTCAGTTCCGCGCCCGTGACGGTCGCGATCCGCCGAGTGGTTTCGAATGCCATTCCCGTTCTCCTTGGCCCGGGGTCAAGGGTTTAATGGCATCGGCCCCTGTCGCAAAGGAAATCTTTAGACAGGTCGGTCAGGATGCGCACGAGCCAACGGGGGAAGTATGATGAACGGCACGAAAGGCGTCGTGGCGGATCGGGCAGCATGGCCGCTCGGTCCCTTCCTGCTGTTTGTGGCCGTCCTTTCCGGTCTGATCGCGCTCGACATGGCCGATGGCAGCTCGATCGTCGCCGACATCGACGACCAGATGCGTTATCTGCAGCTTCGCCATCTGATGGACGCCGGCGCATGGTTCGACATGCGGCTGCCGATGATCACCATGCCGGACGTCTATGTCTCGCCCTGGTCGAGGCTCGTCGATCTTCCTTATGTCCTGCTCACCTCGCTGTTCGGATTGTTCGTTGCGCCCGAGGTCGCTCTCAAGTCCGCGACGCTCGCCTGGCCGCCGATCCTGTTCCTGCCGTTCGCCGCCATCTCCTTCCTGGCGATGCGGCGGCTCAACGGTCGTCGAGAGATGAAGCCTATCGGGCTGATGGCGGCGGTGATCGCCATGGCGCTGGCGGCGAGCGAGTTCGCGCCCGGCCGCATCGATCATCACAATGTCCAACTGGTGCTGATGGTCACCCTGCTCTGGGGACTCGCCGCATGGTCGTCCGCAGGTGCGGTGGCGGTCGGCCTATCCGCAACCCTTTCCGTCGTCGTCGGTCTCGAATGCCTGCCCTTCGTCGTCATCGCCTTTGGCGGAATGGTTGTCGCCTATGGCCTCGGCTGGCCGGGGGCTGCAGGTTTCCTGCGCCGCGCCAGCGCCTCCATGTTTGTCACCACGATCTTCTCGTCGCTCGCCTTTGCCGGGCCGACGGGCATGACATCGGTCCAATGCGATGCATTCTCCGCTCCCTACATCAGCGCGATGGCCGGATTTTCGGCCATTCTGTGGGGGGCGGCGCGCTTTCTGCCGGAGCGGACTCGACCCCTCCCGCGTTTCCTGCTGCTGGGGGGGCTCGGGCTTGTGGGCTGTGGGGCGCTGGCCTTGGCCTTTCCGCTGTGCCTTTCCGGCCCCTATCAGATGATCGATCCGGTCTCGAGGGCGCTGTGGCTCGACCGAGTGGTCCAGGAGCATGATATACTTTATTTCCGTCAGCAGGGACGGATCGGGCTGATCATGCTGATCGTGCTTTCCGCACTCGGCCTGGTCGCCTGGCGAAGTCTGCCGCTTGCGCGGGAAGTCGGGGGAAACTGGCCGGGTTATCTGGTGGCATGGCTCGTTGCGCTGTTGTCGCTGGTGCTGACCATGGCTCTCATCCGCTATATCCGCTTTCCCGCTTCGCTGATGGCGCTTTTCATTCCCGCCGTCGTCGACAGTTTCGTCTCCGGCCGGACGACGAGAACGGCGGGGCAGAAACTGGCCTGGCTGGTGCCGGGCGTCCTGGCGGCCCTCGCGCCGATCCTGATCTTTCTCATTGTGCCGCAGGAAGCGACCCGCATGGACGCCGTCCATCTGATGTCCGCGGATGATTGCCGCGACGAGGATTTCTCCGTGCTTCAGGGTCTTGCGCCCGGCATTGTCATGGCACCCATCGGCCTGTCCCTCAATCTGATCGAGCGGGCGCCGGCGGGCATCTCCGTGGCGGCGGTTCCCTTCCACCGGGCCTCGCCCGGTATCCGGCGGAGCCTGCTTGCCTTCACCACACAGGACCCCGACGTGCGCCGCTCAGCGCTTGAACCGTTCGATTATGTGGCGATCTGCCGTTTTCCGCTCGATCCGGCACAAGAGACGGCGCCGCTCTTTGCCGCTTTGGCTTCCGGCGGCACATGGCCGGGCCTGGTGCCGGTCGCCGGTCCGACCGAAACCCGGCTGCAGGTCTTCTCGATCGACCACGCCGCTTTGAACTAACGCAATTGCGGCCTGGCCGGACGAGAAAAGCGGCTCCTCGACGCCCATGCGCATTGCCCCGTGCGGCGCTTTCGCCTACATAGCGGCAAAATCCCTTTACGCCTGCGGAGCAATTCAACACGATGGCACGCCAGTTCATCTATCACATGTCGGGACTGAACAAGTCTTACGGCGCCAAGAAGATCCTCGAAAACGTCAACCTGTCCTTCTATCCGGATGCCAAGATCGGTATTCTCGGCCCGAACGGAGCGGGTAAGTCGACCGTGCTGCGCATCATCGCCGGCAAGGACAAGGAATTCACCGGGGAAGCCTGGCTCGCCGAAGGCGCGACCGTCGGCTATCTGGAGCAGGAGCCGCACCTCGACCCGACCAAGACCGCCTTCGAGAACGTCATGGAAGGCGTGGCCGACAAGCAGGCCGTGCTCGACCGCTACAACGAACTGATGATGAACTATTCCGACGAGACGGCGGATGAAGGCGCCAAGCTCCAGGACATCATCGACAGCCAGAACCTCTGGGACCTGGAACAGCAGGTCGAAATGGCGATGGAAGCCTTGCGCTGCCCGCCGAAGGATGCCGACGTGACCCTGCTTTCGGGCGGTGAGCGTCGTCGTATCGCGCTCTGCCGCCTGCTGCTGTCGCAGCCGGACCTGCTGCTGCTCGACGAACCGACCAACCATCTGGACGCCGAGACGATCGCCTGGCTGGAAAAGCACCTGCGCGACTATCCCGGCGCCGTGATGATGATCACCCACGACCGCTACTTCCTCGACAACGTCACGGGCTGGATCCTTGAGCTCGACCGTGGTCGCGGCATCCCTTACGAAGGCAACTACTCCGCCTACCTCGCCGCCAAGGCCAAGCGCATGCAGCAGGAATCACGCGAGGAAGCCGGTCGCCAGAAGGCCCTGTCGCGCGAGCAGGAATGGATCGCCTCCAGCCCGAAGGCCCGTCAGGCCAAGTCGAAGGCCCGTATCAAGGCCTATGAACAGCTGGTGGATGCCGCCGAAAACATCCGGCCCGGCGATGCGCAGATCATCATCCCGGTCTCCGAGCGTCTCGGCAACGTGGTCATCGAGCTGGAAGGCATCACCAAGGGTTTCGAAGGCCGCACGCTGATCAAGGACCTGTCGATCAAGCTGCCGCCGGGTGGCATCGTCGGCGTCATCGGCCCGAACGGCGCCGGCAAGTCGACGCTGTTCAAGATGATCACCGGCCAGGAAAAGCCGGATGCCGGCACGATCCGCATCGGTGATACCGTACATCTCGGTTATGTCGACCAGAGCCGCGATGCACTCGACGGCAACAAGACCGTCTGGGAGGAAATCTCCGGCGGGGCCGAAGTCATCAAGCTCGGCAAGTTCGACATGAATTCCAGAGCCTATTGCGGCGCGTTCAACTTCAAGGGCGGCGACCAGCAGCAGAAGGTCGGCAATCTCTCGGGTGGTCAGCGTAACCGCGTTCACCTCGCCAAGATGCTGAAGGCCGGCGGCAACGTCCTGCTGCTCGACGAACCGACCAACGACCTCGACACCGAAACGCTGGGGGCGCTGGAAAGCGCGCTGGAAGCCTTCGCCGGCTGCGCGATCATCATCTCGCACGATCGCATGTTCCTCGACCGCCTGGCGACCCACATCCTGGCCTTCGAGGGCGACGGCCACGTCGAATGGTTCGAAGGCAACTTCGAAGACTACGAAGAGGATAAGGTCCGCCGGCTCGGCCCCGATGCCCTCAACCCGGGCAGCCAGGCTTACAAGCGCCTGACGCGCTAAGCCTGCAAACCCTCACAGAAACCCCGGTTCGCCGGGGTTTTTTGTTGTCGCCTTGCAGGTAGGGCCGGGCAACGCCGCCGGGGTTGCGAGCGCGTTAGTCGTGACCTGTGGTTCACCTCAACCACTGTCTGTGCATTTTGCCCTTGCACAGGAATTTCAGTCGATATAAAGATATCTTTATATCTTGATTGGATGCGACATGGCGGCAAGCATGAAATTCGGCGTCGATGCCCTGGTGGAACTCTTGAAAGCGGCCGGCGAGCCGACGCGGCTGCGCTTGCTGGCTCTGCTTTCCGCCGGCGATCTCACGGTCACCGATCTCACCGATATTCTCGGCCAGTCGCAGCCGCGCATTTCGCGTCATCTCAAGCTCTTGACCGAGGCCGGTCTCGTCGACCGCTATCAGGAGGGGGCCTGGGCCTATTTCCGGCTCAAGCAGGACGGTGATGCGGCAGCACTGGCCAATGCCCTCCTGGGGGCGACCGACGTGAACGATGCGGTTCTGGTGCGCGACGGCGAACGTCTCGCGGCGGTCAAGCGGAACCGGGCCGAGCGCGCCCAGGAATACTTCAATCTCAACGCGTCCGAATGGGACGAATTGCGCCGCCTGCATGTGGATGATGGCGCAGTCGAGGCCAAGCTGCTGGAACTGATCGGCAGCGATACGGTCGATGCGCTGCTCGACCTCGGCACCGGCACCGGGCGCATTCTCCAACTCCTGCAAAACAGCTATCGCCGGGCGACCGGCATTGATGCCAGCCGCGACATGCTTGCCGTGGCGCGCGCCAATCTCGACAAGGCCGGCGTCGTCAAGGCCTCGGTGCGCCACGGCGACATCCTCAACCTGCCGCTCGACGGCAACGAATACGATATCGTCATCATCCACCAGGTGCTGCATTTCCTCGTCCAGCCGGAAATGGCGCTTGCTGAAGCGAGCCGCATGCTGAAGCCGGGTGGGCGGCTGATCATCATCGACCTCGCGCCGCATGCGCTGGAATATCTGCGGGAGGAGCATGCCCATGTGCGGCTCGGCTTCTCGCACCAGACGATGGCCGAGTGGCTGACGAAATATGGGCTGACGGTCGAGAAGTCCGTGGACCTGCCGCCGGAGAGCTCGGCAACAAAGGGACTGACCGTCACCATCTGGCTTGCCCGACAGGGCGCCAATTCCTCCGCAACCCCCATCAACGGGTCCGCCGACCAGACCGGGAGCAGGTGAATGGCTATCAAGCATGATCGTAACGTCCCGCCCGCCCAGCGCCTGCGCTACTCCTTCGAGTTCTTCCCGCCGAAGTCGGAGGACATGGCCGACCAGTTGTGGAAGACGGTGGACGAGCTTTGCCTCTGGGACCCCGACTTCGTCTCCGTGACCTACGGCGCGGGCGGCACGACGCGCGAGCCGACTCTATCGACCGTCAGGCGGCTGATCGCCGAGACACCGCTTCGTACCGCCTCGCACCTGACCTGCGTGGGAGCGACGAAGGAGGAGGTGCATCAGGTCGTCGAGCAATTCCGAGCCGTCGGCGTGAATCATTTCGTGGCGCTTCGCGGCGACCCGCAGGACGGCATGGGTACGGCCTACCAGCCGCATCCGGGCGGTTATGCCAATGCCGCCGAGCTGGTCGCGGGTTTGCGTGAGCTGGGTGATTTCGAGATCTCGGTATCGGCCTATCCGGAAAAACACCCGGAAAGCCCGGACGAGGCAGCCGACATCGACATGTTGAAGCGCAAGGTGGACAATGGCGCCTGCCGCGCGCTGACCCAGTTCTTTTTCGATAACGATGTTTTCGAGCGCTATCTCGAGCGGGTGAGGGCGGCCGGGATATCGATCCCGATCGTTCCGGGCATCATGCCGATCCAGAATCTCAACCAGTTGAAGCGTTTCGCCTCGATGTGCGGCGCGACCATTCCAGGCTTCCTGGACAAGCGGTTCGCCGGTCTCGACGAGCAACCGCAGGCGCGGGCCGAGGTTGCAGCCGAGGTCGCGGCCGAGCAGATTGCCGATTTGTCGGCGCGTGGCATCGCCGATTTCCATCTCTACACGATGAACCGCTCGGCGCTGGTCAATGCGACGCTTCGCAATCTCGGCCTCGAGCCGAAAGGCCGGCGGAGCGAAGGAACGGGTGCCGCGGCCTGATGCGGCGGTCATCGGCGGCAAAAAAAGGCGCATCTCCGAAGGGATGATGCGCCTTTCTTTGTGAAACTGGAAAGCTCTACTGGCTTGTTTCGGGCCTGACCGCTGACGGTTCCTTCGAGGCCTTGTTCAACTCATGTGGTTCAGATGAACAGCATTGTGGCGATGAACACAAACGCCGCACCGACGATCAGGACATTGAGAGAGTTCGTAAGTCCCATGTCTGCCTCCTTGTGTTGACCGTTAGATAATATGTCGGATTTGTGTCGCAAGGAAAGCGATTAATGTGCTGCAGTGCCGTCGAAGACGGTGGAAAACTTGTCGCACCCCCGCGCAGTTGTAGAAAATTCAACCGCTTGGCGCATTTCAGCGTTTGTTAATGTTGCTTAACAAGCGTGATCGGCAGGGCGGGCGACCGCCTCCAAAGAGCACAGTTGGCCACCGTGATCGCCTCTATGCTGCGCTGCGGTGGAATACCGGCAGGCGACCGTCGAGGACCAAAAGGGCGATGCCGATCAGCAGCATTCCGACCAGATCCATAAGCTGAAGAGTTTCCCCGAGGAACAGCGCGCCAAGCAGAATCGCGCTCGGCGGCACCAGCAGCGTGACCAGGGACGCATTGGTGGCGCCGGCCTGCGCCATGATGCGGAAGAAGAGGATATAGCCGAAGGCGGTCGAGATCAGCGCGAGCGCGAGGATCGCGGCTGCCGCTTTGAGCGGGGGAAAGGGGATCTGCCAGGAGTGGTCCACCAGAAGCGCGGTCGGTAGCATGACCAGCGAGGACGCCGTCAACTGACCGGTAGCGGTGACGGGTGCTGGCAGGTCGCGGAAGCGTTTACCATAGGTCGCGGCAAAGCCATAGGAAATCGCCGCGCCGATGGGCAGAAGGACGGCCCAGAGCGGGATGTCGCTGGCGTTCAGCGCACTCGGGCCGATCAGCACCGCGGTGCCGGCAAGTCCCAGCAGCGTGCCGGCGAGCTTGGCGGGCGAGAGCTTCTCGTCCGACGTCAGGCGGTTGGCAATCAGCATGGTCCAGATCGGTGTCGTGGCGTTGAGAATGGCGGCAAGGCCTGCGCCGATTTCCGTCTGGCCGAAGAGAATCAGCGTGTGCGGGATCGCGTTGTTGATCAGGCCGAGCAGCAGGAAGGCCGGCCAGCGTTGCCACAGCGACCGGTAGAGGTCCATGCGGCCATGCAGGTAGACATGCAGTGCCACAGCGGCGATCGACAGACGCAGGAAGGCGAGCGTGACGGGTGGTACATAGGGGACGGCCACCCGGCCGAAGAAGAATGAACCGCCCCAGATCAGCCCGAGCAGGGCCAGCAGCGACCAGGTGGTGGCATTGAGGCGTGGCGGTGTTACGGCGGACATTTTGGCTCCATGAAACTCTCTGGAGCGAGGTTTAGGCGAAGGGCGCTCCTCGGGCCACCCGAAACATGTCGCCTGCCGGCGATCTTCGTGTGGTGGGCTTTGTCGGCCGTTTTGTCCCAAAGCTTGCGTCGATCTGGGCGAGAAGAACCTTCCGCCGGCCGCGATGGATCGCCACGCGGACAAGAAGCGGGCGGCGCAAGTGCTTGTGCCGCCCGTGACCTGGTTAAAGGGCGGCGAGCAGGGCCGGGGTCGCCCAGCCATCCGCCGGCATGCCGAGGCGCTGCTGTTCCTTCTGGATGGCGATGCGGGTGCCGGAGCCGAGAATGCCGTCGATCTTGCCGACGTCATGGCCCATCGCCTGCAGCTTGGTCTGCAGCGCCTTCATCTCGGTATCGGCGAGTCCCGGTTCGGGATTGCCCTTCTGATACGGCTCGGCACCCATTAGCCGGGTGGCGAAATAGGCGGCCGAGGTCGTGTAGATGAACGACTGATTCCATTCGAGATAGATGTTGAAGTTGGGATAGGTGATGAAGGCCGGTCCCTTGCGGCCCTGCGGCAGGACGATCGAGGCCGGCAGCGCGCCAAAGGCGGTGTTGCCGTCGCGCGGCTTGACGCCGAGTGCGAACCAGTCGCCCGCCGTCATGCTGCTGCCGAAGCCGGTCTTCTCCCAGGGCAGGTTGTCGGGTACCACGACTTCCTGGATCCATGGCTCGCCCCGGCGAAAGCCGAGATGCTCGATGAATTTCGCGGCTGTCAGGATGGCATCCGGGGAGCTCTTCTTGACGTTCACATGGCCATCGCCGTCCCCGTCGACCCCGAAGGCGACGATGTCCTTCGGCAGCATCTGCACCTGGCCGATCTCGCCGGCCCAGGCGCCGGTATTGCTGGCCGGATCGAGGTCGCCGTGCTGGACCATGGTGATGAGGTTCAGGAGCTGCGGGCGGAAGAGTTCCGGACGGCGGCAGTCGTGGGCCAGCGTGACGAGGGCGTTGCGCGTGTTGAAATCGCCCTGCACGGCGCCGAAGTCAGTCTCCATCGCCCAGAAGGCGGCGACCACGCCGGCCGGCACGCCGTATTCCTGTTCGGCACGGCCGAAGACTTCGGCATATTGCTTGATCTTCTGGCGGCCGATGTCGAGCCGCGACTGGCTGACGGTGCGCTGCGAGAATTCGAGGAAGGTCTGCTTGAACACGCCTTGCGAGCGGTCGCGCGACAGGACCTTCTGGTCGATCTGCGCGCCGGCAAGCGCCGCATTGGCGGCCTCGGGAGATGCACCCGCGGCGATCGCCTCGGCCTTCACGCCGTCGAGAAATGCGCCAAGGTCACCGCCGCATTGCTGGGCTGTGGCAAAGGAAGTCGTGGCGAGAAGGGCGGTCAGGGCAAGAGCGAGGCGGGAGGCGGTCTTCATGGGGTCATCCTTGCGGTTCTGCGGTGATCTGGCGCTGTGGATCGAGGAAACACCCCGGCCATGACGGCGCCGTGAATGGTTTGACGGAATCCGTACGGTCGCAAACGGCGACCGGCGGAGCGTTCGGGTAACGATATCGGCCGACTTTTTGACCAAAGCGAGATCGTCGCGCGAAAACCGCGGTGTCCGCAGCCTTTTTCGTCTCCAGATCGCGTCGGTCAGCGGTTCGACACGGCCGCCACCCAGTTCTTCCAGTTTTTCTCGGTGCCGGCGAAGACGTTGATGTCGGTGTCGCCCTTGATGCCCGGAACGACACCGGTCGACGTATATTGCCAGAAGGCCCAGCGCCGTGCCGGATAGATTTCTTCCGGATGCTGGGCCACCGCCCGAACCCAGAAGTGATGATCCTGGAAGGCACCCTCAAGATTGTCGCGGTGGAAGTCGACCGAGGTGTAGATGATCGGCCGCTTTCCGTAATGCGCCTCGATGCGGTCCATGAAGCGTTTCATCGCGGCCCTGACGGTCGCCTGATCCGGGCGCAAGGTGCAGGTGGGCGAGGTGGGGTTCCACTCCACGTCGAGCACCGGCGGCAGGTGCATCGACGCCTTCGGCACGTTGCGGATGAACCAGTCGGCCTGTTCGTCGGCCGTCGAGCAGAAATAGTAGAAGTGATAGGGTGCATGCGGAAGGCCGGCGGCGGCGACCTTGCGCCAGTATTCATCGAAGCGCGAATCGATCCTGTCCTTGCCCTCGGTCGCCTTGATGAAGACGAAGGAAACCCCGGATTTCTTCACCTTCACCCAGTCGACGTCGCCGTTCCACTTCGAGACGTCGATGCCGTGCACCTTGTGGTGATGAGGCGTCTTGTCGCCGAAATCCTGCGGGTCCTTGTCCGCAAAGCGCGGAGCCTGGACCGACGCGGTTTCCATCAGGTCATAGCTTGCGGAGGTGCAGCCGCTGACGGCGAGCGCGATCGGCAGGAGGGCAGGGAGAAGCCACCGCATGGAACATCCATTCTCGATTTCGAAGTCATGCCAATCATGCGACGCGCGCATGCGATCGGAAGGGAGCCGACGCATCCCTTCTCTTTCATCATCCTTAAATATCCGTGATTTTCAACTGGCCTGTTGGCAGTTCAGGTGCGAATGACCGCATGCCAGGCGTAGCCGTGACCGATCGGCTCGAATTCCAGCCTTCCATTCACCGATTCTGCCTTGGCCGCCAGAACCCGTTGAAGCGTCGCGCGCGGGGTCACATGGAAACGGGCGAGCCAGCCCTGCAGCAATCGCTTGAACCAGCGCGGAAGCCGTTCCTGCTGGCCGAAGTCGACGACGTGCAGCGATCCGCCGGGCTTGAGTGCCGCAAGCGATGCGTCGATCGCCTTCTCCCAGTCGGGTATCATCGACAAAGCGTAGGAGATCATGATCCGGTCGAAGCCCTCGACCACAAAGACGGCCGGGGTGAAGGCCGTGGCATCCGCCACCTCGAGCTTCGGCATGACCGGCTTGCCGCGGAAATTGGCCTTGGCCGAGACCAGCATTTCGGCGGAAATGTCGAGCCCGAAGAGCCGAGCCGTCGGATAAATCTGGTGAGCCAGCAGGAGATTGCGGCCCGTTCCGCAGCCGACTTCCAGAAGGGTGCCGTCACGCGGCACGTCGAGACGGCCGATCATCCGGTCGCGGCCGAAGAGATAGTATTTGCGCGTCAGGTCGTAAATGTGCCGCTGATAGCGATACATCCCGTCCATGCGCTCGGCATGTTCGGTATCGATGACGGGAGCGACGGTCGGCTCGACGGCCATCAGGCCGTCCTTTCGTAGATATGGAAGCCGCCGTAGATCGCCGACCGGTCCTGCTTGTTGAGTTCCTGCGACCGTTCAGCGTGATAGGTCCAGCGGCTGAGCAGGCCGTCGGCTAGGCGCCCGTCGAGCACGCTCTTTTCGGCCGCGGTGCGGAAGATGACGCGGGCGCCAGGGGCGGCGGTCCGGGTGATCTCGGTCCACAGGTCGGCGAGTTGATCGTCGTTCATCCAGTCCTGGGCGTCGAGCAGGATGTAGCGGTCGACACTACCGGCTGGCTTCGAGGCCAAGAGTTCGGTGAAGCTGGCATGATGAACCGTGACACGCTGCGCATTGGCACGGATCGCCGGGTAGTTCTCCGCCTGGAGATAGGTCGGCAGAATGCCTTCGTGCGGCTTCGGATAGCGCCGGGCAAAGGCCTGCCAGGCAAAGTAATTGTCCTTCATCGGGAAGTGACAGGTGAGCTTTTCCAGCCGGTGACGCAGCACGGGGGCGATCGTGCCGCCCTCGGAAAGGCTCGCCAGTTCGTCATATTGCTGCGGCGGAATGCCGAGCCCGAAGAGAGAGCTCTTGCGGCTGGTCATCCAGCGGATCAGCGGCTTCTCGAACAAGGGCGCGATGCGGTCATCGAAGAACTGGCGCTGCTCGCGCAGCGATTTGGTCCTGGTGATTTCGGTGAGGTCGACCCCGTGCAGCCGTGCCACGAGGTGCCCTGCGCCGATGAAGCGGCCGAGCAGGCCAGTGCGGCAGAAGTTGTGGTCGAAGGCGGTGATCCGGCGCTTGCCGTCGAGGCCACGCCGGTTCCAGTAGGATCGCGTCCAGTCATCGAGATTGGCGGCGATGTAGCGGTCGAAGTTGCGGCTGTTGGTGCGGTTCTTCTCGCCGGCGAACTGGCGCACCACGGTTTCGTGGTCCGGCAGGTGGCGGAACGCGGCAAGCTTCAGACGGTTCAACGCCACATGGTTCGGATTGAGATCGACGACGTCGATGCGGGAGGGGTGGCGCGACAGGTAGGCGAGCATGTTGCAGCCGCCTGAGCCGATCGCGACGATCGAATGGCCCTCGGCAAGCTCCATGGCCTCCATGTCGACCACGGGGTCCTCCCAGATCTGGGCATAGACGAGACCGGAGAACAGCAGCTCGAACAGTCGCTCCGAAAGGCCGTCGCGGCTCAACGGCTTGTGCTGGAGAAGAGCATTCTTCAGCTTGTGGTTCTTGCGAAAGCCGGCATCGGGCGCAACATCGGTCATCTTTGTCAGCCATCCATTGAACGTTGATGGCGTTTAGCCGGGCACTGCTACAGTTTAATGACGTGGCCTGTTGGCCAAGGCCGACCGCTCTCGCTTCGCCAAGAAAGGCGTGCGCAAGCGGTGCGCAGGTGGCTTTTCCGGCTTTCGTGCTTCGGCAGTTCCATGCTTCCATGGCCCAAGACAGGCGGAGGAGACGCGCATGCGACTGTTCGGGAGCATATTGAGGGGAGCCGCTCTTGCGGTCTTCATGCTGGTGGCGGGCGTCATGGTCTGGCTGTCGGTCGCACCACCCGAGCTGCTTCGGGTGGGCACGGGCTATGCGGCGAAGATCGTCTGTTCCAATGTCTTCCTCGCCGGGCGTGATCCCGAGGCGGTGCTGGCGCTCGACGTGCAGGCGCCGGGCCACCCGCTGCTCAGGCTGGTCGGCGTCGATGTCGACACAAAGAGCGGAGTGGTCACGGCGCGCATGCTGGGCGCATTCGCCAGGGGAACCGCGGTCTACCGCGAAGGGCTCGGCTGCGCCAGCGTGCCGGACGGTAACGTCGAGGCGGCACTCGCCTTCTCCGCGCCGGCGGCCGGTTCACCTGCCGTGACGGATGCCGCTGCCACCTGGCCCGAAGGGGAGAAGACCCTGCCGGCCGACCCGCGCATTGCTCCGCTTCTGTCCGACCCGGCCCTTGTCGGTCCCGGCATGCGCGCCGTCGTTGTCGTCAAGGACGGGCGGATCGTCGGCGAGACTTATGGTCCGGGCTTTTCCCCCACGACCCCCTTGCTCGGCTGGTCGATGGCGAAGACCGTCAATGCGGCGATCCTCGCCCGGCTGGTCGAGGAGGGACGCCTCGCTCTCGACGATACCCGGCTTTTGCCCGAATGGAGCGACGAGCCCCATGCGTCGATCCGGCTGCGCGACCTTCTGGCGATGGAGAGCGGGCTCGAATTCAACGAGGACTACGGTGACGTCGCCGATGTCACCCGCATGCTCTATCTCGAACCGGACATGGCGGGCTTCAGCCTGGCGAAGCCGGTGCTCGCCGGCACGGGCCAGCGATTCGGCTATGCCTCGGGCACCAGCGTGCTGCTTGCCCGCATCTGGATGAGCCGGTTTGCCGATCCGGCGCAGGCGCTCGCCTATCCGCGCCAAGCCCTGTTCGATCCGCTCGGCATGACCAGTGCCGTGCTGGAGGCCGACGCCTCGGGCACCTTTGTCGGCAGTTCCTATCTCTATGCCACGGCCCGCGACTGGGCGCGATTCGGCCAGTTGCTCGTCGATGACGGCGTGTGGAATGGGAAACGCCTGCTGCCGGAGGGGTTTGTCGCGGCGATGCAACGGCCGACGGCCGCATCCGGCGGGCGCTATACCGAGATCCAGGCCTGGCAGGTCGGTCCGGGCGACGAACCAGACGAAAGCTTCGGCCTGACGCCCGAGACCTTCTGGCTGCAGGGGCATGACGGGCAGGTGGTCGCCGTCATCCCATCGCAGCGGCTGGTCGTCGTTCGCCTGGGCCTCACCCCGTCTCGGCTCGGCTACAGGCCGCAGAATCTGGTGAAGGCGGTTTCGGATACGACAAGATGATCGGCGGTGGGCAGCACCCGCGCATGGATCGATCGCGCGACGAGGAACCATCCGGCGTCAGCGGGAGGTATCAAAGGCGCGCACCGGCCGGGACCGGTGGCATGGCGCTTACATGAAGTCCGGCTGGAGCACGTGGAGCATGCCCTTGCGCTTGGCGTCGTAGTAGAAACCGCGCGAATAGTGCCGCACCGCGCCATCGGGGCTCTTGTCGGCGACCAGCCAGGCACCCTTCAGGTACTTGATCGCGTATTTCAGATTGGTTTCGGCGTCGAACAGGCCGGAGGCCGGGCCATCGTAGCCCATCGATTTGGCAGTCGCATATTTGATCTGCATCAGGCCGTAGTGGCCGTTGTTGTAGGCGGTGGGCTTGTAGGTGCTCTCGCGGTTGACGACGCGGTGGATCAGCGATTCGGGCATCTGGTAGATCGCGGCATATTTCTTGATCAGCGCATTGATCACCGTCGGACCTGAGGTGGCCGGCTTGGTCGCTTCCATTAGAGGGGCTGGACCCGGCGGCGTGACGTCGAATTGCGAATCCAGTGCGGCGAGCGATGTCGCGGCGGACGGTGACGCATAGGCGAGGGCACCACCGGCGGGCTTGGCGACCGGCACGATCGTCTGCTGCGCGGTCACTTCGGGCGGCAAGACGGCGGGATCGGCTGTGTCCGTCGACAGGGGCAGCGTGGTCACCGTATTCGGGGACGACGGCATGGCTGCGGTCTGGATGGCGATATTCTCCTGCCCCGCCGCCATGGCCTGAGCCGCAGGGGTTGCCGCGGAATTTGTCAGTGCGACGGCCTTGAAGGTCGGGATCGGCGCAGGGGTGGCAGTGCCGGGAATGATGGGCGCCGGCTCGGCCACTGCATTGGGATCAACGGGCGCCGGCAGTGTGCTCGCCGCTTCGGCGGACGCCGTCTGGGCCTGGCTGGCCGCGCTGCCGGCGACCGGATTGGCCTTCAGTTCCTGCTTGGCGGCTTCTTCCATGCTGCTGGTGCAACCGGCCAGACCCGCAAGCAGAGCCACTGCGAGGCCGAGGTGCAATCCGTGGTCTCTCTTTGCGATCATGCCGACTTCCCAATCAATCCCCGAGGAGCAAGCAAAGCGAGCGCCCTCCATTTGTATTCCGTTGTCATAATGGATGGGCTAAATTGCGGCAAGCTGACCTTGGATTCAGGCGGCGAGCTTGCGATAGCCGGCCGTCACCGAGGCCGAGGCGATCAGAACCGGGTCGTGACGGCGGCTCGTCACGCGCCGCGGGATGCGCCGTCGCATATGGCGATGAATGGCCTGCGCGCCGAGCGCCTCGGCGATCCAGGTGACAAGGGCGAGCGCGAGGAAGATGCCGACAAGCATTGCCGCCTCCTGCGGCAATGATGTGCCGGAGCGCAGGAATTGCGTCAGCAAGACGGCGGCGAAGACATAGTTCCAGCGATCAAGCGCGACGACGACAAAGGCGTGGCGCATGATTCGCAGCGGCTTTTTTTCGGGAAGGTTGTCGTTGTCCGCGAGCGTCGCACGTCCGTGATGCGGGCGCCACAGGCGGATAAGAACGAGCAGGAGAAAACCGGGTCCGAGCCAGCGCACGGGGTCGAGGATCTCCGGCACGGTATTGAGCAGCCCGGCAAGGGCGAGCAGCGTCAGACTCGAAACGAACAGTACGGCCACAGCCAGCGCGGGAAGCGTGGCGAGGATCGACCTCGGCCCGCGGGCGCGGGCCTGGGACATGACGGCAAACGTCACCCGATTGGGCGATGCCAGGAAGGCCGCCGAGACGGCGGCGAAAGCCAGCCAGGTTTCAAGTGACATCGATGCTACTCCTCCACCCGAAGAGCAAGCCAGCTTTCGCCCGTGCCGTCAATTGGCCGGGTGGAATTTCTGGCCCATATAGTCCATCACCTCGTGGAACCACGGGGTGTTCAGATCAAACGCCTTGCCGCCCTTGATGCGGGGGAATTCGATGACCCGCAGGCGGCCGTCCTGGTCCTCGTCATGACCGGTGACGCCGGAGATCTTGTTCAGGCCGCTTTCGACGGCGAGGTCGACCATGCTCTGGATGAGCCGCAGGTCTTCATAATTGGCCGGCGCCGAGCGTGCATAATAGCCCGACTTCTGCACCATGGAACGGTCGGCCTTCAGCAGCTTGGCGAAGTGCTTCTGGAACCAGTTGCCGACATTGATCGTGTCGATCTTCACGTGGCCGAAGGCGTCGCGCTTGACTTCCTCGCCGGCCGCCTCGCGGTCCGCGACGATCTCATCGAGGCAGGCGCCTTCCGAGACGAACAGGGTGACATAGCCGCTCTTGTCCATGATCTCCTTCAGGCGCTCCGCCTCGGAATCGAGATCGAAATGGGTTTCCGGCAGGTAGAGGCCGTCGATATTCTTGAGCTCGGTGTTCATCATCAAGCCTTCGACATACTCGTTGTTGCGCGTCCGGTTGATGTAGGCGCGCGCCGTCGCGGCGGTCAGCCATCCGCAATGGCGGCCCATGACTTCATGGATGACCAGCGTGCGGGGCGCGGCGCTCTGCTCGTTCGAGACGTGGTCGAAGAAGCGGGCGCCGACCTCGGCCGCCGTCCAGGCACCGAGCGACTGCCTGATCGGCACGACGTCGTTGTCGACGGTCTTCGGCAGGCCGACGACGGTCAGATTATAGCCGTTGGCGCCGAGATAGGCGGCAAGATCGGCGGCGGTGGTGTTGGTGTCGTCGCCGCCGATGGTGTGGAGGATGGTGACGCCGTCCTCGGCCAGGCGTTCGGCGGCGACCCTGAGCGGGTTTTCGCCTTCCTTGGTCAGGCCCCGCTTCGCACAGTCGGCCGCATTGGTGAGCTTGACGCGGCTATTGCCGATCGGCGAGCCGCCGTAGCGATGCAAAACATGGGCCTTCTCGCGCATGTCCTTGGTGATCTGGATGCTGTCTCCCAACAGCACGCCCTGATAGCCCGACCGGTAGGCGATCATGTCGATCTCCGGGGCGATGTCCGTGTAGCGCTCGATCAATCCGCCGACGGCGGATGAGAGGCAGGGCGCCAGGCCGCCGGCGGTCAGCATTGCAACTTTCTGTTTGGCCATCGATCCTCCTTCGGCGCCACATCCGGTGCCGTTGTCTTGCGGGTTTCCGGGCGAATGGATGCGACGAGCGGATGGCCTTGTAAAGGGAAAAGTTCAGGAAATACGGGCCTTTCGGCCGAGCCAGACGACGAAGGCGACGGCGATCGCGAATATAATCGTTTCAATGCCGATGTGCTCGCCGAGCAGGATCGTGGAAAACAGCAGCGTGACGAAAGTCTGCATCAGTTGGATCTGCGCGACGCGCGAAATGCCGCCGATCGCCAGCCCCGCGTTCCAGAAGATGAAGCCGCCGAACATCGACAGCAGGCCGTGGTAGAGGAGGGCGCCGATCGCGGCATGGCCCGGCGCCGTGACACCGCTCGAATAGGTCAGAGCCGCCCCGATCAACGAGAGCGGCAGCATGACGACGAGCGCCCAGGAAATGACCTCCCAGCCCGAGAGCCGGCGTGCCAGCCGGGCGGAGAGCACGTAGCCGAGCGAGGCCGAGATCGCGGAGGCGAGCAGCCACAGATCGCCGACCTCGAGATGGAAAAAGCTCTGGCGGGCGGAGAAGGCGACGACGAGGGCCGCACCGGCCACGCCGCACAGCCAGAACAGCGGGCTCGGCCGTTCGCCGTCGACGATCACGGCGAAGATCGAGGTGAGCAGCGGCAGCAGCCCGAGCACGACGCCGCCATGGGCGGCCGGCAGGCTCTGCATGGCGATCGAGGAGAAGATCGGAAAGCCGAAGACCAGGCAGATGCCGGCGAGGAACAGGGCCGGGAAGGCGCCGCGCGGCCAGCGCTTGCCGAGCACCAGAAGCGCCGTGCCCGCTGCCGCCGAGGCGATCACCGCACGGCCGAAGGTGATGAACAGCGGCGAGAAGCCGTCGAGGGCGATGCGGGTCATCGGCAGGGTGAGCCCGAAGATGGTGACGCCGATCGCGCCGAGGACGAGGCCGAGCGCGGGAGAGGGGATTGCCGATTTCATGCGGGCTCCGCTGGGAGGAAATGCGGCGGTGGTCGCATGAGACAGACGAATAGTCCAATCAATCCGCGAGATGGACCGGCGGTCGTGCCAAAGGGATCCGATGGCCGCCGGCCTGGCCGAAGGGGAGCGATACATGGTCGCGATTCAGCGTTTCGCAATCGAACGTGAATAAAGTTTAATGTCCGGCAGGGCCTGTCCGGCTTGCTTTTTCCGGTGATATTTGGTCAACCTCGCTGATGATTATCGATTTCGCCTGCGAACAGATCGCGTCGTTGTGGGATCGTCTGCTGGGCGCTATCGGCGATGCGGCGGGCAGCGTCCTGTCGGGCATGGTCGAGGCGGTCCGCACGGTTTTCGAGGGCGATCCCGAAACCCGCCGTCGTGTGTCCTTCTCCGTTGCGATCATCGCCTTGTCCGCCAAGATGGCGAAGGCCGACGGAATTGTCACCGTCGCCGAGGTCGATGCCTTCCGCAGCATCTTCGATTTCCCCGAGGAGGAAGCCAAGAACGTCGCCCGGCTTTACAACCTGGCGCGCCAGGATGTTGCCGGCTACGAAGCCTATGCCGAGAAACTCGCGAAGCTCTGCCGGACATGCGAAAACTTCTGCCCCGTGCTCGAGGACATTGTCGACGCGCTGTTCCACATCGCCAAGGCCGATGGCTTGCTGCACGAGAAGGAAATGGATTTCCTGGCGCGCATCGCTGAAATCTTCGGGATAACCGAGGAGCGCTTCCAGACGATCACCGAGCGGCACGTGCACCTCGACGGCGATCCCTATGGCGTGCTCGGCGTTCAGCGGTCTGACGATTTCGCCACCATCCGCAAGCGTTACCGGGCGCTGGCCGCGGAGCACCATCCCGACCGGCTGCATGCCCGCGGCGTTCCATCGGAGTTCCACGCCGTGGCGCATCATCGCATGGCCAAGCTCAACGCCGCCTATTCGGCAATCGAGAAAGAGCGCCGCGCCGCATGACGCCGTTCACCGCCGATTTCGCCGGCGCAACCGTCATGCCGTCGCCCAATTGCGGCGAACGGGTAGGCGGCGATCGCCCCGACATGATCATCCTGCACTATACCGGCATGCCGGAGCATGAGGCGGCTCTCGCCTGGCTGCGCAATCCCGAAAGCCAGGTTTCCAGCCACTACTTCGTGCATGAGGACGGACGGATCGTTCAGATGGTGCCGGAGCAACGGCGTGCCTGGCATGCGGGCAAAAGCTTCTGGGCGGGTGAGACCGACATCAATTCACGCTCGATCGGCATCGAGATCGCCAATGCCGGGCATCCGGCCGGGCTCCCGGGATACCCTGATCGGCAGGTCGAAGCGGTCATCGAATTGTGTCGTGATTGCGGCGAAAGGCTTGGAATCGCCCCGGAACGCGTGTTGGCCCACTCCGATGTGGCGCCGGTTCGCAAGGTCGATCCGGGCGAAAATTTCCCCTGGGGACGACTTCATGCGGCGGGCGTCGGCCACTTCGTCGAGCCGGTGCCGGTGCAGGGCGGACGGTTTTTCCAGAACGGCGACCATGGGCAACCCGTCGAAGCCTTGCAGTCGATGTTGTCGCTTTATGGTTACGACATTGATATTACCGGAGAATATTCCGACAAGACCGAAGGCGTCGTGGCTGCGTTCCAGCGCCATTTCCGCCCCGAACGGGTGGACGGGATCGCCGATATGTCGACCATCGAGACACTGCATCGGCTGCTCGCGACGCTGCCGCGCTACGCCTGAAATTTGGGCCGCGAGCGAGCGCCTTTTGGCCGGCCGGCCAAACGCGCGAAACGCTAATTTGTTGCATCGCCACACGAATTCCCTATTTCGCCGCTCTAAAGAACGAACTGAACGGCGGCACGGGCACCCAGATTTTGCGGACCGTGTTTGCGAATATCAACGATGAGAGCATGGGCGGCGCCTGACCGGACGGTTGGGCGAACGAGGAAGATTGCGTCCTGAGCGGACGTTCGCCCACCTTTCTGGTTCGGAGACTGACTTTTACATGATGAAGCGAATTGTTGCTGCTGCGGCATGCCTCGGTATTCTTTTGTCCTCGTCTATGACGGCCTTCGCCGGCGATGACGAGCGTAGCTTCAAGGCTTCGATCAAGACGGTGGAGCGGGAGGCCGGCTATCCGGCGCCTTCCTTCTCCAAAAGCCCCTATACGAGCCTGATCTCCAAATACGCCAAGACCTACGGCGTTCCGGTGGCACTCGCCCACGCGGTGGTCAGGGTCGAAAGCAATTTCAATCCCAAGGCGCGCGGCAGCGCCGGCGAGATCGGTCTCATGCAGATCAAGCCGGCCACGGCCCGGATGATGGGCTATTCGGGCTCTTCCAAGGGGCTGTACGACCCCGAAACCAACATCCGCTACGGCATGAAGTATCTGTCGATGGCGCATGACCTGGGCAATGGCCAGACCTGCTCGACCATTCTGAAGTACAATGCCGGCCATGGCGCCAAGCGGATGAACCCGGTCTCCAAGCGCTATTGCGGCAAGGTGCAGGCCCTGTTGGCGTCGTAATCCCATCGTAATCCCCCCTGGCGGCGCGACGAGCGGTCGCGCTGCCTTCACTCCTGCCCGAGGGGCGCCCGCCGATCCGGTCTCGCGGCAGGCCCTGCGATATGCAAACGCCCTCAAAGATTCGGCTCTTGCCGACAAGGTCATGATCGGCAAGAAGCTTGTCGCGATGTTTCGACAGGGATTGCGACATGACCGACAGGTTCAAATTCATCATCATCGGCCGCGGCATGCTGGGCTCGGCCGCCGCCCGCCATCTTGCCGGGCGCGTGGACGGGGTGGCCCTGATCGGCCCCGATGAGCCTAAGGACGCCGCCCGGCACGAAGGTGTGTTCGCCAGCCATTACGACGAGGCCCGCATTACCAGGACGATCGACACCGATCCGGTCTGGGCGCTGCTGGCGAAGCGATCGATCGCCCGTTACGGCGCGATTGCCAAAGACAGCGGCATCGATTTCTTCCAAGAAGCCGGTTGCCTGATGGTCGGGCCGAGGCGCGGCGGCACCGATCCCTATGTCGCCGACATCTGCCGTGCCGCCGAGCAGGTCGGCGCTCAGGCGCGCATTCTCGATGCAGCCACCCTGAGGGAAGGCTTTCCATACTTTGACTTCGGTACGGGCTGCGAGGGCGTGTTCGAGGCGGTCGGGGCCGGCTACGTCAATCCGCGTCGTCTGGTCGAGGCGCAGTCGGTGCTGGCGCGGCGCGCGGGCGCGACACTCATTTCCGCAACGGTCGTCGCCACGCGCGAGACCGACGACGGGGTCGTGGTCACGACGGCGGACGGGCAGGAGATCCGCGGCGAAAAGGTTCTGGTCGCGGCCGGCGGATTCTCCATTGCGGAGAATCTCTTGCCCAAGCCGGTTGATCTGTCGGTTTATGCTCGCACCGTCGCCTTCTTCGAGATCCCGGATGACGAGCTTTCCCGCTATGCCGGCATGCCGTCGCTCATTCATCAGCCCGACGATCCGCATGACCACATCTATCTCCTGCCGCCGGTGCGCTACCCGGACGGCAAGACCTATCTGAAGATCGGCGGCGATCCGGACGATCTGGCGCTTGCAACCGAGCCGGAGATCCGAGCCTGGTTCAGGAGCGGCGGACGGGAGAGCACGCGCGACCATCTCAAGCGAATCATTGACCGTCTCATTCCGGGCCTTTCCGCGGCGCCCCTCAGCATGGGCGCATGCGTCACGACTTTCACCCCGAACAACTACCCGGCGATTGGCTATGCCAGCGACCGGGTCGCCGTGCTGACCGGCGGCTGCGGAGCGGCCGCCAAGAGTTCGGACGAAATCGGCCGGCTCGGCGCGGAACTGCTGATCGGCGGCGGTCTGGACGAGGCCGCCTATGGCGATGTTTTTCGACCCTCTTTCCGCTGATTGTTCACCATCTGCGGCCATGCGCGCCGCCGGGACCTGTTTTTGGTGGCAATCGCCCGGCCGCTCGGTTAAGGACGCGGTGCCAGTTGGCCGGGCAGCCGCGCTTTACCAATGCCGAAAGGCGGTAGGGTGAGGAAAGTCCGGGCTCCACGGAAACACGGTGCCGGATAACGTCCGGCGGGGGCGACCTCAGGGAAAGTGCCACAGAAAGCAAACCGCCTCGCTCGCGAGGTAAGGGTGAAAGGGTGGGGTAAGAGCCCACCGCGTCGCTGGCAACAGGGACGGCACGGTAAACCCCACCGGGAGCAAGACCGAATAGGGATGACGCGGGTCACGCGCAAGCGTGGCCACAGCCTGTTTCCGGGCCAGTCATCCGGGTGGGTTGCGTGAGGCAGCGTGCAAACGCTGTCCCAGATGAATGGCTGCCACGTTCCGGGAAACCGGAGCCATACAGAACCCGGCTTACAGGCCAACTGGCAATTTTCCCCCCGTTTTCGTCGCGAATTCTTCGCAGAATCAGCCGGGGAATCCAATGCGCTGAAAAAGCTTCACAATTTCGTCTCAACCCTGACCAGCTTCGGTCAAGGTCGAGCGTGATAAAGCATTGGTCCGACGGGCATTTCTAACCATTCGTTAAGCTTAACCGCTTATCAATATTTGATCCCGTTCAGGGTCGTGAAGTCCTCAGTCCCATTGACGCCCATATAGTCCCATGTTATCCCATAATCGTACCGTTGAGGGGTCGATCAAGGTCCCGGAAATCGCAATCGGAAACGGGTCGGCCGCCAGTTACGACGGGTGGCCTGCGGTTCGGTTTGGCGGATCGGCGGTGCGGGTGGTGTCGAGTTCGCAAGGGTGGCCTGGCCATTCTCTGCAAGAAGGGGGTGCGGTCGGCAGTCATGAACCGCTTCCTGTCCAGCGCGATAAACAGGATCGATGCGAAGGGGCGGGTTTCCGTGCCGGCGGTATTTCGTGCCGTGCTCGCGCAACGCGATATCCAGGAGCTGTACTGCATCCAGGATTTCGTCTTTCCGGCCATCAGTATCGGTGGTCCGGACCTGCTGGAGCGCTACGAGCGGCAGATTTCGGCGGGGGACCCCTTCTCGCGGGAAGGCAACGAGATGTCGCTGCTGGTGCATGGTGGCGGGGTCTTCATGAAGCTCGATGCCGAGGGGCGTCTCATGGTCACGGATTTCATCCGCGACTTCACCGGCATCACGGCGGAGGTTTGCTTCGTCGGGCGCTCGGATCATTTTCAGCTTTGGCAACCGCAGGCGTTCCACGAGGCGCAGGTGGCGGCGAGGGAAGCGCGCAGGCTGCGAGGGCTGCATGCTTCATAAGACGGGGAAACGGAATGGCGGCGAATCCAGGCGGAGGTTCTTCTGATGCCGGTGGCGGACCGGTTCGCCACATTCCGGTCCTCCTCGGCGAGGTTCTGGCCGCGCTCGAGGCGGGGCCGGGCAAGGTCATTCTTGACGGCACCTTCGGTGCCGGCGGCTATACCGCTGCGATTCTCGAGGCTGGCGCCGACGTCATAGCACTCGATCGCGACCCGACGGCGATCGCCGCGGGGCAGGCGCTCGTCGCCGCGCATGGCGGTCGTCTCAAGCTCCATCACACGCAATTCTCTCATCTGGCGGACTATGCGCCGCAAGGCGGTCTTGACGGCGTCGTGCTCGATATCGGTGTCTCGTCGATGCAGATCGACGAGGCCGAGCGCGGCTTCTCGTTCCAGCGGAACGGCCCGCTCGACATGCGCATGTCGGGCGCCGGCGTTTCCGCCGCCGACGTCGTCAATCGCGCCAAGGTCGGCGACCTCATTCGCATCTTCGGCTTCCTCGGCGAGGAGAAGCAGGCGGGGCGCATTGCCCGCGCCATCGAGAAACAGCGCCTCAAGGAACCGTTCCGCACCACACGCGACCTCGCCGGGCTGATCGAGATCGTCACGCCGCGCAAGGCGAAGGACAAGATCCATCCGGCGACCCGCGTCTTCCAGGCGCTGCGGGTCTTCGTCAATGACGAGCTCGGCGAGCTTGCCCAGGCGCTGTTTGCCGCCGAGCAGGTGCTGAAGCCTGGTGGGCGGCTGGTGGTCGTCACCTTCCACTCGCTGGAAGACCGGATCGTCAAGAAGTTCTTCTCCGAACGCTCGGGCAAGGCCTCCGGCTCGCGGCACCTGCCGATGGTGCATGAGCGGGCGGCAACCTTCGAGCCGATCGGCAAGCCGATGGTGGCGGCCAGCGAGGCCGAGGCGGAGATCAATCCGCGGGCCCGTTCGGCCAAGCTGCGGGCGGGGTTGCGCACGGCCGCGCCCGCCGAACGCCCGGACATGGCGATCTTCGACCTGCCCGATCTGGCAAGCCTCGAAAAGCTGGGAGTATGACCGATGATTAGGACATTCGATCTCCTACTGATCGGCGCGATGGCGGCCGCCGCCGCCGTGACCTACCAGATCAAGCATCTCGCCGATAACAAGCTCGAGGAGGTCCGGCGGCTGGAGGCCGAGATCAAGCTCGAGAAGGATACGATCGACCTGCTTAAGGCCGACTGGGCGCTCCTGACCCAGCCCAACCGGCTGCAGCGGCTGATCAACGTCTATGGCGCGGAACTGGAGCTCCAGTCCACGGCGCCGGACCAGTTGGCGCGGCCCGTAGAACTTCCCATGCCGAAGGATCAACTGCCCAAGCCCGAGGTGGCCGAAGGCACGAAGAGCCAGGATCCCGTCAAGGATCTCATCACAACCGGATCGGTGAAGCCCTGATGACATTCCTCTCGCGAATCATGCTGCTGAAGAGCCAGGCGCATTTCTCGACCGACGTGCAGCGCGGCGGTGGGCCGACGATGAATGGGGCCGCGTTCAAGGGTACTGGAAAGCGCAAGACCGAACTTGCCCGCAAGCGCGTCGGCCTGATGATCGCCGGTTTCGTCGTCGCCTATGGCGTGATCGGTGGACGCCTCGTGCAATATGGCTATGCCCAGCCAGAAGTGACGTCGAGCATCCTTCCGGCCGACCGGCTTATGGCGTCGCGTCCCGACATTCTCGACCGCAATGGCGAGGTCCTGGCGACCGACATCCGCACCGTCTCGCTGTTTGCCGAGCCGCACAAGATCGTCGATCCGGACGAGGCGGTTGAGAAACTGGCCACGGTCCTCACCGACATCGATATCAAGGGCACCTACAAGAAGCTCTCCAACCCCAACTCGCATTTCCAGTGGCTGCGCCGCCAGTTGACCCCCAAGCAGCAGAGCCAGATTCTCGCGCTCGGCATTCCGGGCATCGGCTTTCGGCCGGAGAAGCGCCGCTTCTACCCCGGCGGTTCGACCGCCTCGCACATCGTCGGCTATGTCAACATCGACAATCGCGGCATGGCGGGCATGGAGAAGTACATCGACAACCAGGGGCTCGCCGACCTGCGCGACCTCGGCATGACGAGCAATGCGCCGCTCGAGCCGGTCAGGTTGTCGATCGACCTACGCGTGCAGAACATCGTGCGTGACGTGCTGGTCAACGCGATCGACAAGTTCAAGGCGCTGGGCGCCGGCGCCATAGTCATCGACGCGAATACCGGCGAGGTCCTCGGCATGGGATCGCTGCCGGACTTCGACCCGAACAATCCGGCCGCCAGCGCCCAGGAAGGCTGGCTCAACCGCATGACGAACGGCACGTTCGAGATGGGATCGACCTTCAAGACCTTCACCATCGCCATGGGGCTCGATTCGGGCAAGATCTCGATCAACGACAGCGTCGATGCCCGCTATCCGATCCGCATCGGCGGTTTCACCATCAAGGATTTCCACGGCAAGCACAGGATCCTGACGATCCCGGAGGTCTTCCAATACTCGTCGAACATCGGCACCGCCAAGGTCGCCGACCTGGTGGGGACGGAGGGCCACAAGGAATTCCTCACCCGCCTCGGCCTGCTGTCCAAGGTCCGCACCGAACTCCCGGAAGTCGCCATGCCGTCTCAGCCGCGGGAATGGAAGAAGATCAACTCGATCACCATTTCCTTCGGCCACGGCGTCTCGACCACGCCTTTCCAGACGGCCGTTGCCGGCGTGGCCATGGTCAATGGTGGCAGGCTGATCGAGCCGACCTTCCTGCCGCGCACGCGCGAACAAGCCGAGCAATTCTCCACACAGGTCATCCAGCCGTCGACCAGCAAGGACATGCGCTTCCTGTTCGAAACCAATGGCGTCAAGGGGTCGGGCCGCAATGCGCGCGTCGAAGGCTTCAATGTCGGCGGCAAGACCGGTACGGCCGACAAGGTGGTCAACGGCCGCTATGTCGGCGACAAGAACTTCAATGCCTTTCTTGCCGCTTTCCCCATCGATGACCCGAAATATGTGGTGCTGACCTTCATCGACGAACCGAAGACCGACAAGGGCAATGGCGCGGCGCTGGCCGGTACCTCGGCCGCGCCGATGGCGGGCGAGATTATCCGCAGAAGCGCCGCAATTCTCGGTGTAGAACCCAAATACGGGGAAGACGGTTCGGCCTTGCTCGTCTCTTATTGAGCCAATTTCAAATCAGGCGGCGATTCTATCAGAAACGCCTCCCAGCAGTGGATGAATGATCGATGTTGTTGCGGGATCTGGCGGGCGCGGAGTTTCAGGAACAGGTGGAGAAGGCCGGTGCTGCCGCCGGCGCCATCGAGATTTCCGGGCTCTCCGCCGATAGCCGCAGGGTCGAGAAGGGCACGCTCTTCGTCGCGCTGTCCGGCACCAAGGCCGATGGGACCGCCTATGTCGCCGATGCCGTTGCGCGTGGTGCCGTCGCCATCGTCGCCGGCCATGCCGTCGATTCCTCCGTTCCTGTTGTCATCGTCGAAAACCCGCGCCGGTTCCTGGCGGTTGCGGCGGCCGCCTTTTTCGGTCGCCAGCCACCCACCATGGTGGCCGTCACCGGCACGGCCGGCAAGACATCCGTTGCCTCGTTCACGCGGCAGATCTGGGCCGAAGCCGGTCATCTCGCCGCGCAGATCGGCACGACCGGCGTCATCTCGCCGAGCCGCAACGACTACGGCTCGCTGACCACGCCGGATCCGATCGGGCTGCACAGGCTGCTTGCCGAACTCGCCGACGAGGGCGTCACCCATGCGGCGATGGAAGCCTCCAGCCACGGCCTCGACCAGAGCCGCCTTGACGGCGTCAGGCTCGCCGCGGCCGCCTTCACCAATCTCGGCCGCGACCACATGGACTATCACCCGACGGTCGAGGACTACATGGCCGCCAAGATGCGGCTGTTCGACACGCTGCTGCCCAAGGGGGCGCCGGCGGTGATCTTCGCCGATGATCCGTGGTCGGCCGAGGCGATCCGGGTGGCGACCGCGGCCGGTCACAAGGTGTTGACGGTCGGTCGCAACGGCCAGTTCCTGGCTTTGAAGCGGGTCGAGCACTTCCGCCACAAGCAGGTTGCCGAAGTGCATTTCGGTGACGCGATCTTCGAGGTGCACATCCCGCTCGCTGGCGATTTCCAGGTCGCCAATGCGCTGGTCGCAGCCGGTCTTGCCATTGCTACCGGCGTCGATGCGGCCGTGGCGATGAAGGCGCTGGAAAAGCTGAAAGGCGCATCCGGCCGTCTCGAACTGGTCGGACAGACGAAGGCCGGGGCGCTCGCCTATGTCGATTACGCCCACAAGCCGGATGCGCTGGAGAACGTGCTGGCGTCGGTCCGTCCCTTCACCACCGGCCGTGTGATCACCGTCTTCGGCTGCGGTGGCGACCGCGACAAGGGCAAGCGGCCGATCATGGGCGAGATCGCCTGCCGGCTTGCCGACATCGTCATCGTCACCGACGACAATCCGCGCTCCGAGGTCCCGGCGGTCATCCGCTCGGAGATCATGGCGGCCGCACCCAAGGCGATCGAGATCGGTGACCGGGCGCAGGCGATCCGCGCCGCGGTTGCCATGTTGTCGGCGGGGGACACGCTGATCGTCGCCGGCAAGGGGCATGAGGAGGGCCAGACCGTCGGCGATGTCACGCTGCCGTTCTCGGATCATGCGGAATTGCGCAAAGCACTGGAGGAGTTTGACCATTGACCTTTCTTTGGACGGCGCAGGAAATGATCGAGGCCATGGCGGGGCGCCCGTTCGGGTCGCTGCCCGCGGGGATCACCGGCATATCCATCGACAGCCGGACGATCGCGCCGGGTGAAGCCTTCTTCGCCATCAAGGGCGATCGGGTGGACGGCCATGACTTTGCCAGTCTCGCGATCGCCAACGGCGCTTCGCTTCTTGTCGTTGCCGAATCCAAGCTTCCCGCCCTCGGCCGCCTGACGGTGCCGATGATCGTTGTCGACGACGTGCTGGGCGCCCTGCAGAAGCTGGCGCAGGCGGCCCGTGACCGGAGCTCGGCAACGATCATCGCGGTCACCGGCTCGGTCGGCAAGACGACCACCAAGGAAATGCTGCGGCTGGCGCTCGCTCCCTCCGGCAAGGTGCATGCCGCCGTCGCATCGTTCAACAATCACTGGGGCGTGCCGCTGACCCTTGCCCGCATGCCGGTGGACACCCGCTACGGCGTGTTCGAGATCGGCATGAACCATGCGGGCGAAATCGGCCCGCTGTCGCGCATGGTCCGCCCCGACGTGGCCATCATCACCACGATCGCCCCCGCCCATCTCGGCAATTTCAAGGACATCGAGGAGATCGCCGCGGCGAAGGCGGAGATCTTCGAAGGCGTCGTGCCGGGCGGCGATGTCATCCTCAATCGCGACAACAGCCAGTTCGACTTTCTCGAACAGGCTGCGCAGGCGGCCGGCATCGACAATGTTCACAGCTTCGGCCAGCATGCCAAGGCGGAGTTCCAACTGGCCGAGTTCGACGGCGCGGCCGAGCTTTCGACCGTCTGGTTCAATCATGGTGGAGAAACCCGCGAGGTCGTCATCGGCGCGCCGGGGCAGCACATCGCGGAGAACGCCATGGCGGTGCTCGGAACGGTCTTGCTGGTCGGCGCCGACATCGACGCCGCAATCGAGGCACTGGCGCAGCTTTCCGCCGTAAAGGGCCGCGGCGCGCGCCATCGCCTGTCGATCGGCAATGCGAGCTTCACGCTGATTGACGAGAGCTACAATGCCAACCCGGCCTCGATGCGCGCGGCGATCGCCGTGCTGGCGGCAGCCCAGCCGGAAGGCGAGGGGCGGCGGATCGCGGTCCTCGGCGACATGCTGGAGATGGGGGCTTTCTCGCCTGCGGTTCACGCCGAGCTGGCGAGCCCGCTGCTGGCGGCCGGCATCGAGCATGTCTGGCTTGCCGGTTCGGAAATGGCCGCGCTGCGCGACGCCTTGCCCGAGAGCGTCGACATCGAATATCGCGCGACCACGGATGAACTCGTTTCCTTCGTGACCGGCGCCGTCGCTCCCGGCGACGTGGTCATGGTCAAATCCTCGCTCGGCCTCGGTTTCGGCAAGATCGTCTCCGCTCTCCTTGACAAGTATCCGGCATTCCCCGACACGGGGCGCCAAATTTAATCCGGGCTTTTGGAAAGGGCTCCAATGCTGATCTGGCTTGTGGAACTGTCGGACAATTTTCAATTCTTCAACCTGTTCCGTTACATCACGTTCCGCACGGGAGCCGCGCTCCTGACCTCCGCCCTCGTCGTCTTCCTCTTTGGCCCGACGATGATCGCCTCGCTGCGCGTCCGTCAGGGCAAGGGCCAGCCGATCCGCGCCGACGGACCGCAGACCCATTTCAAGAAGGCCGGGACGCCGACCATGGGCGGGCTGATGATCCTCGCCGGCATCGTCGTCTCCTCGCTTTTGTGGGCCGATCTTTCCAGCGTCTACGTCGTCTCCACCCTGCTGGTCACGCTCGGCTTTGGCGCCATAGGCTTCTATGACGACTATCTCAAGGTGACGAAGCAGACGGACAAGGGCTTTTCCGGCAAGGCGCGCCTCGGTATCGAATTCGTCATTGCCGGTATCGCCGTCTACTTCATGATGACGACGGCGCTCAGCTCCGGACCGCAGGGCTCGACCTTCGGTTCCTCGATCGCCTTTCCCTTCCTCAAGGACTTCAGCATCGATCTCGGCCTGTTTTTCATCGTTTTCGGCGGCTTCGTCATCGTTTCGGCGGGCAATGCGGTCAACCTGACGGACGGCCTCGACGGTCTGGCCATCGTGCCGGTGATGATTGCGGCCGCCTCCTTCGGCATCATCGCCTACCTCACCGGCAATGCGGTGTTCTCCAACTACCTGCAGATCAATTTCGTTCCCGGCACCGGCGAGCTTGCCGTCGTGCTCGGCGCCGTCATCGGGGCTGGCCTCGGCTTCCTGTGGTTCAACGCCCCGCCGGCGGCGATCTTCATGGGCGATACCGGTTCGCTGGCGCTCGGCGGCCTGATCGGTTCGGTCGCGGTCGCAACCAAGCACGAGATCGTCATGGCGATCATCGGCGGGTTGTTCGTCGCCGAAACGCTGTCGGTCATCATCCAGGTCGGCTATTTCAAGCTGACCGGCAAGCGCGTCTTTCTGATGGCGCCGATCCACCACCATTTCGAAAAGCTCGGCTGGACCGAGAGCCAGGTGGTGATCCGCTTCTGGATCATTGCCGTCGGCCTCGCCATGCTCGGCCTTTCGACGCTGAAGCTGAGGTGAGGGCGCAATGATCCCGGCCACCACGTTCAAGGGCAAAAGGGTAGCGCTGTTTGGCCTCGGCGGCTCGGGCCTGGCCACGGCGAAGTCGCTGGTGGCCGGCGGTGCTGACGTCGCCTGCTGGGACGACAATCCGGACAGCGTCGCCAAGGCCAAGGCCGAAGGCATCCCGACCGAAAACCTGCGCGGCATCGACTGGAAGGCCGTCTCCACGCTGGTCCTGTCGCCCGGCGTGCCGCTCACCCATCCCAAGCCCCACTGGTCGGTCGACCTTGCCCGGGCGGAAGGTGTGGAGGTGATCGGCGACGTCGAGATTTTCGTGCGCGAGCGCCGGGCGCATGCGCCGGACTGCCCGTTCATCGCCATCACCGGCACCAACGGAAAGTCGACCACGACGGCACTGATCGCCCATATTATCCAGTCTTCGGGGCGCGACACCCAGCTCGGCGGCAATATCGGCCGCGCCGTACTCACTCTCGATCCGCCGAAGGCCGGGCGCTTCTTCGTCGTCGAGTGCTCGTCCTACCAGATCGATCTGGCCCCGACGCTCAACCCGACTGCCGGCATCCTGCTCAATGTGACGCCCGATCATCTCGATCGTCACGGCACCATCCAGCATTATGCCGATATCAAGGAACGCCTGGTCGCTGGGAGCGGCACCGCGATCGTCGGCGTGGACGACAGCTACTCGGAACGGATCGCCGACCGCGTCGAGCGGGCCGGCACGAGGGTCGTGCGCATTTCCAAGCGCCAGCCGCTGGCCGACGGCCTCTACAATGAGGGGCATCGCATCATCGAGGCGCATGGCGGCGCCACCGCCGTGATCGCCGACTTGAACGGCATCCAGACGCTGCGCGGCGCGCACAATGCGCAGAATGCGGCAGCCGCCATCGCCGCCTGCCTCGCCGTCGGCGTGTCGCCCGACGAGGTGAGGGCGGGACTTAAATCCTTTGCCGGCCTGAAGCATCGCATGCAGCCGGTCGGACAGCGTGGCCGGGTCGTCTTCGTCAATGATTCGAAAGCAACCAACGCGGAAGCGGCGGCCCCGGCGCTGTCGAGCTATGATAGGATCTATTGGATCGCCGGCGGCCTGCCGAAGGAGGGCGGGATCTCCAGCCTGTCGCCGCTCTTCCCGCGGATCGCCAAGGCCTATCTGATCGGCGAGGCGGCGTCCGCCTTCGCCTCGACGCTCGGCAATGCCGTGCCTTACGAAATCTCCGGGACACTGGAAAAGGCTGTCGCCCATGCGGCGGCCGATGCGGCCATGGAAAATAACCCGGTTGCCGTGATGTTATCCCCGGCTTGCGCAAGCTTCGACCAGTACAAGAACTTCGAAGTTAGAGGTGATGCCTTCGTCGGCCACGTCGCGGCCCTCGACGGAGTGACGATGCTGGTCGACGTGCCCAAGGGAGGCAATTGACATGGTAAGCCGCGTTGAGAGAGGTCCGGTCGCCGACTGGTTCTGGACAATCGACCGCCTGTTCATGATCACCTTCATCCTCTTGATGGGGATCGGGTTCATGCTCTCCTTCGCGGCGTCACCGGCGGTCGCCGAACGCCTCAATCTCGACAGTTTCCACTTCGTCAAGCGACATGCCGCCTTCATGCTGCCGGCGCTCGGCGTGATGATCGGGCTTTCCTTTCTCACCCCGCGCCAGGTGCGCCGCACGGCCATGGTTATCCTGGCTATGTCGCTGCTGATGATGGTGGCGGCGCTGTTCTTCGGCATCGAGGTCAAGGGCGCGCGGCGCTGGATCACCCTTGCCGGCATCTCGATCCAGCCGTCCGAATTCATGAAGCCGGCCTTTGTCGTCATCTGCGCCTGGCTGTTTGCCGAACACGCACGCCAGCCGGAAATCCCCGGCAACCTGTTCGCCATCATCCTGTTCGGCATTGTCGGAGCGCTGCTCGTCGCCCAGCCCGACCTTGGTCAGACCATCCTGATCTCGGCCGTCTGGGGCGGCATGTTCTTCATGGCCGGCATGCCGTGGCTGTGGATCACGCTGCTCGGCGGCATCGGCGTTGCCGGTGTGTTCGGCGCCTATCTGACGCTACCCCACGTCGCCGGTCGTATCGACCGCTTCCTGACCGGTGAGGGCGACACTTTCCAGGTGGATACCGCCCGCCAGGCGATCATCCGCGGCGACTGGTTCGGCCAGGGGCCGGGCGAGGGGATCGTCAAGCGAATCATCCCGGACAGCCACACCGACTTCATCTTTTCGGTCGCGGCGGAAGAATTCGGCATCTTCTTCTGTATGGTCCTCGTTTCGATCTTCGCCTTCCTCGTCATCCGCGGCCTTAGCCACGCCTTCAAGGAGCGCAATGACTTCAACCGTTTCGCCGTCGCCGGTCTGGTGCTGCTGATCGGCACGCAGTCGATGATCAATATCGGCGTCAATCTCGAGCTGCTGCCGGCCAAGGGCATGACGCTGCCGCTCATCTCCTATGGCGGCTCGTCGATGGTGGCGATCTGCGTCACGGCCGGCTTCATCCTGGCCCTGACGCGACGGCGGCCGGAAAAGCGCGCCCAGGAGCGCAGCCTGTTTCGCGCCGTTCACGGCGTTCCGGCGGAGTAAGTCGTCATGACAAAAGGCATCATCCTGCTTGCCGCCGGCGGTACCGGCGGCCATCTCTTTCCGGCCGAGGCTTTAGGGCACCTGCTCGCCGAGCGCGGCTACTCGGTCCACCTCGTCACCGACAGCCGCGCGGAGCGCTATGCCGGCACCTTCCCGGCCGAGGCGATCCACATCGTTGCCTCCGCGACGATCGGTTCGAAGAATCCGGTCGCGGTGGCCAAGGCCCTGCTGTCGCTGTGGACGGGATTTCGCCAGGCAAAACAGTTGATGCGCCGGTTGAAGCCGGTTGCCGTGATCGGCTTCGGCGGCTATCCGACCGTGCCTCCGCTTCTGGCCGCTGCCGGTCTCGGCGTACCGACGCTGCTGCATGAGCAGAACGCGGTCATGGGCCGCGCCAACAAGGCGCTCGCCACGCGGGTCAAGGCGATTGCCGGCGGCTTCCTTCCCGAGGGCGGGACCTATGCCGACAAGACGGTGGTGACCGGAAATCCGGTTCGTCCGGCGGTGATTGCCGCTTCGTCCATCCCCTACAGCCCGTCGCAGCCCGGCAGCCCGTTCCGCCTCGTGGTGTTCGGCGGCAGCCAGGGTGCGCAATTCTTCTCCTCGGCCCTGCCGAACGCCATCAGTCTCCTGGACGCCTCGCTGCGCAACCGCCTGAGCGTCACGCAGCAAGCCCGGCCCGAGGATGCCGAGCGCGTGAAGGGCTGTTACGAGAAGCTCGGCGTTCCTGCCGAGGTGTCGCCCTTCTTCAACGACATGGCGGCACGCATCGCCGCCGCCCATCTGGTCATTTGCCGCTCCGGCGCCTCGACCGTGTCCGAGCTTTCGGTCATCGGGCGGCCATCGATCCTCGTCCCTTATCCCTATGCGCTCGATCATGACCAGGCGGCCAATGCGGCGGCATTGGCGGCGGCCGGCGGTGCCAGCGTGATCGCCCAGTCGGAGCTTTCGCCGGAGCGTCTGGCGCAGTTGCTGACCAGCGCCATGCAGGAGCCGGAAAGGCTGGCGCGGATGGCGGATGCGGCGAAAACCGCGGGAAAGCCGGATGCAACGCGCTTGCTCGCCGATCTGGTTGAGTCTATTGCCGCAGGCAAGAATATCGCTCACGTGAAGGGAGCCAATTCATGAAGATGCCGACCTCCATCGGGCTCGTCCATTTCATCGGCATCGGTGGGATCGGGATGAGCGGCATTGCCGAAGTGCTGCACAATCTCGGCCATCGCGTGCAAGGGTCGGACCAGTCCGACGGGGCCAATGTCCAGCGCCTGCGCGCCAAGGGCATCGAGGTCTTCGTCGGGCATAAGGCCGAGAACCTCGGTGATGCGGAAGTGGTGGTCGTTTCGACCGCGATCCGGAAGGACAATCCCGAACTCGTCGCGGCCCGCGAAAAGCTGCTGCCGATCGTGCGGCGGGCGGAAATGCTGGCCGAACTGATGCGATTCCGCAATGCCATCGCCATCGGCGGCACGCATGGCAAGACGACGACAACCTCGATGGTTGCAGCATTGCTCGATGCCGGCGGGCTCGACCCGACCGTCATCAACGGCGGCATCATCAATGCCTATGGCACCAATGCCCGCATGGGCGAGGGCGAGTGGATGGTGGTGGAGGCCGACGAATCGGACGGCACTTTCCTCAAGCTCCCGGCCGAAGTGGCGGTCGTCACCAATATCGATCCCGAACACCTCGACCACTACGGCAATTTCGATGCCGTTCGCGCCGCCTTCCGGCAATTCGTCGAGAACGTGCCGTTCTACGGCTTCGGCGTGATGTGCCTCGACCATCCGGAAGTGCAGGCACTGGTTGGTCGCATCGAGGATCGCAAGGTCATCACCTATGGCGAAAACCCGCAGGCCGACGTGCGCTATTCCAATGTGAGGCTCGAGGGCACGCATTCGATCTTCGACGTCGAGATCCGCCGCCGCCGCACCGGCCGGGTGTTCAATTTCAAGGATCTTCGGCTGCCCATGCCGGGTCGCCACAATGTCGCCAATGCCTGCGCCGCGATCGCGGTCGCCAACCGGCTCGACATTCCAGAAGAGGCGATCCGCAAGGGCCTTTCGTCCTTCGGCGGCGTCAAGCGCCGCTTCACCTTGACCGGAACCTGGAACGGCGTGCAGGTGTTCGACGACTACGGCCACCATCCGGTCGAGATCAAGGCGGTGCTCAAAGCGGCGCGTGAAGCCTGCCAGGGCCGCATCATCGCCGTCCACCAGCCGCATCGCTATTCGCGCCTGTCGAGCCTGTTCGAGGATTTCGCCAACTGCTTCAACGATGCCGACACGCTGTTGCTCGCTCCGGTCTATGCCGCGGGCGAAGACCCGATCGAAGGCGCCACCGCAGAAGCCCTTGTCGAGCGTATCCGCGCCGGTGGCCATCGCGACGCGCGCTATTTGCCGTCGTCCGACCAGCTTGCACCGATCGTGGCGGGCATTGCGCAACCGGGTGATTTCGTGATTCTGTTGGGAGCAGGTAACATCACGCAATGGGCGGCGGCTCTGCCCCGCGAACTGGAAGCGTTGTCAGGAAAGTCTTGAAATGAAGCAGGTGGATGGGGAAAAGCTGCTGGCCTCGCTCGGGCCGGGTGTGGATCAATTGCGTGGCCGTCTGACGCCCGACGCCCCGATGGATCGCGTCACTTGGTTCCAGGCCGGCGGTCTTGCCGAACTGATGTTCCAGCCGCACGACACGGATGACCTCGTCGCCTTCCTGAAACTGCTGCCCGAAGAGGTCCCGCTCACCGTGGTTGGCGTCGGCTCCAACCTTCTGGTGCGTGACGGGGGTATTCCGGGCGTTGTCATACGCCTGTCGGCCAAGGGTTTCGGCCAGGTCGAACTTGCCGGCGAAAACCGTATCCGCGCCGGCGCGATCTGCCCGGACAAGCACGTCGCCGCGATGGCCATGGACCACAATATCGGTGGTTTCCACTTCTACTACGGCATTCCCGGCTCGATCGGCGGAGCGATCCGCATGAATGCGGGCGCCAACGGCGGCGAGACCGCCGAGCGTCTGATCGAGATCGAGGCCGTCGACCGCCAGGGCAACATCCATGTCCTGTCTAAGGCCGAGATGGGCTACAGCTATCGCCATTCGGCGGCACCGGAGGGGCTGATTTTCACCAGCGCGCTGTTTGAAGGCTATCCGGAAGAAAAGGCCAAGATCCGCGCCGACATGGATGCCGTGCGTCACCATCGCGAGACAGTGCAGCCGGTCAAGGAAAAGACCGGCGGCTCGACCTTCAAGAACCCGCCCGGTCACTCGGCCTGGGAACTGATCGACGAAGCCGGTTGCCGCGGGCTGATGATCGGTGGGGCGCAGATGTCGTCGCTGCACTGCAATTTCATGATCAATGTCGGCCATGCCACGGCCTATGATCTTGAATATCTCGGCGAGACCGTGCGCCAGCGCGTGTTCGAGCATGCCGGCATCAAGCTCGAATGGGAAATCAAGCGCATCGGCATCTTCATGCCGGGCCGCGAGGTCAAGCCCTTCCACGGCGTCACGACAGCCTGAGATAAGGGGCAGGGCGGGGCACCCCGTCCATCCCGGTGCCCGGCGTTCGGCTGTCGCAGGTCGGCGAATAAAATCGAATCGCCTGCCTCCCCGCGACGAATTGTTAAGCGGCTCCCCCTATGCTTTCATGGGTTTGCGGAGTGGCTCATGGAAAATGCAACGAAGAACTGGATCGTCGGCCAGCTGACGCTCGGGGAGTTTTCCAGCCGCAGCGCAGTGGTTTCACGCGCGGTGTGGATGGCGGCGAAGATCGCGGTCCTCGCCTATGTCCTGAATGTCTGCGCCCATTTCGCCCTCGTCGCCTTCGACCTTCTGCCTTACGATCTTGCGCCGGCGCTGGTGATCGCCACCGTGCTGACGCCCCCGGTCTCCTTCGTTGTCGCGGTCATCGCCTATGCGGTCGTCGGTTTTGCCATCTACGATCTCGGCATCTCGCGTGCCGAATTCGAGCGGATCAGCCGTATCGACATGCTGTCTGGCCTGCTCAACCGCCGTGCCTTCCAGAGGGCCTTCGACGACGGAAAGGGCGATGTCTCCCTCGTCCTTTTCGACATCGATCGCTTCAAGACGATCAACGATACCTTCGGTCATTCGGTCGGTGACGAGGTGATCGCTGCCGTGGCGGAGGTCATCCGGGAAGGGTTCGACGAGTCGGAGGTCTGCGCGCGGATCGGCGGCGAGGAATTCGCGGTCTTGTGGCCGGCTTCGGGTGTCGAGACGATCACCGAACGGGCCGAGCGTGTCCGCCGCCGGGTCGCCGCACTCGACATTCCCTGCAACGGTCGTCGCGTCAAGGTGACGATTTCGGGCGGCGTTGCGGACCTGCCGAATGGTCGCAGCTTCAACGAAATCTTCTCCGAGGCCGATCGTGCGCTCTATGTGGCCAAGGCCGGTGGGCGCGACAGAATCGTCTGCCACCGCGACATCGACTCGCTTTCGACCGGCATGATCATGCTGCCGACGGCTCTCGCCGGTGCCGAGCCAAGCCGCCGGGCCGGCTGACCCGCCATCGGCACTTTCTGGAAAAGTGGTTGATACGCAAGGGTTTGTGATCCTGATCGCCTGGGTCGCGCGGCAAAAAAATCGAGCCGTCGGGCCCTCCGGTTAACGAAAGTAAACACTTCATTAACCTTAATGTCGTCTAACTGATGCAAAGGACGGCGCCCCTCCCAACCGAGAAATCCGGCGCCAGGTGTCCGGTTGGTGTTTCGCGATATGCGGGGGGCGTTGATGAGTGGCAAACATGTAGCCGTCCTGATGGGTGGCCTTTCCTCCGAAAGGCCGGTGTCGCTTTCCTCCGGGAAGGCGTGCGCCGAGGCCCTCGAGGCTGAGGGCTACCGCGTCACGCGCGTCGACGTTGACCGCAATGTCGGCCAGGTTCTCGCCGAGTTGCGTCCGGACGTCGCCTTCAATGCACTGCATGGGCCGTTCGGTGAGGATGGCACGATCCAGGGTGTGCTCGAATACCTGCAGATCCCCTATACACATTCCGGCGTGCTCGCCTCGGCGCTCGCCATGGACAAGGGGCAGGCGAAGATCGTCGCCGGCAGTGCCGGCGTGCCGGTCGCCGAAGCGCGCGTCATGTCGCGTTTCGAAATCGGCAACGAACATCCGATCGCGCCGCCCTATGTGGTCAAGCCAGTGTGCGAAGGTTCGAGTTTCGGTGTCGTCATCGTTCGCGAGGACATGGCGCATCCGCCGCAATCGCTGACCTCGAGCGAATGGCGCTACGGCGATCGCGTGATGGTCGAGCACTATGTCGCCGGTCGCGAGCTGACCTGCGGCGTCATGGGTGGCAAGGCGCTCGGCGTGACCGAGATCGTGCCGCAGGGTCACAGCTTCTACGATTACGACTCGAAATATGTCGCGGGTGGTTCGCGGCATGTGCTTCCTGCGGAAATTTCACCGAAAATTTACCAAAAAATACAATCATTGGCCATTGCGGCGCATCAGGCAATCGGGTGTCGCGGGGTGAGTCGCTCGGACTTCCGTTACGACGATCGCTTCTCCGAGGATGGCGAGCTCGTCTGGTTGGAAATCAACACTCAGCCCGGCATGACCCCGACCTCGCTGGTGCCCGAAATGGCGGCGCATGCCGGTCTTCGTTTTGGTGAATTCTTGCGTTGGATGGTGGAGGACGCGTCTTGTTTGCGGTGAGCGGCGATAGATCTGCGGATATGGGTGGGCACCACAACGTGGCCTCCGGTTCTGCCGGCGAGGGGCGGGTTTTGCCTCGTCCGATGCGCCGTGTCGTGCGCTTCGTCGTCAGCCTCTGCTCGGGCCGCATCGTTATTCCGGCCCATGCCGGAAAGGTTTCGCTCGTAGGTTTCTATTCCGCCGTGGCGCTCTACGGGATCGTCGTCGGTGGTCATGGACCCGCGGTCGTCCAGGCGATGACGACGGGTGCGGGATTTGCCGTCGAGGATGTTCACGTCTCCGGCAATCAGCACACGTCCGAGATCGACATTCTCCAACTGCTCGGCCTGGATGGTTCTACCAGCTTGCTGGGTCTCGACATTGCCGCTGCCCGTAAGGCCCTGGCGGAGATGCCCTGGGTCGAATCGGCCGAGGTTCGCAAGGTCTATCCTCGGGCGGTCGAGGTCGTGCTGCGCGAGCGTCAGGCCTACGGCATCTGGCAACACGGCACCGAGCTTTCGCTGATCGAGAAGTCCGGCAGCGTGATTGCTCCTTTGCGCGACAATAAGTTCGCCTCCCTGCCGCTGTTCGTCGGGCGCGATGCCGAGACGGCCGCCGCGACGGTCGAGGCGCAGTTCGCAAGCTTTCCGGGCATCGCCTCGCGGGTGAAGGCCTTCGTTCGCGTCGCTGGTCGTCGCTGGGATATTCATCTGGACAATGGCGTCATCGTCAAGTTGCCCGAGGACAATGTCGATGCGGCCCTCGCCAAGCTGGCGCGTCTGGATGCCGAGCAGCAGCTCCTGGCGCGCGACATCGCAGCCGTCGATCTGCGGCTTCCCGATCGCACCACCATCCGGCTGACGCCGGAGGCCCAGGAACGTCGTCTTGCAGCGGTTGAAGAGCGGCGCAAGATGCTCAAGAAGGCGGGGCAGAACATATGAGCCTGTTCGGAAGCTCCCACTTCGGTCTGCCGCGCATGAAGCCGCTTTCGTCGAAGCGGGTGCATGTCGTGTCGGTGCTCGACATCGGTTCGACCAAGGTCGTCTGCATGATCGGCCGCCTGACGCCGTGCAAGGAAAGTTCGGTCCTGCCGGGTCGCACTCATAATGTCGAGGTCATCGGCATCGGCCACCAGCGCTCGCGCGGCATCAAGTCCGGCGTGATCTCCGATCTCGACGCGGTCGAAGGCGTCGTGCGGCTCGCTGTCGATGCCGCCGAGCGCATGGCGGGTCTCACCGTCGAAAGCCTGATCGTCAACGTCTCGGCCGGTCGCATCGGCTCCGACGTCTACACGGCCACCATCGATCTGGGTGGCCAGGAAGTCGAAGGCAGCGACCTGAAGAAGGTTCTCGTCGCCGCCGGGCAGCAGTCCCAGGGCAATGACCGTGCCGTGCTGCATTCGCTGCCGACCGGCTTCTCGCTCGACGGCGAGCGCGGCATCCGCGATCCGCTCGGCATGTATGGCGATGTGCTGGGTGTCGATATGCATGTCGTGACCGCCGAGCGCGCGGCGCTGCGCAATCTCGAACTCTGCATCAATCGCGCGCACCTGACCGTGGAGGGCGTGGTCGCCACCCCTTACGCCAGCGGCCTTGCTGCCCTGGTCGATGACGAGGTCGAACTCGGCTGTGCCGCCATCGACATGGGCGGCGGCATGACGACGATCTCGGTCTTTGCCGAAGGCAAGCTCATTCACACCGATGCAATCAGCATAGGCGGGCATCATGTGACGACCGATCTGGCGCGTGGCCTGTCGACCCGCATCGAGGATGCCGAGCGTCTCAAGGTGGTGCATGGTTCGGCGCTCGCCAACGGGGCCGACGAGCGCGAAGTGGTTTCCGTTCCGCCAATCGGCGAGGACGACCGTGACCAGCCTCTGCAGGTGCCGAAGGCGCTGTTGACCCGAATTATCGGCGCCCGCATCGAAGAGACTCTTGAACTGTTGCGCGATCGGATTCAGAAGTCGGGCTTCTCGCCCGTCGTCGGCAAGCGAGTCGTCCTCACGGGCGGCGCCAGCCAGCTGACCGGCATGCCCGAGGCGGCTCGCCGCATTCTGGCCCGCAACGTGCGAATCGGGCGCCCGATGGGTGTCGCCGGCCTCCCGGCCGCGGCCAAGGGCCCCGCTTTTTCGACCGCAGTCGGATTGATGATTTATCCGCAGGTCGCCGATCAGGAAACGCATGCCGGGCAGGGCGGGTTGTTCTCTCCCTTCGGCAACGGAAACAGCCGGATGGCCCGCATGGGCCAATGGCTGAAGGAAAGCTTTTGAATTGACTCCAGGCCGCTGATTGCGGTCCGGCCTGGGGCGAAACGGTTGAAATGACAATGGCCGGCGTGGCGCTGTGGCCGGAGAAAGAAGGAAGTCTGAAATGACCATCAAGCTGCAAAAGCCAGATATCACCGAGCTGAAGCCTCGGATCACCGTGTTCGGCGTCGGCGGCGGCGGCGGAAACGCTGTCAACAACATGATCACCGCCGGTCTGCAGGGCGTCGACTTCGTCGTCGCCAACACGGACGCCCAGGCACTGACCATGACCAAGGCCGATCGCGTCATCCAGCTCGGCGTCAGCGTCACCGAAGGCCTCGGCGCCGGCTCGCAGCCGGAAGTCGGCCGCGCCGCCGCTGAAGAGTGCATCGACGAGATCATCGATCACCTGAACGGCACCCATATGTGCTTCGTCACCGCCGGCATGGGCGGCGGCACCGGCACCGGTGCGGCACCCGTCGTTGCCCAGGCTGCCCGCAACAAGGGCATCCTGACCGTTGGAGTCGTCACCAAGCCGTTCCACTTCGAAGGCCAGCGCCGCATGCGGCTTGCCGAGGCCGGCATCGAGGAGCTGCAGAAATCGGTCGACACGCTGATCGTGATCCCGAACCAGAACCTGTTCCGCATCGCCAATGACAAGACGACGTTTGCGGACGCCTTCGCGATGGCCGACCAGGTGCTCTATTCGGGTGTCGCCTGCATCACCGACCTGATGGTCAAGGAAGGCCTGATCAACCTCGACTTCGCCGACGTCCGTTCGGTGATGCGCGAAATGGGCCGTGCGATGATGGGTACCGGCGAGGCTTCGGGTCAGGGCCGCGCAATGCAGGCTGCGGAAGCCGCTATTGCCAACCCGCTGCTCGACGAAACCTCGATGAAGGGCGCACAGGGCCTGCTGATCTCGATCACCGGCGGTCGCGACATGACCCTGTTCGAAGTCGACGAAGCCGCAACCCGCATCCGCGAGGAAGTCGATCCGGACGCCAACATCATCCTCGGCGCGACCTTCGACGAAGCGCTGGAAGGTCTCATCCGCGTGTCGGTCGTCGCCACCGGCATCGACCGTGCCGCTGGTGCCATGGCAGCCCGCGACGCCGCTCCGGCAGCAAGGCCGATTGTCCGTCCCTCCGCGGCCGTTGCTTCGGCTCCGGCCGCAGTGCAGCCTGCAATGGCGCAGGCACCCAAGACCATCGACCCGGTGGCAGAAACCATCCGTTCGGCCGAAGCTGAAATGGAACGTGAACTCGAAATCGCCATCGCTCGTCAGGCAGCCGTCGCCCCGCAGCCGGCCGCCGAGCCGGACTTCCGTCCGCAGAGCCGGTTGTTTGCGACGCCTGCTGTAGCCGAGGCACAGCCTGCCGTTCGCATGCCGGTCGAGCCGGTTGCAGCTCCGGCACCGGTCATGAGCCGTCCGGCTCCGGCAATGCACATGCCGGCTGCCGAAATGCAGGCGCCGGTCGCTCCGGCTCCGGTACGCCACGAGCCGGTTGCTCCGGCCATGCGTCAGGCGGCCGAGCCGGTGCGCATGCCGAAGGTGGAAGACTTCCCGCCGGTCCTGCGTGCCGAACTCGATCACCGCGCCCAGCCTGCGGCTCCGGCCGCCCAGGACGAGCGTGGTCCGATGGGTCTCCTGAAGCGGATCACCAACTCGCTTGGCCGCCATCAGGAAGAAGAACCTGCCTCCGACATGACCGCCTCTGCGCCGGCCCCGGCCGCTCCGCAGCGTCGCGCTCTTTCGCCGGAAGCCAGCCTCTATGCGCCGCGTCGCGGCCAGCTCGACGACCAGGGTCGCGCCACGCCCCCGTCGCGTTCGAGCCACGAGGACGACCAGCTGGAAATCCCGGCCTTCCTTCGCCGCCAATCCAACTGATCGAACGCTTTCAGTGATCAGGGGCCCGGGTCTTGCGACCCGGGCCCTTTGTCTTTCAACATCCTCGCTGGCGTCTATTTTTCATTTGAAATTCAGAGGCTTGGTTTCGTTACAATGCGAAACGAACAGTGATTTGGCAGGACCCCGGCCAGTGCGTATGTAGGGGCTAGGAATTGGGTTCGGCGCGTTTGCCGCGTGATTCTCCACTTCCGGACAAGACAAGAGCAGCCGCACATTGATCGAGCCCGAAGGTCGGGTCGGCTGCATCGCTTAAAGGCAGATTTCATGGCAATCGCATTGCTGGGTTTCCAGACCACCATCGCAGCTCCCCTCAGCCTGACGGGTATCGGCGTCCATTCCGGCCGCACGGTCACCATCAACATGCTTCCGGCCGAGGCCGGGACGGGGATCGTGTTCGTGCGCCAGCACGACGATGGCAGTTCCACGGAGCTCAAGGCGGTGTCCTCGCAGGTCGGCAATACGGATCTGTGCACGGTTCTCGGCTTTTCGCCGGCCCGTTCGATCGCCACCATCGAGCATGTCATGGCGGCCATCTATGCGCTCGGCCTCGACAATCTGGTGATCGAGGTCGACGGCGCGGAAATGCCGATCATGGACGGCAGTTCGGAAGTCTTCATCGATGCGATCGAGCAGGTCGGTATCGTCAATCTCGGCGTCAAGCGCCGCTACATCCGCGTCATCAAGCCGGTCCGGATCGAGTCGGGTGCGTCCTGGTCGGAGTTTCGCCCCTATGACGGCACGCGCTTCGAGGTGGAGATCGATTTCGACACGCCCTTGATCGGCCGCCAGAAGTGGGAAGGCGACCTGACCGCCTCAACCTTCAAGAACGAGCTTTCGCGCGCCCGCACCTTCGGCTTCATGCGGGACGTCGAACGCCTTTGGGCCGCCGGCTTCGCGCTCGGCTCTTCGCTGGAAAATTCCGTCGTCATCTCCGACGACAACACCGTCATCAATGTCGAGGGCCTGCGCTACGAGAAGGACGAGTTCGTCCGTCACAAGACGCTCGATGCTGTCGGCGACCTGGCACTGGCCGGCGCGCAGTTCATCGGCTGCTACCGCTCCTATCGCGGCGGCCACAAGATGAATGCCAATGCGCTCAAGGCCCTGCTCAGCGATCCGACGGCCTACGAGGTCGTCGAGGCGCCGTCACGCAGCCTCAAGGCGCGGGCGCGCGAATTCGTCCCCGTCAATGTTCCGGAATTCGCGCCCTGGTCGGCGTGACCACTCCATTACCTCCAAGCTAGGGCCGGGGCATTGAAACCTCGGCCCTTTTTTCGTCTTGAAGAATGTGCGGCATTCGACCGGCGTTGCGCTTTGGGCCAATTGTCGTATTTCCCGACAGCCGCCACAAAAATGCGTTAAATCGCCATCATTGCGTTGCTCTCATACTGCTTTTATGGCTAGAAACGCGTGTTGAAAGCGACGGTTTTCTAGCGGCGCTGCAATCGGGAACTGTCGAATGAGTCATGTAGGGTCGGTCGTTGTGAATAAAGCCGCGCGTATTGCCAGTATATGTGTGATGATGACGGTGTCCGGCGCGCTGCTGGCTGCATGCCAGTCGGATCCCGACATCGACATCACCAAGCTCGGCATCGAGACCGATCCGCCGGAAACGCTCTACAACCAGGGTCTGGCGAACATCAAGGCCGGTAACATCGTCGAGGCGTCGCGCAAGTTCGATGCGATCGACGCGCAGCATCCCTTCTCCGAATGGTCGCAGAAGGCGCTGGTGATGAGCACGTTTACCAAGTATCGGCTGGCCCGCTACACCGATGCCGTGGCCGCCGGCAACCGTTACCTCAATCTCTATCCGCGCTCGGACGATTCGGCTTACGTGCAATATCTCGTCGGCCTTTCCTACTGGAAGCAGATCGTCAACGTGACGCAGGACCAGAAGACCTCGCTGCAGACGATCGATGCGATGCAGAAGGTGATCGATAACTATCCCGACTCAGAATATGTCGACGACGCGCAGGCCAAGATCCGTTTCGCGCGCGACCAGCTGGCCGGCAAGGAAATGCAGGTCGGTCGCTACTATCTCGAGCGCAAGGAATATCTTGCGGCCATTTCCCGCTTCCGCGCCGTGGTCGAGAAGTATCCGAACACCAACCAGATCGAGGAAGCGCTGGCGCGCCTCGTCGAGGCCTATTTCGCCCTCGGTGTGGTGCAGGAAGCCCAGACGGCCGCAGCGGTGCTCGGACACAATTATCCCGACAGCCAGTGGTATGCCGATTCCTACAAGCTCCTGAAGTCGGGCGGTCTCGAGCCGCGCGAGAATACGGGTTCGTGGATCGCAAGGGCCGGCAAGAAGATCCTTGTCGGGAGCTGACCCTCTTTCCTAGACGCGAGATGAGTGTTCCATGCTGGTCCAGCTGTCGATCCGCGATATCGTTCTGATCGAGCGTCTGGATCTTGCCTTCGAGGCCGGACTGTCGGTGCTGACCGGCGAGACCGGCGCCGGCAAGTCGATCCTGCTCGACAGTCTGTCGCTGGCGCTCGGCGGGCGCGGCGACGGTTCGCTCGTTCGCCACGGTGAGGGCAAGGGGCAGGTCACCGCCGTCTTCGACGTCGCGATCAGCCATCCGGCCCGCACCCTTCTGCGCGGCAATGGCGTGGATGACGACGGCGACCTGATCTTCCGCCGCATCCAGTCCGCCGACGGCCGCACCCGCGCCTATATCAACGACCAGCCCGTTTCGGTGCAACTGATGCGCCAGGCGGGGCAGCTTTTGGTCGAGATCCACGGCCAGCACGACGACCGTGCGCTCGTCGATACCGATGCCCACCGCATGCTGCTCGATGCCTTTGCCGGCCTCTCCGACGAGGCGGTCAGCCTCGGCGAGAGCTATCGCCGCTGGCGCGAGGCCGACCGGGTGCTGAAGGCCCATCGCGCCCGCGTCGAGGCGGCCGCGCGCGAGGCGGACTATCTGCGGGCGTCGGTCGAGGAACTGGAAAAGCTTTCGCCACGCGACGGCGAGGAGGACGAACTGGCCGAACGGCGCGCCGTCATGCAGAAGTCCGAACGGATCGCCGGCGACATCGCCGAGGCCTCGGAATTTCTCAACGGCCACGCCTCGCCAGTGCCGCTGATCGCCTCGCTCGTCCGCCGGCTGGAGCGCAAGAGCCACGAGGCGCCGGGCTTGCTCGAGGATACGGTCCAGCTGCTCGATTCGGCGCTCGACAACCTCTCCAACGCACAGATGGAAGTCGAGGCAGCTCTTCGGCGCACCGAATTCGATCCGAACGAGTTGGAGCGGGTCGAGGAGCGGTTGTTCGCCTTGCGCGCCGCGGGCCGCAAATATTCCGTGCCGGTGACCGGGCTTCCGGCGCTCGCCGAAAAGATGATCGCCGATCTGGCCGAACTGGATGCCGGCGAGGAGAAACTCGGCGCGCTCGAGGCCGAAGTGGTAGAGGCGAGGGCGCATTATGACCACCGGGCCCGGGCGCTGTCGGACAAGCGGCGCAATGCCGCCTCTGCGCTTTCCGACGCGGTGATGGCCGAGCTTCCGGCGCTGAAACTGGAGCGCGCGCGCTTCATGGTCGAGGTGACGAGCGATCCGGAGGCGGCCACGGCCGAGGGGATCGATACGGTCGAATTCCACGTCCAGACCAATCCGGGAACACGTCCGGGGCCGATCATGAAGGTCGCCTCCGGCGGCGAGCTCTCTCGCTTCCTTCTGGCGCTCAAGGTGGCGCTCGCCGACCGCGGTTCGGCGCCGACCCTGGTGTTCGACGAGATCGATACGGGCGTCGGCGGTGCCGTCGCCGATGCCATCGGCCAGCGCCTCAAGCGGCTGTCCGCCAAGGTCCAGGTGCTCTCCGTCACCCATGCGCCGCAGGTCGCGGCTCGCGCCGCCACCCATCTGTTGATCTCCAAGGGACCGACGGGCGAGGGCGGCGAGAAGATCGCCACCCGCGTCGCCACCATGGAGCCGGAACATCGGCGCGAGGAGATCGCCCGCATGCTCGCCGGTGCCTCGGTCACCGACGAGGCGAGGGCCGCTGCCGCGCGTCTGCTGGCCGGAGAAAACTGAGGCACGGCGGACCTTTGGGCCGGCGATTGCATTCAACGCCGAAACCTGTTTCCCTCGGTGCACGATGTTCGAAGCCCTGTCTCCCTACTGGCCGCATATTCTCGCTTTCCTGTCGATCACGATGGGAGCGGCTGCGGCAATCCATGCGGCGATGACCAAGCGCGAGGTCCGCTCGGCGATCGGCTGGGTCGGCGTCATCGTCCTTTCACCGCTGCTCGGTGCCTTGATCTATGCGGTCGCCGGCGTCAACCGCATCCGCCGCAAGTCGCTGATTTCGCGCCGGGCGCTGCATCTCGACGAGCTCTGGCGGTCGCTTTCGCATTACGGCGTGTCGCGCGACGAGGTGGAGGCAGGGTTCGGCAGCCGAATGGCAGGGCTGAAGACACTCGGCGACCGGGTCGCCAGGCATGCGCTCTCTTCCGGCAACCGGATCGAGATGCTGTCCTCCGGCGACGAGACCTATGCGGCATTCTGCGCGGCGATCGATGCGGCGGAACGCAGCATCATTCTCGAGACCTATATCTTCGACAGGGACGCTGCCGGGCTCAGGGTCGCCGACCGGCTGATCGCGGCCCACAGGCGTGGCGTTTCGGTCCGCGTGTTGATCGATGCGGTCGGCGCCCGCTACAGCGTGCCCAGCATCCTTGGTTATCTGGCCGAGGGCGGTGTCACGGTCGCCGCCTTCAACGGCAAGGTGGTCGCCGGCCTGAGGCTGCCCTATGCCAATCTGCGCACCCATCGCAAGATCCTGGTGGCCGACGGCGCCGTCGCCTTTCTTGGCGGCATGAACATCCGCGCCGCCTTCGAAGGCGACGAGGCGGCGCGCGACACGCATTTCCGCCTGACCGGGCCTGCCGTCGCCGACATCTTCGCGGTGGCGGCCGAGGACTGGCATTTCGAGACGGGCGAGATCCTGAACGGCGAGGTCTGGAGCGTCGCGCCGTTCACCGCCGATCCCGGCACGCCGAGTTTCGTGCGCACCGTCGTTTCGGGTCCCGATGCCAATCTCGAGACGAACCACAAGATGATGATGGGAGCCTTTTCCGTGGCGGAGAAGTCGATCCGCATCATGTCTCCCTATTTTCTCCCCGACAATATCCTGCTCGGCGCGCTTGCCACGGCCGCCCGGCGCGGGGTGGCGGTCGACATCGTCATCCCGGCGCGGAACAATCTGGCCATCGTCAGCCATGCCATGGCGGCCCAGTTCGACCAGATCCTCAAAGACGGCAGCCGGATCTTTCGCGCGCAAGGGCAGTTCGATCACTCAAAGCTGATGACCGTCGACGGGCAATGGGCCTTTGTCGGCTCGTCCAATCTCGACTCGCGATCGCTGAGGCTGAACTTCGAGATCGATCTGGAAGTCTTCGACCCGGATTTCGCCGCGACGATCGACGCGCGCATCGACGCCGCCCTCGACGGCGCCGAACCTGTCACACTGGAGGAACTGAGCCGGCGCCCGTTCGTTTTCCGTCTGTTCGACCGTGTCCTTTGGCTCGGCTCGCCCTATCTGTGATGGAGACCTGTCTTGTTGAAATCCTGTCGTCATCCCGGAGCGGGCGTGGTCATTCCCGCGACATGCCCTATGCTTCGGGTCGGTCCGGCGATGGTGCAGTCCGCATGGAAGTGAAATGACGAAGACCAACAACACCCTGGCTTCCGCAGTCATCGCCTCGATCAAGAACCGGTCCAATCGCATCTACAATCCGCTGAGGCGGGACGTGCGCGACGGCTCGATGCTCGTCGCCTCCTACAATGTCCACAAATGCGTCGGCACCGACGGCCGCTTCGACCCGGAACGGATCATCGAGGTCATCCGCGAGATGAACCCCGACGTGATCGCCCTGCAGGAGGCCGACCAGCGGTTCGGCGAGCGATCCGGGCTCCTCGACCTGCCAAGGCTTCGGCTGGAGACCGGGCTGATGCCCGTGCCCGTCCTGCACAAGCCGAAATCGCATGGCTGGCGTGGCAATGTGCTGCTGTTCAGGGAGGGCGTGGTGCGCGACGTCCACCAGGTGGCGCTGCCGGGGCTCGAGCCGCGCGGCGCGCTGGTTGCCGAGATCGACATCGAGGCGCGCGCGGGATTGCGAATCATCGCCGCCCATCTCGGTCTCCTGCGCTGGGCGCGCCGCCAGCAGGCCGATACTATCCTCGACATCATCGGCCGGCGCGAGGAGCGACCGACCTTGTTGATGGGCGATTTCAACGAATGGCGCCTCGGTCCCGGATCGGCGCTCACCCGCCTCGAATCGGTGTTCGGACCACTGCCGACGCCGATCCCCAGCTATCCGGCCCGCATGCCGGTGCTCTCACTCGACCGGATCATGGCCAATCGCGCCGACCTGATCGCCGAAATGGCGGTGCACGACACTCCTCTCGCCCGCAAGGCCTCCGATCACTTGCCGCTTCTGGCGCGGATCGATCTTGGCGCCGGCAGTCTTGGCTGATTCAACCGTGCGAATGCTCGGACGAGGTTTTTCACGCCGTGAATCTCGGCTAAGACCGACGAATGAAATTCGGAGCAGGGGCAATGGCAGAGCAGATGATCGCAGTCGAGGACCTGAGCGAGGAACAGGCGAGAGCCGAGCTCGCACGGCTGGCCGAGGAGATCGCCCGCCACGACGCGCTCTATCACGGCAAGGATCGCCCGGAGATCTCGGACGCCGACTATGACGCACTGAAGCGCCGCAACGACGCGATCGAGGCGCGGTTCCCGGCCCTCATCCGCCCCGACAGCCCGTCGCAGCGGGTCGGGGCCGCGCCTTCTGTGACCTTCGCCCCGGTCGTCCATGCACGACCCATGCTGTCGCTCGACAACACGTTTTCCGACGAGGACGTCGCCGATTTCGTCGCCTCGGTCTATCGCTTCCTCGGGCGCCTGCCGGATGATTCGATCGCGTTCACCGCAGAGCCGAAGATCGACGGGCTGTCCATGTCGATCCGCTACGAGAACGGCCGGCTCGTGACCGCTGCGACCCGCGGCGACGGGACGACCGGCGAAAACGTCACCGCCAATATCCTGACCATCCCGGAGATCCCGCGGCAATTGCCGGCCGGTGCGCCGGCCGTGGTCGAGGTGCGCGGCGAGGTCTACATGGCGAAAAGCGCCTTCCTGGCGCTCAACGCCCAGATGGAGGCCGAGGGCAAGCCGCTTTACGTCAATCCGCGCAACACCGCGTCCGGGTCGCTGCGCCAGCTCGACCCGAAGGTGACGGCGAGCCGCAAGCTGAAATTCTTCGCCTATGCCTGGGGCGAGATGTCGGACATGCCGGCCGACACGCAGATGGGCATGGTGGAGAAATTCCGCGAATGGGGTTTTCCGGTCAATCCGCTGATGAAGCGCCTGACCTCGACGGCCGAAGTGCTCGACCACTACCGCCAGATCGGCCTGATGCGCGCCGATCTCGACTACGACATCGACGGCGTCGTCTACAAGGTCGACCGGCTCGACCTGCAGGAGCGCCTGGGTTTCCGCTCGCGGAGCCCACGCTGGGCGACCGCCCACAAGTTCCCGGCCGAGCAGGCGTTTACCACCGTCGAGGCGATCGACATCCAGGTCGGCCGCACCGGCGCGCTCACCCCTGTGGCGCGGCTGGAGCCGATCACGGTCGGTGGCGTGGTGGTCACCAATGCGACGCTGCACAATGCCGATTACATCAAAGGCATCGGCAATTCCGGCGAGCGCATCCGGCCTGAAGATCACGACATCCGGGTCGGCGACACAGTGATCGTTCAGCGCGCCGGCGACGTCATTCCGCAGGTGCTCGATGTCGTGCTCGAAAAGCGCCCTGAGGGTGCCGTTCCTTACGCGTTCCCGACGAAATGCCCGGTCTGCGGCAGCCATGCCGTGCGGGAAAAGAACGAGAAGACCGGCAAGCTCGATTCAGTCACGCGCTGCACGGGCGGCTTCGTCTGCTCGGCGCAAGCCAAGGAACACATCAAGCATTTCGTCTCGCGCAACGCCTTCGACATCGAGGGGCTCGGCACCAAGCAGGTCGACTTCTTCTTCGAGGCCGAGGATCCGGCGATCCAGATCCGCACCGCGCCCGACATCTTCACCCTGAAGCGTCGGCAGGAGGCTTCGCCGCTCGTCAAGCTGGAGAATATCGAGGGTTTCGGCCGGGTCAGCGTCAGAAAACTGTTCGACGCGATCGACGCCCGCCGCGAAATCGCCCTGCACAGGCTGATCTTCGCGCTCGGTATTCGCCATGTCGGCGAGACGACCGCCAAGCTCCTGGCGCGCTCCTACGGCTCCTACGTCGCGTTTGCCGAGGCGATGAAGGCGGCTGCGCCGATGTTCGGCGATGCCTGGAACGAGCTCAACGCCATCGACGGCATCGGCGAGGTGGTCGCCGCCTCGATCGTCGAATTCTTCAAGGAGCCGCGCAATCTCGAAGTGGTCGACAGGCTGCTGCAGGAGATTACGCCGCTCGACGCCGAGGTTCTGGTCACCAGCGGCAGTCCCGTCGCCGGCAAGACCGTCGTCTTCACCGGATCTCTGGAAAAATTCACCCGTGACGAGGCGAAGGCGCGGGCCGAGAGCCTCGGCGCCAAGGTCGCCGGATCGGTGTCGAAAAAGACCGACTATGTCGTCGCCGGCGCCGATGCGGGCTCCAAGCTCGCCAAGGCGCAGGAACTCGGGATTTCCGTTCTCACCGAGGATGAGTGGCTGACGCTGATCGGCGGGTGAGGGGACCGCTCAGTCTGTGAGACCGGGCGGTTCGGGCTTGGGCCCTTGTCACGTTTCTTTGCGCAGGGACGGCAATTTGGCGCGTCCGTCTCGACAGAAGCCCCCGCATCAGCTTCCCCACCATCATCATTCACTGATCTGCGCGGCAATGCTGCGTCGGCGTGTCTGACTGGTCGGGTGCGAGCTGGTCCAAGGTCACCTGTCCGAACCGCTCGATGAGTAGAGACTCGGCCTTTGCCATCGTGTTCGACAGCGCGGCGTTGACATTCTTCTCGATCACACAATGGGGATGGTCCGTGCGACTACCGATGGCAAAGAGGGTCGGCCGATCGAGGGCCTCGTAGACGGCGAGCAAGGTGATCTCTTTCAGCGGACGGGTCAATTGCCAGCCGCCGCCGTGACCCTTGCCGGAGCGCACATAACCGGCCTTGCGCAACCCGGCCATCGTTCTTCGGAACACCGCCGGATTGGTGCGCATGCTTTTGGCCAGAACATCCGAGGTCAAAGGCCGCTCGTCCTCGGCCATGTGGAGGAGCACGTGCAGGACGTCTGAAAGCCTGGTGTCCTTGTTCATTTCATCTCCCGTGCGCGGCGATCGCCATCGGAGCACCCGGATGGGGGACTGCGCGGCGATAGGATTATCATGAATCAGTTGTTGATCCATGATAGTTGTACTCTTATGTAACTTTAATTGATACGAGAGGGGGCGGCCTGTCCAGCCATGGCAACGCACCCTCTATCGAGAGTTCCGGTCGAACGTCTGGCGAGGTCATCCTTGCCCAGGCCGATGAAAGCGGGGCGAAGGGCGGCTGGCCGCTCACTCTTATCCGAGGAGAGACGCATGGAAGACAATCTCACGCCGTTCCTCAATCCGAATGCGGTTGCGACCTACACGCAGGATACGCAGCGCAAGGTGCCGGGACTGGCCGCCCTGCACCGGATGGCGACCATCCTGCTCGGGGAGGGGGCGCCTGACGCTGCCCATATCCTCGTCGTCGGGGCCGGTGGCGGTCTGGAGCTGAAGGCAATGGCGGAACTGCGGGCCGGCTGGCAATTCACCGGCGTCGATCCGTCCCCCGCCATGCTCGATATCGCCCGCCAAACGACCGCCCCTCACAAAGATCGGATCGAACTGATTACGGGAACGATCGATCAAGCGCCGTCCGGTCGGTTCGACGGCGCGACCTGCCTGCTCATGCTGCATTTTCTCGACAGGAACGAACGGTTGCGCACCCTCAAGCAAATCCATGCCCGGCTGAAGCCGGGCCGCCCGCTGGTGGTTGTCCATCATTCCATGCCGGAATCTGAGCGGCGGCAATGGCTGACGCGGTCCGTCGCCTTTGCCGGCGACATTGATTTCGATCCGAAGAGCGCCGCGGGCTCCGTCAAGGCGATGGCCGAGCGACTGCCGCTACTCACCCCGTCTGAGGATGAAGCGCTTTTTCTCGAAGCAGGCTTTTCGGAGCCGGCCCTGTTCTACGCCGCCTTCTCGTTTCGAGGCTGGCTGGCGCTCGCGGGCCAGCCGTCCACGACGTGATGCAGGGGGCAGGTGGCATCGGTCCAGTGTGACCTCGGCTCACGGATCGGTATAGCCGACCGCGTGCAAGGTCAGTTGGGCGCTGCCCGGGTCGGTGGTGAACAGGATCGCGCCGCTCGACTGGGATTCGCCGGGCACATAGTCGAAGGTGACGTCGACCGTCTCGACACTCTCTTCGCCCCGCAGAAGTTCCCCACGGACGACAACGGCCGCGGCTGTGCTATTGGCGCGATTCTCGATGTCGAAGGTGATGCGATAGCCGCCCGTCATGCGCTCCATGCCGGTCGCCTCGATGGCGAATTCCGGCGGTTCCATCTGCTCGGTCAATGCATTCCAGCCGACATAGCCGATCAGCGTGGCAATGAGGGCGGCCGAGACGAGGCCGGTCAGCCACTCCATCCAGTGCGGATTGTCGGCTTCGGTGTGGCGGGGGCGATGGGTGGGGCTCATATGTTCCTCACAATATCAGCCGGGCGGCGGCGGCGCCGATTGCGGCGGGAAAGGCCAGTACGATCACGGCGAAGATCAGCGGGGTCAGCGCCGTGCCGTCGACCTGCTCGAAGATCCACAGGCAGAACAGGCTGATCGAGAGCGCGATGACATAGCCGGGCAGGGTGAAGCGGATCAGCGCGTGCCACCAGGGCGTCTCCGGCGAAAGCTCGTGCCCGCCCTCGAAGGAGACCGCATAGACGAAGCCGTGCATCAGCGCGATCGACAGGGCAATGGCGGCGAGCGCGTGCCAGGCCGTCATCTTGTAGGAGAGCAGGATCATCTCCTCCGTCGGCGCGACGTTGAGCGACAGGAACAGCGCGCCGACCGCCATGAGGAAAAGCTCGCCGAAATAGGTGGCCGGGCGCTTGCGCAGTTCGGGGTTTTCACATTCCTCGTCTTCGTCGCGGGTCAGCTGGCTGCGGCCGAGCATGGCACCGATGCTGGCGGGCACCGCCTGCACGGCGATCTTGCCGAACAGTTCGCTGATCGGCATCTCGGCCTTCAGCAAACCGAACAGGGCGAGGATCAGGGCGCTCGCTGCGATGCCGATCCCGTAGGCGACGATTGCGTCGCGAAGATCTTCACGCCAGCCGAAAGTCTCCTCGAAGCCGATATGGTGGGAAAGGATGAGCAGGAGTGGCAGGTTGATGACCAGCAGCAGGAGCAGCTTCTCCCGGTCTATGTGAAAGCCGAGCTGCCACATTTCCATGGTCATCAGCATGGGAAGGGCAAACAGCAGGGCTCCGGCGAGCCCGCGCCCCATGCCGGCGAGAAAGGCCGTCCTCGCCCGTCGCCGCTGAACCAGGTCGCGACCGCGCGCTGCTAGTTCCGACATATCGCCCCCTGCTCCATTCCTGCGCGCTCGACAACGCGGTGGAGGGGCAATTGTTCCCGTGCTCCCGCCGCCCTCGGCGGAGGACGAGGACGAGGGTGAGGGGCAAAGGCCATGATCGCAACCGCTGCCCGCTGAGCGAACGAGGCTTCAAATGCAACAAGGCCCGCGCATGCAGCGCGGGCCTTGTTGCAAGATTACGTTCGCAGGGATCAGCCCTTCGGCTTGAAGCTCTTCTTCTTCGGTCCCGCTGCCGGGCCGCGATCGTCGAACTTGCCCTTCGGCTTGCCGGCATAGGCCGGCTTGTCGCCCTTTGCCGCATAGGCGGGCTTTTCGCCCTTGGCTGCATAAGCGGGCTTGCCGGCCCAGTCGGGCTTGGCCGGCTTGTCGTAAGCGTTCGAGGCGCCCTTCGGCTTCTTCTTGAAGGCGGGTTTATCGCCGCTCCAGTCGTCGCGGGCGGGCTTGGCCGGGGCATCGCCCCAGACCTCGGCATCGGCCTTGGCCATGTCGTCCGGGAACTGGCGGCTCGATGCCGGTTCGCGCTTGTCGGCCCAGGCCTTCTTTTCGCCCTGCGGCTTCTTGTCCGCGTAAGGCTTCTTGTCGCCGAACGGCTTTGTCTCGGCAAAGGGTTTTGCGTCGCGCACAGGACGCTCCTTCGGCGGAGCGTTGAAGTTGGGCGTGCCCTCCAGGCGCTTGACGATGATGCCGCGCTCCAGCGTCTTGTTCGGGCCGATCGCCGCGACGAAACCCTCGACGCCGCTGTCTGCGATCTCGACGAAGGTCTCTTCCGGCTGCATCTTGATCGCGCCGATCGCCGCCTTGGTGATGTTGCCGTTGCGGCAGAGCATGGGGATCAGCCAGCGCGGCTCGGCATTCTGCCTGCGGCCGACGGAAAGCGAGAACCAGGTGCTGGCGCCGAAATCGGAGCGCGGTTGGGTGGCGGGGCTGGATGGATTGGCGTAGTCGGGCTCGCGGCGCTTCTTGGCAGCCTCCAGACTGACCGGGATCAGGTCTTCCGGGGCCGAGCGGTTGCCGCGCTGGAGGCGCAGGAAGGCGGCGGCTACCTGTTCGGCGCCATGGGTCGCCAGCAGGGTGGCGATGAACGGAGCCTCGTCCTCGTTGATCTTTTCCGAAAGCGCCGGATCGGCGAGCAGTCGCTCGTCGTCGCGCGCCAGCACTTCGTCGGCCGAAGGCGGCAGGACCCAGGTCGGCTGAACATTGGCGCCGGCGAGCAGGCGCTCGGCCTTGCGCCTGGCGCTCATCGGCACGATCAGCGCCGAGACACCCTTGTTGCCGGCGCGGCCGGTACGGCCCGATCGGTGGAGGAGGGTATCCGAATTGGTCGGCAGGTCGGCGTGGATGACGAGCTCGAGGCCGGGCAGGTCGATGCCGCGGGCGGCGACGTCGGTGGCGATGCAGACGCGGGCGCGGCCGTCGCGCATGGCCTGCAGCGCATGGGTGCGTTCGTTCTGCGACAGTTCGCCCGACAGCGCCACCACCGAGAAGCCGCGATTGTGCAGCCGGGCCGTCAGGTGGTTGACGGCGGCGCGGGTCGAGCAGAACACGATGGCGTTGCGCGCCTCGTAGAAGCGCAGCACGTTGATGATGGCGTTCTCGCGGTCGGGATTGGCGACCGTCAGCGCGCGGTATTCGATGTCGACATGCTGCTTGCGCTCGGAAACGGTCTCGATCCGCTTGGCATTGCGCTGGTAGCTCTTGGCCAGGTCGGCGATCGAGCGCGGCACGGTGGCCGAGAACATCAGCGTGCGGCGGTCGTCGGGTGCCGCTTCGAGGATGAACTCCAGATCCTCGCGGAAGCCGAGGTCGAGCATTTCGTCGGCCTCGTCCAGCACGACGGCGCGCAGGGCGGAAAGATCGAGTGCGCGGCGGGTGATGTGGTCGCGCAGGCGGCCCGGCGTGCCGACGACAATGTGGGCGCCACGCTCCAGCGCCCGGCGCTCGTTGCGTATGTCCATGCCGCCGACGCAGGAGGCGATCACCGCACCGGTCTTCTCATAGAGCCATTCCAGTTCGCGCATGACCTGCATGGCGAGTTCCCGGGTTGGCGCGATGGCGAGCGCCAGCGGTGCGCCGGCCCGACCGAAGCGGTCTTCGCCGGCCAGCAGCGTGGGGGCGATCGCAAGGCCGAAGGCGACCGTCTTGCCCGAGCCGGTCTGGGCCGACACCAGCGCGTCGGCGCCTTCGAGGTCCGGGTCGAGCATGGCCTGCTGCACGGGGGTCAGCGTCGCATAACCGCGCTTGGACAATGCCTCTGCGATCGGCGCCACGATGCCGTTGAATTCTGTCATGGAGAAGGTCTTTCGAACTGGATGTGTTAAGCGGGCCAATGCGCCGCGCCCGCCGATTGCGGGTATGTTTGGCGCGTTCCTATCCGGCAAATGCCGAAATGTATAGGGGGAGGGACGAAAAAGGCGAGAGATGCGGGCGAATCCGAGTGCCGAATCGCGCTCGCTGCGTCATGCTGCGAGGATATGTCGTATTTGCTTCGCCTGGGTGGAAGCCCTATGACCGGACAGCGCCAACGAATCCGTAGAGTCCTTATCCCTTGAAAACCATCGCCATCGATTTCGAGACAGCCAGCGAAGAACGCGGCAGCGCCTGTTCGGTCGGCCTTGCGTGGATCGAGGGCGGCGAAGTGGTGCGGGTCGAGGAGCGGCTGATCCGGCCGAAGTCCATGCGGTTTTCGCCGTTTAACATCGCAATCCACGGCATCAGGCCGGAGCAGGTCGAGGATGCGGGCGAATTTCCCGAGGTGATGGACGAGTTTGCCGAGGATTTCTCAGGCGCCATGATGATCGCCCATAATGCCGCCTTCGACTTCTCCGTCTGGCGCTCTGCACTCGACGCCTATCGCCAGCCCTATCCGGAACTGTCCTATCTGTGCAGCGTCAAGCTGGCGCAGCGCATGTGGCCGCAACTCGGGTCGCATCGACTGAACAGCCTGGCTGCCCATCTCGGCCTGATCTTCAACCATCACAATGCCGCCGATGATGCCCGGGTCTGCGCGCTTGCCTCTCTTGCCATGGTGCGCGAGGCGGGGGTCGCGCATCTGGCGGAACTTCCCGGCGCGATCGGCATTGCTCCCGGTCGGCTTTTTCGCGGCGGCTACGAAGCCTGCTCGGTGCGCCGCATGCGAAAGCCCGTGCCCGCCTTGTAAGGTGGTCGCTCGCCCTTATCTAGATCGCAGTCACTCCTGATCGCCGTCACTCCTGGAGATTTGCCATGTCTTTCCGATCCGCCCTTCTGTCCGCCTCTCTCTCTCTCCTGGCCCTCGCTGCCCCGGCCTCTGCCGAAACCGTGGGAAAGGTCGGCGTCGACTGGGTCGGCAACGACATCGTCGTCGAGGCGGTGACCGATCCGAAGATCAAGGGCGTTACCTGCCACGTCACCTATTTCGACCGTTCGATCATCGACCGTCTGTCGAAGGGCAACTGGTTCGAGGATCCGTCCAACAATTCGATCGCCTGCCGGCAGACCGGACCGATCGAGATCGGCGACATCGATCTGTCGAAGGAGGGCGAAGAAGTGTTCCGCGAGGGCATGTCGCTCATCTGGAAACAGCTGGTCGTCAACCGGATCTACGACAAGGCGAACGATACGCTGATCTACCTCATCCACTCGCGCCAGGTCGTCGACGGCTCCGCCAAGATGGCCATTTCCACTGTGCCGCTGTTCGATCAGCCGGTGACCTGGGCCAACGGCAAGCCTTGAGACGATGCCGGACAGCAGTGGCCGGTTAATCGTTTATGGCCGGCCGGCTGATATTGCGCCCAAAATTGGTCAGCTCGGCGGCGGAAAAATGTTCATTTTTCCGCGTCACGTCACTTTCGCTACAGGCTAAAGTTTGGCAAGCTTCATGAGGGCATCAGAAAACGAGCGTATCACCCCAACACGCTCGCCTGTTGTGCCTGTCTTGCCAGTCGAGGGTTTGCAGCCTCGAATACTCAATAAAGTTGCGCTCCGTGCTTTCCTGGGCCCGGAGCGCAACTCGTTTATGGACGGTGCATCGGCAGGTGCGAATCGGCGGGGCGGCGGGGCGGCGGCTGCCGCGTGAAGGCCGTTGGCGTACACCAAAACGCCGATGACCCCGCAGACGGCGGGGTCATATTGGGGAAGATCTGAAGAGTTCGGACGATCAGGCCGCCTGGGCGAGTTCGTCGGCGATCACGGTGTCGAGGTTGAGGAAGCAGACCATCGACTTCTCGAGCGCGACAATGCCGCGGCAGAAGGCGCGCTGGGCTTCCGGGATGATTTCCGGCGCCGGCTGCAGGTCTTCGCCCCTGATGGTCATCATGTCGGATACCTGTTCGACCAAGAGGCCGACCAGCTTTCCGGCGATGTCGGTGACGATGATGGCGGCGCGCTCCGACGGCTCGGTCATCTTCATGCCGAGGCGGCAGGCCATGTCGATGACCGGAATCACCGCGCCGCGCAGGTTGATCAAGCCAAGCACGTAAGGCGGGGTGTGGGGCATCGGCGTCACCGGCGCCCAGCCGCGGATTTCGCGGATCGCCATGATGTCGATGCAGAATTCCTGGTCGCCGAGATGGAACGAGACGATCTCGAGGTAGGCGCCGGATTGCTTGATTGCGTTGCTCATCTTCAAATCACTTCCCAGTTTGCGGCTGCCGCACCCTCACTCGAACCGGGTGGCGGCATGTCGGTTTAATCTTCCAGCGACCTTGTCGACGTCCCGCGTCGACCGCAGTGTGCATGCTGAGCCCAAGGAAATGGTTAACGCATTCCGGCGGACGTGATGTCCGTATGACCGGTCCGGTCATCTCGCGATCGAATGATGCCAAAGAGCCGTTAAGCAATGGATAATGTATTCGTCCAGGCTGCGTTGCCCGCGAAGGCCGGGCGACGCGCCTTGTCGTCAACCTCGATCGCTCAACCGATGGAAATGGCCCGGCGATAGAGGTGCCAGGTCGCGTGGCCGAGGACCGGCAAGGCGATGAACAGGCCGGCGAACAACGGCAGCAGCGAGAGGAAGGCGCCGGCCCCGACGATCAGGCCGAAGGCGAGCATCGGGCCGGGGTTTTCGACAACCGTGCGGATGCTCAAAAGCATGGCCGTGACGAAGTCGATGTCATGGTCGAGCAGCAGCGGCATGGAGATGACCGTGAGCGAAAAGAGGACCGTGGCGATGACGCCGCCGACGAGTGTTCCGACCAGCAGGAACAGCATGCCTTCGGGGGTCGTGGTCACCACCGTGGCGAAGGCCGCGAGCGAGGCGGGGATCTTGAAGCCGAGGAACAGGGCAAGCAGCAGCCGGACCTGGTAGATCCAGATCCAGAAGACGAACAGGACAGCAAATGCCATCCAGGAGAGCTGTCGCTCCCGCTGCCGGAAGACCTCGGTCAGCACCCCGCGCCAGGTGATGGGCTCGGCCCGTTCGTGGCGGCGGCTGATCTCGTAGAGGCCGACCGCGACGAAGGGGCCGATCAGCGGAAAGCCGATGGCGACCGGGATGATCATCCACGGCTGATGATAGAGGCTGAGGATCACGACGATGAAGAGGCCGCCGAGGGCATAGATGCCGCCGAAGAACAGGCCGAATAGCGGGTAGCGGCGGAAGTCCGCCATGCCCTGCGCGAGCGCTGCCGTCACATCTCGTACCTCAAGTCGATTGATCCGCATTTTCGGCTGCGGCGCCGCGTGCATGACCTGCTCTTCCATTCGTCCCTCCCAAGACGTTCGGCCAGAATGCCTGATGGACCCAAGCTGGCAGAACTATTCCTAAGATTCATCAGGTTTCTTGCGCGAGGGTGCGAATCTTTTTCCTTCCACCGGGGGTGAGCACATATTATGTAGGAGAAATGGATCATGTCGCCCCGAAGACCACGAGCCACCTGTTGACCTCAGCCGTTATTCTGGCGGGCGGGATCGTTTGTGTTCTCGCCTTTGCCGGCTGGATGCGATTCGGCGCGGACATCGTGCTGACCTATGCCGAGAACGGTCTGTCGTCCTGCCTTTGAGCCGACGGAAGGCGCTCTGCCCTGAGGCAAATCGGCGCGCCGGAGCGAAGAAACAACGAGTTGATTTGCACTTTGCCTCCTGAGCCTCTATCGCCGGGTGCATATTTGCCACGTGTGCGACAGGGACCAGACCACCGATGAAGACTTTGCGCATTATCCTTTGGGCCGGCGTCATTCTGCTTGCCGGCGTTCTCGGCTGGCTGACTTTGGCGGTGACGGACACCAAGGACAAGATCGCCGAGGCGCCATTCGGCGTGCCGTTCCAGCTCGTCGACCAGAACGGCAAGCCGATCACCGAGCAGGCCTTTCGCGGCAAGCCGACGGCGCTGTTCTTCGGCTTCACCCATTGCCCGGAAGTCTGCCCGACGACCCTGTTCGAGCTGAACGGCTGGCTGACCACGGTCGATCCGGACAAGACAAAGCTGCAGGCCTATTTCGTCACCGTCGATCCGGAACGCGACACCCCGGACATGCTCGGCGCCTATATTTCCAACGTCACCGACCGAGTGATCGGCATTGCCGGCGATCCGGAGAAGGTGGGCGAGGTGATCAAGGGCTTCCGTGTCTATGCCAAGAAGATCCCCCTCGACGAGAAGGACCCGAACGGCGACTACACCATGGACCACACGGCCTCGGTGTTCCTGCTCGACAAGGATGGACGTTTCGTCGGCACGATTTCCTATGGGGAGAACCCCGACGTGGCGATCAAGAAGCTCGAAAACCTCGCCAAGGGCTGACGCGCCGCGCTTGCCGAACGCTCGCCTGTTGCCATCGGCTGCGCCGCGTTGTACCGCAGGCGCCAGCGCCGGGCGGCGTGTCAATGCCGTGCCGCTCTCTCCCTTTGCGACAGGATGACCGACCGTGAGTGAAATCCGCCTCTATGTTACCACGACCGAAGCGCTGGCGGGCGAGATCCTCGATCTCATGACCGTGTGCTTCGGCGAAGAGGATCTGGCAATCGCCACCACCGAGGTGGACGAGAAGAACGACGTCTGGGAAGCCTCGGTCTACATGCTGGCCGATGAGGAAGAGGCGATCCGGGCCCGGCTCGAAGACCTGTTTTCTGCCGATTTCGCCGATCTGGAGATCCAGCGCGAGGTTCTGCCGGACATCGACTGGATCGCCAAGTCGCTGGAGGGTTTGAAGCCGGTCCGGGCAGGGCGGTTCATCGTCCACGGCTCGCATGACCGCGACAAGGTCAGGGTCAACGACCTGGCGATCGAGATCGAGGCAGGGCAGGCCTTCGGCACCGGCCATCACGGCACGACCGCCGGCTGCCTGGAGGTGATCGGAGACGTGGTGCGCTCACGGACGGTGCGCAACGCCCTTGACCTCGGCACCGGCAGCGGTGTCCTGGCGATTGCGGTCCGCAAGCTCAAGCGCGTGCCCGTGCTGGCAACCGATATCGACCCGATCGCAGTTGCCGTCGCCGAGGGAAACGCCCGCAGCAACGGGATCGTCGAGGGTATCGAGTTCCGCGTCGCTCCCGGCTTCCATTCGACGGCGTTCGGCGAGTACGGCCCCTTCGACCTGATCATCGCCAATATTCTCGCCCGGCCGCTGATGAAGATGGCGCCGCAGCTCGTCGCCCATCTGGCGCCCGGCGGCTCGGTCATCCTGTCGGGTATCCTCGCCAGCCAGCGGTGGAAGGTCATCGCCGCCTATAATGGCGCGGGCCTTGCCCATGTCCGGACGATCTGGCGCAATGGCTGGGTGACCATCCACCTGCGGCACGGTCGGGGTCTGGTTTGATGGCTTGACATTTTGCATCGCACCATTGCGTCAGGTGCATGGCGATGCCCTAAATAACGGAAAACGAAAAAGGCGGCATCAGGGATGCCGCCTTTTTCGGATCAGTCGCCTGATCGGAGCCTGCGAGCTTTGGGAGGAGAGCTACGAGCAGGTAAGGTCTGGTGCCGCCGCGAGGGCTGCCTCATGGCTTGAGCCGGATCAGAATGCGGTGGCGCGGGTGCCCTTGCGGCGCAGTTCTTCGCGGCTGGTACCCATGGAACGCAGGGTCTCGTCGTCGAGGTTCATCAGAGCGCCGTTGACATAGCGGCTGGCCTGCAGTTCGCGCGCTGCGACAAAGCGCTGATAGGCATTGCGGAGAATTGAGTTTGCCATTGTCGTGGTCCTTCCCGGTTGCGATTTCGTTTGTTCGATGATGCAGATATAGGCGCTGCAAACGCTTTGAGGCAGGGGGGATGCTACATGGGTGTCATGCGCATTGTGCATGGGTGCGACCAAAATACCTTCCTTCTGGCAATCTTTTGACCAAAATTTATGCGTGATGCCGCCGTCATTGTGCATTGCCGCATAAACCCTTGCGGGGAGTGTCGGCCGAGGCTTTGCGGTGGTGCGGCACGGGCAGGGCTTGCTATAAGGTGCTCTCCAGATTCCGGTGATAAAGGCGCAGACCATGTTTCAGTCGTTCGATGTGACATCCACCCCGCAATTCGGTCGTGAAAGGGTCGAGGCCCTAAGGACCCGGTTCGAGGCGCTCGGCATCGACGGTTTCCTGGTGACGCGGGCCGATGAGTATCAGGGCGAATATGTGCCGGCTTCGGCCGAGCGTCTCTCCTGGCTCACCGGCTTTACCGGATCGGCCGGGCAGGCGCTGGTGACTGCTGACAAGGCGATCGTCTTCGTCGACGGGCGCTATGTGACGCAGCTCGCCGAACAGGTCGATCCCGCCGTCTTCACCGCCGGCGATCTGGTGGGCGAGCCGCCGCACAAGTGGATCGCCGCGCACGCGCCCAAGGGCTTTCGCCTCGGCATCGATCCGTGGTTGCACACGAGCCAGGAGGTGGAACGGCTGGAGAAGGCGCTTGCCGGGCAGAACGGTGCGCTGGTCGTGTTGGCCGCCAATCCGCTCGACGCGATCTGGACGGATCGTCCGGCCGAGCCGCTTGGTCTGGTCTCCATCCAGTCGATCGCCTATTCCGGCATGCTGGCCAAGGACAAGATCGCCCGGATCGCGTCCGATCTTGCCGACAAGGGCATCGACGCCGCGCTGATTACCGATCCGTCGTCGGTCGCCTGGATCTTCAACATTCGCGGCAGCGACGTGCCGCACACGCCGCATCCGCTGGCGCGCGCCATCATCAAGTCCGACGGAACGGCCGAACTGTTTCTCGACAAGCGCAAGACCGGCATCGAGGCCGAGGCCTATCTCGGGCAGATGTGCCGCCAGCTCGATCCGCGCCTGCTGGTGGCGCATCTGGAGAAGCTCGCGGTCGAGGGCAAGCGCGTGCTGGTCGACCCGGAGCTTGCGCCGTTTGCCCTGGTCGAACTCATCCGGGGTCATGGCGGCACGGTGGTCAAGGGCGATGATCCGGCCAAGATCGCCCGGGCGGTGAAGAACAGCGTCGAGCTCAACGGCTCGGCCGCGGCCCATCTGCAGGACGGGGTGGCGGTCGTCGAGTTCCTCGCCTGGCTCGACGACCAGCATCCGGGCAGTGTCACCGAAATCGGCGCAGCGAAGGCGCTGGAGGCGGCCCGGGCCCGCGTCGGCGAGCGGATGCAGAACCCGCTCAGGGACATTTCCTTCGATACGATCGCGGGCGCCGGCGAGCATGGCGCGGTGATCCATTATCGCGCCACCACCATGTCCGACCGACCGATCCATTCGGGTGACCTCTTCTTGATCGACAGCGGCGCGCAATATGTCAACGGCACGACCGACATCACCCGGACGCTGGCGATCGGGGCGGCGTCGGACGAGCAGAAGCGTTTCTTCACCCTGGTGCTGAAGGGCATGATCGCCATCAGCACGGCGCGGTTCCCCAAGGGGACGCGCGGCTGCGACCTCGATCCCCTGGCGCGCATCGCGCTGTGGAAGGCCGGTGCCGACTATGCGCATGGCACGGGCCACGGCGTCGGCTCGTTCCTCTCGGTGCACGAGGGGCCGCAGCGCATTTCGCGGTTGTCGACGCAGGAGCTGCTGCCGGGGATGATCCTGTCCAACGAGCCCGGCTACTACCGGCCCGGCGCCTTCGGCATCCGCATCGAGAACCTGGTCTATGTCCGGGAGGCGGAACCGGTCGAGGGCGGAGACATGCCGATGATGAGCTTCGAGACGCTCACCTATGCGCCGATCGACAAATATCTCGTCGTCACCGAGCTTCTGACCCGCGAGGAACTGCGCTGGCTCGACGACTATCACGAAAAGACCCGCACAGAACTCATGCCACTCATGCATGACGACAAGGCACGGGCCTGGCTGGAGCGGGCGACCGAGCCGTTCAGCCGACCAGGTGGCGCATGATCATCACGGCGATCCAGCCGCCGACCAGCATGGGGATGGAGGAGAAACCGAGGCCGATCGCCAGCGCCACGGCCATGGCTACCGTCACGTCTATGCCGCCGGAGAAGAAGGCGGGGGCAACCAGCGTGGTCAGCACGGCCGCCGGCACGGCGTTCAGCGCCGCGTCGACGCGCGGCGGCACGTTCTTCAGCCGGCTCATCAGCAGATAGCCGCCGATCCTCGTCAGGTAGGTGGCAACCGCGCCGGCCAGGATGAGCAGCGTCATATGCGGGGTGAAAAGCTCGCTCATGCGCTGGTCTCCGATTCGGCATCGACCCCGGTCGCTATGGGCTTCGGCGGCAGGAGGGCGGCGAGAAGCACGCCGGCAAGCGCCCCGATGCTGACATGCCAGGGGGAACCGACCAGCTTCTGCGCCAGGATCGAGATGGCCGCACTGACGATGACCACGCCGAGGAAATTCGCCCGCTTGCGGAAGCCGAGCACCAGGCCCATGAAGTAGATGGGCAGAAGAACGTCGAAGCCGAGCGCCCTCGGATCGCCGACGAGCTTGCCGAAACCGGCGCCGATCGCGCTGACCCCGACCCAGCCGACATAGATGGTCGTGGCAAAACCCATGTACCAGGCAAAGGAAACGCTTCTTCCGGTCTCCCCGCGTGTCAGGGTCTGGGCAAACTGAGGATCGGTCAGCAGGAAGAATGACAGAGCTTTCTGCGCCGGGGAAAAGTGCGTGATGAAGGGCGTGATCGCCGCCGAATAGAGGATGTGGCGGAAGTTGACGGCGAAGATCGACAACACGATCACCCAGACCGGCACGGAATGGCCGAACAGTTCGATGCCGACGAGCTGGCTTGCGCCGGCGAAGATGATCGCGCTCATCAGGGTCGCTTCGGCGACCGTTTGGCCGTTGCTGACGGCGATGGCGCCGAACAGGGCGGCAAAGGGGATCGTGGAGACGAGGATCGGCACGCTGCCGCGCAGGCCCTCGGTATAGTCGGATTTCATCTGTCGTCGCACCTCGTTTGATCTGAGCCTTTAGAGCCAAGCCCTTCGCTTAACAAACGAATAAGCCTGATGGGTCGATTGATTCCCCTGACATGTCGCTCGAGGGTTTCCGTTCGAGGGCGAGACGCCGCACCGCTCTCTCGTGTCTGTCGTGCACCTTCTGATGGCAAAACCGCTTCCCACTCAGGCTCGAAATGCACTAGTCTCGCACGGTTCCCGACGAGGGGGATGTCACAAGGAACGCGTCTTTGCCGAAACTCGATTTTTCCAACGAAGACCAGGCGGCGATCGTCGCCAAGGTGCAGGACTATTTTCTCACCGAATTCGAGCTCGATGTCGGACGGTTCGAGGCCGAGGCCATGCTGCAGTTCTTCGCCAAGGAGATCGGCGCGCATTTCTACAACCGCGGCCTTTACGATGCCCAGGCGGTGATCACCGGCCAGATCGACGCGATCAACGATGCGATCTACCAGCTGGAACAGACACCCGGCAGCTGAGCCGCCGGGTCTGCACACAGTTGGGCTATTTCTTCGGCCGCACCTGGAAGGTGTGTTCCGGGCCGGGGAAGCTGCGGGCGCGGACTTCTCCCGCATAGTCTTCCGCGGCCTTGGAGATTACGCCGGCGAGGTCGGCGAAGTGCTTGACGAAACGCGGCTTGAAATCGTTGAACAGGCCGAGCATGTCGTCCGAGACCAGAACCTGGCCGTCGCAGGCCGGCGAGGCGCCGATGCCGATGGTGGCGGCGGCAATCGTCCCGGTGATCTCACGGGCCAGCGGCTCGACCGTCCCCTCGATGACGATGGCGAAGGCACCGGCCTGATCGATGGCGCGGGCATCGCGGCGGATCTTCTCGGCTTCCGCGTCGCTATGGCCCTTGGAGCGATAGCCGCCGGCGGTGTTGACCTGCTGCGGCATCAGCCCGACATGGCCGAAGACCGGCACGCCGCGCGACACGAGGAAGGCGACGGTTTCCGCCATTTCCTCGCCGCCCTCCAGCTTGACGCCGTCGCAGCCGGTTTCCTTCATGATGCGAGCGGCGGTTCGAAAGGCCTGTTCCTTCGATTCCTGGTAGGAGCCGAAGGGCAAATCGACGATGACGCAGGCATGGGACGCGCCGCGCATTACCGCCTGGCCATGGGCGATCATCATCTCCACGGTGACGCCGACCGTCGTTTCCATGCCGTACAGCACCATGCCGAGGCTGTCGCCGACGAGAAGCAGATCGCAATGCGGGTCGAAGAGCCGCGTCATGGGCGTGGTATAGGCGGTCAGGCAGACGGCAGGGCGAACACCCTTGAGCGCGGTGATGTCGGTGGGCGTCAGCCGCTTCTGGCGGGGCGGGGTGCTCATGTCAGGCGGCCTCCATGCCGTTTTCGGATGCGATGTCGATCACCCTGTTGTCGAGAAGCCGGGTCTGGCCGATGCGCACGAAGAGCAGCAGCAGGACCGGACCGGAGACGGTGTCGATTGCGGCGAGCGTCTCGGGGTGGCGGAGCGCCACGACCTCGGGCTCGGCCAGCGGCTCTGTGCGGATGAAGCGTGTGATCTGGGCTTCGATCGCGGCGACATCCTTGAGGCCAGAGCGGATCAGCCGGGCGGCTTCGTCGAGCGCCTTTGGCACGATCACGGCCGCGGCACGCTGTTCGGGGCTGAGATAGACGTTGCGCGAGGAGCAGGCGAGGCCGTCCTTCTCGCGCACGGTCGGCACCGGGATGATCTTCACAGGCTGGGCAAGATCCTCGACCATGCGACGGATGATCGCCACCTGTTGATAGTCCTTCTCGCCGAAATAGGCGGCGTCCGGCTGGACGATGTTGAACAGCTTGGTGACGACGGTGGCGACGCCGGCGAAATGGCCGGGGCGGGCGGCGCCCTCCAGTTCCGAACCGAGCTTTGGCACGTCGACCACGGTTTCCATCGGTTTCGGATACATGTCGGCCACGGTGGGCGCGAAGAGGAGGTCGACGCCGGACTGTTCCAAGAGGGCGCTGTCGCGCTCAAGGTCGCGCGGGTATTTCGCCAGATCCTCGTTTGCGCCGAATTGCAGCGGATTGACAAAGATCGATACCACGGTCACCTCGTTTTCCGCCCTTGCCCGGCCGACCAGCGTGAGGTGGCCCTCGTGCAGGTAGCCCATGGTGGGTACGAAACCGATGGTCCGGCCGGCCCGGCGATGGGGGGCAAGCCGTTCTCGCAGTTCGGCGATGGTGGTGACGGTCTCCATATCGGTCCTCCGCAATACCTTATGGCGCGCCGGTCCCGTAGCGTGGATGGCCGGGGAAATCAATCGGCGGGAAGAAGGGGGAGGGGCGAGTTGCCTGGTCCCACGTGACGGATGGTTCAACCGCCGAGGACGTCTCTGCTCGATATAATGGCGACACCGGCGGACTTCATCTCCTCGATCGCGGCCTCGACGCCTTGCGGGTCGATGCCGCGCGAGCCGTCCTCGATGAAGCGGACGCTGACGCCGGGCAGCATGTCGACCGCGTCGAGGGCGGAAAATTTCACGCAGTAGTCGGTGGCAAGGCCCATGAGGTCGAGTTCGGTGACGCCCTTGTCCTTCAGATAGTCGGCAAGGCCGGTGAGGGCCGCACGGTCGTTGTCGCGAAAGGCGGAGTAGCTGTCGACCGCGGGGTTCTCGCCCTTTCTCTGCACATGGGCGATGGCCGTGAGGTCGAGACCGGGGTGGAATTCGGCGTCGCCGGTGTCTTGCACGCAATGGTCGGGCCACAGCACCTGCGGCAGGCCGTTGAGTTCGCCCATGTCGAAGGGCTTGGCGCCAGGATGCTGCGAGGCGAAGCTGCCGTGGTTGGCGGGGTGCCAGTCCTGCGAGGCGACGATCAGGTCATAGTGTCCGCTCTTCATCAGCGCATTGGCGACCGGCACGACCTTGTCGCCATCGGCGACCGGCAGATTGCCGCCGGGGCAGAAGCCGTTCTGGATATCGATCAGCAGCAGGGCCTTGGTCATGGTCGTCGTCCTTTCAATCGGTGCGGCGCAAGATGGCAAGGGGGAGCGGCGGGAGCAAGCGGGAAGACATGCCTTTGCGTTCCACGCGGGCGTCAGCTCTCCCCCTGGGGGCTCGCCGGGGGACGGTCATGCCGAAGGGTAAAATTTCAGCACGCCGACCACGCCCCCGGAGCCGCCGTCAGAGGGGTGGAGGACCCCGTCCGAAACCGGCACCTCGGCGAAATCGAACGGGCTCACGCCCTCCAGGCATGCGACGTTGACGCCAAACTGGGAGGGGTCCGAACGGCGTTGATGGTGGGTGTAAATGCCGCATGTCCTGCAGAAATAGTGCTTCGCGGTGCCGGTGTTGAATTGATAGAGCGTCAGATTGTCTTCGCCGCTGACGAATTCGATGTCACCCAGCTTCGCGGTGACCGCGACGGCGCCGCGCATCCGACAAAAGGAACATGTGCAGCGCCGGATGGTGTTGAATTCGTCGGTCAGTCTGACCCGGAACCTTACGGTGCCGCAGTGACAGGCGGCTTTGTGTTCCATTCTCTCGTCGCCCATCGGTCGCTCTCCGGTCGTTCGCATCACGACAAGATAGCGTGGATTGCGGCAGCGGCAATGTCGGCTGCGGCAAGCGGATCCGCGTGAAAGACGGAACCATTTTTTCCGCCGGGCGTTTGCGGGAAGGCGGGAGCTCCCAAGCCCGCACAGTCCTTTTCAGAACCTAACGGAATTTCACCATGCTCAACCTCTTCACCGCCATCGTCTTCGGTGCGCTCGGGCTGATACTCGCCGTGGGTGGCGCGCAGCTCGTGGCGCTCTCCGGCAGCCCCTATTATCTGGCGGCCGGCATTGTCCTGATGATCACCGCCGTTCTCATCGTCGCCCGCCGCGCCGAGGCGCTGTGGCTGCACGGATTGCTGATCCTCGCCAGCCTCGGCTGGGCGGTCTACGAGGTCGGATTCGACTGGTGGCAGCTCGGCACGCGCGGCGGTCTGATCGTGCTGCTGGGCCTGTGGCTGATGCTGCCGGCGGTGCGCCGGTCGCTCGCCCGGCCGCGCCGCGCCGAGGACCTCGGCAGAGCGGCGAATGTGTGGCCGGTTGCCATTCCGGCTGTCGTTTCCTTCGCCGTCGCTGGTTATGCGTTGACCATCGATCCCTATGATCGGGCAGGATCTCTGCCGACCGACAAGGTCACGCAGGCGCCGTCCTATGGCGGCGACGTCCCGAACGGCGAATGGCACCAGTACGGCCGCACGCCCTACGGCCAGCGCTATTCGCCGCTAGCCGAGATCACCACCGAGAATGTCGACAAGCTTGAGGTCGCCTGGACTTACCAGACGGGCGACGTCAAGCTGCCGGACGATGTCGGTGAGACGACCTACCAGGTAACGCCGCTGAAGGTCGGCGACACGCTCTATCTGTGCACGCCGCACAATTGGGCCATCGCCGTGGATGCGGCGACCGGCAAGGAGAAGTGGAAGTTCGATCCGAATGCGGGCCTCAATCCCGACCGCCAGCACCAGACCTGCCGGGGCGTCACCTATTATGCCGATCCGGCGGCGACCGCGGGGGCCGAATGCGGCGCGCGCGTCTATCTGCCGACCTCGGATGCGCGGCTGATCGCGCTTGACGCGGCAACGGGCAAGGTGTGCGAGAGCTTTGCCGATCGCGGCACGCTGAGGCTCGAGGCCGGCATGCCATACAATCCGGCCGGCTATTACTACTCGACCTCGCCGCCGGTCGTCGCCGGGGATAAGATCATCATTGGCGGGGCGGTCAACGACAATTATTCGACCAAGTCGCAGTCCGGCGTCATCCGCGCCTTCGACGTCAACACCGGCGCGCTGGTGTGGAACTGGGACAGCGGCAATCCGGCTGAGACCGCGCCGATCGGGCCGGGCGAGACCTATACCGCCAATTCACCGAACAGCTGGTCGGTGTTCTCGGTCGACGAGCAATTGGGGCTTGTCTATATTCCGCTCGGCAACCAGGTGCCGGACCAGATCGGCATCGGCCGCAGCGAGAGCGTCGAGAAATACTCGTCGTCGATCGTCGCGCTGGACATCAATACCGGGGCGGATCGCTGGGTGCGCCAGACGGTGCATCACGATCTGTGGGACATGGACGTGCCGGCCCAGCCGGTGCTGCTCGACATCACCACGAAGGACGGAACCGTCGTTCCGGCGCTCGTCGGCCCGACCAAGCAGGGCGACATCTACGTGCTCGACCGGCGCACCGGTGCGCCGATCCTGCCGATCGACGAGATCGCGGCCCCCGGCGGTGCCGTCGAGGGCGATTTCACCGCGCCCACCCAGCCGATCACCAAGCTGACCTTCCGCCCCGAGCGGCTGGAGGAGAAGGACATGTGGGGCGTCACGCTGATCGACCAGATGCTCTGCCGCATCGCCCTCCACAAGCTGAAATATGACGGCCAGTACACGCCGCCGTCGCTCGAGGGCACGCTGGTCTATCCCGGCAATTTCGGCACGTTCAACTGGGGTTCTGTCGCGGTCGATCCGGAGCGGCAGGTGATGTTCGGCATGCCGACTTACCTCGCCTTCACCTCGCGGCTGGTGCCGCGCGACCAGATTCCGCCGAAGGAGCAGTCGCAGAAGGGCTCGGAACAGGGGCTGAACCGCAATGACGGCGCGCCCTACGGCGTCTACATGGGCCCGTTCCTCTCGCCGCTCGGCATTCCCTGCCAGGCCCCGCCGTGGGGCACGGTTGCCGGCGCCGACCTCAGGACCGGCGAGATCGCCTACCAGCACCGCAACGGCACCGTGATGGACATGACGCCGCTGCCGCTGCCCTTCAAGGTGGGCGTGCCGGGGATCGGCGGACCGATGATCACCAAGGGCGGCGTCGTCTTCCTCGGGGCCGCGGTCGACAATTATCTGCGGGCCTATGATCTCACGACCGGGAAAGAGCTGTGGAAGGCCCGCCTTCCGGCGGGCGGTCAGGCGACGCCGATGACCTATGAGCAGGGCGGCAAGCAGTATGTCGTCATGGTGGCCGGCGGCCACGGCTCGGTCGGCACCAGGCCGGGCGACTATGTGATCGCCTACACGCTGGCCGAATAAGAGCTACGAGGAGCCGAGGCCTCCGGGCGCGAATGCCCGGGGGCTTCATTCGTCCCTTTCCGGGACGTTGGTGCGGCGCCGAAACGGAACATTAACCACGCTGATTCTACACGTGTTTTGTAAACGTGAGGATGTAGCGCATGCGTAACGACGCCCCGACCGAAAAGGCCACCCCGTCCATCGCCTTTTTCCCGCTCGCCAGCCGCCGCGACCTCGTTCGCCGCTCGGCCGAGCTGCTCGACAATTGCCACGGCCCGGCCGCCGTCGACTTCTGGCGCACGACCTGCCGGGCGCTCGGCGCCGAACTGCTGGCACTTGGCTGCCCGGAAGAAGAGATGCGCGCCGAAATCCTGGATTTCCAGGCGGCGGTGCAGATGGAACTGATGTGGTTGCATCGGGGGCAGGCGGTCGCGGAGGGGTGAGGGGCTTGGTTGCTGCCGTCTGCAGGAGCGACACCGTGGGTCATTCGTGGCTTTCACCACCGACCGCCCGGACAATGTGTGAGCATACATCGTCGAGGTGACGGATCGCCTCGTCATTGGTCACGCGGATCACCTTCCAGCCCAATATCGAAAGCCTTTCGTCCCGTGTCGCGTCTCGCGAAATTTCGTGGTCGTGGCTATGCGTGCTTCCGTCGATTTCTACGACGAGCTTGTGTTCGGGGCAGGCGAAATCGACGATGTAGCCGGCGATCGGCAACTGGCGGCGAAAGCTCAAGCCCATCAGCCGGTGTGCACGAACGGCATTCCAGAATTTCAATTCCGCATCCGTCATCACATTGCGCATGCGTCGCGCATGGCGTCGGTTGGCCTGAGGGACGGAATGGTGCGGCATGGTGGTGGCTCCGGATGGTTGGACCCAGTCTGGCAGAGCTTTTGCGTTGGCATAATCCGGGAATTTGAGGGGATTTGTGGAGGTGGATCTCCTTTGCCGTCGGCGCAAGGTACCCCCTCTGTCACGTCGTGACATCTCCCCCTCAAGGGGGGGAGATCGGTGCGGACACGTCGCGCCCGCCTTGAGCGGTCAATTCGTGGGGGGGCTTCCTTACGTAGCGGGCGCTGCGATGCTTTGCCGCGATGTCGGAAGCCTGCGGCAATCTCGTGAGTTGAAATGGCCAGGCCTGCAGCGGTTGCTCGAAAGCCATGATCGCGTGGCCGGCGTGTGGCCGATCTCCCCCCTTGAGGGGGAGATGCCCGGCAGGGCAGAGGGGGGTAGCCCAAAGCGCAGTCCGACGACGCTGCCCTCACACCCTCTCGACAAACCCGTCCAGCACGCGCTTTTCGCCGGCGCGGTCGAAGTTGATGGTGAGCTTGTTGCCTTCGATCGAGGCGATGTTGCCGTTGCCGAACTTGATGTGGAAGACGCGGTCGCCGACGGTGAATTTCGACGGTTCGGTGGTGGTGGACTTGGCCACCAGTTCGCCCTCGATGGTCTTGGCCTTGGGGCCGCTCTCGCCATAGCCGATGCGCTCGACGGCGTGGCCGGAGCGGGTGCCCCAGTTGTCGCGGGTGGCGTCCGACTTGTTGGCCTGGGCGCGTTTCCAGCCGGGGGTGGAGTAAGTGTTGGCGAAGGGATCGGCCTTGTCGAAGCGCGACTGGCCGTAGCCGCCGCGACCATAGCCGCCATAGGACTGCTCGCTCTCGGCGACCTCGACATGGGTCACCGGCAGTTCGTCGAGGAAGCGCGACGGCATGGTCGACTGCCACAGGCCATGGATGCGGCGGTTGGAGACGAACCAGATGTGGCAGCGGCGCTTGGCCCGGGTGATGCCGACATAGGCGAGGCGGCGTTCCTCCTCGAGGCCGGAGCGGCCGCCTTCGTCGAGCGCGCGCTGGTGGGGAAAGAGGCCTTCCTCCCAGCCGGGCAGGAAGACGGTCTCGAATTCCAGTCCCTTGGCCGAATGCAGCGTCATGATCGACACGGCGTCCATGTCGGCATTCTGTTCGGTGTCCATGACCAGCGAGACGTGTTCGAGGAAGCCGCGCAGGCTCTCGAAGGCCTCCATCGAGCGGATGAGTTCCTTGAGGTTTTCCAGGCGCCCGGGGGCTTCGGCCGACTTGTCGTTCTTCCACATGTCGGTATAGCCGGACTCTTCGAGGATCTGCTCAGCAAGCTCGGTATGGGGAGTCGTTTCAAGCAGTTCCGACCAGCGCCTGAAGTGTTGAATCACGTCGAACAGCGCCTTGCGGGCCTTCGGCTTGACCTCGTCGGTCTCGATCAGGTCGACGGCTGCCGCCAGCATCGGCACATCGCGGGCGCGGGCATAGTCGTGCAGCGTGCGGATCGTGGTGTCGCCCAGCCCCCGCTTCGGGGTGTTGACGATGCGCTCGAAGGCGAGGTCGTCGGCCGGCTGGCAGACCAGGCGGAAATAGGCCATGGCGTCGCGGATCTCGAGGCGCTCGTAGAAGCGCGGGCCGCCGACGACGCGGTAGTTGAGGCCAAGCGTGACGAAGCGGTCTTCGAACTCGCGCATCTGGAAGGAGGCGCGCACCAGGATCGCCATGTCGTTGAGGGCGTGCTTCTTGTCGTCGGCATCGCCGCGCTGCAGCCGCTCGATCTCCTCGCCGACGGCGCGGGCTTCCTCTTCACTGTCCCAGGCGGCGTGCACCACGACCTTCTCGTTGTCGGGATCGACGCGGTCGGTGAACAGCGTCTTGCCGAGACGGCCCTCGTTGTGGGCGATCAGATGGCCGGCGGCGCCGAGGATGTGTTCCGTCGAGCGGTAGTTGCGCTCCAGCTTGATGACCTTGGCGCCGGGAAAATCCTTCTCGAAGCGCAGGATGTTGTCGACCTCCGCACCGCGCCAGCCATAGATCGACTGGTCGTCGTCGCCGACGCAGCAGATGTTGACCTTTGGTGCCTCATCCTGAGGTGCCGAGCGCAGCGAGGCCTCGAAGGATCCTGCCCGATCTGGCCAAACCTCGTCCTTCGAGACGGCGCTGCGCGCCTCCTCAGGATAAGGTTTGGGTCCCCGCTGGGGAGAGGAGGGGGGGGACCGCTGCGCCAGCAGTCGCAGCCACATATATTGCGCGGTGTTGGTGTCCTGGTACTCGTCGACCAGGATGTAGCGGAAGCGGTCGTTATAGTCCTTCAGGATGTCCGGGTTGGCGCGGAACATGCGGATCGGGTGCAAGAGAAGGTCGCCGAAGTCGCAGGCGTTCAAGGTCTTCAGGCGGTTCTGGTAGGCGGCGTAGAGTTCGCGACCCTTGCCGTTGGCGAAGGCCCGGGCGTCGCCCTCGGGGATCTGCGAGGGGTCGAGGCCCTTGTTCTTCCAGCCGTCGATCATCTGGGCGAACTGCTTGGCCGGCCAGCGCTTGTCGTCGATGCCCTCGGCCTGGATGATCTGCTTGATCAGCCGGATGACGTCGTCGGTATCGAGAATGGTGAAATCGGAGCGCAGGCCCACCATTTCGGCGTGGCGGCGCAGGATCTTGACGCCGATCGAGTGGAAGGTGCCGAGCCAGGGCATGCCCTCGACGGCGCCGCCGACGAGCAGGCCGATGCGCTCCTTCATCTCGCGCGCCGCCTTGTTGGTGAAGGTGACGGCAAGGATCTGGCTGGGAAAGGCGCGGCCGGTCGCGAGGATATGGGCGATGCGGGTGGTGAGCACCCGGGTCTTGCCGGTGCCGGCACCGGCCAGAACCAGGACCGGGCCATCCAGCGTTTCCACCGCCTCGCGCTGCTCGGGATTGAGGCCGGCGAGGTAATCGGGCGCAGGGCGGGCCTGGTCGCGGGCCGCCATGGCGCGCGCGGCGATGCCGAGGCCGCCGGCGGCGGGTGCGGAGGCCGGGGCACGGCCCTCGGCCGGCTTGCGCGGGGCGGGTTCTTCCTCGTCGAAGAAGGGGATGTCGTCGAAACCGTTACTCATGCGGCCAATGTAGTGATTCGGATTGGAAAGGCCAGAAAAGATGTTCTCCTTTCATTCCGATCCAGCCGCTATCCGCAGGGAATTTCGACGGTTTTGCCGGGTGCTGGCGCAAAGGACCGGGGACCGGTGGAAACGGTCTGACGAACCGGGTGGCGGCGAACCCGGCGGATGACATTTTCGTAATGTTGGCCTTTGTGCCTTGCCGTTTGTGCCTTGCAGCGAAATATTGCCGCATAGATGATCCGCAATTCGCCTCGTGGCTGCATGGCGTCTCCAAGATGAGATGCCGCGGGCGCAGCACAGGCCGGAGTTCCCAATGGCATTTTGGAAGCAGTTGAGCCTCAGTTTTCTGGTGATCGCCGCCGGCGTCCTTTTGTGGATCTGGTTCGTGCCGGGCGCCGATGGCGTGTTGCGGCGGATCGGGGTGCCGGAGGGCATGATTGCTCTGGTGGCGCCGGTGGGTCGGGAGAGTTCCACTGCGGGAGCGGGTGGGCAGCCCGCGGGATCCGCGCAACAACAGGCGCAGGGCCAGACGCCGGGGCAGGGACAGGGCGCCGGCAACCGGCGTGGCGGCGCTGCGGCGACGCTGGTCGTGGTGCAGGCGGTCACTATCGGCAAGGTCAACGACCGGCTCTCCGCGCTGGGCACAGGCGATGCCATACAGTCGGTGACGGTGATGCCTCAGGTTTCGGGGACGCTGGCCGAAATCGCCATCAAATCGGGCGACCGGGTCGAGAAGGGGCAGGTGATCGCGCGGCTCGAAAGCGAGGAGCAGCGGATCGCCCGCGATCAGGCGCAGGTGGTGTTGAAGAGCGCGACCGAGAAGAGCGAGCTCTATTCCAACCTGAAATCCGCCGTGTCCCGCATCGATGCCTTCGATGCCGCCATCGCGCTCGAGGCCGCCGAGCTGGCGCTGGCCAGCGCCGATCTGGAATTCAAGCGGCGCGAGATCGTCGCGCCCATCACCGGGGTCGCGGGGATCGTCACCGTTAATCCGGGCGACAATGTCACGACGTCGACGGCGATCGCCACGCTCGACGACCGCTCTGAACTGCTCGTCGATTTCTGGGTGCCGGAACGCTTCGCGCCGGTGGTCAAGGTCGGCCAGCCGCTCACGGCGACACCGGTGGCCCGTCCGGGCAAGCTTTACGAGGGCAGCGTCGAAGCGGTCGACAACCGCATCGACGAGGCGAGCCGGACGCTGAGGATCCGCGCCAGGATCGGAAACGACAACGACGACCTGCGCGCCGGCATGGCGTTTACCGTGGAGATGAGTTTCGACGGCGAGCGCTATCCGGCGGTCGATCCGCTATCGGTCCAGTGGGACAGCGACGGCTCCTTCGTCTGGCGCGTCACCGACGGCAAGGCCGAGAAGGTCGCGGTCAGGATCGTCCAGCGCAATCCGGACGCGGTTCTGGTCGAGGCCGAACTGGCCGAAGGCGACCGGGTGGTGACCGAGGGCATTCAACGCGTGCGCGCCGGGCGCCCGGTGGAGGTTCTGGGCGACGAGGCGGGGAAAAAATCCGTGGACGGCGAGAAACCGGTGGCGAGCCGATGAGCGAGAAGACCGAACTCTTGGGCGGCTCGGACGCCACGGATGAAACCCAGGGTCCGGCTTCGCAGCCAGGGCTCTCAGCAGGACCGCCGCCGGACGCGCAGGCGGGCTTCACCGCGCTGTTCATCCGCCGTCCGATCCTGGCGGCGGTGGCCAATGCGCTGATGGTGGTGGCGGGCCTTGCCGCCTTCTACGGGATCGAGGTGCGTGAACTGCCCGATGTCGATCGTCCGGTGATCACCGTGCGCACAACCTTCGACGGCGCCTCGCCGCAGACGGTCGACCAGCAGCTGACGACCGTGGTCGAGGGGGCGGTTGCCCGCGTGGCGGGCTTGAAATCCATGTCATCAACCTCGTCCTTCGGATCGAGCCGGGTGACCCTCGAATTCTCCGATTCGACCGACCTCAACGTCGCGGCAAGCGATGTGCGCGACGCCATTTCGCGGGTGACCAACAGCCTGCCGGACGACGCCGACGAACCCCGCATCATCAAGGCCGATTCCGACAGCGATCCGATCATGCGGCTGGCGGTCACATCCGACCGGATGAGCCTCGAGGACCTGACGCTTCTGGTCGACAACGAAATCGCCGACCGGCTTGCATCCGTCGACGGCGTGGCCGATGTCAACCTCTACGGCGACCAGGAGAAGATCTTCCGCATCGATGTCGACCAGTCGGCGCTGGCGAGCCGCGGCCTCACGGTCGCCTCGCTCGCCTCGGCGCTCTCCGACATCGCCTTCGACGTGCCGGCGGGTTCGATCACCAGCACGACACAGGACATCGTGGTCAGGGCGACCGCGGACCTGAAGACGCCGGAGGATTTCGCTCGGCTGCTTATCGGCCGGAATGTTCGGCTCGGCGATGTCGCCACCGTCACCTTCGGCCCCGACCTTTCCTCCACCGCGCTCCGATCGAACGGCAAGGCCGGGATCGGCATGGGCATCATCCGCCAGGCCCAGTCGAACACGCTGAGCATTTCCAACGGCGTGAAATCCATGGTGGAGCGGCTGCAGGCGGAACTGCCCGAAGGGACGCAGATCCGCGTCACCAGCGACGACGCGGTGTTCATCCGCGGATCGATCGACGAGGTGATCACGGCGCTGGTGCTCGCCGCCGTGATCGTTATCGGCATCATCTATCTGTTCCTGCGCGACTGGCGCGCGACGATCATTCCGGCCGTCACCATGCCGGTTTCGCTGATCGGAACGCTGGCGGCGGTCTATCTTGTCGGCTTTTCGATCAACATCCTGACGCTGCTTGCCATCGTGCTGGCGACCGGACTCGTGGTCGACGACGCGATCGTGGTGCTGGAGAACATCGTCCGGCGGAGAAGCCAGGGGCTGGGCCCCAGGGCTGCGGCCGTTCTCGGCACGCGCGAGGTGTTCTTCGCCGTGATCGCCACCACGGCGACGCTGGCCGCCGTGTTCGTGCCGCTTTCCTTCCTGCCGGGGCAGGTGGGCGGATTGTTCCGCGAATTCGGCTTCGTGCTGGCCATTTCCGTGACGCTCTCCTCGATCGTGGCGCTCACGCTTTGCCCGATGCTCGCTTCGCGCCTTCTGACGGCCCATGCGATCGAGCATCATTCAGGGCCGCTCGCGCGCTTCGGCGACGCGTTTGCAGCCTTCTACCGCAGGACGCTGAGCGCCTGCCTCAACGCGCCGCTGGTGGTGGTGACCGTTTGCATCGCCTTCTCTCTCGTCGCCTTTGCCGCTTTTTCGCTGATCACCAGCGAACTCACGCCGCGCGAGGACCGCGCCGTGGCGCTGATGCGGGTGTCGGCGCCGCAAGGGGTGAGCCTCGACTACATGCAGGACCAGATGCGGCGCATCGAAGAGGTGCTGGAACCCCTGCGCGACGCCGGCGAGGTCGTCAACCTCTTCTCGATCTCCGGTTTCGGCAGCAGTACCAATAGCGGCTTCATGGTGCTGACTCTGGCGCCCTGGGGCGAACGCGAGCGCAGCCAGGACGAGATCGTGCGCGACATGACGCGGCTCACGCAAGGCATTCCCGGTGTCAACGCCTTTGCCATTCAGCCGAACAGCCTGAGGATCCGCGGGGGCGGCAGCGGCCTGCAATTCGCCCTTGTCGGCTCCAGCCATGAGCGATTGACGCAAGCGGCGATCAAGCTGGTGGCCGATCTCGAGGCCGATGGGGGCTTCGACAATCCGCGGCTGTCGAACGACATCAGCCAGGCCCAGCTCGGCGTGTCGATCGACCGGGAGCGGGCCGCCGATCTCGGCATCGACATTACCGGACTTGCCCAGGCGCTGCAGTCGCTGCTCGACGGTCGCTCGATCGGCGACGTCTTCGTCGACGGCGAGGCCTATCCCGTAAAACTCGCCTCGACGACCAGGCCGATCGACGATCCGACAGATCTGGAAAACATCTTCCTCAAGACCACGGATGGCAAGACCGTGCCGATGTCGGTGATTGCGACGCTCGAGGAAAAGGCGGTGGCACCGTCGCTGGCCCGCGAGCAGCAACTGGCCGCCGTTCAGATCACGGCGGGGCTGGGGCCGGGGCTTTCACTCGGCGAGGCGCTGGACAAGGCAACGGCGCTCGCGGAGCCGCATCTGCCCTCGGGTGCGCGGCTCCTGCCGCTGGCGGAAGCCGCGACGCTCACGGAGAACAGCGGCGGCATGGCCTCGACCTTCGGCTTTGCCCTCATCATTATCTTCCTGGTGCTGGCGGCGCAGTTCGAGAGCGTACTGTCGTCGATCATCATCATGGCGACGGTGCCGCTGGGGCTTGCCTGCGCGGTCTTTGCGCTGCTTCTGACCGGGACCAGCCTCAACGTCTACAGCCAGATCGGGCTGGTCATGCTGGTCGGGATCATGGCCAAGAACGGCATCCTGATCGTCGAGTTCGCCAACCAGCTGCGCGATCGCGGGCAGGGCGTGCGCGAGGCGATCGAAAATGCCGCCAATCTGCGGTTGCGGCCGGTGATGATGACGATGATCGCCACCATCCTCGGCGGCGTGCCTCTGGTTTTCGCCCATGGCGCCGGCGCGGAAGCCCGCGTGGCGCTCGGCTGGGTGATCGTCGGCGGGCTCGGTTTCGCCACGGTCGTCACGCTTTATGTGACGCCGCTCGCCTATCTGGCGCTGGCGCGCTTTGCCAAGCCGCATGCCTACGAGGAGGCGCGGCTGCACAAGGAAATGCAGGTGGCGGCGGCGATCGAGGCGGCGAAATAGGCGCGTTCTCGTAGGTCGTGGCCGAATGGATGGCCGGGGTGCGATCGCCGGCCGTGTCGGGAAAACATCAGGAGGAGAGCTTCATGAGCAAACGCGAGATTGCCATCAAGACCGAGGACGGCACGGCCGGGGCCGGGCTGTTCCTGCCCGATGCCGCAAGCCCGGCCATCATCCGACCGGGCGTGATCCTCTACATGGATGCCTTCGGGCCGCGGCCGGCGCTCGACGAGATGGCCGAGCGGCTTGCCGGTCAAGGCTATGCGGTGCTCGTGCCGGACCTGTTCTACCGCTTCGGCGACTATGGGCCGTTCGATGCGAAGACGGCGTTCAGGCAGGAGGAAAGCGCCAAGCAATTGCGCGCCATGATCGACGGCACGAGCCAGGCGATGACGGCGGCCGATACGGCGCATTTCCTCGACGCGCTTCTGGAAGCCGGCGTCGACGGGCCGGCGGGCGTGGTCGGCTATTGCATGGGCGGATCTCGGGCGCTTACGGCGGCCGCCGCCCATCCGCAGCGGATCGCCGCCGCTGCGAGTTTTCACGGCGGCAATCTGGCGAGCGACAAGCCGGACAGTCCGCACCTGAGGGCGGTCTCGATCAAGGCCCGCGTTTATGTCGGGGCCGCCGGTGTCGATGGCTCCTTTCCGCCCGAACAGGCGGCACGCTTCGTCGAGGCATTCCGCACGGCCGAGGTCGATTTCGTGCTGGAGAACTATGTGGGCATGGCCCATGGCTGGTGCGTGCCGGACAGCAGCGTCTATGACGGGGCCGGCGCCGAGCGGCACTGGCGGCGGCTGACGACCTTCCTCGACGAGACGCTGAAGGGGTGACCGCTCCTCCTCAGGACCCTTCTGCGCCGGGACCAACGACGACGAAGACATTGCCGGCGGGCTCGGGCCGCAGGTAGTCGTTTTTCAGGGCGGGGGCACCGTTCTTCAGGATATCGGCGAAGATCTGGTCGATCGCCTCGCTGCGCTGGCCAGAGACGAAGAAATAATGGCGCCAGCTTTCCGGATCGAGCAGGATATAGTCGGCATTCTGGGCCAGCGGTTCGGGCGAACCGTCGAGATTGGTGAGCGTCCGGCCGAGCCGCGCGGTGTTGTACATGCGCGTCGTCACCTGGAGGGCCGGATCGTCGGCGTTGACGAAGACGAAGATCTCGTCGGCAAAGCTGAGCTTTTCCATCCACAGCCGATGGCCGGGCAGGGCCGTTTCCGGGACGGCGAAGAGGATGCGCGCGACCAGTCCCTTGGGCAGGTCGGGCGATGCTTCGCCGACATGGCGGAAGAGCTCGCCGGCCATCGAATGGCCGACGATCATCACCGGGCGATCCGCCAGCGCCTGTCCGGGGCCGCTCAGGTCGGCCATTTCGTGAAGGAGCGCAATCAGACGTTCGCTCGCGGCCCTCGCGTTCAGCACCGGGAACTCGGTCATCGAAATCCACGACGGCCAGTTGAACATCAAAACGTCGGCGCCCGCGCCCTTTGCCAGTTCGCCCATGGTGTAGAGGCCGAATTCGCCGTCGGGATCGGGGCCGAAGCCGTGGACGAACAGCACCAGCGGGCGCGGCGCGCCATCGGCGGACGGCTTGAAGCTTGACAGCGCGCCTTGAAGATCGCCGAGCGCAAAGCGCTTGCCGTCGGCGGTGACGAGGCCGAAGCTCTCCTCGGTGATGTCGCCGGCGGTCGCCGTCTGGGGCTTGAGGATCATCGTCACGACGGCATCGTAATTCCACCAGACATAACCGCTGGCGGCGCCGATGAGCACAAGGACGATGGCAATGCCTGTGAGGATGCTTCTCATGAACGCCATCTAGCCCATCGCCATTTCGCACCGCAATGTTTTTGGCCGACCCATTTGTGCTTTACCGCCAGCGGGCATAGTCTCTGCACTGGACAAGCGGGAGCGACTTGGCCCATAGCTCGTGCTGTTTTGGTGAGCATACTGCCGAGATGGCAGAGCGGGGGAGACTGTTCGCATGGCCTTGAAGGATGTCGTCGCAGGGGTTCGCAACGAGGAGGGGATTGCTGCGGTGCTCGGCATCCTCAAGCAGAGTTTCGGCGAGCGGTTCCAGACGGGCCAGTCCTTTCGCGAGCAGCACAGCCACACGACATCCTACTTGCCGGCGCAACTGCCCGACGGCGTGGTTTTCGTCGAGACGAGCGACGACGTGAAGACGGTGGTGAGGGCCTGCGCGGCGCACAGGGTGCCGATGATCCCGTTCGGTACCGGATCCTCGCTCGAGGGCCATATCAATGCGCCGAGCGGCGGTATTTCGGTCGACTTCACCCGGATGAACAAGGTGCTGTCGGTCAATGCCGAGGATCTCGACTGCACTGTCGAGCCCGGCATCACCCGCGAAGAGCTCAACACCTATCTGCGCGACACCGGCCTGTTCTTCCCGATCGATCCCGGCGCCAATGCCTCGATCGGCGGCATGGCCTCGACGCGCGCTTCCGGCACCAATGCCGTGCGCTACGGCACGATGAAGGACAATGTGCTGGCGCTCACCGTGGTCACGGCCGACGGCGAGGAAATCCGCACGGCGCAGCGCGCCCGCAAGTCATCGGCTGGCTACGACCTGACGCGGCTGTTCGTCGGTGCGGAGGGCACGCTCGGCATCATCACCTCGATCACGCTCAAGCTGCAGGGCATACCCGCGAAGATCTCCGGCGGCGTCTGTGCCTTCCCCAGCCTCAAGGCGGCTTGCGACACCGTCATCATGACCATCCAGATGGGTATTCCGGTCGCCCGTATCGAGCTTCTCGACGAGATGCAGATGAAGGCGGTCAACGCCTATTCCAAGCTCTCCTATCCGGAAAAGCCGACGCTGTTCGTCGAATTCCACGGTACCGAGGAGACGGTCGCGCTGCAGGCCGAGCAGTTCAGGGAAATCGCCGCCGAATTCGGCTCGGACGAATTCCGCTATACGGCCAATGCCGAGGAGCGGGCGCAGCTGTGGAAGGCGCGGCACAATGCCTATTGGGCCGGTCGGGCGCTGGCGCCGGAACTGAACGGGCTTTCGACCGACGTCTGCGTACCGATTTCGAGGCTTGCCGATTGCGTGGCCGAAACCCAGGCCGATATTCGCGAGACCGGGCTTCTGGCGCCGATCGTCGGCCATGCCGGCGACGGCAATTTCCACGTGCTGATGCTGTTCGACGACAAGAACCCGGCGGATCTCGCCAAGTCGGAAGCCTTCATGGCACGCCTCAACGCCCGGGCGCTGGCGATGGAGGGCACCTGCACCGGCGAGCATGGCGTCGGCCAGGGCAAGATGAGCTATCTCGAGCAGGAGCTGGGCTCGGCCATTCCTGTGATGCGGTCGATCAAGAAAAGCCTCGATCCGGACAATATCTTCAATCCCGGCAAGATCTTCCGTATGTGAAGAGGGTTCCTCGCGGCTTGCTCCCGCCGGGAATTGCATTACCTTTGCGCCGGAAGTGATGGGAGTCGCAGGACGTGCTCGGACGCATACTGGTTTTCCTCGGCGGGCTGCTGGTCGTCGCGCTGTTCGGGGCGCTGCTGGCGCCGCTGTTCGTCGACTGGACCGATTTCCGCAAGGATTTCGAGAGCCAGGCGAGCCGCATTCTCGGCAAGAAGGTCACCGTGCTCGGCGAGGTCAATGCGCGCCTGCTGCCTTTCCCATCGGTCACCCTGCATGACGTGACGGTCGGTGCCGAAAAGGACGGCAAGCCACTGGTGCATGTGGCGCGTTTTTCCATGGACGCGGAACTCGCGCCGCTTCTGTCCGGTGAGGCGCGCATCTTCGACATGCGGATCGAGGAGCCGAAGGCACGCATCAGGCTTCTTCCCGACGGTACGCTCGACTGGCTGCGCGGCAGCAGCGCCGATATTCCGGCGCGCACCGTGGTGCTGGAAAATGTCCGGGTCGTCGGCGGCGAGATCGATTTCATCGACGAGCAGACAGGCCGCACCCGCAAGCTCACCGGGCTTGATGCCGACATGTCGGCGCGCTCGCTGGCTGGGCCCTGGTCGGTCGATGGCAGCGCGGCGCTCGACGGCGAGAAGGGCAGCTTCCACCTGTCAAGCCTGCAGCCCGAAGTCGGCGCCGACGCCATTTCGCTGAAGCTCAGACTGCAACCCGAGAGCCGGCCCTTCACCATAGAACTCGACGGCGACCTGACACTCAAAACGGGCAAGCCCAGTTATCAGGGACAGTTCCAGGCGACATGGAAGGGCAAGGAGCCCGACAAGGACGACCCGAAGACGCCGCCGCCCCGGGCAAAGGGCGCGTTCGAACTCACCAATGAACGCATCGCGCTCACCTCCTACCGGTTCGAGATCGGCGAGGCGACCGACCCTTATATCGTTACCGGCGAAGCCAAGCTCGACACCGGCGCCAATCCGGAATTCCTTCTGACCGCTGAGGGCCAGCAGGTCGACGTCAACCGGCTCGCCAACGAAAGCGCCAAGGGCAAGACCGGGCGCAATGCCGCGGGCTCGGTGCGCGAACGGCTCGACCTGTTGATCGCCATGGCCAGCGAGATCCCCATCCCGAATTTGCCGGGCAAGGCGACGCTGAGGCTTCCGGCGATCGTCGCCGGCGACACGGTGCTGCGCGACATCACGCTCGACATCCGGCCGGACGGACGCGGCTGGAATGTCGAGCGCGCGGTGGTTGTCCTGCCCGGCCGCACCCAGGTGGAGGCCAAGGGACGACTGACGCTCGGCTCCGAACCCGCATTCAGCGGCGACCTGCTGGTCGCCTCGACGCAGCCTTCGGGGCTTTCGACCTGGGTTTCCGGCAGTGTCGACCCTGCCATCCGCCAGTTGAAGTCCATGGGCTTTTCCGCTGCGGTCAATCTGACGCCGCAGATACAGCGCTTCGAGAAGCTCGAGCTGGCGCTCGGGCCGGCGCTGCTCAACGGTCGTCTCGAACGCCAGTCGCTCGACAAGGCCGCCGCCACCTTGTCGATCGACCTTGCCGGCAACGAGATCGATCTGGACGCGGCGCGCGCGGTGGCAAGCCTGATCGCCGGGGAGAAGGCCAGCCAGGGGCTGGTCGCCGAGAAGATCGCCACGCGGCTGAAAGTCGGCCGGTTGACCGGCTTTGGCGTGGAGGCGCGAGGGGTCGAGACGATCTTCACCTATGACGGCGCGAGCGTCGTGGTCGACCGGCTGAATGTGGAAGACCTGGCCGGCGCGACGCTGAAGGCGAGCGGCACGGTGAAGGGACCGATGACGACGCCCTCGGGCAAGGCGCAGGTGGCCCTGTCGGCAGCCGATCCGGGCCCGTTCCTTGCGCTCATCGCCGAACGCCTGCCGTCGCATCCTTTGGCTGGACGGCTGGTGAAAAGCGCCCGCTGGTATGCCGACAGCAATCTGACCGCGAGCCTGGTGTTCGGCGAAGCCGCCGGCGGGGGGATGGCCGTCAAGGTTGCCGGCACGTCCAATGGTAGTCGTGTCGCGCTCGACTATGGTGCCAGCGATCTGGCGAGGCTGTCGAGCGATGCGAAGGTCAACCTGGCCGCAACGCTGGAAAACCCGCAGGCGCAAGTCCTGCTGGGGCAGGCCGGCCTCGACCCGCTGCCGATTGGCGGCGGCGAGGGCGGCCGGCTGCAGCTCAGCGTCACCGGTGCCGGAGAAGCGCCGGCCGATGCGGTACTGACCTTTGCCGCCGGACGCACGACGGTGTCGGCGCGCGGCAAGATCGGCCTGGCCGCGGCGGGCTTCCCCAAGGGCAGCGGTGCGGTCAAGCTCGAGAGCCCCGATCTCGAACCCTATCTGATGATGACCGGTGTCCTGCTGCCGCAGGGTGGCGCGGGGCTGCCGGCGCGGCTTGCCGCCGAGGTTGCGCTTGGCGAGGGCCGGGCCGAGATTTCCGCGATCGATGCCGAGGCCGCCGGCAACACGATGTCCGGAACGCTGGTCTTCGACTGGAACGGCGCCGTGCCGAAGGTCGGCGGACAGCTTGCCCTCGACAACGCCGATCTCGCCTGGCTGGCCGAAGGCGTGCTGGGACCCGTGAGCGACGGCGTGACGGGGGCGCTGTCGACCACGCCGCTGCCGAAGCCCCGCACCGATATCGAGTTCGACCTGGCCGTCACGGCCAGGACGTTTTCACCGGGCGCATTCGGCCCGATCTCCGACTTCTCCGCCAAGCTCAACGGGGCGGGCGGTCAGCTGACGATCGAGGATGCGGCGGGGCGATGGCTCGGCGGCGCCATGAGCGGGCGGCTGATGATCGCCAATACCGACGGCAACGGCTTTTACCAGGGCCGCGTCGCGCTGCGTCAGGCAGAACTTTCAGACGCGGAGAAGGCGTTCGGCAACGCGGATGCCGGAGCCGTCATCGAGGGCAAATTCGACCTCGATCTGGTGGCAGAGGCAACCGGGTCGAGCGTCGGCGACCTGCTCGCGGCAACGAACGGGTCCGGCGCGGTCAAGGTCGCGGCTCTCACCGTGCATCGCTTCGACAGTGGCCTTCTGCCGAAACTCCTACCGCGCGCCGATGCGATCGAGGGGGACATCACGAATGCCAAGGTCGAGGATCTCGCCGCCACGCTGATCGGCGGTGCATCCAGCGCCTTTGCCAATATCGAGGTGCCGTTCAACATCACCGACGGGGTGCTGCGTGCCACGACGCTGACGCTCGCCAACGAGACGGCCAAGCTCGACGGGACCCTGCGCGTCGAGCTCGGGGAGCGCCGGGCCGAGGCCGACATCCGCGCCGCCTTCGAGGCCGGCGACGACGCGCTGGCCGGTGCGGAGCCCGCGCTTCGGCTGTTGTTCTCGGGCGATGTCGCCGACCCCGAGCGCAAGCTCGATGTCGGTGATCTTGCCAATTTCCTGTCGCAACGCGCCTTCGAGCGCGAGCGTCGGCGGGTCGAGACGCTGCAATCCAACGTGCTGGAAAAGCAGCGGCTGCGCCGCGAGGCGGCACTCTATCGCTACCGTGCCGAGGAGCGCGCCGAGGCCGAACGGGCAAGGATCGCCGAGGAGGCCCGGCTTGCCGAGGAGGCAAGGCTGAGGGCCGAGGCCGAGCGCCGGGCGGCGGAGGAAGAGGCACGCCGCAGGGCGGCGGAGGCCGTCGAACAGGCAGCACCGCCGGTCGGCGATGCGGTGGATCGGGCCCCGTCCGCGTCGGAAGATGTGCAGCCAGTGCCGCAATTGCCGGTGCCACCCGGCGAGGGTGTCACGCGCGGGGGCGCGCTGCCGCCGGTGCAGCTGCAGTTCGAGAGCCTGCCGGGGGTCAACTAAAGGCTGAAAGCTGCGATCGTGCGGCTGCTTGCCTGTCGTGTGGCTGCGGCCTAGGCTGGAACATGCCGCCGGTCGGGACCCGGCGGCACAAGGGGGGCTTCAGTATGTTTCGTCGGTTTATCTCCTGTGTTTCGCTGCTGTTTCTCGTCGGGGCCGCCGGTTCGGCGATTGCAGAGGAACGCTATCAGCCATTCGCCGAGAACCGCGGCTGGACGGTTGCCTATGATCGCCAGGACAAGGTCTGCATTGCCAGCCCGAAGGGCGCCAAGGACGGCCTGTTCTTCATCCGGCCGAACGGCAATGTCGTCGTCGTGCTGGTCGCAACGAGCAAGCTCGGCTGGCTGACCCACGAGCAGGACTATGACGTCGTCGTCCATACCGATCGGCGCAAGTGGACCGGCACCATGCGGGCCAATGTCACCGACGGCTCCGGCGGTCTCTACCTGACCAATCCCCATGCGAGCTTCATGGCGGCGCTACGCGATGCCGCGCGGATGACGCTGAGCGTCGACAATGTCAGCTACGGTCCGTTCTCGCTCTCCGGCTCCAGCGATACGCTCAAGCAGATTGCCAATTGCGCACGGGCGCTGGATCGCGGCGATTTCGGCCCGGCCAGGACGGAGGAAACCACCCAAGCCCGGGAGGTGACGATCGGCTCCGGCATGATGGTCGACTGGACGCGAGAAGATTTCGGCAAGACCTATACGAACGGGGAGTGGGCGCTGACGCTGAACGGCGAGGACAGTGATGAAGGGACGGCGACGGCGGTGCTGAGCGTCCGGCACAAGGACAAGGGCGAGACGGCGATCCGGCTGGAAACCGGTCCGGACGAGATGGCGCGCGGCCAGATCGGCATCTATCCGCTGCAATGGGCGGAGCCGGGCGTGGTGTTTTCCTCGTTCAGCGGCGGAGCGCATTGCTGCACGGCGGTGGCGCTGGCCCATGCGAGCGACGATGCGGTGAAGACGGTCGAGCTTGGCACGTTCGACGGCTTCGGCGTGACGCCGGCCGATCTCGACGAAGACGGCAATGTCGAATTCGACCTGCGCGACGATCGCTTCCTCTACGCTTTTTCGAGCTACGCCGAATCTGCGCCGCCGGTGAAGATCATGGGCCTGCGCGACGGCGAGGCGCGCGACGTGACGCGCGAGGATGCCTTCCGGCCGGTCCTCGAACGGCGGCTGACGGCGTCGATGCGCGCCTGCTTCGAGCAATCGACCGCCGGCGTCTGCGCCGGAGCGCTCGGCAATGCGGCGCTCATGGGCTATTTTCCCGCGGCACTCGAACTGATGGCGCTGGAGGAGATCGACAAGCAGATGGAGGACTATTTCCTCGACTGCGACGACACGACAGCCTGCAAGGGCCAGAAGCGCTTCGAGGATTTTGCCGAGGCGGTGGCATGGCGGCTGGAGAACTGGGGCTACGGAACGCAGGCCGTGCTCGACGACAAGGTAACGGCCTTTGTCGAGGAACTGGCGCGCGCGAAGGACGGCTATGCGCCGGAAAACGCCAATGCGGAGAACGAATATTCCTGCGGCATGGGGCCGCTGACGTTCGAATATGATGCCGCCAAGAAAAGGGCGCTGGTCCGGGGCTATGAGTATGGTTGTAATTTCGGCGCCGCCGCCATGCTCAAGGATAGCCTGGTGGTAGACCTCCTGTGTTCCGGCGAGGCCGATTTCTGGATGGACCGCCATGTCTATGTGCGCGACGGCGAGGCGCTGATGTCGTTGTCGGCGACCGGCGCGCTCGATGCCGGCGGCGCGACGCGCTTCGATCGGTGCCCGGCCAAGCCGGCGGGTTCCAGCCAGCCTTGAAAAAGGCGGCATGGTCGCCGCCTTCTCTGGTCGTCAAAGGCAAATCGGCTCAGACATAGGCGTAGCGTTCGCCGAACGGCGTCTCTTCGTCGTAATTGGTGGTGCCGATCTTGTCGCTTTCGCCGGACAGGAGGGTGGGCTTCGCCTGCTCCGCCTTGGGCTTCTCGGCGGCGTTTTCGGCGGCTTCCATCTGCGCCATCTGGGCTTCGAGCTTGGCCAGCGAGGCGCGAAGGTCCGTCAGCGCATCGCTCAGCTCCGACTTCTGGTCGTCGGTCTCGGCGCTGGCCAGTTCCTCCTCCTTCGAGGTGATCTGGCTTTCGAGCTTGGCGATCGACGACTTCAGCGAGGCCGTGGTGGAGCCCGATTGGTCGAGCGCGGTGGTGGAGGTCGTGGCCGAGGTAGAGGAAATTGCGGTTACCATGTTTTTAAATCCTTGAAATAAAGGAGCTTTGTGAAACCACGTCACACGGTCGGATCGATGGGCAAATACGCGTTACTGAGCCTTGAAATACGGGGCATCGACGCAATCATTGATGGGCGATCCCAGACTAGGACGAATCCCCTAATAAATAGTTTGGTTGTATAATGTTTCGCACACTGCTCTTTTCGGTCAACGCTGGGCGGCGGCCTTGAGGCGGGCGAGCACGTGAAGCCTGGCGGCCGAGGAGAGGTTGGTATGCGGATCACGGTTTTCGTCGATCTCGACGACGAGTGCGGCGAGCGGGATCCTGCGCTCGGCGGCGATGGCGTTCAGCTCGTCCCAGAATTCCTCTTCCAGCGAGAAACTGGTGCGGTGGCCGTGCAGGGTGAGCGAATGCTTGCGGATCATCGTGGCTCGGGCTCGGACATTGATTCAAGGGCCTGACAAGGTGATTCCGCAACTGCGTGCAGGTGCTTGATCTGCAACCGATTTTGCCGTCGGCTATTCGTCTTCGGAGTGGCCGAGGCGGCCCTGGTCGAGCGTCTTTTCGGCCTTGGCGTTGAGCGCGTCCGTGAGGTTCTTCTCGGCCTTGCTGCGGCCGAAGGTCAGGCGGTTCTGTTCCGCCTGACGTTCCTTTTCGGAGCGGGCCTTGACCTTGCGAAACTGGCGGAGATTGACGACGTCTGCGCTCATGCTCTGATCCCGAAACGGCGCGCGATCGGCTCGCGGCGCCCAGGTGCTGTTGGGCCTACTGCTTCTTGCGGAAGGCGTCGAGCGAGACGACCGAACCGGGCTTCTTTTCCTCGTCGCCGGCCTTCGGCTCGGACTGATCCTCGCTGCGCTCGACGGCGGCGACCGGATAGGCGGTGATCTCGGCGCCTTCCTCTCCCTCGTCGGCCAGCGGCACGTCGAATTCGAGCTCGAAGTTGACGGAGGGATCGTAGAAGCCGCGAATGGCGTTGAACGGAATGACCAGTTTTTCCGGGGTGTCGGAGAAGGAAAGGCCAATCTCGAACAGGCTGTCGGTGACCTTTAGGTCCCAGAACTGGTGCTGGACGACGATGGTCATCTGCTCGGCATACTTGGCCTTCAGGTGCTGCGAGATTCGCACGCCCGGCGCGCCGGTCAGGAAGGTGATGAAGAAATGATGGTCACCCGGAAGACGACCGGTGGCTGCGACTTCGGTCAATACCTTGCGGATGACGCCGCGCAGCGCGTCCTGAGCCAGAATGTCGTAGCGAATATGGTCGTTCCCCATAGATCCTGTCTTTCTCTTGCTTGGCGTCTTCGCGCGGCTATATGCCACGACGCCGCATTCGGGGAAAGCCCCCGTCACCCGAGTCATGAGCAAGCATATTACACGATTTGAATTACGGAAGGTAGGCAAAGGGGAGGGAAGGTGAAGGCTTCTGTTGCCAGGTGCCTTCGGACCCCGCCTCAAGGGGCTAACCTTGAGGGCTTAGTTCGGATTTCCCGCACCGCCATTAGGCAGCGAGAGCATAACCCTTAGCGTTGTTGTCGTTTGCAACTACACTTGTGACCCGATAACGGCGGTATCATGCCGAGCAAAAGTTCGATCTTTACACCCTTGTCGATCCTATTTCGCCCCCATCAAAAGCCGGTCAAATGACCAACCGGTTTTTGGTGGAGGCGCCGGGTACCGCCCCCGGGTCCAATAGGTTTATTACACCGACCGTTTATCGCCATAGCCGGAGCAAGCCCCGGCAAGGGAGATATAGGTGTTTCATTCGCCGATGAAAAGGGCCAAGCGAAAGGAAGTTTTCCTCAGCAGCGATTGACGAAGCCGACATAGTCGCGGCCCTTCTTTTCGTAGTACTTGAGGATGAAGCCGCGGGTTGCGCCGCCGTCCATCGGGATCTCGCAGCGAACGCCCCATTTGGTGTCGAAACAGGCGTTGACGATGATGCACTGGCCGGCCTTCACCTGGCCGACGACCTGGCTTTCGAGGCTGCGTTCGCGGCGGATGTTCATCAGGCCGGTGATCAAAACCCGGACCGGATGCGGTCCGCGCGGCGCGACCGTGTCCTCGGGGCCGACGCACTTGCCCGTGTCCTCGCGAATGTAGCAGGGGTTTGCGCCGCCGCCCGTCTGCGGCTGTGCGGCATCCATGCGCTGGCCGCCGGCCGGGCGCATGACGACCAGCGAACCGTCGGCGAGCCGGCCGTTCATGATGCCGCGCGCCGGGGCGAGGCTCGCGATCGGGCGGCCGTCAATGCCGAAGAGGATGAAGCCGTTGCGCTCGGGCGCCCAGCCGTTGACGAAGGCGAGCGGCCCCATGCACAGGATCGAGCGGGCGGCGAGGCGTCCGGCGAACGTGTGGTTCTGCAACTCGATCTGGCATTTTCCGACCGGCCCGCCGGCCTCGACATTCCACATGCCGACGAGGCGATGGGGCGCACCGGACTGGGCGCGGGCGGGAAGGGGAGCCGTCGCCATGGAAAGCGCCGCCGTCAATGCCAGGATGAGCCGTTTGAATGCCATTCGCGTGTGCCTCCGTCCGGCGGGCTTGTCGACCGTGCGTTCCGGACTACGTTCATTGCCGGATTCTTGGCAAAACTCAATTGGTGCCGGCGAATTCTCGCCATGTTCAGTCGCGGCAAGCCAAGCCGCTTGACGGTCACAAGCGCTTCTCACATTCTGCTGTTCAAGCGGGCGCGCATGAGACGCCCGCGTTCAAGCGAAAGGAAGAAGGCCATGACGGACTATCTTGCAGATGTGAAGCACTATGACCCGGGTGCCGACGAGGCGGTGGTCAACAAGATCGTGCGCCACCTCGGAATTGCCCTGCGCAACCGCGACTCCTCGCTCGTATCCGCGTCCGATCCGGACGAGCTCGCCCGCGTCAAGGAAAAGTGGTGCGGCAAGAAGCTCGGCGTCACCGGCCCCTCCGCCGACAAGGCCGTCGACACGGTCTGCACCATCATGGCGAAGGACAACAGCAAGTCGCGCGTGACCTTCTATTATCTGGTCGCCAAGGAACTGGGAAAACTCGAGGATCTCTGACGCCAATCTTGGATAACCGCCGCGCCGTCTTGGTTCGGCGGCCTTGGGGCGCTAATGTCGCCGCCGAACAGGAATCGGCGGCTACATCATGAAGCAATATCTCGACCTCTTGCGCCACGTAATGGACAACGGCTCCGACCGCGGCGACCGGACCGGCACGGGCACGCGCTCGGTGTTCGGCTACCAGATGCGCTTCGACCTTTCGCAAGGTTTTCCCGTCACCACGACCAAGAAGCTGCATCTGCGTTCCATCATCCATGAGCTCCTGTGGTTCTTGAGGGGCGACACCAATATCGCCTATCTCAAGGAGCACGGCGTCAGCATTTGGGACGAATGGGCCGACGAAAACGGCGATCTCGGCCCCGTCTACGGCGCGCAGTGGCGTTCCTGGCCCGACGGCAAGGGTGGCCATATCGACCAGATCGCCAATCTGGTCGAAGGCATCCGCAAGAACCCCAATTCGCGCCGCCATATCGTTTCCGCCTGGAACCCGGCGGAAGTGGACGAGATGGCGCTGCCGCCGTGCCATTGCCTGTTCCAGTTCTATGTCGCCGACGGGAAACTGTCGTGCCAGCTCTACCAGCGCTCGGCCGACATCTTCCTCGGCGTGCCGTTCAACATCGCCTCCTATGCGCTGCTGACGATGATGGTGGCGCAGGTGACGGATCTCGAGCCCGGCGACTTCGTCCATACGTTCGGCGACGCGCATCTCTATGCCAACCACTTCGAGCAGGCGAAGCTACAGCTGTCTCGCACGCCGAAGACGCTGCCGACGATGCGGATCAATCCGCAGGTGCGCGACCTGTTTGCCTTTCAGTTTGAAGACTTTAGCCTCGACGGTTACGAAGCCGATTCCAGCATCAAGGCGCCGATCGCCGTCTGATGACGGTGGCTGGTTCCCGCGAAGGGCGGACAATGACAGAAGCCAGGATCATCATCGTTGTCGCCATGGCGGAGAATGGCGTGATCGGCCGCGACGGAGACATGCCGTGGAAGCTGTCGACCGATCTCAAGCGGTTCAAGGCGCTCACCATGGGCAAGCCGCTGGTCATGGGGCGAAAGACGTTCGAGGCGGTCGGCGGCAAGCCCTTGCCTGGCCGGCCGCACGTGATCGTCAGCCGTGGGCCGAAGATCGACATGCCGGGTGTCGAGACGCAGGCGAGCCTTCAGGCGGCGCTGGAGCGCGCGAAGGTGATCGCGCACGCCTCGGGCGTGGACGAAGTCTGCATTGCCGGCGGCGGCGAGATTTACCGGCAGGCGCTGCCGCTTTGCGACGAACTGCATGTGACGCATGTCGAGGCCGTGATCGACGGCGACACGGTCTTTCCGGCGATCGATCCTGCCCTGTTCGAGCTGGTGGAGGAAGCGGCGTTTCCCGCAGGCGAAAAGGACAGTTATCCGACCCGTTACGCCGTCTATCGCAGAAGAGCTGCGGCATAACGCATTATTTCCCATAACTCTCGAAGAAGTTAAGTGCTTTCCGTTGAAAGCGCGGGTGGCCGTACCTATAACGGGACTAACGTCCGCGAGGGGCCCGATGGCATCCGCGCAGGCATTGGGAGCGAATTTCAATCAAAGAGGTATGAATGCCCTGGAGCAATCAGAACGGCGGCGGTCCATGGGGCGGCGGCGGCGGCGATAACAAGGGTCCCTGGGGGCAGGGGCCGAACCGGCCGCGCGGCGGCGGTGGCGGCAATACGCCCCCCGATCTCGAGGATCTGATCCGGCGCGGTCAGGACCGGCTGAAGAACATCGTGCCGGGCGGTTTCAATGGCGGCGTCCTCGTCATTCTCGGCCTGGTGATGGTTGCTTTCTGGCTGGTCCAGGCGATCTACACGGTCCAGCCGGACGAGCGCGGCGTCGAGCTGCGTTTCGGCAAGCCGAAGGAAGAGATCGCCATGCCGGGCCTGCACTTCCATGTCTGGCCGCTGGAAACCGTCGAGATCACCAAGGTGACAGAGCAGCAGCAGAATATCGGCGCAAAGGCCTCGTCCTCGTCGAGCGCCGGCCTGATGCTGTCGGGTGACCAGAACATCGTCAATGTGCAGTTCTCGGTGCTGTTTACCGTGAGCGACCCGCGCGCCTTCCTGTTCAACATCGAGGCTCCGCAACTGACCCTTCAGCAGGTCGCCGAAAGCGCCATGCGCGAAGTGGTCGGCCGTCGTCCCGCCCAGGACATTTTCCGTGACGCCCGCCAGCAGATCGCTGCCGACGTCAAGGCGATCATCCAGGGCACGATGGACAATTACGGTGCCGGCATTTCGATCAATGCCGTGGCGATCGAGGATGCGGCCCCGCCGCGCGAGGTCGCCGACGCCTTCGACGAAGTGCAGCGCGCCGAGCAGGACGAGGATCGCTTCGTCGAGGAAGCCAACAAATACTCCAACCAGCAGCTTGGTCAGGCCCGAGGCCAGGCGGCGCAGATCCGCGAAGAGGCAGCCGCCTACAAGGATCGCGTCGTCAAGGAAGCGCAAGGTGAGGCCCAGCGCTTCATCGACATTCACGAGGAATACAGCAAGGCGCCGGACGTGACCCGCAAGCGCCTCTATCTGGAAACCATGGAGCAGGTTCTGAAGAACTCGAACAAGGTGATCATCGACCAAAACCAGAACGGCGTCGTACCCTATCTGCCGCTCAACGAAATCGGCCGCATGGGCCAGACCCAGACGCAGGGAGGCAATTGATCATGTCCAATCGTCTCGCCTATGTGCTGATCGGCCTCGCGGCCGTGCTGCTTCTGGTCTATTCGTCGGTCTTCGTCGTCAACGAACGCCAGCAGGCGGTCGTGGTCCGCTTCGGCCAGATCCAGGCCGTCCACAGCGAACCGGGGCTTTACTTCAAGCTGCCGTTCGCCTTCGCCGATGCCGATCGCGTCCAGTATGTCGAGGATCAGGCGCTGCGCTTCGATCTCGACAATATCCGCGTCCAGGTTTCGGGCGGCAAGTTCTATGAAGTCGACGCCTTCGTCGTCTACAAGATCACCGATCCCCGCCGGTTCCGCGAAACGGTCTCGGGCGACCGGGAATCCGCCGAATCGCGTCTGCGCACCCGTCTCGACGCATCGCTGCGTCGCGTCTACGGTCTGCGCGGCTTCGAATCGGCGCTTTCCGACGCCCGCGCGTCGATGATGCAGGAGGTCCGCGACGACCTGAGGGTCGATGCGGAATCGCTCGGCATCACCATTTCCGACGTGCGGATTCGCCGGACCGACCTGACGCAGGAGGTCTCGCAACAGACCTTCGAGCGGATGAAGGCCGAACGACTGGCCGAGGCCGAACTGATCCGCGCCCGTGGTAATGAAGAAGGCCAGCGCCGCCGCGCCATCGCCGACCGTCAGGTTGTCGAACTGCAGGCGGAAGCGCAGCGCGATTCGGAAATCCTGCGAGGCCAGGGCGACGCCGAACGTAACCGCGTCTTCGCCGAGGCCTTTGGTCGCGACGAAGCCTTCTTCGAGTTCTATCGCTCGATGCGGGCCTATACCGGGGCCCTGAGCGGTTCCGGTTCGACCATGGTGCTGTCGCCGGATTCGGATTTCTTCCGCTTCTTCAACGACGTGCAGGGTGCTGTTCCGGCTTCTCCTGCGGCACCGGCAGCAAACGCCGTACCGGCAACCGGCAATTGACGGTCGCCATGGCGGATCTGCTCGCAGGTTTTGCCTTCTTTCTGATCCTCGAGGGGCTGGTCTATGCACTGGCCCCTCGTTTTCTTGTGCGGATGGCGCGTCTCCTGCCGTCCATTCCGCCGGAACAGCTGCGGCTTTCGGGCCTGGTCGCCGTCACGCTTGGTGTCGGAATAGTCTGGCTGGTCCGCGGCTAGGCCGGGCGGCACGTGCGCTTCCTGCTAAATTGATTTCGACTTTCATTTTTCCGCCTTATGCTTCGGCCAAGAAGACGTCTGTTCATCCAGAGGAAACCACATGATCCGGACCGCGTCCAAGTCCCGCACCGCAATCGCGGCCCTGCTGTTCGGCACGGCACTGTCGCTCGGCGCGATCGGCTCGAGCCGTGCGGCCATGGCCCAGGGGCCGGAATCGGTGGCCGATCTGGCGCAGGGCCTGCTCGGGGCGGTGGTCAACATCTCCACCTCGCAGAGCGTCAAGGAAGAAGGCGACGGCCCCGTACCGCAGGTGCCGGAAGGATCGCCTTTCCAGGAACTGTTCGAGGATTTCTTCAAGAACCGCGGCGATGGCGGCGGCAGTAACAAGGTCAATTCGCTGGGCTCCGGCTTCGTCATCGATCCGAAGGGATTCGTCGTCACCAACAACCACGTGATCGAGGGCGCCGACGACATCGAGGTGATCTTCCCCGACGGCTCCAAGCTCAAGGCCGAACTGATCGGCACCGATCCGAAGACCGACCTTTCGGTGCTGAAGGTCGAGCCGCCGGCGCCGCTGACCGCCGTCAAGTTCGGCGATTCGCGCAAGATGCGCATCGGCGACTGGGTCATGGCGATCGGCAATCCGTTCGGGCTCGGCGGTTCGGTCACCGTCGGTATCATCTCGGCCAGCGGCCGCAACATCAATGCCGGGCCTTACGACAATTTCATCCAGACGGATGCGGCGATCAACAAGGGCAATTCCGGCGGCCCGCTCTTCAACATGAACGGCGAGGTGATCGGCATCAATACGGCGATCATCTCGCCCAGCGGCGGTTCGATCGGCATCGGTTTCGCAGTGCCGACGGAGCTCGCCGAGAATGTCATCAAGCAGTTGATCGAGTTCGGCGAGACGCGGCGCGGCTGGCTTGGCGTGCGCATCCAGCCGGTGACCGACGAGGTGGCGGAGAGCCTCAAGATCGGCAAGGCGCGCGGCGCGCTGGTGAGCGGGCTGGTCAAGGGCGGTCCGGTCGAGAACGGTCCGATCCGGATCGGTGACGTGATCGTGTCGTTTGACGGCAAGGAGGTCGACGACACGCGCGACCTCGTCAGGACCGTCGCAGAGAGCGCGGTCGGGGCCGAGGTCAAGGTGGTCGTGCTGCGCGACGGCAAGGAAGAGACCCTGAGCGTGACGCTCGGACGGCTGGAAGACGAGAAGGCGCCCGTCGTGGCGTCCTCCGAGGACGGCGTGCTGACACCGGAAGGCGAAGGTGAGGAAGCCTTGCCGGGGGATGAGGGCGGCGATCAGCAATCGCCGACCGCGCCGGGCGCACAGTCGCCGGCGATCCTCGGGGCGATCGGCATCGAGCTCGCACCGCTCGACGATGCTTCCCGCAAGACCTATGCGATCGCCGAGAGCGTCGAAGGCGTGGTGATCACCACCGTCACGCCGGGCTCGCCCGCCGCGGAAAAGGGGCTCGAGCCGGGGCAGGTGATCGTCGAGGTGGCGCAGGAATTCGTCGAGACGCCCGAGGCAGTTGCCGAGACGCTGAGCACGCTGAAGAGCGAGGGCCGGCGCAATGCCTATGTGATGATTTCGGACGCCGAAGGCAATCTGCGCCACGTCGCCATTCCGCTCGAATAGGGCGGCAGATTCTGCCAACGGGGAGACGGCTATTTGCTTCCTTCCGGCCTTGGTTCGTCAGGCGATCTGGCGGATCACTCCTGGTTCACGTGCGTTTGTCAGTATCTTCTCCAGCTCATCTCCCGGCATCGGCCGGCCGACGAGGTAGCCCTGGATCTCGCCACAGCCGAGACGTCGCAGTATGTCGTATTGCGCTTCGGTCTCGACGCCTTCGGCAGCAACCGACATGCCGAGGTCGTGCCCGAGCCGGATGATGGCATCGACGATCGCGCGGCTGTCGGCATTGGTTTCGATGTCGGAGATGAAGGACTGGTCGATCTTCAGCTTGTCGAAGCGATATTTGCGCAGATAGCTGAGTGACGAATAGCCTGTGCCGAAATCGTCGAGCGCCACGCGCACGCCAAGGGCCGTGATCGCGACAAGCGTAGATTCGACGAGTGCGTTGGTCTTCAATAGCAGCGATTCCGTCACTTCCAGCTCGAGGCGGGCCGGCGGCATGCCGCTGTCGCGCAGGGCGTCGGCAATGCCGGCGTAGAGCCCCGTCCCGGCGAACTGGCGCGGCGACAGATTGACCGCGATCCGGATCGGCTGGGGCCAGGAGGCCGCGGTGATACATCCTTCGCGGATGGCCCAGGCGCCGATCTTTTCGATCAGGCCGATGTCTTCGGCGATCGGGATGAATTCTGTCGGACTGATCGTTCCAAGGGTTGGATGGTGCCAGCGCAGGAGGGCTTCGGCGCAGATGATCCGGCCGCTGCCGCTGTCGACCAGCGGCTGGAAATGAAGCGTCAGGGACCGGGCCGCCACGGCGGCGCGCAGTTCCTGCTCGATCAGGTTGCGGCGGCGGGCGGCGGCGTCGAGCGAGGTATCGAAGAAGTGGAAGCGATTGCGGCCATCGGCCTTGGCACGATAGAGCGCAAGGTCGGCGTTCCGCATCAGGGCGTCCGCGTCGCGGCCATCGATCGGGGCACAGGCAATGCCGATCGAGACACCGATACGGGCAGTGCCTGAAGCCAGCGGGAAGGGTTGGGAGAGCGCATTGACCAGTCTGTCGGCGAGGGCGGCGACGGCGCGCGGATCCTGCATGGACGTGTGGATGACGGCGAATTCGTCGCCGCCGAGCCGGGCGAGCGTGTCGCTCTCGCCGCAGACCGACTGCAGCAGCTTGGCCACCTCGCGCAGCAACTCGTCGCCGGCGCCATGTCCGTGGGTGTCATTGACCTGCTTGAAGCGGTCGAGATCGAGAAGGAGGATCGAGAAGTGCTCGTCGAAGCGCTCCAGGCGGTCGATCGCGCGGGTCAGGCCCTCGTTGAGCAGAACGCGATTGCCCACATTGGTGAGGCTGTCGTGGCGTGCCATGTGTTCGATCCGACGGCGGGCCTCGCGCGCCTGGGTCACGTTGCGTCCGACGCCACGGTAGCCGGTGAAGTTTCCCTCCGCGTCGAACATGGCCTTGGCACTGAGAGACCAGACGCCCGGTTCGCCGTCCTGGACGACACAGACCTCGACATCCCGGAACGAGGTATGGCTGGTCAGCAGCTTGCGCAGGCTTTCCGCGCCATTCAGTTTGTACGGCGTACCGCAAGTCGAGCCGTCACACGGGAGCAGCTCCCAGAGAAACCGGTGACGGGCCTGCTCATCGGTGCAACCGAGTTCCTCAAAGAGGCGCGGGGAGGCCCGCCGCAGGCGAAGTTCGGCGTCGAGACCCCACAGCCAGTCAGCGGCGTTCTCTTCGAAGTCGTTGAGCAGCAGGCCGATGACGTCGCGCTGTTCGTCGGAGGCCATCTGGGCACGGACGCGGATGGTGAGGTTCTCGCAAAGCGCCAGCGACGAGCGCACGATGATCGCCGTATAGATCACATAGAGCGCGACCAGGCTGAAACCCACGGCTTCGTTGGCGACGCTAAGGGCCAGCAGCGATACCAGTCCCATGAGGACGCTGAAGGTGATGGCCGCCGGCGGGATCGTCGCCAGGGCGAAACCGCCGCCGCCCATCATGCCGACGCTGATCGCGACGATCACCAGCCGTTGGTGGTCGGTGGCATGCGGGTAGAAAATCACGGTCAGCGCTGCCCAGAGGCCGCTCAGCACGGCGGCAAAGACCACCGCCTGACGGGAGCCGCGAAGGGACGCAACCTGGCGCGGTGGCAGCCTGCCGTTGCGCCATGCTGCAATGCCGTTATAGGCCGCGATGATCATGATGAGCACTGCCCAGAGCGCGACCCAGGCAAACAGGTCGCTGCCGGCAAAGGCGACGAGCGCAACGATCGCATTGGCGATGTTGGCGCCCATCATCAAAGGCGTGTTGTGCAAGACCGTCGACAGGCGGACCGCCCGGATGCGGTCCGCTTCGGCCTCGGTCTGGCCTGCTTCGCCCAACCGTAAAAACCGGTCGCCGGCAAGGCGCAGGGCATGGCCAAGCCGGGAAAATCCATTTGTGCTCATGGATATTAGAATAAATGCAGGTGCTTAAAAGCTGATAAAGCGGAGACGTGCCGGGAGGGTAGATCAAAACAGCGTGAGCGTACGATTAACGCCGGGCGGGGTGTGCCGAAATCCGGCAGTCCTTGGGCTTTCTGGCCGCCGGGAAGCTCACAGCCTGGGACAAGTTTCGCTCTCTAGGGTCCCTTGAGAAGGTAGGCGCCGCCGCGACGATTAGAAGCCCCATGCTCGATGGCGGCGTCGACCGGAGGCGTTCAAGCGGGAAGGCGCATCGGACATGAAGGACACTTTTTTCTACCCCTCGGACGGCGAGAGCAAGTTTTTCGGCAAGCTCAACGAGATCACCACGCGCTGGCCGCACGACGTGCGCCACTATCTCGACCTGTTCCCGACCTATGTCAGCCGGCGTTCGTTCATTCGGCAGCTGGCGCATTACGAGCTGTTCAAGCTGACCGTGGAACTGCCGGGGCACTATGCCGACTTCGGCGTCTACTACGGCAAGTCCTTCTTTAGCTGGCACAAGTTCATCGAGGTCCTGACCCCGACCGCCACCCACAAGAAGGTCATCGGCTTCGACAGCTTCGCCGGTTTCCCCAGCCTGCATGAAGAGGACGGCGCACTCGACGCCAACGTGCAGAAGGAAGTCGGGGGCTTAAGCTCCGAGAATTTCCTCGACGAGTTCCGCGAACTCCTGAAACTGCACAATGAGGACGGCGTTCTGCCGACCGGACGCGGCCAGATCGTCGAGGGCGACATTTCCAAGACCCTGCCGGAATGGCTGGAGCAGAACCCGGAATCGCGCTTCTGCCTGATCAATGTCGACGTCGACATCTACGAGCCGACCAAGACCATTCTCGAGCATTGCTGGGACCGGCTGGTGCCGGGCGGCGTGCTGATCCTCGACGAGTATGCGACGAGCAAATGGCCGGGCGAGACGCGGGCCTGGGACGATTTCGCCCGCAAGAACGGCATCGTCGCGCCGGTCAAGCGTTTCCCCTGGGCCAATGCGCCGGGCGGCTACATCGTCAAGGGCGTCTGATCGCGCCCTTGTTCAAGCCTTAGAGTCTGTCAGGTTCATTCTGAACCAGCCAGACTCTAACTCTGTTGTTTTCGTTTGTCTCTTCGGGAAAGCCGGTTCCCACTTTTCCCTGACAAACTCTAGGGCCGGCCGATCCGGTAGAGGACATGTCGCTTCAGATGCGGATGGGTGTCGGGGACGCGGGGGTGGTCGAAATCGCCATCCGCGTCGTGGCGCATGCCGAGTCTTTGCATGACTGCGATCGAACGCGTATTGGCTTCGACCGCGAAGGAAACGATTTCGGATAAGCCCTTTGTGGCGAATCCGAAATCGATGAGCGCGCGGGCGGCTTCGGTGACGTAGCCATTGCCCCAGAACCGCGTCGCCAGCCGCCAGCCGATCTCGACGGTCTCTTCCGGCAGGACCGGGGAAATGCCGGCCCTGGCTAGGCCGCAGAAGCCGATCGGCTCGGCGTTCTCCTTCAGTTCCAGCGCGTAGAGGCCGAGGCCCGTCTCGTCGATCACGGCGCGGATGCGCTCCATCATCGCGTCGGCTTCCTTCGCGCTGCGGCGGAAGGGGAAGAATTCCATCACCTTCGGGTCGCGGTTGATCTCGCGAAACAGGTCGCGGTCGCTGTCGCGCCAGTTGCGTAGGATAAGCCGCGGCGTTTCGAGGATCGGTCCCATGGCCATTCTCGGCTGGTTGCTCAGGGCGTGACGAAATCGGTCTTGCGATAGCCCTGGAGGTAGAGCAGGGCGGTCAAGTCGCCGTGGTCGATGCGGATCTTCGCCTGGGCGGCGACCGAGGGCTTGGCGTGAAGCGCGACGCCGGAGCCGGCAAGTTCCAGCATGCCGAGGTCGTTCGCGCCGTCGCCGACGGCAATCGCTTCGTGGGTGTCGATGCCGAGGCGGGCGGAGATGTCGATCAGCGCATCAACCTTGGCCTGCTTGCCGAGGATCGGCTCGGCCACTTCGCCGGTGAGGATGCCGTCCTTTTCCAGCAGGATGTTGGCGCGGTTCTCGTGGAAGCCGAGGCGGGCGGAGACCGGTGCGGTAAAGACGGTGAAGCCGCCGGAGACGAGGGCGGTGTAGTGACCCCTGGCCTTCATCGTGGCGATCAGTTCGAGGCCGCCGGGGGTCAGCGTGATGCGCTTTTCGATCACTTCGTCGACCACCTTGATCGGCAGGCCCTTCAAGAGCGCGACCCGTTCGCGCAGCGCCGGCTCGAAGGCGATCTCGCCGTTCATGGCGCGGGCGGTGATCAGCGACACCTTGTCCTTGAGGCCGACCTCGGCGGCGAGCTCGTCGATGCATTCCTGGCCGATCATGGTCGAATCCATGTCGGCGATCAGGAACTTCTTGCGCCGCGTGTCGGCGTCTTGCAGGGCGACGTCGATCTTCTCAATCCCGATCAGCGCGCGAAGCTCGGCCTCGGCGGCCTTTACGTCGGTGCCGTCCTTCAGCACGATGTCGCAGGCGATGCCGTCGGCGAGCCAGTAGAGGCCGGACGCCTTGAGGCTCTCGGCGGCGCGCTCGGCGAGCGCGGGCTCAAGGATCGGATTTGACGGATTGGCGAGAAGCGTGGCAACGAAGGCCATGATTAAAAATCCTGAAAACGACATCGACGCGATCCTGATAACCGGGCCGACCGCCAGCGGCAAGTCCGCGCTGGCGCTGGAACTGGCAAAGCGGCACGGGGGGCAGGTCATCAATGCCGACAGCATGCAGGTCTACGATACGCTGAGGGTGCTGACCGCGCGGCCCTCGGAGGAGGAGATGGAGGGCGTGCCGCACCATCTCTACGGCTATGTGCCGGCGGGGGCTGCCTATTCGACCGGCGACTGGCTAAGGGAGGTGGCGGGGCTGGTCGCGGATCTGAAGGCAAAGGGCGCGCTGCCGGTGATCGTCGGCGGCACCGGGCTCTATTTCAAGGCGTTGACCGGAGGCCTCGACGAGATGCCGGCCATTCCGGCGGAAATCCGCAAGCGCCTTCGTGAGCGACTGATCGCGGAGGGGCCGGAGGCGCTTTACCGGGAGCTCGAAAGCCGGGATCCGGCGATGGCCGCGCGGCTCGGCCGCCAGGATGGACAACGCATCGTGCGGGCGCTGGAGGTGCTGGAGGCGACCGGCCGCTCGATTGCCGTGTTTCAAGGGCAGGGCGGGCCGGTGATCGTCGATCCCGAGCGGGCGCGCAAGATCGTCAAGCTGCCGGACCGCAAGCTGCTGCACGACCGCATCAATCGCCGCTTCGCGCGGATGTTCGACGACGGCGCGGTCGAGGAGGTCGAGGCGCTGCTGGCGCTCGGGCTCTCACCGGAAATGCCGGCGATGAAGGCGATCGGTGTATCGCAGATCGCCGCCCTGCTGCGGGGCGAGATGACGCCGGATCAGGTTGTCGAGACGGCCTCGGCCGCCACCCGGCAATATGCCAAGCGGCAGATGACCTGGTTCCGCAACCAGATGGACGATAGCTGGGAGAGGATCGGCTGAGGGGCTGCGGACGTCTCATGCTGGGCCGCCCCCTCATGCTCAGTAGCTTGGCCGAAGGCCAAGCCTCGAAGGATCCGGCCGCAAATGTCATTGCCTGGCCATCCGTCCCCCCTTCGAGGGGTGCTTACGCTCCCATCTCAGGGTAAGGGCTACCGTTGAGGCGTCCGCTGATGTCGGTAGGCGCTGCGACTTGGTGACGGCTGTCGGTGTGGTGCCGGCACTCGCGGCAAAGGCTGAGCCTCAATCCTTGCGGTAGAGGCTCGACAGCGGCTTCTTCAGGATGCTCTCGCGCAGCGACGAGCCGGGTTCGCGCCGGATGGGCGGGGCGGGCTCGGTTCGCTCCAGCGGCGGCTGCGGTTGGGGACGGGCGGCATAGGGGTCGCGGATCGTGTCTGCCGGATCGTCGAGCCGGCGGGTGAAGCGGGGAGGCTCGTCCGACAGAGCGGTGCGCGGCAGCATGTCGGGGCGGTAGGGTTCGATCGGCGGCGTGTCGAGCCGTGGCCGGTCGAGCGGCGCGGCGTCGGGCTTCGGGGCATCAATCCGCGGAGCCGGGTGCTCGAATGCCGGTTCCGGCTGGCGCATGGCCGACGGGGCCGATTGCGGCGGCGGCGTCATCAGGGCCTGGCGGATTTCCTCGAAGGTGGCGTCGTGGCGAAGGTCGGGCAGCGGCGCGCTCTCGGCTGCCGCCGGCTTCGGCGGTTCGTCCGTCGATCCGCCCGGCGTGTATTCGTCCATGTCGTCGGCATTGCTGGATCGCCCGCCGTCGAAACTTTGCTGGAAGGCGGATATGTCGGGGCCGGCAATGGCGCGCATGCGGCTGACGATGGTGCGCAGGTCGACCGTGTCGGGGCCGTCGTCGGAGGTCTTGGCGGTGGCGCCGTTGGCCTTTGGCAGGTGGCTTTCATCGACGCGGGAAAAGCGCATGCGCATTGGCACGGCGATGGCCTCGCCGAAGGCAATGGCTTCGCCGTTGCCGATCGAGGAGATGAAGCTGGTCGTCGAAATGGACGAATCCGGGATCGCCGAGCGGATGATCTCCTGGTCGCGGTCGTTGGCAAGGCGCATGGCAAACAGCGTCGAGCACTGCGACAGGATGGTCTGGTCGAGTTCGCCGGGACGCTGGGTAATGATGCCGAGCGAGACGCCGTATTTGCGGCCTTCCTTGGCGATGCGGGCGATTGCCTGGCGGGTTGGGAAAAAGCCGAGATTGGGATCGGCGGGCACGTAGCGGTGGGCTTCCTCGCAGACCACCAGCATATGGATCGCGCCGTTCGACCAGAGCGCCAGCTCAAACGCCATGCGGCAGAGAACGGAGGCGACCGAGTTGACGACTTCCGACGGGATGCCGGCCAGCTGGAAGGTCGAGATCGGCCGGTCGTCTCCCGGAATGCGGAAGATATGGGCGATCGTCTCCATGATCGTGTCGCTGATCGTGTTGTTGGAGAACATGAAGTGGTAGCGCGGATCGTTGATCGCCGCCATGATGCGCATCTTCAGCGAGCGCAGCATGGGCTTTTCGCCGCGGCCCTCGAGTCGGCCGATGCGCTCGTCGATCAGTGCCAGCAGGTCGGCGATGCGGTAGGGAACGGGCGTGTCGGCGGTGAGCGAACTCTTGTCGCTGGAGCGGCGCATCAGCGCGCTCTCATTGCCGCGGAAGGCGCGCTTGGCCTCCGGCATCAGGTCGCGCAGGATGTCGAGTTCTTCGGCGACCGGCGGGCGGCCGCGGAACAGGACCTCGGCGAATTCCTCAAGCCGCATCAGCCAGAAGGGCAGGTCGAGCGTGTCGGTGTCGATGACGACGGCGTGCTCCGGGAAGGCGGCGGCGAATTCGTTGTGCGGGTCGAGGATCAGCACGCGCAGCTTGGGATCGCTCTCGATCGCCTTGCGCAACAGAAGCGAGACGGCGGTCGATTTGCCGACGCCGGTCGAGCCGACCACGGCGAAATGCTTCGACAGCATGGAGGGGACGTGGATGGTCGCGTCGATACTCTCGTCCTGGGTGATCTTGCCGATCACGGCGGTGTCGCCCTTGCGGGTATCGTAGATGCGCAGAAGATCGGCGGCGCGGATGCGATGGGCAATGGCGCCGAGATAGGGGTAGCGCGAAATCCCGGTCGAGAAGAGTTCGCTGCCGTCCTCGCCGACATGCACTTCGCCGAGCAGTTCGACCTCGATGAGGAAGGTGTTGTCCTCGCCTTCGCCCCAGTTCTTCGTGCCGGTCTGCATCGAATACGCGAGCGCCACGACGCGGTTCTCTCCGACGGTGATCGAGATCAGCCGGCCGACCGACCATAGTTCGGTCAGATCCGTGCCGCCGGCCTCGGCGATGGCCGCGATCGTCGCGCGCGAACCGTTGCAGGCAACCACGCGGCCGAGAAAGCGGTTTCCCCGCGCCAGCTGGTCGCGGCGATCCTGTTCGCCGGCCTGGCCGGATGTCTGGAGATCATTATTGCGCAATGTCTGCTCCCTCGTCGGGTCACAGTCTAATGTCTCAGGCTTTAACAGGGTGTATAAGAAAGTCGCGATATCTTTGCATGTGCGGCGGGGTTGCGGGTGTTTTGGACCGGTTTTTGGGTCCGGCCGCGTTGACGCCTGCCATAATTCTGTCTATCACTTCTTTCCATGAACAATTCGCAGATCCTTATCGTGGTGGGAAAGCGCATGGGCAGGGTGGTGTAACCATCCGGCGATAGCCACCCATGCGCAGACAAACAGGCTCCTCAAAGGGGCCTTTTTTTATGGCCGAAACCGGGGTAGCAACCCCTTGACGACAATCCAGCAAGACAGAATGAGACGGGAAGAGGCATGACGGGCAAAGACAATCAGATGACGGGCGCCGAGATCGTCCTCCAGGCGCTGAAGGACAACGGGGTCGAGCACATCTTCGGCTATCCGGGCGGCGCCGTGTTGCCGATCTATGACGAGATCTTCCAGCAGGACGAGATCCAGCACATCCTGGTGCGCCACGAGCAGGGCGCCGGCCACGCGGCCGAAGGCTATGCCCGCTCCACCGGCAAGGTCGGCGTCATGCTGGTCACGTCGGGGCCGGGCGCCACCAATGCGGTGACGCCGCTGCAGGACGCGCTGATGGACAGCGTTCCGCTCGTCTGCATCTCCGGCCAGGTCCCGACCTCACTGATCGGCTCCGACGCCTTCCAGGAATGCGACACGGTCGGCATCACCCGGCCGTGCACCAAGCACAACTGGCTGGTCAAGGACGTCAACGATCTGGCCCGCATCATCCACGAGGCCTTCCGCATCGCCCAGTCCGGCCGTCCGGGCCCGGTCCTCGTCGACGTGCCGAAGGACGTGCAGTTTGCCACCGGCACCTATACGCCGCCATCCAGCGACATCATCCAGAAGAGCTACCAGCCGAAGGTGCAGGGCGACATCAATGCCATCCGTGCCGCCGTCGAGCTGATGGCCAATGCGCGCCGGCCGATCATCTATTCGGGCGGCGGGGTGGTCAATTCCGGGCCGGAAGCCTCCAGGCTGCTGCGCGAACTGGTCGAACTCACCGACTTCCCGATCACCTCGACCCTGATGGGCCTCGGCTCCTATCCGGCATCCGGCAAGAACTGGCTCGGCATGCTCGGCATGCACGGTTCCTACGAGGCCAACATGGCGATGCATGACTGCGACGTCATGGTCTGCATCGGCGCGCGCTTCGACGACCGCATCACCGGCCGGCTCAACGCGTTTTCGCCGAACTCGAAGAAGATCCACATCGATATCGATCCGTCGTCGATCCACAAGAACGTCCGTGTCGACGTGCCGATCACCGGCGATGTCGGCCACGTGCTGGAGGACATGGTCCGTCTGTGGCGGGCGCTGCCGAAGAAGCCCGACGTCGCCCAGACGGCCGAGTGGAAGGCGAGCGTCGAGAAATGGCGGGCCCGCAATTCCTTTGCCTACACGCCGTCCAAGGACGTCATCATGCCGCAATACGCCATCGAGCGGTTGTCGGCCCTGACGCAGGACCGCGACACCTACATCACCACGGAAGTCGGCCAGCACCAGATGTGGGCGGCCCAGTATTTCGGCTTCGAGCAGCCGAACCGCTGGATGACCTCGGGCGGTCTCGGCACCATGGGCTACGGTTTCCCGGCGGCGATCGGCGTCCAGATCGCCCATCCCGAAAGCCTGGTCATCGACATTGCCGGCGATGCCTCGATCCAGATGTGCATCCAGGAAATGTCCTGCGCCGTTCAATACGAGGCACCGGTCAAGATCTTCATCCTCAACAACCAGTACATGGGCATGGTGCGCCAGTGGCAGCAACTGCTGCACGGCAACCGTCTGTCGCACTCTTATACCGAGGCGCTGCCGGACTTCGTCAAGCTGGCGGATGCCTATGGTGCGGTCGGCCTGCGCTGCGAAAAGCCCGACGATCTCGACGACGCCATCCTCGAAATGATCAACGTCAAGAAGCCGGTGATCTTCGACTGCCGGGTCGCCAACCTCGCCAACTGCTTCCCGATGATCCCGTCGGGCAAGGCGCACAACGAAATGCTGCTGCCCGACGAGGCGACCGACGAAGCGGTGGCGAACGCCATCGACGCCAAGGGCCGCCAGCTGGTTTGACGATTGAAATAGGAACAGAGACATGAACGCACATCAGCAGCCCACCGGTTCGGCCTATTTCATCGCCAAGGAAACCGCCGCCGTCGAAAGCCATACGCTATCGATCCTGGTCGACAACGAACCGGGCGTGCTCGCCCGGGTGATCGGCCTGTTCTCCGGCCGCGGCTACAACATCGAAAGCCTCACCGTTTCGGAAACCGAGCACGAGGCGCATCTGTCGCGCATCACCATCGTCACGCGCGGCACGCCGAGCGTGCTCGAGCAGATCAAGGCGCAGCTCGAGCGCATCGTGCCCGTGCATCGGGTTGTGGATCTCACGGTGCGCGCCCGCGACCTCGGCCAGGAGCGGCCGGTCGAGCGCGAAGTGGCGCTGGTCAAGGTGGCTGGCACCGGCGAGACGCGCGCCGAGACCCTGCGCCTTGCCGACGCCTTCCAGGCCAAGGTCATCGATGCGACGGTCGAGCACTTCATCTTCGAGATCACCGGCAAGTCGTCGAAGATCGACCAGTTCGTGGCGATCATGAAGCCGCTCGGCCTGAACGAGATCTGCCGTACCGGGATCGCCGCGATGAACCGTGGCCCGCAGGGCATGTGAGGTCGGTCCAAGGCTCAGATGAGAAAGGACGGGCGCCTCGACGGCGCCCGTTCCGTTTCCGCATGCGCGCGCCCCAAGAAAACGAAATGGGGCCGCCGTCGTGCTAGAACATCGACATCTGTGCCGGTGCCGGCTTTTCGGCCGGGGGCAGATCAGTCTCGGTTGCCACCCCTGACTTGCGCGCGCGGCCTGCTGTTGGGGAGGATGGATCCTGTTCTGCGAGCGGCTTGTCTTCGGCGGCGGGGGGCATGGCGCCGAGGTCGGTGAGCAATCCCATCAATGCGGTTTCCACCGTCTGCTTGACCAGGGCGTAGTGTACGTACTGGCCGCGCTTGTCGCGACTGACCAGGCCGGCGGTTTTAAGGATGGTCAGATGCTGCGACACGGAAGGTTTGGCCATGTCGAAGCGCGAGGAAATCTCGCCGGCGGTCAGGCTGGATGCCGCGAGGTATTTGAGGATCGCCCGGCGCGGTGGCGCGGAGAGCGCATGAAAGACCTGCTGCATGCGACGTTCGTCGCGACTGGCGGCTGCACCCTTCTTCGTCTGCTTTTTCAACCCTGCGCTCCGTCTTGTCGCGTTCCTTGTTGTTGGAATTTCTATAATTAGGAAATTGCCGAAACGTCTAGCCCGACGCCTCTTGACGCTCAGGTTTTCAACTCATTTGCTACGAAGCAAACAGCCGATCATCGAGGGCATCCGTTCACAGCATCTCCAGCGGCGTCTTGCGTGCCGGTGGCGGGAAGGCGGCGTCGAGGGTTGACCAGTCCTCGTCGCTGATGTCGAGGTCGACGGCGTCGCGGTTCTCGCGCACGCGGGCCAGATTGGCGGATTTCGGGATAGCGATCACGCCGTCGCGTTCGAGGAGGAAGGCCAGCGCCACCTGGGCGGGCGTGGCCTGGTAGGCCTTGGCGACGCGGATCAGTTCCGGATGGTGCACAAGCCGGCCTTGCTCGATCGGCGAATAGGCCATGACCGGAATGGCATGGGCCTGACACCAGGGCAGAAGGTCATGCTCGATGCCGCGGCGCGATAGGTTGTAGAGCACCTGGTTGACCGCGCAGTTCTCGCCGCCGGGCAGGGCGAGCAGTTCCTCCATGTCGGCGACATCGAAGTTGGACACGCCCCAGGCGCCGATCTTGCCGGCGGCCCGCAGCGCCTCGAAGCCGGCGACGGTGTCCTCGAGCGGGTGTTCGCCGCGCCAATGCAGAAGGTAAAGATCGAGGCGGTCGGTCCCGAGCCGCTGAAGGCTTGCTTCGCAGGCGGCGATCGTGCCGTGCCGGCTGGCATTCCATGGGTAGACCTTGGAAACGAGAAACGCCGCGTCGCGGCGGTCTTCCAGCGCCCGGCCGACGATCCGCTCGGCCTCCCCGTCGCCATACATTTCCGCCGTGTCGACCAGCGTCATGCCGAGGTCAAGGCCGAGCCTCAGGCTGTCGATCTCGTCGCGGACGCTGGCTTTGGTCTCGCCCATCTGCCAGGTTCCGAGACCGAGCGCCGGGACGGTGGTGCCGGAAGGCAGGGTGACGGTCGGGATCGGGTCGTGCATGGAGCCTCTCGTCGTCGCTTGGCGGGTGGCCAGCTTAATCGAGTGCCCGACGCTTGCAAGATCGGACGATTGCCATGGTGACAAATCGACGGTGGCGGGCCGTCTTGTCCGCGACTATCGTGTCGCAGATTTCTTCGGGAGAGTCTTCTTGGATACCGCGACCCTGACGGCACTTGTTACCTTTGCCTTCGCCACCTCGATTACGCCGGGGCCGAACAACATGATGCTGTTCGCCTCGGGGGTGAATTTCGGCTTCCGCCGGACGATCCCGCATATGCTCGGCATTGGCGCGGGCTTCCTGTCGCTCTTGATCGGCGTCGGCCTCGGGCTTGGCGCCTTGCTCGCAACCGTGCCGGTTCTCTATACCGGCCTGAAGATCGCCGGCGGTCTTTACCTGCTCTCCATCGCCTGGAAGATCGGCTCGTCGCGGACGCTGGGCGAGGGATCGACCAGCGGCAGGCCGATGACGTTTCTCGGCGCCGCCGCCTTCCAGTGGGTCAATCCAAAGGCCTGGGTCATGGCCGTCACGGCAATGACGGTCTATGTCGACGACCAGAGCTATCTGTCGAGCGTGATCATCGTCGGTGTGGTCTTTGCGGCGGTCAACCTTCCCAGTGTCTCCACCTGGGCGGGTTTCGGCTCGGTGTTGCGCGAATGGCTCTCCGTGCCGGCGCGGCTCAAATGGTTCAACATCACCATGGCCCTGCTTCTCGTGGCCAGCCTTTGGCCGATGCTGCGCTGACGGGCGCGGGATAACCCATCAGCCCGCAATTTGATCCGCTGCCGAACAGGTCATCCGGTTCTCGAAAGTGGATGGGTGCAGATTTAGGATAAGGCGCGCAGAGGTTGCATTCGGGTGGGATTGGCGTATCGTGGCCATGGGTGCGGCAGAACCCAAGGGGCGGGGCGTGCAATGGTCGGCGACACGGCGCATTCAACAAAGACGGATGATTTGGAAAAGGTGCAAGAGGCTCGCGTGCTCGCGCCGTCGATTGTCGAAAAGCGGCTCGAACTGGCGCTCGGCGTCTACCTGCTGATCCTGCCGCTTCTGCTGACCTGTCTGCTGGTGGCGATCTGGCCGAGCCCCTATACGCCGCAAGGCAAGACGGCGCCCGAGCTGCGGTCCCTTTGGAACTTCACCGACCAGGTGGAAGTGCGGCTGCTGTCGATCGTGCTCGTCTCGGGCGCGCTCGGCAGCGCGATTTCAGCGGCACGTTCCTACGCCAATTTCCACGGCCTTGGCCGCTATGAGGCGAACTGGACATGGTGGTACCTGATGAAGGTGCCGATCGGCATGGGGCTGGCGCTGTTCCTCTACATGGTAGTGCGTGGCGGCCTGTTCTCCGCCTCGCTCTCCGACAACGGCGCGGTGATGGACACCGCCAATCCCTTCGGCTTTGCCGCACTTGGTGCCCTGGCCGGCATGTTTGCCAAGGAGGCGTCGGACAAGCTGGAGGAAATCTTCAAGGCGGTGTTCCGCACGGCGGAGAAACCCGTGGTGCCGCGACCGAAGATCGACAGGCTCGAACCGTCCGCCAAGAAGGTGCATGACGCCGACCTGGCGCTCAAGGTGGAGGGCAGCGGTTTTGATGCCCGGTCGGTGGTCAAGGTCGACGGCAAGAAGAGGGACAGCGTTTTCAGGAATGCCGGCCTGCTGATCGTGACCCTGTCTTCCGAGGACCTGGCCAAGGCCGGGAAGCTGCCGGTCGCGGTCGCGGCCGGCACGGAAGGCGGCGGCACGTCGGCGGAGGTTTTTCTGGCGGTCGTCGAATAACCGGGGGAGAACGGCAGAAGGCGGGTCGGCTGTGCCTGCGGCCCGCCTGGCCCTGTCAGGTTTCGAACTGCCGGTAGCACTCGTCGGCCACCTGCTGCAGCCGCTCACGCGATATCTCGCCGGTCACGGCATAGCCGATCGGGCCGTCGATCCAGTAGAAGGTCTCGAGGCCCGCGTCGCTGGCATAGCGAAAGCTGGTCTCGCGGTTTTCCTCGTTGCGGCCGAGCAGCACCGTGATCCGCTCGCCGGCATCGTCCTCGTACATCAACAGCGCGCCGGCCTTGCCGGACACCGGCACGAGCCGGCCGCCGACAAGTTTAAGGCCGAGGGCCGAGAGGTCCGGGATGCGCAAGGGCGTGTCAAGCCGCTTGCCGAGCCAGGCGGCGAGATGCTGCTGCTCGTCGGCGCCGACCTCGACCGGATGGCGGATGTCGCTGGCATAGATCAGGAAGGCCGAGCGCGACTGGTCGGGCAGGGCGGCGGTCTGCAGCGCCGGTTGCGGCGCGCCGGTGAAGTACGGCGGAGCCAGCTGACCGGCAATCGCGCCGCCGACGAAGAGCATGACGGCGGAGGCCGCCTGCCAAGGGCGCGCCTGGCTTCGAGCGGATCGAATATCCGTCCGATTTCCCGCCCTGGAGACAAGGGTGGCATCTTCCGCCCGTGCCTCGGCGCGGCCGGCAAAGAGGCCGCGGATGTCCTCGTTCTGCCGCTGCCAGTCGGCAACCATCGCGGCGGCATCCGGATTCTTGCCCAGCCAGGCCTCGACCTCAAGCCGCCGATCCGGATCGAGAAAGCCGTCGACATAGGCGTGCAGGTCGTCTTCGCTGACGGGGATGTTGTTGTCGGTCATCGCGGTCTCCGCAACGAGATGATGTTGCTGTCGTTCAGTTGATCGCGCAGGCGCTGGCGGGCGCGCGACAGGCGGGACATGACGGTGCCGATCGGCAGATCGAGCATGTCGGCCACCTCCTGATAGCCGTAGCCCTCGACGATGACCAGCATCAGCACGGCGCGGTTCTCCTCCGGCAGGCTGTCGAGGGCCGCCACCAGCCGGTCGCGCTCGAGCGGGTCGCCGTGAACCTCGGCTGCCGGCAGTTCGGCCGCCTCATCGATGCTGACGGCGGGATGGCGCGCGCGCTGGCGATAACGATTGCGATAGAGATTGGTCATGATCGCATAGGTCCAGGCCTTGAGGTTGACGCCGCGCCAGTGACGCCGGTTGGCGAGCGCCTTCTCGACGCAATCCTGCAAGAGGTCGTCACCCTCGGCTTCCGAGCGGGCAAGGCTGCGCGAATAGCGCCTGAGCTGCGGCAGCAGCGCGAGCACGTCGCTCTCGAACGGGCCGGAGCCGGGGGAGGAACTCCCCGGCTTCCGGTTATTGCCGTCAGGGCCTTGCGGCATCCCAGACACCTTTCACGCCGTCGCCGGTGGCGTCGCCTTCCTTCATGTCCTTGACCCAGAAGTAGAGCGGCTTGCCGTCCTTGGCCCATTGCATGGCGCCGTCCTTGCGGGTCACCAGCGAATATGCACCTTCGGCCTTGGCACCGGAAGCGGCGATGAAGGGCGGCCAGTTCTTGGCGCAATCGTCGTAGCAGTTAGAGACGCCCTTCTTGTCGTTCTTGAAGGTGTAGAGGGTCATGCCGTTGTCGGCGGCGACGACCTGGCCCTTGCCGCTCTTGACGGTCTTGACCGGGGCGGCGAGCGCGGAGCCGGCAAAGGCGGCGAGCGCGACGGTAAGGAGAATGCGTTTTCTCATGGATGTCTTCTCCGAAGAGGTTTGCGGCAGGCGCCGTCCTGGGCTTGCCTGTGCATGAGACATCGCAAGGGTCGGTTTTATTCCCGCCTGGGCGCGAATTTTTTCAGCATGGTGAGACCCGTCGCAAACCGTTGGACGGTCGGGCCGAGAGCCGGCCTTTGCCTTGCCAAGGCGGGGGAATCCTGCCAAGCACCGGGCATGCAGTTCGCACCCCAGCAGGACGAAGCCCTGAAAGCCGTTGCCAAATGGCTGAAGGAGGGCAAGCAGCCGGTGTTTCGCCTGTTCGGCTATGCCGGCACCGGCAAGACCACGCTTGCCCGGCATTTCGCCGAAAATGTCGATGGCGAGGTGCTGTTTGCGGCGTTTACCGGCAAGGCGGCGCAGGTGCTGCGCTCGCGTGGCGCGACCAATGCCCGGACCATCCATTCGCTGATCTACCGGCCGCGCGGCGAGGAAGCCGTGGAGGACGAGGAGACGGGCCGCACCTCGATCGCGCCGATGTTTTCCATCAACCGGCAGAGTCCGCTCGCCAAGGCGGCGTTGATCGTCATCGACGAATGCTCGATGGTCGACGAACAGCTCGGCCGCGACCTGATGAGCTTCGGTACGCCGATCCTGGTGCTCGGCGATCCCGGCCAGCTGCCGCCGGTCTCCGGTGGTGGCTTCTTCACCGACCAGGAGCCGGACTATCTGCTCACCGACATCCATCGCCAGGCGCGGGACAATCCGATCATCCAGCTCGCCATGCATGTGCGCGAGGGCAAGGAGATCATGTATGGCGACTACGGCACCGCCAAGGTGATCTCCAAGAACGAGGTGACGCAGGATCTGGTTCTGGGGGCCGATCAGGTGCTGGTCGGCACCAACAAGACGCGGCGGCGCTACAACAAGCGTCTGCGCGAGCTGAAAGGCTTCACGGTCGATTATCCGCAGGCGGGCGACAAGCTCGTATGCCTCAGGAACGACCAGGTGAAGGGGCTGCTCAACGGCTCGCTGTGGCAGGTGATGACCTCGTCGCGCGAGACGGTGAAGCCGGGCATCAACCTTTTGATCAAGCCTGAAGACGACGACATGGATCGCGGCGCGGCCAAGATCAAGCTGTTGAAGGCCGCCTTCGAGGACGTGGATGCGGAGATCCCGTGGGCCACGCGCAAGCGCTATGACGAATTCGACTATGGCTACGCGCTGACCGTGCACAAGGCTCAAGGGTCGCAGTGGAACGACGTCGTGCTGTTCGACGAGAGCTGGGCGTTTCGCGATACCCGCGAACGCTGGCTCTATACGGCGGTCACCCGCGCGGCGGAGACGCTCACCATCGTCCGGTGAACGCCTGCCGCGGACAAGTTACTGCTTCAGGGCGGTCAAGGTCATGACGACGTCGCGCTCGCCCTTGCCGGATGCGGTGGCGATGTCGACCAGCGACTTGCCGGTTTCAGCCGCGGTGAAGCCCTTTTCCTTCAAGGTTGCGATGAAGGCCTCTTCCGTCTCGTTGTAGAGCGGTGCGACCTGGGCCGGCGTACCATTGGCGACGAGCTCGATCATGGCGACTTGCGGCGAAACGGAGGTTTCCCCGGTCAGCGCCGGCCAGGCCATGGCGAGACCGGCGGCGAGCGACAGGCCGAGGGCGATCGCCATCGGCGGACGCTTGAAATACATCAGGAACGGCCGCCAGTTCTTCCAGATATGCAGGACGAAGGGTAGGATCAGCACCATGCTCAGCCATTCATGCATCTCGCGGAAAGCGGAGGTGCCGAAGTGGAAGAACAGCGCGATACCCGACACGAGCGAGACGAGGAAGAGCCCGGTGGTGAAGGGTGTGGCGTAGCGGGAAAGGAAGGTGGGCATGGGAGGACCCTTTTGTTGTTGAGTATACGTCACAGTTACGCCCGTCGTGCCCGACTGTCCCGTTAAATCCCTGTCATATTTGACGAATTTCAAGTCTCACGATGCGACAATTCCCAGCAGGACGGCCTTGGCGACCGCCTGGAAGCGGTTGTTGGCCTCGAGCTTGCGAATGATGGTGGTCTCGAGCGCCGCGACTTCCGAACTGGTCAGCGACAGAGCGCGCGCAACGCGCAAGGGTGCATAACCCTCTGCCATGAGTTCGAGGCAGTGGCGTTCGTTCTCGTCGAGTGCAATCGAGGCGTGCCGGTTCAAGCGCTCGGATCGACCGTCGATCGCCTCGTGGGAAAGGAGGGAGGCGAGTTGCTGCAATTGGCGATGGATGGTCGAAAGACTTGCCGTCAGCTCGCGCTTTCGGGCGGTGAGCGCCTCCTCGAAGATCCCGTTTGCCTCCAGTTCGGAGCGGGCCGATTTGAGTGTCTCCATCAATTCCTGGATGCCCGCAACCGGCATGCCGATCTCGCGGCAGGCATTGATCAGCGCCATGCGGGCGATATCGCCGCGGCCATAGACACGCATCAGGCCGATGCGCCGGGCGGAGAGCAGGCCTTTTTCCTCATAGAAGTGAAGGGTGCGGTGGGTGACGCCGAAAATCTCGGCCATGTCGGCGATGGGAACGGGATCCGGCGGAATGTCGCGGGGCAGGGGGATGTCGGGAAGGTATGTTCCATCGGCAGGGGCACCGTCGCGCCGCTGGCTTTCGCCTTGCAGATATTTCGATCCGTCCGCCATGACCTCCCCCGTCCAGCGTTGCATCAGGTCTGCGATGGCTGCCGCTCCCCCGGGAAGGTGCATTTGGCCGGCGCGTCTCCCCCGCACCGTCCTGCGCCGTATATTCCAGGTTGTTCTGCAACAGTTATGTGAAACCAGCCTAGTCGGCTTGTTCGCGTTTGGCAAACGCGATCGTCGAATCCATGCGATCTCAGGATTGCCGTTGTGTCAGGGCCAGAAGGTCGGACATCTCGGAGATGAAGGCGGGCAGTCGCTCTGGGTGGACCAGGCGCTGCTGATGGCGGCTGGCCTCGAGGTAAGACTCATGGGAATTCTCGAGCCTGTATTGATAAGTGGCCTCGAGGCACTCCATCAGCGGCGATGACAGGCCGGCTGTGCGGCAGAAGGCATAGACTTCGCCGCTCAAGGTCAGGGTTCGTGCGACGAACTGGTTGGCGAAGGCGGCGATCTGGCGGCTGGTGGCCATGGTGCCGGCCGGGTGCGACTGGGCGGCGATCGTCTCGCCGCTGGCCGGGTGCACGAGGCGGGCATGGAGCGGGCCGGTGCCGACCGCCGAGCAAAGGCTGAGCAGGAAATCGAGCTTGCCCGGCGCGACGGGTGGCGGCGACGATGGCGGGGCCAGCTTGAAGGCGCAGAGCCTGGCTTCCGAGAACCTGAGCGCGTTGTCGAAGGTTCGCGCCCGCCCGTCGCTCTCGGCTGTGACGACGCAATGGACCATCGGCAGGGCAAGCAGATGACGGTTGGACGCGTATCCGGACCCGGAACCGGTATCACCACCCGGGGTCTTGAGGTCGATGCGGATCTCTTCATTCCGCTCCGGGTCGGCGAGGCGCGGCAAGGCGGCCTCGATCGGGCGACGGGCCTCGGATCGCAATTCATAAACCGGTACATAGCCGCCGAGCGGAATGCGGATGCGGACCGGATCGTTTCGACCCTCGTCGGCATAGTAGAGATTGATGAGTCGCCGGAGCTTGCCCGCCTGTACCCGGACCAACGCATCCACGCCGGGGTCGAGCGCGCCGTCGCGGCTGAACACATCCATGCCGATGGTCGAGCCCTTGAGTTGACGGGCAAGGCCGAGCTGTTCGCGCTCGACGACGAATTTGAGGAAGGTTCGCAGTCTGTGCGAGCGGGCGAATGTCTGGCTCGACAGGATCGCCGAGAGCGCCAGACTTATCCTTCCCGCTTCGATAGGCCGATCCTGGCTCATTGCCTCTCCATGGGGTTCACCGCCCTGGCGCCGTTTGCACCCGTGTGTCACGGCTTAGCAGGGTGGTGGGGTGCAGCAGCTTTGCGCGAACTTAGCGGTTGTGACGGATGACACAATGCGAAACCTGAGATTCGCGGTCGGAAAGTGCCGTCAATACCGTAAATCAAGGGGCCAGGGAGGCGCGCCGGCGGCACGCAGGCGTCCACCCATCAGTTTCGTCAATGAACGCATATGTGATTCTCGTTGGCCTTCGGCGGCATGATCGCCTAAATGGTGATCGGACCCATATTCCTTCATGGACACTGCCCGAATGCCCGCCAAGCTCTCCGTAAACCTCAATGCCATTGCCATGCTGCGTAACCGCCGCGATCTGCCCTGGCCGGACGTCGCCCATCTCGGCCGGATCGCCCTTGGCGCCGGTGCAAGCGGGCTGACCGTGCATCCGCGCCCGGACCAGCGGCACATCCGCTTTTCCGACCTGCCGGTGCTGCGGGCGCTGATCGACGACGAATTCCCGGAGGCAGAGTTCAATATCGAGGGCTATCCGACGGAGGAGTTCCTGGCGCTGTGCGAGGCGACCGAGCCGGAGCAGGTGACGCTCGTTCCGGACGATCCGAACCAGGCGACCTCCGATCACGGCTGGGATTTCGCCAGGCACCGGTCGTTCCTCACCGAAGTCGTCTCGCGGCTGAAGGCCAAGGGCATGCGCGTGTCGCTGTTTGCCGATGGTGACGGCAATGCCGAGGCGGTGCAACAGGCGCGCGCGACGGGCGCCGACCGGATCGAACTCTACACCGGGCCCTATGGCGGCTGCTACGACAATCCGGAGAAGGCTGCCGAAGAGATCGATCTCCTCGGCCGCACGGCCGATGCGGCGCTTGCCGTCGGTCTTGCCGTCAATGCCGGCCATGACCTGACGGTCGCCAACCTTCCGGCCCTGATCAAGCGTATTCCCAAACTGGCCGAAGTGTCGATCGGCCACGGCCTGACGGCCGATGCGCTGGAGTTCGGCATGGCGGAAACGGTGCGCCGTTTCCGCCATGCCTGCGGCCAGAAGATCTGACGGCGGAAGGCGGTCCCGCGGATCGGATCGTCCGGCCCGGGGGTCTGGTCAGCCGAGGGCAGCCTTGTTGGCCTCGAGGAAGGCCTTCAGCGTCATGCGCTTGACGCCCGACAGGGTCTCGGCGTCGGCGGTCGCCATGGCGATCTTGCCTTCGCGCGTGTTGGCGTCGAAGGACACGATCGTCGGGATGAAGGGCGCAGGCACGCCGGCGGCGGCCATGCCTTCGGACAGTTGGGCATCGGTCAGGTTGACGACGGCAAGCGGCTTGCCGGTCACGTCGCGCACCAGGGCGGCGATTTCTTCCGTCGTATGGGCCGCCTCGCCGGTCAGCGTGTAGGTGACGTTGCCGTCCGCCGGCTTGGCGAGGCCTGCGGCGATGGCGCGGGCTATGTCTTCGCGGGCGATATGGGCGATCCGGCCCTCACCGGCCGAGGTATACCACTGGCCGCTGGCAAGCGCCTGCGGCAGGCTCATGAACAGGTTCTCCATGTACCAGCCGTTGCGGAAGATGGTGTAGGCGAGGCCGGAGGCCTTGATCGCCTGTTCCGTGCCCAGATGATCGCCCTTGAAGGTGATCTGCGAATCTTCGGGCTGCGGCATCGAGGTGTAGAAGATGCGCCCGACGCCCGCGGCCTTGGCGGCCTCGACCGCGGCGCGGTGCTGTGCAAGCCGCTTGCCCGGAGCGCCGAGTTCGTCGGTGGAGACGATCAGCAGCCGGTCGATACCGGTGAACGCGGCTTCGAGCGAGGCCTTGTCATCGAAATCGACGCGGCGCGTTTCAACGCCGAGCGCCGCCAGATGGGTGAGCCTGGCGGTGTCGCGGCTGCCGGCGACGATGTCCGAGGGGCTCAGCTTCTGGCTTTCGATCAGGTGCTTGATGACGAGGCGGCCGAGATGGCCGGCGGCGCCGGTGACGAGGATCTTGCTCATGGTCTTTCCTTTGGCGATGGCAGCAGGCGCCGCCGAACGAATGGCTGCTCTCAAAATGAGAGTTACGCTAAAATGGAGATTGACCGGCGCTTGTAAAGAAGGCAGTTTTTGGTGCCCACCTTACCGATAGGGAACCGCCATGACCGTCGCCATCACCCGTTTTGAAGAAAAGATCGCCGGATACGGGGGGGACGGACCCAAGCTTGAGAACTGTCCTGTGCGCACGGTGATCGATCATATCGGCGGCAAATGGTCGACGCTGCTGCTGTTGGCGCTGTCGGAAAAGCCCTATCGCTTCGGGGAACTGAGGCGGCTGGTGCCGGATATTTCGCAGCGCATGCTGACCCAGACGCTGCGCGACCTGGAGCGCGACGGCTATGTGCTGCGCACCGTGTTTCCGACCAAGCCGCCGAGCGTCGAATATCGGCTCACGGATCTCGGGCACTCGCTGTTCAAGGCGTTGTGCGTGCTGCTCGATTGGGCGGAGGGGAATTATCTTGCCGTCAAGGATGCCCGCCGCAGCTTCGACGAACGCAATGCCTGAGGCTGTTGTCAGAGGTCGAGCGTCCAGGTCTGGCCGTTGAGTTCTGGTCCGAACATCCTGTGCCTTTCCTCGGCGACGAGCCGGAAGCCCGCGGCGACGTAGATATGCCGTGCCGTGTGCAGGATGTCATTGGTCCAGAGCGTGAGCTGGCGGTAGCCGGCATTGCGGGCGAAGCGCACGCATTGATCGACCAGCAGCTTGCCGAGTCCAAGGCCACGGGCTGTCTCATCGACATACAGCATTCTCAGCTTGGCGACGCCGTCGCCGCCATCCATCACGATGACCGAGCCGACACGCAGGCCGGCGCGCTCGGCGATCCAGCAATGATCGCGCCCGACGTCGTAGTGCTCGAGGAAGTCCGCCGCCACCTGACTGACCAGGGCCTCGAAGCGTCCGTTCCAGCCAAATGTGCCGACATAAAACTCAGTCTGCGACTGGATCATCCAGCCGAGGTCGCCCGGACGATGCGGACGCAGGATCGCGGTGGCGTGGGCGCGGGCTTCCGGGTCGATCAGGCGGGTGATGGTCGCCATCGCCTCGACGAGGGACGCCCTTTCGGACCGTCCGAGCGGCGCCACCATCTGGCGCAACTGGTTGCGGGAGAGCTCGGCGAGCGTGTCGAATTCGGTGCGTCCCTTTTCGGTCAGGGCGAGTCGCTGGCTTCGTCCGTCGGTCGGGTCCTGGGTGACCGTGACGAGGCCGCGTTCGCGGAATTTTTTCAGTATGCGGCTGAGATAGGCCGGGTCGAGGTGTAGGTCACGCACCAGTTCCACGGCGAGGACTTCTACGCGCGTGCCGATCTCGTAGACGATGCGGGCCTCGGCCAGAGTGTAGTCGGCCTTGAGATATTCGCGGTCGAGGATGCCGATCCGGTCGGTGTAGAACCGGTTGAAGGCGCGCATCGCCTCGATTGTCGTGATGTCTGTGGATTCGCGCATGGACCGGACCTCCTCGTGAGGTCCGATTCACTAGCACCGTAGTTGCCTTTTGACAATCAGATGATTGACTAAGTCAACTAAATGGCGAGTTTGAGGGCCGGTTCGGCACTGAGCGCGAAATCGGCCGCGGCGCGCGAATGAATGGTGGTCGAATCGAAGCCGGGCAAGGGCAGGGCATCTGGGTCGAGCAGAAGGCAGATTTCGGTGCAGCCGAGAATGACGCAGTCCGCGCCAGCCTGCCTGGCCTTTTCGATGATGGCGATATAGGCCTCGCGCGAGGCATCCTTGACCGCACCGGCGCAGAGCTCTTCGAAGATCACGTCGTGGATGATCGTGCGGTCATCGGCCTCCGGCACGCGCGGATCAAGGCCTAGCGCGCGCATGCGGTCGGTGTAGAAGCCATGTTCCATCGTGTAGCGTGTGGCAAGCAGCAGGGGACGGCGGAAACCGGCGGCCTTGATGGCTGCTGCGGTCTCGTCGACGATGTGGAGAAGGGGGATGTCGAGGCGGGCGGCGACGCCGTCCGCGACGAGGTGCATCGTGTTGGTGCAGATCAGGATGCAATCGGCGCCGGCGACTTGGAGTGCGAGTGCGCAGTCGGCGAGGCGCTTCTCGGCGAGATCCCAGCGACCGGCCTTCTGGTAGCCGACGATCTCTTCGAAGTTGACCGAGTGCATCAGGACTTCCGCCGAGGCGATGCCGCCGAGCTCGGCGCGGACCAACTCGTTGATGAGGCGGTAATAGACCGCCGTGCTCTCGAAACTCATACCGCCGATCAGGCCGATTGTCTTCATGGTCGTGTACCCCTGGTTTGCTGGCGGGGATTATGGCCAAGCCCGCGGGCAATTGGTTTGCATATTTGCCACCAGAGACGCTGTTCGGCGCGCATGAATTGCGCGTCTTGCGTAAAGTGTGCATAGTTTTTGCGCGTGGTGGAGTTTACTCGAGGGTGGAATGCTGGACGAGCGCGATCGGAAGATTCTGGATGCATTACAGCGGGACGCATCCGTTGCTGTTGCGGAACTCGCGGAGAAGGTGGCGCTGTCGCCGTCGGCCTGTTCGCGGCGCATCCAGCGGCTGGAGGAGGCGGGCTATATCGCGCGCCGCGTGGTCGTGCTCGACCGGGAGCGCATCGGCGTTCCGACCACGGTCTTTGCCTTGATCAAGACGGCGCATCATTCGGACGAATGGATAGAGAGCTTTCGCAAGGCGATCAGCGATCTTGGCGAGATCGTCGAGGCACACCGGCTCACCGGCTCCTATGACTATCTGCTGAAGATCGTTTTGCCGCGCGTCGAGCACTACGACGTCGTCTATCGGCGCCTGGTCAAGCGGATTGAGCTGTTCGACGTTTCCGCCTTCATCTCCATGGAGACGCTGAAGGCGGGAACGGTCGTGCCGGTCGATTATGCGGAATAGGCCTATTCCGGCCTGGGCAGGGCGGGGTCGGCCAGGCACTTCTTGAGCGGCAGCAGCTTCACGCCGTAGATCGCGGTGATGCGGCCGACCGCGGAATCCTGGCTGTCGGTGCTACGCTCGGTCTCGGCCTGGATGCAGCCGCAGGTGTAGCCATAATTCCCGTTGGAGGCGACATAGTCGCCGGTCGAGATGTCGGGGAAATTTTCCATGCCGATTGGCTCCTCGTCGGAGCCCTGGGTGAGGAGAACCCACATACCTTCGCTGTCGTCCAGCCAGTAATTGCCGGGCGTCGGGTTCTGGATCCAGCCGCAGCGATTTTCCTTGGCGAATGCCAGTTGCGGAAGGGTGAGGATGGCGAGGGCGACAAGAAGGGTGTGGGGTGACATCCGCATTTGGCTTGGCTCCTTGAGTGATGCTCGCCAAGGCATAGCGCGGAACGGTCGATGGCGCCAAAGGCCAAAAATGGGACAAGGGCGTGAGTGGGCGCATTATGGCCCCGGAGCGTTTAGCTTCGGGGCCTGCGATCGTGTTGAATTGTTCGGGCTCGTTGCCGTGGCGATCGCGCTTGTCGCGGCGCACGGGCATCCTGCTAGTCGCGGGAGGACGTGCCGACGGTGACGCCGCGGCCGGAATCGAAGCCGTAGATGACATTGAGGTTGCTGCTGTTGACCGATGCGCGGTCTGCCTTGGGGCCCGTATCCCGGATGATGGAGCCGACGACCGTGCGGTCGATATTGCCGGACGAATGTTCCACATTGGGGCCGCTGCGGCTGGTGGATTCCAGGGCGAAGGCGGAGGTCGTGCCGGCAAGCGAGGCGATGACGGCGGTTGCTGCGATGAGGTTCTTCATGGGATTTATCCTTTCTGAGTGAGGTTCACCCAGGTCGGCGGATGGAGTCGGCCTGAGAGGTTGGGGCTGATCCGGTTAGTCGCGGGAGGACGTGCCGACGGTGACGCCGCGGCCGGAATCGAAGCCGTAGATGACATTGAGGTTGCTGCTGTCGACCGGTGCGCGGTCTGCCTTGGCGTCCGTATCCCGGATGATGGAGCCGACGACCGTGCGGTCGATATTGCCGGACGAATGTTCCACATTGGGGCCGCTGCGGCTGGTGGATTCCAGGGCGAAGGCGGAGGTCGTGCCGGCAAGCGAGGCGATGACGGCGGTTACTGCGATGAGGTTCTTCATGGTGTCGTTCTTTGATGTCTTCCGTTTGGAAGCGGGGGGTGAATCGGATCGAACTGTTCGGTTCGATGAGTGTTATTTGCGCCCGGAACTTGAGGATTGCAATAGTTAGTTGCGCGCAATCGAACTCTTTGGTTCGATGTTGCATCTGCCCCTTGAAATTTCGTTCGGAAAAATAATCTATTTAAAACAATTAGTTATGGAGTCGTTCCTTGTTCGAAAGCGAAGCGAAATGGGCCAGGTTACGCATTGTCAACAAAATGTGACATGCCAATCTCGACCCTTGCGTTCGGTGTTTCTGCCTACCGAAAAGGCTTGACGAAGCCCTCTTGACCCCTTAAACAGAACCGTACCGTACGGTACTTGAAAGATGTCCATCGTGCAGACCGAAGCCGCCAATGCCGAATTTTCGCCGCGCCAGAGCGCCGTTCTCGCCGAAGCCCTGAGGCTGCTGGTGGAGGGGGGCGACAAGGCATTGACGACGGCCGGGCTGGCGCGGGCGGCCAATTGCTCCAAGGAGAGCCTGTACAAGTGGTTCGGCGATCGTGACGGGCTGCTCTCGGCGATGATCTCCTACCAGGCGAGCAAGGTTCGCACCTTCGAGCGCCCCGGCGAGAGGCTGACGGCGGCAAGCCTTGCCGAGCATCTGGAAATCTTTGCCCACGACCTGCTCGAGGTTCTGGCGGGAGACGTGTCGCTGGCGCTCAACCGGCTTGCGATCGGCCAGACCAATCGCGACGGCTCGAAGCTCGGCACGCTGTTGCTTGAGCGAGGTCGCCGGCAGATCGACCGGCGGGCGCGGGCGCTCCTGGACGCCGGCCAGCGTGACGGCCTGTTGCGCTTCGCCGACGGCGAGGAGGCCTATCGCACGCTCTACGGCCTGATCGTCTCCGATATGCATGTGCGCATGCTGCTCGGCGACATGCCGCAGACCAAAGGTTTCGCTGCCAGAGCGGAGAAGGCGGTCAACGCCTTCCTCGCGCTCTACGGCACGGAAAAGGTTCTGGCCGGCCGCGACGGGGGAACCCGTTCCGGCCAGCCGGTCAATGACAGTCACCACAACCGACAAGCATAGGGAAGGAACTTAACATGCGCGTCTATTACGATCGTGATGCCGATCTCAATCTCATCAAGGCCAAGAACGTCGTCATCGTCGGCTACGGCTCCCAGGGTCGCGCCCATGCGCTGAACCTCAAGGATTCGGGCGCGGCCAATGTCGCGATCGCGCTCAAGGCCGGTTCGCCGACCATCAAGAAGGCCGAAGCCGACGGCTTCAAGGTCATGACGGTTGCCGACGCCGCCAAGTGGGGCGACCTGATCATGATGGCGACCCCGGACGAACTCCAGGCCGACATCTACAAGGCCGACATCGCCGGCAACATCCGTGACGGCGCGGCGATCGCTTTCGCCCACGGCCTCAACGTCCACTTCGGCCTGATCGAGCCGAAGGCTTCGCTCGACGTCGTGATGATCGCGCCGAAGGGCCCGGGCCACACCGTTCGCGGTGAATACCAGAAGGGCGGCGGCGTTCCCTGCCTCGTTGCCGTTCACCAGAACGCGTCGGGCAATGCGCTCGAACTCGCTCTCTCCTACGCCTGCGGCGTCGGCGGCGGTCGTTCGGGCATTATCGAGACCAATTTCCGCGAAGAATGCGAAACCGACCTGTTCGGCGAGCAGGTCGTTCTCTGCGGCGGCCTGGTCGAGCTGATCCGCGCCGGTTTCGAAACCCTGACCGAAGCCGGCTACGCACCGGAAATGGCCTATTTCGAGTGCCTGCACGAAGTGAAGCTGATCGTCGACCTGATCTATGAAGGCGGTATCGCCAACATGAACTATTCGATCTCGAACACCGCGGAATGGGGCGAATACGTCACCGGCCCGCGTATCATCACCGCCGAGACCAAGGCCGAGATGAAGCGCGTGCTGCACGACATCCAGACCGGCAAGTTCACCTCGGACTGGATGCAGGAATACCGCGCCGGCGCCGCCCGCTTCAAGGGCATCCGCCGCATGAACGACAGCCACCAGATCGAGGAAGTCGGCACCAAGCTGCGCGCCATGATGCCGTGGATCGGCAAGAACAAGCTCGTCGACAAGTCTGTCAACTGAGGCGATAGGCAGTAGGCAATAGCCGATAGGGTTTGAGGGCCGGGGAGGGTGACTTTCCCGGCCTTTGCTTGCTTTGGATCGCAAACAGATTGCCTCGGTCAATAGGTCAGTAATATTGACCTATCACGGTTTTCATGTTCTCTTGCGTCATCAGAAAAACATCCGAGGAAACCCCATGCTGAACTGGGATCATGTCTTTGCGACGCGCATGGCGCATATGCGCGCCTCCGAAATCCGCGAATTGCTGAAGCTCCTGGAGCGGCCGGACATCATCTCGTTCGCCGGCGGCATTCCCGATCCGGCGCTGTTTCCCGAAGAGGCATTTAAGGCGGCCTATGCCGACATCTTCAGCGGGGATCGGGCGGCGGCGGCGCTGCAATATTCGGTCAGCGAAGGCTACAGGCCGCTGCGCGACTGGCTGCGGGGCGAGATGGAGAAGATCGGCATTCCCTGCTCGGTCGACAACATCTTCATCACCTCCGGTTCGCAGCAGGCGCTGGATTATCTCGGCAAGCTGTTCCTCTCGCCGAAGGATACCGCGCTCGTCACCTGGCCGACCTATCTCGGTGCGCTCCAGGCCTTCAATGCCTATGAGCCGAACTACGACCAGTTGACGCTGACCGGCAACCGCACGCCGGAGAGCTACAGGGCCGCGGCGGAAAATCTCGGCGGCGCGGTGAAGTTCGCCTATCTCTCGGCCGATTTCTCCAATCCGACCGGCGAAACCGTCGACCGCGAGGCCCGCGAGCGGCTTCTGACGCTCGCCGAGGAACTGGACATCGCCATCCTCGAGGACGCCGCCTACCAGTCGCTGCGCTATGAAGGCGAGGCGATCCCGCCGATCCTTGCGCTGGAGATCGCGCAGAAGGGGTCGATCGAGGAGACCCGCACCATCTATTGCGGCAGTTTCTCCAAGACGCTTGCGCCCGGCCTGCGGGTCGGCTTCGTCGTCGCCAACCAGACGGTCATCCGCAAACTGGTTTTGATGAAGCAAGCGGCGGACCTGCATTCCTCGTCGATCAACCAGATCGCCATCGCGAATGTCGCCGAGCGGCATTTCGATGCGCAGGTCGCCAAGATTCGCGCCGCCTATGGCGCGCGGCGGGACGCGATGCTGAAGGCGCTTGCCACCTACATGCCGGCCGGCACGACCTGGACCCGGCCGGAAGGTGGCATGTTCATCTGGGTGACGCTGCCGGAGGGGATGGACGGGGCCGAGCTTCTGGCGCGCTCGGTCGAGACCGAAAAGGTTGCCTTCGTCCCGGGCCAGGCCTTCTTTGCCGACCGGTCGGGCGCCAATACACTGCGGCTCTCCTTCTGCTGTGCCAACGAGACGATGATCGACGAGGGGATCAAGCGCCTCGGTCGGATGGTCCAGGGCGCGCTGGCCGCCGCTGCCTGAGGACCATACTGGATCGTCCCTGAAGCGGTGGCATGGTCGCCGGCCCAGCGGCTGGTCGTCTGCGGTCCGTAAGGGCCATCGCGGCAGCCAGATTGTCCGCCGGACTGCATCGCTGCGGTGTCGTCGCTGCTTAACCTTGTTGAGCGAAACCGGCCGCGCGCGTGCAGCCCGGCGTTGAAGGGGCCCGGCGTTGCGTGACATGCTGGGGCCGAGGATGGGAGACCGAGGGGGCTTCATGCGGTTCCTGGCATTCGATGGGTTGAGAGGCCTGTTTTCGCTGCTAGTCGTCCTGGCGCATGTGCCGGCGGCGACGGTGCTGCGCCAGTCTGGCCTCAGTGCGACGGGCGATACGCTCGTCGATCTGTTCTTCGTCTTCAGCGGCTTCGTCATCGCCGCCGGCTACGAGAAGAGGCTGCTTCAAGGTTACGGCACGGGCCGCTTCCTCATCGAGCGGCTCGGGCGCATCTATCCCATCCACTTCGTCATGCTGATGGTTTTCATCGCCACCGAGATCGCCTTCGCCACCTTGCTCGGCTCGCTCGGGCAGCAGGGGCGGGCGCCCTTCGAGGGGGACAAGTCGGTGGAGGCGATCTTCACCCATCTGACCCTGATCCATGCCTGGAACGTCCATGACATACCGACGTGGAACTACCCGACCTGGAGCCTGTCGACGGAGTGGGCGGCCTATATCGTCTTCGCGTTTGCGCTTCTTGTCTTGCGACGGCGTTTCACAACTGCCGCCGTGGTCGGGATCGGCGTCTCCATCGTGGTCTTGCTGACGGTCGCTCCGAACGGCATGCAATCCTACCACGACTATGGCGTGTTCCGGTCTATCCTCGGCTTTTCGGCCGGTGTGCTCGCCTATCGCACCTACGACGCCCTGAACCGTCGCCAGGCTTTTTCCGCGCTTTCCAGGCCGGTCTTTACGGCTCTGGAAATCGGTGGACTTGCCGGCCTGTTCGGGTTGCAGGTGTCCTTTGGAGCCACGGATTTTGCAGTCGCCCTACCGCTCGTCTTCACGCTGCTGATGATCGTGTTCGCCTATGGCAAGGGCCATGTCTCTGCCCTGATGGGCAGCCGGCCACTCGTCTATCTCGGCACGATTTCGCTGTCGATCTATGTCGTGCATGTCTGGATCATCATGCGCGCCGGCAATGTGGCGGCGCTCGCCGAACGGCTGACCGGCCTAAATCTCGTCACTTATGTCGCGGAAGGCGATTCACGCCATCTCGAACTGGCGCTGCCGCCGCTTGCGGCAAACCTCCTTGCCCTGCTGGTCGTCGCCGGCGTGGTGCTCGTCAGCCACTTCACCTATCGCTATGTCGAGCTTCCCGGCCAGGCGCTGTTCCGCCGCCTGGCGAAACCCCTGGCGCCGGCGGTCACGGGGCCCGGACGGGCCGTGGCCGTGAACCCCTGAGGGTGTCGCATGTCTGCGGCGGTGGCGACGGTTTTCAGCCCCGCGCAAGCACGATGACCATGTCTTCCGGGTGATACTGGATCGGATCCGAGCGGGACGGATTGACCGTCACACCGCCGAGATTGCGGGTGTCGGCCTCGTCGTCGCGCTGGCGGCGGTGGCCGATGGCGATCTCGCCGCGACGCAGCGCCGCGAGCGCGATGGTGAAGAAGTTCACCGGGCGATCGATCGCCACATAGTCGCTCATCGGGCGCATGTAGATTTCCGAGCCGTCCTCGTCGAGCAGTTCGGCAAAGATCTCCGCCATGAACTCGTTCTCCGAGGCCTGGGCGAGCATCAGGCTGACCAGCTTGTTGCTGACGACGAAGTCGTCGGCGCGCGCCACCTCGGCAAGCTCGCGGTTGCGCACGTCGGTCATCTCGCTGACCACGTTAACGTGGCAACCGGCCCGCTCCGCGATCCTGCGGATGTGGAGAAGGGTGATCAGCGTGCGCGTATCGGCCGACTGCATGCTCATGTCGTCGCTGTAGCCCAGTACCAGGACGTGGTCATAGCTCGGGATGTTCAGACGATCGAGGGCGGTCCGGCTGCTGGTCTCGATCTCGTGGTACTCGATCGCCATATGGCCGTTCGGCAGTTGCAGACCGGCCATGTCTGCCCTGAACTGCGGCGTGTCCGCAGCGATCGTCAGATGCGAGCCGGGAGTGACATAGCGGCAGAGTTCGGAGGCGATGATCGGACCACGACGGTTCCAGCCGAGGATCAGCGTGCGTTCCGGCCCGGCCGGACGCTTCACCGGCGGCAGGATCACCTCCTTGGCGAGGTCGATCTCGTTGTTCCAGGACTTGATCGAGTCGTCGTCCTCGGCGATGATCACCACCCGTTCGCCCGGCTCGATCAGGCGGTTCGGGGCGGGGTTCAGGTGGATCTTGCCGGCCCGGTCGCAAAGGCCGATCAGGGTGCAATTCTCGTAAGCCATGACGCCGGCGGCGAACGGCTTGCCATTGAGTGCCGGCTGCTCGAGCGTGTAGATTTCGCAGCCGTCGAAATCGAGCAATTCGGAATAGACCGCGGACAGGCCGGACTGGCGGCTGGTATGGACGACGATCCGCGAGATCAGGTCGTCGGCCAGCACCATCTGCATTTCCCTACCGCCGACAATGCGGGCGACCTCGGCATTGTGCGCGTCGCGGATCTCGGCGGCGATCATGTAGGGCTCAGGGCGGCGCTTCGGATCGTTGACCAGCGCCAGCACCGATTTGATGACCTGCGAATCCGGATCTTCGTCCTCGGGTGAGAGCACGATGATCGAGCGTGAGTTCTGCGGATTGACGATGTCGAGGTCGTAGAGATCGGTCGGGTCGCCGCTGCGGCAGATGATCTTGGTGTTCTTCAGATCGGCCACCTTGGTGGCGATCTCATCCTCCATCTCGACCTTGTCCTTGTTCGCCATGATGACGATGCGGGGGCGGCGGCGGCTCTGGTTGGCGATCACCAGTTCCGAAATGACGTCGAAGATCGATGACGACCAGTTGAGGATGATCGTGTGGTCGGCCTCCAGCACGCGCGAGCGACCCTTGCGCAATTCGTCGAGCTTGTTCTCCAGGCCGGAGCTGATGACGCCGATCAAGGCGGAGAAGACGAAGATGCCGGCGAGCGTCACGACGAGCGCGACCAGGCGGAAGCCCCAGCCCTGATCTCCGCCCATTGTCCCGGCGTCGAAGGTGCGCATCAGCGATGCCCAGGTGCCCTCGATGAAGGAAACCGGCTCGCCGCCTTCCGGCGCGATGCCGGTAATGGCGAGAAAGGCACCGGCCAGAGAGATGACGACCAGAGAAATCAGGGCCAGCCAGCCGATCAACGCCACGGCGCCTCCGGCCATGCTCTTGTCGAACTCATAGCGCATGCGCGCCCGCCAATTTCCGCCCGTCTTCATGCTGATGCTTTCATTTGGTCTTTGAGAGGTAAGTAAATCCGCCATTGCAGGAAATGCCAATTCCCGCAACGTCCAAGCTTCGCAAGGTTGAAGAAAACCCATAAAAGTCCAATGGCAGGGACAAGGCGAGGGCTCGCCGTGCCTCAATGACGACGGGCCGCAGGCGACCGGCGCGATTTGCCTGTCGAAAAAAGCTGAATGTCATCCACGTGTTATACAGGCGCACTAAGCAGCGACATCTCATCCACACGAGGACGTTCCGATGAAAACCCTGCTTTCCGCTTTCACCGCCCTTGCGGCCGTCGGTTTCATGGCGGTTTCCGCCAACGCTGCCAATCTGGTGCTCTACACCAGCCAGCCGAACGAGGACGCGCAGGCGACCGTCGACGGCTTCATGGCCGCCAATCCCGATATCAAGGTCGACTGGGTGCGCGACGGCACGCCGAAGATCATGGCCAAGCTGATGGCCGAAATCGAAGCCGGCAATCCGGCTGCCGACGTTCTGCTGATCGCCGACACGGTCACCATGGAGCGCATGAAGCAGGCCAACCATCTCCTGGCCTACAAGTCGCCGGAAGCGGCCAACTATGACGCTGCCCTCTATGATGCAGAAGGCGCGTATTATTCGACCAAGCTGATTACCACGGGCATCATGTACAACACCGCGGCTGCCATGAAGCCGACCAAGTGGGCGGACCTGGCCAAGCCGGAAGCCAAGGGTCTCGTCACCATGCCGAGCCCGTTGACCTCGGGCGCCGCGCTCATTCATGCCCAGACGCTGGCCGGTGTTCCCAGCCTCGGTTGGGATTACTACGAGGCGCTGCAGGCCAATGGTGCCATCGCCGCCGGTGCCAATGGCGGCGTGCTGAAGGCTGTCGCTTCGGGCGAGAAGGCCTATGGCATGGTGGTGGACTTCATGCCGATCCGCGAGAAGGCCAAGGGCGCTCCGGTCGAATTCGTCTTCCCGGAAGAGGGTGTTTCCGCCGTCACCGAGCCGGTCGCCATCCTGTCGTCGAGCAAGAACGCCGAAGCCGCCAAGAGGTTCGTCGACTACGTCCTGTCCGAAAAGGGCCAGGAAGGCTTCTTGAAGCTCGGCTACATCCCGGCCCGCAACGGCATGCCGGTTCCGGAAGGTTTCCCGGCCCGCGACACGATCAAGGTCCTGCCGATCGACCCCGCCGCAGCCCTCAAGGCGACGGACGCCGACCTCAAGACCTTTTCGGGCATTTTCGGCACGAACTGATCGAACGGATCAATGCCGCATCACCTTGCCAAAGCGAACAGCCAGCCCCGCTGGCTGTTTCCTTTTGTCGTCTCGTTCGTCGCTCTCCTGTGCGTCCTGCCGCTGGCACGGCTGGTCGCAGCCGGCATTTCCACGCTGTTTTCCGGTCGCGCCCTCGACCTCCTCGAGGAACCGGCCGTGTGGTCGGCGGCGGTCAACACGCTCACCACCTCCTTCTTCGGCATGGTTGCCGCGGTCGCCATCGGCGGACTCTTCGCCCTGGCGCTGACGCTGGCCGACGTGCGGGGCAAGTGGCTGCTGAGCTTCCTGTTCATGCTGCCGACGATGATCCCGCCGCAGGTCCAGGCGCTGGCCTGGGTGGGCATGTCCGGTCCGTCGAGCCCGCTCCTGAAAGCGCTCGGCATCGCGCCGCCGATGGGAAGCCCGCAGCCGCTCTATTCGGTGGCCGGCATTGCGCTTCTTTACGGCGTCCAGCATGCGCCGCTGGTCTATCTTGCGCTCAGGGCCGGCCTTCTCGCCCTGCCGCGCGACGGTATCGAGGCGGCCAAGCTCGCCGGGGCGTCGCCCTGGCGGGTGCTGAAAGACATCATCCTGCCGCTGTCGCTGCCGGGCATCATCGCCGGAGCGGCCATCGCCTTCGTCTCCGGCGTCGGCAATTTCGGCATTCCGGCGATCCTCGGCCTGCCGGCGCAGATCTACACGCTGCCGACGCTGATCTATTCGCGGCTGGCGAGCTTCGGCGGCAATACGTTTGGTGACATCGCCGTGCTGTCGGCGATGATCGGCCTGATGGCGGTCGCCGGCCTGCAGATCCAGGAACGGGCGCTGAGGGGCCGGGACTATCGCGTCATCGGCCTTTCCGGCGCATCGGCGACCTTCCGGCTCGGCCGCTGGCGGGCGCCGCTTGAGGCCTTTCTCTGGCTCCTGCTGTTCATCATGCTGATCGCACCCTTCTTCGCCCTTGTCTCCGCCTCGCTGGTGCCGGCCTATGGCGTGGTGCTGTCGCTCAAGACCGCTTCGTTGTCCGCCTATGAGGAGATCCTGTTCCGCCAGACGGTGACGAGGACCGCCTTTGCCAATTCGCTCTTCCTTGCGGGCACGACCGCGTTCGGGCTTCTCGTGATCGGCGTGCTGGCCGGCTACACGCTGACGCGCGGCACGAGCCGCTGGACCGGTCTGCTCTCGGCGATGATCGAAATCCCCTATGCGCTGCCGGGCATCGTCATTTCGGTCGCCTTCGTGCTGGTCTTTGCCGCACCCTTGCCCGTCCTCGGCGTCACCATCTACGGGACGATCTGGATCATCCTGGCCGCCTATTTCGCCAGCTTCCTCGCTGTCGGGCTGAAACCGGTGGTCAGCGCGCTGCGCCAGCTCGACCCGGCGCTGGAGGAGGCGGCGCGCCTGTCGGGCGCCAGCTTCTACCGCCGGCTGTTCGACATCATCGTGCCGCTGATTGCGCCGGCGGCCGGCGTATCCGTGATCCTGGTCTTCCTCATCTCCTGCAACGAGCTGACGGTTTCGGCCCTTCTTTGGTCGGCCGGCACCCAGACACTCGGTGTCGCGATCTACAATCTCGACGACAGCGGTTCCTACGATCTCGCCTCGGCCCTTTCGGTCCTGGTGGTGCTAATGGTCGTGGTGTTGATGCTGCTGCTCGAACTGATGGCGGCGCGGCTGCCGAAAGGAGTAGTCCCATGGCGAAACTGATCCTGCACAAGCTCTGCAAGGACTACGGCACGGGACGGCCGGCGGTGAACGACGTGTCGCTCGACATTCGCGAGGGCGGCTTTCTGGCGCTGCTCGGGCCATCGGGCTGCGGCAAGACGACGGTGCTGCGCATGATCGCCGGCTTCGAGACGCCGAGTGACGGTTCGATCCTGCTCGGCGAACGGGTTCTGGCCGATGCGAGCGGCGTCGTTCCTCCGGAAAAGCGCAACATGGCCATGGTCTTCCAGTCCTATGCGCTCTGGCCGCACATGACCGTGGCCGCCAATGTCGGCTATCCGCTGAAGGTCAGGGGCATTTCCGGCGAGCGTTACCGGGCGAAGGTGACGGATGCGCTCAAAACCGTGCGGCTGGAGGCCTATGCCGAGCGCCGACCGGCGGACCTGTCCGGGGGGCAGCGGCAACGCGTGGCGCTGGCGCGCTGCCTGGTGACGGCGCCCGACGTGGTGCTGCTCGACGAGCCGCTCGCCAATCTCGACCGGCACCTGCGCCAGGAGATGGAGGAGACGTTTCGCGAGTTCCATGCCCGGTCCGGTGCGACGATGATCTACGTCACCCATGACCAGGCCGAGGCGATGGCGCTGGCCACCGATGTCGCGGTCATGTCGGAAGGCCGGCTGTTGCAGGTCGCGTCGCCGGCGGAGATTTATGCGAGGCCCGAAGGTCGGCTGGTCGGCGGCCTGATCGGCCAGGGGGTCGTCCTGACCCTTGCGGAGCGCGGGGCCGACCGGCGCGATCTGGAGTGGAACGACATCCTGGCGCGGCTGATCTCCGGTCAGTCGGGCGAGCCGTCGATGGACGTGCTGGTGCGGCCGCAGGACGTCGTGCTCGGCGGCGACGGGCTTCCGGCCGAGGTCGTCGGCGTTTTGTTCGAGGGCGAGCGTTATGCGCTCAGGCTCAAGCTCGGCGACGGCCGGTTGCTGCGGGCCTACAGCCGGACCGCCTGTATCGAAGGCGAACGGGTGGCGGTGACGATCACCGCCGGCTGGCGGCTATGAGGCTGCGTTGACCCCTCAGGGCGCGCCGGAGCAGACCCAACGGGCAACCCGGCAGCCGCCGGTATACTGGTTGCAGACGCCGATGGCCTCCAGTTCCGCCCTCCGGCGGTCGCTGCCCCAGCCGGAGCCCCAGCTGCCATTCTGCCCGACGGCAAGCGCCCCGCAGGCATTCTTGAACCAGATCGCGACGCGGCAATCGCGGGCACGACCGGAACATTCGCGCAAGGCCCGGCGCTCGGCATCGGCGCGGGTCGAGAAGGAGTGCGACCAGCCATCGGCGCGGGTCGTTGGCGAATAGGCGATCGCGCCGTAGCTATCGGCGACCGCCATGGCCGGAGCCAGGGTGGTGAAGGCGATGGCCAGAACGGCAAGGACTGAATAGGAACGGCGCATGCTGAACTCCCGGGTCATGCGGATGTCCAATCATAGGACGATGACGGGAGGCGGTGGAAGGACGTTTTTTGGGATGCGGCCCATGGTGGACCGGCGGCCGAAACGCCTTGGACTGTCATCTGTCCGTTCAGGTCTGTTGGTCTATACTTCTCTTAATCAGAAAGAGAGAATCATGGCGCTCAGGCTAGGCACGTTCAATATCGAGAACCTGATGACCCGGTTCGATTTCACCGGCTTTCGCAACCAGTTGCGCAAGGATCGGGTGCTGAATCTCTTCGACGTGCGAAGCGAGCAGGACTATCAGCGGCTGGAGGCCGCCCGGGTCGTCGCCTCGACGGACGACACGCGCCAGCTTTCGGCGCTCGCCATCGCCGACGCCGCCGCCGACATCCTGTGCCTGCAGGAGGTCGACAGCATGGAGGCACTCAAGGCCTTCGAATACGGCTATCTGTTTCGCATGGTCGGCGCCGGCTATCGCCACAAGTATCTGGTCGAGGGCAATGACAGCCGCGGTATCGACGTCGGTGTGATGATGCGCGACGAGACCCGCGACGGCGAGAAGATCGAGATTGTCGATATCCGCAGCCATGCGGCCCTGACCTATGGCGACCTCGATCTGTTCACCCCGGCGCTTGCCGCGACCAACAAGGCCGACGACAAGATCTTTAAGCGCGATTGCCTGGAACTCGAGCTGACGATCGGAGGCCGGCCGCTGGCGCTCTATGTCGTGCACCTGAAATCGATGAGCAACGGCCGCGACGGGGCCGACGGGCGCAGCTACACCATGCCGGTCCGCGAGGCGGAGACCAAGGCGATCCGCCACATCATCGAGGCGCGTTTCGGCAAGGGGCAGACCGCCGACAAGAACTTCGTCATCTGCGGCGACATGAACGACTATCAGGAGCGGGTGGACGTGGTCGGCGACCGCCGCTCGGGCTATCAATTCAATCCGAGCGGCCGGCTGGAGAGTGCGCTCGACGTCTTTTCCGCCGACGGCTTTGCGGAAAACGTGATGCTGCGGCGTGACCCGCTCGACCGCTGGACGCTCTATCACGCGCGCGGACCCGAGGAGCAGCATCTCTGCCAGCTTGACTATCTCTGGCTGTCTCCGGCGCTCGCCCGCAGGAATGCGGACAGGGCACCGGAGATCATTCGCAATGGCCAGCCGTACCGCACGCCCTTTCCCGAGGGGCAGGGGGTGGAGCGCTATCCGCGGATCGGCTGGGACCGGCCGAAGGCTTCCGACCACTGCCCGATCGTCATGGAACTGGAACTGTGATGTTCGATCGCGACGAAGGCTGCGTGGACCCCTTGCCGCCCGAAGGGCAGGTCTTTCCGCTGCAAGGGGTGCGGTTGCGTGTGCTTGAGGGCGAGCATCCCTTCCATCGGGACAATCACCGGGCCGCGGCCTCAAACTGGCAGGCGGAAATCGCCGCCAAGCCGGCGCTTTTCGACGGGCGCATGATCTTCCAGCATCGGCTGAGGCTCGAAGAGGGCGTGCTCGAGGGGGAGGGTTATGTCGTTCCCTATTCGACCTACCTCTGGTGGCGAAGGCAGCCGGACGGCGCCGGCGGGCGGCATGTCTTCGCATTCCCGGTGATCGCCTCGGCCGATGGCGCGCTGATTGCGGTGAGGATGGCCGAGCATACCGCCAATGGGGGCCAGGTCTATTGCGCCGCCGGGTCGCTCGACCCCGACGATGTCGTCGACGGCCATTGCGACATTGCCGGCAACATGGCGCGGGAGGTGCGCGAGGAGACCGGTCTCGACCTTAGCCAGGCCGTCACCGACGGGCGGTATTTCGCCAGTTATCGCGGCCGGCGGCTGACCATCCTGCGGCTTTATCGTTACCCGCTCACAGCCGATGCCCTGCTGGACCGCATCGCCGCGCACATGGCCATCGACGAGGAGAAGGAGATCGCCGGTGCGGTCGCGATCCGCTCGGCGGATCCGGCCGCGCATCCGTATAATCCGGCCATGTTGCCGGTTCTCGCCTGGTTCTTCGGCGGGGCGTCCTGACATCGCTTGCTTGCGCAAGGGGCGAAGGTCGGGCAGTCTCTGGCCAAATCGATCCATGCCTGCGGAGGATGCCTTGGCGCGACACTATTCGATCTACGACGTCTTTACCGAGCGCAAGCTGGCCGGAAATCCGCTGGCGGTGATCTTTGACGGCGAGGATCTCTCCGACCAGGCCATGCAGGCGATAGCCGCAGAAACCAACCTGTCGGAAACGGTGTTCGTACAGAAGTCCGCCAATCCTGCCCACTCCGCTCGTATCCGCATCTTCACGCCGGCGCGCGAACTGCCATTTGCCGGGCATCCGACCGTGGGCACCGCCGTGGCGCTCGCCGAGCGGGCCTATGGCAAGGAGAGTGGCGGGCTCGACCTCGTCTCGGTGCTGGAGGAAAATGTCGGGCCGGTCCGCTGTGCGGTGCGGCTGCGGGACGGCGAGGCGAGCTTTGCCGAATTCGACCTGCCGAAGACTTCCGTGCGCCACGAACTGGCGCTGGAGCGCCAGGGCATCGCCGACGCGCTTGCCTTGAAGGCGACCGACATCGGTTTCGAAAACCATGTTCCCTCCGTGTGGAGCGCCGGCGTACCCTTTCTCATGGTTCCGGTGCACAATCTGAGCGCGGTGGAAGGCCTCGATTTCGATGCGCAACTGTGGGAACGTATCGCACCGCTCTGCGAGGGCGGCCTGACCGCGGCCTATGTCTACTGTCGGGGCGGGGTGCATCATGCCGCGAAGTTCCATGCGCGGATGTTTTCCACCGACATGGGCATCGTCGAGGATCCCGCGACCGGTTCCGCGGTCGCAGCGTTGTCCGGCGCGATCCACCATTTCGATGGATTGCCCGATGGCCATCATCCGTTGATGATCGAGCAGGGCGTGGAGATGGGCCGGCCCTCCTACATTCATCTGCATATCGACACCAAGGATGGCGCGATCAGCCGGGCGCGGATCGGCGGGCAGGCGGTGCGGATCGCGTCCGGAATTCTCGACCTCTGAAAATAAAGGGATTTTGCCGGTTTTTGAATTTTTTTTGAAAAACGGCAAAGTTTTTTCTCCCCGGTGCTGGACAACATCGGCGATGCTGTTTATACGCCCTCTCACACCGCCGGAAGGCGCTGGTCGGGTGATTAGCTCAGTTGGTAGAGCAGCTGACTCTTAATCAGCGGGTCGTAGGTTCGAGCCCTACATCACCCACCATTTTCAATCAGATGGACGTATTCTTTGAAGTTTTGCCGCAACTCGCGGCCGAGGCGTTTTGTCGGATTCTTGACGCGCCGCTTGACCGCAGAATGCCTCCTCGGCCCTGTTCTTGGGCGGCCCTGTCTGGCCATTATTGGTACTAGCTGGCTTTTATCCGAAGCACGGATTGCGTCTTGTCCGAAGTGACGAATATGTGGTCACGCCCAATCTCGGGCATGGAGCATTGCAGTTACATGAAACGCGTTTTGTCCGCCGCCGGCATGCTGGCCGCCGTCCTTTTCTCAAGCGCTGCGCAGGCTGAAGACCTGGTCTTCACGCTGACCAACGGCACGAATTCGGTGCTTACCCATTTCTACACTTCGCCGGTCGGCGTCGAAAGCTGGGAAGGCGACGTCTTCGGCGACCAGGTCCTCGAGCCGGGCGAGAGCATTCAGCTGACCATCGCCGACGGTCGCACCCAGTGCGAATACGACATGCGCTTCGAATTCGCCGAAAGCTCGGATCTCGACACGACCGAAGACACGCAGAACCTCTGCGAGATGGGTTCGTACAAGATCCACGAATAAGCGACCCTAGCCCCATCTTGCCTCTCTTGGGGCCGCCTGCGGAGAACGCCGGCGGCCCCAAGGCCGTTTCCGGCACCGCATCGGCGGGGCGCCCCCGAGAGTCTTTGCCGGCTATGTTGTTGCATTGGGGATTTCCCGCCGGGACTGTCGAAGCGATCCGACGAAAATGCTCTTTTGTTCCGTCAGTCCGCAGCCGCTGTTCCCCGGATGTTCATGGAATTTGAGCGTTTCCGGGGAATGGAGGCTGTGGAAAGCTGTGGATAACTTAGTTAGCCGGCTCTTGCCGCCGAAGGATGCCGGGACTGTGGCAGGACGAAGGGCATGGAGGCCACGGGCAGCCGGCCGACAGCGCCGCCAATTCCATAAACGGCGGAAATGATGGCGTCGTCGATGACCGCAAGCGGCGTTCCCTCGGACATGATTCGACCCCGGTGCATGATGACGAGGTGATCGGCGAATTCCGCCGCCAGGTTGAGGTCGTGCAGGATGGCAAGGACCGCACCGCCACGGCGGGCAAAATCGCGGGCGGTTTCCAGCACGCTGATCTGGTGGCCGATGTCGAGGCTCGATGTCGGCTCGTCGAGGAAGAGCGCGCGGGCGCGTCCTTGCTGGACGGGATACGGCACCTGCGCCAGCGCACGGGCGAATTGTACACGCTGCTGCTCGCCGCCCGACAGGGCCCGATAGGCGCGAGCCTCGAAGCCTTCTAGCCCGACACGGGCGAGCGCCTTGCGGGCGGCATCGGTCGGGTCCCGTCTGCCATGGGCGATGGCGCCCATGCGCACCACTTCGAGCGCGGTGAACGGGAAGGACAACGTGGTCGCCTGCGGCAGCACGGCGCGGTCTGCGGCGAGCGCGACCGCCGAAAGGCGCGAAAGCGGTCGACCATGGCAAACGACCGTGCCGAGGTCGGGAGCGAGTTCTCCCGACAGGACCTTGAGCAGGGTCGATTTGCCGGCGCCGTTCGGGCCGATCACCACGGTAAAGACGCCCGGGCAAAGCGTGAGATCGACCTTGTCGACCAGAACCCGGCCGTCCCTGACGATGCTGACATCCTGGGCAACGATCATCACAGGCCCTCCATCGCGGCGCGGCCATTGCGGCCGAGCAGCAGGATGAGAAAGACCGGTGCGCCGAGTATGGCGGTGATGATGCCGATCGGCAGCTCCGCCGGGGCTGCAATCGTGCGGGCAATGCTGTCGGCTAGCAACAGCAGGCCGGCGCCGCCGATCGCGGAGGCCGGAAGCAGGAAGCGGTGCGACGGGCCGATGGCGAGCCGCAGGAGGTGGGGCACGACGATGCCGACGAAGGAGATCGAGCCGGCGACCGCCACCGTCGCGCCGCAGGCGGCGGCCACCGCGAGGATCGACAGCCGCTTCAGCCGCTGGACCGGCACACCCATGTGGAAGGCGGCGGCATCGCCCAGTACCAGCGCATCGAGCCCGCGGGCGACGAACGGCAGGGTGGCGAGGACCAGCAGGATGAAGGGGAGGATGGCCAGCACCTTGGCATAGGTCGCGCCGCCGAGCGAACCGAGCGACCAGAAGGTGATGTCGCGCAGCGCCCGGTCGTCGGCGATGACGATCAACAAGCCGGTCGCCGCAGCGCTCATTGCACCGATGGCGATGCCCGATAGGATCAACGCCGTCGTCGAGGTCTGGCCGTTGCGGGTGGCGATGGCATAGAGCAGCAGGGTGTTGGCAAGCCCGCCGGCAAAGGCCATGAGCGGCAGGAACTGGTCGCCGAGCAGGGACTGGAGAGGGGCCAGCACCGTCCCGCCGAGGACAATGGCGCAGACGGCGGCAAGGGCGGCGCCCGAAGTCACGCCGACAATGCCGGGATCGGCGAGCGGATTGCGAAACAGGCCCTGCATCATCGCACCGGAGATTCCGAGGCCCGCCCCGACGAGGAGGCCCAAGGCCGTGCGCGGCAGGCGGACGGCTTCGAGGATGATGCGGTCCTGCGCGTCCAGGCTGCCCATGTCGCCGGCGATATAGGCCAAGAGAACCTTCAGTCCGACCCCGGTCGGGCCGCTGACCAGCGATCCCAGCACGGCCGCGGCGAGCAGGGCGAGAAGCAGGAGGATGACGACGACGCCGAGGCCGGAACGGTCGCCGGGCGGCGAGTGCCGCCCGATCAGTGTGGCAACCGTGCTCATGGCTTCACGGTACCCGGATAGAGCCTTGCCGCAAGATCGAGTGCTGCGGCGGGCGTGCGTGGCCCAAGGCCGAGAAGGTAGAGGCCGTCCATGGCGATGAAGGCGCCGGTTTTCGCCGCCGGACTGGTTTGCAGCGCGGGCAGGGCAAACGCCTGTTCGGCGGTCAGGTGAAGCTGCGGGTTGTCCATCACCAGCACGACGTCGGGGGCCGCCGCGATCACCGCCTCGTCGCTCAGCGGCTTGTAGCCGGTAACGTCGGCTGCGGCATTGACGCCCCCGGCGAGCCGGATGATTGCATCGGCGGACGTGTTCGTGCCGGCGGCCGTGACGCGACCATTGGCGAGCGAGAGGGCGAAGAGCACGCGTTTCTTCGGCTCGCTGATCGCCGCGAGTTTCTGCTTGAGCGCCGAAAGGTTGGCATCGACGTCCATCGCCAGCTCTTCGGCGGCGTCCGGCGTGCCGACCGCGGCACCGACCGCCCGGATCTTGCCGGCGATCGCCTCAGCCTCCGGCGGGGTCGGGATGGAGACCATGGCCACGCCCGAGGCCTTGAGGATGGCGATAGCATCGGCCGGACCGGCGCCCGCCTCGGCGATGATGAGGTCCGGCTTCTGAGACAGCACGCCTTCGGCAGACAACTGGCGGATATAGCCGACATCGGGTTTGTCCGCAGCGCTCTTGGGATAGGTGCTGGTGCTGTCCACCGCGATGACCCGCTCGCCTTCGCCGAGCGCGTGGATGATTTCGGTCACCGTGCCGCCGATCGAGACAATGCGCTGCGCGCCACTCGGGCTCGATTGGGCGAGGGTGGCGCCGCCGGGGGCGACGATGAGGAGGAGGGCGGTGGCGAGCGTCCGTGCCGTCAGCCCGAGCGATCCGAATTGATCCATGCTTGTGAAATCCTATTGCCAATAATTGTGCGCTGCCGCCAAACTGGGTCGGCGAACGCCCGGAAAATCGAGCGCCGCTGCCGGCGACATTTAACTTGACACAAATACACAAGTTTAAATACCAAGGCAACACAACGTGGTGGCGGGCGGGAGGCCGGTGATGGTGGAATGCCGGCGCCCGGTCCGAGGCGTGGCCGTCCCGCCGATCAGAGAGAGGATTTTGACAGATGTTTATTGCCATGAACCGTTTCCGCGTGGTTCCCGGTCATGAGGAGGCATTCGAGGCCATGTGGGCGAACCGCAAGGGCCGACTGGCCGAAGTGCCGGGCTATGTCGAATTCCACATGCTGAAGGGCCCGAAGGCGGAGGATCATTCGCTCTATGCCTCGCATGCCGTCTGGGAGAGCGAGGAACACTTCAAGGCCTGGACCAAGTCCGAGCAGTTCCGGGCGGCCCATGCCCGCGCCGGCGAATCCAAGGTTCAGTATCTTTCCGGCCCGCAATTCGAAGGCTTCGAAGTCATCATTCATGAAGACCGTGACGGCAAGCGCGTCAACGAGGCCGCTTGAGGGACGAGGGAATGGCTATGTCGACAGACAGCGAAGAACGGGCGGAGCGGGCACGCGCCGCGCTCGCCGAGAAGCCCGACGGCGTCGTCGAGGCTATGGCTGCACAAGCCAACGTGACGCCGGCGGAGATCCTGGCGATCCTGCCCGCCGGGGCGGCGGTGCTCGCTCCGGGCGAACACTTCCTGACGATCTGGCAGGACATGACCGGTTGGGGCGACGTCCTCCTGATCGTCAACACCGACGATATCGTGCTCGAGGTGGAGGGGGCGCTGCCCCACGGGAGCGAAGGCCATGGATGGTTCAACATCCACGGCGACAGCCCGATCGGCGGCCATATCCGCAAGGACCGGTGCGTTTCGATCGCCTTCGTCGACCGTGGCTTCCATGGCCGGCGCTCCTGCTCCGTCTGGTTCATGAACGCCGATGGACGCGCGATGTTCAAGGTCTTCGTGCGGCGCGACGAGGAACGGGCGCTGCTTGCCGATCAGTTGCAGCGCTTCGAGGCCTTGCGCGGCAAGATGGCTGAGGCCTGACCAACCATGAGCGGGGCACAGGATGCCGGGTGCCTCGGCTTCGGGCGTTCTTTCTTTTGGCCTAAACAGTGACTATGGTCCGCGCAGAATCCAGATCAGCGCAAGGACCGAACTTGTCCCGCATCCACCGCCTTTATCTTGTCGTCATTGCCATGGTGCTCGCCCTCCAGCCGCTGGGGGGCGCCGATGGCGTCACGCCGGCCGTCGCGCAGGAAAGCGCGCCGGCGCGTGACAAGATCGTCGGGCACGCCCTGGAACAGATATCCGAGGCGGAAAAGCAGATCGAGGCGCTGCAGTCGCAAGTGGAGGCCCACAAGAGCGACGACGCGGCGCTGGTCGACATCAAGGTCAAGGCGGACGAGATCATCCGGCAATTGTTGAAGATCTCGGTCGAGCTTCGACCGCGCTTCAACGACGTCAAGGCCCGGCTGGCGCAGCTCGGCGAGAAACCGGCCGAGGGCGAGCCAGCGGAGGCGCCGGCGGTCACCGAGGAGCGCACGCGACTGAATGCGGCGCGTCTGGAGATCAATACGCTGACCGGACGGGCGGAGGATTTGTCGATCCGGGCCTCCAACCTTTCCGACAGCATTACCGACCTCAGACGCGAATTGTTCACCGACAGACTGTTCGAGCATACCGAAATCTCAGGCGACGTGGTCGATGACGCGCTCAATGCCTTTTCGGCGGAGTTCAACGACTTCCAGCGTACCGTCAGCAGCTGGTTCTCCTTCATCTGGAAATACAAGCGGGTGCCGCTCGGCACGGCCGTCACTCTGTCGCTGGCCATGGCGCTGGTGCTGCTCGCCGGCGAATACAGGCTGTTCGGCTCGCTCATCCGCCGGGATCCCACGGTCAGCAAGCCTGCCTATATGAGCCGGTTCTCGGTGGCTTTCTGGTCGACGATCCTGCCGGCACTGGCGCTCGCGGCCTTTCTCGTCAGCAGTTTCTTCTTCCTCGATACCTTCAACGTGTTGCGACCGGACATCGCGCCGATCGCGGCCGCATTGTTCGGTTTCGCCGGGCTCGTCTTCTTCGTCGCCATGCTGGCGCGGGCGGTGCTGGCACCAAAGGCGCCGAGCTGGCGGCTCGTCAGGCTGTCCGACAAAGGTGCGCGCGACCTGAATTTTGCTGTGCTGTCGATGGCCGTAGTCAATGGGTCGGACTACGTGCTCGGCGCGATCAGCGAGACCTTGAGTTCTCCGGTGGTGCTGACCGTGATGAAGAGTTTTCTCTCCTCGGTCGTGGTCGGGCTCATCGTTCTTGTCGTCTCCTTCCTGCGCCCGATGGTCGCCCCGAGCGGCGATCCTTCGGAGCGGGGCCGCGCCTGGCCTAAGGCCGTCGCCTTGCCGTTGCGCATTATCGGCATCGGCCTGATCCTGCTCAGTGCGATCGGCTATGTCGGACTGTCGCGCTTCCTCGCCACACAGATGGTGCTGACCGGCGCAGTCGTGGCGACGATGTATATCGGCATTCTTTCCGGCAAGGCGATTTCGGCACCGAACCAGTTCGGCGAGACGCGGGTCGGCCGATACCTCCAGCAGCGCTTTGCGCTCAAACCGGTCGGCCTCGACCAGGCGGGCATCGCCGCCGGCCTGCTGATCTACGTGTTCGCGCTGTCGATCGGCCTGCCGTTGATCCTGATCTCCTGGGGTTTCCAGCCGCGCGACCTGCAGATCTGGCTGGTCAACATCTTCACCGAGATCAACATCGGCTCGATTCGCATCTCGATCTTCGGCATCCTCGGCGGGGTCCTGCTGTTCGCTCTCGGTCTGGTCGCCACGCGCTGGCTGCAGAAGTGGCTCGACGGCAATGTCATGGCGCGTTCGCAGGTCGATGCCGGCGTTCGCAATTCGATCAAGACGGGGGTCGGTTATCTGGGAACCGGTCTCGCCGGGCTGATCGGCATTTCGGCGGCGGGGATCGACCTGTCGAGCCTGGCGTTGGTCGCCGGCGCGCTGTCGCTTGGCATCGGTTTCGGCTTGCAGAACATCGTGTCCAACTTCGTGTCCGGCCTCATCCTGCTCGCCGAACGGCCGTTCAAGGTCGGCGACTGGGTGGCGACCGGAACGACGGAGGGTTTCGTGCGTCGCATTTCGGTGCGCGCCACCGAAATCGAGACGTTCCAGCGCCAGTCGATCATCGTGCCGAACTCGGAACTGATCAACGCCCCGGTCGGCAACTGGACGCATCGCAACAAGCTCGGCCGTATCGAGATCCCGGTCAGCGTCTCCTATGAAGCGGACCCGCGCCGGGTGATGGAACTGCTGATGGAAATCGCACTCGCCCATCCCGGCTTGCTGCGCAATCCGGAGCCGGTGGTGATGTTCAACGGCTTCGGCGCATCTTCGCTTGATTTCGAACTGCGCGGCTTCATTGGTGACGTTCTCGGCGGACTGCCGATCAAGAATGAGCTTCGCGTGACCATCCTGGAGCGGTTCCGCGCGGAGAAGATCCAGATGCCCTATCCGCATCAGGAGGTGCACCTGCATCTCGACGAGGCAGATCGGCGCATCTTCGCCGGTCGCGGGAAGGGGCGTGCGGGAGAGGCGGGCGATTTGCGCGAACCGCCGGATGATGACAAGATCCTGCCATGAACGGGATGTTCAGCCGGCGTTCAGGGGCGCCGGCCTAGAAGAGGGGCATGTTCGGTGCGGTCAAGATGACCGCGAAACGGACAAAACGAGAGGACGGCGCCTCGGCGCCGGTTTGGCGATGAAAAAGTTCCTGACTGGCTTGATGATGTTCCTCGGCGCTGCGAACGGCGCCTGGGCGGCCTCGGTCACCAATGGCGGCACGGCAGCGATCGTGCTTCAGGTGGTCGAGGATGGCAATCGGAGCGAGGTCGCGATCGATGCCGGCGCTTCGGAAACGATTTGCCCGTCTGGCTGTTTCGTCACGCTTCCAAACGGAGACCGCCTCGGTCTCGAGGGTGGCGAGACGGTCGAGATCAAGGACGGTTCGGCAACGGTCAAGTAGGCGGTCAGTCGCCATCTCGCGGAGATTTGCAGGTTGAGGCGCCCGGACCCGTTCCGGGCGTTTGTGTTTTCGTCAGCCGATCGCACGGGCGACAGCATATTCAAAGTCCTTCAGGTCAAAATGCCGCGGGCGAAAGCCGTCCATGAACAGTCAAAGATCAAAAAGGGGCAGAACTGGTCGCCTTTCCTTCAGCATGAGTTAATCACGGCATGCTTCGATCTCGCCCGCTCGATTAACGGTTCTGCAAGTCCAAACGACTAATTTGTTTGCAGTTCTCTCAGGTTAAAGGCGTGTCATGGCTTTTCTAGGCATATCCGGAATGCAGTATTCCGGAGAGACTTTTCCGGATGTTCGTATCATCGTTGCTGAGGATTCGAATGTCTTCACGTCCATGATCAGCACGCGCATGAAGGAGCTGTTCGGCATCGACGTCGAAATCTGCCGTACCTTCGAGGATCTTCAGGCCGCCAACGAACTGTCCGACGAGGCGGTGACGCTGGCGATTTCCAATATCAACCTGCCGGGAGCGGAAAACGGCGAGGCGCTGGAATATCTGATCGACCTGAACATCCCGGTGATCGTGTTTACCGGTACATTCCAGGAGCAGACCCGCGAGAAACTGCTGTCGAAGGATATCGTCGACTATATCCTCAAGGACAATATCTTCGCGGTCGAGATGCTGGCCGAGTCGGTCTATCGGTTCCTGACCAATCATCGCCATCACGTGCTGATCGTCGACGATAGCCCGACGGCGCGGGCGCTGCTTTCAAGCCGCCTTAAACGCTATAATTTCCGCGTCAGCACCGCCGAGAGCGGTGCCAAGGCGCTAGAGATCCTCAAGGCCAGTCCGGATATCGGCCTCGTGGTCACCGACTACAATATGCCGGACATTGACGGCTTCGAGCTGACGCGGCGCATCCGTGGCGCCCGTGGCAGCCACGAGCTTCGGATCATCGGTGTGTCGTCCTCGACCAACCGGTTGTTGTCCGCGCGTTTCCTCAAGGTTGGCGGCAACGACTTCATGTTGCGACCGTTCATCGATGAAGAATTCTACTGCCGGGTGAATCAGAACCTCGACACTCTGGTACAGATCCGAGCGGCGAACGCGCGCAAATAGCGCGTCCTCGCACTCGTTGAGGACAGTTTTAAAGAATTGCCGATCCGAGGCTATGCCTCGGATTTGTGCGCGTGCCTGTAGATACCGATTGTTGCAGAACGACTGATTTTCAAAGGCGATTTTAAAATGTCAAAGCCGAGCGAACTGTCCGCAGGGTCCGTGGCTTCAGCGCGCAAGCGTGCGCATGTGCTGGTAATCGAGGATTCCCGTACCTTCTCATCCTTGCTCTGCCATCGCTTCGAACATGAGCACGGCTACCTGGTGACCCATTGTGCATCGACCAAGGCCCTGAGGGATGCGGCGGGGCGCGCGGACCAGCCTTTCGATGCGGCCGTCGTCGACCTCAACCTGCCGGATTCGCCCGACGGCCAGATTCTCGACGAGGTGGTCGCCATGGGCGTCCCGGCCGTCGTCTTCACCGCCGACTTCAACCGCCACATGCGCGAGCGTCTGGTCGAGCGCGGGGTCGCCGACTATGTCATCAAGAACAATGAGCGGGCCGTCGACATGGTCGTCTCTGCCGTTGCGCGCATCCTCGACAACCGTCACGTCCGGGTTCTGGTCGTCGATGACGTGGCATCGGCGCGCAAGATGCTGGTCGATCTGCTCAATGTCCAGCAGTTCCAGGTATTCGAGGCGACGACCGGCAGCGAGGCGCTCGACATGCTGGTGCGCCATCCCGGCATCGACATGGTGATCACCGACTATAACATGCCCGACATGGACGGCTATGAGCTGACCCGGCGGATCCGCCGCGAGCACGGTTCCGACCGGCTGCGGATCATCGGCATCTCCTCCTCGGCCGATCGCCTCTTGTCGGCAAGCTTCCTGAAGGCCGGGGCCAACGACTTCGTCTATCGCCCCTTCGTGGTCGAGGAATTGCAGTGCCGCATCGGCCACAATATCGAGACCTTGTCCCAGATCCGGCAGCTGAGGCTCGCCGCCTTCAGCGATTATCTGACCGGCTTGCGCAACCGACGCCATTTCTTCGACGAGGGCCCCGCCAGGATCGCGACCTGTCTCGAACGCGACGAGGCGTGCAGCATGGCGATGCTGGACATCGACCATTTCAAGCAGCTCAACGACAGCTACGGCCACGAAGTCGGTGACCGGGTTCTCAAGGCGGTCGCCGCTCGCCTCTCCGACCTCGTCGACAATACCGACCACCTTCTGGCGCGGCTGGGCGGCGAGGAGTTCGGCATATTGCTGTCGGGAATGGATTCGGAGGCGGCGAGCGCGTTTTGCGAGATCGTCCGCTCCAGCGTGGCGGAACTGCGTGTGGCGCATGCCGATATCGACATATCCGTGACCGCGTCTATCGGCGTGGCGGAGGTGGCGGGGCTGGAGAACTTCAGCAACTACCTCAACGCGGCCGACCAGTTCCTCTATCTCGCCAAGCGCTACGGCCGCAACCGGGTCTATTCCGACAATACGCTGCTGAAGATGGCGATCGGCGGCTGACGGCGGCAGTAAATGCCGTCGGCCGGCAGGCGTGCCGTTTTGGCGGCCGCTGCGTGCTGGCAAATGGCGATCCGTTTCCTATATTGGCCTGACGTTCCTCATTCCACACGGAGTCTCCGGCCATGGCCCCGATCATTTCCGTGCGTTCCCTGTCCAAGACGTATGCCAATGGATTCAAGGCACTCGACAACGTCTCGCTGGATATCGAGGAGGGCGAAATTCTCGCCTTGCTCGGTCCGAACGGCGCGGGCAAGACGACGCTGATTTCCATCATATGCGGCATTGCCAATCCGAGCGAGGGCTCGGTAACCGTCGACGGCTATGACGTGGTGCGCGACTTTCGCAAGACACGCGGTCAGATCGGCCTGGTGCCGCAGGAGCTGACGACGGACATGTTCGAAACCGTCGTCAACACCGTCAGTTTCTCGCGCGGGCTGAACGGAAAGAAGCCCGCGCCCGAACACATCGACAAGCTGTTGCGCGAGCTGACGCTGTTCGAGAAGCGCAACAATGCGCTGCGTGAGCTTTCCGGCGGCATGAAGCGTCGCGTGCTGATCGCCAAGGCGCTGTCGCACGAGCCCCGCATCCTGTTTCTCGACGAGCCGACGGCCGGCGTCGATGTCAGCCTGCGCAAGGATATGTGGCAATTGGTGAAGCGGCTGCGGGAAGGCGGCGTCACCATCATCCTGACCACCCACTATATCGAGGAAGCGCAGGAGATCGCCGACCGGATCGGCATCATCGACCGGGGTCGGCTGATGCTGGTCGAGGAGAAGGACACGCTGATGCGCAAGCTCGGCGGCAAGCATCTCAGCATCGAGTTGCGCGAGCCGATCGGCGAGATTCCTGCCTCCCTTGCCGCCTGGAACCTCCAGCTTTCGGAGAGGGGCGACGAACTGGTCTATGAGTATGACGATGAGACCAATCATGGCGGGATTGCGAGACTGCTGGCGGCGGTCGAGGCGGCGGGGATCGGATTTGCCGATATCTCCACCCGGCAGACCTCGCTCGAGGATATTTTCGTATCGCTGATCGGAGACGGCAGATGAATTTCGAGGCGATCAAGGCAATCTATTATTACGAGATGGCGCGCACCCGACGCACGCTTCTGCAGAGCGTGGTGTCGCCGGTGATCACTACGGCGCTCTACTTCATCGTGTTCGGCGCGGCGGTCGGATCGCGAATGGAAGCGGTTGAAGGGGTTGGCTATGGCGGCTTCATCACGCCCGGCCTGATCATGTTGACGCTCATCACCCAGTGCGTGTCGAACGGTTCGAGCGGCATCTATTTTCCGAAGTTTACCGGCACGATCTACGAGATCCTTTCAGCACCGATCGCCATGAGCGAAATCCTCATCGGTTACGTCGGTGCGGCGGCGACCAAGGGTATGATCATCGGCCTGATCATCCTGGCGACGGCAGCGTTCTTCGTCGACCTGCGCATCGACCACCCGGTGCTAATGATCTTCTTCATGCTGTTGACGTCGATCGCCTTCAGCCTGGCCGGCTTCATCATCGGCATCTGGGCGAAGAACTTCGAACAATTGAGCATGGTGCCCATGCTGGTCGTTCCGCCGCTCACCTTTCTTGGCGGGACATTCTATTCGATCGATGTCCTCCCGCCCTTCTGGCAGGCGGTCAGCCATTTCAATCCGGTGCTCTATCTGGTGAGCGGCTTCCGCTGGAGCTTCTTCGAAGTGTCGGACGTGCATCCGCTGATCAGCCTGGCGATGATCGGCGTCTTTCTTGCGGTATGCCTCGGCTTTCTCGCCTGGGTGTTCCGCACCGGCTTCAAGCTGCGCGCCTGAGCACGCGTGTCGCAAACCTCAGTCGCGCAGGCGCAGTTCGTCGCTCTGCATCTGCAGGGAGCCGAGCGTTGACAGGAAGCTCATGCCGAGCAGGCTCTGGTCGAGCTGGCCTTCTTCTATCACGACCCCCTGAATGTCTTCGCGCAGGATGGGGCCGAGCGAGACCTGCCTGAGGCGGGCCGGCGCAGCCATGGCCCGGCCGTTGGCCGTCATGATCGTCTGGGTGAAGGATAGCTCGGCGGGATCGATGCCGATCCGGATGGCATCGCGGTAGCTCAACGCCACGGAACTTGCGCCCGTGTCGATCAGTACCGACACGGGTACGCCATTGATGGCGACGGAGGTTTCGAAATGGCCGCCGAGCGACTTGTGCAGGACGACTTCGGCGGTTCCCTCGCTGGTCGTGACAACGACGGCGCGACCGGGAACGAGGCCTGCGAGAAGACGGTCACCGACAGCCTGCATTTCGAAGCGATAGAGATAGCCGGTGACCAGTGCGAGCCCGATCAGCAGCCAGATGGCGAACTGTCGTGCGCTCTGGCCGAGCGAGCGCTGGGATGCGACGAGCCCGACCGACAGCAGCGCGGCAAAGGGCAGCAGCCGGACGACATGTCCGAAATCCTCGTTGGCCATGCCGAAGCTCTGGCCGCTGTCGTGGTTGACGACGAGCACGGCGAGGCCGAATGCGAGAATGGCGAGAGCGAGGATCAGCCGCATCAGCTCGTCTTAAGCTCCCGCGCCAACCTCGTGCGGCGGGTTTCCCGGCGCGGCTTGCGCTCGACGGTTTCGAGGCGCGCCGGCAGGCTTGCCATGATCGCCCGGCGCTCGGCATCGCTATAGACCGTCCAGCTGCCGATCTCGGCGCCGGTGCGACCGCAGCCGAAACAATAGCCGGTCTTGATGTCGATCGAGCAGACGAGGATGCAGGGTGTTTCCATCGGGCGGCCTTGATTTCGAATCCGGTTTATATCGGGTGCTCAGCTGGCCATGGCAAGGGCGGCAAGCGCGGCGATCTCGGTCACCTGCTGCGTGGCGCCGATCGTGTCGCCGGTGTGGCCCGACAGGACGCGGCGGATCCTTGCGGTAAAGGCGGCGGCGGTAAGGGCCGCGACAAGCACGGCGAGGAAATAGGCGAACAGCGAAGCGGCCGGCACCAGCAGAACCGCCGAGAGTATCACGCCGGAAATCAGTGCCAGGTTGAGCGCGGACTTCAAGGGCGCGCCGGCGGCGACCGCCAGGCCATTGCTGCGCGCCGGCGGCAGGGCCGACCAGTGCCATACCATCAGCGCCCGGCTGAGGGCCGCGGTTGCGGGAAGGCACATGGCGGCGGCGAGCGGTCCGAGATGCGTGGCGAGTTCGGCAATCGCCGCGGCGCGCAGGCCAAAGGCCACGAGCAGGGCGATCGCGCCATAAGAGCCGATCCGGCTGTCCTTCATGATCGCCAGCGCATGGTCGCGGTCGCGTCCGCCGCCCAGGCCGTCGGCCGTATCCGACAGTCCGTCCTCATGCAGCGCGCCGGTGACGAGCGCCTGGACGGCAAGAGCTGCGAAGGCGGCGAGCAGCGGCGTCGCGTTCAACACCAGCATCACGAACAGCGTCGCGCCGGCGGGAAGGGACACAAGCAGACCGGCCAGCGGAAAGGCCCCGACGCCGCGCGACAGGCTGTCGTCATGGCCCTCGAAAACGCGGCCGGGCACGGTGATGCGGCTGAGGAAGGAGACCGCCCGGGCGGTGTCGGTCAGATAATCGCGCCAATCCATGGGATCGGATCACTCCATTTCAAAGACGACGGCACGCACCGTTTTTCGGCTTGTTGCGACAAGGCGCGGTCCGTATTAGAGGAGCCAACAAAGAACCGATTTGGAAGCAGATTACAAGGAAGCCTTGCTCATGAGCGTGACCGGCCTGCCATTCGACGATTTCCGTGCCCTGCTACGCGACCTGCCCGGGCCGGACACGGCGGCGCTGGTGGCGGCGCGCGACCGCGACCGGCAGCTGACGAAGCCCGCCGGATCGCTCGGCCGGCTCGAGGAAATCGCCATGTGGCTCGCCGCCTGGACCGGCCGTGCCCCGGCCGTGACGCGTCCGCTGGTGGCGATCTTTGCCGGCAATCACGGCGTCACCAAGCACGGCATCACGCCCTATCCGCCGTCGGTGACGCAGCAGATGGTCGAGAATTTTGCCGCCGGCGGCGCTGCGATCAACCAGATCTGCGTGACCTATGATCTCGGCTTGAAGATCTTCGACCTGGCGCTCGACTATCCGACCGGCGACATCACCTGCGAGCCGGCGCTTTCCGAGCGCGACTGCGCCGCCACCATGGCCTTCGGCATGGAGGCGATCGCCGGCGGCACCGATCTTCTGTGCATCGGCGAAATGGGCATTGGCAACACGACGATCGCGGCCGCGATCAATCTGGCGCTCTACGGCGGCACCGCCGAAGAATGGGTCGGTCCCGGCACCGGATCGGAAGGCGAAGTGCTGAAGCGCAAGATCGACGCGGTGAAGGCCGCCGTCGAATTCCACAAGGACCATCTCGACGATCCGCTCGAAATCCTGCGCCGTCTCGGCGGACGCGAGATCGCCGCCATGGCCGGCGCCATTCTCGCCTGCCGGATGCAGAAGATCCCGGTCCTGATCGACGGCTATGTCGCAACCTCGGCGGCGGCTATCCTCAAGGCCGCCAATCCGTCTGCGCTCGATCATTGCCTGATCGGCCATGTGTCGGGCGAGCCGGGCCATCTGAAGGCGATCGAGAAGCTTGGCAAGACGCCGCTTCTGGCGCTCGGCATGCGGCTCGGGGAGGGCACCGGCGCCGCGCTCGCCGCCGGCATCGTTAAGGCCGCCGCCGCCTGCCATACCGGCATGGCGACTTTCGAGGCTGCCGGGGTGGCGACGCCAAATGGCTGACGACGCACGTAGAAATTCAGCGCCGGAGACGGGGCCCCCGGTCGAGAAGAAGACGGGTATTGCCCATTTCTTCGCAGCCGGCCGTTATTCCCTGCAGGGGTTCCGAAGGCTCGTCGGCGAGGCGGCGTTCCGCCACGAACTTCTGGCGCTCGCCATCGGTCTCGCCTTGTTCGCCTTCGTCGGCGCGTCGGTCGGTGAATTCGTCACCTTCATCATCCTGATGCTGGTGCTGTTCTGCGTCGAGGCCGTCAACACGGCGATCGAGGAACTGGTCGACCGCATTTCGCCGGAAATCTCGACCGTCGGCCGCAACGCCAAGGATCTGGGGTCGTTTGCAGTCTTCTGCCTGCTGGTGGCGAACGGCCTCTATGCCGGCTACGTGGTGTTCTTCTAGAAGCCTGAAGCGGTTCCTGGCGGGATCGAAGTTTTCTAGAAACGAACCTTGGCCACGACCGCGCGGTGATCCGAAGGCCATGGGGTAACGACGATATCGGCCTGCGGGCTCCTTTCGCCGACCACGGAGACGCTCAGCGTCTCCAGCTTGGCGCTCCGGCCGAACACGTAGTCGATGCGGTCGTGGTGGTCGTCCTTGTCGGTCGGCTCGGATGTCGGCGTCCAGGTGAAGGCGGGCTTGGCCACTTCGTCGGGATAGGCGGCGCGCAGCAGGTCCGTCATCCCGGCTTGCTGCTCGATCCTGAGCGCCGAAGGATACTTCACCGCCATCGGCTGATGGCCGGCCTTGACGGCCGCGTCGGTCCAGTCGCGGTAGGACGGCTCGTTGAGATCGCCGAACAGGAAGACGGCGTCCGCTCCCTCGGCCTGCTTCATATCCTTCATCAGCAGATCGAGCGCCGGGCCGCGGGCCTTGGCGGCGGCCGCGACGGCTTCTTCGGCGGTCTTCAAGAAGGGCGCCGGGCCGTAGTCGATGCCGAGCAGCTGATAGGGCTGGTAGGGGAAGTCGGTGAGGTGGATGTTGAAGGCGTAGACCTTGCGGCCGTTGACGTCGATTTCGGCGCCGAGATCGTTGTCGGTCGGCTTGCCGATCGGGTAGCGGCTGAGGATCGCATTGGCCCAGAGCGCCGGATTGGTCTTGGCCTGCTCGTAGTAGTGGAAGCCCAGCGCCTCGGCGAGCTGCCTGGCGACGCTCGAACCCGTCGGTACGCAGTCGTCGGCATCGCAGACATCGGGTTCCGGCTTGGTCTCCTGGATGCCGATGATGTCGGCGCCGGCGGCGCGGATCACGGCGGCCGTTTCGGATACGTCCTTCTCCTCGTTCGCGCCGCCGCCCCAGATGTTGAAGCTCATGACCGTGAGCTCGCTCGGCGTTTCGGCAGCCATGGCCGGTGCGCCGACAAGCGCCGCCGACAGGAGGATTGCACGCGGCAGCTTGGTCATGGAGGTCTCCCGAATCCGTCGATTTTCGCCGAAGATAGGCGGGATCGATGACAGACGCACGAAAGAAAAAGAGCGAACAGGGCGTGTGCCCGTGCGCTGCCGGCCGGTCAGGCGAACTGGCGTTTGCGCGGCTCCACCGCCTGGGTCTCGGTCACGGCCGGCAGGCTTTCCAGCACGCGCCGGGCCGGCAGTATGGCGATCACCTCGGTGCCTTCGCGCAGCTTCGATTTCAGCTTGAATTCGCCGCCATGCTTGGCGAGGATCGCCTGGACGATCGGCAGGCCGAGGCCTGTGCCCTGTTCGGCGCTCTTGATGGCAATGGAACCCTGGCCGAAGGCGGAGAGCACGACCGGGATCTCGTTTTCCGGAATACCCGGACCGTTGTCGCGAATGGAGACATACTGGCCACCGCCGGCGGTCCAGCCGGCCTTGACATGGATCTCGCCGCCCTGCGGCGTGAATTTGACGGCATTGGACAAGAGGTTGAGCACGACCTGACGCATGGCCTTCTCGTCCGCCCATACCGCCGGCAGGTCGGGTTCGAACTGCTCGTCGATGGTGATATTCTTGGCCCGTGCACGCAATTGCACCATGCCGACGCAATCCTCTGCGAGGTCAAGCAGGGACACCACTTCCTCGTTCAGTTCATACTTGCCGGCCTCGATGCGCGACAGGTCGAGGATTTCGTTGATCAGGTCGAGCAGGTGCTGGCCCGAACGATGAATATCGCCGGAATATTCCTTGTAGAGCGGATTGTTGAGGGGCCCGAGTACCTCCGTCGCCATGACCTCGGAGAAGCCGAGAATGGCGTTGAGCGGGGTTCGCAGCTCGTGCGACATCGAGGCGAGGAAGCGCGACTTGGCGAGGTTGGCCTCCTCGGCGCGGCGACGGGCCTCGTCGGAGAGCGATTTGGCCACTTCGAGTTCGGCGATCAGGTCGTCCTTCTCGGTCTGGTAGGACAAAAGCTTGAGATTGGCCTGGTGGAGGCGGCTGGTGATGTAGATGAAGAAGACGAGCGCCGTGGTGAACAGCGCGGTCACGCCGATGTCGAGTGAATGGCGCGTGGTGGCCGCGACATAGACGAGAGCGCCGACCGTGGGCAGGAAGCCGAACAGCACCGCCTGACGCAGCAACATGTTCGACATGGCCGTGACCGAGAGCACGATCAGCAGGGCTGCGCCCTTGTAAAGCACGAAGGTGTCGCCGCCGCAGCTGGCGCAGGATTGCATCGAAAACAGCGCCCAGCACACGCCCATGCCGGCCTGTCCGACCAGAAGGAGGCGGCGCCATTTGACAATGCTGGTGGCCGACAGGTCCTCGTTCGATGCCCGCTTGACGAGGATGATATTGAGGGCATGGACGGTGAGCGTCGCCAGCGTCCAGAGGAAAAGCGTCGGGTCGGGATTGATATAGGCGCCGAATCCGCTGACCATCAGGATGATAATGGGCAGGACGGCGGCCCCTTGCAGCGAGGCGCCGACATGCATGGCGAGCAGTTCGCTCTCGAACAGCATCGATCCCGACTGGCTGGACTGCAAGCGTTCGCGCGTCGTGCGGACCGCTTTCGCCACGGCCTTGTTGCGATGGCCGCGCGAGAGGTCGACGATGTTCTTGTCTGTCGAGGTCGGGACGCCTTTACTCATATTGCCGATGGTCACTTGTCGCGGATCAGGCGAGGCTAGCGGGCATTTCTTAAGAAGATGCTGTCGAAAAGGATTTGTTTGCCATGATCGCCAAGGTTTCATTGTTGAAATGGGCCGAAATGTGAAGATCGGTGGACGCGTCCTGCGCGATGGGGTCGTCGGCGTTTCGATGCTGGTGCTCGGCCTCCTGATTGCGGCCAAGCTGGAGCAGGACAACAGGCGGATGCTCGCCGGCCGGTTCGTCGCCGTCGATGGCGATACGCTGATGCTGGGCGGCGAGCGCCTTCGGCTCGAGGGGATCGATGCGCCGGAGCTTGATCAGGCCTGCAGCCTTGACGAGCGCGCTATCCCTTGCGGGAAGGCTGCCCGGCGACGGCTGGCGCTCTGGACGGAGGAGGCGGCGTTTTCATGCAGCGGTGGCGAACGCGACCGTTTTGGTCGACTGCTCGTACGCTGCAGCGTCGGCGATGCCGACGTCAATGCGGCAATGGTTAGGGACGGGCATGCCGTGGCCTACGGCGACTACGGTCGCGAGGAGGCTGCGGCGAAACATCAGCGGGTGGGCCTGTGGGCCGGCGATTTCCAACGGCCGGACGAGTGGAGGCGGGAACATCAGCCTTCGGAGGCAACGGAGGCAGGCGAGGTGGAACCGATCGCCCGGTTTTGGGCTTTCCTCCGAGGCTTGCTTGGTGTCAATTGAGGTTCAATCGCGGGAGGTATCATGAAGCTTTATGACGGCGGGCGGGCGCCCAATCCACGACGGGTGACGGTGTTCCTCAAGGAGAAGGGCATCGAGGTCGATACGGTCGCGGTCGACATGGGCGCGTTCGGGCACAAGTCAGACGAGATCACGGCGAAGAACCCGCTGCAGCGGCTGCCGATCCTCGAGCTCGACGATGGGACCGTGCTGTGCGAGTCGGTTGCCATCTGCCGCTATTTTGAGGAGCTCCATCCGGATCCGCCACTGTTTGGCATCGATGCGAAGGACAAGGCGCTTGTCGAGATGTGGAACCGGCGCGTCGAGCTGATGTTCCTCGCCTCTGTTGCTGCCGCCTTCCGCCACCTGCACCCGGCCATGGCTGGGTGGGAAGTTCCGCAGGTGCCGGCCTGGGGAGAGGCCAACAAGCCGAAGGTGCTCGACTTCCTGCGCTTCCTCGATGGCGAACTGGCAAGCCGCGAATTCATCGTCGGACCGCGCTTCACGATCGCCGACATCACGGCGATGATCGCGTTCGAGTTCATGAAGCCGGCAAAGATCGCCTGTCCGGAGGACCTGACCCATGTCTGGCGCTGGTTCAGGGCCGTGCATCAGCGGCCGAGCGCGGCGCTCTGAGCGGCCGTGTCATGGACGGACAGGCAGGCGAGGGCGGGGACGAGGCCTTGGATGCGCTGAGGCGCGCCATTGCCGCTTGCCGTATCTGCCGCGACTGTCCGGCCGGCGGTCCGCAAAATCGCTTGCCGCACGAGCCGCGCCCCGTTGCGATCATTTCGTCGCGCGCCCGTATCCTGATCGCCGGTCAGGCGCCGGGGCTCAAGGTTCATCAGACCGGCCTGCCGTTCAACGATGCCTCGGGCGACCGGTTGCGGCAGTGGTTGGGGGTCGATCGCGACACCTTCTACGACCGCGACCGTTTCGCCATCGCGCCGATGGGCTTCTGCTTTCCCGGCTACAATGCCAATGGCCACGATCTGCCGCCGCGGCGCGAATGCGCGCCGCAATGGCGTCAGGCGGTGATGGCGGCCATGCCGCAGATCGAGCTGGTGCTGGCGATCGGGCACTTTGCCCAAGCCTGGCATCTGGGAAGTCGTAAGAGGAAGACGATGACGGAGACGGTCGCGCATTGGCGCGACTATTGGCAGGGGAATGTCGAGGGGCCGAAGGTGCTGCCGCTGCCGCATCCGAGCTGGCGCAACACGGGATGGCTGAAACGCCATGCCTGGTTCGAGGCCGAGGTCTTGCCGGTGCTGAAATCCGAGGTGGAAAGGTTGATCGGCTGAAACGATTTTCTTTGCTTTAATAAAATGCGAGCTATATCGAGAAAATTATTCGAAAGGCTTTGGCATGGACCGACTCGACCGAAAAATTCTGCGCATCCTCCAGGAAGACTCGACGCTGGCCGTTGCCGACCTCGCCAAGAAGGTCGGCCTGTCGACGACACCGTGCTGGCGGCGCATCCAGAAGATGGAGGAAGACGGCATCATCCGTCGCCGCGTCGCGCTGCTCGACCCGGTCAAGGTCAATACGAAGGTCACGGTGTTCGTCTCGATCCGCACCTCCAGCCATTCGATCGAATGGCTGAAGCGCTTTTCCGAAGTCGTGGCGGAGTTCCCGGAGGTCGTCGAGTTCTACCGCATGAGCGGCGACGTCGACTATCTGCTGCGCGTCGTCGTGCCGGACATCGCCGCCTATGACGCCTTCTACAAGCGGATGATCGCCAAGATCGAAATCCGCGACGTTTCCTCGGCCTTTGCCATGGAGCAGATCAAGTATACGACGGAACTGCCGCTCGACTACATGCTGCTCGACAACCAGAAGAATTCCGAGGACTGAGGCCGGTTGCGATCCTCACGCCTTGAGGCGCGCGAGGATCTTTTCGCTTTTCAGTTCGCGAACGGCGTCCTTGCCGATCCAGCGGGCCGTCTTGTCGTCGCTTGCCGCCAGTTTCTCGGCCAGCGCCAGCGCCGGGCCGTGGCAGGTTGCGTTGCGCTTGCCGATGTTGCGCAGGGCCCAGTTGACCGCCTTGCGGACAAAGTTGCGCGGGTCTGTCGCGTGTTTTTCGATCAAAGGAAGATAGGCGAGCAGGCTCTCGTCCGGCTCGTCTTTGTTGTGGACGGTGGCGCCGGCGATCATGGCGAAGGCCGTGCGGAGGACATATTCGCGCTCGTCATCGGCGAACTTCGTCACAAGCGCGCGCCAGAACGGCGTCTGGGTGAACAGATCGGCGGCCGTGTCGACGATTTCCCAGGAATTGAAATCGCCCGCCCAGGCCCGCGCCTCCTCCATCGTCAGCGCTCTCGGATCGGCCGTGAGGATCGCCAGCATGCGCGCATCGCGCAGGCCCGTCTGCCACAGGGCGAGAGCCCGGCGGTGATCGCGATTGACCTGCCGGGCGAGGGCCTGCATCTGCGGCGTCGTGATGCCGAGCGCCGTGGTCGTGTCGATGCCGAACCGGGCCATGCCGGCAATATTGGCCTCGTTGCGCAACGACCGGAGATAAGCGAGGATCTCGCCGACCGATGACGCAGGCTGGAGCGTCATTTCTTTTCCAGCCGGGCGAGCAGCGAGGACGTATCCCAGCGATTGCCGCCGAGCTTCTGAACTTCGCCGTAGAACTGGTCGACCAGTGCGGTGACGGGCAGCGCCGCGCCGTTGCGGCGGGCCTCGGACAGCACGATGTCAAGGTCCTTACGCATCCAGTCGACGGCGAAGCCGAACTCGTACTTGCCCTCGTTCATCGTCTGGTGGCGGTTTTCCATCTGCCACGAGCCGGCCGCCCCCTTGGAGATGACTTCGATTACCTTTTCAATGTCCAGGCCGGCTTTCTTGCCAAAGTGAATCCCCTCGGCAAGACCCTGGACCAGGCCGGCGATGCAGATCTGGTTGACCATCTTGGTGAGCTGGCCGGCGCCCGCCGGACCCATCAGGCCGACCATGCGAGCAAAGGCGTCGATGACGGGTTTTGCCTTGTCGAAGGTGGCCTGGTCGCCGCCGCACATGACGGTCAGCACGCCGTTCTCGGCGCCGGCCTGGCCGCCGGAGACAGGCGCGTCGATGAAGCCGCAGCCCTTCGCGGCGGCAGCCTCGGCAAGCTCGCGGGCGACCTCGGCCGATGCGGTGGTGTTGTCGATCAGGATGGCGCCGGACTTCATGCCCGACAACGCGCCGTCCTTGCCGATCGTCACCGAGCGCAGGTCGTCGTCATTGCCGACGCAGGTGAAGACGAAATCGGCATCCCGTGCCGCTTCGGCCGGGGTGGCGGCCGCCTTGCCGCCGAACCGGGCCACCCATTTATCGGCCTTGGCGGCAGTGCGGTTATAGACGGTGACGTCGTGTCCGCCCTTGGTCTTCAGGTGCCCCGCCATCGGGAAACCCATGACGCCCAAACCGATGAATGCGACCTTGGCCATGCTCAGAAATCTCCTGCCTCGTTTTTCGTGACGGCAGGAATAAAGCATAGCGCGGCGAAGGAAAAGCGCAGCAAGCCGGGCAGTGGTCCTCAGAGGCCGGAAACTTTCAGGAGATAGGCGATGAGATCGGCGCGCATGGCCGGATCGGGCGCCCGGTGGTCGGCGAGCAAGGCGTCGAGATAGGCGGTTTTTGCCGCGGCATCATTGCCGGCGATGAATGGGAGGATGCGGTCGACGCTGCGGTGACAGCGGGCGCAGGCCTGCGCATAGGCGGCTTCGCCGGCGACGGGATCGCCCGCGGCCTGAGCCTGGCCAGCAAGACAGACTAGGAGGGCGAAAGACATGGCGCGGATCATGGGAGAACCTATGAGGAAAAGAAACGGGGCCGGCTCGGGCCTGCCCCTATAGTTTCTCATCAAATCACCAGCGCGGCAATCGGTTCAGCCTTTCAGGCGGGCGATCACCAGGTGGCCAGGAGACGGGTTTCCGTCCTGCATGCGCACGTTGATATCGGAGATCTCGATGATCTCGAAGCCGGTCGAGGCGAGCCGCTCACGGATATAGGCCTCCGAGTGGAGGAAGCGCTGGTGCGGACCGACGGCATAGGTCCGCGTGTCCGAAGGATCGAGCGTTTCCGAGGAGAAGATGAAGAGGCCGCCGGCGACCATGTTTTCGGCCGCGCCGAAGAACAGCGGCTCGAGCGCGCCGAGATAGGGCAGCACGTCGGTCGCGGTGATCAGGTCGAAGGCCTCCTCGTCATTGTCCTCGAGGAAATCCTCGACCTCGGCGACATAGAGGGTCTCGTAGAGATCCTTCTCGTGGGCGAGCTCGACCATGTTTTCCGAAATGTCGATGCCGGTGATGTCGTCCACCATGTCGCGAAGCGTGCCACCGGTCAGGCCCGTGCCGCAACCGAGGTCGAGCATGCGCTTGAACGGTCCGAGTTCGAGCGCCTGCAATCGCTGGCGCACCATGGCCGGCACGGCATAGCCGAGTTGCTCAACGAGAATGTCCTCGAAGGCTTCGGCGTGCTGGTCGAACAGGGTCTCGACATAGGCGTCGGGCGCCTTCGGCGGGGCTTCGCCGCGGCCCAGCGAGGCGATCCGGACGGAGGCGCCGCCATGGTCCTCGGGGTCGATCGCCAGCACTTCCTCGTAGGCCTTGACGGCGGCGTCGATGTCGCCGGACTTTTCCAGCGCGAGCGCCCGGTTGTAGGCTTCCGCCAATGCGTCTTCGTCGATCTTGGCCATGGGGAACTCCGGTCGTTCAGCGCCGACAGCCGGCGCCCGTTTGGCCAGCCTCTAAATGGTCGGCCGGGGTTTGGCAATGCGTGAAGCTGGCCTGCGGCCGGAACACGGCCTTGCCGTGCCTCGTTAGGCGGGGTAACCACAAAGGCATCACGGGAGGTGGGCAGCAGCATGGCGGAACAGGGCGAAATCATCCAGCGGGCAGGAAAGGCGCATGGCGACGGGCCGGCCCTGCCGGCGACTTCGGTCGAAAAAGCCAATATGATCATCCATTACTATCGCGGCGAGATCGGCCGGATGACCAGCTGGCGCGATCGGATCGACCGTACCTCGAACTGGGCCATGACCGTGGTCGCCGGCTTGCTCTCGGTGTCGCTGTCGACACCGACATCGCATCATGGTGTGGTGCTGTTCGCCATGCTGCTGATCTCTCTGTTCCTGATGATCGAGGCGCGGCGCTACCGTTTCTTCGACGTCTATCGGGCGCGGGTGCGCCAGCTCGAGCGACACTACTTCGCCCAGGTGCTGAGCCCACAAGCCGAACTCAATCCCGACTGGGCGGCGGCGATCGCGGCAAGCCTGCGCAGTCCGGCCTTCCTCATGAGCTACCGGGAAGCGCTGTTCCGCCGCATCCGCCGCAACTATGTCTGGATGTATCTCATCCTGCTGCTGGCCTGGGGCCTCAAGATTTCCAGCCCCAAGCTGCTGCCCGACGAGCCCTCGGTCGAGTTCATCCATTCCTTCGGCGACCTGATGGCCAATGCGACGCTCGGTCCCTTGCCGGGCTGGCTGGTTCTCGCTGCCGTCGGGCTGTTGCACTGTGCAGTGGTCTTCTCAGCGCTCCACCGGGAACCCGATGACGGTGAGTTCGCCCATGGCGAGGTGCATGTCTGACCGGTCTCAGTGGAGAATGAATTCACCCTTCAGGGCGCGCCACTCATGCGCCGCGATCATCTGCTTGTGCACGTAGCGCACCGAATGCAGCGGGCCGTCCAGCTTTTCCTGCCAGAATTTGAGGAAACCCTTCATCTCGGGGAAATCGGGGGCCAGATCATAGTGCTGCCAGACATAGGTTTGCAGCAGTGTCGGATGGTCAGGCAGCCGGTAGAGGATTTGCGCCGTCGTCAGGCCATAACCCTTCAGCATCATTTCCATGTCGTGGTTCATGACAACCTCGTCTTCGTTCCCTTATCCAGAGGACCGGAGCCGGCGGTGTTCCGCTTCGGCGGACCGATCGGCCGCGCCCTATGAGCGGCCTGCTGATATGGAAGCACCGCAAGGTTAACTGAAGCTTAACAGGATTGGGGTGGTTCCGAATTTTCATTCGGAACCAATGGGTTGGCAGCCGCATCGATCGAGTGCTGCCTGCGGCAGACCTGCCGGGTTAGCGCTTGAGGTGGCGCGTCAGCCGCGCTTCCATCGCCGCCCAGATATGGCGCATGGCCTCGACGATCGACAGATAGAAGATCGCGGCCCACAGATAGGCCTGGTAGTCGAAGGTGCGCGAGAAGGTGTAGCGGGTCTGGCCCATCAGGTCGAGCACGGTGACGACCGCGACGACGGCCGAGGCCTTGATCATCAGGATGATCTCGTTGCCATAGGGCCTCAGCGCCACGATCAGCGCCTGCGGCAGGATGATCTTGCGGAAGGTGACGAAGGGGCTCAGCCCAAGCGATTTGGCGCCCTCGGTCTGGCCGCGCGGCACGCTCAGGATCGCCCCGCGCAGGATCTCCGCCTGATAGGCGGCGGTGTTGAGCGTCATCGATAGCAGCGCGCAATACCAGGCCTCGCGGAAGAACCACCACAGGCCGACGGCCTCGATCTGCGGCCGGAACGAGCCGAGGCCGTAATAGATCATGTAGATCTGGGCGAGCAGCGGTGTGCCACGGAACAGGTAGACATAGGCATAGGAGATCACGTTCAGCACGCGGTTTTTCGACATGCGGGCAAAGGCGATCGGAATGGACAGCAGGGCGCCAACGGCGATCCCGACCACCACGAGCGTCATTGTCACCCAGAGGCCGGACAGGTAGCGGGGGCCGTATTTGACGAACTTGTCGGTGTCCCAGTTGCTGATCATCATATAGGCCAGCGCCAGGCCGAGCAGGGCCCAGAGCGCGAGACCGAAAAGGCCGATAATGCGCGAGCCGCTGATGGGCGGCTTGTAGGCCGGCGGGGCCGGACGCGCCGGAATGAGTTGCGTGGCGTAGCTCATCGGCGGCCTCCGGCGCGGTTGCTCCAGCGGTCGATGGCACTGATGCCGATGGAAGACAGCATGGCAAGCGCGAGGAAGAGAGCGCAGGCCAGCAGATAGAAGAAGAACGGTTCCTTGCTGACCTTGGCGGCAATGCCGGTCTGGCGCAGGATGTCGGAAAGGCCGATGACGGAGACGAGGGCGGTGTCCTTCAACAGGTTCATCCACAGGTTTCCAAGGCCGGGCAGGGCGATGCGGATCAGTTGCGGCAGGATGATCAGCCGCATGGTTCTGGCGCGATGGAAGCCGAGCGAGTCGCCCGCTTCATATTGGCCCTTGGGAATGGCGCGGAAGGCCGAGAGCAGCACCTCCGAACAATAGGAAGAGAACACGACCGACAGCGCGATCATGCCGGCGACGAAGGCGTTGATCTCGATCCTTTGTTCATTGCCGAACCAGGCAAGGATCGACTGGATGCCCATCTGCACGCCGTAATAGACGATGAACAGGGTGAGCAGTTCCGGCAGGCCGCGAAAGATCGTCGTGTAGATGCCGCCGGCGACACGCAGGGTCTTTTCCTCCGACTGCATGGCCAGCGCCACGGCAAAGCCGAGCAGAAGGCCGATCGGAAGCGTCGCGAGGGACAGGGTGACGGTGACCTTGACGCCGAAGGCGATCTCGTCGCCCCAACCGGTCGCACCGCATGCGACGATCGAAGAACTGCCGAACAGGGTGAAGAGGCCGGCCGGTCCGCACAGCGGATCGAAGGCATATTGAAACCAGGTCCAAAATGACCCGAGGGCGGAAAACAATCCGCTCATGCTGAATTTCCCCTCTGCGGTTCGAGCCGCAAATTATTGTCATTCGTTTCAAGCAGGAATGGCGGAAGTGCAACCTTCCGCCATTCCCTGGTCAGACTTTCAACGCTTACTCGCCGTAAACGTCGAAATCGAAGTACTTGTCGTTGATTTCCTTGTACTTGCCGTTGGCGCGGATCGCTTTGATCGCCGCGTTGAACTTTTCGGCAAGCGCGGTCTCGCCCTTGCGGACGGCGATACCGGCACCCGGACCGTGGATTTCGATGTCCGGCGTGAGCGCAGTCAGGATCTTGCAGCAGGCGCCTGCGTCCGACTTGACCCATTCCGACAGGACAACGACGTCGTCGATGGCGGCATCGATGCGGCCGCCTTCGAGGTCAAGCTTGTATTCGTCCGTGGTCGGATAGAGCTTGAGTTCGGAATCGGCGAAGGCCTTTTCAGCGAAGTTGGCGTGGGTGGTCGACGACTGGGCGCCGATGGTCTTGCCCTTCAGGCCGGCCACGTCGGTGATCGGCGAATCCTTCGGCACGGCGATCGCCGGTCCGGTGTTGTAGTACTTGTCGGTGAAGTCGACCTTCTCCTTGCGCTCCGGGGTGATCGACATGGAGGCGATGATGGCGTCGAACTTCTTGGCCTGGAGCGCCGGGATGATGCCGTCCCAATCCTGGGTGACGAATTCACAGGTGACCTTCATTTCATCGCAAAGCGCCTTTGCGATGTCGATGTCGAAGCCGACGAGCGTGCCGTCCGATTCGAGGTTGTTGAAGGGCGGATAGGCGCCCTCCGTGCCGATGATCAGCTTTTCGCCTTCTGCCATTGCGGCGCCGGCAAAAAGCGACAGGGCGGCAATCGAAGCTGCGGCGAAGAAACGTGTCGAAATACGCATGAGATCCTCTCTGTTGGTCGTTCGCGCGGTTGTTATCGGTCCTGCGCTGAACAGGGTAGCGCGGCACTGCGTGCCGGACTGGGAGCGATATTCCTACTCTTTTTCAGGGAAAATCAACTGCAAAGACGCGCCTTGGATAAAAATTGTACGGTTGAGCAACAGTGGCTCGTGGTGATTGCCGGCCAAATTTCGCGAAAAGCATCGACGGCGACGAAACTTTTTCGTTCAGCCGAGGTTAATTGGCGGACGCCTAGGTTCTGCCCGATCGGACTGGGAGAATCGGGCGGCCTTATAAATGTCGCCTCGTCGGTGCTCCTTCCAACACTTCCCGCGTGGTATCACGCTCCGCCCAAGGAAACGCTTATGAATTTGAGATCGAAACTGTTCGCCACCGTCGCAGCACCCGTTCTGTCGGCGGCTGTGATGGTTGACCCGGTCGCAGCGGCAACCGTGCTGCGCTCGCAGCAAGCCGTTTCGCCCGTGTCGAGCCGTATACTCGGCACTATCGAGCTTGCCCAGGCTGCCGTGACCTGTAGCGATGGAAGCCAGGCCGCGGACCAGGCGAGCTGCGATGCGATCGACGCTCAGCGTGCAGCCGAGCAGCAGCAGGCCGAGGAGGCGCAGAAGGCCGCCGAACAGCAGGCTGCCGAGGAGGCGCAGAAGGCCGCCGAGCAGCAGGCTGCCGAGGAGGCCCAGAAAGCCGCCGAGCAGCAGGCTGCCGAGGAAGCCCAGAAGGCCGCCGAACAGCAGGCTGCCGAGGAGGCCCAGAAGGCCGCCGAACAGCAGGCTGCCGAGGAGGCCCAGAAGGCTGCCGAGCAGCAGGCTGCCGAGGAAGCACAGAAGGCCGCCGAACAGCAGGCTGCCGAGGAAGCGCAGAAGGCCGCCGAGCAGCAGGCTGCCGAGGAAGCGCAGAAGGCTGCCGAACAGCAGGCGGCCGAGGAAGCCCAGAAGGCCGCCGAACAGCAGGCTGCCGAGGAAGCGCAGAAGGCCGCCGAGCAGCAGGCTGCCGAGGAAGCGCAGAAGGCTGCCGAACAGCAGGCGGCCGAGGAAGCCCAGAAGGCCGCCGAACAGCAGGCTGCCGAGGAAGCGCAGAAGGCCGCCGAGCAGCAGGCTGCCGAGGAAGCGCAGAAGGCTGCCGAACAGCAGGCGGCCGAGGAAGCCCAGAAGGCCGCCGAACAGCAGGCTGCCGAGGAAGCGCAGAAGGCCGCCGAGCAGCAGGCTGCCGAAGAAGCCCAGAAGGCTGCCGAGCAGCAGGCTGCTGAAGAGGCGCAGAAGACTACCGAGCCGCCGGCAGCGGAAGCCGTGACGTGCGCGGACGGATCGCAAGCGGCATCCGCCGATGCGTGCCCTCCGGGCGAACAGTCCCCGGTAGAACAGCCGGCTCCTGCAGAGGAAGCCCCGGCAGAAGAGGCTCCCGCGAAGCAAGCCCCAGCGGATGAGCCGGCCCCGGCTGAGGAACCCGCTACCGCGCCTGCCGCTCCATCCAACGAGGCCGCCCCCGCCGATCAGGCGCCTGCCGAAGAAGCGCCTCAAGTGGAGACCGCTCCGGCCGAACAGCCGGCTGAAAGCCCGCTATCCAACGACGAAATGAAGCCGGCTCAGGACGAGACGCAGGGTGAGGCGCCCGCAGCGCCGCAGGACCAGTCGACCGCCGCACCGGCGCCCGACCAGCAGCCTGTTGGTGAACAGGTTCTCGTTCCGGCCGTCGAGCCACCGGAGGATGCGCCGGTCACCGAGATCGTCGACGAGCGCAGCGCCGAAGACAAACAGCAGATCGCCGAGGATCCTTCCAAGACTGCCGAGACGGTGGTTCTGCCGGTCGACAATGGCGCGGCCGTTCTCGACAGCGACAAGGATGCCGACAATAGCGGCGGTGCCAAAATTCGCGATGCGCGCACCGTACAGCGCGAGGAAACGCCGGTCGTTGCGGCCCCGGCAAGCGATGCCGAGGCGCAGGGCGACGCGCCGAAGTTCGAGCCGCAAGTGATGGAAGCCCTCATCGAGGAAAAGGGCGAGGCCAGGGAAACCGCCCCTGCCTTTGAGGTGCCTACTTCGGTGACCAACGTCACGAATGTGACGAACGTGACGAACGTGACAAACGTCACCACCAACGTCACCAATGAGACGAACATCAATGAAACGAATATCGTCAACCAGGTGAACGAGGTGCGGGTAGTCGAGGAAGTCGACAACCGGACGATCATCAACGTCGGCAACCTTGAAGTGGTGCGCAACAACGACAGGTCGCGCCTGCGCTATGACGAGGAGCAGACCTTCTACGAAGAACTGTCGCGTGGCCGAATGCGCGAGACAATCGAGCGCAATGACGGTTCGCGGCTGGTAACGGTCTACAACCGCTACGGCGACATCATCCTGCGCTCGCGCTTCACCGCGGGTGGTGAGGAATATGTGTTGTTCTATGCTCCGGAAGCCGACCGCGAAGAGCCGCATGTCTATGTCGACGTCGGCTACAGCCTGCCGCCGATGCGCCTGACCATTCCGGTTCAGGACTATATCGTCACGACGTCGAATGCGCCCGATCGCGATTATTACGACTTCCTCGCCCAGCCGCCGGTGGAGCGTGTCGAGCGGGTCTACTCGATCGAGGAGGTGAAGTCGTCGGCCCGTATTCGTGACAAGGTGCGCCGTATCGACCTCGACACGATTACCTTCCCGTCGGGATCGGCCGAGGTTCCGCTCGCCCAGGCGAAGACCCTGCGCAAGGTCGCGGCGGCGATGGAACAGGTGCTGGCGAAGGATCCGGGCGAGACCTTCCTGATCGAGGGCCACACGGATGCCGTGGGTTCAGACCGGTCGAACCTGGTCCTGTCGGACCAGCGCGCCGAGACGGTCGCCAACCTGCTGACCGAGGTCTATGGCATCCCGCCGGAAAACCTCACCGTCCAGGGCTATGGCGAGCGCTACCTCAAGATTCGCACCGCCGGAGACGAACAGCAGAACCGTCGCGTCGCAATCCGCCGCGTCACCTCGCTCGTTCGCCCCGCGACCGCCTCGAACTGACGGCGACAAGGCCAAGATGGCCGATGGAAATGAAGAGGCCGCCGGAGATGATCCGGCGGCCTCTTTGCATGTTCCGTTTTCTTCAGCCGGTCCGGGCCGGTAACTTGACGATGTCCGCGATGAAGTCGGCGATTGTCATGGTGTCGTCGAGGTCAAAGACCGGCAAGCGCGAATCTTCAACCGGATGATCGGCGGCGATCGCGACGATGTGCGGATCGTTCGGCGCCAGCGGTTCGCGGCTCCTGGCCTCCAGCCGCCGGGCCTCGATCTTCGGCACGGGCTCGCGCTTGTAGCCTTCGATCAGCACCAGATCGCAGGGGCCGAGCCGGCCCAGAATGTCCTCGAAACTCGGTTCGGCGGCGCCCCGCAATTCGTGCATGATGGCGTAGCGCGTGCCCGAGACGAGGGCCACCTCATGGGCGCCGGCCTCGCGGTGGCGGTAGCTGTCGGCGCCGACCTTGTCGATGTCGAAATCATGATGGGCGTGCTTGATCGTCGAAATGCGATAGCCGCGCCGGGTGAACTCGGCGACGAGCCGGACGGCAAGGCCGGTCTTGCCGGAATTCTTCCAGCCGGAAATGCCGAAGATGCGGGGTCTGGCGGTCATTTCGACAAGGCCTCGAGATAGCGTTCGGCCGAAAGGAGATCGGCCGGCGTATTGACGTTGAAGAAGGGGTCGAGCGACCCCGCCGACGTTTCAACCAGCGGGAAGTCGACGGCGAGCGAGGGATGGCGGGCGATGTAGGCCTGGAGGCGGCGGTTGTCGGGATTGGCCAGCCAGCTCTCCAGGTCATCGGCGAGCGATAGCGGCCAGAGAGCGACGACCGGATGGACCCGGCCAGCGGAGGCGGCCAGAACGATGCGCGTGGGGTCGTCGGCTGCGGCGCAGAGCGTGGCGGCGAGGTTGGACGGCAGGAAGGGCGTGTCGGCCGGAACGGTCAGCAGGTGGCTGGCCGTACTCGTCGCTGCCGCGTGGCGCAGGCCGGCCAGGACCCCGGCAAGCGGGCCTGGACGATCGGCAACCGTGTCCGGCACGAGCGGCAGGCCGAGGCCGAGGGGAAAACCCTCCGGCGCATTGATCGCCAGCGAGATCACCTGGGGGGCGAGGCGTTCAACGATCCAGGTGATCATCGGCCGGCCGTCAAAGGGGGCGGTCGTCTTGTCGCGGCCCATCCGGCGGGAGGCTCCGCCGGCAAGGATCAATGCCGGGAGCTTCTGGCGATCGCTCATCTTTCGTCATCCCTCCAGCTGTCGCTCTTGTCAGCATAATGGAGGAAGAGCAGGGCGGCGATGGCAAGCACACCGCAGGCGAGCATGACCAGCAGGAGCGGCATGGCGCCGGTTTCGACGCTGAGGATGGCCGAGGCATAGACCGAGGTCGCCGCACCGCCGCCCATGGCGATCGCACCGCTGAGGCCCGAGGCCGAGCCGGCGAGATGCGGCTTGACGCTGACCACGCCGGCATTGGCGCTCGGCAGGGTCAGACCGTTGCCGAAGCCGACGATGACCTGCGGCCCGAAGAAGGCGAGGGCGGAGGAGGCACCCGCCAGCAGGAAGAGGATCGGCAACACTGTGCCGGCAATCAGCATGATGGTGCCGGCCAGCATCATGGCAAAGGTGCCGAAGCGCCTTGCATAGCGGCCGGAAAGGTAGTTTCCGACCATGTAGCCGGCGGCGATGAAGATGAATTGCAGGCCGAGCGTGCTCGGGCTCATCTCCATCAGCGTCGCGCCGACGAAGGGGGCGCCGCCGAGAAACGCGAAGAAGGCGCCGGAGGTGAAAGTGACGACGGCCGTATAACCCCAGAACTGCGGCGAAGCGAGCAGGCCCGGCCAGGCCTTGAACTGTGCGGAAAAGCTGGCGCTGCGATTGTGGTTCGTTTCGCCAAGGTCGACGGCGACCAGCGCCAGTACCAGGGTTCCAAGGACAAGGAGGGCGGCGAAATTGGCGCGCCAGCCGAAGGCGTCGCCCAAAACACCGCCGATGGTCGGGCCGATCATCGGCACAATGGTCATGCCCATGGTGACATAGCCAATCATCGAGGCGGCTTCCTCCATCGGCACCATGTCGCGCACGATGGCCCGTGACAAGACGATGCCGGTAACGACGGCGGTCTGCAGCATGCGGGCTGCGACAAGCGTGTAGATGTCGGTGGCGACCATGCAGACGAGCGTGGCGAGGAGAAGGATGACCAGGCTGCCGATCACCGTCGGCCGCCGTCCGAAGCGATCCGAAAGCGGCCCGATGACGATCTGGATCAGCGCGGTGACGGCGATATAGCCGGAGATCAGGATCTGGATCGTACCGTAGGATACGCCGAGATCCTTCGCCATGCTCGGCAGCGACGGCAGGAAGATGTTCATCGTCAGCGCGGAGAGGCCGGCGATCGCCACCAGGGTCACGATGTGCGGCGGCGACCGACGGTCGAGAAAGCGTGTGTTCGTCAAGGCTTCGTTCCCCGTCGCGGCGGTCGGTGTCCGATCATCTGGCTCACGGCGCAGGTCCTCCGGACGCCGCCTCCAGCCGTGCCGCTTCCGCGCGACGCCTGTTCTCGCGGTAGAAGGCATAAAGGCCCGAGCCGATGACGATGACGGTGCCGGTGACCATCCAGATGTCGGGGACTTCGTTGAAGAAGATCATGCCGAGCGCTACGGCCCAGAGCAGGCTGGTATAGCGGAAGGGGGCGATGAAGGAAATCTCGCCGGTGCGCATGGCCATGACGATGGCCAGGTAGCCGACGAAGATCAGGCACGAGGCCAGAGCCATGATACCGAAGGTCGAGCCGCTCATCGGCTGCCAGCCGCCGAAGGGAATGATCAGCGCCGCGCCGACGACCGTGATCCCTGCGGCGGTCGAAAGCGTGATGGCCAGGGAGGAAATGCCGGGGTCGATCCTCTTCGTCACAAGGTCGCGGGCCGCGGCGAAGACCACGCTCAACACGACGTAGAGCGCCGCCATGGTGAAGCCTTCCGGGCCGGGCCGGATGATGATCAATACGCCGACGAAGCCGACGGCGATCGCCGTCCAGCGCCGCCAGCCGACGGCCTCGCCGAGAAAAAGGGCAGCCCCAAGCGTGACCGCCAGAGGCAAGGCCTGGAGGATGGACGAGACATTGGCGAGCGGCATGGCGCCCAGCGCATTGAGGAAGGTGATGGCGGCAAGCGTCTCGAACAGCATGCGCAGCAGGACCATGGGCTGTATCAAAAGGCGGATATGACCGAGCGCGCCCATCTGGCGGGCCACTGCATAGACCAGAATGGTGGTCAGCGCGCCGCGCACGAACATCAGCTGGCCGACATTCATCAGCGGGGTGACAGCCTTGCTCAAGGCATCGTTCAACGTGAAGCCGGCCATTGCGAGCGCCATCAGCAGCGCTCCCTTGGAATTATTGGACAATGCCATGCGGGGAATTCCTGGAATCTGCAAGGTTCGACCCATGGGAGGCGACAGCCGAGCGTTTTGCCGATGATGGCTTGTGAGGGGGAGTGGAAAAAGCAGCATGCGACGTGTTTGAACCCGCCCACGCACAGCCGGCGACGGTTCAGCCTCCCGTGACGCTCATGTGGCGGGCGACCGCCGGGCGGAGGTGGTTGCGGTCGATGATGAAATCGTGACCCTTCGGCTTGCGGCCGATCGCCTCGTCGATCGCGGCCGACAGGAAGGCGTCGTCGGACGAGGCGCGCAGCGCGGTGCGCAGGTCGGCGGCGTCGTCCTGGCCGAGGCACATGTAAAGCGTGCCGGTGCAGGTCAGGCGTACGCGGTTGCAGCTCTCGCAGAAATTATGCGTCATCGGCGTGATCAGGCCGAGCTTGCCGCCGGTCTCCTCGACCCGCACATAGCGGGCGGGCCCGCCGGTGGAGAGCGGCAGGTCGGTGAGCGTGAAGCTCTCCTCCAGCCGACGCCGGACCACGGACAGGGGGAGGTATTGGTCGGTGCGGTCTTCGCCGGTCTCGCCCATCGGCATGGTCTCGATCAGCGTCAGGTCCATGTCATTGGTATGGGCATAGCGCATCAGTTCCGGGATCTCGTCCTCGTTGAAGCCCTTGAGGGCGACGGCGTTGAGCTTGACCCGGATGCCGGCGGCCTGGGCGGCGCGAATGCCTTCCATCACCCTGTCGAACTCGCCCCAGCGGGTAATCGTCCGGAATTTATCTGGATCGAGCGTATCGAGCGAGACATTGATTCGGCGAACCCCGCAATCGGCGAGTTCGGCGGCGAAGCGCGACAGCTGCGAACCGTTGGTGGTCAGGGTCAGCTCGTCGAGCACGCCGCTTTCCAGATGCCGGGACAGGCTGCGGAAAAGGAACATGATGTTCTTGCGCACCAGCGGCTCGCCGCCGGTCAGGCGCAGCTTTCGTACGCCCTTGGCAATGAAGGCGGAACAGAGCCGGTCGAGTTCCTCGAGTGTCAGCAGGTCCTTCTTTGGCAGGAAATTCATGTTTTCCGCCATGCAGTAGGTGCAGCGGAAATCGCAACGATCGGTGACCGAAACGCGCAGATAGGTGACGGCCCGCCCGAAGGGGTCGATCATCGGCGCGTCGTTCGGCGCAAGCGCGGTTGCGTCCCGCCATGGACCGGCACTGGAATTCAAAGCATGACCTCCCCGTTTATATGAGCAAGATGGTCACCACGGCGCGCCGCGTCAAGCAAATGGGTGCACATCATCCCGGCAAAATGTCTTGCGCTGCACAAGAGGCAGGCATAGTGCTCGACTTCGGGCGACAATTGACGGATGCGAACATGAGCGATTTCTGGCCAAGCGAGTTGAAGGTGTCGAAGGACCGGCAGATGCTGTCGGTGACGTTCAACGACGGGATCGTGGCCACGCTTCCGGCGGAACTGCTCAGGGTGCTGTCGCCCTCGGCCGAGGTGCAGGGGCACGGACCCGGCCAGAAGGTCACAGTGCCGGGCAAGCGCGACGTGGCGATTCGGGCGGTGGCGCCGACCGGCAATTACGCCGTTCGCATCGCTTTCGACGACGGGCATGACAGCGGAATTTTCACCTGGAGCTATCTGCGCGAACTGGGCGAGACCGGGGAGGCAAAGTTCGCCGAATACGAACGCGAACTGACGCAAAAGGGCCTCAGCCGCGATCATCGCTGACATCGGGACTACGTGCCGACCAGCGGCGATCACTCGCCGGCGGTTTCTTCGCTCATCAGGCGGGTTATGAGCTTCTCCATCGTCCCGGCCATCAGCAGGCAGTCCTCGATCGGCGTTGCCGACAATATGCGTTCGATCAGGTCGGTCTGGATGGCCATGGCCCTCACGGTCAGTTCGCGGCCTTTGTCTGTGAGGAAGAGGCGCAGGATCCGCTTGTCCCTGGCATCCGCGCGACGTTCTATCAGGCCGCGTTTTTCCATCTGCGGCAGGAGCATGCTCATGTTGGAGCGTCCGACGAGCAGCTTGCGGGCCAGTTCCTGCTGCGAGATCGCCTCGAAACGATAGAGATTGACGAGAATGTCGAGATGCGGCGGCTTGATGTCGAGCGGCGCAAGCGCCCGCGTCAGCGCCTGTTGCATGAGCTGGCAGGCACGACCGACGCTGACCCAGCTCTTGAATCGCGGATGGTCCCAGGGCAGGGCTTGATTTTTGTTCATCGTTGTACTTTATTGTTCATAGTTGAACAGTTTCAAGGATTCCGACTATGCCATCCTTTGCGGCCAAGGTCACCCGATTCGGTTTTTCGACGCTGGGACGTATTTCACCGGATCTGGCGAGCCGCCTGGCCCTGGCTCTGTTCTGCCACACACCGCCCAAGCGGCCGAAGGCGGCCAAGGCCCGGCAGTCCTTTGCGGACGGCGCGCGCAAGCTCTCCACGGCGGAAAGGCTGATGCTCGAGGTCCGAGGCGCGAAGGTCGGGCTCCGCAGGATCGGCGCGCCGCGTTGCTCGGCGCCGCGCCTCCTCGTCGTCCATGGCTGGGGCTCGCGCGCCGAATATCTGGCCGACCTCGCCATGGGGCTGAGGGAGGCAGGCGCGGAGGTCTTCGTACTCGACCTGCCGGGCCACGGCCGTTCGTCCGGCCGGACCCTCGACATGCGCATGGCGGCCGAAGCCATGGCCGAGGCGCAGGCGCGGTTCGGCCCCTTCGATGCGGCGGTCGGCCACTCATTCGGTGGCGCGGCGCTGATGGCCGCTGCCGGCGGCAGTTTCCCCGGCGTGCCGGCCTTTTCGGTTCAACGCCTTGCCGTGATCGGCTCGCCGTCGCGGATCGAGGATGTCTTCGACGGTTTCGTCACGATGGCCGGCCTCAACCCGAGGACCGCTCGGGCCCTTGTCGCGCGAACCGAGCGGCGGGTCGGCTGCCCGGTCGAGGCGCTGGACGGGGTGGCGATCGCGCGCAGGCTCGGCCGGCCGCTGCTGGTGGTCCATGCCGAGGACGACAAGGAGGTCGGCGCTGACCAGGCGAAGCGCTATCTCGGCGTTTCCCATCACATTCGCCATCACTGGGCGAACGGGCAGGGGCATCGGCGCATCGTCAGCGCGCCGGAGGTGGTGGCCACCGTCTCGAACTTTCTTGTTGGTGACGATTCGACTGGCGAAATGGGCGAAACGGTGAGGCTGCGCACGGCGTCATCCGTCTGATAGGGTCTTCTCGTAAACGGGGCCGACGGCGCGCGCCGCGTCCCGTCGCGACAGACCTGGAAGGAGAGGCCATGACGATCATCCGCACCCCAGACGCGCTCAGGGAGATCTACGGCGGCGTGTCGGAAGCCTCGCTCGTCAAGGTGACGCCGGCGCTGACCGCGGATTATCGCCTGATGATCGAGCGCTCGCCCTTCATGGCGCTGGCGACCGTCGGTCCGGAAGGTCTGGACTGCTCGCCGCGCGGTGATCGTGGCGCGGTCGTGCGGGTGGAAGACGAAAAGACGCTCGCCATTCCCGACTGGCGCGGCAACAACCGGATCGATTCGCTGATGAATATCGTGCGCGATCCACGCGTCGCGTTGATGTTCCTCATTCCCGGCTCGAACACGGCGATACGGGTCAACGGGCAGGCCGTCGTCTCGGTCGATGCCGACGTGCTCGACAGCTTCGAGATGGACGGCAAGCATCCGCGCTGCGTGGTGCTGGTCACCATCGGCGAGGTCTATTTCCAGTGCGCCCGGGCGATCATGCGGGCGGATCTGTGGAACCCTGAGGGCTTTGTCGATCCGAAGATCCTGCCGACGCCCGGCGATCTGCTGAAGGCGGCGCAAGCCGATTTCGACAAGGAAACCTATGACCGGCAATGGCCGGAGCGCGCCGCCAAGACCATGTGGTGAGCAGCCGTCGCGGCGCTCCCTTTCTCGGCGGCGGCGTGACGCATTGTCAGAGCCGACCGCTCATGCGACGCTTTGGCTGCGGGATTATGACAGCCAGCAAGGAGGGGGCGGATGAAGCGCGTCGGATCGTTTGCACTGCTGTTCCTGGGATTTGCGCTGGCATCCTGTGCCGCACGGGCCGGCGAATTGGGACTTGACGAAAAGCTTCGGCTTCTCGTTGCGGCCTATCCCGAAACGCTTGCCGGCATAGAGGACGGCCGCCTGACCTTTCGGGACGGCGGCGAACCGCTTTTGATCGATGACGGCAAGGCGAAGGATCATTTCGCCAAGCTCGCACAGGGCGATGTCGAGGACAGCCTCTCGCAGGTCTATCCGGTCGGGCCATGCGAAACGAAGCCGGCGGTCAATGTCGATCCCGGTCGTATCCGCAGCGATCCGTTGATGATGCGGCTCTACGGGGCATCGGCACGCGAGGTGGAGCGCTCGCTGGTCAAGGTGACCTGGTTCGGCGAGAGCGTTCGGGTGACGAAAAGACAGGGTGCGGCGGCGGCGCTGGAAAAGGTCCGCGACGAACTGGCGTCAAGACCGGAGCTGAAGCGCTATCTGGTGCCCTCGGCCGGCACGTTCAACTGGCGCAAGGTGGCGAACGCGCCGAACATGTCGGTCCACAGTTTCGGTGCGGCGATCGACATCAACACCAAGTTCGCCGACTACTGGATCTGGTCCGGGGGCAAGCCGGGCAAGGTGCCCCATTATGCCAACAAGTTCCCGTTGGCGATCATCGATGTGTTCGAGCGGCATGGCTTTATCTGGGGCGGGCGCTGGTATCACTACGACACGATGCACTTCGAATACCGGCCGGAACTGATTGCGATCGCCCGGGAAAGCGGCGCTTCCGCCTGTCCGTGAGCGATTGGCCGGGGATTAACGCTTGTAGATCAGCCAGCTCTTGGTGAAGTCCTTCTTCATGCCGTCCTCGAAGATCTTCGTGCGGTTGCGACCGGCATTCTTGGCGCAGTAGAGCGCGATGTCGGACTTGGCATAGAGTTCGCCCGGATCTTCGGCTTCACCCGCCATGCAGAAGCCGAGCGACAGGGTGATCGGGCCGTAGTTCACACCGGTCCTCGAGTTTTTGAAGGGTGTCGTCTCCAGGGCGGTCCGGACGCGCTCGCACATGAGGTTGACTTCCTCGGCGCTATGACCTTCGACGATGATGGCGAACTCCTCGCCGCCAGTGCGCGCGACGAAACAATCCTTGCGGACATTGGCCCGGATCACCGTGGCGACGGTCGCGAGGATCTTGTCGCCGACCGGATGGCCATAGGTGTCGTTGATCTTCTTGAAATTGTCGATGTCGGCCAGCACCAGGCCAGTCAGCGGCGCGCTCGACGTGGCATTGTAGATCGACGCCAGCCGCTCGTCGAAGGCGCGACGATTGGCGATGCGGGTCAGCGAATCCGTGTTGGCGATGCGCTTGTATTCGTCCAGCTCCTTGCGGACCTGGTCCATTTCCTGAGACTTCTGGCTGACCTGCTCGACCGTCTGGGAGCCGTGGGCCATGGTGTCGCCGGTGGCCTCCGACAGAAGGGTGATGGCGCTGCGCAGGATGTCGGCGCTGGTGTTGTTCTTCGAACTGATGCGGGTGTAGGTCTCGCCAAGCAGCTTGTTGTAGCTTTCGAGCGATGTCTGCTCCTGTTTCAACAGGCGCAGCAGACCGTCCAGTTCGCTGACGATCTTCGAATGAGCGCTCTCGACCACCCGGTTCTGGTGATTGCCGAAATATTGCTGGCCGATCTCGTCGAGTTCGTCCTGCGTCGCCTTGCTGCCGAGCGCGGCCAGATCCCGGGTCAGGGTCGGATTGGAGCCGATATAGGCTTCGTAGAAGAGTTCGTAATTGCGCGGAATAGGAGCAACGCCCATGCTTCGCATCGCATAGGTGATCTGCGCCGATATATCGGGAATCTGCGCCTTCGGCGTCGTTGCCGTGTTCATAGGCGAACTCCATTGATCTTTCGGATCCATGATCCTTTCTGATTGTTAGATCAAATTTGTTTGGAAATATTTAATGACGAGTACCCGTGATTTCATCGGCGAAAATCTATGCCGAGCCGGTGGTCGCCATCCAAGTCGTTGATACATTTATAATATTCGGTGAACCAAGAAGAAAGGGCGCCGCTTGCGCGCCGCCCTCATGGTGCAATTCTCTTGCCGATCTCTCAGCCGAGATTGAATTCCTGGAAGAAATCATTGCCCTTGTCGTCGGTGACGATGAAGGCCGGGAAGTCGACGACTTCGATCTTCCATACCGCCTCCATGCCGAGTTCCGGATATTCGAGAACCTCGACATGCTTGATGCAGTCCTGGGCAAGGCGTGCCGCCGGGCCACCGATCGAGCCGAGATAGAAGCCGCCGTGCTTCTTGCAGGCCTCGCGCACGGCGCGCGAGCGGTTGCCCTTGGCGAGCATGACCATGGAGCCACCGAAGGACTGGAACTGGTCGACGTAGCTGTCCATGCGGCCGGCGGTCGTCGGGCCGAAAGAGCCGGAGGCATAGCCGGTCGGGGTCTTCGCCGGGCCGGCATAATAGACCGGATGGTTCTTCAGGTATTCCGGCATGCCTTCACCCTTTTCCAGCCGCTCGCGGATCTTGGAATGGGCAAGGTCGCGGGCGACGATGATGGTGCCGGTCAGCGACAGGCGGGTCTTCACCGGGTGCTTGGTCAACTCGGCAAGGACCGCGCTCATCGGCTGGTTGAGGTCGATCTTCACGACGGAGGAGGACAGTGCCGTCTCGTCGATCTCCGGCATGTATTTCGACGGATCGGTTTCCAGCTGCTCGATGTAGATGCCGTCCTTCGTGATCTTGCCGAGCGCCTGGCGGTCGGCGGAACAGGAAACGCCGAGCCCGATCGGCAGCGAGGCGCCGTGGCGGGGCAGGCGGATGACGCGCACGTCATGGCAGAAATACTTGCCGCCGAACTGGGCGCCGACGCCAAGCGACTGGGTCAGCTTGTGGATTTCCTGCTCCATTTCCAGGTCGCGGAAGGCGTGGCCCGATTCCGAACCTTCCGTCGGCAGGCTGTCGAGGTAACGCGCAGAGGCGAGCTTGACCGTCTTCAGGTTCATCTCGGCAGACAGGCCGCCGATGACGATCGCCAGATGGTAGGGCGGACAGGCCGCCGTGCCGAGCGACAGGATCTTGTCCTTCAAAAACTCGATCATGCGGTCGTGGGTCAGGAGCGAGGGCGTGCCCTGGTAGAGATAGGTCTTGTTGGCCGAGCCGCCGCCCTTGGCCATGAACAGGAACTTGTAGGCGTCCTCGCCTTCCTCGTAGATGTCGATCTGTGCCGGCAGGTTGGTGCGGGTGTTCTTTTCCTCGAACATCTTCAGCGGCGCCAGCTGTGAATAGCGCAAATTCTTGCGCTCGTAGGCATCCATCACGCCCTTGGCGAGCGCCACCTCGTCTCCGCCCTCGGTCCAGACCCGGCGGCCCTTCTTGGCCATGATGATCGCGGTGCCTGTGTCCTGGCACATCGGCAGCACGCCGCCGGCGGCAATGTTGGCGTTCTTCAGCAGGTCATAGGCGACGAAGCGGTCGTTGTCGGTCGCTTCGGGGTCCGAAAGGATGGAGGCGAGCTGCTTCAGGTGCCCCGGGCGCAGCAGATGGTTGATGTCGGCAAACGCCGTCTCGGCGAGCAGGCGCAGGCCCTCCGGTTCGACGGTCAGGACGTCCTGGCCCTTGAAGGTGTCGATGGATACGTAGTCGGAGGAAATCTTGCGGTAGGGAGTGGTGTCTTCGCCGAGGGGAAAGAGAGCGTCAGCCATGGGGGACCTTTAGCGGAACAGGGAGCGGAAATTTCCGCTTCCGTCTAGTCCGACAATAGCCGTTTTGCAATGATTCCAAAGTGGGGAGGCGTTGCCTATCGCTGGTGTTCGATATCGCGGGCGCCGTGGATGATCGCAACGACGAGAAGATGCGCATCGTGGGGCTCATAGATTATGACGTAATTGCCAACGACGAGAATGCGGGCAATGTCGCCGAGATCCGGTCTCCTTACGCCCATCAAAGGGTATTGCGCGGCAAGCTCCAGCCTATCGAAGAATGCGGAAAGCAGAGCATCGGCTGCCGGTTCGTTTTGCGCCGCGACCCAGCGCCATATGTCCCTGAGGTCCTGCTCCGCCTTGGGACTGAAGACATAGGACATGACGGACTTAGCCGGCTGATTTAAGGTCGCGCAGCAGGTCTGGCAGGCGCAGTTCGCGTGGCGGACCGCTGGCTTTGCCTTTGTCATAGGCCGCTTTCAGCCGGCGGTCGAAATCCCTGTCCGTGTTCGTACCGGCCCAGAGGGAAAGAGCGGCTTCGACAACCTCGCTTGCCGATGTGAAGTCGCCAGACGCCACAGCCGCTTCGATCCGGTCGATGTCGGCCGGATCGAGAGAAACGGTGAGAGGTCTCTTGGGTGAACTGGTCATTGGCTCAACCTAGTCGAGAAGGCGGACGCCATCAAGGTTGCCGGCTTCCTTACTTCGGACCGATCATCAGCTCCGGCCGCACCAGTTCGTCGAACTCCTCGTTGCTGAGATAGCCGCCGCCGACCGTTTCCTGGCGCAGCGTCGTGCCGTTCCTGTGGGCGGTCTTGGCGATCTTGGCGCAGGTGTCGTAGCCGAGACGGCTATTGAGGGCGGTGACCAGCATCAGTGAGTTTTCCACGCCCTTCTTGATATTGTCCTCGCGGGCTTCGATGCCGACGACGCAATTGTCGGTGAAGGAGCGGGCCGCATCGCCGAGCAGCTGCACGGACTGCAGGAAGTTGTAGGCCATCATCGGATTGTAGACGTTGAGTTCGAAATGGCCCTGGCTGCCGGCGAAGGTGATGGCAGCATTGTTGCCGAAAATATGGGCGCAGACCTGGGTCAGCGCCTCTGACTGGGTCGGGTTGACCTTGCCCGGCATGATCGACGAGCCCGGCTCGTTTTCCGGCAGCGCCAGTTCGCCGAGACCCGCGCGCGGGCCGGAGCCGAGGAAGCGGATGTCGTTGGCGATCTTGAACAGGGCGGCGGCGGCGGCGTTGATCGCGCCGTGCGAGAAGACCATGGCGTCGTGGGCGGCGAGCGCCTCGAACTTGTTCGGGGCGGTGACGAAGGGCAGGCCGGTGATCGCCGCAATCTCTTCCGCCACCTTTTCGGCAAAGCCGATGGGCGCGTTGAGGCCGGTGCCCACGGCAGTGCCGCCTTGGGCCAGTTCGTAAAGGCCCGGCAGCGTCAGCTCGATCCGTCTGATCGCCGAGGCGACCTGGGCGGCATAGCCGGAGAACTCCTGGCCGAGCGTCAGTGGGGTGGCATCCTGGGTGTGGGTACGGCCGATCTTGATGATGTGGGCAAAGGATTTCGCCTTGGCATCAAGGGCCTGGTGCAGATGTTTGAGATTTGGAATCAGGTGGCGGACGATCTGTTCTGCGCATGCGATATGCATCGCCGTCGGATAGGTGTCGTTCGACGACTGGCTCATGTTGACGTGGTCGTTGGGATGCACCGGCTTCTTCGACCCCATGACGCCGCCGAGCATTTCGATAGCCCGGTTGGATATCACCTCATTGGCGTTCATGTTGGACTGCGTGCCGGAACCGGTCTGCCAGACGACGAGCGGGAAATGGTCGTCGAGCCTGCCGTCGATCACTTCCTGCGCGGCACTCACAATGGCCTGGCCGAGCGCCGGATCGAGACCGCCGAGCGCCATGTTGGCGCGGGCCGCCGCCTGCTTGACGATGCCGAGGGCACGCACGACGGAAAGCGGCTGTTTTTCCCAGCCGATCTTGAAATTGCCGCGCGAGCGCTCGGCCTGCGCGCCCCAATAGCGATCGGCGGCGACGTCGATCGGGCCGAATGTGTCTGTTTCCGTGCGGATATTGCTCATCGGGTGACCTTGCTCTCAATCTGCTGCGAGAGGGGATATTTAGCCCCAGCGTGGTGTGGTGCCAATGGCCTCCTCAATATTTGAGCGTTGAATTCAGGTTAAAATTAGCGACAGGGCCATCTTGTAAATTTCGATATTTCATGATTTCTGGAATTATGGATACGAAACAGACACTCGATTCCCTTTCCGCCCTCGGTCACGAAGGGCGCCTGGCTGTCTTTCGCTTGCTGGTGCGGCATGCCCCGGAGGGCCTGAACGCCGGCGAGATCGCCACAGCCCTGAACTTCCGCGCCAACACGCTTTCGGCGAACCTGACCGTGCTGGCCAATGCCGGGCTGATCGCGGGCGAGCGGGAAGGGCGCCACATCCGCTACCGGGCCGATCTCGACTGCATGCGCGAACTCATGGGTTTTCTACTGGAGGACTGCTGCGGCGGCTCCCCGGAGATCTGCCGCCCGATTCTCGATGAAATTACTTGTCGTTGCTAGAGGCCTCTTCCATGACCCAAGAGCATTTCAATGTCTTGTTCCTGTGCACCGGCAATTCGGCGCGCTCCATCCTCGCAGAAGCCTGCCTCAATCGTGAGGGGCGGGGGCGGTTCACGGCCTATTCCGCGGGCTCGCATCCCAAGGGTGAGGTTCACCCGATGGCGATCGATCTGCTGAAGCGCGCCAATTACGATACCTCCGGTCTGCGTTCCAAAAGCTGGGACGAGTTTGCCGTGCCCGGTGCGCCGAAAATGGATTTCGTTTTCACGGTTTGCGATTCGGCCGCCGCCGAGGCTTGTCCGGTCTGGCCGGGCCAGCCGATGACGGCCCATTGGGGCGTGCCGGACCCTGCCGCCGTGGAGGGAACCGAGACGGAGAAGGCGCTGGCGTTTGCCGACGCCTACCGGATGCTGGGCAACCGGATCTCCATTTTCGTCAACCTGCCGATCGCCAGCCTCGACAGGCTCGCCCTGCAGAAGCGGGTGAGCGAGATCGGCAAATCCTAAAAGGCGCGGCTGTCGCGCACCATTCCTGTCAACGATCGGCGTATTTTCATGTCCTCGACTTCGTCTCCGTCCCCGCTCGGCTTTTTCGAGCGCTATCTGTCGATTTGGGTCGCGCTTTGCATCGCGGCCGGCGTCGGCCTCGGCTTGTCCTTTTCCGGCTTGTTTCAGGCTGTCGCGGCGATCGAATATGCCAGCGTCAACCTGGTCGTCGCGGTGCTGATATGGGTGATGATCTACCCGATGATGGTCAGCATAGACTTCGCCTCTTTGAAGGATGTCGGGCGTAAACCCAAGGGGCTGTGCGTGACGCTCGTGGTCAACTGGCTGATCAAACCCTTCACCATGGCCATTCTCGGCGTTTTGTTCTTCGAATATGTCTTTGCCGGGCTCGTTTCGCCGGAAGATGCCAAGGAATACATTGCCGGCATGATCCTGCTCGGCGTGGCACCCTGCACTGCGATGGTCTTTGTCTGGAGCCAGTTGGTCCGGGGTGACGCGAACTACACTCTGGTTCAGGTGTCGATCAACGATCTGGTGATGGTCGTCGCCTTCGCGCCGATCGCCGCCTTCCTGCTCGGCGTGACGGAAGTCGTCGTGCCCTGGCAAACGCTGCTGCTGTCGGTCATCCTCTATGTCGTGATTCCGCTCGTGGCCGGTTATCTGACGCGCCGGCGGCTCGACGCGCGCCACGACGGGGAGGCCGTGGCCGGATTCACGGCCACCCTCAAGCCCTTTTCAATCGTCGGGCTGCTGGCGACCGTCGTGCTTCTGTTCGGGTTCCAGGCCCAGACGATCGTTGCCTCGCCGCTCGTCATCGTGCTGATCGCCATACCGCTCCTGCTGCAGAATGTGCTGATCTTCATCATCGCCTATGGCTGGTCCTATCTCTGGCGCCTCCCGCACAACGTCGCCGCACCGGCGGCGCTGATCGGCACGTCCAATTTCTTCGAGCTTGCCGTCGCCGTCGCGATCAGCCTGTTCGGGCTCAATTCCGGTGCGGCGCTGGCCACGGTCGTCGGCGTTCTCGTCGAGGTGCCTGCGATGCTGGCGCTCGTGGCGGTCGCCAACAGCACGCGACGCTATTTTCCCGCCTGATGCGATCGGCCCGGCCGCCTCTGTCGGCCGTGTCATATTTGGCACGTGTCCCGCCTAAATGAGCGGGCTTCCGCACGGCCATTCGAGCCTGTCCACAGTAACGTGGCGAGGGGTAAAGAAAATTTAACCAGTGTTTTCATTAAAGTCCGCTGATGTGCCGGTGCGCCGGACGTCGTGGATTCACGCAGAATTGAAACAGGCCGGCGCCGCGGGCGAAGCGGCGACAACTTTTCAATGATATGCCTATCGGCTAGTGAACCGCGCCATGAACGGCGGCAGCCTCCCGGTTGCCGCTTCGCGACGACAGAGCTGGAGCGAGTGCAGGAATGACCAATTACACCAAGATCGCGGCAACGACAGCGCTTGCCGCGATAACGGCCTTCTCGGCCTTGCCCCCGGCGGCCGAGGCGGCCACGCTTCTCGACCTCTTGCGCGGCGGGCCGGGCAGATCCAGCGAGAGACCCGGACTGCGCTCGATCATCGAGCCCCAGGCGCGGGGCGGGCTGGAGATGGGCGATCCCGAGCCGCTGCCGAAGGTTGCCGGTCCGCGCTATTACACCTACAAGCCCGAAGCGACGCGGGCGATCGCGATCAAGGCACCGGTCTTGCCGTCCGCAACCGCCGCACCCGCTGCCACGGGCCTTGATGCCGCGACCCCGTCCGTCGCCAGCGACCAGCCGCAGGTGCGCCGTTTCCTCGCCGACACCGGCGTGCGCGCCACAGACGAGGTGGCGAAAGCCGTCGAGGCCTATTATGCAGACAACAAGCCGCTGATCTGGGTCACCGAGGCCGGCCTGACCGAGCGCGCGCGCCAGTCGATTGCCGGTCTTGCCGCCGCCGATGCGGTCGGTCTTGCCCCTGAGGATTATGCCGTGCCGGTGCCGGTCGAGGCGGCCGACCCGGCCGACCCCGACAGGCTTGCCCGGGATCTCGCCCGGTTCGAGGTGACGCTTTCGGCAAAGCTGCTCTCCTATGCCGCCGACACGGAGCGGGGGCGGATCGATCCGAACAAGATTTCCGGCTATCACGACTTCAAGCGCAAGTCGGTCAACCTGAAGCCGGTGCTCAACATGCTGCGGCTGAGCCCGGACGTTGCCGCCTATCTACGCTCGCGCGATCCCGATAATGCGCAGTTCAAGGCCATGGCGGCGGAGCTCGCCCGCTTGCGGGCCGCCGACAGCCAGGCCGGGGCTCGGGTCGAGATTGCTCCAGGCACGTTGTTGAAGCCCGGCCAGAGCAATGCTGAACTCTCCAACATCCTCGCAGCAATTAAGGCCGAAGGGTCGGATGCGCTCAAGGCCGAGCATGCTGCAGCGCTTGCGGGCTATGCGGGCACGCCGGAATACACGCCCGACCTCGTCGCCGTCGTCGAAGCTTTCCAGGAGGAAAAGGGTTTGAAGCCCGATGGCGTCGTCGGGCGCGCGACCATCCGGGCGCTGACCGGCCACAGCAATGCCGAGAAGATCGACAAGCTGATCGTCGCCATGGAACAGATCCGCTGGCTGCCGGATGATCTGGGACAGCGCTATGTGTTCATCAATCAGCCGTCCTATACCGCCTATTTCGTCAACGAGGGCCGCGAGCAACTGGCGATGCGGGTGGTCGTCGGTTCCAAGTCGAACCAGACCTATTTCTTCCAGGACCAGATCGAGACGGTGGAGTTCAACCCCTACTGGGGCGTGCCGAAGTCGATCATCGTCAACGAGATGCTGCCGAAGCTGCGCCGCGATCCGTCCTACCTCGATCGCCTCGGCTATGAGGTGAGCTATGGCGGTCGCAAGGTTTCCTCGACGCAGGTCGACTGGAACACCACCCACAGTGTCGATGTGCGCCAGCCGCCCGGTGGTGACAATGCGCTGGGCGAGCTGAAGATCCTGTTTCCCAACAGCCATGCGATCTACATGCACGACACGCCGTCAAAGAGCTTCTTCCAGCGCGACATGAGGGCGCTCAGCCATGGTTGCGTACGTCTGGCCGAGCCGCGCGTGATGGCGGCGGCGGTGATGGGCACGACGACGGCCGAGATCGCCAAGCAGATCGCGTCCGGGCAGAACCGCGCGGTTCAGGTGCCGCAGAAGATCCCGGTCTATGTTTCCTATTTCACCGCCTGGCCGAACAAGGACGGCGAAATCGATTATTTCGAAGACGTGTATGACCGGGATGAGGCGACCCGCAAGGCCTTCAAGGCGACCAGCGACGCCCGCGCCCCGCGCGGCTAACGATGACGAAGGCGGGTGGATGACCCGCCTTTTTTCATTTCCGCAGCAATTGCGCGAGCAGGTCCGGCGTCAGTTCGTCGAAGTGATCGATCTGCCGGTCGGCTCCGAGCTCGGCGATGGGAACATCCGAATAGCCGAACGGCACGACGATGGAGGGGATGCCGGCATTGCGCGCGGCAAGAATGTCGTTGACGCTGTCACCGACCATGACGGCCAAGCGCGGATCGCCGCCGGCCCGCTGGATGGTCGCGGTTATGTGGCCCGGATCGGGCTTGCGCACGGTGAAGGTGTCGCCGCCGGCAATGGCCGAAAAATGGTGGGCCAGCCCCAGCTTCTCGATCAGCGGCAAGGCCAGCGATTCCATCTTGTTGGTGCAGACGGCGAGCCGGAAGCCGGCCTCCCTCAAACGTCCCAGGGCGTCGACGAGGCCCGGATAGGGCCGGCTGTCCCCAGGCATTCCCGCCATGTAATGGGCGATGAAGCGATCGAGCAGCGGCTGCAGGTCTTCATCCGCGAGCGGCGCACCGCGCAGCGCGAAGGCGCGGGCGATCATGGCGCGGGCACCCTGGCCAACCAGATGGGTGAGATCCTCGTAACCCACCGGCGGCAGATCGGCGACGGCGATTGTGTGGTTGAGGCTGGCGACCAGGTCGGGCGCCGTGTCGACGAGCGTGCCGTCGAGGTCGAAGACGATCGTGGGGGCTTTCAAGGGCATGCTCCGTCACTGCTCAGGGAATGCGGGATCGCACTAGCCGGGTAGGCGAAATGCGGGCAAAAGGCAACCGATACAGCGGTATCGGAAAGGGGCTTTCGTTTGCCCGGCGAGGCGTGTAAACAGCTGTCGACGAAACGGACAGGAGCTTTTGGCGCATGGACGCCCGCGAAATGAAGATAAAGGCTGCGGCAGCGGCTTTGGAGCATGTCGAGGACGGAATGCGTCTCGGCATCGGCACCGGTTCTACCGCGGAGGAGTTCGTCCGGCTTCTGGCGGAAAAGGTAGCAGGCGGCCTCAAGGTCGAAGGCGTGCCGACGTCGGAGCGCACGGCGCGCCTGTGCCTCGAACTCGGCGTGCCGCTGAAGTCGCTCGACGAACTGCCGCAACTCGATCTCACCATTGACGGGGCCGACGAAGTGGACGGCCGGCTGCGCCTGATCAAGGGCGGCGGCGGAGCACTTCTGCGGGAAAAGATCGTTGCGGCGGCTTCCGAAAAGATGATCGTGATTGCCGACGAAAGCAAGGTCGTCGAGACGCTCGGCCGCTTTCCGCTGCCGATCGAAATCAATCCCTTCGGCCAGGTTTCGACCTGTATCGCCGTGGAGAAGGCGGCCGAACGGCTGGGGCTGACCGGTGCCATGACCTTGCGCGCCTCCGGCGACGGTCTCTTCACCACTGACGGCGGACACCTCATTCTCGACGCATCTTTTGGCCGTATTCCTGATGCAGAGGCCTTGGCTATCGCGCTCAATACCATTCCGGGTGTGGTCGAGCACGGGCTATTCATCAATCTGGCCACGCTTGCCATTATCGCCGGTCCGGCCGGCGCGCGGGTCATCGACGCAAAGAACTAGACAGGAGCTGTGGATTTCATGGTCAATTTTTCGAGCTTGGGACGTTTCGCGTCTGTCACCGTCATTGCCGGTAGCCTGTTCATGGGGCCGGTCGCCCAGGCCCAGGACGTCGCGCCGGAACACGTGCAGGCGGCCCGCGCGGCTATTACCGCGCTTGGCGTGACCGACCGTTTCGACACCATCCTGCCGGCGGTGTCGGATCAGCTGAAGACGCAGCTCATCCAGGCCTATCCTGATCTGGAGAGCAAGATCTCCGAGACGGTCGATGCCGAGGCCATCAAGCTTGCCCCGCGCCGCGGTGATCTGGAGCGGGAGGCCGCGCTGGTCTATGCCAAGGCCTTCTCCGCCGAGGAGCTCAAAGTGATCACCACCTTTTACACCAGCGAGGCCGGCAAGAAGTTGCTCAAGGACGGGCCGATCGCCATGCGCGAACTGATGAAGGCCGCGGACATCTGGACGGCCGGGATCTCTCGCGATCTCGAAAAGCAGGCCAATGAAGCCATGCTGAAGGAGGTCGGCGCAACCGCACCGGCTGCGCCGGCCGCCAAGCCCTGATCGCGGGCTAGCCGCCTGAACACAGAGCCCGGACGCGTTCCGGGCTTTTCTTTTGGGGGAGGGCGATCCTATATCTGGGCCGCTGTCCCCATCGATGACCTGCCCAATGATCTGCAAGGAGAAACGCCATGTCCGGTTTTGACTATGATCTGTTCGTGATCGGTGGCGGCTCCGGTGGGGTGCGCAGCGCCCGTGTTGCCGCTTCGCTCGGCAAGAAGGTCGCGATCGCCGAGGAATACCGCTTCGGCGGGACCTGCGTCATCCGTGGCTGCGTGCCGAAGAAGCTGTTCGTCTATGCCTCGCAGTTCCACGAGCATTTCGAGGATGCGGCGGGCTACGGCTGGACCGTCGGCGAGAGCCGTTTCGACTGGCCGACGCTGGTTGCGGCGAAGGACCGCGAAATCGCCCGGCTCGAGGGGCTTTACCGAAAGGGGCTGGACAATGCCGGCGCCGAGATTCTCGAAACGCGGGCCGAGCTGGCCGGGCCGAACAGCGTGCGCCTGCTGAAGTCCGGCAAGATCGTGACCGCCGAAAAGATCGTCATCGCCGTCGGCGGCGCTCCCAATCCGCATGCGGCGCTGCCCGGTCATGAACTGTGCATCTCGTCCAACGAAGCCTTCGACCTGAAGGAACTGCCGCGGGCGATCGTGATCGCCGGCGGCGGCTATATCGCGGTCGAGTTCGCCAACATCTTCCACGGCCTCGGCGTCGAGACGACGCTGATCTATCGCGGCGCGGAGATCCTCAGCCGCTTCGACCACGACATGCGGCACGGCCTGCACGAGGCCATGGAGGCCAAGGGCATTCGCATCCTGTGCCATGACATCATCGAACAGGTGAGCAAGGGCGCCGACGGCCGGCTGTTGGCCGAAACCAAGAACGGCGGGGAACTGGTGGCCGACCAGATCATGCTGGCGCTGGGCCGCGACCCCTATACCGAAGGTCTCGGCCTGGAGACGGCCGGGGTGGAGACGAACGAGCGCGGGGCCATCATTGTCGATGCCTATTCGCGGACCAATGTGCCGAGCATTTTCGCGCTCGGCGACGTCACCGACAGGGTGCAGTTGACGCCGGTGGCGATCCACGAGGCGATGTGCTTCATCGAGACCGAATACAAGAACAATCCGACCTCGCCGGATCACGACATGATTGCGACCGCGGTGTTCTCGCAGCCGGAGATCGGGACCGTCGGCCTTTCGGAAGAGGAGGCGGCCAAGCGGTTCGCCGATCTCGAAGTCTACCGCGCCCAGTTCCGGCCGATGAAGGCGACGCTTTCGGGTCGCGCCGAGAAGACGATCATGAAGCTCATCGTCAATGCCGCCGACCGCAAGGTCGTGGGCGCCCATATCCTCGGGCACGATGCCGGCGAGATGGCGCAGATCCTCGGGATCACGCTCAAGGCCGGCTGCACCAAGGACGATTTCGATCGCACCATGGCGGTCCATCCGACGGCGGCCGAAGAACTGGTGACGATGTACAATCCCAGCTATCGGGTGAAAAACGGTGAGCGGGTCTGAAACCGCAACCGCCGCCTTCCGGGCCGAAGTCGTTTCGAACGAAAAATGCCCCGTCGACGGGACGGGGCAATTGATGCGGAAGGAACCTCGGACAGGCGCCAAAGCGCCTATCCGACCAAGCTCAAACGCCGGAACGTCATGACGGTTCCGTTGCGAGCGAAAAATCTCTTCAGGTGAAGGCCAGAACCGGCGCCGCGAGCGCCATCAGTCCGAGACAGGAAGCGACTACAAATTTCAGCCGCCGGATACGCCTGGTACGAACACCACTCCAATCATACGCCATAGCACAGATCCTCATGATCGTTACAAACACATGGGCACAATGGCCGCACCTGCTTCCCGTAGCCGTCGAGGCTGGCGCGAAGCTGACTGCACGCAATCCGGATGCGACCTCTCCCGTCGCCTCCGAAAATTAGAGTATGACAATTTTTCGATGGACGCCAGCCTCCATCGCTTCCGGACGAAACGACTGGGGGTGGCTGATATTCCAGTTACAGTTCAATAGTTTATCGTATCTGGCTGAGCTTTGGCGCGACTGAGGGGCGGTTGTCTGCCAGCCAGTCGATCGCCGGCCGCCAGAGGGTTTCGCGGAAAGCCGGGCGGAAAAAGCCGAGATGACCGATCGGCTGACCGGCTGCCGCCGGTGATACGCGCATGCGCTCGACGGGGGCATTGGCATAGGCCTTGAGAATGGCCTCCTGTGCCTTGGGCGTGCCCCACACGTCGTCTTCGACGCCGATCGACAGAATGGGGGTGCGGACTTCGGCAAAGCGACGGGCGGCATCCATCTTGGCGTCGGCGAAGAAATAGTCGGGGGAGCGGCCCCAGCGGGCCCATTGGCGAAACACCGTGCCTGGCAGCGTCTGCCCCAGCCCGATCCAGCCCGGGACGCGGCCGGTCAGCATGGCGAGGGGGACGCCGACGAGGTTCATCGAGGCGAAGACCTTGTACGGCTCGGCGGTATAGGCCCAGTGACCCGACATGACCGCGACCATCAGATAGCGGTCGAAGCGATTGGCACGGCCGCAGAGACCGAGGCCCTGGCCGCCGAAGGACTGGCCGACGCCGACCATAGAATGGCCGGGGGCCACGCTTTCCAGACGGTCGACCGCCGCCGCCATGTCCTTTTCCGCCCAGTCGGCCATGCTCGGCCGGGCCTTCCATCCGCGGGGAATGCGGGAGCCGGCGACGCCGCGATAGTCATAGGTCAGCGCGGCGCGAAAACCGCGTTCGGCCACCAGGTGTTCGGCGAAGCGGGCATAGATGCCGCGCGGGACGGCGGCGGCGGACGAAATAAGGGCGAGGGGACCGTCGCCATCTCCGCGAAACAGGGTGCCGGCGAGGGGAAAGCTGTCCCCAGCGGCAAATGTAATCTCATCGCGCGCGAAGCCTATCCGGTCCTGCATGGCTGATCTCCTCCATCTCCCACGCCCAACGACGAAAATACTTACGTTTACGTCCATGTAAATGCAAGTCCGAGCAGTTTGCCAGCAGGGGGGCTGATCCAGTCCGAGGGCAGAGGCCGTGGTGTCTTTTTCGCCGCCCCGACAGAATCGTTGCCGGTGGCCCTTCAAGTTCGGCTTTGCAAGGCAAATATTAGGGTCTATAAGCCCCCGATCCAAAGCGGCCGGGAGGAGGCCGTCCTATTTCGAACAGCAGGTGACGATCATGGCACAGAATTGGACCCCGAGCAGCTGGCGCAGCAAGCCGATCAAGCAGGTTCCGGCTTATCCGGACTTGGGCGCCCTTGCCGATGCCGAAGCCCGTCTCGCCAAGTTTCCGCCGCTGGTCTTTGCCGGTGAAGCCCGTCGCTTGACCAAGGCGCTCGGCAACGTCGCCGAAGGCAATGGTTTCCTGCTGCAGGGCGGCGACTGCGCCGAAAGCTTCGCCGAGCATGGCGCGGACACGATCCGCGACTTCTTCCGCGCCTTCCTGCAGATGGCCGTCGTGCTGACCTTCGGCGCCCAGCTGCCGGTGGTCAAGGTCGGCCGTATCGCCGGCCAGTTCGCCAAGCCGCGCTCGTCCGACTTCGAGAAGCAGGGTGACGTCGAGCTGCCGAGCTATCGCGGCGACATCATCAACGGCATCGAATTCACGCCGGAATCGCGCATTCCCAATCCGGATCGGCAGATCATGGCGTACCGCCAGTCGGCGGCGACGCTCAACCTTTTGCGCGCCTTCGCCATGGGTGGCTATGCCAATCTCGACAACGTGCACCAGTGGATGCTCGGCTTCGTCAAGGATAGCCCCCAGGCCGAGCGCTACCGCAAGCTCGCTGACCGGATTTCCGAGACCATGGATTTCATGAAGGCGATCGGCATCAGCTCGGAGACCAATCCGAGCCTGCGCGAGACCGATTTCTTCACCAGCCACGAGGCGCTGCTTCTCGGCTATGAAGAAGCGCTGACGCGCGTCGATTCCACCTCCGGCGACTGGTATGCCACGTCCGGCCACATGATCTGGATCGGCGACCGTACCCGCCAGGCGGATCACGCGCATCTGGAATACTGCCGCGGCATCAAGAACCCGCTCGGCCTGAAATGCGGTCCGTCGCTGCAGGCCGACGATCTGTTGAACCTGATCGACATCCTCAACCCGAACAACGAGGCCGGTCGTCTGACGTTGATCTGCCGTTTCGGCCACGACAAGGTCCCCGATCACCTGCCGCGCCTCATCCGCGCGGTCGAGCGCGAGGGCCGCAAGGTCGTCTGGTCCTGCGATCCGATGCACGGCAACACGATCACGCTCAACAACTACAAGACCCGTCCGTTCGAGCGCGTCCTGTCGGAAGTCGAGAGCTTCTTCCAGATCCATCGTGCGGAAGGAACGCATCCGGGCGGCATCCACATCGAGATGACCGGCAATGACGTGACGGAATGCACCGGCGGTGCGCGTGCGGTGACGGCGGAAGCCCTGCAGGATCGCTACCACACCCATTGCGACCCGCGTCTCAATGCCGACCAGGCGCTCGAACTGGCCTTCCTGCTCGCCGAGCGGATGAAGGGCGGACGCGACGAAAAGCGAATGATGGTGGCGAACGGCTGAAGCTTAGCTTCAGATAAGCGCATTTGACCAACCGGGCCGGCTTCCCCAAGCTGGCCCGGTTTCTTTTTGTCAGATCGGGGTATCGAATGGACGAGCAGAGAACCGGGGCCTGCCTGTGCGGCGCAGTTCGCTTCCGGACGAGCGGTCCTCTGTGCGAGGTCGTCTTCTGTCATTGTTCGCAATGCCGGCGCCAGACGGGTCTATACTACGCGGCGACCGACGTTGCACACGACCGTATCACGGTCACAGGCTCAGATATGGTGGGCTGGTATCGATCGAGCGAGGAGGCGCAGAGGGGCTTCTGCACGCGGTGCGGTTCGGCCCTGTTCTGGCAGCGCGACGGCAGCGATCATGTCTCGGTCATGGCCGGCGCTTTCGACGAGCCGGGCGGGCTGGTCGCGGGCTATCATATCTTCTGTGCCGACAAGGGCGAATTCTACGCGGTCGACGACGGCCTGCCGTCCTTTCAGGCCGGCAGACCCGCCTCCGCCAGCAGCGGCTGAGAAGCCGTCGTGTTCGTGGCTATGCCGAGTTCGGCGAGGGCGTGGTGGAAGGCCTCTTCCAGGGCCGCGAATTTTGCCGACTGCCACTGGAAATAGTCGTCGACGAAGCGACGCGACAGCCACAGCGATCCGCGCCGGCGCGGCAGATCCCAGCCAAGCAGGCCCTCGGTCTCGGCCTTCGTGAACATGCGCTTCAGGTTCGTCGCCGAGATCATGTAGACCTCGCTGAGTTCGGGCAGCGACAGGCGGCCGACATCGATGCGCTCCGCCGGGTTCGGCGTGCCGGGAATCCGGGCGATGAGGTCATGCAGCACCATGCCGCCGAGATCCGACCAGAGGAAATGACCGATGCTGTCGGGAGGATCGCGCCAGATGGGGTCTTCGACCAGATGGGCGGCCGCCATGGGCTGGGCGATCCGGAAGATGCGCGGATCGGCCAGGGCAAGCGCTTCTCTCTGGCCGCCGTCCAGCCGGTCGAGGCAGGCCATGTGGCCCATGAACCAGGCCTTCATCGCATCATAGGCGGTTTCGGTCGTTTCCAGCACGCGGACACGGCGGTCAGGCACGTCGGGGACGTCGCGCAGGAATTTGTAGGCCACCAGTTCGGCGAGGAAGGCGGTGGCCGTATTGCGGCTGGCCGCGCCCAGCTTCATGACGATCTCGACGAAGCGGGTCGCGGTCAGACCCGACAGGGGGTCATCGTCCCTCCGCTGCAGGGACAGGGCAAAGAGCGAATGGGTCATCAGCCATTTGCGATGCGACGCCTTGAGCCGCGACAGGCGGGGCGTGCGAAGGTGTATGGCGATCAGGTGTTCGGCGATCTGTTTTTCGATCGTCGGGAACAAGGGGTGGACGGCGATCTCGGTGCGGGTCAATGGCCGCATGGCTTGGCTACGCTTTGCTGAAAAACTTGAACATTATCGGGTCGGCCCAACCTCTGGCCGGCATCGTGGCAAACGGGATGACGGTGCAGCATGGAAGCCTCAGTGCTGGCTAGACAATTTCCATATCCGTTTTGTGTCAATGGCCGGTTTACGTCGACGATGCAAGGCGAGGTCGGCGATCCGAGGGGGCAAGGGGCGGCGGCCCCGTTGCCCCGTCCCTCGCTCAGCTTGCAGGGGCCTCGAGCCGCTCGACCTGTTCGGGGAAGAAGCGCTCGGTGCCGAAGCCTTCTCCGAACATCTGGTCGTGCTGCAGATGGCGGTAGTCGCGGATCAACGGATCGACCGGTTCCCCGGAGGTCGCCCAGTCCGGGTGAGCCTGCGCGTTTCGTTCGATCAGTTGGTGACGGTCCACGACGGCATAGCGTTCGCTCAGTCGACCCAGCACGCCGGTATAGAAGCCGTGCCGGTAACCGGCGAGGCGCACCACGTAGTGAGGCAGTTGCGAGGGGCTGACCGAGCCGAGGTCCTTCTGCACGCCACGCTTCGACGACCAGACGACCAACGGCGTTTCGTGTTCGCGCTTCATCACGCTGACGGATGCCTTGCGGGTGGCCACCACGTCCGGCATGTAGCCGGTCTCGGTATAGACATTGCCAAGCGGCGGCAGGTGATCGCCGAACAGGACGATAATGGTTTCGCGCCGGCGCGTTTTTGCCCAGTCCATCAAGGCCTTCAGGCTGCTGTCGGCCTCGCGCACGCCCTGGGCATAGGTGGCGAGGCTGTCGCGGCTTTCCGGCGAGAGCGATGCAGACTGCACGTCGATGGTGTTCTTCGCATAGCGGTTCTTCTCGTAGGGGCCATGGCCCTGGAGGGTGACGGCGAAGAAGAAGAAGGGCTTCCTGGTCTGGTCGGCGGTGCGGATGATCTCCTTGGTCAGCGCCTCGTCCGAGGTGAACAGACCACGCTTGTCCATGATCGGCATGTTCTCTTCCGACATGAAGGACTGGAAGCCGAGCGACTGGTAGACATTGGCACGGTTCCAGAACCAGCTCTGGAACGGATGGAAGGCCCGCGTGGTATAGCCCTTCGAAGCGAAGAAGGTGGCAAGCGAAGGCAGGGGCCGGCGCACATACTGCTGATAGGGAATGCTGCCATAGGGCAGGAAGGCGTTGGAGAAGCCGGTCAGCGCCTCGAACTCGACATTGGCCGTCATGCCGCCGAATTCCGGCGAGAACAGGTTGCCCGAGGAATTGGCGCGGATCGTCGGCATCGGGTCCGGCGAAAGTTTTGCGTTCCACAGGCGCGTCGGGTCCCACAGCGATTCGCTCATGACCATGATGACGTCGGCATTGCGCCCCCCGAAGAAGGTGGCCGGCAGCCGCTCCGGCGCAATATCGGCGATCGCCTCAGGACCATAGCCGCCAGGTGCCTGGACATTGGCCATGGGCACGTTGAAGGCGAAGGCGAGCAGGAAGCCGTTGTGACGATAGTTCTCCTGCTGATCCCACATCATCGGAACGATGTTCAGCCGGTCGCGAATGTAGGAGAAGGAATTCGGATCCATCAGCGAGAGGAAGCCGCCGATCAACGGCAGGGCGACCAGCAGCCGAAACAGTTTGGACACTGCCGAAAGCGGTGGGAAATTGCGCCGGCCGAGGACCAGCAGGTAACCGAGCAGGGCGAGCATAGCCATGACGCCGAGCGCGAGGCCGATGGCGGCCAAGGGCCGGGCGGCAAACATGACGGGGACCAGTTCGCCGATCTGGCGACCGAACAGCATGTCGCTCGGATAGAGCGGGTCGGATAGGTATTGCTGCTTCTGCATCGACAGGAAGGCCGGCAGTATGGCCAGCGGAACCAGGATCAACGCCGATTGATAGGCCCGGCCGAACAGTGCGTCGGCGGCAATGAACACCAGGAACAGCACCAGCACGGCGACCATGCCCGGACGGCTGGCGGAGAAGAGATAATCCGAGACGCCGGAAAGCGTTTCCCGCGCCAGCCATTCGGTGACGATGATTGTCAGGAGGGCGAGGACAAACGAATTGACGGGCGTGACGACGGCGCGCAAGGCCGTGCTACGCAGGGGACGTGGCGCTGCCTTGACCTTGTGGCCTAAGGCTTTGACGGGCATTCCCGGCTCGGAGATCATCTCGGCCAACGCGCTCTCCCGCGATCAAGAACAGACTTAACAAAACTTTCGCATAGCTGTCACATAAGCGTCATGAACGCTAGATGAACCGGGGCGCCGTCGGTTTGTTCCCGCGATTTTTCCCGTCTTATGTTGCAGTGCGGCACTCAGCCTTGGTTCGCCGACATTGCGGAGCCGGGCGCCACGCGCTAAACGATATTCATGAGCGATAATCAGACCCGACCCGATACCCTTCGCATTGCCATCGCGCAGCTCGATCCGACTGTCGGCGACGTCGCCGGCAATCTCGCCAAGGCCCGCGAAGCGCGGGCGGAAGCAGCATCCCAGGGGGCCGATCTTCTGCTCCTGACCGAGCTTTTCATCTCCGGCTATCCGCCGGAGGATCTGGTACTGAAGTCGGCCTTCCTCAAGGCGTGCCGTGTGGCGGTGGAGCAGCTTGCCGCCGAGACGGCAGATGGCGGGCCGGGCGTCGTGATCGGTTTTCCGCGCGAGGACGAGAAGGGCCGCTACAATTCCGTCGCCGTGCTGGACGGCGGCAAGGTCACGGCGACCCGCGACAAGATCGACCTGCCGAATTACGGCGAGTTCGACGAGAAACGCGTTTTCATCGCCGGCGAGATGCCGGGCCCGGTCAACTTCCGCGGTGTCCGCATCGGCATTCCGATCTGCGAGGATATCTGGGGGGATCTCGGCGTGTGCGAGACGCTCGCCGAATCCGGTGCCGAGATCCTGCTGGTGCCGAATGGATCGCCTTATTTCCGGGAAAAGGTCGATATTCGCCATCAGGTGGCATTGAAGCAGGTGATCGAGAGCGGTCTGCCGCTGATCTACGCCAACCAGCTGGGTGGCCAGGACGAACTCGTGTTCGACGGGGCGAGCTTCGGCTTCAATGCCGACAAGACGCTGGCCTACCAGATGAGCCAGTTCGAATCGACCCTGTCGGTGACCACCTGGAAGCGCGCTGCCGACGGTTGGCGCTGCGGCGAGGGGCCGATGTCGCGTATTCCGGAAAAAGAAGAGGCCGATTATCGCGCCTGCGTGCTGGGCTTCCGCGACTATGTCAACAAGAACGGTTTCAAGAGCGTCGTGCTCGGCCTGTCGGGCGGGATCGATTCGGCCATCTGCGCGGCGATCGCCGTCGATGCTTTAGGCGAGGAGCGGGTGCGCGCCATCATGCTGCCCTATCGCTATACCTCGAAGGAATCGCTGGCCGACGCCGCCGCCTGCGCCAAGGCGCTCGGTTGCCATTATGACACGGTGCCGATCGGCGAACCGGTCGACGGCTTCCTCTCCGCGCTCTCCGACATGTTCGAGGGCACCGAGAGCGGCATCACCGAGGAAAACCTGCAGAGCCGCGCGCGGGGCACGATCCTGATGGCGATCTCCAACAAGTTCGGCTCGATGGTGGTGACGACCGGCAACAAGTCGGAAATGTCGGTCGGCTATGCGACGCTTTACGGCGACATGAATGGTGGCTTCAATCCGATCAAGGACCTTTACAAGATGCAGGTCTACGCGCTGGCCGCGTGGCGCAACGCCCATGTCCCGCCGGGCGCGCTCGGCCCCTCGGGCGAAGTGATTCCGGCCAATATCCTCTCCAAGGCACCGTCGGCCGAGCTTCGGCCCAACCAGACGGACCAGGATTCCCTGCCGCCCTATCCGGTGCTCGACGATATCCTCGAATGCCTGGTCGAGAAGGAAATGTCGGTCGACGAGATCGTCGCGCGCGGTCACGAGATCGCCACCGTGCACCGGGTCGAGCACCTGCTCTATCTCGCCGAATACAAGCGCCGCCAGTCGGCGCCGGGAGTGAAGATCACCCGCAAGAATTTCGGCCGGGACCGTCGCTACCCGATCACCAATCGTTTCCGCGACCGCTGACGGAGACGGTCGCCGGGACTTTTGGGGGAGGGAGCGATGCGGAGTTCGGTCGAGATCTTCAATATCCGCAGCCGCTCCCGGCGGGTCGTGTGGCGGACGGACCGGCTGGTCGAGGCACCCAACTGGAGCCCGGACGGCGCATCGCTCGTCATCAACGGTGACGGATTGCTCTACCGCCTGCCGGTGGACGGCGGTGGCGATCCGGTGCGGATCGATACCGGCTTCGCCACGCGTTGCAACAATGATCATGGCATTTCGCCCGACGGCCGATGGCTCGTGGTGTCGGACAAGGTCGAGCACGGCAAGTCCTGCATCTACATCTTGCCGGCCGAGGGCGGCACCCCACGCCAGGTGACGCAAACGCTGCCGTCCTATTGGCACGGCTGGTCGCCGGACGGTGGGAGGCTGGCCTATTGCGGCATCCGCGACGACGTTTTCGACATCTATACGATTTCGGTCGACGGCGGCGAGGAGACCCGGCTGACCTTCGGCGAGGGGCGCAATGACGGGCCGGACTATTCGGCCGACGGCAAATGGATCTATTTCAATTCCAGCCGCTCGGGACGGATGCAGATCTGGCGTGTCCCCGCCCAGGCCGGCCCCGTGGAGCGGATCACCGACAGTGCGTTCGGTGACTGGTTCCCGCATCCGTCGCCGAAGGGCGACAAGGTCCTGCTCTTGTCCTACGACCCTGACGTCTTCGACCATCCGCGCGATCTCGCCGTGCGGCTGCGGCTGATCGATCCGGACGGGGGCAATCCGGAGACCTTGTTCGAACTGTTCGGCGGGCAGGGCACGATCAACGTTCCGTGCTGGTCGCCGCAGGGCGATGCGTTTGCCTATGTCCGGTATTTTCCGGTGGCCGGCTGATCGCAGGCTGAACAGGCCGTCTTGCCTTCGGGCCTTGTTCCTGTAGACATTCTTCCGTCAGGTGTCCGCCTCGTTCGGGCGGGAGAATCGGGAAGCCGGTGGGATCCCGGCGCGTGCCCAACGCTGTGACGGGGACGGCGGCCTCCGCGAAGGATCTGGAATCCTTTCCGTATTTTGCCACTGGTTGTTCAACCGGGAAGGCAGGGGCGGTCGGGCGATCCGGAGTCAGAAGACCGGCCTGACATGATAGGCTTTGCCCGCGCGGACGGCGGGCGGTCGGAGGCATTGTTGGGGATATGACGATGCACGATGAACCGAACGACCACCTCGTCCGGGCCGGCGCCTTTTCCGTGGAAGAGCGCGAGGCCGTCTACCGGGCGATCCGCACCCGTCGCGACGTACGCGACCAGTTCCTGCCCGATCCTTTGCCGGAAGAACTGATTACGCGGCTGCTAAAGGCCGCCCACAGCGCACCCTCGGTCGGTTTCATGCAGCCATGGAATTTTCTCGTGGTGCGTGACGTGGCCCGCCGCGAGGCGGTGTGGCGGGCCTTCGCCAAGGCGAACGAGGAAGCCGCCGGAATGTTTGCCGGCGAGCAGCGCGACAGCTATCTGCGGCTCAAGCTGGAGGGTATCCGCAAGGCGCCGCTCGGAATCTGTGTCACCTGCGATCCGACTCGCGGCGGACCCGTTGTGCTGGGACGCACCCACAATCCGCGGATGGACAGCTACTCGACCGTCTGTGCCGTGCAGAACCTCTGGCTGGCGGCGCGCGCCGAGGGTGTCGGGGTCGGTTGGGTCAGCATCTTTCACCAGGCCGATCTTCGGGCCGTGCTTGGCATTCCCGGCCATGTCGAAGTGATCGGCTGGTTCTGCCTCGGCTATGTCGACCGGCTTTACGACCAGCCGGAACTGGCGCTGAAAGGCTGGCGCCAGCGGTTGCCGGTCGAGGAACTGGTGTTCGACGAGGTCTGGGGAAATCCAAGGCCAACGGAAGCGAGGTAAGCTTCTTTTTCTGGATGGAAACAGTATTGCGGTCGACCGCAATATATGACTTACATTAGACAAAGGACCCGTGCCGCCTGATCGCGGTCAGACCGACGGACATTACCAGAACGCGGCCGGGCTCTTGTCCGGCCGTTTGCGTTCCGCAAGAGGGCAAGCGTGAGATTGGCGTTCAGCCCAAGGTGAGGCTATTGCTGGAGCGGCTGGGGGCCCGGAAGCGCCGGGTTGCGCAGATCGATGCTGCCGGCGGTGGTCGGCAGGAAGGTCGGGCCGACCTTGCGCACGGCAGCCGATTTCGGGTCATAGGGCCGGTCCTGCGGCATGGCCGTGGACGCTTGCGCCGCAGGCCCATCCGCTGCCGCGCGGGCCGATGCCGATTTGCCGATTTCGACGACCGCCTTGTCGCTGCCGGGGGATTTGTTCTGCGCCCCTTGCGTCTGCATCTTGCGGTAATAGCCCGGCAGGTCGCAGCCGCAGGAGGGCTTTTCGCCGGTCGGCCGGTTCAGGTAGGAGAAAGCGGTCGGCAACATCCTGTAGGGCTGGCCGGTCTCGGCGGAGACCATGTCGGCGCTCTCCGCTGTGCGCATCGAGTGGTAATAGAGTTCGGTCTCGGTGTCGGGGCACATCTGCTGGCAGATTTCTGCGTCGCGGCGGAAATTGAGCGGTGACGTGTTGGACGAGATCGGGAAAAAGGCGCCGTCGCAGGTTCGGACACACAAGGTGCGCAAGCTGCCGTGACCGGCAAATGTCCGGAACCGGCCGGCTCCCTCGGTCTGCCCGGTCGCCTGCGTTGGGTCGGCGGGTCGGCTGATCGTTCCGGGTGGCAATGCCGGTGCTTGGGCCGCGTCCGGCTGGACGGCATTGCAGCCATTGGCCTCGAGCGCGGCGAGAAGGCGCGCGCGCGCCGGGTTGTTTCCCGCCCCGTCGAAACGCAAGGCATCACGCTTGACGGCGAGCGCCCGCTTGTTGGCTTCCATCCGCGTCAGCGCAGCGGACAGCTCGCCGCATTGGCTGGTGCCGTCCGATCGGTATTCGACGATCGCGCCCTCGCAGCGCAGACGCCGCATGTCGTAGCGGACCTTGCGGATCTCCAGGTTCTGGCGAACGATGGCGCTCGAATAGCGACGCATCTCACGCGTGTCGGCGACCACTTCCGGCTGGGACGCAAGGCGCACACGCAAGCTCTCACAGACGACCGATGCCTGCGCCGAAAGCGGCTGGCAGGTCAGGAAAACCCCAAGCGTCAAGATCAATCGATTTCTGCGATGGTGCAAGTCGCGTCCCCGGTGGGCATCATCGTGGTATTGAACAGGGCCAGCCTATAGGCATTTTCACGATAGTTTGCGAGCGCCATTGCGCCAAGTGGGAACACAAATCTGTGTTAACGCGGAAGCGCCGCGACGGGCGCGGCGCTCCTCTTCGTCAAAGGGTTTTTTCAGGCCGCGCGGGCCCGCTCGATCGCCAGCGGTTCGGCGAGTACCGGGCCTTCGATCTCGGCGACGGCCTTCATCCGTGCCAGCAGGTCGGGGGTCACCGCCCATGCGACCGCGACGGCATGGACCGAGCCGATCTTGTGGGGCTCGGCGATACGTTCGCCCGGGCAACCCATGCGACGGAACATGCGCTCGAGAAAGACGTCGGTTACTGTGACGATATCGCTCAAGCCCAGGGCCAGGCCGAGTTCACCGACGCCGCACATCAGTTCGGCCGCCGCGATCGTCACCTGGTTCGAGGCGCGGTCCTGCGAGATTTCAGGCTCGATGCAGAAGCGGCTCGATTCCCAGATCGCCGCGCTGCGGATCTCGGGGCGGCCGCCGAGCAGGATCGGGAAGGTGTCGTCGAGCATGTTGGGGCCGAGCGTCGGCAAAAGCCGGAGCGAACCGCGCAACAGGCCTTCCGGCGAATAGGACAGGATGTAGACGGGATTGGCATCGTCGTAGTGGTCGATCTCCCGGTCGCCCTCGACGATCACGTCCCACTTGAGGAGGTCGTGGAAGACGCGTTTGCGCAGTCGGTGCATGGCGGCGATCTCCTGCGGAAAGTCGTTGCGATTGGCACCATTGATGATCCGGATCATTCCAGTCTCCCTTGTTTTTCGAGGTGACTGGAAGATGGCGAAATGCGCTAAAAATGAAACTGTCGGTAGCGACAGGTCGCGTAGTTGCAATTGTGGATTATGCTCATGCGCCGCTCGAGGAGGCGGAGGTCAGTGCAGGTCGGGGCCGGGCAGCAGGCCGCGCCAAGCCGCCTCGGCCACCGCCTGAGTGTTGGAAACGACGTTCAGCTTGCGGCGCGCGTTTGCCATGAAATAGCGGACGGTGCGTTCGGTGATGCCGAGGATCACGGCGATCTCCCAGTAGCTCTTTCCGGCCGCCGCCCAGTAGAGGGCCTCGCGTTCGCGTCGCGTCAGGCGGGGTGTGGCCTGCTCGTCGCCGACGGGCCGGTTGCCCTGCAGCAGCGAGGCATGGAATTCGACGGCGAGCGCGTGCAGGTCGCGGTCGTGGAGCCGGCGGAACCTGTGCCATTCGCCGGTTTCGGCAGCGACATGAACGGCGAGCATGGCCTGACGCCCCTCGCGCGAGATCAGTGGATAGGCGACGCCGCAGGGCGTGATGCCGAGACGTTCGGCGACTTGTTCAAGTCCGTCTCGCGCCGGCGTGCCCGGTGCAAGCGCACTCCAGTCGAGGGGCCGGATGGATGCCAATGCCTGTCGCAGCGGTGGCTCGAAGATGCCGGGACCGAGCGCCTTGACCGCATGCGCAGCCGCAGTGCCAAAGGTGTGGCACAGGCGGTGCGGTTTCACGCCCGCAGGCGTGCAAGCGGCGTCGATGTAAAAAATGTGGGTGATGCCGAACACGGCCTGCATCTGTCGGAAGAACGGCAGCGGACGCACGACCTTCTGGTCTTGCAGCCAGTCCAGCAGATCGAAGTAGCCGCCCTGGTTCGTCATTCCTGAAACCCTACAAAAATATGGGTCAAGAGTGTTCGCCGGACGCCGCGATGTCCAGACCGTATTTTGGAGGTATGGCGTGCCGCACTTGACGCCCCGTCATGGTCGATGACGGGGCTGATCGGGCTTCAACGGCCATGGGTGCGGATCGACGCCTCAGTCCGGCTGCGCCGCTTCGACCACGGCAAGCGCCGCCATGTTGACCACGCCGCGCGATGTGACCGAGGTCGACAGGACGTGGGCGGGCAGGGCTGCGCCGAGCAGGATCGGTCCGACATGCAGGGCATCCATCATGGTGCGGACGATGCCGAGCGAGATATTGGCGGCGTCGAGATTGGGGAAGACCAGGAGATTGGCTTCGCCGGTCAGCGTGCTGTCGGGCATGGCCCGCTTGCGCAAGGCCTCGGAAAGCGCCGAGCCACCCTGCATTTCGCCATCGACCTCCAGCTCCGGCGCCTGGGCGCGGATCAGTTGCAGCGCCTCGCGCATCTTGCGGGCGCTGTCGGAATCGCGCGACCCGAAATTGGAGTGCGAGACGAGGGCCGCCCGCGGGGTGATGCCGAACCGGCGGATTTCCTGGGCGGCGAGGATCGTCATTTCGGCGATCTCGGCGGCCGAAGGGTTATAGGTCACGAAGGTATCGGTGAAGAAGATCGCGCCGCGCTGGGAAATCAGCAGGCTGAGACCGGAAAAGGCCCGCACGCCCGGCTTCTTTCCAATGATCTGGCCGACATCGCGCAGGTGTCGGTCGAAACGCCCCTCCACGCCGCAGATCAGTGCATCGGCATCGCCGCGCCGAACGGCGAGCGCTCCGATGACCGTATTGTTGGTGCGCACGATGGTGCGGGCGGCTTCCGGGTTGATGCCGACGCGGCCGACCAGGGCGAAATAGTCCTCGACATAGTCGCGGTAGCGGGGATCGTCCTCGGGGTTGACCAGTTCGAAATCGACGCCCGGACGGATGCGAAGGCCGAAGCGCTGCAGGCGGCTCTCGATGATGTGCGGACGACCGATCAGAATGGGCTTGCCGCTGCCTTCCTCGAGCAGGACCTGGGCGGCGCGCAGGACGCGCTCGTCCTCGCCTTCGGCAAAGATCACGCGCTTGTCGGAGGCCTTCTTCGCCGCGGCGAAGATCGGCTTCATGACGAAGCCGGAACGGAAGACGAAGCGGTTCAACTGGTCGAGATAGGTATCGTAGTCGGCGATCGGCCGGCGTGCCACGCCGCTCTCTTCCGCTGCCTTGGCGACGGCGGGGGCGATGCGCAGGATGAGGCGCGGATCGAAGGGCGAAGGGATGAGATAGTTCGGTCCGAAGGTCGGCGATTCGCCGGAATAGGCGCGGGCGGCGACTTCGGACACTTCCTCGCGGGCAAGGGCTGCGATGGCGCGCACCGCGGCCATCTTCATTTCCTCGTTGATCGTCGTTGCGCCGCAGTCGAGCGCGCCGCGGAAGATGTAGGGGAAACACAGGACGTTGTTGACCTGGTTGGGAAAGTCGGAGCGCCCGGTGCAGATCATCGCATCGGGGCGGGCCGCACGCGCCAGTTCCGGCATGATTTCCGGCGTCGGATTGGCGAGCGCCATGATCAGCGGCTTTTCCGCCATCTGCACGAGAAGCTCGGGCTTCAGCACGCCAGCCGCCGACAGTCCGAGGAAGACGTCGGCGCCCTCGATCGATTCGGCGAGCGTGCGCTTGTCGCTGACCTGGGCATAGACCGACTTCCATTGGTCCATCAGCATCTCGCGGCCGACATAGACCAGACCCTCGATGTCGTGCACCCAGATGTTCTCGCGCCGGGCACCAAGGATCACCAGGAGGTTGAGGCAGGCAAGCGCCGCCGCACCGGCGCCCGAGGCGACGATCTTGACGTCCTCGATCTTCTTGCCGGCGAGTTCCAGGCCGTTGAGGATGGCGGCGGCGACAATGATCGCCGTGCCGTGCTGGTCGTCGTGGAAGACCGGAATGTTCATCTTGGCGCGCAACTGCTGCTCGACCTCGAAGCATTCCGGCGCCTTGATGTCCTCGAGATTGATGCCGCCGAAGGTCGGCTCGAGCGCCGAGACGGTCGAGACCATCGAATCGACGGTCATGGCGTCGATTTCAATGTCGAAGACGTCGATGCCGGCGAACTTCTTGAACAGGACGGCCTTGCCTTCCATCACCGGCTTGGAGGCGAGCGGACCGATATTGCCGAGCCCGAGCACGGCTGTCCCGTTGGATATCACGGCGACAAGATTGCCGCGTGCCGTGTAGTCGGCGGCGGTCTCAGGTTCGTCGCGGATGGCCAGACAAGGGGCGGCAACGCCGGGGGAATAGGCAAGTGCCAAGTCGCGCTGGTTGCCGAGCGGCTTGGTCGCCTGGATCTCCAGCTTTCCCGGTCGCGGATAGCGATGGTAGAAAAGTGCCTGTTCGTCGAGGTCCGCCGTGGGGGCTGCCGGCTTGTTCTTGTCGGTGGTATCCATGCTTTTCCGTGTCCGGTTCATTCACTGGTATGCGTTCCTGCATACACCAAATGAACCGGACTGGGAGTACCCCGCCGCTCTCCCCACCGATTTTGTCAGGGCCGGGGACTGCGGGCTGCCGTCCTCGATGGCGAGGCGGCACGGGTATGGGGGGAAGCAAGCCGGCCGTGCCGGGGAGATGCGGATCAGGTCGAGGGCGAGATGACCGGCGGCAGAGAGGTCGCGCGCAGGCCGTATTTCGACTGGGTGCACTGTTCGTCGGAGAGGCCAGCCTTGGCGCAGGCAACTGCCTTTTCGTCGGTGGTCCTGATGGTCTGAGAGCAGCCTGCAAGCGCGGTAAGCATGAATGTAGCGAGAAGTAGTTTCTTCACGATGGGTCTCCTGAACTTGGCCTGTGTTTCGACGGGTGAACTAATTCGACCTATATTGAACACAAGTGTTCAAATGTCAACATTGATGTTTTTGGCGGCAGATGCTATGGCAACGGTCCCGCCCTTGGCTTGACAGCAGGCCTCAGTTGCCAAGGATGGTGATGCAAGAACCGGGAGGGTCCGCGTGAAATCTGTCGTTCAGTGCCGTATTCACGAGGCGGCAATGCGTCTCTTTGCCCGGGTCGGCGCCTGTCGGGTGAATGTCAGCGATCTCGCCGAGGAGGCTGGGGTCGCCCGCGGGACGATCTACAATGCCGTGCCCAATCCGGACAGCCTGTTCGAGGATGTCGCCGGTGACCTCGCCGGCGAAATGCAGGAACGCGTGCGCACCAGCATAGACGGGCTCGAGGATCCGGCGGCAAGGCTCGCCTGCGGCATACGGCTCTTTATTCGCCGGGCGCACGAGGAGCCGCAATGGGGCCGCTTCATCGTGCATTTCGGTTTCAGCAACAAGTCGCTGCGCGGCTTGCTGACCGCTTCGCTCACCGATGAGATGGGCGAGGCGATCACGCACGGACGTTATCGCATCGCCCCGGACCAGGTGACGTCGATGGTGGCGGTCATCGGCGGCGCGACGCTGTCCGGCATGATGCTCGTGCAGGAGGGCTACAAGAGCTGGCGCGACGCCGGCAGCGAGGTGGCGGAGTTCATTCTGATCGCCATGGGCATCGAGCGCGCCGAGGCGGCGCAAATCGCGCGATGCGATCTGCCGCCATTGAAGGGCAACTGAGGGCTGCTTGAGGCACCGGTGCATGGCGGTGTCATGTTCCTGAAACAAGAGTCTGATTTGGAAAAAGGGCAAAGGCTCGTCAAGCGAGAGGCCCATGACCGTGAATACAGATCCGGAAATCCGTCACTTCAGAACCCTGTTCATTTCCGACGTGCATCTCGGCTCGAAGGCGGCCAAGGCGGACTTCCTGCTGGATTTCCTGAGGACCCATGAGGCCGAGACGATCTTCCTGGTCGGCGACATCGTCGACGGTTGGCGGCTGAAGCGCAGCTGGTACTGGCCGCAGGACTGCAACGACGTGGTGCAGAAGCTGCTGCGCAAGGCGCGCAAGGGAACCCGCATCGTCTACATTCCGGGCAATCACGACGAATTCCTGCGCGGCTTCCCCGGCACGCATTTCGGCGGCATCGAGGTTGCCGAGCGGATGATTCACGAGACGGCCGACGGGAAGAAATACCTGGTGCTGCACGGCGACGAGTTCGACGTCGTGGTGCGCAATGCCCGCCTCGTTGCCTATCTCGGTGACTGGGCCTACGACATGGCGATCAACATCAACATCCTTTTGGCTGCGATCCGCCGCCGCCTTGGCATGCCCTACTGGTCGTTCTCCGCCTGGGCGAAGCTTCAGGTCAAGCAGGCGGTCAACTTCATCGGCGAATTCCAGAAGGTCGTGGCCGAGGAAGCCCGGCGCAACGATGTCGACGGCGTTATCTGTGGTCACATCCACCATGCGGTGATGGAAGACATCGACGGCATCCACTACGTCAATACCGGCGACTGGGTGGAGAGCTGCACGGCGATCGTCGAACACCATGACGGTCGCTTCGAGTTGATCTCCTGGGGACACCGGATCGGCGCTGCTTCGAAAAAGGTGGCGACGCTCGCCCTGCCGCGGCCTTTCCCAGCCGCTGTCGAACCGGCCGAAGCCCAGGATATTCAGGCCGCTTGACCGGGCAGCCCGCCCAGACCCGCCCAGACCCGCCCCGGGGCGGCGGTTCTTGTGGCTTGAAGGTGACGCAGGCCGATAAACGCTTTCTCAAGGATTTCATTGTCCGCCGGTCTGGATATACTGCGCGACAGAATGATTTGCGCCGCCAAACCGATTTGGCCAAGCCTGCGTGACGCAATGCGTGGAAGTTGTCAGAGCCTTGAAGTCCGTACATCCAGAGAGCGCCGCGATCGGTGTTGATGAACTGCCGGGCGAGGGGCATCGCATCCGGCTGTCCGGCGCCTGGCGCAACAACAGCCTTGGGCCTCTCCTGCAGAACGATGGCCGGTTGGTGTCGACCAATGGCGGAAAGTCGGTCGAAGTTGACTTGAATGCCGTTTCCGAAATGGACATGGCCGGCGCCTGGCTCATCCGCCGCTTCATCGCGGTGCGCCAGAAGGAGGGCGCCGAGGTCAAGCTGACGGGGGGCACGTCGGCGATGCGGGAACTGCTGCGGGTCCTGCCGGAAGACGTCAAGCATCCGCCGCCACCACCGGTAAAGGGCCCGCTGTTCCAGCGGCTGTTCGCGCCTGTGGGCAAGGTGATGGTCGATCTCTGGTCGGACGTCGTGGCGATGATGTTCGTTCTCGGTTCCGCCGTGCACGGTGCTCAGACCAAGCTTGGGCGCGGCAGCGGCATTTCGCCGGCCTCGGTGGTCACACAGATGGACCATATGGGTGTGCGGGCCGTGCCGATCGTCGCGCTCATGTCCTTCCTGATCGGCGCGATCATCGCCCAGCAGGGAGCCTTCCAGCTGCGCTATTTCGGCGCGGAGATTTTTGTCGTCGACCTGGTCGGCATCCTGCAATTGCGCGAGATCGGCGTGCTGCTGACGGCGATCATGGTTGCGGGTCGGTCTGGCAGCGCGATCACCGCCGAGATCGGCTCGATGAAGATGCGCGAGGAGATCGACGCGCTCAAGGTCATCGGGCTCAATCCGATCGGCGTGCTCGTCTTTCCGCGGCTTGTGGCCCTGACGATCGTCCTGCCTTTGCTCACCATCCTGGCGAATTTTTCCGCCCTTTACGGTGCGGCCCTGGTGGCGTGGAGCTATTCGGGCATCACCTTCGACGTCTTCACCACCCGCCTGCATTCCGCAGTCGACTATTCGACCGTCGCATCGGGCATGATAAAGGCCCCGTTCATGGCGCTGATCGTCGGCATCGTCTCGGCGGTGGAGGGCATGAAGGTCGGGGGCAGCGCGGAATCGCTCGGGCGGCATGTGACGGCTGCGGTGGTGAAATCGATCTTTGTGGTCATCCTCGTCGATGCCCTGTTCGCCATGTTCTATTCGGCGATCGACTTTTGAGGGGCGGGATGGACGACAAGACTCCGGTGGCGAACGAGGACGAACGCGAGAAGGTTCTGTCGGTCAAGGGGCTGACGGTCGGCTTTGGCAGCAAGATCGTGCTCGACAACCTCGATCTCGATATCTATCGCGGCGAGATCCTCGGTTTCGTCGGCGCCTCCGGCGCCGGCAAGTCGGTGCTGATGCGCACGGTCCTGCGGCTGCTGCCGCGACGGTCGGGAACGATCGAAATTCTGGGTTCCGATTATAATACGGTGGACGAACGCACGCGGATGGAACTCGATACGCGGCTGGGCGTCTTGTTCCAGCACGGCGCGCTATTTTCGGCGTTGACCGTCAAGGAGAACATCCAGCTGCCGATGCGCGAATATCTCGACCTGCCGAAGTGGCTGATGGATGAGCTTGCCTATCTCAAGCTGGATCTGGTCGGCCTCGACCCGGACGCGGCGGACAAGTATCCGTCGGAACTGTCCGGGGGCATGATCAAGCGCGCGGCGCTGGCGCGCGCGCTGGCGCTCGACCCGGATCTGGTCTTCCTCGACGAGCCGACCTCCGGCCTCGACCCGATCGGCGCTGCGGAATTCGACGAGTTGATCGCAAGGCTGCGCGACACGCTGGGCCTGACCGTCTATATGGTCACCCATGACCTGGACAGCCTGTTTTCCGTCTGCGACCGCATCGCCGTTCTCGGGCAAAAGCGAGTCTTGGTCGAAGGCACCTTAGACGATATGCTCGCCAGCGAAGATCCGTGGGTGAAATCCTATTTCAGGGGCAAGCGGGCCCGATCCATTCCTCGCCGGGGCGACCCGGTGGCATCCGGTAGAGTGACTGACTGATGGAAACCAAAGCCAATTATGCGATCGTCGGATTTTTCACGATGCTCGTCATCGCGGCCGCCTTCGGCTTCGTCTATTGGATGGCCGAATATGGCCGCGGCGGGACGCTCGCGCCCCTGGCAATCCGCATCCCGGGTTCGGCCAACGGCTTGAGCATCGGCTCGCCGGTGCGCTTCAACGGCATCGCCGTCGGTTCCGTGCGCAGCCTCTATATTGACAAGGAGGATCCGCAGTTCTCGGTGGCCTTCACCGAGGTCAGGGCCGACGCGCCGGTCACCGCCTCGACCAAGGCCGTACTCGAGATCCAGGGCCTGACCGGGGCCGCCTATATCGAGCTTTCCGGCGGCAATGCGGGGGACGCCAATATTCTCGAAAAGGCCATCGCCACCGGCGAGCCGGCGGTCTTGCTGGCCGACCAGTCGAGCGTGACCAACCTTCTGGCGACCGCCGACAAGATCCTGAAACGCGCCGACGACGCGATCGGGCAATTGCAGGGCTTCATCACCGACGCGCGCGATCCCTTGACCAACACGGTCAAGAACGCCGAGACCTTCTCCAAGTCGCTGGCCGAGAATGCCGATGGCATCGACAAGTTCCTGCAGAGCGTCAGCGCCCTGTCCGACTCGGTCTCCGGCCTGTCGGGCCGGCTGGATTCGACGCTCGGTGCGGCCGAGAGCCTGTTCAAGGCGCTCAATTCGGACAAGATCGACCAGATCCTCACCAATACCGAGGCGTTCACCGGCAATTTCGCCGACGCCTCTGACACGATCGGCCCGGCCATCGAGACTTTCCGCGAGACCGCGGCGACCTTCCAGAAGTTCGGCGAGAATGCCGACAAGACGCTGTCGCGGGTCGACGAGGTCGTCGCTGCGGTCGATGCACAGAAGATCACCAAGGTCATGGACGATGTCTCGGTCGCCTCTGCCGATGCGCGCGAGGCGATCAGCGGCTTCAAGGATTTGAGCCAGAGCATCACCGACCGTACCCAGGACATCGACCAGGCGATCACCGATTTCACCCAGCTTGCCAACAAGCTGAACAATGCCTCGGACCAGATCGACGGCATTCTGACCAAGGTCGACGCCTTCCTTGGTTCCGGCGAGGCGGATTCGCTGAGCGCCGAGGCCCGCAAAACGCTGGTTTCGATACGGGGCGCCGCCGACAATCTGAACTCCAGGATCGGACCGATCGCCGACAATCTGGCTCGGTTCTCCAATACGGGGCTCAGGGACATCCAGTCGCTGGTGACCGATACGCGCCAGACGGTGCGCGGTCTGAACGACGCGATCACCAATTTTGACAATGATCCGCAGCGCCTGCTGTTTGGCGGGGAAAACGTCAAGCAATATGACGGGCGGACGAGACGATGACGAACATGACGGCAAGGGGCAGGGATCACATGGGCGGAACCGCTATCATGGCGCGTTGCACGACGGCAATGAAGGCGGCGATCCTCGTGCCGCTGCTGGTCGCAGGGCTGTCGTCCTGCGGGTCGAAGGCTTCGAACGATACGTTCGACATCACGGCCGCACCGGATGTGAAGACCAGCACGCCGGCCCGCAGCCGCCAATTGCTGGTGGCCGATCCGTCGGCACTGAAGGCCTTGGACAGCGAACAGGTTCTGGTCCGTGTCTCGCCCTCGGAGATCCGATATCTGTCGAATTCGCAGTGGAGCGACAAGCTCACCCGAATGGTGCAGGCGAAACTGGTCGAGACCTTCGAGAATACCGGCAAGCTCGATGGCGTCGGCAAGCCGGGGCAGGGACTGGCGATCGACTACCAGTTGATCACCGATGTTCGGGCCTTCGAGATCGATACGGTGGGTGGTGACCGGGGTGTCGTGGAGATCTCCGTGAAGCTGCTCAACGACCGGAACGGTTCGGTCAAGGCGCAGAAGGTGTTCAGCGCCAGCCAGCCGGCGTCGGGAACGTCGAACGAGGCCTATATCCGGGCGATGGACCAGGCCTTTGCCCGGGTGAGCGCCGAGATCGTCACCTGGACGCTCAGTCTGCTCTGAACGCATCGGCCTGATCGGCAAGCTTCGCCGACGACCGATCGCGGCGGCCAGCCAGGAGAAGAACAAACGAAAGCCCCGACGCCTTGGATGGCGCCGGGGCTTTCGTTTTTCGTGATGCAGAGGAGGCCGGCGGTCACCCGCCAGCCTCTCCTGTTCAGCTGAACCGGCCTGCGGCGTGGGCCAGCATGGTGTAGACCTTGCCGGTATCCGAGGTGAGGTAAGATTGGGTGACCGTCTTGTCGCGGTCGGTACGGGTGACGTCGCCGAGCAGTTTTTCGAAATCGGCGATGTAGCGATCGACGGCGACGCGGAATTCCGGCTCGCGGTCGTACTTGCGCTTGATCTCGTCGAAGGTCTGCTGGCCCTTCAGCGTGTAGAGGCGGCGGGTGAAGACGTCGCGCTCGCCGCGCTGGTAGCGCCGCCACAGATCGACCGATGCGTCATGGTCGATGGCGCGGGCGATGTCGACCGACAGCGAGTTCAGCGATTCCACCATGTGCCGCGGATTGCGGGTATCGGCCTGGCGTGATGCGGCGGGCGCCTCGGCCGGACGCGGCGTGGGCGCGCGCGGTGCGGGAGCCGCCACCGTCTCTGTATGTTCGTCGCGCGATGCGCCGCGCAGCAGGTCGCTGATCCAGCCGGATTCACCGCGCGTGGCGGGTGCCGGGGCGGCTGCGGGATTGATGCTGCCGCGCAGGCCGAGTGGCTCCATCGCGCGTGCCGGGGTAGCCGCCGGAGTCGGAGCCGGGGCCGGGGCAGGGGCCGGAGGGGCGACGGGTGCGGCGACAGGCTGCTGGGCAACCGGGGCCGGAGCCGGGGGTTTTCTCGGAGCCTCCACCGGCCTTGCCTCGGCCAGCTTGCGGGCGACCGGCTCGGAGATTTCCAGCGACTGGGTCGAGCGGCCGACGAGCTGCGAAATGTCCTGCAGCGCCTTGATCTGCTCGGACACGGCACGCCGCATGGCGGCGGCGCTTTCCTTGGCCTCTTCGGGAAGATCGAAGGCGCCGCGCTTCAATTCGCTGCGGGTCATGTCCAGTTCCTTGCGGATATCCTGGGCCGAGCGGCGGATCTCGTCGGTGGCACCGGCAAAGCGGGTAACGGCCTCTTCGACCGCCTCGCGCATGGCCTCGCGCAGGTGGCTCGCGGCACCGTCCGACTTGCGGCCGGCCTCGCCGAGCAATTTGTCGACGTCGGACAGCGAGGCGGTCAGGCCGCCGCGCAGACGGTCGGCGAGATCGCTGGACCGCTTTTCGGCTTCCGACAGGGTCTTTTCGATCGAACGGGTGGCGTCTTCGCCAGCCGACATCAGCGCGCCGCGCATGTTGCCTGCCGTTGAAAGCGCCTGCTTCTCCGTGTCGGACAGGATCTTGCCGATATCGGCAAAGGAGGTCTGGATGCTCTGGCGCAGATTGCCGGCGACCTGGCCCGAGCGCTGTTCGGCGCGCTCGAAGGCGCCGTCGACCATGGCGCCGAGGTTCTGCATCGTCGTTTCGATCTCTTCCGAACGCTTGACCAGGCCAACGGCCAGATCGCGGAGCGCCTGCTGGCGCTCCTCGAGCGTGCCGACCAGATTGGACTGGGCAGCCGACAGGAGTTCGGAAGCCTGGCTCAGCATCTTCGAATGGTCGCCGAAGCGCCCGACGATGGAGGTGACCTGCGACAGGGTTTCGCCGGAGACCGCCGACAGACGCTCAAGCTTGCCGTCGAGCAGACGGCCGGAGGTCTGCAGCAGGTCGGCGGCCTTGGACGTGGTGTCGACGAAGCGCTCGGTGGTCTGGTTGAGCTGTCCGTCGGCTGCCGCGATATTGGTGGCGACCTGCTCGATCATCGCGGCGAGGCCCGAATTGCTTTCGCTGAGCCGTTCGATGAGGCGGCCGGCACTGTCGGTCAGGCTGAGTTCCGCTGCACCGATAGTCTCCGCCGCCTTGTCGGCACGCGTGCTGATCGCCGCGACGATGGCGTCGTTCTCGGCCCGCAGGCGTTCAGCGCTCAGCGATGCGGCTTCCGTGATCCGCTCGGCGGCGGCGCGACCGGTCTCGGCATAGTCGGCAATCAGCGGAGCCGCCTTCTCGTCGATCAGGCGCGACAGTTCGGAGGAGCGGGAGGCGAGCATGGAATTGAGCTCGCGGGTCCGCTCGTCCAGCACCGTGCGGATGGTGTTGCCGCGGGCTTCGAGCGCCTTTTCGACCGCGTCCATGGTCGAGGCGATTTCCTCGGTATTGCCGGACAGCTGCTGACGAATGGCGGCAGCGCGGGCTTCGAGCGTGGTTCCGGCATCCGACAGCGTGCCGGACAGGGCGGAGATGTGGCTGCCGACGAGGGCTTCGGCCTCGGCCACTTTGTTGGCGATGACGTCGCCGGCCTCGGCAAAGGTCTGCGCCACGGCGGCGGCCTGACCGGCAAGCCGGGTCTGAGTCTCGGAAATCCGGTTGGCGAGATCCTCGGATTTTTCTTCGACCGTGCGGCTCAGTTCGGCACTGCGTTCGCCGATCCGCTCGGCAAACTGCGCACCGGTCTGGCTGAGCAATTCGACGGAGCGCTGGGCCTCGCCGTCCAGCTCGCGCGCGGCGTCGGCCACCGCGCCACGCAGGGCAGCGGCAAGGCCCGCTGCCTTGCCTTCGATCGTGCGGTTGACGTTGTCGAGACCGATGGTGAGGGCGCGGTCCATGGTCGAAAGGCGTTCGTCGATCTGGGCGGTGCGACCGTCGAATGTTTCCGCCACCTTCGCGGTGCCATCGTCGAGCACACGGGTAACCCGCTCGACCGCCTCGCTGCCGACGCGCTCCAGATCGGAGACCTTCTCCGACAGGCGGCTGGCGAACTTCTCGCCGGCATCGCCGACGCGGATGTCGACGCCGTCTAGGCCGCTCTTGATACGGTCCTCGAGGGTCTCGAGGCTGAGTTCGATACGGCTGCTGGTATCGTCGAGGCGCGTCGACATGCCGCCGACCGACTGCTCGATCCGGCCGGAGAAATCCTCCGCGGTCCGGGTAATCTCCTTGGCTGCCTCGCCGAGCTGGCCGGCGAGTGCGCCCGCCGTGCCGCGCAGACGCTCGTCGAGCATCTTGCCGCTTTCGTCGATGGTCCGGCGAAGCGCTTCCTCGCGCTCCTCCAGCGTCATTTCCAGCATGCCGGTGGAGGCGGCGATCGATGCGCCGATCGCGGCTCCCTGTTCGGCGAGCGTGCCGTCCAGCTGTTCCTGGGCCGCGCGCAGCGTGACGTCGATCGCGTTGCCGCGTTCTTCCAGCGTGGCGCGGATCCGCTCATGGGTGTCGGAGAGCTTGCCGTCGATGCTGGCAAGACCGTAAACCATCGTGTCGCCAATGCCGGAAAGGCCAGACGCCATCGTCTCGCTGATGCGGCCGGTGCCTTCGCCAAATGTCTTTTCGAGTTGCTCGCCGGCCTGTTCCAGCGTGGAGGCGAGATAGCTGGCGTGGCCTGCCAGCGACAGGTCGAGCCGGTCCTGATTCTCGTTATAGGCGCTGCGGATCGCTTCGGCCTTGTCGGCAAAGGCGGCTTCGATCCGCTTGTCGGCGTCGGCCACGGTGTCGATGATTGCCGTGGTGCGACGGTCGAGAGCGTCGGCGAGGCTGCGTTCGGTTCCACTGACCGCTTCAACGAGGGTCGATGCGCGGCTCTCGAGCGTCTCGTCGATACGGCGCTGGCCCTCGGCGAGTGCCGAGGCAATCGCCTGGCTGCGGCCGTCGAGAACGTCTGCCAGGCGGTCCTCCGTGCCCGAGACGGCTTCGATGATGGAGCTGGTCCGGCTTTCGAGGGTTTCGTCGATGCGGCGCTGGCCGTCGGCGAGCGTCGAGGCGATCGCCTGATTGCGTCCGTCCAGAACGTCGGCAAGGCGATTCTCCGTGCCCGATACCGCCTCTATGATGGAAGTGGCGCGGCCCTCCAGCGTTTCATCGAGACGCTTCTGGCCGTCGGCCAGGGTGTCGGCGATCGCGCGGCTCTTGGTGTCGAGGGTCTCGGCGAAACGCTCCTGATTGCCCGACAAGGCGTTGACAATGGTCTCGGCGCGGGTCGCAAGCGTTTCTTCAAAGCGCGACTGGTTGTCGGCCAGCGCCGAATAGAGGGCGCCACCGCGCTCTTCCATGACGGCGTCGATGCGCTTCTTCGCGTTTTCCAGGCTTTCGCTCAGCGACAGCGCGCGGGCCGACATCGCGTCGGCGATTTCCTGGGCGCGGGTCGAAAGCGCGTCGTCGATCAATTCCTGGCCGGTGCCGACCGCCGTGGCAAGGGCAAACGACTGGTCGGTCAGCGTCGAGCCTAGGCGTTCGATGCTGGAGTTAAGAATGCCGTCGATCGCCTCCGAGCCGCCCGTGACGGTCTCGTTGATGCGGGCAAGGCTTTCCATCAGCTTGCTGTCGAGCGAACCGGCGCGCTGGTCGAATGCGCTGGCGAACTCGGCGACGCGCTCGTCGAAGGCCGCATTGACTTGGCCGATCGTCGCCTGCAGGCGATCCTCGAACAAGCCCGAGCGCAGGTCGAGGTCGACGATCGCGTCGTCGGCGCTCGATTGCAGGCTCTGGCGGAAGGCTGCACCCCGGTCTTCGAGCGTGGCGTTGAGCTTGGCCAGCACCAGGTCCAGCGAGCTGGTAATTCCCTGCTCGCCGGTGGTCAGGCTGTCTGCCAGCTCGCGGGTGCGTTCGGCCAGAGTTTCGTTCAGCTGGCGGGCCCGTTCGCCGAGCGCCGCATTGAGCTTTTCGGTATTGGCGTCGAGCGTCGAGGCCCGGGTTTCGAATTCACCGAGCAGTTCACGGCCGCGCTCCTGCAGGGTGCCGGTCAGCTGCTGCAGGCGGGTGTCGAATTCGCTGGCCAGCGAGATGCCCGAGGCGCTCAGCGTCTGGACGAGGTTTTCGGTCTTGCTCGACAGTAGGCTGCCGATCGAGGTCGCGGCGGCGTCCGATTTTTCCATAAGGGCGGCGGCGCGGGTGTCGATCAGCGAGGCAAAGGCCTCGCCAGAGGTGGCAAGGCGGACAGCGATCTCCTCGGTTGCCAGCGACAGCTCCTCCTTGAGCTGTTCATGGGCGCCGACGATCGAGCTGCGAATGCGTTCCGCGTGATTGACGATGGCGTCACGCTCGGAACCGAGTTCATGGACGAGGCCGCGGACGCGCAATTCATTATCGGTATAGCTGCGTTCGAGCGCGGTGACCTCTGAATGCACCAGCGTCTCGAGCTCGGTGGCGCGCGCGATGGTGCGCTCGATGCCCTCGTTCATCGCCGAGACTTCACGGCGCACGGCCTGGCCGACGGTCATGATGCGCTCAGACGCGATGGTCTCGGGTTCGGCGAGGCGCAGGGCGACCTCGGCCATGGACCGAGCCGCATTGCGCAGGTCGTGGGCGCGGGCCATCATGATGGCGAAGGCGAAGAACAGCATGACGGGGATGATCGTGCCGACGAAGATCGCCACGACGCCGGGCATGGCGACGATATCGGCGACGCTCTGGGCCTGCCAGATGGCGGTACCATAGAGAATCTGGCTGAGACCGATGGCACCGAGCACCCAGAGGACGGAGATGATCGTCGCGTTGCGCATGGCGCTGCGCATCGATGCGCCTTCCAAAGTCTTCATGATGGCGGCCGGGCTGCGGCGCGAGGCGTCGTTGGCCGGTTCAAAGGCGGGGGCCCGGGGCGCCATTTCGGGCGCGAGTTCGGCGCCGCGCGCCGCACGGCGTTCGGATGGCTTCTTGGGCGCAGCGGGACGCTGGTTGGTGGACTCGGACACTTTGGCCTCCGGTGCGTCTGACGTCTGCCTGCTTCGGCTGGCGGACGTCTCCTCTTCGTCGAAATCGATCCTCAGAGCCGCTTCAAGCGCCTGAAAGGCACTGTCGTCAATCGACTCGACCGTCTTGTTGTTCGCCATAGGGTTACGCCTCGTTACCAAGCCTATTGGGCCGTCCTTCCTGATGCCCCGCTCTTCGGAGTCCGGGCGCCTGGAAAGACCGCTTTTCACGGGGATCCCATCCTGCCGCCACGCCAGATGAAATCACCATCGGAATAAACAGCCGGATTTGCCCCGTTCTAGAGAGCATGACGATATTTTCCTATCATCATCCGGCCTGAGGGCAAAGGGACCCACCCTTTGCCCATATCAGTCGTATCGTAGTGACACATTCAGAATGTCGAGACAATTAAGGGGGGGCGGCATTCCTAACGCGATGGAGCCATTGTTAACAGCATTTAAACTAAATTAGCGCGTGAAAAACCATACGCTTCCGTCGTTTAGGCGGCATTAACCATATCGTAATGTTTTGTCCTCACATGAGCGCCGGTTTAACCGGATCTGGACGCTGCATCGCCAAGGATGAGCGTAGCAACAAAACCCATAAGAAGGAAATCGACCCATGGCCGCGCTCAGCATCGCTTTCGAAGCCCCCGAAAACATCGGCGGGCTCTGCCCCTCGAAGGACCGCCCGATCGACCTGGTCCAACTTGCGACCACGACGCTGGGCGACAAGGCGGTCGAGATCGAAATCCTGCAAATGTTCGCCCGTCAGGCCCGCGGTTGCCTCCAGGCACTTGCCAGTGAAACCGAGAATGCAGCACGGGTCACGATCGCCAAGCGCTTAAAGGGCGCGGCAGGCGCCGTCGGCGCCCATGCCGTGCTGCGCGCCGCGGAGGCCGTGGAATGCGATGGCGCGGATGCCGGCCGGCTTGCAGCGGTCGCCGCCAGCGTGATCGAGGCCGAGAACTTCATTCTCAAGCTTTGCCGCTGAAGGCGGCTTCCTGCGACGGGGGCTCGCTTCGAGCGACGCGGCCAATGACGGGAAATTCAGCCGCCTGAATGTTGACTGGCCCATCGTTTTAGGGGATGACTTCGCCGTTTTTTGCAATCGGCGAAGTCTGGACATCTCATCATGGCACAACTCACCATCATCGCTTTCGACGGCACGCGTTATGAACTCGCTGCGGACGAAGGATCCACGGTCATGGAGAATGCCGTGCGCAATTCCGTTCCCGGCATCGATGCCGAATGCGGCGGCGCCTGCGCCTGCGCGACCTGTCATGTCTATGTCGACGAGGCCTGGACCGAGAAAGTCGGAGTGCCATCGCCCATGGAAGAGGACATGCTCGACTTTGCCGTCGATGTGCAGCCCAATTCCCGTCTCTCCTGTCAGATCAAGGTCACGGCCGCCCTCGACGGCCTGGTCGTGCGCGTCCCCGAACGCCAGGGCTGATCAATCGAAAAAAAAGCCTCGCTCTTCGACAAGCGAGGAGCGAGGCAGGAGGGCGCATCGCCATAATCAGGCGAGGGAGGAACACCTGTGGCACCTGGATGCGCCAGGGAGAACTCGGAACCGGACACGTGACCGACTGAATTCGATGACATTTATATTTCAGTATTCGTTCAAGTACCACGCCGAGAAATAGTCAGTTATTCACAGGCTTGCCTGCAAGTTTCGCGCAAGCCCTGTGGCATTTTTGCCCGGTTGCTCGCTTGAGCCACCTCAATTTTTGGGGGTATTTTGCCCGGCTCGGTATTCGAGGATGCGCATCATGCGATTCTCGAAGTTGACGGCCTCGACGCGGTCAAAATCCATCTGCGCGGTGTCATGGGCGGCGATCACCCTGTCGGTGGCTTCCGCGACCTTCGCCTGCATGGCATCACAATTGCGCTGCGGGCGGAGCTTCTTCAGCGTCCTTTCCAGCTTCCGCGCATATTGCCGCGCGATCTCCGCGTGGCGTTCCTCATGACGCTTGATGTCGCTGGACAGGGCGTCCCATATGAGCGCGAGATCGCCCTTGGCCCTCTTGCGGTTCTTCCACTGCGGCAGGATGATGCGCGTATCAAGGGTCACGTCGACATTGCCGAGCCTGCAACGTCCCGCGGATTGCACATAGTCCAGTTCGCCGCCGAACTTTATCTGTGTCGCGCCGGGGTGACGCGATCCGCTGGCGCGGGTCGCGGGTCCGCGGCGCTCGAGTTCGCGGTCGAGATCCTCGGCCGTGGTGCCGCCGATCTGGAAATAGGAGACCGATTTGCGGACGATCGTCTCGGCCTGGGTCATTCCCCCCAGAGCGAGCCACAGGCCCGTGGCGGCAGTGAGGACGCCAAATCGGCGTGCAGTCTTCATTCTCGATGGTCCGCCAAGTTGAATTCGGCGCGACCTTGGGGCATAGGCTCTCCAAGTGCAATATCAGCCCACGCAAAATTTGCACCGGAAAGGGACAAGTCGGGTGAACAGCGGAACGAGCGGATACTGGCGGGCGGCCCACGGACGCGGCATCGCCCTTGGGGTGCGGGGCCGTTTGATGGCGATCGTCAACGTCACCCCTGATTCCTTTTCCGACGGTGGCCGGCATTTCAGCGTCGACAGGGCGGTCGGCCATGCTCTTTCGTGTGTCGCGGAAGGCGCCGATATCCTCGATATCGGCGGTGAATCGACAAGGCCCGGTGCGACACCCGTCAGTGCCGCGGAGGAGCTGGATCGTGTCTTGCCGGTGATCGAGAGGCTCGCGCGTGAAACGGATGCGCTGATCTCGATCGACACCTATCGGGCCCGGACCGCACAGCTTGCGATCGCAGCCGGTGCTCATATCATCAACGACGTGCATGGCCTTCAGCGCGAACCGGAAATCGCCGCGATTGCCGCGGAAACCGGCGCGGGGCTGTGCATCATGCATACCGGGCGCGGCCGCGACCGGCTGGCCGATGTCGTCGCCGACCAGTTCGACTATCTGAACCGCTCTCTGTCGATCGCCGCTGCGGCCAATGTGACGCGCGAGACAATCGTGCTCGACCCGGGCTTTGGTTTTGCCAAGGAGACGGTCGAGGAGAACATGGCGCTGATGGCGCGCTGCGACGAACTGCTGGCGCTTGGCTATCCGCTTCTGGTGGGCACCTCGCGCAAGCGATTTCTCGGCACGCTCACGGGTCGGGATGCAGGTGAACGCGATGCGGCGACCGCGGCGACGACCGTGCTCTTGCGCATGAAGGGTGCTTCGGTTTTCCGGGTGCACAATGTCGCGATCAACCGGGATGCCCTGGCGATCGCCGATGCTATGATCGCGGCCGAACCCAGGACCGGCAAGGAGCAGGCAGAATGACGGACGTCTACACCATCACCCTGAAGAACTGCGCCTTCTTTGCGCGTCACGGGGTCTATGCCGAGGAAGAGTTTCTCGGCCAACGATTCTTCGTCGATGCCGAGCTGGAGGTTGCCGCCGGGAGCGCGCTGGAAAACGACGACATAGACGGTACGGTCGACTACGGCATCGCCTTCAAGGTAATCGAGGAAACCGTCATGAGCAGCCGGCGCTTCCTGATCGAGGCGCTTGCGCTGGCGATTGCCAAGGAGCTCTGCCAGCGCTTCGGCCAGATCCGGCGGGCGAAGATCGCGGTGCGCAAGCCCAGCGCACCAGTGCCGGGTATCCTCGATTATGTACAGGTGAGTGTTGAGCATTTCAATTGAGGAGGGCTGGCGTCCAGCGACGCTCGGTCTCGGCGGCAATATCGGCGATCCGGTGGCGGCCATGGCTCTGGCCTTGCGCCGGCTCGACGCGCGCGACGACTGCCGGGTCACGGCAGTTTCGCGGCTCTACCGCACACCGCCCTGGGGCAAGACCGACCAGGCTGACTTCTACAATGCCTGCGCCGCGATCGAGACACGGCTTTCGCCGGCCGGGCTGCTCGAGGTCTGCCTGGACATCGAGCGCGACATGAAGAGGGTGAGATCCGAGCGTTGGGGGCCGCGCACGCTCGACATCGACATCCTGACCTTTGACGGTTTGCAGATCGACGAACAGGCTTTGACGGTTCCGCATCCGCGCATGACCGAGCGCGCCTTCGTGCTGATGCCGCTCGCCGACCTCGACGGCGGTCTGAAGGTGAAGGGCAGGGTGGTTGCCGATTGGCTCAACGGGCTTTCTGCCGACGGAATTGTCGTGGCAAACGAAAACCGCGCCTGGTGGCGCGGCTGATTGCATGCGGGCTTTGATCGAGGCTAGACAGACAGCCTCAGCCGGCCTCAGTTCTTGATGTCGCCGGCGTAGGCGTCGGCCTGCCGGTTCAGCTTCAAGCCGATGACCGGGATCATCCGATCCTCGACCTTGACGGAAATGGTGATGTTCATCGCCATGTCGTTTTGCAGACGGGCGACCATGGCGCCGTTCAGCTTCTTGCGGTTGATGCCCATGACCACGCGATCCCCGGTCACGGCGCCCGAGACGATATCCAGCCCCTTGCCTTCCGCGCCGTCGAGGAACTGGCCCTGATACTTGCCGCCGACCTCGGAAATCGTCGCCTTCATCGGCTGGGTGAACACGCCGACCCGGCACGTGCCGTCGAGTGTGATGCCGGTCAGGTCGCCGTCCGGCGGCAGGCCGGTCAGGCTGCAGGTGAATTTGGTGCCCTTGTACTTGCCGGCAACGATCTCGCCCGGGCCCTTCCAGACGCCTGCGACGGACTGGAAGAAGCGCTTGTCGCGCGATGCGGCATCGGCCACGGGTGCCAAGGCAAGCATGGCGGCAGCGGTGACGACGACAACGCGGCTGAATGACGAAATGGAACGATGCGACATCGACTTGAACCTTGGTACGAGCAACCCATGAACCCGCAGGCAAACTAACGCGGGAATGGTTAATGCATCCTTGCCCTAGCCGCAAAAGGGCTTCCGGGCAACGGCAAAAACTGGACGGGAACGTGGTTTGTCTCAGCCGGCGGCCTTGGGCGGATTGCCGGTCAGGCCGGGCGTCAGGTCGGAGATGAAATCGCCAATGCCCGGACGCTTCACCGCACGGAACGGCAATGGCCGGCAAAGGTCCATGGCGGCGATACCGATTCGCGCCGTCATCATCCCGTTGATCACGCCTTCGCCGAGCCGCGCGGAAAGCCGCGAAGCGAGCCCATGGCCGAGAATCTGCTGGGCGAGGCCATCGCCCACGGCAATCGAGCCCGTGACGGCGAGATGGGCGATCACGTCGCGCATCAGCCGAAGCATGCCGACCGTGCCCGGCCGTCCGCCATAGAGTTCGGCCATGCCGCGCACCAGGCGGAAGACCTCGAAGAGCACATAGGCCAGATCGACGATCGCCCGCGGGCTGACCGCGGTTACCACCGACACCCGCTTGGAGGCGCCAAGGATCAGCCCGCGCGCTCGGATATCGAGCGGCGCCAGCAGTTCGCGTTCGGCCAGTTCGATCAACTGCGGTGCGTCGATGATGTCTTCTTCCGTCGCTTCCAGGGTCGCCCGGCCGCTTGCGGTTTCCGGGCGTGAGGAAACCAGTTTCGCCAATTGCCGCACGACGGCGCGGGCGGCGGGCTTGCGCCCTTCGGCGGCCGCTTTTTCCGCGTCAGCCTTGAGGTTCTGCACCGCTTCCAGCCGGTACAGCCCGACGACCTCGCGGGCCATCAGCAGGAAGAGTGCGAGGAGGCCGATGGCCAGGACGGCCATCGCGGCATAGCCAAGCCAGTCCGAGCGGGAAAAGAGGTCGCGGATCAGTCCGTCCAACCAGAGGCCGATCGCAAGCGAGAGGAGCAGGCCGAAGGCGCCGGCGGCGATCTTGCCGAGAGACAGGCCCCTGCGGCGCGGCCGGGCGATTGCCATCGGCTCGATTGCGTCCAGATCGGCGCCGAGGAAGGGATCGGCTTCGTCGGGCGTGATTTCAATGCCCTCGTCGAAGCTCTGCGGCGCGCGCGGTGCCGCGGTCTTGGGGCGCATCGGCTCGTCCGGCTCGATGGCGAATGAGACTGGACGCCGGCGCGGGGCCTCAGGCGAAAGCGGTGGCCTTTTCATGCGAGGCGATCTCCGAACAGGAACTGCATGGCACGGTCGAGCCGGATATGCGGCACGGACAGCGTGATCCCGCCGCCGGTCTCTTCGATCAGCGGCGGGCGGAAGCGGACGATGTCGAGGTCGGGCAGGTCGAGATGCGGCGCCCCTTCGTCGAGCGAGCGGAAGAAGGGCTGGGGATCTTCCGGCAGGTCGCCGGGAAAGACGGCCGTCTTGCGCTTGCCGTCGAAGCGTTCGGAGCCGACCTTCTCGCCTTCCATCGGCGTTCCGACGATGACCGGCAGGTCATGGCCATCGCGCTTGACGGTCGCCTCGCGGGTGGCGCGCACCGAGGCGATCGCCATGACGTCGATGCCGGCGCCGGACATGCCGATCGTCTGGATGGCACGATCGACGAGACGGCGGGTGATCGCCTGCAGCCTGTCGTGGCTTTCGTGGTGCAGGTGGTCGGCCTTGGTGGCGGCGACCAGCACCCGGTCGATGCGGCGGCGGACGAACGAGGAAAGCAGGGTGTTCGTGCCGGCACGGAAGCAGGCGAGCACGTCGGCGAGCGCCCGCTCCAGATCCTGCACCGCTTCGGGGCCGCGATTGATGGCCTGCAAGGCATCGACCAGCACGATCTGCCGGTCGAGCCGGGCGAAGTGTTCGCGAAAGAACGGCTTTACCACGACGGACTTGTAGGCCTCGTAGCGCCGTTCCATCATGGCGCGCAGCGACCCCTTCGGCGGGCGGGTTTCAGGCATGCCGACCAGCGGCGCAAAGGTCAGTGCCGGCGAGCCCTCGAGATCGCCGGGCATGAGGAAACGGCCGGGCGGAAGCGTGGACAGCGACCGTTCGTCGGCCTTGCAGGCGCGCAGATAGGCGGTAAACGTGGTCGCCAATTGCCGCGCCACCATCTCGTCGGCCGGCCCGTCCATGTCGACGGCGGCGCAAAGGTCGAGCCAGTCGCGCGCCAGTTCGGCGCGGATGCCGGTTCGGGCAAGCTCTGTCGTCGCCTCGCTGAACCGGCGAAAATCCTGGCCGAGCAGCGGCAGGTCGAGCAGCCATTCGCCGGGATAGTCGACGATGTCGATCGACAGGCGTCCGGGCGAGAACATACGGTTCCAGCCGCTCGCGCTCTTGTATTCTATCGTCAGGCGAAGCTCGGAGATGGCACGGGTCGAGTCAGGCCAGACCCGGTCGCGCACCAGGGCGCGGATATGGTCCTCGTACTGGAAGCGCGGCACGGCATCGTCCGGCTGTTCCTCGAGGCGTGTCGCGGATACCCGGCCAGAGCGGATCGGCTCGAACAGAGGCAGACGTCCGCCATGCAGCAGATTGTGGACGAGGGAGGAAATGAAGACCGTCTTTCCCGCCCGCGACAGGCCGGTCACGCCGAGGCGCAGCGTCGGATTGACGAGATTGGCGGCGCGGTCGGCCAGATTGTCGAGTGCGATCGCGGCATCGTCGGTCAGGCTGGTCAAGGATGGCGGCAATTTTCTCGTCCCTGCGTGATGTGCGTCCCGTCATATAGGAAGGATGCGGGCGCGGAAACAGGGACGGGAAGGGCGCCGGCTCGTCGCGGCCTGAGGTCTGCGCTGCGTGAGGATCAACCGACGAGGAAATCCCGCAAGAGCCAGTCTTCGCCGTCGCCGTTGCGGTCGAGAACGGCAAGCCCCGACGTCGGATAGCCTTCCGGTATCGTCCGGTTGACGACGTCCATCCCGACCAGCGTGGCGAACAGCTCCTCGATCGCCGGATTGTGGCCGACCAGCATGACCGAGGAAAAGGCATCGATTTGACCGAGTGCGTCGACATAGATTTCCGCCGGCGCGTTGTAGAGTTCGTCGGCGAAGCGGAACTCGGTATTGCCGTCGATCGCGCGCTGGACGGCCTCTGCCGTTTGCCGGCACCGCATCGCCGAAGACGAGAGCACGAGATCGGGTCGATAGCCGCGCCTGGCCGCCTCGTCGGCGACCTGGGCCGCCTCTTCCAGGCCGGCTTGATCGAGGGTGCGGTCGAAGTCGCGCCCACCCGGCAGGGCCCATCCGGACTTCGCGTGCCTCAGGAGGTAGATGCGTTCAGGGGGCGAGGCAAGGAGGGGCATCCGAGGAAATTCCGCGACTGGGCTTCTTATTCTGAACTAGCTTTTGTCGGGGAGGTCCGTCAACTGCTGTTCAAACCGATTAGACCACAGTCGGGTATGCCGCGTGAGGCCTGTCAGGGCGCCGCACTGCCCAAATCGAAAATAGTGGTTAGAAAATATGCCCTTAGCCTAAAAATGTGACAGATTTAAAAATGGCTTAATAGGCAGCCATTAGGCTTGAACCCCGGTTATCGAAAGGATATACAGCCGGCCATTGAGATGTTCTTCAGGAGAATCGCGTTGAGTGAGAAGATCAATCTTAGCAATTATGTTCTCTCGGAAGACGACGAGTTCATGAACGCCAGCCAGAGGGCCTACTTCCGCGCCAAGCTTATCGCCTGGAAGAACGACATCCTCCGGGAAGCGCGTGAAACCCTCGAGCACCTTGCCGAAGAGAGTGCCAATCATCCCGATCTTGCCGACCGGGCTTCCTCTGAAACCGACCGTGCCATCGAGCTGCGCGCCCGCGACCGGCAGCGCAAGCTGATCTCCAAAATCGACGCCGCCCTGCAGCGTATCGATGACGGAACCTATGGCTATTGCGAGGAGACGGGAGAGCCGATCGGCCTGAAGCGGCTGGATGCGCGGCCGATCGCGACCTTGTCGATCGAGGCGCAGGAGCGTCACGAGCGACGCGAGAAGGTCTATCGCGACGAATAGCGCGACGCCGCAAGCCATCGATTGCTTTGCTCGAAAGGCCATGGATCATAAAGAAATGCCGGCTCGCGCCGGCATTTTCGCGTTCAGGAACGCCTCAGTGGCGGTCGGCGGACATCTCGCCGAAGATGCGCGCGATCTCGTCCTGCAGGTCAGGCTCCTGCTTGGCGGGGACGCCCGGGCGGCTCGCGTCATTGACCACAGGCCCGGCAATCGGCGGCACGAATGGTCGGTCGGCGCGCGTTTCGGGCAGGATCGGCTGGAAAGGCGGCGATGCCGTCGGCCGAGCGTCGTTTGCCGCAAGATGCAGGGCCATCTCCTCTTCCAGAACGCGTTCGAACTCGCTCTGTTCACCGGACCGGACGGGCGTTTCGGGCATGGTGGATGGCCGCTCCGGGCGGGGTTCGCTGCCGCGGGAGGGCGCGGATACCGGCGAAAGCACCCGCTGGCGAGCCGCCTCCAGAATATCGGAGGCGTCCTCCTGCGGGATGATGTTGACGTCTGCAGTCGGTTTTGACGGGCGTTCCATCGACTGGCCGACGGCCGCGGGCACTGTCGCTGCGGCCGCCGCCGGTGCGGCGAAGCGAGCCGAAATCTCGAGCGGGCGCGGCCCAGGCGTGACGATCGGGGCCGCAACCGGGCCGGCCTGGATCGCGGGCGCTAGAGGTTCCACGGGCTCGGGCGTTTGGGCAGCGGGTCTTGCCAAAGCGACGGGCGACGGCTGGGGCAGGGCCTCGGAAAGGGCGCGCACGACGGGGATCTGCGCCTTCGGGCCTTCGGACGGGACGCTTTCGGTGGCGTCGAGCGCCGGGCGGGCCGGTTCGGGCCTGACGATCGGGGCCGGGGCCACTTCCGCTGCCGGAACCTCGGGTTTACGCATTTCGACGTTTGGCGGCGATGGGCGTTGTGGTTGTGCTGGCTGCGCGACCGGTGCGGCGGGTGGCGCAGCCTTCACCTGGGTCACGGAGGGCACAGGTGCTGTTTCCGCAGCCGGCGCGCTAGCAGGGGGAGACAAGGGGCGGGCGGCGATCGGAGCGTCCGGCCTTGCCGCCTGAGTGCGTTCGTCCTTCGCCGCGGTCACAGCGTCGGGCGGCGCCGCTGGCGCAACGGGTGTGAGCGACCGGTCGAGCGCGCGCGGCGCCGTGGCCGGTCCCGGTTGCGATGCCGGCGCGACGTCGGCGGCGACCTGCAAGGGCGCGTCGGTCACCGGTCTGGCCGAGAGATAGGCGCGCTCGTTGCCTATGCCGCTTTCGATGACGATGTCGGTCGGGCCCCCGATCATCACCAGATGTTCGACATTGTCGCGGCGGACCAGCACCAGCCGCCGGCGCGCATCGACGGCGGCGGCATCCAGAACCTGCAGGCGCGGCTGGCGGTTGCGCCCCCCGCGGACGAAGGGGGAAGGCGCGCGGTTGCGCAACAGCCAAAGCACGATGAACAGGCACAGGAGCGCAAGGCTGACGCCGAGTGCCGCGACCAGAAAACGGTTCCCGTAGGCGGTCACCAGTTCGTCAAACATGTCGCGTTCTCCCTTTTTTCGCTTTCTCGCAGAAGATAGGCGATTTCGCAATCCGGCAAGGGCGCAGCACACGGCCCCGAGCGGGTTTCGCTCAAAAGGCGGAGGATCTCCGTCAAATGAGGCATTCCTGTGGGGATTGCTGTGTATGGTACCCCGCAATATGCCGGCCCGGAGCTTTTTGCCGCTGCCGCAAATTGCTAAAGAGGTTCTACACGCCCCGATTCCCTTAAGCATCGCAGGCGGCGACGCGCAATCCGGGCTCGAGTACGAGGCACATATGACAAGAGAGCCGAAGGGCGCAGACGACGAAGGTCCGCTGGTGGATCGCGCAACGCGTTCGGGCACGGCGCTGCGCGTCATCCTGCTTGCATTCGTGCTGCTGGCCGCCGCGGTCGCCTTCGTCGTGTTCCGCGGCCAGCTCGACAACGAGATCGTGCTCGGCCTCCTCGGCATCCTTGCCATGATGGGGATATTCTTCATCGTGGCGGCGGTGATCGGCTTCGTCGAGGTCATGCCGCAGTCCCATTCGGATACGCTGGCGCGCAGCTTCCTCGCCAGCCAGCCCGACGGCATCCTGATCACCGACGCCGATGGTCGCGTCATTTATGCCAATGGCGCCTATGGCCGCATGACGGGCGCCAAGAAGGCGACCGAGGTGCAATCGCTCGAGGCGCTGCTGTCGCGCTACCGCGAATCGAGTGAAGCGCTCTACCGACTGACCAACGGCTTGCGGGAAGGGCGCGAGGGTTATGAGGAGTTCCGCCTGCTCAAGCCGCTCGGTACGCATACCGGAAGCGGCTCGGGCGCGCATTGGTATCGGTTGAAGGCGCGGATGCTGGCCGGCGAGCGCCGGCTCGGCAAGAAGCTGCATATCTGGCAGATCAGCGACATTACCTCGGAGCGCGACGACCAGGAGCGCTTCTTCAAGGAACTGCAGCACGCCATCGACTATCTCGACCATGCCCCGGCCGGCTTCTTCTCCGCCGGTCGCAAGGGTGAGATCTACTATCTCAACGCGACACTGGCGGAATGGCTGGGGGTCGACCTCACCCAGTTCAGCCCGGGCTCGATGACGATTGCCGACCTGGTGGCCGGCGAGGGCATGGCGCTGATCAATTCGGTGCAGGCCGAGCCCGGCCAGTCGAAGACGGAGACGCTGGATCTCGACCTGAGGCGTGTCAACGGACAGAGCTTGCCGGTGAGGCTGGTCCATCGGGTCCGCTCGGCGCGTGACGGCGCGCCCGGCGAGAGCCGCTCGATCGTGCTGGCCCGGCAGGACGGCGGCAGCGACCAGTCGGCGTCGATCGCTTCGATGCGCTTCACCCGCTTCTTCAACAACACGCCGATGGCCATCGCCTCGGTCGATGGCGAGGGACGGATCCTGCGCACCAATGCGCCGTTCCTCAAGCTGTTCTCCGATATCGTCAGCCGCGACGACGTCGATCGCGGCGGCAAGCTGGAGGTCTTCTTTCACGAGAGCGAGCGTGAGCGCTTCCGCGAGGCGCTCGCCGCGGCCAAGGATCGCCAGGTCGACATTGCCCCCATCGACAGCCGCCATCCGGAAAGCGATGCCCGCCATTTCCGCTTCTACGTCAATGCGGTGATCGACCAGAGCGACGAGGCGCCGGAGGAGGCCGCGATCGTCTATGCGGTCGACGTGACCGACCAGAAGGCGCTCGAGACGCAGATGGCGCAGACGCAGAAGATGAATGCGGTCGGCACGCTGGCCGGCGGCATAGCGCACGACTTCAACAATGTGCTGACCGCGATCCTGCTGTCCTCCGACCACCTCTTGCTGCAGGCGCGGCCATCGGATTCGAGCTTTGCCGACCTGATGGAGATCAAGCGCAATGCCAACCGCGCCGCAGTCCTGGTGCGTCAGTTGCTGGCCTTCTCCCGCAAGCAGACCATGCGGCCGAGCGTGCTCAACCTGACGGATGTGATCGGCGACCTGCGCATGCTGGTCGACCGGCTGATCTCGGGCAGCAATGTCAAGCTGAAGGTCGAGTATGGCCGCGATCTTTGGGCGGTGAAGACCGACCTTTCGCAATTCGAGCAGGTGTTGATCAACCTGTGTGTCAACGCCCGCGACGCCATGCCGGACGGCGGGACGATCACGGTGACGACCCGCAATATTTCATCCGCCGAGGCGGCTGCCTTCAACTATCGCGGCCTTCCGGAGGAGGAGTTCGTCCTGGTGGAAGTGGCCGATACCGGGACCGGCATCGCGCCGGAGATCATGGACAAGATCTTCGAACCCTTCTTCACCACCAAGGATGTGGGCAAGGGGACCGGCCTCGGCCTTGCTATGGTCTACGGCATCGTCAAGCAATCCGGCGGCTATATCTATCCGGTATCGGAAGTGGGTCACGGGACGAAATTCAGCATCTTCCTGCCGCGGCACATTCCCGAGATCGTTCCGGCGTCGGCAACCGCCGCTGTGGCCGGCGCCAGCGGGGAGGGCGGCGTCGAACAGGCCGTCGGCGCTTCACAGCCGCCGGCCGGCCCGGACGCCAAGGAACCGGCCGACCTGACCGGCAAGTCCGCCGTGGTACTGCTGGTCGAGGACGAGGAGGCCGTTCGACGCGGCGGCAAGCGTATGCTGGAGACCCGCGGCTATACCGTGCACGAAGCCGGCTCCGGCGTCGAGGCGCTCGACATCATGCAGGAACTGCAGGGAGCGGTGGATATCGTCGTCTCCGACGTCGTCATGCCCGAAATGGACGGCCCGACGCTGCTGACCGAGTTGCGCAAGAATTATCCTGAACTCAAGTTCATCTTCGTCTCCGGCTATGCCGAGGACGCCTTTGCCCGCAACCTGCCGGCGGACGCGAAGTTCGGCTTCCTGCCCAAGCCGTTCTCGCTCAAGCAGCTTGCCGTCGCCGTCCGCGAAATGCTCGATGGGGCAAATTGACATTGAGCAAGATCATGCGCCTACTGTCATGACGGCCGTCACTTCGGCGGCCGGCTCGCCGCGGTCGCGAACCGGGTAAGAATAGGCTCGGGCGCGCGTGTGTTGCGAGCAGACGTTCGGCATGTGGTCGAGGTGCGATGGACGGTGACGGGGTAGCAGGCGGTGGTGGCAGGGAACTGCTGGTGCGAATTCAGGCGGTGGAGAGCCTGAGCGAGATCGGCACCGTGATCCACCTTTTGCTGCGCCGTTTTCGTTTCGACTATTTCAAGCTTTTCGCCGCGCGCTCCGCCCCGACCGGCTCGCTTCGGGACCACCTTCTCCTGACCAATGTTCCCCCGGCCTTCATCGACGGCTTTGATGCCATCGGCGGGCTTCCGGCGGCGCCGGTGCGCATCTTCGCCACATCCGACCGGCTGGCCTATCAGTGGCATGTCAGCGATCTGAGCGTGAAGGCGCAAGGGTCGGCACAGGTGGGGCAACTGATGGCGCTGCTACAGGAACACGGCATGAGCCAAGGCGCCTATGCCGCCCTGCCAACCCTTGACGGGCGCAAGCATATCTTCGGTGTCTATGGCGAACGCGATGCCCTGACGCACGCGGACCTGGACGAGTTCAGCTTCCTGTCGATTCATTTGCTCGACCGGCTGGAAACACTGGAAAAACGGCGCGCCGGCCAGCAGACCGGCATATCCGGCCTGGAAATCGAATGTCTGCTGATGACGGCCGCCGGTCACGATACGGCGGCGATCGCGCGCAGGCTTTCGCTGTCGACGCGCACCGTCAACTATCTGGTGGGCTCGCTGTGTCGTAAGCTCGGCACCGACCGCCTCGAGCATGCACTGGCCGAGGCAGCCCGACTGGGCTATCTCGACTGACACCCGACCAGCCTGGCGGGTCGGTTCAGAAGCTCTCAGGCATTCATCGCAACCGCAATCTCGGCGGCAAGGCGCGCATTGTTTTCGACCAGGGCGATATTGGTCTTCAGGCTGCGTCCACCGGTCATGTGGAAGATCGTGTCGAGCAGGAAGGGCGTGACTTCCTTGCCGGTGATTTCCTCGCGTTCGGCGCTGGCGAGCGCCCGGCCGATGTAAATCTCCATCTCTTCGCGCGGGATCTCGGCCTCGAGCGGCACGGGATTGGCGATCAGCATGCCGCCGGCGATGCCGAGCTGTTCGCGCATGCGCTGGAAGTTGGCGATCGCCGCCGGACTCGGGAGTGTCAGCGGGCTCTTCAGTCCTGACGAGCGCGACCAGAAGGCGGGGAATTCCTCGCTGTCGAAGCTGACCACCGGGACACCGCGGGTCTCCAACACTTCGAGCGTTTTCGGAATGTCGAGGATGGCCTTGGGGCCGGCGGAGACGACGATGACGGCCGTGCGCGCCAGTTCCTCGAGGTCGGCGGAAATATCGAAGCTCTCCTCGGCGCCGCGATGAACGCCCCCGATGCCGCCGGTGGCAAAGACCGAAATGCCGGCGCGGGCCGCGGCGATCATGGTGGCCGCCACCGTTGTCGCACCGGTGCGGCGCTCGGCAAGCGCAAAGGCAATGTCGGCGCGCGACAGCTTCATCACGTCGCGCATCTCAGCCAAGGCAGCGATCTGGGCCGGTTCGAGGCCGATGTGCAAGACACCCTCGATCACCGCAATGGTTGCCGGCACGGCACCGTTCTGTCGCACGATGTGCTCGACGCTGCGGGCCATGTCCAGGTTTCCCGGAAAGGGCATGCCATGGGTAATGATGGTCGATTCGAGCGCGACGATCGGTGCTCCGCGCGCTTTCGCGGCGACAACCTCGTCCGCGTAGACGATCGGCAGAAGGGGGGAAATGGAGCTTGTCATCATTCGTGTCCGGAATTGAGCGGGTTTCGTGGCAGGATAGCGGCTGCCGGCACGAGGGCCAGCCCCGACTTTAGGAGTTCTCTGGTAAGGTTCGCTGCCGTGGCATGAGGAGACCGCAGGGTGATTGCCGCGCAGGCGGTGCCATGGCGCAGCGCTTCGCCGATCGTCTCGCCGCAGGTCGTCGCAGAGAGAAAGCCGGCGGCGAAGGCGTCGCCGGCGCCGGTGACGTCGGATATGGCCTCGAGCCGCGGCGGGGCGAGCAGGGCGATGTCATTCTCGTCAAACGCGACGGTCGCGCCGGCGCCCATGGTGACCGTGCCGGAGCGCAGACCCGCTCGCCGCAAAAGATCCGGCCAGTCGGCGGGATCAACGGCCCGCGCCCCTGCCAGCACTTCGGCCTCGGCGGCATTCATGAAGACGTGGTCGAGAAGCGGCAGGCAGGTCTTCAGGCGGATCGCCTTGGCCGGAGAAATGGCGATGACGGCGGTCGGCTTGCCGAGCCGGGCGGCGCTGGTCGCCAGGGCGGCGATCGTGTCCCCTGGCAGGTTAGCGTCGCACAGGACATTCTGCGTCGCGGCCAGGCTGTCGCGCAGCGAGCGGCTGCGCAACCGGCGCGGGGTGAACAGATCATAAAGCGCCATGTCGGCCAGCGCCACGATCAGATTGCCGTCGTTTTCCAGAATGGCGGTATAGCTCGGTGTGGCGCGGTCGAGGAAGACGACCGGGCAATCCTCGATCCCCGCCTGCTCGGCGGCGGCCGCCACGCGCTGGCCGTTCGCATCGCCGCCGCGCGGCGCGATGAGGCGGACCGGATGGCCGAGCCGCGCCAGATTGCAGGCCGCGTTGAAGGCGCCGCCGCCGGGCTCATCGAACCACGTGCCGGGATTGCTCGCGCCCAGGCGAGTCTGACCGCCGATCCTGCCGCGGCGGTCGATGTGGGCGCCCCCGATGACCAGCACCGGCGCGGTCAAAGCGGACCTGCCGAGGCGTCTTCAAAGCGCGAATCGGCCGCCCATGAACCCGTCGCCCGGTCGTCGGCCGGAAGGCTCGCGCTGCGTCGGATCTCGTCCGGGACAAAAGTGGAACGCCGGCCTGGAAAGCCAGTTGATCCAATTGCTTGGCCGGGTCTTGCCAAATGAGAACAAAACATGTACATATTCGCCATCGGCTGCTTCATTGCCTATGCGGCTTCAATAACCTAAAGGTGGACCAGATGGCACAAAATTCTTTGCGGCTCGTAGAGGACAAATCGGTGGACAAAAGCAAGGCATTGGAAGCGGCGCTCGCGCAGATCGAACGATCGTTCGGCAAGGGCTCGATCATGAAGCTCGGCGCAAACGAGAGCGTGGTCGAAGTCGAGACAGTTTCGACCGGCTCGCTCAGCCTCGACATCGCGCTCGGCATTGGCGGACTGCCCAAGGGCCGCATCATCGAAATTTACGGCCCGGAAAGCTCGGGCAAGACGACCCTTGCGCTGCAGACGATCGCCGAAGCGCAGAAGAAGGGCGGCATCTGCGCCTTCGTCGATGCGGAGCATGCGCTTGATCCGATCTATGCCCGCAAGCTCGGCGTCGATCTGCAGAACCTTCTGATCTCGCAGCCGGATACCGGTGAGCAGGCCCTTGAGATCACCGATACGCTGGTACGTTCGGGTGCCGTCGACGTTCTGGTCGTCGATTCGGTCGCGGCTCTGACCCCGCGCGCCGAAATCGAAGGCGAGATGGGCGACAGTCTGCCCGGCCTGCAGGCCCGCCTGATGAGCCAGGCGCTGCGCAAGCTCACCGCCTCGATCTCCAAGTCGAAGACGATGGTGATCTTCATCAACCAGATCCGCATGAAGATCGGCGTGATGTTCGGCTCGCCGGAAACCACGACCGGCGGCAATGCGCTGAAGTTCTACGCTTCGGTCCGCCTCGACATCCGCCGCATCGGTGCTGTCAAGGATCGCGAAGAGGTCGTCGGCAACCAGACCCGCGTCAAGGTGGTGAAGAACAAGATGGCGCCGCCGTTCAAGCAGGTGGAATTCGACATCATGTATGGCGAGGGTGTGTCGAAGACCGGCGAGCTGGTCGATCTCGGGGTGAAGGCCGGCATTGTCGAGAAGTCGGGTGCCTGGTTCTCCTATAACAGTCAGCGCCTCGGTCAGGGCCGCGAAAACGCCAAGCTGTTCCTGCGCGACAATCCGGCCCTGGCCCAGGAAATCGAAATGGCGCTGCGGCAGAATGCCGGGCTGATTGCCGAAAAGTTCCTGCAGAACGGCGGTCCCGACAGCGAAGAGGGCGATGCCGGCGACGCATAATTGCTGCGTTCTGTCATTTTTCAGATTAGAGACCGGCCACATATCGAAAGAGGTGTGGCCGGTTTTGCGTTCGGCGGCTGGACAGGGGGAATGGCGAACGATAAAAGCCATTGATTTTCGCGGATCGGCCGCTTTCCGGCCAGAATGAAGGGCATGACATGAGCGGCGTGAACGACATCCGGTCGACTTTTCTCGATTTCTACAAGGCGAATGGCCACGAGATCGTGTCATCGAGCCCGCTCGTTCCGCGCAATGACCCGACGCTGATGTTCACCAATGCCGGCATGGTGCAGTTCAAGAACGTCTTTACCGGGCTCGAGCATCGTCCCTATACGACGGCGGCAACAGCGCAGAAATGCGTACGTGCCGGCGGCAAGCACAACGACCTCGACAATGTCGGCTATACCGCCCGCCATCATACCTTCTTCGAAATGCTCGGCAATTTCTCCTTCGGCGATTATTTCAAGGAACAGGCGATCGAGCTTGCCTGGAAGCTGATCACCAAGGAGTTCGGCCTCGACCGCAAGCGTCTGCTGGTCACGGTCTACCACACCGACGACGAGGCCTTCGATCTGTGGAAGAAGATCGCCGGGCTTACCGACGACCGCATCATCCGCATTCCGACCAGCGACAATTTCTGGGCCATGGGTGATACCGGCCCCTGCGGTCCGTGCTCGGAGATCTTCTACGACCACGGCGACCACATCTGGGGCGGTCCGCCCGGCTCGCCGGAGGAGGATGGCGACCGTTTCATCGAGATCTGGAACCTCGTCTTCATGCAGTATGAGCAGGTGACCAAGGAAGAACGGGTGAGCCTGCCGCGTCCGTCGATCGATACCGGCATGGGTCTCGAGCGCGTCGCTGCCGTATTGCAGGGGCGCCACGACAATTACGACATCGACCTGTTCCGGGCGCTGATCGAGGCATCCGTCGACCTGACCGGCGTTCCGGCCGAGGGCGATCGCCGCGCCAGCCACCGGGTGATCGCCGACCACCTGCGCTCGTCGGCCTTCCTGATTGCCGACGGCGTGCTGCCGTCCAACGAAGGCCGTGGCTATGTGCTGCGACGCATCATGCGGCGCGCCATGCGCCATGCGGAACTGCTCGGCGCCCGCGAACCGGTCATCTACAAGCTGCTTCCCGTGCTCGTCCAGCAGATGGGCCGCGCCTATCCTGAACTGGTGCGCGCCGAGGCGCTGATCGCCGAGACGCTGAAGCTCGAGGAAACCCGGTTCCGCAAGACGCTCGAGCGCGGCCTGTCGCTGCTGTCGGATGCGACCACAGATCTTGGCAAGGGCGACACGCTCGACGGCGAGACGGTGTTCAAGCTCTACGACACCTATGGCTTTCCGCTCGACCTGACGCAGGATGCGCTGCGCGCCCGCGGCATCGGCGTCGACATCACCGGTTTCAACGATGCCATGCAGCGGCAGAAGGCCGAGGCGCGTGCGCACTGGGCGGGATCGGGCGACAAGGCGACGGAGACCATCTGGTTCGAGCTTAAGGAAAAGCACGGGGCGACCGAGTTCTTCGGCTATTCCTCCGAGACCGCCGAGGGCCAGGTCCAGGCCATCGTGCGGGACGGCATAGCGGTCGAGAGCGCCTCGGCCGGCGAGAACGTGCAGATCGTCGTCAACCAGACCCCGTTCTACGCTGAATCGGGCGGTCAGATGGGGGATGCCGGGATCATCGCCAGCGATGCCGCGCGCGTAACGGTCAGTGATACGCAGAAGAAGGGTGAGGGCCTGTTCGTCCATGTCTCGACCGTTTCCGAGGGTACGCTCAAGGTCGGCGATGCGGTCGTGCTCACCGTGGATCACGCCCGCCGCTCGCGGCTGCGTTCCAACCATTCGGCCACGCACCTGATCCACGAGGCGCTGCGCGAGGTGCTCGGTACCCATGTGGCCCAGAAGGGTTCGCTGGTCGCGCCGGAACGCCTGCGCTTCGACGTCTCGCATCCGAAACCGATGTCGGCGGAGGAACTCAAGGTCGTCGAGGATATGGCCAATGCCATCGTGGTGCAGAATTCACCCGTGACGACGCGCCTGATGAGCGTCGACGACGCGATCGCCGAGGGTGCGATGGCCCTGTTCGGCGAGAAATACGGCGACGAGGTCCGGGTGGTATCGATGGGCACGGCGATCGAAGGCCCGAAGGCCGGCAAGGCCTATTCCGTCGAATTGTGCGGCGGCACCCATGTCGGTGCCACCGGCGATATCGGCCTGGTGCGCATTCTCGGCGAAAGCGCCGTCGGCGCCGGCGTCCGTCGCATCGAGGCCCTGACCGGGGAAGCCGCGCGGGCCTATCTCGCCGATCAGGACGAGAGGGTGAAGCAACTCGCCTCGACCCTCAAGGTGCAGCCCGGCGATGTCGTTTCGCGCGTCGAGGCGCTGATCGACGAGCGTCGCAAGCTTGAGCGCGAACTGGCCGACGCCAAGCGCAAACTCGCCATGGGCGGCGGTCAGGCCGGGGCGGAGGAGGCCGTTCGCGAGGTGAACGGTATCCGTTTCATCGGCAAGGTGCTGAATGGTGTCGACCCCAAGGACCTGAAAGGTCTGGCCGACGACGGCAAGACGACGCTCGGATCGGGTGTCGTGGCGCTGGTCGGGGTGTCGGAAGACGGAAAGGCAAGCGCCGTCGTCGCCGTGACCGCCGATCTGGTGGCCAGGGTGAGCGCAGTCGAACTGGTGCGCGTCGCTTCGGCCGCTCTTGGCGGCAAGGGCGGCGGTGGCCGTCCGGACATGGCACAGGCCGGCGGCCCGGACGGTGCCCAGGCGGAGGCGGCGATCGAGGCCGTCGCAGCGGCGCTCGCCGGCTGATCGCCGGCAGCCTGGTTCGCTCGCCGCAGTTTTGCGGCGGCGGGTTGTCGGGCGAAGGTTCCGTTCGATGGTCTGAAGTTTAAGAGGGCGCGGCTTGAGACTGCGCCCTTTTTCGTGTCCATGGACCATCCGCAGGCTATTTTCCGTGCCGCGCAACCGATCGCGAGAGTGGCGCTGCGCGACATGTGGCGGATCCCCGTCCGATCCGTGCGCAGCGTTTCCCTCTGCCGATCCGGCGCATTGCGCAGGGCGCTGGTAAATCCGGATCAGCCAGGCTTTTCGGCAATCAGGGCGCGCGCTTCCCCGACCGAGGGCAGGTAAACCACATTGGCGCCGTGAACCTCGTGGGTTTCCAGCATCCGGCGAACATCCGGTTCGGCGCCGGTGATGTAGACGCTGACGCCGGCACGCCGCGCCTTGCGCACCGTGCCGGCGATGACATTGGCGGCGGTCGAATCGATGAAATGCAGGCCCGAGCAGTCGATGACGAAATGGTGGTACTGGTCGGCGATCCGGTCGAGGACCGATCCGACCGTTGCCGCCGCGCCGAAGAAAAAGGCCCCGCCGAGGCGATAGACGACGGTATTTCCGTCGATATTGTCGAGCGGCCGCTCCTTGACCTCGTCCTGTGGCGCGACGGTCACGCTCTTTCCCATGCGGTCGATGAAGAGCAGGGCGCCCAGGGCGAAGCCGACGATGATCCCTTCCGTCAGGTCGCGGAAGACGACGAGCAGCATGGTGACGAGTAGTACCACGGCGTCGCCGCGCGAGGTGCGGATGAGGGCGGCGAAGGCCGGACGCTCGATCATGTTCCATGCGACGATCGCCAGGACGCCGGCAAGGGCGGCCAGCGGAATATAGCTGGCGAGTGGCGCGGCGATCACCATGAATAGCAGCAGGAAAAGCGCGTGCAGCATGCCGGCGACCGGGCTCGTCCCGCCGGCGCGGACATTGGTCGCGGTGCGGGCGATCGTGCCGGTCACGCAGAAGCCGCCGAACAGGCCGGAGCCGATATTGGCGATGCCCTGTCCGATCAGTTCGACATTCGAGCGATGGCGCCGGCCGGTCATGCCGTCGGCGACGACTGCCGAAAGCAGCGATTCGATGGCGCCGAGGAGGGCGAAGGCGATGGCATCGGGCAGGACCGCCCGGGCGAGGTCGAGCGATATTGCGGGAAGCTGCGGCAAAGGGAGACTGCGGGGAATGCCGCCGAAGCGGCTGCCGATCGTTGCGATGTCGAGGTGGAGGAACGCGGTCACAGCGGAGGCGAGGCAGACGGCGATCAGCATGCCGGGCCAGCTCGGGCGCCGACGCCGCAGAGCGAGGATCGTGCCGACGGTGAGTGCGGCTATGGATGCCGCGCCCGGGTCGAAGCTGGGCATCGCGGCGGCAAGCGCCGGCAGTTTGTCAATGAGCGGACCCGGTTCCTTGGCCGGCAGCGTCAGGCCGAGCAATTCGCTGATCTGGCTGGCAAAGATGATGACGGCGATCCCGGCGGTGAAGCCCACGGTCACGGGATAGGGTATGAACTTGACATAGTTGCCGAGCCTGAGGGTGCCTGCCAGAATGAGAAACGCCCCCGACATCATCGTCGCCAGCATCAGGCCATCGATTCCATGCGTTGCGACCGTTGTGGCCACAAGCACGATGAAGGCCCCGGCCGGTCCGCCGATCTGGTGCCGGCTGCCGCCCAGCAGCGACACCAGAAAGCCCCCGACGATGGCCGTGTAAAGCCCGCGGTCCGGCGTGACGCCGGAGGCGATGGCGATGGCCATCGACAGCGGCAGGGCGACGATCGCCACGGTCAAACCGGCAAGGGAGTCTGCCCGAAGTCTCTCCAGGCCGTAGCCTTCACGGAAAACGGCGATGGACTTCGGTATGAAAGCGTCGGTCATGCAATCCCCCCGATGGCACAGGTCCGCCAGTGCAATCATCTAAGCAGACTTGGCTGGCCCATCGCTAGAGGCCCTGACGGACAGACGCGCATTTTCAAGGCAACGACTAGCCGGCAGTTTCCATTTCTCGCATCTCGGCGTCATCCTTTTCCTGGGCGCGGCGGAAGGCGGGTCGGTCGGTCACGCGGGCGAGGTAAGCCTCGAAGGCCGGTCGTTTCTCGATCGAGCCGAATTGCAGGCCCCAGCTGACATGGGAGCCGACATAGACGTCGGCGGCGGTAAAGGCGTGGCCGGCGACGAAGGGATTGGTCGAAACGGCGATCTCGAGCGTGTCCATGACATCCTCGAAACTGCCATAGCCGATCATGCGTCGTCGTTCGTCGGGAACTTCGAAGCCGAGGCTGCGATTGCTGACGGCCGCCTCCAGCGGGCCGGCGGCGAAAAACAGCCAGCGGTAATAGTTGCCGCGCTGGGTGTTGGGTGGCGCAAGCTTTGCCTCTGGGAAGGTGTCGGCCAGATAGGCGCAGATTGCCGCGCATTCGGTGACGACGATCTCGCGGTGGCGCACCGCCGGCACCTTGCCCATGGGGTTTACTGCCCGGTAGTCAGGCGACTTCATCGCCGGGCCGAAGGGAACGATCACCGTTTCATAGGGCTGACCGGTCTCCTCCACCATCCAGCGCGCGATTCGCCCGCGCGACATGGGATTTGTGTAAAGCGTCAGATCGGCCAAGGTTTCCCCCCTCGTGCGTTCCTGTTATGTTCTATTTATTAACAGTCTTCGAACGGCTTCACAAGATGGCGCAAAACAAAAAAAGAAAACCCGGCGCGAGGCCGGGTTTCCATCATTCTCAAAGGTGTGCTGCCGGATGGCTCAGGCGGCCATGGCCTTCTGCAGGTTCTCGTCGACCTTGTCGAGGAAGGCGGTGGTCGACAGCCAGGGCTGGTCGGGACCGATCAGCAGCGCCAGGTCCTTGGTCATGAAGCCACTCTCGACGGTGTCGATGCAGACCTTTTCCAGCGTCGTGGCGAAGCGGGCGAGCTCGGCATTGTCGTCGAGCTTGGCGCGGTGGGCGAGGCCACGGGTCCAGGCGAAGATCGAGGCGATCGAGTTCGTCGAGGTTTCCTGGCCCTTCTGGTGCTGGCGGTAGTGGCGGGTCACCGTGCCGTGGGCCGCTTCGGCTTCGACAGTCTTGCCGTCCGGGGTGAGCAGGACCGAGGTCATCAGGCCGAGCGAGCCGAAGCCTTGAGCGACGGTATCCGACTGAACGTCACCGTCGTAGTTCTTGCAGGCCCAGACATAGCCGCCGGACCACTTCAGCGCCGATGCGACCATGTCGTCGATCAGGCGGTGTTCGTAGATGATGCCGGCTTCGTCGAACTGAGCCTTGAACTCGTTCTGGTAGACTTCCTCGAAGATGTCCTTGAAGCGGCCGTCATAGGCCTTGAGAATGGTGTTCTTGGTCGACAGGTAGACCGGCCACTTGCGCATCAGGCCGTACATCATCGAGGCGCGGGCGAAATCGCGGATCGACTCGTCGAGGTTGTACATGGCCATGGCCACGCCGGCGCCCGGGGCCTTGTAGACTTCCTTCTCGATCACTTCGCCGTCTTCGCCGACGAACTTGATGGTCAGCGTGCCCTTGCCGGGGAACTTGAAGTCGGTGGCCTTGTACTGGTCGCCGAAGGCGTGGCGGCCGACGACGATCGGCTTGGTCCAGCCGGGAACCAGGCGCGGCACGTTCTTGCAGATGATCGGCTCGCGGAAGATGACACCGCCGAGGATGTTGCGGATCGTGCCGTTCGGGCTCTTCCACATTTCCTTGAGGTTGAATTCCTTGACGCGGGCTTCGTCCGGCGTGATCGTCGCGCACTTGATGCCGACGCCGTGCTTCTTGATGGCGTTGGCAGAGTCGATCGTCACCTGGTCGTTGGTGGCGTCGCGGTTCTCTACCGAGAGGTCGTAATATTCGATCTGCAGATCAAGATAGGGCAGGATCAGCTTTTCCTTGATGAACTGCCAGATGATGCGGGTCATCTCGTCGCCGTCGATATCGACGACGGGGTTGGCAACCTTGATCTTTTCCATGAATATCCTCGCAGCTTGGGGGAGGGACGAGGGTCCCTGTTTTCTGTCTGGCAGCGCCTATAGCATTCCGGATCGGGAACGCAAAGCGCAGAGCCGACGCCGTAGCGCCTTTTCGTTCACAAAATCATACCAACTTTGGCCGTATTTCGGGCCTTTGGCCGCTCTTGTGGTTCGCCCTGCGTCGGATAGATTGCCGCGGAGCATTCCGCTCCTTTCAGGACATCGCCATGAAATCTCTCGCCGCCGCAACCGCCTTGCTGTTCCTTGCCGCCGGCGCCTGTCACGCGGCCGATCCGACCGCGCCGGTCAAGGAGGTCATCGACGTGGCAGCAGGCAATTGGACCGCGGTGGATCCGGCCAGCGAGGACGTGTTCGGCGAGAGCCGTCTCGACCGCCTGTTCAGCGCCGATTTCGCCTCGGCCTACCGCGAGGCCTCCAAGCATCCGGCCTATGATTTGCCGGAAGGGGAAACCACGGGCTCGCCCTTCGACTATGATCCGATTGCCGGTGGCCAGGATGGCTGCCCGTTCGAGAACATCCGTATCGAGGACGATGGAGACGGACAGGTGACGGCGCTGTTCAACAACCGCAAATGCTTCGGTGATGGACCTGAATACCAGGAGGACACCGTGCTGATCTTCCACGTCGAAGAGGAGGGCGGGCGCCCGGTGATCGATGACATCTATCCGGTGGTGAACGGCAATTCCGGGGCGTCGATCAAGGACGAACTGAAAACCATCGCAGCCGATAGATAAGCGGTCGTTCCACCCTTGAGCCCGACGCATCGCAGCGTCGAGCACCTCAAGGGACCGGTGGATAATGGCAAGGATCTTCGCCTGGGGCCCGGTGTCCGGGCGAGAAAAAGGGACGGATGGGCTCGCAAGTCGGAGCGGGGTTTTGATTTTTGCGGCGCTTTGTGCGAGTTAGGCCGCGAAATTCCACGCGAGGCGGTCATGTCAGGCACCAATAGCGAACGCGAACTTCTGGCCGAGGGGCCGGCGATCATTCTTGTCGAGCCGCAACTCGGAGAGAATATCGGCATGGTGGCGCGCGCCATGGCCAATTTCGGCCTGTCGGAACTGCGGCTCGTCAATCCGCGCGACGGTTGGCCGAGCGACAAGGCCCGGGCCGCCGCCTCCAAGGCCGACCATGTGATCGACGCAACCCGCGTCTTCGATACGCTGGAGGAGGCTCTGGCCGATCTCAACTTCGTCTATGCCACGACCGCGCGCGAGCGCTACGGCTTCAAGCCCGTGCGCTCGCCGGTGGTGGCGGCTGCGACACTGCGGGCGAAGTTCAAGGCGGGCGAGGCGACCGGCATTATGTTCGGGCGCGAGCGGTGGGGGCTCACCAACGAGGAGGTGGCGCTCGCCGACGAGATCGTCACCTTCCCGGTCAATCCGGCCTTTGCCTCGCTCAACATCGCCCAGGCCGTGCTGCTGATGTCCTATGAATGGATGAAGGGCGGCCTTGAGGATCTGGCCGAAACCTCCTTCCAGCCGCTCGAGCAGAAGCCGGCCACCAAGGAACAATTGTTCGGCATGATCGAATCCGTCGAGGAGGCGCTTGATGCGCGGGGCTATTTCAGGCCGGCCGCGAAGAAGCCGAAGATGATCGACAATCTTCGCGCGGTCTTGACCCGTCGCGCCTATTCGGAGCAGGAGATCAGCATCATGCGCGGCGTTTTCGCCACATTCGACCGATACAGCCGCAAGAGCCCGCGCGGCAAGGCGGGACCTTGGCAGGACCTGGACGGGGTGGACGATGACACAGACGGGGCATGAGCCGAAGCCGGTGCTGGTGTTCGACAGCGGCATCGGCGGGCTGACCGTGCTGCGCGAGGCGCGCGTGCTGATGCCGGAGCGCGGTTTCATCTATGTCGCCGACGATGCCGGCTTTCCCTATGGCGGATGGGAGGAGGCCCCACTTCGCAAACGCATCCTCGATCTGTTCGCCGAACTGCTCGCGACCTATGAGCCGGAAGCGGTGATCGTTGCCTGCAATACCGCCTTTACCCTGGCCGGCACCGATCTGCGCCATGCCTTTCCGGACATGCGTTTTATCGGCACGGTGCCGGCGATCAAGCCGGCGGCCGAGCGCACGCGGTCTGGGCTCGTCTCAGTGCTCGCCACACCCGGAACGGTGAAGCGCGCCTATACCCGCGACCTCATCCAGTCCTTTGCCGCCAAGTGCCATGTTCGGCTGGTGGGGTCGGAAAACCTGGCAAGGATGGCGGAGGCCTATATCCGCGGCGAGCCGGTGTCGGACGAGGCGGTGCTGGCGGAGATTGCCCCCTGTTTCGTGGAGAAGGACGGCGCGCGCACCGACATCGTCGTGCTGGCCTGCACCCATTATCCCTTCCTCGCGAATGTGTTTCGGCGTCTTGCACCCTGGCCGGTCGACTGGCTCGACCCGGCCGAGGCGATCGCCCGCCAGGCCCGCCGCTTGGTGCCGTTGATCGAGGGGGCGGAACACCCGCAAGGCTTCGACTTTGCCGTCTTCACCTCCGGTAAACCCGATTTCTCCACCCGTCGCCTGATGCAGGGTTTTGGCCTCGACATCGCAGACACCTCGGTCAAAGCCGTGTAGTGCCTCGAAAGCGCCGTGCGGATATTGGAGAACCAGCGGCAAACATGGTAGTGGTCTCATTGCGGCCGGGCAGGCCGTCTTTCAAAGGAGCCTCGAGCTTATTTTGTATACGGAAATTTTGATCGTTGCCTTGCTGACCCTTCTCAATGGCGTTCTGGCCATGTCCGAGATGGCGGTCGTTTCCTCGCGCACGGCGCGCCTCAAGGTGCTCTCGGAGCAGGGCAATCGTGGCGCAACGATCGCCCTGCGACTTGCCGAAGAGCCGGGCCGGTTCCTGTCGACGGTGCAGATCGGCATCACTCTGGTCGGCGTCCTGTCGGGTGCCTTTTCCGGGGCGACGCTCGGCGCACGTCTGGCCGGATGGCTGCTACAGCAGGGGCTGTCCGAAAGTCTGGCCAGCGCTCTCGGCGTTGGCTCGGTGGTCGTGATCATCACCTATCTGTCGCTGATCGTCGGTGAACTCGTACCCAAGCAGATCGCGCTTCGCAATCCGGAGGCGGTCGCGGCCAAGGTTGGCGGGCCGATGCTGCTCCTATCGAAGGTTGCGGCACCCCTCGTCTGGCTGCTCGACAATTCGGGACGCACGCTGCTTGCGCTTCTTGGTCAGGGCGGCGCTTCCGCGGGGACGATGACGGATGAGGAAATCAAGTCCGTGCTGGCGGAAGCACAGAGCGCCGGCGTCATCGAGAACGAAGAATCGGCGATGATTTCCGGTGTCATGCGTCTGGCCGACCGCACGGCGCGGGGCCTGATGACACCGCGCCGTGACGTCGAGGTTCTCGATGTCGACGATACGCTCGAGGAAATCCGCGACAAGCTGCGCAGTGCCGCGCATTCGCGCCTGCCGGTGCGGTCGGGCGATTCGGACGAGATCATCGGCGTGCTGTTCTCCAAGCGCATTTATGACGCGATCGCGCTCGGTACCGACTTCGACATTCGCGAGCATCTGAGCGAGGTGCCGATCGTCTCGGACCTGGCCAGCGCCGTCGACATCATCCAGGCGATCCGCAGGACGCCGTTGCACATGGTGCTTGTCTATGACGAGTACGGCCATTTCGAAGGCATCATCACCTCCGGCGACATCCTGGAGGCCATCACCGGCGTGTTCCAGGAAGATGAGAATGACGAGCCCTCCGTCGTGCGCCGCGAGGACGGTTCCTACCTGGTCGCCGGCTGGACGCCGATCGACGAGTTCGTCGATCGCATCCGCATCCCGGTGGAATCCGATCCGGACTATACGACGGTCGCTGGCTATGTGATCGCCGAGCTGAAGCGCATTCCCGATCTCGGCGAGAGCTTCGAGGCAAACGGCTGGCGCTTCGAGGTGATCGACCTTGACGGCCGGCGTATCGACAAGTTGCTGGTCTCGCCGGTCGGGGAACCGTCGATCTGAGTGGCTCACACCCTGGCGAATACCCAATCCCCTGTGGGTTAACGATTTCGGGGCGCGAAAAACCGCCGCGCCTTTGCTAGGAAAGCCTTTGGTCCGCTACGGCGGTCTTTTTCATTCTCCACGCGAGAGAGGTTCGCAATTGCAGGTCGGAATCGATATGGGAACGGTGTCGGGCGGGGAGCCGGCCAAGCTCGATATCGAGGAGCTTCTGGCCACGCGTCTGCTCGTGCAGGGCAATTCCGGCTCCGGCAAATCGCATCTTCTTCGGCGCCTGCTCGAGCAGTCGGCGCAATGGGTTCAGCAGGTCATCATCGACCCTGAGGGCGACTTCGTCACGCTTTCGGACCGGTTCGGCCATCTGGTGGTCGACGGCGAGCGCACGGAAGCCGAACTGGCCGGGATCGCCAACCGTATCCGCCAGCATCGTGTCTCCTGCGTGCTGACGCTGGAAGGGCTCGACATCGAGCAACAGATGCGCGCCGCCGCCGCCTTCCTCAACGGCATGTTCGATGCCGAGCGGGAATACTGGTTCCCTGTACTGGTGGTGGTCGACGAGGCACAGATGTTCGCGCCCTCGGTCGGTGGCGACGTCTCGGAAGACGCCCGCAAGATGTCGCTCGGCGCGATGACCAACCTGATGTGCCGCGGCCGAAAGCGCGGGCTTGCCGGCGTCATCGCCACGCAGCGCCTTGCCAAGCTCGCCAAGAACGTCGCGGCCGAAGCCTCGAACTTCCTGATGGGCCGCACCTTCCTCGACATCGACATGGCCCGCGCCGCCGACCTGCTCGGCATGGACCGGCGCCAGGCGGAAATGTTCCGTGACCTGAAGCGCGGCAATTTCGTCGCCCTCGGGCCGGCCCTGTCGCGCCGACCGCTGCCGATCGTCATCGGAACGGTCGAAACCTCGGCGCGCTCGTCGAGCCCGAAGCTGATGCCGCTGCCGGATGCGCCACAGGACGTGGAAGACCTGATCTTCACGCCCGACCCGGAAGAGTTTACCCGGCCGATCGTGCGGCGCGCGCCGCCGGCACCGCGTCCGACGACGGACATCCTCGCCGAACTGTCGAAGGCAGCCCCGGCCGCAAGTGGCGTCGGAGGATCGGGTGAGGGGCGTCCATCGACGCCGGAAATGTCTGGAGAGGAGCGCGAGGAGCGGCTCGCCCAGGTGCTGGCGGAAATCCTTGCCGATCCGCAGGCCGCCTATCGCACCGATTCCGTGCTTTACCAGGAGTTTCTGGTGCGTGCCCGCATGCGGCGCGTCTCAGGCCCGCCGATGGCCATGGGCGAATTTCGCCGCCGCGTGGCGATCGCCCGATCCGGCGTCGACGAGGAGACGGCTGCGAGCGAAGGCTGGGTCATGGCGCTTGATCTCTCGCAGCGGGTCTCGGATGACCTGCAGGGTGTCTTCCTGCTGATGGCGCGGGCGGCCATCCGGGGCGAGGCCTGCCCGTCCGACCAGCGAATCGCCAAGGCCTACGGCACCCATTCGGCCCGCCGTGCCCGGCGTCTGCTCGGCTATTTCGAAGAGCACAACCTGATCGTCGTCCACACCGACTTTGCCGGCAAGCGCATCGTCGCCTTCCCGGACCTGCAGGCGGAGACCGCACCCGGCGATCCGAACGCCACCGACGACTGCGAGGTCCCCTCGGCGGCGGAATAGCGGCAGGGCTATTCGATCAGCGCCAGCGTCTGCGGGTCCGGCTTTCCGTCGTAGTATTTTGCCAGCAGGGTATCGAACACGCTGTCGCCGAGCCTTGAGGCTCGGGCAAAGAGCGTCAGGGACGAGCGCAGCTTGAGCACATCCGGGTAGCAGAAGATCTCCTCGGCGGTCCTGCCGTCGAGGCCGAGCAGGATCTCGCAACACTCTCTCAGCCGCGTGCCAAGAACCGGATGGTCGAGATAGGCGCGGGCCTCGGCGAGTGACGCAATGGCGTAGCGGATCGCCATCGGACTGCCGCCAAGGCCGGTGATCTGCGGAAAGACGAACCACATCCAGTGGCTGGACTTGCGCCCGCGGTGCAACTCGGCAAGCACGTCTGCGTAGACGGGAGCCTGGGCTTCAACGAAGCGTTCGAGCGCATACGGATCGCCCCTGCGGGCGTCATGGGCGTCAGTCTCGGTCATGGCGATCCGACCCTCAGTGTGTGTGGTGATCGACACCATATCCGCCCAGACGGCGACTGTGAATGCCGTGTCGCGGGATCGCCGGGACTGGTCGTTGATAACGAAGAGGGCACGGGGCGGCCGAAGGCCGCCCCGTGCTCCTTAGTCCTGCGCGACTTGCTTGGTGACGTTCTTCTCCGCCTTGCGGGTCGCCCAGAGAGAGCCGACAATCCCACTCGCCAGAATGGCGAGGGTGACGCCGAGCGATACGGCCGGCGGGATCTTGGCGAGCCCCAGCATATCGGCGACGAAGATCTTCGAACCGATGAAGATCAGCACCAGCGCCAGCGCATATTTGAGGTATGCGAAGCGATGGATCAGCGCCGACAGGGCGAAGTAGAGGGCACGAAGGCCGAGGATGGCAAAAATATTCGACGTGTAGACGATGAACGGATCGGTGGTGATGGCGAAGATCGCCGGGATCGAATCGACGGCGAAGATCACGTCCGCCAGTTCCACCATGACCAGCGCCAGGAACAGCGGGGTGACGAAGGTGCGAAGCTTGCCGCTCTTGTCGGCCTCGCGGACGAAGAAATGCTCCTCGCGCAAGGTCTCGGTCACGGGCAAGTGCCGGCGCAGATATTTCAGCACCGGATTGGCGGCGACGTCGTAGTCGTGATCGGCGGTCAAAAGCATCTTCACGCCTGTGAAGACCAGGAAGGCGGCGAAGAAATAGAGCACCCAGTGATAGTTCTCGACGATCGAGGCACCTGCGGCGATCATCACGCCGCGCAGCACGATCACGCCGAGAATACCCCACAGCAGGACACGATGCTGGTATTGGCGGGGAATGGAGAAATAGCCGAAGATCATGGCGATGACGAAAATGTTGTCCATCGCCAGGCTTTTCTCGACGACGAAGCCGGTCAGGTATTCCAGACCTGCCTGCTGGCCGCTCTGGAACCAGATCCAGCCGCCGAAGGCGAGGCCGAGGGACATGTAGAAGGCCGAGAGCATGAAACTCTCGCGAATGCCGATCTCGCGGCTTTCCTTGTGTAGGAGACCGAGATCGAGAGCGAGCAGGGTAATGACAATTGCGATAAAGGTGAGCCACATCCAGGCGGGGGTGCCCAGAAAATCAAACCAAAGAAAATCCATCGCGGGTTTCCTTTGCCGGAACGGTTGGGGATCGCAGCTCCGACATCACGGGAATCCGGCACTCGCGTCAGAGGGGCCCGGTGCTGCGTTTCCCCCAAATGGTCTCTGGATGAATAAGTTCAAGCGCAAGCCGTTGACTTTCGCGTGATCCACCGCTAATGACCCCCCAACGCCGGGCCAGAAAGCCCGGTGTTTCTTTGACATGTCCCGTGGTGTTCTCCATACGCTTTTTGTGAGAAACCTGTCAGAGCTTCCAAAACGAAGTTCAGAGGAGGGCGTGTTTCCTTCATCCGGTTTGGAAACAAACCGGTGTAACCTATTGTAAAGGAAATGCGATGAGCAAGCGCGCTGCATCCAAGTACAAAATCGATCGCCGCATGGGCGAAAATATCTGGGGCCGTCCGAAGTCCCCGGTCAACCGTCGCGAATACGGCCCCGGCCAGCACGGCCAGCGCCGCAAGGGTAAGCTTTCGGACTTCGGCGTGCAGCTGCGCGCCAAGCAGAAGCTGAAGGGCTACTACGGCGATCTGCGCGAGAAGCAGTTCCGCGCCACCTACGACGAAGCCAACCGCCGCAAGGGTGACACCTCGGAGAACCTGATCGGTCTGCTCGAATCGCGTCTTGACGCGATCGTCTACCGCGCCAAGTTCGTCCCGACGGTCTTTGCTGCCCGTCAGTTCGTCAACCACGGCCACGTCACCGTCAACGGCGTCAAGGTCAACATCGGCTCGTACCGCTGCAAGGCCGGCGACGTGATCGAAGTTCGCCAGAAGTCGAAGCAGCTGGTCACCGTTCTCGAATCGGTCCAGCTCGCAGAGCGTGACGTTCCGGACTACATCGAAGTCGACCACAACAAGATGGTTGCCACCTTCGTTCGCGTTCCGGGCCTGTCCGACGTTCCCTACGCTGTCGTCATGGAACCGCAGCTGGTCGTCGAATTCTACTCGCGCTGATCGTTGCGCGACCGGATTGTTGAAAGCCGCCTCTCGGGGCGGCTTTTTCTATTTGCCCTGCAATATTTTGCGGCGAGTATGCATGAGCGGCGCAGGGCTGTGAAAGGATGCAGATGGACCTTCAGGCGATCATCGACGACATCGCATTGTCGCTCGCCGAGCGGCGCGGCGAGGGCAAGGTTGCCGATTACATTCCCGAACTTGCCAAGGTCGATCCCAACCAGTTCGGCATCGCCTTGACCACGGTCGACGGACAGGTCTTCACCGCCGGCGATGCGGCAACGCCTTTTTCCATCCAGAGCGTCTCCAAGGTCTTCATGCTGACGCTGGCGCTCGGCAAGGCCGGCGAGGGTATCTGGAAACGCGTCGGCCGCGAGCCCTCCGGCTCCGCCTTCAATTCCATCGTGCAGCTCGAGCAGGAGCACGGCATTCCGCGCAACCCCTTCATCAATGCCGGCGCCATCGTCGTGTGCGACATGGTGCTGGCGGGCCACAAGCCGAAGGAGGCGATCGGCGAAGTGCTGCGCTTCGTGCGCTATCTTGCCGACGACGAGACGATCAGCATCGACAGAGCGGTGGCAAAGTCGGAAACGCAAACAGGCTTCCGCAATCATGCGCTTGCCAATTTCATGCGCTCCTTCGGCAATCTGCACCATGAGGTCGACCATGTGCTCGGCGTCTATTTCCACCAGTGCGCCATCGCCATGACCTGCCGGCAGCTGTCGCGCGCCGGGTTGTTTCTCGCCGCCCACGGCCATGATCCGATCAGCGGCTATTCGGTCGTCTCGCCGAAGCGGGCGCGGCGCATCAATGCGCTGATGCTGACCTGCGGTCACTACGACGGATCGGGCGACTTCGCCTTTCATGTCGGCCTGCCGGGCAAGAGCGGCGTCGGCGGCGGCATTCTCGCCATCGCGCCGGGCAAGGCCTCGATCGCCGTCTGGTCGCCGGGTCTCAACAAGGTCGGCAATTCGGCGCTCGGGTCCGTCGCGCTCGAAATGCTGGCGGCGCGCACCGGCTGGTCGGTATTCGGGACTTGATCTTGCCGCATCAACCGGGCATTGGCAGGGCGCGCGCTCGAAGCGCCCGTGGAGCCTGAAGCCATGACCATCCCAGCCGCCGAACTGACCGTCGATCTGCCTGCCGAGGACGAGGATTTCGCCGCCGACGCGGCCGGCGTTCATCCGGTCTTCGCCCGCGCGACGCGCTCGGTCGGCTTCAACAAGCTGCGCAAGCGGCTGATCCGCCAGGTGCGCCAGGCGATCACTGATTTCGACATGATGAAGGGCCAGAAACGCTGGCTGGTCGGCCTGTCGGGAGGCAAGGACTCCTACGGCCTGCTCGCCATCCTGCTCGACCTGCAATGGCGCGGCCTGCTGCCGGTGGAACTCGTCGCCTGCAATCTCGACCAGGGCCAGCCGAATTTTCCCAAGCACGTGCTGCCGGACTATCTGGCCTCGATCGGCGTGAAACACCGCATCGAATATCGCGACACCTATTCGGTGGTGAAGGAAAAGATGCCGACGGGGGCGACCTACTGTTCGCTCTGCTCGCGCCTGCGCCGTGGCAATCTCTACCGGGTGGCGCGGGAGGAGGGCTGTGACGCCCTGGTCCTCGGCCACCACCGCGAGGATATTCTGGAAACCTTCTTCATGAACTTCTTCCATGGCGGCCGGCTCTCGGCCATGCCGGCCAAGTTGATGAACGACGACGGCGACCTGATGCTGCTGCGCCCGCTCGCCTATGCGGCCGAGGACGATCTGGCCCGCTTTGCCGCCGCCATGGAGTTTCCCATCATCCCCTGCGATCTTTGCGGCTCCCAGGATGGCCTGCAGCGCAATGCGATGAAGGAGATGCTGGCCGGGATCGAGGCGAAGATGCCGGGCCGCAAGGATGCCATGCTGCGGGCGCTCGGCCATGTCGACGCCTCGCACCTGCTCGATCCAAAACTCTTCGACTTTTCCTCCCTTATGACAAAGGACGTCTGACCATGGCCGAACTCGACATTGCGGCGCTCGCCAATGCGCTCCAGGAGGCGGCGGCGACGGAGATCCTGCCGCGCTTTCGCAAGCTCGGCGACGGTGACGTGCGGATGAAGAGCGAGGCGATCGACCTCGTCACCGAGGCCGACGAGGCCGCGGAGGAACTGATCCGCCAGCGGGTCGCCGAAGCCATGCCCGACGCCGTGTTCATCGGCGAGGAGGCGGTCGCCGCCGATCCGGCACTGCTCGACAAGATCGCCGACGCCGATCTCGCCGTCATCGTCGATCCGATCGACGGCACGTTCAACTATGCCGCCGGCCTGCCGCTGTTCGGCGTGATGCTGAGCGTGGTTTCCAGGGGCGAGACGGTCGCCGGCATCATCTACGATCCTATGGGCAATGACTGGCTGATTGCCGAGAAAGGCTCGGGCGCCTGGATGTGCGGCGCAGACGGTTCCCAGGCGCAGGTCGCGGTCGCACCGCCCGTGCCGCTCGACCAGATGGTCGGCATCGCGGCGCTGACCTATATGGAGACTGCGGCCAAGCGGCAGATCCTTGCCAATCTCGCCGAAGTCAGGCTGTTCACCAGCTATCGCTGCTCGGCGCATGAATACCGTACCTTCGCCGCCGGCCACCTGCACTTCCTGATGTACAAGAAGCTGATGCCCTGGGATCACCTGGCCGGCACGCTGATTTCGCAGGAAGCCGGCGCCCATGTCGCCCGCCTCGACGGCTCGCCCTACCTGCCACACAATTTCGAAGGCGGCCTCCTGCTCGCGCCGGATCGCGAAAGCTGGCAGGAATTGCGCGCCAAGGTCTTCACGCTCTAGCAGTGAAATCTCGACGTTAAAAAACCCGCACAGCCTGAGCCGTGCGGGTTTTTTCTTTTCCGAACGCGATTGTCAGGCCGCTCTTGAAGCGATCCGGCCGGAGCCGGACGGGCAGTCGAGCCGGAAGCGGGACAAAGCGTCGTTCAGCGTCTCGGTTTCGCCGAAGACCGAATGGACGGCCGCCGTCGTTTCCTCGACCATTGCGGCGTTCTGCTGGGTCACCTGGTCCATCTGGTTGACGGCGGTGTTGATCTCCTGCAAGCCGACCGACTGTTCCTGCGACGACGTGACCATGGCACGCACATTCTCATTGATCGTCAGGACATGATCACCGATCTGCTTCAGAGCTTCGCCGGTGCGGGTGACGAGTGTCACGCCGGACTGGACATGCGCTTCCGAGCGTTCCAGCAGGGTCTTGATTTCCTTCGCCGCGGCGGCCGAGCGCTGGGCGAGTTCGCGCACTTCCTGAGCAACGACCGCAAATCCCTTGCCGGCTTCGCCGGCGCGGGCGGCTTCGACGCCGGCGTTGAGCGCCAGCAGGTTGGTCTGGAAGGCGATGTCGTTGATCACGCCGATGATCTGGCCCACCTGGTTGGACGAGGATTCGATCTCGCCCATGGCGGAGACGGTGTCTTCGACGATCACTGCCGACCGGCCCGCGACAGCGGTCGCCTCGCCGACCATGCGGCTGATTTCTTCGGCGCGCCGGTGGGCTGCCTTGACCGTCGTGGTGATCTGATCGAGGGCGGCGGCGGTTTCCTCGAGCGAGGCCGCCTGTTGCTCGGTGCGGCGCGACAGGTCGTCGGTCGAGCTGCGGATTTCCGACGTGCCCTGCCGGATGTTGTCGGAGCTTTCGGCAATCGTACCCAGTGCTCCCGCGAGCGTTTCCATCGATCGGTTGAAATCCTGCCGCAGCGTTTCGAGCGCGCCGGAGAACGGCACCTCGATGCGGAAGGAGAGGTCACCCTTCGCCAGGCTTTCCAGCCCGCGGGCCAGGGCGTCCACGGCGATCTGCAGCCGGTGGGCCTGTTCGGCCTTTTCCGCTTCGGTGCGCTCGCGTTCCTGCTCGCTGGCCGACCGGTTGTCGGCGGCTTCGTGCTCGAGTTCGATATTGCGCAGGGCCGACTTGCGGAAAACGTCCACGGCATCCGCCATGGAGCCCAGTTCGTCGGCACGACCGGAATAGGGCACTTCGGTCTTGAGGTCGCCGCGGGCCAGAAGACCCATATAGTCGGTCATCCGCGCCAGCGGGCGATAGACCATCGGCTTGCTGATCAGGGCGATGGCACCGGCAATCAACAGCATGAGAGCAAAGACGCCCGCCGCCGCCCAGAGCCCGGTGGAGGCAATTTCATTGTAACGGGCCCGATTGACCGCGACCACGGCGAGGCCGATCGTGTTGTTGGAGAAGTCGCGGACCGGGAAGACGACGCCGGCAAGCGCGCCTTCGGTTTCCGGCATGGTCTCGAAGGTCGTGCGCTTGCCGAGCAGATCGTCGAGTTTGAAGACCTTCGCCGCATCCATGCCGTTCGGCAGGGTGGAGCCGATCTGCTCCAGCCCCTTCGTGCCGACCGCGAAGATGGCGGCGGGGTGACCGGTGCTCTGGGTGAATTTTTCGACGAAACCGCTGTGCAGGCTGAGGCCAAACTCGACGGAACCGAGATGGTTGCCGTCAAGGGCGATCGGTGCCAGACCGCGAATGCCGATGCCGGCCTCGCCGCCTTCCAGGCCGCTGAGCAGCTTCTTCTCGGAATTGACCTGAACGACAGTAGCGCGGAAGCTCGACAGGTCGTCGCCGAACTGCTCCGGCTTGTGGACGCGCAGGAAGGCGATGGCCGGGGGCAGATGAAACTGGAACTGGCGAACGTCGTAGGTGCCCTTCAGGGCCTTGAAGGCGCCGGCGAATTCACTGGCGAGGGCGTCGCGGTCGCCGGCTGCCATGGCCTGCTTGACGCCCTTCTGCTCGGCGGTGAGCAGGGCCAGCATGGTCGCCGCGCGCTGCGATGCGGTTAGTTCGGACTGAAACTGCATTTCGACGCTAGCGAGCTTGTCCTCCATCGCCTGAGAGACGAAGCGGGTGCTGAGCGTCGCAACCGTCCCGGCGACGGCGATCGCTGAAATGAGCGCGCCGCCAAACAGGAGCGAGTTGAACTTGGTGCTAATCTTGAGTTTCAGCATGGTTTCTCCGGCAGTTCATGGATGGGCCATCCGCGGAGGAGCGAATGTCGGATTACTGGGCCTCGCTGCCGTTCGATACGCGTGCATCACAAGCCGGCGCGATCTTTGATCGTGTCGGGGGTAACTGGAGACTATCAAGGGATGCTTGGGCATCATGCCCTGCGCGCTGCATGTTTCTGTAGGAAATGGGAACATGGCAACTCGTGCAGCGCTTATGCCACGAGTCTCCTTGCATATTAGTAAATGTCGGTAAGCAGTTGCGTATCAACGCATGAGCGTAGGAGATTGCGACCGAAGGCGTGGCGGGAGACATGGCGCCGATGGTGCTGGAGCGTGAACGCTCGAAGCTCATGCCGGCCGCCGCCCGGGGCGCAATCCGGGCGGGGCGAAGCGCCTTTTGTCAGACCCGCGGATTCTGCTGGCGGAACAGCACACCACGCTCGCCGATCAGGACGAAGACGAGGCCGATCACCGAAACGGTGAAATATCCGGCGACCATCGGAAGGGCCGTGCCGTCATAGGCCTGGCCTATCGCAGCCCCGATCAGCGAGCCGCCGACGGTTCCCATGAAGCCCAGAACGGACGAGGCCGTGCCGGCGACATGGCCGAGCGGCTCCATGGCGAGCGAGTTGAAGTTCGAGCCGATCCAGCCGAACTGGAACATGGCGAGCGAGAAGAACACCATGAACAGCGGGAAGGGCATGGGCTGCGGTCCGAGCACCTGCGCCACCAGCCAGACGAAGTTGATGGCGATGAAGCCGATTAGCGAGGCATGCGACAGGCGCCGCATGCCGATCCGGCCGACCAGCCTGGCATTGACGAAGGACGACAGCGCCATGAACAGCGCCACGCCGGCAAAGGCCGCGGCAAACCATGCGCCGAGATCGTAGATCCCGACATAGACCTGCTGGGCGGAGTTGATGAAGCCGAATAGCGCACCGAAGATGAAGGTGCTGGCGATCGTGTAGCAGAGCGCGATCCGGTTGGTGAGCACGATGCGAAAACCCTGGTAGATCGACGAGACCGTGAACGGCCGGACGTCCTTGGCCGTCAGCGTTTCCGGCAGGCGGACATACATCCACAAGCCGACGACCATGGCCGCCACCGCCATGAAGACGAAGATCCAGTGCCAGTGGCCCATGAACATGATGACCTGACCGGTTCCCGGCGCGATCACCGGGATGACCATGAAGACCATCATGATGAGCGACATGACCTCTGCCATCTGCCGCCCGCCATAGACGTCGCGGACGATCGAGATGGTGATGACGCGGGTGGCGGCCGAGCCGATGCCCTGGATGAAGCGCAACAGGAGCAGGGCGCCGAAGGACGGGACGAGGACCACGGCGAGTGATGAAACGATGTAGATGGCAAGACCGAACAGCATGGGACGACGCCGGCCGAAGCGGTCTGCGATCGGGCCATAGAAGAGCTGCGCGACGCCGAATCCGATCAGGTAGGCGGAGACGACATATTGGCGGTGGTTTTCGTTGACCACATTGAGTGCACTGCCTATCTGCTGAAGCCCCGGCAGCATGATGTCGATGGCGAGCGCGTTGAGCGACATCAGGAAGGCCATCATGGCGATGAATTCGACCCGGCCCATGCCCCGCAAATTGGCGGGCGCCGGCTGTAACGATGTAGTCATGGCTCAATATCCAAAACAGAGATAAGGCGTTGCTTGGGGCAACGCCTTGAAAAAGTTGATTGAATGACGAAATCCGCTAAACGCGGATGACGGATCGGGTCAGGCAGCGCCGCGAACGGCGACGCCCTGGTCCTGGAAATGCTTCTGCAGCTCGCCCGCCTGGAACATCTCGCGGATGATGTCGCAGCCGCCGACGAACTCGCCCTTGACGTAAAGCTGCGGAATGGTCGGCCAGTTGGAAAAGTCCTTGATGCCCTGGCGGATCTCGTCGTCGGCGAGCACGTTGATGCCCTTGTAGTCGACGCCAACGTAATCGAGGATCTGGACGACCTGGCCGGAGAAGCCACACTGCGGGAACTGCGGCGTGCCCTTCATGAACAGGACCACGTCGTTGCTCTTCACTTCATTGGCGATAAATTCCTGGGCGCTCATGGGATATCCTTTCACATGCGGTTTCAAGGGCCGCTGTCTCAATTCTGCATTCTAGATAGCAAGCACTCGCCGTCTTTGCCAGAGCGCAAATACGCATGACTGGCCTGCGCGGCTCAGCGCGTCCGCTGGCGGCTGCGACTGGCCGCCGTGCGCCGGCGACTGACCTGCTTCTTCGCCGGCTTGCGCGGACGGGTCGTCCCCCTGACGAAACGTCCGGTGGTGGCCGAGCGCGTCTGCCGCTTGCGTCGGCGCGTCGTTCCGCGGCCCGTGGTCTTCTTCAGGATTTCCTTGAGAACACCCTTTACGACGTTGTCGATCACTTCCTTGACGAGATCAGCCATCTGCCGCTTCCCTGTCGTTCCCTTGGCGCTTCAGTCCGGAATGGAGGTCTGGAGGGCGAGCGCATGCAGCACGCCGCCCATATTGCCCTTCAGTGCGTCATAGACCATCTGGTGCTGCTGCACGCGCGACTTGCCGCGAAATGCCTCCGCCACGACTTCCGCCGCATAGTGATCGCCGTCGCCGGCGAGGTCGCGGATGACCACCTTGGCGCCGGGAATACCCGCCTTGATCAGGTCTTCGATGTCACCGGGTTTCATAGCCATGTCTGCTTCTCCTGCGTATGCGAAGCACCGCCTCAGGCGATGCTGCCTTCCATGAAGCGAGGGAACCACGATTCATGCGCCGAGCGCAATTCCTCAATTGCGATGGGACGGGCGTCGCCCAGCACGACATTGTTACCGCCGGTGCGGCCGATCCACGGGCAGAAGACGCCTGCGGCTTCGGCGCGCATCTGGACCGCATCGACATTGTCCTGGGTGACGGTCAGCACGTAACGACCCTGGTCCTCGCCATAGAAGACGGCGATCGGATCGGCGTCGTTGAGCGCGTTGATGGTGGCGCCGATGCCCGAGGCCATGGCCATTTCGGCAACGGCCAGCGCCAGGCCACCCGACGAGCAGTCGTGGACCGCGGTCGCGAGACCGTCCTCGATCAGGCCGCGGACGAAGTCGCCCACCTTCTTTTCATGGACGAGATCGACATGCGGAGCCGGGCCGTCGGTGCGGCCGTGGATGTCGCGCAGATAGACCGACTGGCCGAGATGGCTGCCCCAACCAGACGGAGCGCCGGCGAGAAGCACGGCTTCACCCTGGGCGGCAAAGCGGATGCGGGCCATCTTGGCCCAATCCTTCAGGAGGCCGACGCCGGCAATGGTCGGGGTCGGCAGGATGGCCTGACCGTTGGTCTCGTTGTAGAGTGAGACATTGCCCGAGACGATCGGGAAGTCGAGCGCCTTGCAGGCCTCGCCGATGCCCTTGATGGCGAAGACCAGTTGGCCCATGATTTCCGGGCGTTCCGGATTGCCGAAATTGAGGTTGTCGGTGGCGGCGAGCGGCAGGGCGCCGGTCGCGGTGATGTTGCGCCAGCATTCGGCTACAGCCTGCTTACCGCCCTCGAACGGGTCGGCCTCGACATAGCGCGGCGTGACGTCCGACGAGAAGGCGAGCGCCTTTGTCGGATGGGTGTCGACGCGTACCACGCCGGCATCACCGCCGGGAAGCTGCAGCGAATTGCCCTGGATCAGCGTGTCGTACTGTTCATAGACCCAGCGACGCGAGGAATTGTTCGGCGAACCGACCAGCTGAATGAGCGCGTCTGCCACATCGGCCTGCGGAACGTCGCTTTCGGCCAGCGGCGCCGGGGTCTTCGGCTCGACCCAGGGGCGGTCGTATTCCGGCGCCTGGTCGCCCAGATCCTTGATCGGCAGGTTGGCGACTTCCTCGCCCTCATGGATGATGCGGAAGCGCAGGTCGTCGGTGGTGTGGCCGACGATGGCGAAGTCGAGGCCCCACTTGACGAAGATCGCCTTGGCGACTTCTTCCTTCGAGGGTTCGAGCACCATGAGCATGCGCTCCTGGCTTTCCGACAGCATCATTTCATAGGCCGACATGCGTTCTTCGCGCACTGGCACCTTGTCGAGGTCGAGCTCGATGCCGAGGTCGCCCTTGGCGCCCATTTCCACCGCCGAGCAGGTGAGGCCGGCGGCCCCCATGTCCTGGATGGCGATGACGGCGCCGGTCTGCATCAGTTCGAGGCAGGCTTCCAGCAGGCACTTTTCGGTGAAGGGGTCGCCGACCTGCACGGTCGGGCGCTTTTCCTCGATTGATTCGTCGAATTCGGCAGACGCCATGGTCGCGCCGCCGACGCCGTCGCGGCCGGTCTTGGCACCGAGATAGACGACCGGCAGGCCGACGCCCTTGGCTTCCGACAGGAAGATGGCGTTCGACTTGGCGAGACCCGCGGCAAAGGCGTTGACCAGGATGTTGCCGTTGTAGCGCGGGTCGAACTCGACCTCGCCACCGACCGTCGGCACGCCGAAGGAATTGCCATAGCCGCCGACGCCGGCAACGACCCCGGTGACGAGGTGGCGGGTCTTGGGATGATCCGGCGCGCCGAAGCGGAGCGCGTTCATCGCCGCGATCGGACGGGCGCCCATGGTGAAGACATCGCGCAGGATGCCGCCGACGCCGGTCGCAGCGCCCTGGTAGGGCTCGATGTAGGACGGATGGTTGTGGCTCTCCATCTTGAAGACGACGCAGTCGCCGTCGTCGATGTCGACCACGCCGGCGTTTTCGCCGGGACCCTGGATGACGCGCGGCCCCTTGGTCGGCAGCGTCTTCAGCCACTTCTTCGACGACTTGTAGGAGCAGTGCTCGTTCCACATGGCGGAAAAGATGCCAAGCTCGGTAAAGGTCGGCTCGCGGCCGATCAGGTCGAGGATCCGCTCGTACTCGTCAGGCTTCAGCCCGTGGGAAGCTACGAGTTCGGGGGTGATCTGGATCGTGTTGGGGATCGTCATCGCTGGTCCTGGATAGCCTGCCGGAAATCGGGGTTTGGGCGCTTCTTAGCGCATGTGGGGCAATGGCGCGACAGGAAAAATGCGGGCGGCACCCGAGCAGCGCCAATCCCTTGCAGTGAGGCCGCGCCGCCCGACCGCCGGCTCGCTCAGGCGACGCTGTCGTAGCCGGCGCTGCCGTTTTCCAGAAGGCGTCGCAGAATGGCGAAACCGGTGCGGACCTCGTCGCGCTGCTGCGGCGACGAGAAGCTGATGCGGGCACGATGCAGCACCTTTTCCGAGCGTCCGGCCTTGAACTCGTCCTCATCATCGATCAGCACGCCTTCGGTGAGAGCCGCATTCTTGAAGGTGCCCGACAGCCAGGGCTCGGGAAGCGCCAGCCACAGGAACGGGACGGCGGGGTGGGAAACGAAGTCGAAACCGGAAAGATAGTCCCGCGCCAGCGTCTCGCGTGACGCGATTTCTTCGGCGCAGAGGGCTCGAATGCGAAGGGCGTCGCCCGACAGCACGAGGCGCGCGCATAACTCGGCGAGAAGGAAGGGCATCCCGCCGGTCATCATCTTGTGGGCGATGCGCACCCGCTGGGCAAAATGCGGCGGGCAAGCGACCCATCCGCCGCGCACGCCGGCCGCGACCGATTTGGACAGGCCGCCGACCATGAAGGTGCGCTCGGGCCCGAGTTCCGCGAGAGGCGGCAGCGGTTGCGGCGACATGGCGCCGTAAAGGTCGTCCTCGATCAGCCAGACGCTGTAGCGGCGGGCGATATCGACGATCGCCATGCGCCGATCGAGGGGCAGGGTGGCCAAGGTCGGATTCTGCGCCGACGACATGAGGAAGGCGACCTTGGGATGTTGCTGGGCGCAGACGCGTTCGAAATCCTCGGGGATCACCCCGTCACCGTCGCTGTCGACGAGGATGGTGCGACGTCCGGCAAGGCCTGCGGCGCGGCTCACCTGTGAATAGGTATGGTGCTCGAACACGACCTTGTCGCCAGGTGACGTCACGGCGGCGATGACCGCCATGATTCCGGCATGGGCGCCGAGCGTGGGAACGATGTCGCGCGGTGACGGCGCCCAGTCGCCCTTGCTCAGCCAGCGCGCGCCGGCGGCGAACCAGTGATCGGGGAAGCTGCGCGTGTAGCTGGCGATGTCAGCTGGATGGTCGCGAAGGATCGCCGCGATATGCGTCTGCAGATAGGCCCCTTGGCCGACGTCGGGTGCGGCCGTGCTGTCGAAGCGGATCTTGCCCGGTGGTGGCGTGATCAGCCGGGTACCGACGAGGGCGGCCGTTACCGGATCGAGATTGGCCTCAGGCGCGGCGTGATGGATGTCGCGCACGAAGGTGCCGCGTCCCACCTCGCCGCTGACCAGACCCCTTTCGTGGACCAGGGCATAGGCGCGGCTCACCGTGCCGATGGTGATGCCGAGATCATAGGCCAAGTTGCGCTGCGGCGGCAGCTTGGCGCCCGCCGGCAGCGCGCCACCGGTGATTGCCGTCTCGATCTGGTCGGCGAGCCGCACATAGATCGGGCCTTTGCCTTGCTGGAGGTCGGGGAGCCAATTTGTCATCATGACAATGCAATACATTGTCTCGAAAGAACGGTCAATATAAGTCGATTGTATCGAATAAAACTGCAAATAGGGGTCCAATGTGACGGATTCAGCGCGCTATATTAGCTCAATTGATACAATATATCCAGATGGATTCGTTCGCGAGAGCTTGTTTCGCTCCTCCGGCGACCTGTTGGCCCCGGCGGAGCGGCCCGCGACATTTCTTGCGCGCCTATGGCTGAGCCTGCGCCATTGGCGAATGAAGCGGGCAGGTCGGATGGCCCTCCATGAACTGACCGACGATCAGTTGCGCGACATCGGCGTCACCCGCGTGGAGGCCGAGCGGGAGGTGCAGAGGTCGCGGCTATTGATGCTGTGAACGGGCACTCGATCCATGGCGGAGACCGGCAGTATCGGTCAAAGGGCCAATCGGGAGTGTCTTCAACTGCGGTCAGTGGGAAGGGCCGTCAGAACTTGTAGGCGAGCGAAAGACCGGCATGGCTGATGCCGTCATTCGGGTCGCAAAGGTCGGCATTGGAGGAGTGGTCGATGGATGCGACGATGTCGAGCTTTTCGTTCAGGCGAAAGCCGGCCGCCGCATATTCACGGAACATCAGGCTGCAGCCAAGCTTCGGGCCGCTGGATCCGTCATCTTCATTGTCGCCATTGTGGACCGTACCACCGAAGCCGAGGTCGATATAGAAGCGATCGGTGACGTCGACGGTCCAGTTGAAGCCGGCGAAAACCTGGCTGGCCTCGCCCGCAGTGCTGATTGTCGCGCCGGCATGGATCCGCGGACGCAGGATGGTGTCCTGCCAGGTGGCGGCATTTGCCGAATCCAGCGGATCGAAGTAAAGGGCGACGGTCGGGAAGAATCCCGGCTCAAACGTGCTGCGGGCCTGAATGGAGCCCAAGACGCCGGCGCGGACTTCCTTGATCGACCAGTCGGCCGCGACTGCGCTTTGGGGGAGCAAGGTGCCAGCGGCCAGCAGAATCAGAAGCACGGTTCGGCTCAGGCAGGCGATTTTGCTCGGCATCATGTCCACGCACTCGGATTCGGGTGAAATCGTGGCAAACGCTATCACACGATTTTGTGAACCGCGATGGCCAATATGTCACGCATGGCCGGTATTTTCGCCGTAGAAGCCCGTTCAGCAGCCCTTTGCCCCGCCCGACCATCGGCGGACATCGGCGGCGATGCGCGCCGCGACCGGCTCGCTCATCATCGGGCCGAATGCCGCGAGCCGCGCGGGCCTACCTTCGGCCTGGACGACGAGTAGGGGGCGGATGTCGCTCGAGCCCTTGCGCACAAGAAGAATGCGCGGCTTGCCGGAAAAGGAGTTGAGCTCGGGCGCCATGGAATAGGCCTTGAAGGCCGGATCACCCGATTTGATCCAGCAGTTGTTCGCGCCGACGGCCACGCGCTCCATCACGTCGAGCGCCGACTGGCCCTGGGCCGGCGGCGCCTTCGGCTCGGACTGACAGGAAGCGAGGGCCAGCAAGGGGAGGAGAAGAAGGCTCAGGGCAGGGCGCATGCGGGGTGCTTTCCGGTTAAGAACCCGGCCTTCTATCACTTGTCTGGTTAAGCGGCGATTACGTCGAGGGCGGAGGCGAAGATGCCCCGCCCGTCATTGCCGCCATGGGCCGATTCGATCAGGTTTTCCGGATGGGGCATCATGCCGAGCACGTTGCCCTTCTCGTTGATCACGCCGGCGATGTCGTTGATCGAGCCGTTCGGATTGGTTCCCTCCGCATAGCGGAAGACCACCTGACCATTGCCTTCGATCGCGCTCAGCGTCTCGGCGTCGGCGAAATAGTTGCCGTCGTGATGGGCGACCGGGCAGCGGATGATCTGGCCCTTGGCATAGGCGCGGGTGAAGTCGGTCTCGGCGTTGACCACCTCGAGCTTGATTTCCTTGCAGACGAACTTCAGCGAGGCATTGCGCATCAGGGCTCCGGGCAAGAGACCCGCCTCGAGCAGGATCTGGAAGCCGTTGCACACGCCGAGCACCTTGACGCCGCGTTCGGCGGCGGCCTTGACGGCCTGCATGACCGGCATCCGCGCGGCAATCGCCCCGCAACGCAGGTAGTCGCCGTAGGAGAAGCCGCCCGGAATGACGATCAGGTCGACATCCGGAAGCGTCGTCTCGGTCTGCCAGATGGTGACCGGTGCATGGCCCGAGATCTTCGTCAGCGCAGCGATCATGTCGCGGTCGCGGTTGAGGCCAGGAAGTTGCAGAACGGCGGATTTCATGGGTGGGGCTCAAACCTTGCTTGTGCTTCCTGGAGCTCCCGCAGCTCCAGGCGATTTTCGATGCGATCGAGCCGTGCGTCCATCTGAAGGAGCATGGCGTAGAGATTGTTTATGTCGCTCTGATGCGCGTGCAAAACCAAACGCATGGAATTCAGTTCGTTACGAAGATCGCGGACGGTGTTTTCCGATCTGTCCGCTCTCTGGTGGAGGCGACGCAAGAGTTCCTGAACAAGGTCTTGCGATATCTCAGCCAATCAGCGCTCCTTGAGCGTCAAACCGGCCCTTGAACAGCTCTCGCTTCAGAACTTCCGTCTGAGCGCGGCCTTCGGCAAGTTCTCTGTTCATGTCCCTCATGAACTGAACAAGATCGTCCAGCGCGGCTTCTGTCTCGGCCGCGCGCGCGTCCAGCTTGAGCAGTTCCTCGTAGATGAGTTCCTTGGTCACCTCGACCATCGCACCAGTCCTCAACCTTCAGGCGATGGCGATAGTATAGTTCTCGATGACGGTGTTGGCGAGGAGCTTTTCGCACATCGCTTTCAGGTCGGCCTCGGCTTTGGTCTTGTCCGAACCTTCGAGTTCGAGATCGAATACCTTGCCCTGGCGGACATGGCCGACGCCTTCGAAACCGAGTGCGCCGAGTGCGCCCTCGATCGCCTTGCCCTGGGGATCGAGAACGCCGTTCTTGAGGGTTACGGTCACGCGTGCCTTGATCACTCTTAAAGTCTCCCTGGGCTTGTTACTTTACCAGCACGGGGCCGGTGCCGCGCAGCGGCTCGTTTTCATTGATGATTCCGAGGCGCTTGGCCACTTCCTGATAGGCTTCGAGCAGGCCGCCGAGATCCTGGCGGAACCGGTCCTTGTCGAGCTTTTCATGCGTCTCGATGTCCCACAGCCGGCAGCTGTCCGGCGAGATCTCGTCGGCTAGGATGATGCGCATCATGTCGCCTTCATAGAGGCGGCCGCATTCGATCTTGAAGTCGACGAGCTGGATGCCGATGCCGAGGAAGAGGCCCGACAGGAAGTCGTTGACGCGGATGGCGAGCGCCATGATGTCGTCGAGCTCGGCCGGATTGGCCCAGCCGAAGGCGGTGATGTGCTCTTCGGAGACCATGGGGTCGGCCAGAGCATCGGACTTATAGTAGAATTCGATGATCGAGCGCGGCAGGACGATGCCTTCGTCGATGCCGAGGCGCTTGGCAAGCGAGCCGGCGGCGACGTTGCGCACGACGATCTCGAGCGGGATCATCTCGACTTCCTTGATCAACTGCTCGCGCATGTTCATGCGGCGGATGAAGTGGGTCGGGATGCCGATCTTGTTCAGGTGCGTGAAGAGATATTCGGAAATGCGGTTGTTGAGAACGCCCTTTCCGTCGATGACTTCGTGCTTCTTCTTGTTGAATGCGGTTGCATCGTCCTTGAAGAACTGGATCAGCGTGCCGGGCTCCGGACCCTCGTACAGGATCTTGGCCTTGCCTTCGTATACACGGCGGCGACGGTTCATGACTGGTTTTTCTCTGTTGTTGGCGCCACACATCGGGGCGCAAGTGGATCGTTGAAGCGGTCCCTTAACGGAAAAGCCGGGTTTTCACAATGCAACAGTTGTCGCCCCGACCGAATTCGTCGAAAGCAAAGCTTCGCTTGGAGATTCGACCAAGTTTGCATTGCACTTTGTACCGCCTTTTGATTAATGGGTGAACGGAAACCGCACGGTGGCGGAATAATTTGGGAGACGCAGATGAGCGGCATGAGTGATCGCGAAAAGGCATTTGAAAACAAGTTCGCGCACGATCAGGAACTCCGTTTCAAGGCTGAGGCGCGGCGCAACAAGCTGCTCGGCCTCTGGGCCGGCGGTCTGCTGGGCAAGGCCGATGTCGATTCCTACGCCAAGGAAGTGGTCGCGTCGGATTTCGAGGAAGCCGGCGACGCCGATGTGCTTCGCAAGGTGAGCGGCGACCTCAAGGATGGCGGCGTTGCGATCACTGATGAAGAAATCCGGGCCAAGATGCAGGAATTCCTCGCCCAGGCGGTGGCGCAGATCCAGGGCGAGTAATCGCCTACGAACTTCTTTTGCCCTATGCCGGGCGCCTTTTGCGCCCGGCCGATCCGGTTGGTGCCTGCCGCGCCCTTTCCCGGCGTTGATTGAAATCGGGCACCGTGCCAAGCCCGATGGGCGTTGGCCGGCCGTAGCCTCGCAGGACATCGCAGGCGTAGCCCGCGCTGTGGCTGATATGGTCCCCCTTTTTGACATATGGTTGATGCCTACCGTTCTCGATGCGCGATCACCGAAAACGTCGCGCGAGAATCTGTGCGCCGGCGGGATCAGAGGCGGTTGAGGAACTGGGCAAAGACCATCGTGCCTTCCGGCCAGGGGCCGTGTCCGGATTCGGCATTGATGTGGCCGGATTCCCCGGCATCGACCAGCAGCGAGCCCCAGGCATTGGCAATATCGTCGGCGTGTTCGAAGCTGCCGAAGGGATCGTTGCGGCTGGCGATGGTGAGCGACGGGAAGGGCAGCGGTTCGCGCGGGTAGGGACCGAAGGTCATCAGGTGCTTCGGCCGGATCGCCGGATTGGCGACATCCGGTGGGGCGACCAGAAAGGCGCCTGCTACCTTGTCGGCGATGTGCGGCACCGCATGGATCAGGGTCGGCACGCCGAGCGAATGGGCGACGAGCACCACGGGCCGGGTCGACGCGTTTACCTCTTCGATCAGGCGGGCGACCCAGTCCTGGCGCACCGGTTTCGACCATTCCGCCTGTTCTACGCGGCGCGCGGTCGACAGTCGCGACTGCCAGCGCGTCTGCCAGTGATCGGGGCCGGAATTGGTGTATCCCGGAATCATGAGAATGTCGGCGTCGGATGCTTTCATGTCGCCTTATCTGCTGTCGACAGCGCTTTGCGTCAAGGGCGCGGTTGCCTCCATCATGCGAATTTGTCCCTAGGTCGCCGCGATCAGTGCGACGGTCAGGACGCTGGCGAAGACGGTGGCCATCAGGGCGATGAAGCGATGGCGGACGCTGGCGCAGACGGCGTCGTGGCCGGCGTCGAAATCGAAACGCTCCATGACGATCCGCTCGATGGGGATCCCGGCTTGAAGCAGGATCGCCACGGCACTTTCCATCATCGGCGGCGGACCGCAGACGAAGGCCGTGGTCTCGGCGGGCGCAAGCCCTTGCAGCAGTCGCGATACATGCTCGCGGCGACAGGTGCCGGATTCACAGTCGTCACCGCCATCGGTGTCGGCCAGGAAGATCGCTTCGAATTCCAGCCCGTCCATCAGGGCCACGATCTCGCCGCGTGCGATGTGATCCGCTCGGCTCCGCGCGGCGGCGATCAGACGGATCGGCCTCCGGTCGCGCGCATGGGAAAGCTCTCCAAGCAGGCTCATCACCGGCGCGATGCCGATGCCGCCGGCGAGCAGCAGCAGAGGTCCGGGTCCGGTCTCGTCGAGCGTGAAGCTGCCATGCGGCCCGTCGACGCCGACCGGCGTTCCCGGGGCCAAGTGAGGCACCGCTGCCGTCATGTCGCCGGCATTGCGGATGAGGAACCGCAGGCGCGGCAGGTCGGACGGGGCCGAGGCGATGGAGAAGGGATTGTCGGTGACGGTATGGCGCCGGCCGATGGTCAGCCAGACGAACTGGCCGGCCGCGAAGGTGAAACGCTCCGGTCGGTCCGTATTCAGCACCAGTTCGGCCACCGTCGGGCTGAGCGCGCGGGCGGATTCGACCTTGAAGCCTGGGCGGAACGCATGGATTGGTCGCAGGACATAGACTACGAGGAGCGATGTAAGCGCCAGCAGAGCGACCACGAGGATGGCGGTTGCGCCGAACGGATCGGCCATGAACCGCGCATGGGCGAAGGCGTGTTGCAGTGAGAGTGCGACGAGAGCCACGGCCAGCAGACCGTGGCCGATACGCCAGGCCTGGTAGGGAATGATCCGCCCGCGCAGGTGCTTGCCGGTGAGGACGAGAAGGACGGCCAGCCCGGCGGCGACAATGCCGGTTCTCAGATCTGGCGTCGTCATGTAAGCGACAAACCTCTGCCACAGGACGTCAAGGCTGCCGTCCCGGCCGCGAAAGAGGAAGAAGGCGACGTGCAGGAGGATCATCCACAGCGCCCCGTTTGCCGCCAAGCGGTGAAAGCCCATGGTGCGGTCGAGGCCGATCCGACCGGAGATCAGCTCGAAACGGCCGGACGTGGCAAACTGCATCATGAACATCGCCAGCGCAGCGACGCCGGTGGCGCGCGCAAGAACGGGGTAGACCGTCGGCGAATTGAGGCCGCCGCTGAGAGATGCCAGCAGGACAGGGCCGGCCGTCAGGATCAGGTAAAGGACTGCGAGCGATCGGGCCGAGAAGGCCCATTGTCGCTGCTTGGCCGTTTGTGCCATGATTTCCCCTGTTCCACCCGGTGCCGCGCATCGATCGTGCATATAGGATCTTCGATATGTCGCTGATAGTTGCCGGTGAAGCCGCGCCAAGTCAACGTGACAGATGATCCCGCCGGTTGCCCGGAACCATAGCAGCCGATGGGCGTTCCTCTGCACCTTTCGCAGGGAGTGAGCGATGGCCGACCGCGTGAATGTCTTTGCCCGTTTCGCCTCGGCGGTGTCCGAATGGTCCGGCCGTCCGGCCATATTTTTCGCTGCGCTCGGCGCGCTGATCCTCTGGGGTCTGACAGGGCCCTACTTCGGCTATTCCAGCACGTGGCAGACGCTCGCGAGCACCGGCGCCACACTCATTACCTTCCTGATGGTGTTCATCCTGCAAAATGCGCAGATGCGCGACACCCGCGCCATCCAGACCAAGCTCGACGAACTGATCCTGACCAGCCAGGGCGCCGAGAACCATTTCATCGGCATCGAGAGCCTCGACGAGAACGAGCTGAAGAAGCTCAACCGCCTCCTGGCGAAAGCGGCCGCGGCGGACGGCGAAGCGCGCGGCGAGCGGCTCGAAGAGGTCGAGCGCCATGTCGAGGAGGCGATGGAGCAAGAGGGCGGAGAGGCGAAGAGGGAAAAGGCTGCCGAATCGGCCGAAGCCTAGGAGAATTCACTTCGGTACCAGAAGAAGTCGACCGGCCTGCATCTGCACGCCGGTCGCAGTCCGAAAGGATCAGCCGAAGACGCGCTTGAAGATCGTGTCGACGTGCTTGGTGTGGTAGCCGAGATCGAACTTCTCGCGGATCTCTTCCTCGGAGAGGGCAGCCCGCACTTCCGGATCGGCGAGCAGTTCCTCGAGGAAGTCGGCGCCCCGTTCCCAGACCTTCATGGCGTTGCGCTGCACGAGGCGGTAGCTGTCCTCGCGGGACACGCCGGCCTGGGTGAGCGCCAGAAGAACCCGCTGGCTCATCACCAGGCCCTTGAACTTGTTCATGTTCTTCAACATGTTTTCCGGGTAGATCACCAGCTTCTCGATGACGCCGGCAAGGCGGTTCAGCGCGAAATCGAGCGTGATCGTGGTGTCCGGGCCGATGGCGCGCTCGACGCTCGAATGGCTGATGTCGCGCTCGTGCCACAGCGCCACGTTTTCGAGCGCCGGGACAACCGACATGCGCACCAGACGGGCAAGGCCGGTCAGGTTTTCGGTCAGCACCGGATTGCGCTTGTGCGGCATGGCCGACGAGCCCTTCTGGCCGGGCGAGAAGAACTCTTCCGCTTCCAGCACTTCCGTACGCTGCATGTGACGGATCTCGATCGCGACGTTTTCGATCGACGAGGCGATGACGCCGAGCGTCGCGAAGAACATGGCATGGCGGTCGCGCGGGATGACCTGGGTCGAGACAGGCTCGGGCACGAGGCCGAGCTTTTCGCAGACATGCTCCTCGACGCTGGGGTCGATATTGGCAAAGGTGCCGACTGCGCCGGAAATGGCGCCGGTGGCGATCTCGGCGCGGGCGGCAACGAGGCGGGCGCGGTTGCGGCTCATTTCGGCATAGAAGCGGGCAAAGGTCAGGCCCATCGTCGTCGGCTCGGCATGGATGCCGTGGCTGCGGCCGATGCGGACCGTGTCCTTGTGTTCGAAGGCGCGGGTCTTGAGCGCCGTCAGCACCCGGTCCATGTCGGCCAGCAGCAGGTCGGCGGCCCGCACCAGCTGGATGTTGAGCGTCGTGTCGAGCACGTCGGACGAGGTCATGCCCTGGTGGACGAAGCGACTATCCGGGCCGATGAATTCGGCGAGGTGGGTGAGGAAGGCGATCACGTCATGCTTGGTGACGGCCTCGATCTCGTCGATGCGGTCGACGTCGAACTTCGCCGCTCCACCCTTTTCCCAGATGGTCCGGGCAGATTCCTTCGGGATGACGCCGAGTTCGGCCAGGGCATCGCAGGCATGGGCCTCGATCTCGAACCAGATGCGGAACTTGGTTTCGGGAGACCAGATGGCGACCATTTCGGGCCGGGAATAACGCGGGATCATCGGACGTTCTCACTTTACGGCTGGAGTTGGCGTCGCTTTAGCAAAGACGGGCGGCAATCTCAACGGCTGCGGCGCGCATGGAGGATGCTGGCCGCGATCAACAGGATCAGGCCAAAGGGGAGATAGTGGCGGATGCCGAGCACGGCGAACTGATAGACGGCGGAGGCGGAAGTAAAGGCGAACTGGAACAGCCAGATCCGGGTGCCGAACGGTTCGTGCCATTGGGCATAGAAGTGCCGGTATTGCAAAGCGAACAGCAGCGCGGTGAAGGCGGCGGTGCTGCCGGCGAGGAAGAGAAAGGCGGCGGCGAAGCGCGTCTCTTGCGTCCGTGAATGGCTGGCGAAGCGTATCAGCGGCAGGGCGGCGATCCAACCCAGTGCGGCGCCGGTGAAATAGAGGCCGAGCACGATCGTCTTGTGGTTAGCCGGTAGCCGGTGCAACCCGTAGGCGGAGAAGGTGACCGACAGGGCGATGAGGAAGCCCCACAGCAGTGCGCCGATCAGCCATTCGGCAATAGGCGGCCGGCTTGCGGCGAGGCGGGCGCGAAAACCGGAGGCGGCTCGGGGGCCGGGAGGAAACGGCGTCACGGGCGAACCGGCACGGCGATCCAGCGGCCGTCATTGCCCTCGAAGCCGAGGCTCAGCACGTTGACCAGCGCCATGTGCACGATCGCTTCCCCGAGCGGCGAATAGGTCACGGCACCGCCGAGGCGATAGCCGACAGTGCAGCCGCGACTGGCCGGCACGCTTTTGTCCTCGTAGACCAGTTCGTCCACCGGCGTGCCGTCCTTCTCGGTCATCTTCAGACGGAAGGCGATCAGCGCATCCACCATGTCGATGCAATGGCCGGTCGGCGTGGCGAAGAAGGTTTCGAGCTTGAGCGCATAGGGTTTGCCGAAGGCCGGGTCGGCCGGGTATTCCAGATAGCGCAGTTCGTTTTTCTCCACACCCACCTCGCTCACCGGATTGAAGGCGACGAGACTGCCGGGATTATCGCCGAGCGCGTATTTGGCGATCAGCGGCTGCGCCTTGTCCATCGCCGCCCGGCGCGCATCGGAGAGGCCGGCATTGTCGTCGTCGAGACGAATGCGGATCGGCGTGCCCGGGAGATAGGCGTCCTTGACGGTGTCGATCACATAGATGTTGGAATAGGGAAAGCCGGAACCGTCCTGGATCCCGTATTCCTCGAAGGCGTAGACACTGCCGTCGTCAGAAAAACCGATGGACTGAAGCGCTGCGATATCTCCGGCAACGGCCGGGGCGGCGGCCAATATGATTGCCGCTTTTGCCCCCAGCCATGTCCGGAATATTGTCACCGACGACCCTCAAGCGCTGCATTTTTCAAAGTGTCGACGGTTTTGCGGTAGTCGTCAACGCCTTCGCCCTTGTAGACGGCGGACCCGGCGACCAGCACGTTGGCTCCGGCGGCGGTGACGAGCGGAGCCGTCTCGGCGGTCACGCCGCCATCGACTTCCAGGTCGATCGGGCGGTTGCCGATCAGCATGTTGGCCTGCGCGAGCTTGGCGGTCGCCTGGGGGATGAACTTCTGGCCACCGAAGCCGGGATTGACGCTCATGATGAGGATCAGGTCGAGGTCGTCGAGGACGTGTTCCAGAACCGAGACGGGCGTTGCCGGATTGAGCGAGACGCCGGCCTTCTTGCCGAGCGAGCGGATCTTCTGCAGCGAGCGGTGGAGGTGGGGACCGGCTTCCGCATGCACGGTGATCACGTCGCAGCCGGCATCGGCGAAGGCCTCGAGGAAGGGATCGGCCGGCGAAATCATCAGGTGGCAGTCGAACACCGCCTTGGTATAGGGGCGCAGCGCCTTGATGACGGCCGGGCCATAGGAAATGTTCGGCACGAAATGCCCGTCCATGACGTCGAGATGGATCCAGTCGGCGCCGGCTTCGACGACGTCAGCCACTTCCTGTCCGAGCCTGGCGAAATTGGCGGCAAGGATCGAAGGGGCGATCAGCAGGGGGCGGGTCATCGGGCGTAAACTCCAGATCGTGAGCGGTTCAGGCGGGTTTGGCCTGCCCATAGCACCGGGACGGAGGCCCGGCAACACTGCGAAGGTCTGGCCTTTGGACGCGGTGGCTTGACGCGACGCGTCCATCCGGTCACTTCTGTCCGACTTTCCAGCGAGGGGGGCCAGATGGGACGGCATGCGATCATCACCGGCGGCAGCAGCGGCATTGGCCGCCATCTCGTCTCGGCCTTCGTCGAGGCTGGCTATGATGTCGCCTTCACCCATTTCGGCGACCATGGTGCGGCAGAAGAGGTTGTGGCGGAGACCGGCAGGGCGGGGCGTGTCCGGGGCTTCTCCTCCGATGTCGGCGATGGGGAGGCCGTATCCCTTTTTATGGACGAGGCTTCCGACTGGTTCGGTGATGCGCCCGATGTTCTCGTCAACAATGCCGGCATCCAGACCTGGTCGCCGTTGCTCGATCTGTCCGAGGAAAGCTGGGATGCCGTCATTCGCACCAACCTCAAGGGCTGTTTTCTCAATACCCGCGAGGCCGGCAAACGCATGGTCAAGGCCGGAAAGGGCGGGGCGATCATCAATATCGGTTCGGGCTGCAACAAGCTGGCCTTCCCGGGACTGGTCGACTACACCGCCTCCAAGGGCGGCATCGAGCAGTTCACCAAGGTGTCGGCCGTGGAACTCGGGCCGCATGGCATCCGCGTGAACTGCGTGGCGCCCGGTGCGATCGAGACGGAGCGGACACGGGCGGAGGCCCCGGACTATGCCGGGACCTGGGGGCGCGTCACGCCCCTTCGCCGGGTCGGGACGCCGGCCGATATTGCGGGGCCCGTCCTCTTTCTCGCAAGTTCCCAGGCGGCTTTTGTCACCGGCCAGACGCTGTGGGTCGATGGCGGGGTCTTCAGCCAGGCCTTCTGGCCCTATCAATCCTAGGTCCGAAGAACCGCGATCGCGTCTATTGCGCAGGGGCGGAAGGTTCGACAAACCGTCCGCCTCGCCATTCCATCAGGCGATAGGGGTTTTCGCTGAGTTCGTGGTCTTCGTCGAAGGCGATCGGACCGATCACGGTGTCGACATGCGTTTCGCCGATCGCCTGCGCCAGCGGCATGCCAAGGGCCGCGGCCGCGCCGGCCGCCTGCGCCACCACCGTGACGGCTGCATAAGCCGGCAAAACATAGCCCTCGGGCTCCACGCCGGCCGCCTTTAATTCGGCAGCCACCTCTTTGGCGGCAGGCTGATCCTGCTGATCGGGCAGGATCACCGCACGCACGCCGTCGGCCAGCGGAACCGGCCGGTCCGCGGCATTCAGGCTTTCGCCACCCAGCAGCGTCAGCGGGATGCTCTCGGCCGCCGCGTCCCGGGCGATGATGGCCACGTCATTGCGATCACCGCCGACGAAGACATGTGTCGCACCTGCTTTTTTCAACCGTCGAACCAGCGCCACCTGTTGCTCCTGGCCGGGACGGAAGGTGTCGGTAAAGACGGGTTTCAGGCCACGCTCCTCCAGGCTGTTTCGCAGCGTCTCGGCGAGCTCCCGGCCGTGGATCGTGCCGTCCTCGATCAGCGCGAAGGCGTCGCCGGACCAGTCTCGCAGGATGACTTCGGCGAGTTTTTGCGCCTCGTCCTCGGTCGCGGGCGCCATGCGGTAGAACGGCCAGCCATTCTTTATCGCATCCTCCCGCACGCCTTTCCACCGAACGGAAAGGCTGAGCGCCGGTATGCCGGCCTCGGCCAGGACCACAAGTCCGCCATCCAGGGATTCGGAGCAGAGGAAACCGACGGCCGCCTTGGCACCCGATTCGCGGATCTGGTGGGCAATGGCGGGGCCGCTGCCGGCCTCGCAGGTTTCGTCGATGACCGCAAGCTCCAGCCCCTGCCGTCGCGCCGCGAAGGTCGCGCCCTCGCGCATCTGCGTGCCCAGAATGGCGAAAGGGCCGGTCTGCGGCGCAACAAGCGCGATCTTCGGCCCCTCGGCCAGGGCCGGAGAGGCCGGGGACAGGCCGACGAGGACGGACAGCAGAATTCGGCGGAGCATTCGGACGGGTTTTCCTGTTCTTTGGACCGTTGCGCGGCATCCTATCCGCACGATAGCGGCCACCGCAACGCCAATCGGCGGCAAGGCGCAGGACGAAAAAACCGCTTCGTTGTGGAAAACGTAAACCTTGGCGGCCATATAGTCATGCATCATGCCACCAAGGCCCGAAGTGTCCCGGAGAAGAGATTGTTGAACTCGCAGCAGATGGACCCCGTCGTCTACCGGGAAGCGATGAGCCGCTATGCCGGCCATGTGCAGATCGTCACGACCGAGTACGAAGGCGTCAGACGCGGGGTCACCATCACGGCGGCCTGCTCGGTGTCCGATCGTCCGCCGAGCCTGCTCGTATGCCTCAACAACGGTAACCCGAACAACGCGGTCTTCTTTGAAAGCGGCTATTTTGCCCTCAATACGCTGGCCGCACATCATCAGCCACTCGCCAATGCCTTTGCCGGCTTCGGTGGACTGGCGCCCGACGACCGGTTCGCGCTGGCCGAATGGCAGACGCTGGTGACCGGCGCGCCGGTGCTGACCGATTCGATCGTTTCCTTCGACTGCCGGGTCACCGACAGCAAGGTGACGGCGACCCACACCGTGCTGTTCGGCGAGGTCAAGGCTGTGCATTTCGGCCCGATCGACGCCTCGCTCATCTATCTGGACCGCGGCTATCGCAGCCTGTAAGCTCTCCCTCAATCAAGGGGAGGAAGCATGGCGGAAACGTCAAGAACTGGTCTGCCGGCATCGATCGACGCCGTCATAGAACTCCTGTCCGCACACGATTATCTGGCGGGGCGGCCGCTGGCGACCGTTCTCTTCCTCGCGCTTCGCATGCAGCGTCCGCTCTTCCTCGAAGGGGAGGCGGGCGTCGGCAAGACCGAGGTCGCCAAGGTGCTCGCCAAGGCGCTCGACCGCCCGCTGATCCGCCTGCAATGCTATGAAGGTCTCGACGTCGCGTCCGCCGTCTACGAATGGAACTATCCGGCTCAGATGCTGGAGATCCGCCTTGCCGAAGCCACCGGCATTTCCGACCGTGACCGGCTGGAACACGATCTGTTTTCCGAGCGCCACCTGATCCGCCGCCCGGTTTTGCAGGCGCTGCAATGCGAGCCTGGCCGTGCGCCGGTCTTCCTGATCGACGAGCTCGACCGCACGGACGAGGCCTTCGAGGCCTTCCTGCTCGAAGTGCTGTCCGACTTCCAGGTGAGCATTCCCGAATTCGGCACGGTCAAGGCGACGGAGCCGCCGATCGTCATCGTCACCAGCAACCGCACCCGCGAGGTACATGACGCGCTGAAGCGCCGCTGTCTCTACCACTGGGTCGACTATCCCAAGGCGGCCGAGGAACTGGCGATCATCCGGCGCAAGGTGCCGGGCTGCAACGAGCAGCTGTCGCGCCAGATCGTCGCCTATGTGCAGAAGATCCGCACCATCGACCTGTTCAAGAATCCCGGCATTGCCGAGACCATCGACTGGGCGACCGCGCTCACCGAACTCGACCGGCTGGCGCTCGATCCGGAAACCATTGCCGATACGCTCGGCACGCTCCTGAAATACCAGGAGGACATTGCCAGGATCCAGGGCGGCGAGGGCCACAAGGTGCTCTCCGAGGTCAAGGCCGAACTGCTGGCGGCGGGCTAGGCCATGCAGACGCCGGGAACCGGGGAAGGCATTGTCGTCGTGACGCCGCCGATCGGCGACGGGCGGCTCGCCGACAACATCGTCCAGTTTGCCCGCGTGCTGCGCCGCGCCGGGCTGAAGCCCGGCCCGGGGGCGGTGGCCGATGCGATCGCCGCCATCGATGCGATCGGCATCGGTTCGCGCGAGGAATTCCATGCCGCGCTCTCGGCCGTACTCGTCAAGCGGCACGAGGACCAGCCGGTGTTCGACGAGGCGTTTCGCCTGTTCTGGCGCTCGCGCGACCTGGTCAACAAGATGATCGCCATGATGTCGCCGGTGGCGCTGGACAGCAGCGAGCGGGAGAAGGCAAAGCCGGGATCGTCCCGCGTCAGCGATGCGCTCTTTGCCGAGCGCGAGCGCCAGAGCCGCGAGCGCGACGAGCCGGACATCGAGATCGACGCCCGCTTAACCGTCTCCGGCAGTGAAGTCCTGCGCCGCACCGACTTTGCCCAGATGTCGGCCGAGGAGCTGTCGCAGGCGAGGCGCGAAATCGAGCGCATGACAATGCCCTTCGATGAGGTGCCGATGCGGCGCTACCAGCCGACCTCGCGGTCGCGCCATGTCGATCCGCGGGCGATGATGCGGGCGGCGATGCGCACCGGCGGTGACCTGATCCTGCCGAAATATCGCGAGCGCCGCCGCCAGCCGCCGCCGCTCGTCATCCTCGCCGACATTTCCGGCTCGATGAGCCAGTACACCCGCATCTTCCTGCATTTCCTCCATGTGCTGACCGAGCGCCGCCGCCGCGTGCACACCTTTGTCTTTGGCACGCGGCTCACCAACGTCACGCGGCAGATGCGCAATCGCGATCCCGACGAGGCGATCGACCAGTGCACGAATGCGGTGCGCGACTGGTCGGGCGGCACACGGATCGGTGAGACGCTGAAGGAGTTCAACCATCAATGGGCGCGCCGCGTGCTGGGGCAGGGGGCCATCGTGCTGTTGATCACCGACGGGCTGGAGCGTGACGGGGCCGAGCTGCTGGCCATGGAGACCGATCGCCTGCACCGGTCGTGCCGGCGGCTGATCTGGCTCAATCCGCTGCTGCGCTTCGAGGGCTTCGAGGCGCGGGCGCGCGGCGTGCGGGCCATGCTGCCGCATGTCGACGAATTGCGGCCGGTCCACAATCTCAATTCGCTGACCGACCTGGTCGGCGCGCTTTCGGCAACGTCCGCGGACAAGGGCGATCCGCGCCGGCTTCTCCGCACCTTGAGGGGGCTCCAATGACCACCGACATGCAGACAAGGGATCCGCTTTTCATCGCCGAGGACTGGGTCGGGCAGGGACGCGCGGTGGCGGTCGCCACCGTCGTCGAGACCTGGGGCTCGGCGCCGCGTCCGGTCGGAAGCCATCTGGTGATCGATGAGGACGGTAATTTCGAGGGTTCGGTCTCGGGCGGCTGTGTCGAGGGCGCTGTCATCACCGAGGCGCTCGACGTGCTGCAATCGGGCCGGGCGAAGATGCTCCAATTCGGCGTAGCCGACGAAACCGCCTGGCGGGTGGGGCTCTCCTGCGGCGGCAAGATCCGCGTCTTCGTCGAGAGGCTTTCCTGATGCAGCTTTCCAGTCTCCAGGCGCTCAACGCGGCACGGGCTAAGCGGCAGGCGGCGATCCTGATCACCGATCTTGCCGACGCTCACGACCGGGTGGTGGTCGAGGGCGATGCCGTCGAAGGCGCGCTCGGCGCGGAGATCGAGCAGCGCTTCCGCTCAGGCAAGTCCGGCGCCGTCGAGATCGACGGGCGTCCGCTCTTCCTCAACGTGCACCTGCCGCCGCCGCGCATCGTGGTGATCGGCGCGGTGCATATCAGCCAGGCGCTCTATCCGATGGCGGCGATCGCCGGCTATGACATGACCATCATCGATCCGCGCACCGCCTTTGCCACGCCGGAACGGTTTTCGGGCGTCGAGTTGATCGCCGACTGGCCGGAGGATGTGCTGTCGTCCGGTCCGCTTGACCGCTACAGCGCCCTGGTCGCCGTCACCCATGATCCGAAGATCGACGACTTTCCGATCGCCGCGGCGCTCAGGGCCGGCTGCTTCTATGTCGGCGCGCTCGGCAGCCGCAAGACCCATGCGAAGCGGGTCGAGCGGCTGATGGCGCAGGGCTTTTCCGAAGCGGAGATCGCCCGTATTTCGGCGCCGGTCGGCATCGACATTGGGGCCGCGACCCCGGCCGAGATCGCCGTAGCGACGCTCGCCGACGTCATCCAGGCCTTCCGCCGGCGCTCGCTCTCCGTGGCCGGAGGCGAGTCCGCATGATCTTCGGGGAGTTCGCCGCGAGCGATGCCGAGGGCCTGATCCTCGCCCATGCGGTGAAGTTGCCCGCCGGGCGCTTGCCCAAGGGGCATGTGCTGAATGACGGTGACATAGAGTCGCTCGGCGCGGCCGGCATCGCCAGTGTCATCGCCTGTCGCATGGAGGCGGGCGATCTCGGCGAGGACGAGGCGGCGCAGCGTTGCGCCTCGGCAATCGATCCGGCCAATCTCCGTCTCACTCCGGCCTCCACCGGCCGCGTCAATTTTTACGCCACCTGTAATGGGTTGTTCGTCGCCGACAAGGTCCTTGTCGATCGGTTCAACCGCGTCGATCCGGCGATCACGCTCGCCTGTCTCGCGGACCATAGTGATGTGCGCGATGGCGATCTGGTGGCGACCGTGAAGATCATTCCGCTTGCCGTGTCTGGCGATAGCGTCGAGCGGGCGCGGATCATCCTGACCGAGGGTGCCGCCTTCCGCCTAAAACCCTACCGGCCGCACGCCGTCCGGCTGATCGCCACCGAACTGCCGTCGCTGAAGCTCACGGTGATGGACAAGACCGCGCGGGTGCTGGAACAGCGCCTGGCCCCCTCGTCGAGCGAACTGGTGGAGGAGCAGCGGGTCGCGCATCGGGCCGAGGCGGTTGCCGCGGCGATCGAGAACGCCTTGCGGCGGGTGGACGCCCGGCCGCCGATGATCGTCGTCTTCGGCGCCTCGGCCATGTGCGATGCCGTCGACGTCATCCCCGAATCGATCCGCATGGCCGGCGGCGTCGTCGATCAGGTGGGGCTTCCCGTCGATCCCGGCAATCTTCTGGTGCTCGGCCATGTCGATGGCGTCCCGGTGATCGGTGCGCCCGGCTGCGCCCGCTCGCCGAAGGAAAACGGCTTCGACTGGGTGCTGAACCGGCTCCTGGCCGGCGAAATGCCGACGTCTCACGAACTGACGGGCCTGGGGGTTGGAGGATTGCTGATGGAAATTCCAAGCCGGCCGCTGCCGCGCGAACTGGCGACCGAGGTCGAACACCAGCCTCTCAAAGTGGCGACCGTGCTTCTCGCCGCCGGCAGGTCGAGCCGCATGGGCGAGGGCGGGCGGCACAAGCTGCTGGCCGAGTTCGAGGGCGAACCGCTCGTGCGCCGCTCGGCGCGGATCGCGCTCGAGGCGGGGGCGGGCGAGGTCATTGTCGTCACCGGCCATCGCGCCTTGGAGATCGCCGACAGCCTGACGGGCCTCGCCGTCGCCTGCATCGACAATCCCGACTATGCGAGTGGTATGGCGAGTTCGCTGAAGGCCGGCTTTGCCGCGGCCAATGCCGGCGGGGCCGATGGCGTACTTGTCATGCTGGCCGACATGCCGGGCGTGTCGGTCGGCGATCTTCACGCACTGGTCTCGGCCTTTCGCGCATCGGCAGGCCGCTCGATCGTGCGCGCCGTCGCCGACGGCAAGCGCGGCAATCCGGTCATCCTGCCGCGCTCCACCTTCGAGGCGGTAAAATCGCTCGAAGGCGACATCGGCGCCCGACCGATCATCGAGACCGCCGGCCTGCCGATCGTCGACGTTGAGATCGGACTTGCGGCGCGGCTCGACGTCGACACACCCGAGGCGGTGATTGCGGCAGGTGGAATTCTGAAGGGGTAGCCCATGGACAATGTCGAGATCGAGGAGGTGTTCTCGTCGCTGGGGCCGGTCGGCATCAAGCGCATGTTCAGCGGCAAGGGCATCTACCACCAGGGCGTGATCATCGCCCTCTACCTGTTCGACGAGCTGATGCTGAAGGCCGATGCGCAGTCCGCCCCGGCGTTCTCGGCGGCCGGCGCACGCCAATGGGTCTACCAGCGCGAGGGAAAGAACCCGGTCGCCATGCCCTACTGGTCGGTGCCCGAGGACGCCTATGACGATCCGGATGAGATGGCGAAATGGGTTCGGCTCGCCTTCGAGGCGGGGCTCAGGGCCGAGACTGGGAAGGCAAGGCCGAAGGGCAAAACTGCCCGCGCATCAGCGAAGATGAGGCAAAAGGGCCCGGGTGAAGGCTGAGAGCGGTTCCGGCAGGGCGTCGAGATCGAACCATTCGAGGGCGGAGAGCTTATCCGGCTCGGTCACCCGCGGTTCGCCGTGAAAGTCCGAGGTCTTGTAGAGCAGCGAGATCCAGTGCTGGCGATCGGCGTCGATGATCTGTTCGCTGGTGGTGACGAATTCGATTGCGCCGATGGAAAGTCCGGTCTCTTCCTCGGCCTCGCGGCGGGCTGCCGTCTCCGCCGGCTCCAGATGATCCACCTTGCCGCCGACGATGTTCCAGTGGCCTGCTTCAGGCGCCTTCAGCCGACGGCAGAGCAGTAGCTTGCCGTCGCGCAGGATCGCCAGGCCGACGCCGACACCGGGGAAATCGATGCCGGGCTTGGCCATTTAAGACTTCGCAGCAGCGACGATCAGCATGAAGGCGGGGATTTCGTCGCCGAAGCCGACCGGGGTCGGGCCGTCGTCATGGTCGCGATAATGGCTGCGGCGGCGTTCGCGCTGGTCGTCATTGGCCGGGTTCGGCCGTGCATTGCGGTTTCCGGGGTTCGGCCGCCTGTCAGCCTTGCGCTCGCTGTTCAATGGTTCGGTCCTTACCGGTTCGATGACTTCTTCGATTTCACGGGCCTTGGCAGGCTCTGCCTCGCGTGCCTTGACGGGCTCGGCCGGTGCCTCGGAACGGCGACCGCCGCGGCGCTCACGTCCCCGGTCCTTATCCTTGTCCTTATCGCGCGATCCGCGCCGGCCACGACCCTCGTCCTGGCTTTCCGCCATGGCGGGCAGCGAGGAGAGATCGCCGTCGAGCCATTCGATCTTCTGGCCGATCAGCTTTTCGATGGCGTCGAGATACTTGGTATCCGACTTGGAGACCAGCGTGAAGGCTGCGCCCGAGCGCCCGGCGCGGCCGGTACGGCCGATGCGGTGGACATAGTCCTCGGCATGGATCGGGATGTCGAAGTTGAAGACGTGGCTGACGTCAGGAATGTCGAGACCGCGCGCGGCGACGTCGGAGGCGACGAGCAGGGTGATCTGGTTGTCCTTGAAGCCCGCCAGCATGTTGGTGCGCGAGCGCTGGTCCATGTCGCCATGCAGGGCGCCGACGGAGAAGCCGTGCCGTTCCAGCGAACGGAACAGGTCGGCGACATCCTTCTTGCGATTGCAGAAGATGATGCCGTTCTTCAGGTCTTCCTGGGCGCGGATCAGATCGCGCAGGCGCGAACGCTTCTCGTAGTCCTTGTTGTGCACGGCGACGAGGCGCTGCGTCACGGTCTTGGCGGTCGATGCGGGAAGAGAAACTTCCACCCGTTCCGGGTTCTGCAGGAAACGGTCGGCCAGCTTCTGGATCTCCGGCGGCATGGTGGCCGAGAAGAACAGCGTCTGGCGGGTGAACGGGATCATCTTGGCGATGCGCTCGATATCCGGGATGAAACCCATGTCGAGCATTCGGTCTGCTTCGTCGATGACGAGAATTTCGACGCCGGTCATCAAGAGCTTGCCGCGTTCGCAATGGTCGAGCAGGCGGCCGGGGGTGCAGATCAGCACGTCGGCGCCGCGTTCGAGCTTCCGGTTCTGCTCTTCGAAGGACACGCCACCGATCAGAAGCGCGACGTTCAGCTTGTGGTTCTTGCCGTATTTTTCGAAGTTCTCGGCGACCTGGGCGGCCAGCTCGCGAGTCGGTTCGAGAATCAGCGTGCGCGGCATGCGGGCGCGGGCGCGGCCGTTTTCGAGCAGGGTCAGCATGGGCAGTACGAAGGAAGCGGTCTTGCCCGTGCCGGTCTGCGCGATGCCGCAGATGTCGCGGCGCTGCAGGGCAAACGGGATGGCGCCAGCCTGGATCGGCGTCGGCACGGTGTAGCCGGCGTCGGTGACGGCTGAAAGTACTTTTTGGCTCAGGCCAAGGTCAGAAAATGTGGTCAAAGGGGAATCTATTCCGTTCCGGTTCTTGCGAACGCAATTGAGACGCCCGTGACGCGGGCGCTAACGTCAGCGCGGGATAGTGCCAAATTGCTCGAAAGTCAAGGAAACTGCGGGATTTGCAGTAACAAAGGGTGAATAGTCGGATCAACTATCGAGATTGAGGACGCTCATCACCATCCTGTTCACGATTTGCTGGTTGCCGGCGACCACCGGGGCGTCTGAAGGCCGGCCCGGTGGCACGGCTGCCATCGGGCGGTGGCCTTCATGGAGGCTTCGCTCCGGTGGCGGGGCTCAATTGATGAGTGTCGTGAGTTTCATGCCGGCATTGAGGAAGTGCATGGGGTCGACCGCCTCGCCGTTGCGACGGACTTCGTAGTGGAGATGCGGACCGGTCGAACGTCCGGTATTGCCCGACAGGCCGATCGTGTCGCCGCTTGCCACCTCGTCGCCGACCTTGACCAGCACGCGCGACATATGGCCGTAGCGCGTCGTCAGGCCCAGTCCGTGATCGATCTCGACCATGTTGCCATAGCCGCCGGCAGGACCGGCAGCGATGACCTTGCCGGCGCCGCTGCTCCTGATTTCGCCGCCTACCGGGGAGCGAAAGTCGATCCCGGCATGCATGGCCAGGCCGCCGAGGAAGGGATCGGGTCGGTTGCCGAAGCGGCTGGTGATGTCCTTTCCGGGGGCCGGATTGGCGAAGGGGAGCCGTTTCGCCGTATCGCGCATCGTCTCCAGCCGTGTCAGCGCCGCGTCGAGGTCGTTGAGCGAGGCGTTGAACGGTTCGGAGGACTGCGGCGCCACATAGGGGCCGCCGATCGCGCCTGGGGAAGGGGAGAGCTTTTCATTGTCCAGCGGTATGCCATTGCGTAGCAATATGCCGGAGATTTGCTCGGCGGTCTCGGTCGCGCCGCTCGTCAGGCGCTGAATGCGATCGATCTGGTCCTGCTCTATGTCCTTGAGCGAAAGCGTCATATGCGAAAACAGACGGTCGGCGCGATCGGCGACCGTGTCGGTCAGCGGGACAAAGCCGAGCGCGGTCGTCTTCTGTGGGGCGGCTGGGGCATTTTGCCCAAGCAATGTGCCGATCGCTTCGATCCCGCCCGTGGCGCGGGCCTGCTTGTTCTGCGCGCCCGGCCGCACCGTTGGCATAGGGCCGGCCTCCGGCAGTTCTCCGACAGCCTCGGCCCGATCCAGGAGCGCATCCAGTCGACCGTGCCGGGAGGCCAGCGCCACCTGTTGTTCGAGCAGTTTTTCCACCTTCTCCTCGACCACCTGCTGGTCGAGCAACTGGCGCGACGTGACGCGGTCGACCTGGGCGCGCAGTGCCGCGATCCGGTCTTCGTATTCGTGCTGCATCCGAGCCTGGCGGGCCATCGAACCGCCGATCAGATTGTCGCGAAAGACGAGGTAGGTGGTGGCGCCGAGATAGCCGATCGCCATGACCCCGGCAAAACAGAAGGCAAGCGCGGCCATCCAAGGGCGGATCGTCATGTGGCGGATCTTGTCGCCGCTCGCCAGGATGACGATATGCTCTTGCCGCCGCTTCCCGAAGACCTGATTTGCTGTCTTGCCCGCCACCGCTGTCTCCCATTCCGCCTCGGCCGTATCCGGCCTGAGGCTTGGGATGATTACACATGATTAAGGTTAACAACGGCTGAATTCCGGGTGGCGGCGCCGGGACGTCAACTGTTCTTCGAGGTCAGGGATCGGTAGAAGGAGGGTGTCAAGCCGGCTTCGGCGCGGGCAACATCGTTGAACGGGGCCTTGAGCGCACCGCGGAAATTGGCCCTCACGAGCGCCTTGAACGTCGCGGCCGGGTCCTTCTTCTCGCGGGCGCAGAGAAAGCGGAACCATTTGGCGCCGACGGCGACATGGCCTTTCTCGTCCTCGTAGATCACCTTCAGCACGTCGGCGCTCTCAATGTCTCCGGTCTCGCGCATCTTGTCCTGCAGCGAGGGGGTCACGTCGAGACCGCGGGCTTCGAGAATCAGGGGAACCACGGCCAACCGCGCCGTCAGGTCGTTGCGCGTCGAATGCGCTGCCTGCCACAAGCCGTCATGGGCCGGCATATCCCCATAGTCGGCACCGAGGGCCCTTAAGCGATCGCGCACCATGCGAAAATGCTTGGCCTCCTCGAAGGCGACACGCATCCAGCCGTCGAAGAAGGAATGGGGCACCGGCTCCGAGGCGAACCGCGCGACGATGTCGAGTGCCAGGTCCACGGCATTGAGCTCGATATGGGCCAGCGCGTGCAGCATGGCTATGCGTCCGGCAAGTGTGTGCAGCGACCGCTTTTCCGTGGCCTTCGGCGGAACGAGCACCGGTTTTGCCGGCCGGCCGGGTCTCTCCGCCAGATCCGGATCGAGAGGCGAGCGCAGCGACAGCCGGCGTTCGTGCCAGCGCCGCGCAGTCTGCTGCGCCAGTTCGGTCTTTTCGTCGAGATCGGCGCTCAAGATCGCCATCGTTGCGCCGCCGCGCAAGGTTGCGATTCGCAGCGGGTCGGATGCGGCCATCAGAGGGACTGAGCCGCTTTCAGGACCGCTTCCGCGTGGCCCGCGACCTTGACCTTGCGCCACACCGCTGCCACCCGCCCATCGCGGTCGATCAGAAAGGTGGAACGCTCGACGCCCATGTAGGTCCGGCCGTACATGCTCTTTTCCTTCCAGACCCCATAGGCGGAGAGGACCGCTTTTTCCTCATCGGACGCCAGGATCACTGACAGGTCGTGCTTGGCGACGAACTTGTCGTGGCTCTTGACCGGATCCGGCGACAGTCCGATCACCTTGGCGCCCGCCTCGGCGAATTCGTCTGCCAAGGCGCTGAATGCCAGCGCCTCGGTCGTGCAGCCGCTGGTATCGTCCTTCGGGTAGAAATAGAGCACGACGGGCGATCCGCGCATCTCGGCGAGCGAAACCGTGCCGCCGCCGTCGCGGGGAAGGGTGAAATCCGGAGCCATGTCGCCCGCTGTCAAATCTGCCATGGGATAACCTTTCTTTTGCCAGCTTTGTGGATGATTGTCGTCGCACTCGATATATAGTCCGCGACGCAGTCGTCCACGCGCGACTGTGATAACGGCATCGATCGACGGAGACAATCGCCGGCACATGGGAGAAATCCGGGGCGAAAAGGTGCGGTTTCGCAGGCAAGACTTCGTGGCCTTGCACGAACTTCCGTCGTCGCTCGTCGATGACCCTTTGATCGTTCATTGCCCGCCGCGGTCGAATCTCGCCCGCCGCCTGCTGCGCTACATCGTCGGCATTGTCGGGATCGTCCTCCTCATTGGTGGCGGCGTCTTTGCCGTGATCGAGAGCGGAACGCTCGACACGGCGCTTTCCAACGGCGCACGCACGGTTCTCAATGCTGCTGTCGCTCCGGGCTTTCGGGCCGAAATCGGCGAGACGGCGATCCGCTTTTCCAGCAGCTTCCAGCTGGCGGTGGAGGCCCGCAATGTCGCGATCGTGCCCGAGGGCGGCAAGAGTCCGCTGGCGCTGACGCAGTCGGTCAACATGGTGCTCGATCCGATCGCGCTTCTCGGCGGCGATTTCAAGGTCAAGGAGATCGTGACCGAAGGGGTGGCGCTCGACGCCCGCCTGCTGCCGGCCGGTCCGCCGATCGACCTGGCGAATCTTCGCATCGACAGCATTCCAGCCTTTCTCGACCGCGCCTTCGTGCAGCTCGACCAGATTCAGGCCTTTATCGCCAAGGGCGGCCTGGATCGCATGCGGATCGGCGGGCTCGAAGTCTCGACGACCGGGGTGAGCGGCCGTCCCCTGGTGATCGCGGTCGATGACCTCGCCATGGAGCGCGGCGCCGATGATTCGCTTTCCTTTTTCGGCGCTGTCTCGGTGAATGGACAGCAAACCGAAATCTCTGCCCTGACCGCCAATACCGGCGGAAAGGCGCAGTCGCTTACGCTGAGGCTTGCGGATGTGCGCCTGACGCCGTTCCTGCTGAAGCGCGGTGCAGCGGGCAATCCGCGCCAGGGCCTCGACGGTTCGGCCGAGGTTTCGATATCGGCGAAACGGGCAGGCGAGGGGCAGAAGCCGTCGGTCAACATGATTGCCGAGATTGCCGGCGCAACGATCTATTCGGATGGTATCGGCCAGGAGTTGACGCGGGCGCGTCTCAACCTCGGCTATGATTTCGCCAAGGACACGCTTGAGCTTTCGTCCTCGCAGGCCGAATTCGGGCCCATGGCCCTGCCGCTTTCCGGTGGATTGATCGATCTCGACCGGCTGCCCGGCAACACCAAGGCCGGAAAGGGCTTCGGGATCGATTTGCTGGTGAGCGAGGGAAGGGCCGATGTGCCGTCTGCCGGCGAGGCGCCATTCCCGTTTTCGCTCAAGGCGTTCGGCCACTATCTCCTGGAGGAGAAGGAACTCAAATTCGAGACCTTCACCGTGCAGACGCCGTCCGGCACGATGGACGCCTCGCTTGGCGTCCGGTTCGTCGGCACCGGTCCTGAAGTTCGGTTTGATGCGCTGATCCGCGACATGAAGACGTCGGTGGTCAAGCAGCTCTGGCCCTACTGGATCGCGGAAAAGCCGCGTCGCTGGGTGCTGGCCAACATCTTCGGCGGCACGATCACCAACGGACAGATCTCGGTCTTCATCCCGCAGGACCGCCTGACGGTCGAGCCCAAGCCGCTGCATCTCGACGAGAACGAACTGCGCGTCAGCTTCGACATCGTCGATGCCCGGATGAACGTCACCGGCGAAATCCCCCCGCTGCGCGATACCTCGGCGCATTTCGACCTGTCGGGTCGCAAGGTGGTCACCAGCATCCGCTCGGCCGCATCCTATTTTCCGTCGGGCCGGATGGTGACGGTGGAGAAGGGCCAACTCGCGCTCGAGGACATCTATCACAAGCCGTTGATGGCGGACATCGAGATCGCCGTATCCGGCGCCGCCGATGCCGTGGCGGAGCTGGTTTCGTTCAAGCCGATCCGGGCGCTCGAGCGCGCCGGTTTTGCGGTCGAGGATTTCTCGGGCAAGGTGAGCGGCGTGGCGAAGGTGCGCCTGGGCCTTATCTCGGACCAGCATCCACCCGATCCGGTCTGGGAGGCGCATCTCGACCTTGCGGATGTCGACGTGACCAAACCCTATTCGGGGCGCACCATCAGCGATCTCGAAGGCAAGCTCGATGTTGATCCGCGGGCCGCACGGCTGAACGCCAAGGCGAAGATCGATGGCGTGCCGATGGACCTGGAGGTGACCGAACCGGTCGAGAAGACCGACCCGGTGGCGCGCGAGCGCGTCGTCAGGCTGCGACTCGACAATGAGGAACGGCGGAAGTTCGTACCCGGACTCGACGACCTGGTCGACGGCCCGATCACGGTCGAGCTTACGCGCATCGACGACGAGCGCCAGGCGGCGGTGATAGACCTGACATCGGCAAGCCTCACAGTGCCCTGGATCGGCTGGTCGAAGGGGCAGGGAATAGCCGCCAAGGCGAGTTTCGAGGCGCTGGAAGGCGCCACACAGACGGCCATCGAGAAGTTCGTTCTCGACGGGGAGGGGTTCGGCGCGGCCGGCAAGCTTACGGTCGGCAAGCAAGGGCTGGTCTCGGCTGATCTCAGCCGGATGCGCCTTGCGCCCGGCGACGATTATGCGCTTGCCGTTCGGCAGAACAAGGGTGGCTATGACGTCTCGGTGTCGGGGAAGTCGGCGGATGTCCGCTCGCTGATTGTCGCGCTCAAGTCGCCGGGAGACGGGCCGGGCAGCGGCGGAGATGAAAAGCCGCTCTCGGTACAGGTCAAGGGTCGACTGGATCGCGTGGTCGGATTTGGCGACGAGGTCCTTTCCGGCGTATCGATCCTATACGGTTCACGCGGCGGCAAGACGACGGCGCTTGACGTATCGGGTGTCACCGACAGCCGCCAGGCGGTGGTGGCCAAGATGCGCCGCCCCGGGGAACTCAGCGAGTTGTCGGTGACCAGCAGCGATGCCGGCGCGCTGGCGCGTTTCATCAACCTCTACAACCGGATGATCGGCGGACTGATGAACCTCAAGCTCTCCCAGGCCGCCAATGGCAGCTGGAGCGGCTCGCTCGACATTCGCGATTTCCGGGTCGAGAACGAAGAACGGCTGCAGTCGATCGTCTCGACGCCGACCGGTGCTGACGGCCGCAGCCTCAACACCGCGGTGAAGAAAAACATCGACGTCAGCTCCGCACGCTTCCAGCGGGCCTTCGCACGGCTCGTCTATAGCGACGGATCGCTTCGGGTGGACAATGGCGTGGTGCGTGGCGAGCAGATCGGCGCGACGTTCCAGGGCGGGGTGCGCGACACGCGCGGCCAGATCGATTTGACCGGCACCTTCATGCCTGCCTACGGCCTCAACCGGCTTTTTGGCGAGCTGCCGTTGATCGGCATCCTGCTCGGCAACGGCCGTGACAGAGGTCTGCTCGGGATCACCTTCAAGCTGACAGGCGCGACCGAGCAGCCGAAACTGGTCGTCAATCCGCTGTCGATCATCGCGCCCGGCGTGTTCCGCCAGATCTTCGAATTCCGCTGATTTGAGGGTCGCCGGTCAGGCCAAAGTGTCGCTCAGAGGAACTCGGTGAGGGCTTCGCGCGACTGCAGGGTGAGGAACTCGATCGCCACGCCTTCGAGGAAGTGGCGCACCACGCGACCACGCATGTTGCCGAGCTGCACGGCCGTGCCGATCGGTGGTCGGATGTCGATGTCGACGGCCGCCCCCGACAGCGACAGGTCCATCAGGCGACAGGGATAACGGCGGCCGTCCTCGAGCTTGAGTTCGGTGCGGGTGACGCGCGGCGTCAGGCGGTCGTGGCGGCGGTCTTCGGGAAGGCCAAGTTCGTGCTTGTTGGCGATCCACGTCAACTGCGCGGCCAGCTTTTCGCGCTTGCGTCCCGTCGCGTTGATCGACATGACGAAACCGCCCTCGACCAGCTTGATGACGGTTCCTTCGACGCGCCCGAGATGATCGATATAGGCGATGACCCGTTCATTGGGCTGCGGGCAACCGGCACAGGCGAAGCGCACGTCGCCCGGCGACATGTCTACGACCTTGCAGACATACTCTTCGTAATTGGCCAGCATCAGCCGGCCTTGCAGGTTCACGGCTACGCGTTGGAACGCCCGCCGTTGAGCAGGAGAGACAAGACCGCCATTCTGTGCCGCCTGAGAAGAATACATGGTGCGGTTTCTGAAATATTTCTCTACCGTTAAACAATTACCGGCAAGCCGTTAACATATCGTTTTGCGCGGCGCGCCGATCCTTGGTATCCGCGGGATCATACTGTGGAATTAAGGTTAATTCTTTCTGAGTGTTGCGAGCTTCGCGCCGCTATGGCAAATGACGGTCATCAACTTCCCGAAGGATGGCCTTCGGCACCAATTTTCGGGTACAGGTTCGCTCCTGATTTACCCAACGAAGCCGTCCGCAAGCCCGGACGGCTTTTTTTTATGGCGGCCGTCGTTTATGCAGCTTCGAGAAACTTGTGAAGGTGCGCGCCGCATGGATGAACTGCCGCCGAGATCGCCTCGTGGCGAAGAGCCCCCCGAAGGGCAAGATGGACCGCCGGCGCAACGCGTTCCGGTGTTTAATCTTCCCTCCGGCATTCTTATCGTCTTGGTCGGCCTCGGCATCATCTATGCCGTGCAGTCGCTGCTGCTGTCGGGTGCCGCTGCCGAATGGCTCGCCGTCACCTTCGGCTTTTCTCCACTGCGCTATGTTCATCCGCTGTCGGAGCAGGGCTATGAGTGGTTCTGGACGCCGGTGACCTATTCCCTGCTACACGGGAGCATCGAGCATCTCGCCTTCAACGGATTGTGGCTTGCCGCCTTCGGCACCCCCGTTCTTCGGCGAATCGGCAATCTGCGCTTCGTGATCTTCTGGATCGCTTCGGCGGCCGCCGGCGCCCTGGTGCATGCGGGCTTCAACTGGGGCCAGCCGACGATCATGATCGGGGCGTCCGGCGTGGTGTCCGGCTTGATGGGAGCTGCCTGCCGGTTTGCCTTCGGCACGTCCGGTCGCACGCTGCAGCATCATGTCGGCTTTCAACCGCCGTTGCTGTCGATCGGCGCGGCGCTGTCCCTGCGCACTGTGCGGGTGTTCATCCTTGCATGGTTCGCCGGCAATCTGGCGATCGCGCTCGGACTGCCGCTCTTTGGCGAGCTGGCCGGCACGATTGCCTGGGATGCGCATATCGGCGGTTTCCTGTTCGGCTTCCTGCTCTTTGCCCCGTTCGATCCGACGCCGGCGCGCAACCGATCCTTTTAGCTGCATTGCAGGTATATTGCATTCCGCTGAGATAACGGGCACCATTTTCTCCGTTGCGGCCGCGCAGGGGAATGCGGCTGCAGCCATTGCGCAATGAATGCCAGGGAAATGAATGCCAGGGAGGAGTGAATGTCTGTGTCAGTCAGGAGCATACTGGACGTCAAGGGCCGGGACGTCGTGACCATCGGTCCGAATGTCACTCTCACCGAAGCTGCCCGGATACTCGACGAACACAAGATCGGTGCCGTCGTCGTCGTCGGGATGGAAAACCGGATCGTCGGCATCTTCACCGAACGCGATCTTGTGCGCTCGATCGGCCGTGCCGGCGCAAGCGCGCTGGACCAGCCGGTCTCCGCCATGATGACCGCGGACGTCTATCGCTGCCGGGACGACAGCACGGTCAACGAACTGATGGAAATCATGTCCAGCCGCAGGTTCCGCCACGTGCCCGTCGAGGAGAATGGCAAGCTCTGCGGCATCATCTCGATCGGCGACGTGGTGAAGTCGCGCATTCGCGAAGTGGAGATCGAGGCCGAGCAGATCAAGGCCTATATCGCCAGCTGAGGGCGCGCGACCGGTCGGTTCCCACCTCAAACTCGTTCCGCTGGCGCCGCACGGGCCGGGTGCTAGCGGGCGAAGGCTTCCTGCATCCGCTTCAGCTCACCGATGCGGGCCTGTGCCTCCTCATAGCCGCGGTCGATCGCCTCACCGGCCTTGTGGAACTCGGAAAGACCGATCTCGTTGACGCGCGGGTGAAGCGCAAGGTCCGGCGGATCGCCGGCGAGGCGGGCGCGTGAAATGCGATCCTGGATGATGTTGAAGGCCTGGACCATGACACTGGTCAGGCCGAGCTTGTGATGGTCCTTCGGCGGCTCTGCCAGGCTGTCGGGCAGTTCGCTGGCTCGGTGCTTGACGACAGCGGAGCGGCCGAACACATCATATTGCAGGTTGACCGCCATGACCAGCGGCTGCTCATAGGCGCGGCACACCGAGACCGGCACCGGATTGACCAGCGCGCCGTCGATCAGCGTTCGATTGTTGCATTTGACCGGCTCGAAAATGCCGGGAAGCGCATAAGACGCGCGCAGCGCAGTGATCAGGTTGCCGCCGTCGATCCACACTTCGTGGCCGCTGTTGAGTTCGGAGGCCACGGCGACGAAGGGCTTGGGCAGGTCCTCGACCATCAATCCTTCGAGGTGCTCCTGCATGCGCTTGGTCAGCCGCATGCCGCCGAGCAATCCGCCGCCGCCGATGGTCAGGTCGAGCAGCGACGCAATCCGCCGCATGGTGAGCGAACGGGCGAAGGCTTCGAGTTCGTCGAGTTTGCCCGCAAGATAGCAGCCACCGACCAGAGCACCGATCGAAGTGCCGGCGATCATGCCGACCTCGATCTCGGCCTCGTCGAGCGCGCGCAGCACGCCGATATGCGCCCAGCCGCGAGCGGCGCCGCCGCCGAGCGCCAGGGCGATCTTTGTCTTCCTGGGCTTTTCGGGTTCTTTGACCGGCGGGATGGCGCCGGTTGGTCCATCACCGGCCGGCTGCAGTGAACGCGTCGCCGTACCGTTCCTCAAACTCCAGTTCAGCATCTGCGCACACCCTCATGGCTGAACAACTCCAGTACACTATTAGCGCACCGGATACTTACCATTTCGTTTCGTGCACGGGCTGCTGTGTCCGATTCCGGTCCATCAGGCCTTGTCAGGCCCGCCGTAGACCGCGCCAGGATCGAAATGACGATGATTGTCGGTCATTTCAAGGCGCGCAGCGCCGTCTGCGAGCGTGACGCTACGATAGAAGCAGGAGCGCCGGCCGGTATGGCAGGTGGCATCATGGCCGGCGACCTCGACTTTCAGCCAGACGGCGTCCTGATCGCAGTCGGTGCGCATTTCCCGGACCGTCTGCAGATTGCCTGAGCTTTCGCCCTTCTTCCATATCCTGTCGCGCGAGCGGCTGTAATAGTGGGCTATGCCGGTTTCGAGCGTCAAGGAGAGCGCCTCGGCGTTCATGTGCGCGACCATCAGCAGTTCGCCATCGCGCGCATCGGTTACGACGGCGGTCAGCAGGCCGTTGGCATCGAATTTCGGCGTAAAGCGACCATCTTCCTCAAGCGCATGCTTGTCGGCGGGCGGAGGATCGAAGGAGACAGCCATTGATGGGACCTCAAGAGGAAAAGCGGTCAGCGGCCCCGCACCATCGACATGAACCGTGCCTGTTCGGCGGCATTGTCCTTGAAGACGCCGGTAAAGGTGGTGGTGAGTGTGGTGGAGCCGGATTTCTGCACGCCGCGCATGGCCATGCACATGTGCTCGGCCTCGATGAAGACGGCGACGCCCCGCGGCTTCAGCGTTTCGTCGATCGCTGCGGAAATCTGGGCGGTCATGGCTTCCTGGGTCTGCAGGCGCCGACCGAACACTTCCACGACGCGGGCGATCTTGGATAGCCCGAGAACGCGGCCGTCCGGAAGGTAAGCCACGTGCGCCTTGCCGATTACCGGCAGCATGTGATGCTCGCAATGCGAAAAAAACGGTATGTCGCGCACGACGACGATGTCGTCATAACCGGCAACCTCCTCGAAGGTCGTGCCGAGCACATCCTCGATATCGGCATCATAGCCGGCGAAAAGCTCGCGATAGGCATTGGCGACGCGCTTCGGCGTGTCGAGCAGGCCTTCGCGTGCCGGATCGTCGCCGGCCCAGCGCAGCAGAACACGCACGGCGTTTTCCGCCTCTTCGCGGCTCGGGCGCTTTGCGTTCGGGGCGAGTTTGTTGACGATGGCATCCATGCCCATGGTCTCCCGGTCCTTGAGGTTCCGGACCGCCTGTTTCGACTTTTCCGCTTGTAAATGCGTAACTCGGCTCATCTTGGCAAGTCCGTTCTTCCAATTCTCGCTCCGGCGCGGTCAATTGCGCTTGATTTGTTTGGACCGAGTTCTGACCTTACATATAATAGCGACTTGGGACGTGTGAAGGAACACGGGCGCAACAGAGTGTCGCGCATGTGACGACAATCCACCGCGCACGCAACGACGTATAGACGTTTCAGGAAAGTGCCAGGCCGACCATGGACGACATCTACAATTCCAGGATCCTCGAATTTGCCGGCAACATCGAGCGGGGCGGCAAGCTCGCCGACGCCGATGCCAGTGCGGAGAAGCACTCGAAACTGTGCGGATCGCGGGTCAAGGTCTATGTGAAGATGGCTGATGGCGTGGTCAGCGATTTTTCCCACGAGGTGAAGGCCTGCGCGCTCGGGCAGGCATCGTCATCGATCATGGCGCGCCATGTCGTCGGCGCGACGCCCGCCGAGATCCGTCAGGCGCGGCAGGACATGCTGGCCATGCTGAAGGAGGGCGGCGAGGGGCCTTCCGGCCGTTTCGAGGACATGCGCTTTCTCAAACCCGTCAAGGACTACAAGGCCCGCCACGCCTCCACCATGCTGACCTTCGAGGCGGTGGTCGACTGTCTCGACCAGATCGATGCGAAGGACGCGGCCGTCGCCGTGGCCGGCTGAGATGTGCAATTCTCCCGATTGCGGGCATTCCGGCCAGGAACCGGGCGGTCCTGGCCGTTCCCGCAATTGGTCGGGACCGTTTCGAAAGACGCCCGACCGGCTGCTTGGCATGGGCCTGATCCGCCTCTACCAATTGACCCTGTCCAGCATCGTCGGAAGTTCGTGCCGTCACATGCCGACCTGTTCCGAATACGGCTACGAGGCGATCGCCCGTCATGGGCTGTGGTCGGGTGGCTGGCTCACTCTGTTTCGAGTCGGACGTTGCGGCCCGGGCGGCACCTGGGGTGTCGATCCGGTGCCGGAGACGCTGCCTGGCAATGTGCGCTGGTGGGCGCCCTGGTCCTTTTGGCGCGTGGGGCGCAAACAGGGCGAGAAGGAGCGCTGATCTCATGCCCATGCCGATGGAATACAGGCAGGCGTCGCGGGATTTCGACAGGTTCATGGAAGACTTGCGCGACACCTCGATGCTCGCGACCACGCACCAGGCCTATACGATGCTTCAGGGCGTGCTGCAGGTCTTCCGCAGACGCCTGACCGTGCAGCAGGCGCTTCGCTTCGCCGATGTCCTGCCGCCCGTGCTCCGGGCGATCTTCGTCAGCGACTGGAACGTGGAGGAGCCCCCGAGGGCGTTTGCATCGGCTGCGGAGTTGAACAGGGAGGCACGGGAACTGCGCCCGGACCACAATTTCTCCACCGAAACCGCCATCGCCGATGTGGCATCCGCCCTTCGGCGCCATGTCGATGCCGCGGCGTTCGAGCGCTTGCTTGGCCAATTGCCGCCGGCGGCACGGGCCTTCTGGACGCCGTGATCGCCCAACATAATCTTTACTCACGCCCGGTTTGGCATTATCAACCGGCCCGTTGATGGTCGGCGAAGCCGGCCTTTTTTTACCACCCGCATTCGTTGGCGGGACTGGATAAGGAGCAAACCATGTCAGAATCCGTTTCCCTTACTTTCCCCGATGGCTCCGTCCGCGCTTATCCTGCGGGCACGACCGGTCGCGAGGTCGCCGAGGCGATTTCCAAGTCGCTGGGCAAGAAGGCGCTCGCGATCACGCTCGACGGAACGCTGCGCGACCTGTCCGACCCGGTCGAGACCGGTGCGATCGAGATCGTGACCCGCCAGGATCCCCGTGCGCTGGAACTGATCCGCCACGACACGGCCCACGTCATGGCCGAGGCGGTCCAGGAATTGTGGCCCGGTACCCAGGTGACCATCGGTCCGGTGATCGAAAACGGCTTCTATTACGATTTCAAGCGCGTCCACCCGGACACCCGCGAGGACTGGCCCTTCACGCCCGAAGATCTGCCGAGGATCGAGAAGCGGATGAAGGAGATCATCCAGCGCAACAAGCCGTTCACCAAGGAAATCTGGTCGCGCGACAAGGCCCGTGACGTCTTCGCCGACAAGGGCGAGGCCTACAAGGTCGAGCTGGTCGATGCGATCCCGGCCGACCAGGACCTGAAGATCTATTTCCAGGGCGACTGGTTCGACCTTTGCCGTGGGCCGCACATGGCCTCGACCGGCCAGATCGGCACGGCCTTCAAGCTTATGAAGGTGGCCGGTGCCTATTGGCGCGGCGATTCGACCAAGCCGATGCTGACCCGCATCTACGGCACGGCATGGGCCGAGCAGGAACAGCTTGACAACTACCTCCACATCCTCGCGGAAGCCGAAAAGCGCGACCACCGCAAGCTCGGCCGCGAAATGGACCTGTTCCACTTCCAGGAAGAGGGACCCGGCGTCGTGTTCTGGCACGGCAAGGGCTGGAGCATGTTCCAGTCGCTGGTCGCCTATATGCGCCGCCGTCTCGCCGGGACCTATCAGGAGGTCAATGCACCGCAGGTTCTGGACAAGTCGCTGTGGGAGACTTCGGGCCACTGGGGCTGGTACCGCGACAACATGTTCAAGGTGACGGTCGCCGGTGAAGAAACCGATGACGAGCGGGTCTTCGCGCTGAAGCCAATGAACTGCCCCGGCCACGTACAGATCTTTAAGCACGGCTTGAAGTCTTACCGAGAACTACCTGTTCGCCTTGCGGAATTTGGCAATGTCCATCGCTATGAGCCGTCCGGTGCCCTGCACGGCCTGATGCGTGTGCGCGGATTTACCCAGGACGATGCGCATGTGTTCTGCACCGACGAGCAACTGGCCGCCGAATGCCTGCGCATCAACGACCTCATCCTCTCGGTCTATGAGGATTTCGGCTTTAGCGAGATCGTCGTGAAGCTCTCCACCCGCCCGGACAAGCGCGTCGGCTCCGATGCGCTCTGGGATCGCGCGGAAAGCGTCATGATGGAGGTGTTGAAGCAGATCGAGGCGCAGTCCGGCGGACGCATCAAGACCGGCATTCTGCCGGGCGAGGGCGCCTTCTACGGTCCGAAGTTCGAATATACCCTGAAGGACGCCATCGGCCGTGAATGGCAGTGCGGCACGACCCAGGTCGACTTCAACCTGCCGGAACGTTTCGGTGCCTTCTACATCGACCAGAACTCGGAAAAGACTCAGCCGGTGATGATCCACCGTGCAGTCTGTGGCTCGATGGAGCGTTTTCTCGGTATCCTGATCGAGAACTATGCCGGGCATATGCCGCTGTGGTTCGCACCGGTTCAGGCGGTGGTAGCGACGATTACCTCGGAAGCCGACGAGTACGGCAAGGAAGTCGCCGAGGCCTTGCGCGAGGCGGGTCTCTCGGTCGAGACCGACTTCCGCAACGAGAAGATCAACTACAAGGTCCGCGAGCACTCGGTGACCAAGGTTCCGGTCATCATCGTCTGCGGCAAGCGCGAGGCGGAGGAGCGCACCGTCAACATCCGCCGTCTCGGTTCGCAGGACCAGGTGCCGATGACGCTGGACGAGGCGATTGCATCGCTCAGCTTCGAGGCAACGCCTCCGGACTTGAAGGGCAAGCTGGCGGCCAAGGCTGCCAGAGGCTGAGAACCCGCCAGAGGGTGCGGTCGCCGCGCGACCGAACCAGAAGACGAGAAAAGGGCCGCCCGGATCTTTCGGGCGGCCCTTTCCATGAGGGCGGGCACTCTATCCGGTGAGATTCGTTGGGCACCGGCCTCGCCGATTACTGGGTCAGCAGGATTTCGACGTCCTCGTTGCGGCCGGCGTCCACTGCAAAATCCTTCTGGTAGATCTTGTCCTTGTTGCGCGCAACGGCGGTATATTCGCCTTCCGCCAGCACCATGACCGGGAAGGCGCTGACGCTTTCGGCGACGATGTCGCCCGAACCCGCCAGCACCGACCAGGCGGTGTCGGCAATCGCCTCGCCGCCGGGTTCCGACACCAGCTTGAGATTGATCTGCGAAGCATGGTGCTGCATCACCGCCTCGGTCAGCTTGCCTGCCTCGACCTTGATGTCGGCCCGGACCACCGCATTGACCGAACCATATTCCGAAACGATGTGATAGGTGCCGGCGTTGAGACGGACGATCGCGTTCGGCGGCACGTCGGCCAAGACCAGACCGCGTTCACCGTCGGCCAGAGCCTCGGAAGAATAGACGTCGAACTTGAGTTCCTTGGCCGGTATCCGCGTATCGGGCCCCGAGACGGCGTTGAGGATGATGCCGCCGGCATCGAGGACCATGACTTGCTTTTCCATCTCGCCATCGCGTGGGACGGTCAGCTTCTTGGTCGCACCGGCGCGTCCAAACGAGACATTGACGAAATAGTCGCCGGGTGCGAGCTGGAAGTCGGCGGAGCCGCCCTCGGCGCTGGCCAGCAGCGGCAGCTTGCCGTCGGGGCCTGGGATCGGGCTGAACACCCGCCACGACAGACCCTGTTGCATGGCCTCGCCGTCATTGGTCAATCGTGCCTCGAGGCTGACATTGCGCGAGGTCGATGGCGGGATGGTCCCGCCCATATTGGCCGAGAAGGCGTTGAGCTTCGGCATCTTGACCGAGCCGTCCAACTGCTTGAAGGCCTTGAAAGCGTCTTCGCCATGGGCCGGCGTCAGGGCAAGGAATACCGTCGCCACGACGGAGACGGAGCGGGCAGCATGCATTAGGCAACTCATGGGTGACACGGCAGGTTGACTTCCTCTCCAATGGAAGCAAGTTCAATCCCAATGCGGTGGCAATTTCAAGACGTCGCAGGTGCCAGAAAAGCCGTGAAAGTGTCTGAATATGAAAAATGATATCAAGCTGATCGATTATCTCGCAACACGCCGCTCGGTCCCGGCCTTCCAGATGTGCGAACCGGGTCCTTCGACCGCCGAACTCGAACAGATCCTGACGCTGGCCGTGCGCGTTCCCGACCACGGAAAAATCGCGCCATGGCGATTCGTCGTTTATCGCGGCGCCGATCGCGCCCGTATCGGCGAGGCGCTTCTGGCCATGGCGCTTGAGAAGAATCCCGAACTGTCCGAAGAGATGATCGGCGTCGAGCGCGCCCGCTTCACCCGGGCGCCTGTGGTGATCGGCGTCATCAGCACCGCCGGTCCGCATGTGAAGATTCCCGAATGGGAACAGCTGATGTCGGCGGGCGCGGTCTGCCTCAACCTGCTGATGGCCGCCAATGCCCATGGCTATGTGGCGAACTGGCTGACCGAATGGTTCGCCTATGACGAGAAGGCTTATCCGCTGCTCGGCATCAAGCCCGGCGAGAAGGTCGCCGGCTTCATCCATATCGGCTCGACGACCTTCCCGGTCACCGAGCGGCCGCGCCCGGCGCTGTCCGACGTCGTCACCTGGGTGGGCGGCGAAGGCTGATGTTCTACGATACCGTAAGCAACGCGCACGGTCTGGCGCACGATCCCTTCAAGGCGATCGTCGCGCCGCGGCAGATCGGCTGGATCGGCACGAAGGGGCGGGACGGATCGTTGAACCTTTCGCCCTATTCCTTCTTCAACGCGGTGAGCGACCGGCCGAAGATCGTCATGTTCTCGTCGAGCGGGCGAAAGGACACGCTGCGCAATGCGACCGAGACCGGTGTTTTCTCGGTCAATTATGTCAGCGCCGATCTGGTTGCCGCGATGAACGCTTCGTCTATTGCCGTGCCTTACGGCACGGACGAATTCGCCCTTGCTGGCCTGACGCCAGTCATGGGGCGTCTGGTCGAGGCGCCTTTTGTCGGCGAGGCCTATGCCGTGCTCGAATGCCGGGTGACCGAAATCCATACGCTGAAGACGATCGACGGCACCGATAGCGACAGCCATGCCGTGTTCGGCCAGGTGGTCGCCATCCATCTAGACGAAAGGGTCATCCGCGACGGCCGGTTCGACGTGGCGCTCGCCCGGCCGGTCACCCGACTGGGCTACATGGATTATGCCGAGGTGCAGCCGGTCTTCGAACTCCTAAGGCCGAAGCCGCCCATTGGCGGCGATCAGCCATAGGCGGCGGCGATCGCCGGCAGATGGTCCGAGGTCTCGGTGATCAGTGCGGTAAACCCGTCGCGGCGGGCCGCGGCGCAGGCGCGTTCCAGGTCTTCGCCCGCAAGGGAAGGGTCAAGCCAATCGAGCGCCGCCACTCGAGCCTTGGCCGCGCCGAGCAGGGTTAGCCCTCGGCTGAGCGCAACGGGCGCCGACTCGTCGCCCTGCTGATCCGGCGAGCCCGGAACCTGCAGCTCTGCAGCAAGGGCCGTGGCAGCGCGGCCGACGGCCCTCAGGCGCGGCGTCCGGCCGGCAAAACTTGCGAACGAAAGCAGGCCCGAGGCATTGTCGCCGATCATGGCGATCAGCGGGGTCTCGCCGGGTTCGCGCCCTGCCATCGCTTCGGCGACCGCGAGCGCGACATCGAGCCTCTGCAGCTCCGTTCCATCGGCGACGCCCGAAAGGACGATGCCGTCGGGGCGAGCCGGGATCAGGATTTCCAGTCGCTCGTCGAGCGCGTCGTTGTCGAGTGACGAATCGACGAGGGCGAGCAGAGGCGTTTCGCCGTCGACGTCCCTGCGGTGGGTCATGAAGAGTGCCGCCGCCTGCCAGTCCGCAATCGAACCTCCGGGGATAGTGACCAGCGCATCGGCTGAAGGCGCCAATTGGCCGGCATCATCCGTCGCCCGCACCACCAGGAGAGAAGACAAAGGCTTGCCGCCGATGCTGAGGCTTGAAGGGATGGGCAAAGGGACCTCGCGGTTAACGGACATGGTGAACCAAATCTTAAACACTTTCCCGCTAGCGTGAAGCATGGCTGATCGGCCAGGCGTTTTTCTCTTCGGGGATTGGGTTTTTCAGTGATCGTGGCGGCTTTTCTTCGGTGGGTGGAAACGGCAAAGGCAGGGGACAGGGCGCGCGCGGCCAATGCACTGGCTAGGGCCTTTCTGCGCTCGGCCATGGCTCCTCAGGAGCGCCGCGCCGCGCATGTGGCGCTGATCTATCTGCTCGATGATCCGTCTCCGCGCGTCCGGTTAGCGCTCGCCGAGGTTCTGGCAGGTTCGTCCGAGGCACCGCGCGGCCTGGTGGTGTCGCTTGCCGAGGACCAGCCGGAAATCGCCGCTCTGCCTATCCTGAACTCGCCGGTCCTGACCGATGCGGATCTGGTCGATCTGGCCGGACGTGGCAGCGCCGCGACACGCGCACTGATCGCTGCGAGGGCGGGCTTGTCCCGCGGCGTCGCGGCAGCACTTGCTGAAATTGGCGACGCCGAGGAAGTTGTCGTCCTGCTGGAAAACCCGACGGCACAAATTGCGCGGCTGACCTTGAAGCGCATCGCCGAGCGACATGGCGCAAACGACGGCGTACGGTCGCTGCTGCTCGAGCGTGCCGACCTGCCGGCTGCGGTGCGCCAATTGCTGGTGCAATGCGTCGCCGAGGCTCTTTCCGGTTCCGCCTTCGTCCGGGCGGCGATCGGCGTGCGCCGGATCGAGCGGGTGACGCGGGAGGCAGGACATGCTGCGACGATCGCCATCCTGGGCAATGTCACGGCCGATGAATTGCCGGTGCTGGTCGAGCATCTGCGCGCCGAGCGCCGACTGACGCCCGCCTTACTGATGCAGGCCCTGTGCCTGGGCCGGACGGATTTCTTTGCCGCGGCCATTACCCTTCTCTCGGGTGTTGAGGAGCGGCGGGTGCGCTCCATCCTGGCGACGGCACGCCACCATGCAGTGCGCGCCCTCATCGAATCGGCTGGTCTCGCGCGCGAGGTCAGCGCCGTCTTCGTCGAGGCCATCCTGCTTTGGCGCAATGCGGTCCACAGCGCCAGCGACGAAACCGACAATATCGCCCCGCTGCTGGCCGAGCGGCTTCAAGGTTCCGTCCCGCATTCCCCGTCCGCTTGTGAACTGATCGAGATGGTGGCCAAGCTGGCCGTCGCCGAAGAACGACGGCGCGCCCGCGACTACGCGACGAGCCTGGCTCTTGTCGCCTGACATCGATGTCGGTTCTCGTTCCGGTTCACGGCGAGATCTTCTTGGCGACCCAGGAATAACCGTCTGCAACGACATGCAGCGGGGTTTCGAACACCATGCGGATGTCCTGCGTATCGGGTAGAACCTTGCGGATCTTACCGACGGCGCGTGCGGCCAGCGACTGGCGTTCACTTTCCGGCAGGCTTGCTGCCGGTCCTGGAAGCGGGGTCGGGTCGGCGATTGCCGGCTTTGCCGCGCCTGCTGGGGGCGCGGCGACCTCCGCCTGCGTGTCGGGCGGCTGGCAGACCGCAACGAGCATCGGATAGCTGACACCCGAATAGCCCGCCAATATCTTCTCCGAGGCGGCGTCGCAGAGCGCGACCGAGACGAAGTGTTCCTGCGCGGTGGCGACGTAGTGGCACTGGGTCACGCTGTCGTCGCAGCCGAGGATGGTCATGACGATGAGGGCGGTCTGCATGGGCTGGTCCGGTGTTGATGGTGCGCGGAGGCGGGGTCGATAAAGCGAGTTCAAACAGAGGATTGCAGCCAAACCAAGACCGGGTGATCCGGCCTGTGACTTGCGGCAGCTTTAACTCCGCGCGTGGACGGAGGGTGTTTCCGCGGGGACGGGATCGCCGGCATAGGGGCCCGTTAGATCTTCGCTCGCAAGGCCTGCCGCGCCGGTTCTTGCCGGATCCGCCAGCGCCACTTCTCGGATCCACTCCCGCCAGATCGAGACAATCAGCGCCATCAGCACCGGGCCGATGAACAAACCGAGAAAGCCCATGGTCTTTACTCCGCCGACCAGACCGAAGAAGGTGGGCAGAAAGGGCAGCTTGATCGGTCCGCCGACGAGCCGTGGACGGATTGTCTTGTCGACGATGAAGAGTTCCACGGTGCCCCAGACGAAAAGGGCGATACCCTGGATATAGGCGCCGCTGGCGACGAGATAGATTGACACCAGCGTGAAGGATAGAGGCGCACCGCCCGGTATCAACGCCATGACGCCGGTGAGCACGCCAAGCGTGACGGGCGAGGGGACGCCGGCCAACCAGTAGGCGATGCCGAGCACGATGCCCTCTCCGATGGCGATCAGGGTCATGCCGGTCACCGTCGAGCTGATGGTGGCCGGGACGACGCGGGAGATGCGTTCCCATCGCGTCGGAAGGATGCGTTCGCCCAGAAGGTCCAGCTGGCGCGAGAAGTTGGAGCCGTCACGATAGACGAAGAACAGGGCGATCAGCATGAAGAGCAGGGTCAGAGCCAGATGGAAGACGCCATCGCCGGCGGCGACCAGGGCCCGATAGATATTGCCGATATTGGCGCCGCTGACGATCTGGATGAGCTCACCGATCGCTCCGGGAGAGCCGATATGTTCCCGCCACTTCTCCGAGAGCCACTCGCCGACGCCGGGAAGCCGGGTGATCCACTCCGGCGGGGGTGAACCGATCCGGTTGACCTCGAGCGTCCAGCCGATCCACTGACGCAGTTCCTCGACCGTATAGGCGATCGCGATTCCGATCGGGACGATCAGGAAGGCAAGAATGGCGAGCAGCGCCAGCGTTGCCCCGACAGTCGTATTGCCCCCGACCACTTCAAGAAGCCGGCGGTAGAGGGGCCAACTGGCAAAGGCGATGACCAGTGCGGCGAGGACGGGCACGGCGAAACCATGGAAGAAGTAGATCGCGGCAATCACGATCAGCACCAGCAGCCAGCGGGCGGCTGAAATCGGCGTGATGAGGGCTGATCTGCTCGGGGTGGTCGGGCCCAGCCAGCGGGGGCCGGGTTGCGGCTTGGGTTCTTCGGCCTTGCTCACGTCTCTACCGGTCCATTTTCTGTGTCGCCCAGCATATGGGGCATTCTCCGCGGGCACGCAAGGACGCTTAAGGCAAAGCCGGCGGCGCCGGTGAAGTCCGGCATATGAACGGCAGGAAGGAACTGGCCGCACCGCCGTTCATCGCCATCAGCGTGAGCGCGTTGGCGAATTCCATATCGCCTGGCGATGTCGGGCATATGTCGGCGCCGTTCGAACAGCCGGCAGCGATGAAATCGCGATTGCCGCGGATGAAGCCGTCGGTGATGTCGCGCCCCTCAAAGACCTTCAGCAGATCGGTGAAAGCCCGGTGGTAGCGATCGCATTTCTCGATCGTCCAGGCATCGGGCGCTGCAACCTCCTCCTGGCTTCCGGCGCTTGCGCTGGATGGGGCGAGGACCAGTCCCGAAAGGAGGATCGCGGTGGCGGGCCGGAGTTTCATCTCAACTTTCCCACCCGGGCCTTCGTCCGTCAGATATCGAGATTGTCGGCGAAGGCCGCACGCTCCTGGATGAAGCGGAAGCGGGCCTCGGGCTTCGTACCCATCAGTGCGTCCACGGCATCACGGGTGCCCTCGAAGTCCACGTCGTCGATATCGACGCGCAGCAGGGTGCGCTTTGCCGGGTCCATGGTGGTTTCCTTGAGCTGCGCCGGCATCATTTCGCCCAGGCCCTTGAACCGCCCGACCTCGACCTTCTTGCCCTTGAACACCGTCTCCATCAGTTCGGCGCGGTGCGCGTCGTCGCGGGCATAGACGCTCTTGGCGCCCTGACGGATGACATAGAGCGGCGGCACCGCGAGATAGAGATGGTTGCCGCGGATCAGCTCGGGCATTTCCTGGTAGAAGAAAGTGATCAGCAGCGAAGCGATGTGCGCGCCGTCGACGTCGGCATCGGTCATGACGATGATGCGCTCGTAGCGCAGGTCTTCCTCGCGGTACTTCGTCCGCGTGCCGCAGCCGAGCGCCTGGATGAGATCGGCAATCTGCTGGCTGGCGGTCATCTTGTCGCGGCCCGCGCTGGCGACGTTGAGGATCTTGCCCCTGAGCGGCAGGATCGCCTGATTGGCGCGGTTACGCGCCTGCTTGGCCGAGCCGCCGGCCGAATCGCCTTCGACGATGAACAATTCCGCGCCTTCCGCCGTGTTCTGCGAGCAGTCGGCGAGCTTGCCGGGCAGGCGTAGCTTGCGCACCGCCGTCTTGCGGTTGACTTCCTTTTCCTTGCGCCGGCGAAGCCGCTCCTCGGCGCGCTCGATCACCCAGTCGAGGAGCTTCGCCGCCTCGTTCGGATTGTCGGCGAGATAGTGGTCGAAGGGGTCGCGCAGTGCATTTTCGACCAGGCGCTGGGCCTCGACGGTCGCCAGCTTGTCCTTGGTCTGGCCGACGAATTCCGGCTCGCGGATGAAGACCGACAGCATGCCGACGGCGGAAATCATCACGTCGTCCGTGGTGATCTCCTTGGCGCGCTTGTTCTGGGTTAGCTCCGCATAGTTCTTCAGGCCCTTGGTCAGCGCGATTCGCAGGCCGGCCTCGTGCGTGCCGCCTTCGGCCGTCGGGATCGTGTTGCAATAGGAATGCACCATCGGGTCGCCGCCATACCAGGTGATCGCCCATTCCATCGCGCCGTGGCCGCCGGACTTTTCGGTCTTGCCGGCAAAGATCTCGCGGGTAACGGTGAATTCCTTACCGAGCGTCGCCGCCAGATAGTCTTTCAGGCCGCCGGGGAAGTGGAAGACCGCCTTTTCCGGAATGTCGCCGCCTTCCGGCACCATGCCCGGATCGCAGGACCAGCGGATCTCGACGCCGCCGAACAGATAGGCCTTGGAGCGGGCCATGCGGAAGATCCGGCCCGGATCGAATTTCGCGTGGTCGCCGAAGATCTGCGGGTCGGGATGGAATCGAACCCGCGTGCCGCGGCGGTTGTGCACGTCGCCCAATTCTTCCAGCCCGCCGAGCGGCACGCCGCGCGAAAAGCGCTGGCGGTAGAGCTTGCGATTGCGCGCCACTTCCACTTCGAGAAGGTCGGACAGCGCATTGACGACCGACACGCCGACGCCGTGCAGGCCGCCGGAGGTCTCGTAGGCCTTGCCGTCGAACTTGCCGCCGGCATGCAGCTTGGTCATGATCACTTCGAGCGTCGACTTGCCGGGCACCTGCGGATGCAGTTCGACCGGAATGCCGCGGCCGTTGTCGGTGACGGTGAGGAAACCTTCGGCATCGAGATGCACGTCGATGAAATCGGCATGGCCGGCCACCGCCTCGTCCATCGAGTTGTCGATGACTTCGGCAAACAGGTGATGCAGCGCCTTCTCATCCGTGCCGCCGATATACATGCCGGGACGCATGCGCACCGGCTCCAGTCCTTCGAGTACGCGGATCGACGAGGCGCCGTAATCACTCTCGCTCGATGTGGCGCCGGCCTTGGGTGCGGTGGCAGCCGGACGCGGCGTTTCGGCCCTGGCCGCAGGCGAGGGGGCGTCCACCGGCTTGGGGGCAAGCGGCAGGGCGGCGAAAAGATCGTTGTCGTCCATGGCGTCGTTCAATAATCTGTCCGTTGCGTCAGCGTCGTCGGCAGGGAGCCGGGCGTCGCAAGCTGCCTTTCGCCTGCGTCGCTCTTGCGAATCAGCGGGATCATGCCAGAAAGGCGGGGCAGGCGCGACGTTGCCGGCAGGCTGCCGCGTGATATTCCTCCAAGCTTTGCGGGTCCCCGTGGGCGAAGGCAAGGCCTGAGGCAAAAAGGAGTGCCAGCTTCCATGCAGATGTCCACAGTTCATTTCCGCCGTTGGGTCGTTTTGCTCTTTCTTGCGGGGCTGTTTGCGGGCAATCCGGTGCAATCGGAAACGCTTCAGCCGTTCAAGGATGCGCTGTTTTCCCAGCCGAACGTGCTGGAAAGTCGCGACGGCGGCGATTTTGAGGTGGTGGACTATCAGGAACTTCGCGACATCAACGGGCGTGACCAGATCCCCGAGCGGCGGGTCAAATCGAATTATGTCGATCTCGGCGTCAGGCGCCAGCAGGTGAACGAGACGCTGCAACTGCCATCCGGCAAGCTGGACGTTGCCCGCGTCGGTCCGGCGGACGGCGCCGCCTTCACCGTGATCTTCATCCACGGCCGCGGCGGCGACCGGCGGCTCGGCATCAACGATTTTTCCTTCGGCGGCAATTTCAACCGGCTGAAGAACCTCGCGCTCAAAAATGGCGGCGTCTACTACGCGCCGTCCGTGCCGTCCTTCGACGCCGCCGGCGTCACCGCGATTTCCGGCCTGATCGCCCATGCCGCCGCCCGCTCTCCCGCCCGGCCGGTGGTGCTCGCCTGCGCCTCGATGGGCAGTTTCATTTGCTGGGGCGCCGCGCGCGATCCTGCAACGGTCGCCCATCTCGCCGGCCTTGCCATTCTCGGCGGCGCAACCGACCCGTCCTTCATCGGCAGCGCGGGCCACAAGGCGAAGCTCCCGGTCTTCTTCACCCATGGCAGCCGCGACAGCGTCTATGCCTCGGCCGACCAGATCGGGCTTTACGACCGGCTGCACAAGGCCGGCTATCCGACGCGCTTCACCCTGTTCGAGACCGGCTCGCACGGTACGCCGGTCCGCATGAGCGACTGGCGCGCGATCCTCAACTGGCTGCTGGCTGCGCGGTGAACTGGCGGCCTGCACGCGGGCATTGCTAATTCATGCCTTAAAATCGCGCCGGATTTTCACCATATCGCCCGATTAGCAGGCGAATCGCAGCCGTCGCGCTTTTCATCTTCCCCCCGATTTGCTAGGTCCGGCCCAACGTAGCTGGGGTGGGTTTTGACCATGACGACACCGAATGTCCGTCCGCTTGTCGCGGGCAACTGGAAGATGAACGGCACGCGGGCCTCGCTTGACCAGATCAAGGCCATGGCCGAGGGCGTGAAAGGTCCGCTGTCGGAAAAGGTCGAGACGCTGATCTGCCCGCCGGCAACGCTGCTGTATGTGGCGACCGCGCTCTGCGACGACAGCCCGCTCGCCATCGGCGCCCAGGATTGCCACCAGAATGCCTCGGGCGCCCATACCGGCGACATCTCGGCCGAGATGATCGCCGACTGCTTCGGTACCTATGTGATCGTCGGCCATTCCGAGCGCCGCACCGACCATGCCGAGACCGACCATCTGGTGCGGGCGAAGGCCGAGGCCGCCTACGCCAGCGAACTGACCGCGATCGTCTGCATCGGAGAGACGGCCGACGAGCGCAAGGCCGGCCAGACGCTGGACATCCTCAAGCGCCAGCTCTCCGCTTCGTTGCCCGACGTCGCCACCGCCGAAAACACCGTGATCGCCTATGAGCCGGTATGGGCGATCGGCACCGGCTTGACCCCGACCACCACCGATGTCGAGGAGGCGCATGCCTTCATGCGCGCCGAACTGGTCAAGCGCTTCGGAGCGGAGGGCCAGAAGATGCGCATCCTCTATGGCGGTTCGGTCAAGCCCTCCAACGCCAAGGAACTGATGGGCGTCGCCAATGTCGACGGCGCGCTGATCGGCGGGGCCAGCTTGAAAGCCTCCGATTTCCTCGCCATATACCGTGTCTATGAGGAACTTACCGCCTGAAAAGGCGGTGGTTGCTGCCCGTAAGGGCTTTCATTGCCGTGGCCTCTCATGTAAAGAGCGGCCAACCGATTGATTATGCCCCTTTCGGGCAGGTGGAAAATTCATGCAGACCGTATTGATTGTCGTTCATCTCATGATCGTGCTGGCGCTTGTCGGCGTTGTTCTGATCCAGCGTTCCGAAGGCGGCGGCCTTGGCGTCGGCGGCGGCTCCGGCTTCATGTCGGCGCGCGGCACAGCCAATGCGCTGACCCGCACCACGGCGATCCTCGCGACGCTGTTCTTCATCACGTCGCTGGGCCTTGGCCTTCTCGCCCGCTACGAATCGAAGCCTACCGACATTCTCGACCGCATCCCGGCCGGCACGGCCGCTCCGGGCGGCAACGTGCTCGACCAGCTTCCGGGTGCCGCTCCGGCGACCACGCCGGCGCCTGCCGCCAACGGTGCAGCCGCGCCTGCTGGCAACGGTGCAGCCGCACCGGCACCGGCCGCACCCAAGGCCGATCCGAACGCCGTTCCCACCGGCAACTGATCGCCTGACTTCTCATCGCTCCGGCGGGCTCTCGGGTCCGCCGGTTTTCTTTTGTGCATATTCCGCCCCGCTTAACAAAAAAGTGGGCAAAGGCCGATTTTGGGCTGGCGGAATCGAATCTGAAACGGTATCCGGTGAAGCCCATGGCGCGATATGTATTCATCACTGGCGGCGTGGTTTCCTCTCTTGGCAAAGGAATTGCGGCCGCGGCACTCGGAGCTTTGCTGCAGGCGCGGGGTTACCGCGTTCGACTGCGCAAACTGGACCCCTATCTCAACGTCGATCCCGGCACGATGAGCCCGACCCAGCATGGGGAAGTGTTTGTTACCGACGATGGCGCCGAGACGGACCTCGACCTCGGTCACTACGAACGCTTCACGGGGCGTTCGGCCACCAAAACCGACAACATCACCACCGGTCGGATCTACAAGAACATCATCGACAAGGAACGCCGCGGCGACTATCTCGGCGCAACCGTCCAGGTCATCCCGCACGTCACCAATGAGATCAAGGATTTCGTGGTCGAAGGCAACGAAGACTATGATTTCGTCATCTGCGAGATCGGCGGGACGGTGGGCGACATCGAGGCCATGCCGTTCATGGAGGCGATCCGCCAGCTCGGCAACGACCTGCCACGCGGCACCGCCGTTTACGTCCACCTGACCCTGATGCCCTATATCCCGGCGGCCGGCGAGCTGAAGACGAAGCCGACGCAGCACTCGGTCAAGGAACTGCAGGCGCTCGGCATCCATCCCGACATCCTGCTGGTGCGCGCCGACCGTGAGATCCCGGAAGCCGAACGCCGCAAGCTGTCGCTGTTCTGCAATGTGCGGGCGTCCGCCGTCATCCAGGCGCTCGACGTCGCCAATATCTACGACGTTCCTATGGCCTATCACAAGGAAGGCCTCGATTCGGAAGTCCTCGCCGCCTTCGGCATCGAGCCGGCGCCAAAGCCCCGTCTCGACCAGTGGGAAGAGGTCTGCAACCGCATCCGCACGCCGGAAGGCGAGGTGACCATTGCCATCGTCGGCAAGTACACGGGCCTCAAGGACGCCTACAAGTCGCTGATCGAGGCGCTCTATCACGGCGGCATCGCCAATCGGGTGAAGGTCAAGCTCGAATGGATCGAGTCGGAAGTCTTCGAAAAGGAAGACCCGGCGCCCTATCTCGAAAAGGTCAACGGCATCCTGGTTCCCGGCGGTTTCGGCGAGCGCGGCTCGGAAGGCAAGATCCACGCCGCCCAGTTCGCCCGCGAACACAAGGTGCCTTATTTCGGCATCTGCTTCGGAATGCAGATGGCTGTCGTCGAGGCGGCCCGCCATCTCGCCGGCATCGAAAAGGCCTCGTCGACCGAATTCGGCAAGACCGAGGAACCGGTCGTCGGCCTGATGACCGAGTGGATGAAGGGCAATCAGCTGGAAAAGCGCGCCGCTTCCGGCGACCTCGGCGGCACGATGCGTCTCGGCGCCTACAAGGCGGCGTTGAAGAAGGGCACCAAGATCGCCGAGATCTACGGCTCGACGGAAATCTCCGAGCGCCACCGCCACCGCTATGAGGTCAATGTCGACTATAAGGACCGCCTCGAAGCCTGCGGCCTGGTCTTCTCCGGCATGTCCCCGGACGGATTGCTGCCGGAAACCGTCGAATATCCGGACCATCCTTGGTTCATCGGCGTCCAATACCATCCGGAACTGAAGTCACGTCCGCTCGAGCCGCATCCCCTGTTCGCCAGCTTCATCGAAGCTGCCGTGGAGCAGAGCCGGCTGGTCTGAGGCCAAGAGCGTTCTTCTACTATGCGAGCCCGGCGGAAACGCCGGGTTTCGTCGTTATGGGATGGGAGCGCCCGTTACATTCGAGACAAGGAACGGTCCGCCGCTGTGCCGCCGTCATTGGATCATTCTTTCGCCACGCGCGTTGACCAAGCTCCGCTCCTGCGTCGGCCAAGCGGCCCGGGCGGACAAAGTGAATGCGAAAAGGAATTCAGCGATGAAGAAGACAATCACCATGGCGATCGCCGCTCTGCCCGTGCTGGCCTCTGCCGGCATGGCCGTATCCGCCGACACGGTCACGGCGCGCGACCCCGTTCCGACCTATCAGGAGACCGACCGGGTGGGCGGCGTCAAGATCGGTTATCTGACGTGCGATGTCGCCGGCGGCGTCGGTTACGTTCTGGGTTCGGCCAAGCAGGCGGAATGCGTCTTTTCCTCGGCCATGGGCGGTGAAGCGCTCGACCGCTATTCCGGCACGATCCGCAAGATGGGCGTCGACGTCGGCTTCACCACGCGCTCGAAGCTGGTCTGGGCGGTGTTTGCCCCGACCGCCGGCTATCATCATGGCTCGCTCGGCGGCCTCTATCAGGGTGCGAGCGCGGAAGCGACGCTCGGCGCCGGCATCGGCGCCAATATCCTCGTCGGCGGCACCGCCGGCTCTATCCACCTGCAGACGGTGAGCGTCACCGGCCAGCTCGGTCTCAACCTTGCCGCCACCGGCACTTCCGTCACGTTGACACCGGAGGGGTGAGCCGCGATCCGCCAAGCGGAGCAATCGATCCAGTGAATCGATTGCAGCGGCGAACGCCCTGAGCTGAAGCGAAGGGCCGGCTTTTCCAGACGGGAAAAGAGCCGCGATCCGCCAAGCAGAGCAATCGATCCAGTGAATCGATTGCAGCGGCGAACGCCCTGAGCTGAAGCGAAGGGCTGGCTTTTCCAGACTGGAATAGAGCCGCGATCCGCCAAGCGGAGCAATCGATCCAGTGAATCGATTGCAGCGGCGAACGCCCTGAGCTGAAGCGAAGGGCCGGCTTTTCCAGACGGGAAAAGAGCCGCGATCCGCCAAGCGGAGCAATCGATCCAGTGAATCGATTGCAGCGGCGAACGCCCTGAGCTGAAGCGAAGGGCTGGCTTTTCCAGACTGGAATAGAGCCGCGATCCGCCAAGCGGAGCAATCGATCCAGTGAATCGATTGTAGCGGCGAAGCCGTGGAACGGCTCAGAAATCAGGATGGCTGGCCTTCGCCGGCCCTTCTGCTGCGAGACCGGAGCGTTCCGATCAGTCCACCATGGGCCGCAGCAACAGCACCGCCGTCTCGGCACCTACCGGCAGTTCCGGTGCATGCGGCGGGCGTACGATCAGGCAGTCGGACCGGGCGAAGATTTTCATCATCGACGAATCCTGCTTGCCGTAGCTCTCCGCGATAAGGGTTCCGTCCGCATCGCGGATCAACCGGGCGCGCAGATAGTCCTGGCGCTTGTCGTTGGGGCTAAGCACAGTCGCGGTCCGCGCCGTCGACAGGCGGGAGAGCGGCGGGCGGCCGGTCAGCTTCGCCAGCAGCGGTTCCATGAACAGCAGGCCGCAAACCATCGACGAAACCGGATTGCCGGGCAGACCGAGCACGCGCATGCCGCCGAGTTCGCCGACCATCAGCGGCTTGCCGGGGCGCATGGCGATCTTCCAGAAGTCGAGACGCATGCCGGCCGCGACCAGTGTCGACTGGACGAGATCGTGATCGCCGACCGAGGCGCCGCCGAGGGTGACGAGGATGTCGGCGCCGCAGGCGCGGGCCTTGTCGACGGCGGCGGTGATCGCTACGCGGTCGTCGCCGACGATGCCGAGATCGATGACCTCGGCGCCGGCCTGGCGGGCCAGCGCCGCGATGCCGAAGGTGTTGGAGCCGATGATCTGGTGCGGGCCGGGCTGCTCGCCGGGCGATACCAGTTCGTCGCCGGTGGCAAGGATCGCCACGCGCGGCCTGGCAAAGACCTCGACGGTCGCATGATTCATCGCCGCGACCAGCATCAGGCGGGAGAAGTCGAGCTGTTCGCCGGCCTTCAGCACGGTCTCGCCCTCGGCGAAATCCTGGCCGCGCGGGCGGATATGCCGGCCGAGCGTCACGGCAAAAGTCGTGCGGATCGCCTGGCCTTCAAGCTTCTCGGCATCCTCCTGGATGAGGATGGCGTCGGCGCCGGCCGGAACCGGCGCGCCGGTGAAGATGCGCACCGTCTCGCCCGGTCCGAGCGTGCCGCCGAAGCCATGGCCCGCGGCCGATGTGCCGATCACCTTGAGGATCGCGCCTGGTGCCGGCGCGTCAGCGGCGCGCAGCGCATAGCCGTCCATCGCCGAGGCGTCGAACGGCGGCTGGGTCAGCCGGGCCTTGATGTCGGCGCTCAAGATGCGGCCGTCGGCTTCGCCAAGGGGCAATATCTCGCTGCGGGCGAGGGGGGCGGTAGCTTTAAGCAGGCGCCGCTGGGCGTCTTCGACGGAAAGCAGCGACATCAAAGGGCCTCCGGATGGCGGAACGTGCCAGACTTGCCGCCGGTCTTCTCGATCAGCCGCACGCCGCCGATCTCCATCGCCTTGTCGACCGCCTTGGCCATGTCGTAGATCGTCAGGCAGGCGACCGAAACGGCGGTCAGCGCCTCCATCTCAACGCCGGTCTTGCCGGTGAGCTTGGCGGTCGCCGTGACGCGCAGGCCGGGCAGGGCCGCGTCTTCCACGATGTCAACTGTGACCTTTGTCAGCATCAGCGGGTGGCAGAGCGGAATGAGGCTCGACGTCTGCTTGGCCGCCATGATGCCGGCGATGCGGGCGGTGGCGATCACGTCGCCCTTCTTGGCGTTGCCCGAGCGGATCACCTCGAGGGTCGCTGGTGCCATCCGCACATGGCCTTCGGCGGTGGCGCTGCGGACCGTCTCCGCCTTGTCGCCGACATCCACCATATGCGCCTCGCCCGAGGCGGTGATGTGGGTAAGGCCTGCCATCAGGCGACCTGTGCAGGGGGCTGGCCGGTGAGCAGCAGGCGGGTCGCGGCGGCAACGTCGGTCTGGCGCATCAGGCTTTCACCGACGAGGAAGGTGGTGATCCCGCAGGCTTCAAGGCGCTTGCAGTCGTCGAAGGTGAAGATGCCGCTCTCGCCGACCAGCAGACGGTCGGCCGGCACCATGGGGGCCAATCGCTCGCTGACGGAGAGGCTGACCTCGAAGGTGCGAAGATTGCGGTTGTTGATGCCGACCATCGGCGAAGCGAGTTTCAGCGCCCTCTCCAGTTCGGCCTCGTCATGCACCTCGATCAGCACGTCCATGCCGAGGCCGAAGGCCTCGTCTTCGAGGCGCCTTGCCTCGTCGTCCGAAAGCGAGGCCATGATCAGCAGGATGCAGTCGGCGCCGTAGGCGCGCGCCTCGTGCACCTGGTAGGGCTCGAACATGAAATCCTTGCGCAACGCCGGAAGGTCGCAAGCGGCGCGGGCCTGGACCAGATAATCGAGCGAACCCTGAAAGCTCGGCCCATCGGTCAGCACGGACAGGCAGGCGGCACCGCCCGCCTCATAGGCGGCCGCCAGCGCCGGCGGGTCGAAGTCCGGACGAATCAGCCCCTTGGAGGGGCTTGCCTTCTTGATCTCGGCGATCAGGCCGAATTCGCCGGCCTTGCGTCGATCCGACAGCGCCCGCAGGAAGCCGCGTGGAGCAGGCTGCTCGGCGGTGCGTGCTTTCAGATCGGCCAGCGAGCGGGCGGCCTTGGCAGCGGCGATCTCCTCGCGCTTGTAGGTTTCGATACGCTTGAGGATGTCCGCCATGGCTCTGTCTCAGTCCCGTGGTGCCTGGTTGGAAACGGCGATCAGTGTTTCGAGCGCCCGAGCGGCCGCGCCGCTGTCGATGGAATGGCTGGCCAGTTCCATGCCTTCGCGAACGGTGTCCGCCTTGCCGGCAACGATCAAGGCGGCGGCGGCGTTGCACAGCGAAACATCGCGATAGGGATTGCGGGCGCCGGACAGGACTTCGCGCAGCGCCGCAGCATTCACCTCGCCATCGCCGCCCCTGATGGCGTCGAGCGGTACGGTCGGAACGCCGAAATCCTCCGGCGTCAGCTCGAAGGTGGTGATGTCCCCATCCTTCAGTGCCGCGACCTGCGTCGGGCCGGTGGTGGTCACCTCGTCGAGACCGCTGCCATGGACGACCCAGGCGCTCTCCATTCCGAGGTCGCGCAAGGCCTCCGCGCCCGGCAGCAACCATTCCGGCGAGTAGACGCCGAACAGCTGGCGCGTGACGCTTGCTGGGCTCGTCAGCGGACCGACGATATTGAAGATGGTGCGGGTGCCGAGCTCGACCCTCGCCGGGCCGACATGGCGCATGGCGGGATGATGGAGCTGCGCGAACATGAAGCCGATGCCGGCTTCGCGAATGCAGCGCGCGATGGTATCCGGATCGATGTCGAGGCGGACGCCGAGGGCAGACAGGCTGTCGGCGGCGCCAGACTTCGAGCTCAAGGCGCGGTTGCCGTGCTTGGCGACCGGCACGCCGGCGCCAGCGACGATCAGCGCGGCGAGCGTCGAGATATTATAGGTATTGGTGCCGTCACCGCCGGTGCCGACGATGTCGATGGCGCCGGCCGGCGCCTCCACCTTGACCATCTTGGAGCGCATGACGGAAACCGCGCCGGCGATCTCGTCGACGGTCTCACCGCGCACCCTGAGCGCCATCAGGAAGCCGCCGATCTGGGCCATGCTGGCTTCGCCCGACATCAGCACCTCAAATGCGCCACTCGCCTCCTCACGGGTGAGGGCCTGACGCGTGGCGACCTTGGCGATGTAGGGCTTCAGACCGGACATGTTTCTTGGCTCCCCCGTGCTTAGCGTACCATGGCCTGTTCGGCGAGCTGCTGGTTGATCGTCACGCCATAGTCGTCCTGCAGGCGATTGACCATCTGGTCGAGAATGTCGTCACCGGCGGCATTGGCGATTTCCGCGATCTGGGCGTCCTCGTTGCCGAGCGCATCGGTCGAAGGCTGGTCCTTCACGTCCGTCACCTTGAGCAGGATCTGGGTCGCCGGGTCTGCACCCGGTGCGCTTGCGACCATGCCGACCGCTCCGCCGAAGGCAGCCGTCACCGCGGCCGGGCCGAGCACAGCGTCTTCCGTCTGGCGACGGATGCCGACCTTGGTCTCGACTGCGATTCCGAGTTCGCCGGCGATCGCGTCCAGCGTCTCGCCCTTGGCCGCACGCTCCTTGAGGCCCTCAGCCTTTGCGCCCAGCGCGATCTTCTGTTGCTCTGACGTCCAGTCGGCCGTCGCCTTTTCCCGGACCTCTTCGATGGTGCGGTCACGCTCGGCGACGATGTCCTTCACCTCGAGCCAGATGAAGCCGTCATTGCCGATGTTGACCGGCAACGCCTCGACGCCGACGTCAGTCTGGAAGACCTCGGCCAGCAGGGCATCACGCTCCGGCAGGTTTGGCACGTCCGCTTCGTTTTCGTCCTTGCCGTTGCGATCCGACGCCTTGACGATGACCGGCTTCAGGTTGAGTTGGGTTGCCGCTTCTTCGAGCGTCGAACCGCCAGCCCGCAGATCCTCGAACTGGTCATGGACGGTGGCAATATCCGCCACCGCTGCCGCTTCCGCCAGCGCCTCGCGGATTTCCTCCCTGACCTCGTCAAGGCTGCGGGTGCGGCCTTCCTTGATGTTGGTCACGCGCAGGATGACCGGGCCGAGCGCGCCATCGACGACATCGGTCGTCGCGCCTTCGGCCGTCACGGCGAAGGCGGCATCCGCGAGCACGGGATCGGGAAGCTTGTCGCGCGAAAACTCGCCGAGCAGCACATCGCTTGCTGTCTTGCCCTGATCTGCGACCAGCTGGTCGAAGCTCATGCCGGACTTCAATTCGGCCAATGCCGCCTCGGCCATTTCGCGTGTTTCGAAGCTCAACTGCTCGATCGTCCGGGTGCCGGCGATTTCGTAAGTCTTCTTGCGGGCCTCATAGTCCTGACGGATCGCCTCGTCGGAAATCGCCGCCTTGTCGGCGATGTCGGAGGGTTCGAGCTTCACATAGGCAAAGCTTCGGTATTCGGGCGCACGGTAGCGGGCCTTGACCGTCTCGAACCAGGCGGCAAGCGTCGCCTCGTCGGGCGCCTTGATCGGATCGATATTGGCGTTTGTCAGCAGCAGATAGCTCACGTCGCGGGTCTGGTTGCGATAGGCTTTCAGCGCATCGACGAGGGTCTTGGGCGCGAGAAAGCCATCCGACGTCGCCTCGACGATCTGGCTGCGCATCGCCACCTTGGAGCGTTCGAGAATGTAGTCGTCTTCCCGCAGGCCGGCATTGCGAAGTCGGGTGGTGAAGAGATTGCGGTCGAACTGACCGGTTTCGCTCTTGAAGGCCGGGTCTTCGGCAATGAGTTGGGCGAGGCGATCCTTGGACAGGCCCAGATTCATGTCCTGCGACAGCTGGTCCAATGCCGCGCCGGCGGCCAGTTGGGCATAGACCTGGCTCGGCACGCCGAGGGCTTTCGCCTGTTCCGTGGTCAATTGCTGGCCGAACCGGCGGCCGAGTTCGGCAAGCTGGCGCTGGTAGGCCAGGCTGAACTCGCTGGCGGAGACCTTCTGGTCGCCGACGCTGATGACGGTGTCCGTTGCCGTGTTGAAGAGCGACGCAGAAATGCCCCAGATCCCGAAGGACGCGACAAGCAAGAGCATCAGCATTTTCGCGACCAGAGTACGGGCGCCTTTTCTCAGAACTTCCAGCATCGGAACTCAATCACCTTATTTCAGCTCTTCGCAGACGGCGAAGCGGTTGATGTTCCTTAGAACAAACCGTGGCGGAAATGAAGGCGTGTTCGGCGAAAAGGCGCCGGCCGACGCACCGGTGGTTCTCAGGGGCCGATCGAGCCCGGTTTACCGCTGGCGGCGGGCGCGCACGAACCGGGCGCGTTCCGATTTTCATATTGTCGCAATAGCATCGGCATCAATATCGGGTACAACAAAATACGAACGACGTTCAGATGGTCGACAAGGCGGGATAGGAATGGCAGCGATGGATAGTGCCACGGGCGAGGTGGGGCTGGGCGTGACCGGACTGACCAGTGTTGAAGCCGGGCGAGCGCTGGAGAGATTTGGCGAAAACCGTCTGCCCGTGCCGGCCAGCCCGTCCTTCCTCAAGGTTCTTGCGCTGCAATTCCTCAGTCCGCTGATCTACATCCTGATGGCCTCGGCAGCCCTGTCGATGCTGATCAGCGAGATCACCGACGCAATCTTCATCGCCGTCGTGCTGATGGTCAATGGCATCGTCGGGGCGATCCAGGAATACTCGGCCGGCAAGTCGGCCGAGGCGCTGCGCGCCCTGGAACAGCCGCATGCGACGGTCATTCGCGACGGCCAGCGCCGGGTCATCGATGCGGCGGGGCTGGTGCCGGATGATCTCGTCATGCTCGAATCCGGCGAACGCGTTCCGGCCGATATCCGCCTGGTCGAGGCCAACGGACTGCAATGCGACGAGGCCGCCCATACCGGCGAATCGCGGGCGGTAGCGAAGGAGGAGGGAGACACGGTCTATGCCGGCACGATCGTGACGCGTGGCCGGGCCCGTGGCCTGGTGTTCGCCACCGGTCGCCAGACGGAGCTCGGCCGGATCGCCGGCGCAATTCAGGAGCGTTCCACCGCCAAGCCGCCGCTGATGATCCGCATGGAGGATTTCACCCGGCTGATCGCCGTTGCGGTCGGTGTGGCCATCGTCTTCCTCATTGCCGTGGGCCTTTGGCGCCAGATGGCGCTTGGCGAATTGCTCACCATGTCGATCGGGCTGGCGGTCAGCGCCATTCCGGAGGGTCTGCCGATCGCGATCACCGTGGCGCTCGCCATCAGCATGCGCCGCATGTCCAAGGTCAATGTGGTGGTTCGCAATCTGCCGGCAGTCGAATCGCTCGGCTCCTGCACGATGATCGCCACCGATAAGACCGGCACGCTGACGCTCAACGAACTGACCGTGACCGATATCCGGCTGCCGGACGGGAGCCATTGGCTGTTCGACACCGGTGTCGATCCGACGGCGGGCGGCATAAGAAACCATGAGGGCGAACGCGACCATCCGAGCCTGGCGGTAAAGCGTCTCTTGCGAGCGGCGACCCTGCCGAACGAGGGCGAACTCGGCCGCACGGATGGCGGCGTGTTCGATCCGATGGGGGATACGGTGGATGTCGCGCTCTTGGCCGCGGCGCACAAGGGTGGGCTCAGCAAGGGCGAGCTCATGGAGAAATACCGCCTGGCGAAGCTCATTCCGTACGAGCCGGAGCTGAAATATGCCGCCTCCTTCCATCTGGACGAGGAGCATCTGCACATCTTCGTCAAGGGTGCGCCGGAAATGCTCGCGACCATGTGCGGCACGATGCAGGTCGGCGACCATGCCGCGCCGCTCGATCACGCGCTGCTGCAGGGCCAAATGGACGAAATGGCGCGGAAGGGGCTGAGGGTACTGGCCTTTGCCGAGGGGCGCATGGCGCATTCGGGAAACGGCGATTACGGCGATCACATGCTCATCGACCTCAGTTTTCTCGGTTTTGCCGGCATGCAGGACCCGATCCGGCCCGAAGTGCCGGCGGCGCTCGCCGCCTGCCGCACGGCCGGCATCGAAGTGGTGGTGATCACCGGCGACGACCCCCGTACCGCAACCGCGATCGCCCGCGAAGCCGGGCTGACCTTCGCGCCCGGCGATGTCGCGACCGGCGAGGAGGTCGCAGCCGCGATCGTTGCAGGCGAACCGGCGCTCGACGACCTCACCCGGCATGTGCGGGTGTTTGCCCGTGTCAAACCCGACCACAAGCTTGCCATCGTTCGCTCGCTGGCCCGCAACGGTCACTACGTGGCGGTGACCGGCGACGGGGTGAACGACGCGCCGGCGCTCAAGCACGCCCATGTTGGCGTCGCCATGGGCCGGGCCGGAACGGATGTGGCCAAGGAGAGCGCCGACATCATCCTCACCGACGACAACTTCGCTTCCATCGTCGCCGGCATCCGCGAGGGCCGGGTCGCCTACAGCAATATCCGCAAGGTGGTCTTCATGCTGGTGTCGACGGGGGCGGCCGAAGTGCTGATCTTCCTGCTGGCGATGATCCTCGGCACGCCGATGCCGCTCACCGCGGTGCAGCTGCTGTGGCTGAACCTGGTGACCAATGGCGTGCAGGACATCGCCCTGGTGACCGAGCCGGCGGAGGGTGACGAGTTGACGCGGCCGGTGCGCAAGCCGGAGGAATCGCTGTTCGACCCCTTGATGATCCGTCGCATCGTGGTCGCGACCCTTTTGATGGGTGTCGGCGGCTTTGCAGTGTTCTACTGGCTGATCTCGACCGGGGTCAGCGAATTTACCGCGCGCAACCTGCTGCTGGTGCTGTTCGTGCTGTTCGAGAACTTCCAGTGCATCAACAGTCGCTCCGAGCGGCGTTCGGTGTTCCGTCAATCGCTCGCCTCCAATCCGTTCCTCCTGGTGGGCATCGTCGGGTCGCAGGCCTTGCATCTCGGGGCGATGTATGTGCCAGGCCTGAACAGCCTCCTCGGGATCACCCCGATTGCACTCGAGGAGTGGCTGCTGCTGGCGGCGCTGGCCTCGGTCCTGCTGCTTGTGAGCGAGGTCGAGAAGATCATCTACCGGCGGCAACTTCTGGCGCGCCCCTGAGCCGGGGTTGTTCGCTCTCGTCGAACGAGGCATGAAAAAAGAAAGGCCGGCGGATCGCGTCCGCCGGCCTTTCCTGTCTTGCGGGGCTTACGGCGCTTAGCGCTGCGAGACCGGTACGTATTCGCGCTGCGGGGCGCCGGTGTAGAGCTGGCGCGGGCGGCCGATGCGCTGCTGAGGGTCCTCGATCATTTCGTTCCACTGGGCGATCCAGCCCACGGTGCGGGCGAGCGCGAAAAGAACGGTGAACATGGTCGTGGGGAAGCCGAGCGCACGCAACGTGATGCCCGAATAGAAGTCGACGTTCGGGTAGAGCTTCTTTTCCTTGAAGTAGGGGTCGTTGAGCGCGATCTTCTCGAGCTCGAGTGCCACCTGCATCAGCGGATCGTCCGAATGGCCGGTCGCTTCCAGCACTTCGTACATGGTCTTCTGCATGATCTTGGCGCGCGGGTCGTAGTTCTTGTAGACGCGGTGGCCAAAGCCCATCAGGCGGAAGGGGTCGTTCTTGTCCTTGGCGCGGGCGATGTATTCCGGAATACGATCGACCGTGCCGATTTCCTGCAGCATGTTGAGGGCCGCCTCGTTGGCGCCGCCATGGGCCGGGCCCCAGAGGCAGGCGATACCGGCCGCGATGCAGGCGAACGGGTTGGCGCCCGACGAGCCGGCGAGACGCACGGTCGAGGTCGAGGCGTTCTGCTCATGGTCGGCATGCAGGATGAAGATGCGGTCCATGGCGCGGGCGAGAACCGGGTTCACCTTGTATTCGTCGCAGGGAACAGCGAAGCACATGCGCAGGAAGTTCGCGGCGTAGTCGAGATCGTTCTTCGGGTAAACGAAGGGCTGGCCGATATGGTACTTGTAGGCCATGGCGGCGATCGTCGGCATCTTGGCGATCATCCGCAGCGAGGCGACCATGCGCTGGTGCGGATCGGTGATGTCGGTCGAGTCGTGATAGAAGGCCGAGAGCGCGCCGACCGTGCCGACCATGACGGCCATCGGATGGGCGTCGCGGCGGAAGCCGGTGAAGAACTTGCTCATCTGCTCATGCACCATGGTGTGGTGCGTGACGCGATAGTCGAAGTCCTTCTTCTGGGCAGCCGTCGGCAGTTCGCCGTAGAGCAGCAGGTAGCAGACTTCGAGGAAGTCGCCCTTTTCGGCGAGTTGTTCGATCGGATAGCCGCGGTGCAGCAGAACGCCTTCGTCGCCGTCGATATAGGTGATCTTGGATTCGCAGGACGCCGTGGAGGTGAAGCCCGGGTCATAGGTAAATGCGCCGGTGTGTTTGTAGAGGGTGCCGATGTCGATGACCTCCGGGCCGATCGTGCCGGCCTTGACGGGCAATTCGACCGTCTTTTCCCCGAGATTCAAAGAAGCGCTTTTGTCCGTCATGCTAATCCTCCGGAATTGGCGGTTAGGCGTCCGAAAGGGCGCCTGGGGTTAAGCGTAGGGATGTAGCTATATGATACGGACGTTAATGCCAAGCTAGCCAAAGGGCAAATTGTGCATTGCAAAAGCGATTATACTGTAAAATCAATTAACCTAAATCGATTGATGAATTCTGGCGGGAAAAAGCTTCCCCTTGCACGCATTGCTTGCTAGCCTGTCGTTCAGGGTGTCGTCCCTTCACTTCGGCGGATGTGTCGCCGGAAGGGGCGGGCAGGGAGCGGGACGTGGCGGTTGTCACCGATCGGGGAGCCGGCTTTAGCGAGGTTGGCGGCGCAGCGTCTCCGGCCCCGGTCGCGCGCGCGCCGCCGGCACCGACGGATCAGGGCCGACACGGCACCGCATCACCTATTCAGCGGATCCGTGAGAAGGTCGCTGACGGCGGAAGACGGTTCCTCACCGCACTGTCGCTCGAGCGGGATCACGGCCACTTCTTTCACTTCGTTCCCGTCCTCCTGGGGGCGGGCGCGGCCTTGTGGTTCGCCTTTGGGCGGCCTCCATCGGCGATGGCCCTGGTTACCCTGTCGGCCATCTTCGCTGGCGCCGGTCGGATTGCAGCTATCCGCGATCGCCCCGGTGCTCATCTGCTCGCCGCCGCCGCGCTGGTTTTTGTCGGCATGCTGCTGGCCGACCTCGAGACGCGGCGGGCGGCGACGACCATCCTCGACAGCGGCGTAACGACGGTCGTGACCGGGGTGGTCGAGCGACGTGAGGCGGGCCCGCGGGGGGAATGGCGCTATCTGGTGCGCGTGACATCTACCGCAGAACCACGGCTGAAGCGTCCGCCCGAGCGGGTCTCGCTCCTGGCGCGAGGCAGCCAAAAGGCGGCTGGTCTCGGAGAGATGCTGACCGGGCGGGCTCGCCTCTCTCCGCCCTCCGGACCGGCGCTGCCCGGGCTCAACGATTTTGCCTTCTCGAGCTATTTCAGCAATATCGGCGCGGTCGGGTTCTTTCTCGGCGCGCCACGCCTTCAGGGCGGGGAGAAGGCGGGCGACAGCGAGACCGGCTGGGCGGCCGGTGAACACGTGCTTTTTTCGCTGCGCGACGGAATATCGACACGCATCCGTGATGTGATCGGCGGCGACCCCGGCGCCTTTGCCGCCTCGATCGTAACCGGGGAGCGGCGCGCCATGTCGCGGGAGGCCACCGAGGCGCTTCGTCTGTCGGGGCTCGCCCATATCACCGCCATTTCGGGTCTCAACATGGCGCTGGCCTCGGGGATATTCTTCGTCGGCCTGCGCATGGCGCTCAGCCTGCTGCCGGGTCTCGCCCAGGCCATTGCGATCAAGAAGATCGCGGCGGGCGGGGCGCTTGTCGCGGCCTTCGCCTACCTCCTCATTTCCGGCTATCAGGTGTCCGCCGTGCGCGCCTTCCTGATGACCGCGATCATGCTGATCGCGGTCTTGTTCGACCGGCCGGCGATCAGCCTGCGCAACCTGTCGCTCGCGGCGATCGTTATCATCGCGCTGACACCCTCGGCGGTGATGGGGCCGAGCTTTCAAATGTCGTTTGCCGCGACCGCGGCCCTGATCGCCGGATATGCGGCATGGCGCCGCCGGCCGCGCGGGAGCGGGCTCAGGCTCTCTTTCCCTGGAGCCAGGCTGCTGGGCGAGGGCGGCAAGCTGATCGGCGGCACATTCCTCACCTCCTTCATCGGCGGCTTGTCGACAGCCATTTTCGCCGTCGCCCATTTCCACCGCATGGCGCCGCACGGTCTTGAGGCCAATCTCGCGGCGATGCCGATCATCTCGATGATGGTCATGCCGGCCGGCCTCATCGCCATGCTGCTGATGCCTTTCGGCCTCGATCCGCCGTTCCTGGCGATTATGGGCCTGGGCCTGGAATGGGTGCTGGTGATCGCGCATGCGGTGGCCGGCTGGGACGAGCCGATCGGCTTTGCCCGGATGCCCCTCTGGTTCCTGCCGACGGCATCGCTTGGCCTGCTGCTCCTGACGCTGCTGCGAACCAGACTGAGACATGCCGGCAGCGCCCTGCTGGCAGTCGTTGTAGCGGTTCTCGTCCTGCGTCCCGTAACGCCGGCTCCCGACATCCTGATTTCGGAAGACGGCCGGCTGGTCGGTTTGCCGGGACCGCAGGAAAGCGTCGCAACCAATCGCGCTCGACCGCCGCGTTTCATCTTCGACCAGTGGCAGGCGGCCCTCAGGCTCAAGACCCATGTCGCACCACAGGAGGTGCAGGCGGCGGCGACCGGGCCGCCCCGAAAGACGCCGCCGCCATCGACTGCCTTGGTGCCCGCTGGTGCGGCGTTGCCCGGCCAGCCTCGCCAGGCTCCCAGCATCGCGCAGAGGCGACAATGGTCGGAGCAGGAGATCCAGGCGACCGGCGCGCTCATGCGCGAGGCCGTCAAGGCGAGTGGGCAGGGACGCTTTCAATGCGCGTCAAAACTGTGGTGCGTGGCGCAGGTCCGCGACGGGTGGACCATCGCCACGGTGGACGAGCCTGCCTTGGTCGGCGGTGCCTGCGACGTGGCCGACATCGTCATATCGGCGCGGCGGGTGGGTTTTTCGTCCTGCCGCTCGGGCGCCCGCCTTTTCACCGCCGAAACACTGCGTCGCAGCGGCGCCGTCGAAATCCATCTCGGCCGACGCGATGCCGGAGAAATGGCGCTGGCCACATCCTTCGAGGGACCGGCGCGGGCCTGGTCGATCCACCGCCGCTACGACTGGCGCAGCGGCAGTTTCCTCAGCGAAACCGCTGAGGAAACTGCGGGTCCGGCAATCTTTGAGCCGACGGCTCCCGAAAGGGCGGATATCGAGGCTATCAGTGGTAGCGGCGGATGAGGCCGACCAGTTTGCCCTGAATCTTCACTCGGTCGGGGCCAAAGATGCGCGTCTCGTAGGCCGGGTTCGCGGCTTCCAGCGCGATCGATGCGCCGCGCCGGCGGAAACGCTTCAGCGTTGCCTCCTCGTCGTCGACCAGGGCGACGATGATATCGCCGGGATTGGCGTTGGAGGCGTTGCGGATGATGACCGTGTCGCCGTCCAGGATACCGGCCTCGATCATCGAATCGCCCTTGACTTCGAGCGCGTAATGCTCGCCGGACCCCAGCATTTCGGCCGGAACGGTGATGTCGTGGGTGTTGTTCTGGATCGCCGAAATCGGCACGCCCGCCGCGATGCGCCCCATGACGGGAACACTAACCGAATTCGAGGCCTCCTCGACGGCTTTTGGTGCAACGGCGGGCGACTTGCCGAGGCTGCCTTCGATGACACTCGGCGAAAAGCCGCGGCGCGGCTGCAAGCTGGACGTATAGGCTTCCGGAAGCTTGATCACTTCGAGCGCCCGGGCCCGGTTCGGCAGGCGCCGGATGAAGCCCCGCTCTTCGAGCGCAGTGATCAGCCGGTGGATGCCCGACTTGGAGGCGAGGTCGAGCGCATCCTTCATTTCGTCGAAGGAGGGCGGGACGCCCGATTCCTTCATCCGCTCGTGGATGAACAGAAGCAGTTCCTGTTGCTTGCGCGTCAGCATGTTGCGGTGCCTCAATTGGTGAAACAAATACGGAACATACACTATATGTTCCAGTTGTGTTCCGCAAGTGCCTAAGATTCCGTGAGGTGTGCGGTGCGAAATGTTGAATTGGGCGGCTCCGGTCTTCCGTTGGGTGGCGGAAAAGGGGGGAGATCGGGAAGGGTGGCCGCAGGCTCATCGTCCATCCGTGCTGCGCCCCCGTTGGATGCCCCTTGCCATTTGCTCGCCGTGAGGCAGAATGCCTGCGGCGCGTGACACGGTGATATTCTCGCGGCCGTAGGACCGCTTTCGGGCGGGATCGCTATGCGGGGTTCCTGCGAGGCCCCGCCGCGCCACCCCTTTTCGAGAGGGATCGGATCGCTGCCCGACTTGCCAAGGTCGCGCAAATGCCTCAAACCTCGGCGCGTACAGGCGCGGCCGAGAAGAGGTACAAGAATGTCCGAATTGACCATCCCGCGGGGTCTCGACCACCTCGTCCTTCCCGTCCAGTCGCTCGAGGCGGCGCGAGAGCGCCTGACGACAATGGGCTTCACCGTCGCGCCCGATGCCCTCCATCCGTTCGGGACGGAGAATGCCTGTGTGTTCTTCGTCGACGACACCTATCTGGAGCCGCTGGCAATCGCCAGTCGCGAGGATTGCGAGGCGGCAGCCAAAACCGGCAATGTTTTCGTCGCGCGCGACCAGGCGTTCCGGTTCCGCAATGGCGCGGAAGGGCTGTCAGCGATCGTCGTCAAGACCGACGATGCCGAGGCCGACCACCGGCGCTTCGTCGCCGAGGGTTTTTCCGGCGGTCCGATGCTGCCCTTCGGGCGCATGTTCAAGATGGCGGACGGGTCCGAGGTTATAGGTGGCTTCAATCTCGCCTTTGCCGCCGACCTGCGGGCGCCGGACTTCTTCCTGTTTGCCTGCGAGCGGGTTAATCCGCTGCCGGCCGATCGTGGTGCCCTGGCGCGGCACGAGAACGGCGCGCTCGGGCTTTCGACCGTGGTGCTCGGCGAGGAAAATCCGAGCGATTTCCAGTACCTGCTGGAAGAGGTGTTCGAACAACGCGCGGTCGAGGCCCATTCCTTCGGCCTTTCGCTGCAATCAGCCAATGTCACTGTCGAGGTGCTGACACCGGCCGGGCTGTCCGGCTATTTCGGACTTGATACCGAAGATTGCGGACGTGGGCTCAAGGGCCGGCTGATCATCGTCAAGGTTGCCGATATCGGCGTGACAGAGCGGCTTCTCGCTGCTAAGGGCATCGCATTCAGCCGCCGCGGCGCGCGCCTGGTTGTTCCGCATGAGGTCGGGCAGGGCGTGCCCTTTGTATTCGAGGAAGTTCGATGAGCAATCCGACAAATTCCGAAGTCGTCGTCGGCGAAGGAGCCGCCAAGGTCGTCTTCTCCAACTCCAAGCGCTTTTCGCTGATCGCCGGTCCCTGCCAGATGGAAAGCCGCGACCATGCCTTCATGATCGCCGGCAAGCTTTCGGAGATCTGCCGCGAATTGGGGATCGGCCTCGTCTATAAGTCGTCCTACGACAAGGCAAACCGCACCTCGCTTTCCGCCGAGCGCGGCATCGGCCTGGAAAAGGCGATGGAGGTCTTCGCCGATCTGAAGAAGGAATACGGCTTCCCGGTGCTGACCGACGTGCACACTGAAGAGCACTGCCGCCTGGTCGCGCCGACCGTCGACGTCCTGCAGATCCCGGCCTTCCTGTGCCGCCAGACCGATCTTCTGGTGGCCGCGGCCCAGACCGGCCGCGTGATCAACGTCAAGAAGGGCCAGTTTCTCGCCCCCTGGGACATGAAGAACGTGCTGAACAAGATCAATGGCAGCGGCAATCCGAACGTGCTTCTGTGCGAGCGTGGCGCGTCTTTCGGCTACAACACGCTGGTGTCCGACATGCGTTCTCTGCCGATCATGGCGGCCATGGGGGCGCCGGTGGTGTTCGACGCCACCCATTCGGTGCAGCAGCCGGGCGGCCAGGGTGTCTCGTCGGGCGGCCAGCGCGAGTTCGTCGAGACGCTGGCGCGCGCCGCCGTCGCCGTCGGGGTCGCCGGCCTGTTCATCGAGACTCACCAGGATCCGGACAATGCCCCGTCGGACGGCCCGAACATGGTGCCGATCGGCCAGATGAAGCGCCTGCTGGAAAAGCTGCTGGCCTTCGACGCGATCGCCAAGGCTGCCTGACCTCGATTGAGCGACTATCATTGATGCGGACGCCGGCCTTTGGGCCGGCGTTTTGCGTCGGTGCGGCTCTCGAACTTGCCTTTCGGCTTCTGTCATGTCGCTGCCATTGTATTTTCCGCATCATCGATTAAGACAGGCCATCCTCAATCCGACCCATTAGCAGGGAGGCTCCCATGACTGCCATCACCGACATCATCGGCCGCGAAATTCTCGACAGCCGCGGCAATCCGACCATCGAGGTCGATGTCTATCTCGAAGACGGCAGCATGGGCCGTGCAGCCGTTCCGTCGGGCGCCTCGACCGGCGCGCATGAAGCCGTCGAACTGCGTGACGGCGGCAGCCGCTATCTCGGCAAGGGCGTTGAAAAGGCCGTCGAGGCCGTCAACACCGAGATCTTCGACGCGATCGGCGGGCTCGAAGCCGAGAACCAGATCCAGATCGACAATCTGATGATCGAGCTGGACGGCACCGCGAACAAGTCGCGTCTCGGTGCCAATGCCATTCTGGGCGTGTCGCTCGCCATCGCCAAGGCGGCTGCCGAAGCCACCGGCCTGCCGCTCTATCGCTATGTCGGCGGTCCCAACGCCCATCTCCTGCCCGTGCCGATGATGAACATCATCAATGGCGGCGCGCATGCCGACAATCCGATCGACTTCCAGGAATTCATGATCATGCCGGTCGGCACCGACAACATGCGCGACGCCGTGCGCATGGGCTCGGAAGTCTTCCACACGCTGAAGAAGGAACTGGCGGCCCAGGGCCACAACACCAATGTCGGCGACGAAGGCGGTTTCGCACCGGGCCTGAAGAGCGCGCCGGAGGCCCTCGATTTCATCATGAAGTCGATCGAGAAGGCTGGTTACCGTCCGGGTGAGGACATCTACCTCGCGCTCGACTGCGCCTCGACCGAGTTCTTCAAGGACGGCAAGTACGTGATGGAAGGCGAGGGCCGCACGCTCGAGCCGGAAGCCATGGCCGACTATCTCGCCGAACTGGCCGCCAAGTATCCGATCATCTCGATCGAGGACGGCATGGCCGAGGACGACTGGGACGGCTGGAAGGCGCTGACCGACAAGATCGGCAATTCCTGCCAGCTGGTCGGAGACGACCTGTTCGTCACCAACTCGTCCCGCCTGCGCGACGGAATCAAGATGGGTGTGGCCAATTCCATCCTCGTCAAGGTCAACCAGATCGGCTCGTTGACGGAAACGCTCGACGCCGTCGAAACGGCGCACAAGGCTGGCTATACGGCCGTCATGTCGCATCGTTCGGGTGAAACCGAGGATTCGACGATCGCCGACCTTTCGGTCGCCACCAATTGCGGACAGATCAAGACCGGCTCCCTGTCGCGCTCGGATCGTCTGGCAAAATACAACCAGCTGATCCGCATCGAGGAAATGCTCGGTCCTCAGGCCCGCTACGCAGGCACGTCAATCCTGCGCGCCTGATCGCATAAAGTCAGCTTCAGCCAGGCCGCGTCCTCACAAGGGCGCGGCTTTTTCTTTGCTCCAGCCGTTACGGTCAACGATCGGTTAAGCTCTGGCCGATATTTTGAAATCATAGTTTTGCGTTTCAGGGCACGAGCGGCATGTGGACCAGGCACCATAAGAAGAAAAAGATCGGTCGTCTCATCCTGCCCGCCGTCACCATCGCCTTTCTGTCCTATTTCGGCTATCATTCCATCCATGGCGTTTACGGCTTGCGTGCCAGCCAGGAATTTGAACGGCAGCGGACAGTCCGCAGTGCCGAACTGGCCGAACTGGTTGCCCATCGCCAGCAGTTGGAGCGGCAGGTGGAATTGCTCAGCGATGGCTCGCTCGAGAGAGACATGATGGATGAGAAGGCGCGATATCAACTTAACATGTCGCGGCCGGACGAGATTGTCATTTTTGACGACTACCTTGATTAACTGAAATCCAGTTAATTTAAAATTCAATCGTTAAATCATGAGCTTAGGCGGAATGTGTGCCATGCATTTATGGCATTGCCGAGCAGGCTGTTCTTGCCTATTCTACTGTCCAACAAAGATCCGAGATAAGCCCAGGGAGGGATGAATGGCGCCGCGAAAAGCCGCGACTGCTGCCGGTCGCAAGACCACTGCCAAGCCAGCCAAGAAGGATTTCACCGAGGGGGCGATCGCCGAGTTCGATCGCGAAGCCGAGCTCAAGTCCTATCGGGAAATGCTGCTGATCCGGCGTTTCGAGGAAAAGGCCGGGCAGCTCTACGGCATGGGCTTCATCGGCGGCTTCTGTCACCTCTACATCGGCCAGGAAGCTGTCGTCGTCGGCATGCAGATGGCGCTGAAGGATGGCGACCAGGTCATCACCGGCTATCGTGACCACGGCCACATGCTGGCCTGCGGCATGAGTGCGCGCGGCGTCATGGCCGAGCTTACCGGGCGTCGCGGCGGCTTGTCGAAGGGCAAGGGCGGCTCGATGCACATGTTCTCCAAGGAGAAGAACTTCTACGGCGGCCACGGTATCGTCGGCGCCCAGGTTTCGCTCGGCACGGGTTTGGCGTTTGCCAACCGTTACCGTGACAATGGTCAGATCTCGGTTGCCTATTTCGGTGATGGTGCTGCCAACCAGGGCCAGGTCTACGAGAGCTTCAACATGGCCGAACTGTGGAAGCTGCCGGTCATCTACGTGATCGAGAACAACCGCTACGCCATGGGCACCGCGGTGTCGCGCGCCTCGGCGCAGACGAACTTCGCCCAGCGCGGCGTGGCCTTCAATATTCCGGGCCTGCAGGTCGACGGCATGGATGTGCGCGCGGTCAAGGCGGCCGCCGACCAGGCCGCTGAATACTGCCGCTCCGGCAAGGGTCCGGTCATCCTCGAGATGATGACCTACCGCTATCGCGGCCACTCCATGTCCGACCCGGCCAAGTACCGTTCCAAGGATGAAGTGCAGAAGATGCGCTCCGAACATGACCCGATCGAACAGGTGCGCGCGCGCCTGCTCGAAAAGGGCTGGGCGAGCGAGGAGGAGCTGAAGGCGATCGACAAGGATGTGCGCGACATCGTCGCCGACAGTGCCGATTTCGCCCAGGCCGATCCGGAGCCGGATGTATCCGAGCTCTACACCGACATCCTGCTGTAATCGGGGAGGGAACCCATGCCGATCGAAATTCTCATGCCCGCCCTCTCTCCGACGATGGAGGAAGGCACGCTCTCCAAATGGATCAAGAAGGAAGGCGACGCCGTCAAGTCCGGCGACGTGATCGCCGAGATCGAGACCGACAAGGCGACCATGGAGGTGGAAGCCGTCGATGAAGGTGTGCTCGGCAAGCTGCTGATCGCCGCCGGCACCGAAGGCGTCAAGGTCAATACGCCGATCGCCATCCTGTTGCAGGACGGCGAAAGCGCCTCGGATGTCGCCGCCCCCAAGGCGGCGCCTGCGGAAGCTGCTCCGGCTCCGGCCGCAGTTGCCCCGGCTCCTGCTGCGTCGGCCCCGGTTCCGGCCGCACCGGTTGCCGCCATCGCCGCCGATCCGGACGTTCCGGCCGGCACGGAAATGGTGACGATGACGGTGCGTGAAGCGCTGCGCGAGGCCATGGCCGAGGAAATGCGCGCCAATCCGGACGTCTTCATCATGGGTGAGGAAGTCGCCGAATATCAGGGCGCCTACAAGATCACCCAAGGCCTGCTGCAGGAATTCGGCGCCAAGCGCGTCGTCGACACGCCGATCACCGAGCACGGCTTTGCCGGCGTCGGCGTCGGTGCGGCCATGGCCGGCCTGCGGCCGATCGTCGAGTTCATGACCTTCAACTTCGCCATGCAGGCGATCGACCAGATCATCAACTCGGCCGCCAAGACGCTTTACATGTCGGGCGGCCAGATGGGCGCGCCGATCGTGTTCCGCGGCCCGAACGGGGCAGCCGCCCGCGTCGGCGCCCAGCACAGCCAGGATTATGCCGCCTGGTACAGCCATATCCCCGGTCTCAAGGTCATCCAGCCCTATACGGCGGCCGACGCCAAGGGCCTGTTGAAGGCGGCGATCCGCGATCCGAACCCGGTCATCTTCCTGGAGAACGAGATCCTCTACGGTCATTCGTTCGAGGTGCCGAAACTGGATGACTTCGTCCTGCCGATCGGCAAGGCCCGGGTCCACAAGGTGGGTAAGGACGCCACCATCGTCTCCTTCGGTATCGGCATGACCTATGCGGTCAAGGCGGCCGAGGAACTGGCCAAGGACGGCATCGACGTCGAAATCATCGACCTTCGCACCATTCGCCCGATGGACCTGCCGACCGTCATCGAATCGGTGAAGAAGACCGGCCGCCTGGTGACCGTCGAGGAAGGCTATCCGCAGTCGTCCGTCGGCACCGAAATCGCCACCCGCGTCATGCAGCAGGCCTTCGACTATCTCGATGCGCCGATCCTGACGATCGCCGGCAAGGACGTGCCCATGCCTTACGCCGCCAATCTCGAAAAGCTCGCTCTGCCGAATGTCGGCGAAGTGGTCGAGGCGGTCAAAACCGTCTGCTACAAGTAACGGGAGGGTCAGCAAATGCCGATCAACATTACGATGCCGGCACTCTCCCCGACCATGGAAGAGGGCAATCTGTCCAAGTGGCTGGTCAAGGAAGGCGACAAGGTCAAGTCCGGCGACGTGATCGCCGAGATCGAGACCGACAAGGCGACGATGGAAGTCGAAGCCGTCGATGAAGGCACGGTCGCCAAGCTCGTCGTCCCGGCCGGCACGGAAGGGGTCAAGGTCAATGCCCTGATCGCCATTCTCGCGGCTGACGGCGAAGACGTCGCGGCCGCCGCGGCCGGCGGCGGTTCTGCCGCACCGGCCAAGGCCGAGGCTGCGCCGGCCAAGACGGAAGCGGCACCTGCCGTCTCTGCACCGATCACCGACAAGACACCGGCGCCTTCGACGCCGGCACCCGTCGCCAAGTCCGGCGAACGCGTGTTCGCCTCGCCGCTCGCCCGTCGGCTCGCCAAGGAAGCCGGCGTCGAATTGTCCGCCGTGTCGGGTTCCGGTCCGCATGGCCGCGTCGTCAAGAGCGATGTCGAGAAGGCGGTTGCCGGCGGTGGCGCCAAGGCTGCGCCTGCCGCATCGACCGCCGCAGCGCCGGCTGCTGCCGCACCGGTCCTGGCCAAGGGGGCTTCGGAAGAGGCCGTGCTCAAGCTGTTCGAGCCGGGTTCCTACGAACTCGTGCCGCATGACGGCATGCGCAAGACCATCGCCAAGCGGCTGGTCGAGTCGAAGCAGACGATCCCGCATTTCTACGTCACCGTCGATTGCGAGCTCGATGCGTTGCTGGCGCTGCGCGCCCAGCTCAACGACGCTGCCCCCCGCAAGGAAGGCGCGCCGGCCTACAAGCTTTCGGTCAACGACATGATCATCAAGGCGATGGCCATGGCGCTCATGGAAGTGCCGGATGCCAACGTCTCCTGGACCGAGACCAACATGGTCAAGCACAAACACGCCGATGTCGGCGTCGCCGTGTCGATCCCGGGCGGCCTGATCACGCCGATCATTCGGCATGCGGAGCTGAAGACGCTTTCGGCGATCTCCAACGAGATGAAGGACCTGGGCAAGCGCGCCAAGGACCGCAAGCTGAAGCCGGAAGAATACCAGGGCGGCACCACCTCGGTGTCCAACATGGGCATGATGGGCGTCAAGCAGTTCGCCGCCGTCATCAACCCGCCGCATGCGACGATCCTCGCGGTCGGCGCCGGCGAACAGCGCGTGGTGGTGAGACAAGGCGAGATGAAGATTGCCAATGTCATGTCGGTGACGCTCTCGACCGACCATCGCTGCGTCGACGGCGCGCTCGGGGCCGAGCTGCTCGGCGCCTTCAAGCGCTACATCGAGAACCCGATGGGCATGCTCGTCTAAGGGCGGAGGCGGACGGCGATGAAATCCGTGCTCTGCTACGGCGATAGCCTGACCTGGGGATATGATCCGCGAACGGTCGGCCGGCACGCGTTGGCCGACCGCTGGCCGAGCGTGCTCGGTGCGGCGCTCGGGCCTCAGGTTAACGTGATCGCCGAAGGCCTGAACGGACGCACGACCGCCTATGACGACCATCTCGCCGATGCCGAGCGCAACGGCGTGAAGCTCTTGCCGAGCGTCCTGGAGAGCCACAAGCCGCTGGACCTGGTCATCCTGCTGCTCGGCACCAACGACATGAAGCGCGGCATTGCCGGCACGGCGATCGGCGCCACCAAGGGCATCGACCGGCTGGTCAAGCTGATCCGGCACCACGACTGGGGTTTTGGCTTCGAGGTGCCGGAGATCCTGATCGTCGCGCCGCCGGCGATCTGCGAAACGGCGAATGCGCCGTTCGCGGCGATGTTCCGCGGGGCGATCGACGAATCGGCAATGCTGGCGAGCTTCTACCGGGACCTCGCGGACGAGACGGGTTGCGGCTTCTTCGATGCCGGTTCGGTTGCGCAGACCAGCCCGCTCGACGGAATCCATCTCGACGCCGACAACACGAGGGCGATCGGGCGAGGGCTCGAGCCGGTGGTGCGCATGCTGCTGGGGATTTGACCGAATACCCGGCGAAAGTTGATCAAGATCAAGGGAGTGGCGTTTTCGGGTGAATAGGCTACAGGTATCGACCGACACAAGAGGAGATACCGAATGTCGAATACCCCGCACGAAATCCACGACGAGTTTCCGGAATATGCGGACAAGATGCATGCGCTCAAGGTGAGCGACGAGCATTTTGCCAAGTTGCTCGAGGATTACCGCGACGTGAACCGCGCCATCCACCGCTCGGAAACCCAAGTGGAGCCCGTCGGTGACGTCGAGGAAGAAACGATGCGCAAGAAGCGCATGGTTCTGAAGGATGAAATCTACGGGATGCTGACCAAGGCCTGATCCGGTCCGTCTTCATCCCCCGGAAGGGCTCCGCCTCAAAGGTGGAGCCCACCCGCCAAAGAGGAGATGAAGACCAGTGTCGAATGCCTATGACGTTCTCATTATCGGCTCCGGCCCCGGCGGCTACATTGCCGCGATCCGTGCAGCCCAGCTGGGCTTCAAGACTGCTATCGTCGAGCGCGAACATCTCGCCGGCATCTGCTCCAACTGGGGTTGCATCCCGACCAAGGCGCTGCTCCGGTCGGCCGAAGTCCTGCATCTCGCCGAACACGCCAAGAATTACGGCCTGACGCTCGAAGGCAAGATCACGCCGGATTTGAAGGCTATCATCGCCCGTTCGCGCGGCATTGCCGAGCGTATGAACGGCGGCGTCGGCTTCCTGATGAAGAAGAACAAGGTCGATATCATCTGGGGTGAGGCAAAGCTCACCAAGCCCGGCGAAGTCGTTGTCTCCAAGATCACCAAGACGATCGTCCAGCCGCAGGCGCCGCTGCCGAAGAACACGCTGGGCGAGGGAACCTACACCGCCAAGCACATCATCGTTGCCACCGGAGCCCGCCCGCGGGCGCTTCCCGGCATCGAGCCGGACGGCAAGCTGATCTGGACCTATTTCGAGGCGATGAATCCGGACGCCATGCCGAAGTCGCTGCTGGTCATGGGATCGGGCGCCATCGGCATCGAGTTCGCCTCCTTCTACCGCACCATGGGCGTCGACGTGACCGTCGTCGAGGTGATGAGCCAGGTGATGCCTGTCGAGGATGCCGAGATTTCGGCCTTCGCCAAGAAGCAGTTCGACAAGCAAGGCATGAAGATCCTGCTGGAGGCCAAGGTCGCCAAGGTCGAAAAGGGTGCCAATTCGATCACCGCCCATGTCGAGAAGAAGGACGGAACGGTCGAGAAGATCACCGCCGACCGGATGATCTCGGCCGTTGGCGTGCAGGCCAATATCGAGAATATCGGGCTTGAAGCGCTCGGCGTGAAGACCGATCGCGGCTTCATCGCCATCGATGGCTACGGCAAGACCAACGTCGCGGGCATTTATGCGATCGGCGACGTGGCGGGCCCGCCGATGCTGGCCCACAAGGCCGAGCACGAAGCCGTCATCTGCGTCGAGAAGATCGCCGGTCTGCCGAATGTCCATCCGATGGACAAGGCCAAGATCCCCGGCTGCACCTATTGCAATCCGCAGGTGGCCTCGGTCGGCCTGACCGAAGCCAAGGCCAAGGCGGAAGGCCGCGACATCCGCGTCGGCCGCTTCCCCTTCGTCGCCAACGGCAAGGCGATCGCGCTCGGCGAGGACCAGGGCATGGTCAAGACGATCTTCGACAAGAAGACTGGTGAACTCCTGGGCGCACATCTGGTCGGAGCGGAAGTGACGGAACTGATTCAGGGGTTTGTCGTGGCGATGAACCTCGAAACCACCGAGGAAGAGCTCATGCACACGATCTTCCCGCATCCGACCATTTCCGAGACGCTGAAGGAAAGCGTGCTCGACGCCTATGGCAGGGCGCTCAACGCCTAAAGGCGAGTTGTGGGGCCGGGTCCCGCCGCCTATATAGGGGTGGAATCTCTCTGAAGCGAAGGATTAGGCAATGGCTGGGTTTGAAATCGGCTGGTTCCTGACCATCATCGTCGGCGGCTTTGCCGGTTGGATGGCGGGCAAGTTCCTGGACATGCGCTACGGCATCTTCATGAACATCATCATCGGCGTTGTCGGCGCGGTGGTGGCCGCCGCCATCTTCCGGCGCTTCGGCATCGTGATCCAGGGCGACTGGCTCGGCTTCCTGCTGACCAGCTTCGTCGGCGCCAGTCTGCTTCTCTACGCCGTGAAACTGCTTCGCCGCTAGCACAGCTTATCAACCACAAAGGGGTGGCATTGCATGTTCGCAGGGCGCATTGGTCGGGTTTCGTTGCTTGCCGCAGGCTTGTTGGGGTTCGTGCCTGTCGCTGCCCTGGCAGACAGTTGCTGGGTGCACAATGGTTCCCTGATGCGCCTGACGGCCGCGGGCAACCAGCGCGCCTTTTACTATGAACATCCGAAGCAGGTCATGCGCGGCGCGGGCGTCATCCACGGCACGCTGCTGTTCAACGGTTCAAACGTCAACGGTCGCTATTCGGGCACGGCGCGGGTCTTCTCAAAATACTGCCCCGGCACGCCGCTCGAATACCATGTTGAAGGCCCGGTAGATCGCGATCAGACCCGTGTGACGCTGCGCGGCAACCGTGAGGTGATGGAGCGATGCCAGCCGACGGGACGCTCGATCACCGACACGTTGGTTTTCACCTACAGCCATCAATGCTAAGAGCGCCTGACAGACGCGGCGCGGAGTAACGACACGTGGTTACCATTCTCGACAAGATCAACGATCCGCAGGCGCGCGTCCGGCATCCGGAAAAGGCGCACAAGCCCGACACCGAGGTAATGCGCAAGCCGGAATGGATCCGCGTCAAGGCGCCGACCTCGAAGGGCTATGCCGAGACGCGTTCGATCGTCAAGGACAACAAGCTCGTCACGGTGTGCGAGGAAGCCGGCTGCCCGAACATCGGCGAGTGCTGGGACAAGAAGCACGCCACCTTCATGATCATGGGCGAGATCTGTACTCGCGCCTGCGCCTTCTGCAATGTCGCGACCGGCAAGCCTAATGCGCTGGACATGGCCGAGCCGGAGAATGTCGCCAAGGCGGTCAAGCAGATGGGGCTTTCCCATGTCGTCATCACCTCGGTCGATCGCGACGATCTGGAAGACGGCGGGGCCGAACATTTCGAGAAGGTGATCTTCGCCATCCGCGCCGCTTCGCCGGAAACGACGATCGAGATTTTGACGCCCGACTTTCTGAAGAAGCCCGGAGCGATCGAGCGCGTGGTCGCCGCCAAGCCCGACGTTTTCAACCACAATCTGGAAACGGTCCCCGGCAACTATCTGACTGTGCGTCCAGGCGCACGCTACTTCCACTCGATCCGCCTGTTGCAGCGGGTCAAGGAACTCGATCCGACCATGTTCACCAAGTCCGGCATCATGGTCGGGCTGGGTGAGGAACGCAACGAAGTGCTGCAGCTGATGGACGACCTGCGCGTCGCCGATGTGGACTTCCTGACGATCGGCCAGTACCTGCAGCCGACCCGCAAGCACCACAAGGTGATGAGCTTCGTCACGCCGGACGAATTCAAGTCCTACGAGACGGTCGCCTATGCCAAGGGCTTCCTGATGGTCTCGGCCAGCCCGTTGACGCGCTCGTCGCATCATGCCGGCGACGATTTCGCTCGTCTCAGGGCCAATCGCGAGAAACTCTGGGCCGTTCGATAGTCGACAGCCCGGGCAAACGACGCTAGTTTGCGCGCCTCAGTTGGACTGATGGAGAATACGTGCATGGCGCTGAAGTTGAAGGACATTCTGCTCTCCCCCTGGTATGCGATCGAGATCCTGACCGGGGAGAAGTCCTTTTCCAACAATCCCATCATTGGCAGTGAGGCGCTCAATCGGCGCGGTCTGCACGTGTGGCGCGTCAAGGCTGCGGCCCGTATGGTCGACTATCGCCGGCGAAAGCTCGAGCATCTCGTGGCGCCGGCCGACCGGCAGGCCTATGCGGAAAATGGTTATATCGAGAAGCGTAACCTGGTGCCGGCGGATCAATTCCGTCGACTGGTGGCCGAAATCGAAGGCCTTCAGGTCCCCGCGCGGGAAATGTATGAGGGCAATGCCGTAACCCGGCGTACGCCACTCACGCCGGAAGTGGTCGCAAAGCTGCCGGCGGTCAAGGCCTTCCTCGAAAGCCCGGAATGGACCAACCTGATCCGTTATATCGGCGGCTTCGATGTGGAGCCGGTGATCAGCGTGCAGACGATCTTCGCCGATGCCTCGCCAAAGGAAAAAGGCAAGGATCCGCAGACCAATCTGCACATGGACACCTTCCACTCGACCGTGAAAGCCTGGTTCTTCCTGCACGATGTCCCCGTCGAGGAAGGGCCGTTCACCTATGTGAAGGGGTCGCACAAGCTGACCCGGCGCCGGCTCGCCTGGCACAAGCGCAAAAGCATCCTTGCCTCGCGCAACCATGGCGGCGGCGCCTTCCGCCTGAGCCCCGACGAGTTGAAATACCTGCATCTGCCCGAGCCGACCGTGTTTTCCGTGCCGGCCAACACGCTGGTGGTCGGCGATACCTTCGGCTTCCACGCGCGCGGCGCGTCGGCCCATCCGTCGATCCGGGTGGAGATCTATGCGTCGCAGAGACCCAACCCCTTCCTGCCGTTCATTCACCTCGACACGGCGGCTCTTCCCTTCGTCAAGGGTCGCAAGCAGGTCATTCCGTGGATATTCGAGGACCTGGGCGTCAAGCTCGGTCTTGCCAAGCGGAAATGGTTCCCGATCGGCAATCCGCGCCCGGGCGAGCCGGTGCCGTCTGCCAAGAGATGAGCGTTTCCAAAGCGTCTAAAATCCTGCCTCGGTGTGGCGAACCTCTTGCCAATCACGAGCTTGGGCATTAGCTCTCGCGCATGCCGCAGTTCGAAACCCGCCGCCCCGTCAAGCATTCTCCCGAACGGATGTACGCTCTCGTCGCCGATGTGGAGCGCTATCCGGAATTCCTGCCGTTGTGCGAGGCGCTGACCGTCCGCTCGCGGCGCGAGCGTGACGGCAAGGAGCTGCTGGTCGCCGACATGACGGTCGGCTACAAGGCGATCCGCGAGACCTTCACCACTCAGGTTCTCCTCAACCCGGCGGACCTCGCCATCGACGTCAAGTATATCGAGGGGCCGTTCCGCTATCTCGACAATCGCTGGCGTTTCGAGATGGCGCGCGACGGTGGCTGCACGGTGCATTTCTTCATCGACTACGAGTTCAAGAACCGTATCCTCGGCGCGCTGATGGGGTCGATGTTCGAACGGGCCTTCCGCATGTTCGCCGAAGCATTCGAAGCCCGCGCCGACAAGATTTACGCAGCCTGAGAGGGGGGCGCCTTCGGTCTCTGCGTCAGGCGATCACTTCCTCAAGCATTTCGAGCGCTGTGCGGACGGTTGCCAGGCGGATTTGGGAGCGACCACCGTCGCCATAGCGCATTTCGCGATGAAGGACGGCACCTGTGCGCGCCTTGGCCGCCAGATGGACCAGGCCGACGGGCTTTTCCGTGCTACCGCCACCGGGACCGGCAATGCCGGTGACCGCAACGGCCACATCGCAAGCCGAGCGGCTCAAGGCACCCTCGGCCATTTCCAGGGCGGTCTGCCGCGAAACCGCACCACAGCGTTCCAGCGTGTCGCCTCTGACATCCAGGAGATCGATCTTAGCCTGGTTGGAATAGGTGATGAAGCCGCGGTCGACGACGGTGGATGAGCCGGCAATCTCGGTGAGCGCGCCTATGATCAGACCGCCTGTGCAGGATTCGGCGGTGGCGAGCGTAAGGCCCCGCGCACAGAAGGCGGAGATGATCCGGGCCGCCATTGCTTCGATGTCGGCCGGATAGAGGCTCATCGTGCATCTCCCGCAAAGACGACGGTTGCCGTGGCGATCGCGGCGATGCCTTCGCGGCGGCCGACGAAGCCGATGGTTTCGTTGGTGGTCGCCTTGACCGAGCAGCGATCGAGCGAAATGGCCAGTACCTCGGCCAGCTTCTCGCGCATGGCCCGGCGGTGCGGACCGATCTTCGGCGCCTCGGCGATCAGCGAGATGTCGGCATTCATGATGGTGCCACCGGCCTTACGGACGATCTTGGCGGCATGTTCGAGGAAGATGCGCGACGGTGCGCCCTTCCACTGCGGATCGGAGGGCGGGAAATGGTCGCCGATGTCGCCGGCGCCGCAGGTGGCCAGCAGCGCATCGGTCAGCGCATGCAGGGCGACATCCGCATCTGAGTGGCCCTTCAGCGCCTGATCGTGCGGGATGAAGATGCCGCAGAGCGTCACGCCGTCGCCGGGCACGAGCTGGTGCACGTCGTATCCGTTCCCGGTTCGCACGTCGGGCAGGGCGGTGCGGGTAAGCTTGGCGTCGGCCATGGCGATGTCCTTCTGCAATGTCAGCTTGACGTTGTCGGGCGAGCCCTCAACGAGACGGACCGCAAGGCCCGCCCATTCGGCAATCGAGGCGTCGTCGGTAAAATCGTCCCGTCCGGACGCTGCGGCCGCCTCGTGGGCCTTCACAATGGCCGGATAGGAAAAGGTCTGGGGCGTCTGGGCCGCATACAGTCCGGCTCGCGGAACGGTCTCGACGACCAGCCCGGCCGCATCGCCCCGCTTCAACGTGTCGGTGACAGGCATGGCGGGCAGGAGGCAGGTGTCGCCGGCCTCGATTCCCGTGGCAATGCGCTCAAGCAGGTCCTCGTCGATGAACGGGCGCACCGCATCGTGGATCATGACATGGGTCACGCCGGCGTTGGACAGCGCCCGAAGCCCCGCTAGTACCGATTGTTGTCGGGTCGCGCCGCCGAAGCAGACAAGGATGTTTTCGCCACCGACCAGATCACTCCGCGCCATTTCAAAAAGTGTCGCATCGTCGGGATGGATCACCGCGACGACCCGGGCCGTCTTCGGCCAGGCGAGGAATCGTGCAAGCGTATGTGTGATCACCGGCTTTCCGCCGATTCGCCGGTATTGTTTGGGGCCCTCGACAGATGAGCCGGCACGTTCGCCCCGTCCCGCGGCGACGATGATGATGCCGATGGCTGTGTTCGTGCATTGCTGCATTGCAGTGTCCGGCCTTGACATGGAAAACTCGTGGGTGTGTCTACCGGCTACCCGATCGATTTTCCAGCATCCGTTCGAATTTAGTTCCAAGCCAAAGGAAATCCCTTGGCAAGGCGTGATTTAATGGCTAAAAATCGAGCATATACCTCGAATGCCTGAAAGATAATCAATTGAGTTCAAGCGCACTGCAGTCACCGTTCGAGATCGGTCCCATCACGATCCGCAATCGCGTGATCCTGGCGCCGATGTCCGGTGTCAGCGATCTGCCGTTCCGGCAGCTCGCCTGGCGTTTCGGCGCGGGTCTGGTGGTGACCGAAATGGTTGCCAGCAAGGAGCTGGTGCACAATGCGGCCGAATCCTGGGCGCGCCTGAAGGGCGCCGGGCTGACGCCGCATATGGTCCAGCTCGCCGGCCGCGAGGCGCACTGGATGGCGGAGGCCGCGCGGATCGCCGAGGCCAATGGCGCCGACATCATCGACATCAACATGGGGTGCCCGGCAAAGAAGGTGATCGGCGGCTATTCCGGTTCGGCGCTGATGCGTGATCCCGATCACGCCCTGTCGCTCGTCGAGGCGACGGTACGGGCCGTCAAGGTTCCTGTGACGCTGAAAATGCGCCTCGGCTGGGACGAGAACTCATTGAACGCGCCGGAGATCGCTGCCCGTGCAGAGGCGGCCGGCGTGCAGATGATCATCGTGCATGGCCGCACCCGCATGCAGTTCTACGAGGGGCGGGCCGACTGGGATGCGATCGCCGCCGTGCGCGACGTAATCTCCGTGCCGCTCGTCGCCAATGGCGATGTCGAGACCCGCGAGGATGCCGAGGAGATCCGCCGCCGTTCGGGCGCCGATGCCGTGATGGTCGGTCGTGCCTGCCAGGGACGGCCGTGGCATGCCGGCTGGATCGCCGGTCATGCCGGACCGCAACCCGACGAGATCGCAGACCTTGCGGCCGGTCACTATGAGGCGATGCTCGGCCACTACGGGGCCGATGTCGGGGTGAGGCACGCACGAAAGCATGTCGGCTGGTATCTGGAGCGCTTCGCGCCGGATGTACCGGCGGCGCAAAAGGCGGAAATCATGAGGTCGAGGGATCCGGCCTTCGTTTCGAAGGCGCTGGCGCGATGCCTGGCGGATGCGGCAATGGATACGGATCGCCGGCGGGAGGCTGCATGACAGAGGACAACCTGGGCAATAGCGTGGCCATGGCGGTGCTGAACGCCATCCAGCATCCGGTCGTCATGGTCGATGCCGATGGCCATATCGTCTTTGCCAACTGGGAGGCCGAGGCCTTCTTCGGGGCAAGCGCCAGCCATCTGGCGCGCTATCGGATCTCCACCTTCATTCCGTTTGGCAGTCCGCTTTTGGCACTGATCGAACAGGTGCGCGAGCGGCGCGCACCGGTCAACGAATATCGCGTCGATCTGAGCTCGCCGCGGCTCGGCCAGGAAAAGCTGGTCGACCTCTATGTCGCCCCCGTGCTCAGCCAGCCGGGAAGCGTCGTCGTGGTGCTGCAGGAACGCTCGATGGCCGACAAGATCGACCGGCAGCTGACGCACCGCACCGCCGCACGCTCGGTGACGGGCCTTGCCTCGATGCTGGCGCACGAGATCAAGAACCCGCTTTCGGGCATTCGCGGCGCCGCCCAGCTACTTGAGACCACGGTACCGGACGAGGACCGGCCGCTGACGCGGCTGATCTGCGACGAGACGGACCGTATCGTCTCGCTGGTCGATCGCATGGAGGTCTTTTCCGACGAGCGGCCGGTCGATCGCATCGCGCTCAACATCCATTCCGTCCTCGACCATGTGAAGGCCATTGCCAAGGCCGGCTTTGCCCGCAATATCCGCATCACCGAGAATTACGACCCGTCGCTGCCTTCGGTCTATGCCAATCGCGACCAGCTCGTGCAGGTCTTCCTCAACCTCATCAAGAATGCCGCCGAAGCGATCGGCGACAAGCCGGACGGCGAGATCCAGCTGACCACCGCCTACCGTCCCGGCATCCGCCTGTCGGTCGCGGGGTCGCGCGAGAAGATATCGCTGCCGCTCGAATTCTGCGTGCATGACAATGGTCCGGGCGTCCCCGCCGACCTGTTGCCGCACCTGTTCGATCCGTTCATCACCACCAAGACCAACGGTTCGGGCCTCGGCCTGGCGCTGGTCGCCAAGATCATCGATGGCCATGGCGGCATTGTCGAATGCGACAGCCAGGCCAACCGCACCACGTTTCGCGTGCTGATGCCCGTCTCCAAGGACAGCGCGCTCGACGATGCCATTCCGGCGAACTCCACAGGAAGCACGCGATGACTGCCACGATCCTTGTCGCTGACGACGACGCCGCCATCCGCACGGTCCTCAACCAGGCGCTGACGCGGGCCGGCTACGATGTCCGCATCACCTCCAACGCGGCGACGCTGTGGCGTTGGATTTCGGCCGGCGAGGGCGACCTGGTGGTCACCGACGTCATCATGCCGGACGAGAACGCCTTCGATCTCCTGCCCCGCATCAAGAAGGCGCGGCCCGACCTTCCGGTCCTGGTGATGAGTGCGCAGAACACCTTCATGACCGCGATCAAGGCGTCGGAGAAGGGGGCCTATGACTACCTGCCGAAGCCGTTCGACCTGACCGAACTGATCGCCATCATCGGCCGCGCCCTCGCCGAGCCGAAGAAGAAGCCGGCCCGCCTCGATGACGATACGCAAGACGGCATGCCGCTGGTCGGCCGCTCGGCTGCCATGCAGGAAATCTACCGGGTGTTGGCGCGCCTGATGCAGACCGACCTGACGCTGATGATCACCGGTGAGTCGGGCACGGGCAAGGAGCTGGTGGCCCGCGCGCTGCACGACTACGGCAAGCGCCGCAACGGGCCCTTCGTTGCGATCAACATGGCGGCGATCCCGCGCGACTTGATTGAATCCGAGCTGTTCGGCCACGAGAAGGGCGCCTTCACCGGGGCGCAGACCCGCTCGACCGGGCGCTTCGAACAGGCCGAGGGCGGCACCTTGTTCCTCGACGAGATCGGCGACATGCCGATGGATGCCCAGACGCGGCTGCTGCGCGTGCTGCAGCAAGGCGAATACACGACGGTCGGGGGGCGCACGCCGATCCGTACCGACGTGCGCATCGTGGCTGCGACCAACAAGGATCTCAAGCAGTCGATCAACCAGGGCTTGTTCCGCGAAGACCTCTACTATCGCCTCAACGTCGTGCCGCTCCGGCTGCCGCCGCTGCGCGACCGGGCCGAGGATATTCCGGATCTCGTGCGCCATTTTACCCAGCAGGGCGAAAAGGAGGGGCTGGACCCCAAGCGTTTCGACAACGAGGCACTGGACGTGCTCAAGGGCTATTCCTGGCCGGGCAATGTGCGCGAGCTGGAGAACGTGGTGCGCCGGCTGATGGCGCTCTATCCGCAGGATGTCATCTCGCGTGAGATCGTCGAGCAGGAATTGCGCTCCGACATTTCCGACAGTCCGATCGCCAAGGCCGGTACATCTGCCGGACCGATGACGATCGCACAGGCGGTCGAGGAGAATATGCGGAGCTATTTCGCCGGGTTCGGCGATTCCCTGCCGCCGTCCGGCCTCTATGAGCGGGTGCTGACCGAAGTGGAATATCCGCTCATTCTGGCGGCGCTCACGGCAACCCGCGGCAACCAGATCAAGGCGGCCGACCTGCTCGGGCTCAATCGCAATACGCTGCGCAAGAAAATCCGCGAACTGGGCGTGTCGGTTTACCGCAGCTCCCGCTCCGCTTGACAAGCCGGCGAGGCCCGTTGCATTTTCGCCACAATGCGTTGCTCAATGGACACGAAGCCGTGGCTCCACGGTCATCTTCGTCTGCGCGAACCGGGGAATAACTCGTCATGCGCAGAGCGCGGGAGTTCTTGTTAATGATCAGGCAAATGGCCGAATCCGTTGCGGATACCGATCCCGCTTTGGCGCAGGATCGGCGGGCCTCCTTTGCCTTGCCGGGCCTGGCGCTCGCGGGCGGCGCCTTGGCCTGCGCCAGCTTCACGCTGCCCGTCCTGCTCGGCCTGACGCCCATCGAGCCGACGTCGAACGTGCTGATAGCCTCGGCGATCATCAACTCGCTGTTCATCGTCGGCCTGATGTTCCTCATCGGCCGGGAAGTGACCCGGCTCGTCAGGGCGCGCACCAAGGGGCGTGCCGCCGCACGGCTCCATGTGCGCATCGTCGTCTTGTTTTCGATCGTCGCGATCACGCCGGCGATTCTCGTTGCGATCTTTGCCAGTATCACGCTGAATGTCGGGCTCGACCGATGGTTCTCGATCCGCACCCAGTCGATCGTCTCCTCGTCGATGAACATCGCCCAGGCCTACATGATGGAGAATGCCAGCTATCTCCAGGGCCAGACCGTGTCGATGGCGAACGACCTGGAGCGCAACCGGGCGCTCTATTATCTCGACCGTACCGGCTTTGTCGAACTGCTCACCCGCCAGGCCAAGGGCCGCGGACTGCTCGGCGCCTTTCTCGTGCGTCAGGACGGTTCGGCGATAAACCAGGCCGATATCGCCACCGACAAGCCGCTACCGGCAATCCCGAAGGATGCGCTGGAGAGCGCGGCGGCCGGCCAGCCGACCCTCATCCCGCCGGGAGTGACCAATCTCGTCGGCGCCATCATCAAGCTCGATTCGATCTCCGGGACGTTCCTCTACACAATCCGCGCGGTCGATCCGAAGGTCATGGCCGCCATGCGGCTGATGGAAGAGAACACCGCCGAATACAAGGCGATGGAAGCCGGACGGACGACGCTGCAGATCGCCTTTGCCGTGCTTTATCTGGGGTTCGCCCTGATCGTGCTGCTGGCGGCGATCTGGACCGCGATTGCGGTCGCGGACCGGATCGTCAGGCCGATTCGCCTGCTGATCGGGGCGGCCGACAGCATTGCATCCGGCAATTGGAACGTCATCGTTCCGGTGCGCGTCGCCGATGGCGATGTCGGAAGCCTGTCGCGGACCTTCAACAAGATGATCTCGCAGATCCGCACCCAGCGCGACGAGATCCTCGAGGCCAAGGACGAAGTCGATGACCGGCGCCGGTTCATCGAGGCGGTCTTGTCCGGGGTAACGGCCGCCGTCATCGGTGTCGAGGATGACGGGGTGATCACCATCGTCAATCCGTCGGCGGAGTATTTCCTCGCCGTGCCGGCCGAAGAGCTGATCGGCAAGAAGCTCAACCTTGTGGCGCCGGAAGTCGACCGCGTGCTGGCCGAAGCCACCGTGCGCCATCGCGGCGAGTATCGCGAGCAGATCAATCTCGTTCGGGGCGGCAAGGAACGGACCCTGACCGTGCAGGTAACGCGGGAGGAGACGCGCGGATCGGCCGATTCCTACGTTATCACGCTCGACGACATCACCGACCTGGTGATCGCCCAGCGGTCGACGGCCTGGGCCGATGTCGCGCGCCGCATCGCCCACGAGATCAAGAACCCGCTGACACCGATCCAGCTTTCCGCCGAGCGGCTGAAACGCCGCTACGGCAAGCAGATCGCCGAGGACGACAGGGCGGTCTTCGACCAGTGCACGGACACGATCGTGCGGCAGGTCGAGGATATCGGCCGGATGGTCGACGAATTCTCCGCCTTCGCCCGCATGCCCAAGCCGGCAAAGCAGCGTTCCGACCTGCGCGACATTCTGCGTGACGCGGTGTTCCTGCGCGAAATGGGCAATCACGATATCCGCTTCGAGCGGCAGTTCGGAGACGAACCGCTGGAGGGCAGCTTCGATGCGCGCATGCTCGGCCAGGCGGTCGGCAACCTCATCAAGAACGCCGCGGAATCGATCGAAGCCGTGCCGCGGGAGGAATTGGGCGAGGGCGGCAAGGTGCTGGTCCGCTCGTCGTTCGACCACGAACACGACCGCTTCGTGGTCGATGTGATCGACAATGGCCGGGGCTTGCCGGTGGAAAATCGCCACCGCATCCTCGAGCCGTACATGACGATGCGCGACAAGGGCACGGGGCTCGGCCTCGCCATCGTGAAGAAGATTATCGAAGAACATGGCGGCCAGCTCGAGCTGCACGATGCACCGGCGGAGTTCGACCGGGGCAGGGGCGCGATGATTCGCATCATCCTGCCGCGCATCGAAGGCCAGGACAGCATGGAATTCGAAAGCAACAGGGAATTGGTCCATGGCCTCTGACATTCTGGTAGTCGACGACGAGGAGGATATCCGCGAGATCGTCTCGGGGATTCTCAGCGACGAGGGACATGAAACGCGCACCGCGCATGACGCAGACAGTGCGCTCGCCGCCATTTCCGACCGCGCGCCGCGTCTGGTCTTCCTCGACATCTGGATGCAGGGCAGCCGGCTCGACGGTCTGTCCCTGCTCGACGAGATCAAGAGCCGCCACCCGGACCTGCCTGTGGTGATGATCTCCGGCCACGGCAATGTCGAGACCGCGGTCTCGGCCATCAAGCGTGGTGCCTTCGACTTCATCGAAAAGCCGTTCAAGGCCGATCGGCTGATCCTGATCGCCGAACGTGCGCTGGAAAACTCCAAGTTGAAGCGCGAAGTCACGGAGCTGAAAAAGCGCACCGGCGATGCGGCCGAGCTGATCGGCACGTCGGTCGCGGTATCGCAGCTGCGCCAGTCCATCGAGAAGATAGCCCCGACCAATAGCCGCATCATGATCTTCGGACCGTCCGGTTCCGGCAAGGAACTGGTCGCCCGCATGATCCACAAGCGTTCGGCCCGGGCGGGCGGGCCGTTCGTGGCGCTCAATGCCGCGACAATCACGCCCGAGCGCATGGAGGTTGCGCTGTTCGGCACCGAGGGCACGCCCGGCCAGCCGCGCCGCATCGGCGCTCTGGAGGAGGCGCATCGCGGCATACTCTATCTCGATGAGATCGGCGAAATGCCGCGCGAGACGCAGAACAAGATCCTACGCGTGCTGGTCGAGCAGCAATTCGAGCGGGTCGGCGGCTCAAAACGGGTCAAGGTCGATGTCCGGATCATCTCGTCCTCGGCCTACAATCTTGAGAGCCTGATTGCCGAAGGCCGTTTCCGCGAGGATCTGTTCCATCGTCTCGCCGTCGTGCCGGTCAAGGTGCCGGCGCTCGCCGAGCGGCGCGAGGACATCCCCTTCCTGGTCGACACGTTCATACGCCAGATCTCCGAGCAGGCGGGTATCCGCGCCCGCAAGATCGGCGATGACGCGATGGCGGTGCTCCAGGCCAATGACTGGCCGGGAAATATCCGGCAATTGCGCAACAACATTGAGCGGCTGATGATCCTGGCGCAGAGCGACAATGCCGAGACGCACATCACCGCCGAGATGCTGCCGCAGGACCTGTCCGACATGCTGCCGAAGATTTCGGCGCGCAACGACACGCACATCATGACGCTGCCGTTGCGTGAAGCGCGCGAAATGTTCGAGCGGGACTACCTGATCGCGCAGATCAACCGCTTCGGCGGCAACATTTCCCGCACGGCGGAATTTGTCGGCATGGAACGCTCCGCACTCCATCGCAAACTCAAATCGCTTGGCGTATAACGGGCAGCGGGATGCTGGCCGGGCGTCCCCGCATCCGGATCATTCTCTGAAAGAGCACTCATGAAAGTCATCATCTGCGGGGCGGGACAGGTCGGCTACGGTATCGCGGAGCGTCTGTCCCAGGAGGACAACGATGTGTCGGTGATCGACACGTCCGCCTCGCTCGTGACCCACATTACAGAAACGCTGGACGTGCGCGGCTATGTCGGCCATGGCGCCCATCCGGACATGCTCGCCAAGGCAGGTGCCGATCAGGCGGACATGATCATCGCGGTCACGCTCTACGACGAGGTCAATATCGTCGCCTGCGAAGTGGCGCACGCGCTCTTTTCCGTGCCGACCAAGATCGCCCGTATTCGCGCGCAGAACTACCTGCGGCCTGAATATGCCGACCTGTTCAGCCGGCAGAACATGTCGATCGACGTGACGATCTCGCCGGAAATCGAGGTCGGCAAGATGGTGCTGCGGCGCATTTCCTTTCCCGGCGCGACCGACATCGTGCGTTTTGCCGACGATCACATCACCATGGTGGCGATCGAGTGCATGGAGGACTGCCCGGTCGTCAACACGCCGCTGCAACAGCTGAGCCAGCTCTTTCCCGACCTGATGGCGACGGTCACCGCGATCTATCGCAACGGCCGCCTCCAGGTCGCGCGCTCGACCGACCAGTTGCTGGTCGGAGACCTTGCCTATGTCATCTGCCAGCGGGATCATACCCGCCGCACGCTCGGCCTGTTCGGCCACGAGGAGCAGGAGGCCGGCCGGCTGGTGATCGCCGGCGCCGGCAATATCGGCTATTACGTCGCCCGGGCGATCGAGGATGTGCAGCCGAAGACCAAGGTGAAGCTGATCGAGCGGGATGCGGAACGGGCCGTGATGGTATCGGACCAGCTCAGCAATACGATCGTGCTGCATGGATCGGCGCTCGACCAGCACATGCTGCAGCAGGCCGACATCCAGGATGCCGACCTGATGGTGACGCTGACGAACAGTGATCAGACCAACATCCTGAGCGCGGCCATGGCCAAGCGGATGGGTTGCAAGTCGGGCATGGCGCTGATCAACGATCCGAGCTTCCAGGATCTCACCCAGGGGATCGGGATCGACCACCATATCAATCCGCGCGCGGTGACCATCTCGCGCGTTCTCCAGCATGTGCGCAAGGGCCGCATCCGCTCGGTTTATGCCGTGCAGAAGGGCAAGGCCGAGGTGATCGAGGCCGAGGCGCTGGAGACCTCGCCGCTGGTCGGCGTTGCCTTCCGCGACATGCACCTGCCGCCAGGCATCCGGATCGGCGCGATCTATCGCGACGGCGCGGTGCTGCGGCCGAATGGCGATCTGAAGATCAAGGCCAAGGACCGGGTGGTGCTGTTTGCCAAGGCCGATGCGGTGAGGGATGTCGAGCAGATGTTCCGCGTCTCGATCCAGTACTTCTAAGAACCGAACCGCGCGGGGCGAATATGCCGAGAATTGCCTATGTGAATGGCCGTTACCTGCCGCACCGCGATGCGGGCGTGCATATCGAGGATCGCGGCTACCAGTTTGCCGACGGCGTCTACGAGGTCTGCGAGATCCGTCACGGGATGATCGTCGATCTTTCGCGCCATCTCGACCGGCTCGATCGTTCGCTTTCCGAGATCCGCATCTCGTCGCCCATGTCGCGCGCCGCGCTGGTGGGGGTTATCCGCGAAGTGGCGCGGCGCAACAGGGTGAATAACGGCCTGTTCTACCTGCAGGTCACTCGTGGCGAAGCGCGGCGCGACCATGTGTTTCCCGCAGCCGATACGGCACCGTCACTCGTCATTACCGCCAAGAGCACCGATCCGAAGATCATCGCGGCGAAGAACACGAACGGTATCAAGGCGATCACGGTCGCTGACAATCGCTGGGACCGGGTCGACATCAAGACGGTCGGGCTTTTGCCCAATGTTCTGGCCCGGCAGGCGGCGAAGGAGTCCGGCGCGCAAGAGGCGATCTATGTCGATACGCGGGGCATGGTGACGGAAGGGGCGGCGACCAATGTGTGGATCGTCGATCGCGAGGGCAATCTCGTGACCCGTCCGGCCGAGCACGGCATCCTGCGCGGCATCACCCGCACGACGCTGAAGGATGTGGCGCAAAGCCTCTCCATTCCGGTGGTCGAGCGCGAATTCTCCCGCGAGGAGATGCTCGCCTCCCGCGAAGTGTTCATCACGGCGGCCACCAGCATTTGTTTTCCGGTCGTCGAGATCGACGGAATCACCATCGGCAATGGCCATCCCGGCACGTTTGCGGAGAAAATCCGGACCGCTTTTTTCGACATTGCGGAAAAGACGGCGATTTGATACCAACTTCCAGATAAAGGGCTTGCAAGGGATAATCCCTACCTTTCTGATAAGCCTGAACAATAATTAAACCGGCACATATTGCCGGCAAGAAAGAAAGAAGCGGCGCCATGGCGGAACGTTCTCAGAACCTGCAGGATCTATTTCTCAATACCGTTCGCAAGCAGAAGATTTCGCTGACGATCTTCCTGATCAACGGCGTGAAGCTCACGGGCGTGGTCACGTCCTTCGATAACTTCTGCGTCCTGCTGCGCCGCGACGGCCATTCGCAGCTCGTCTACAAGCACGCCATCTCGACCATCATGCCGGGTCAGCCGATGCAGATGTTCGAAAGCGAAGAGACCTCTTCGTCACAGGATTGAAGCCATAACCACCCGAGACACGAAAAACGATTCGATCATCCCGGAGGACGAAAAGCCCCGGGATGACATGTGTGCCGTCGTCATTGTTCCGGTCCTCAAGCAGGGGCGCAATGCGGCGCCCGCTGCCGGTTCCGACATTGTCGTCGCGCCGAGCCGGTCGAATGAAGCCCGGCTGGAAGAGGCGATGGGTCTTGCCCGCGCAATCGACCTGACGATCGGCGAAGGCCTGATCGTGCCGGTCAACCAGCCGCGCCCGGCCACCCTGCTCGGCAGCGGCAAGATCGCCGAGATCGGCGAAAAGCTCGACCAGCACAATGCCGGCCTCGTCATCGTCGACCATCCGCTGACGCCGGTGCAGCAGCGCAATCTCGAGAAGGAATGGAACGCCAAGGTCATCGACCGGACGGGCCTGATTCTCGAAATCTTCGGTCGCCGCGCCTCCACCAAGGAAGGCACGCTGCAGGTCGAGCTCGCCCATCTCAACTACCAGAAGGGCCGTCTGGTGCGCTCCTGGACCCACCTTGAACGCCAGCGCGGTGGTGCAGGCTTCATGGGCGGTCCGGGCGAAACCCAGATCGAGGCCGACCGCCGGATGCTGCAGGACAAGATCATCAAGCTGGAGCGCGAGCTCGAGCAGGTAGTCCGCACCCGCCAGCTGCATCGCGCCAAGCGCCGCAAGGTGCCGCATCCGATCGTGGCGCTGGTCGGCTATACCAATGCCGGCAAGTCGACGCTGTTCAACCGGATCACCGGGGCAGGGGTGCTGGCCGAGGACATGCTGTTTGCCACGCTCGACCCGACGCTGCGGCGGATGAAGCTGCCGCATGGCCGAACCGTCATTCTGTCCGACACCGTCGGCTTCATCTCCGACCTGCCGACGCATCTGGTCGCCGCCTTCCGTGCGACGCTGGAAGAGGTGCTGGAGGCCGACCTCATCCTGCATGTGCGCGACATGTCCGATCCGGACAATGCCGCGCAGGCGGGTGACGTTCTACGCATCCTCTCCGACCTCGGGATCGACGACAAGGAGAAGTCCGAGCGCATCATCGAGATCTGGAACAAGATCGACCGGCTGGAGCCGGAGATGCACGACGCGCTCTTGCAGAAGGCGGAGACCCGCGAGAACGTCATGACCGTCTCGGCGATCACCGGCGAGGGCGTCGACCGTCTGCTCGATGTCATCTCGCAGCGCCTGTCCGGCGTTCTCACCGAAACGACGATCGTCATCCCGGCCGACAAGCAGGCCTTGATTTCCTGGGCCTACGAGAACGCCGTTGTCGACGGGCGCGAGGACCACGAGGACGGCTCGGTCAGCCTCGACGTGCGTCTGACCGCCCGCCAGGCCGACGAACTGGACCGCAAGCTGGGCAGCGGGCAGAAGGCGGAGAAGGAAGACTGGGAGCGGTAGGGCCCGACGGGTGTCGCTTCCGGCGTCTGCCTCTGCCCGCCTTCGGCCTGGCGCCTGCCACTGCAATGTCGACAGCGGTCCCCCGCTTGGTTAAGCTGTGCCAAACACTCAAGGGCAGTCGCGATGTCAGACGCGCAGCACAAGCTCGACACTTTCTTTCAAGGTCAGGATCGATGGCAGGCCGAGCTGGTCGCCCTGCGGCAGATTCTGCTCGGCTGCGGTTTGAACGAGGAGTTCAAGTGGAGCTCGCCCTGCTACACGATCAACAGCGGCAATGTCGCGATCCTCTGGGGCTTTAAGGACAATGCGACCCTGGGCTTCTTCAAGGGTGTGCTCTTGAAGGACGAGCGGAACCTGCTCGTGGCGCCCGGCGACAATTCCCGTTCGTCACGCGTCTTGAAGTTCACCGACCTTGGGCAGATCACAGAAATGGAGCCGCTCATCCGGTCCTATGTGCTTGAGGCGATGGAGCTCGAAAAGGCGGGCGCCAGAGTCGATCTTGCGAAGGACGACATCGTCTATCCCGAAGAACTGATTGCCGCGATGGAGGCGGATCCGTACTTGCAGGAGGCCTTCGAGTCGCTGACGCCCGGACGCCGCCGCGGCTATGCCCTCTATTTCGCCCAGCCCAAGCAGACTGCGACCCGAGCGGCCCGGATTGATAAGATGCGTGCCAGGATTGTCGCCGGCAAGGGACTGCACGACCGGTGAAGCCGGCCTTATCTCCCACCATTGTCACGTGACGGCCTTCTTTGGCTGACGGGTACAGGAGGGCCCGCGGTCTGAACGCGATCACGGCCCGTTGGATCTTGACTCCAGACGCTTCGCCTCCTGCCAAAGCGCTTCCATCCGCTCCAAGGTGGCGGCCTGAAGCGTTTCACCATTCGCTTCAAGAGTCTTCTCTATGTATCCGAACCGCCTACGGAATTTCGTATTCGTTCCGCGTAGTGCCTGCTCCGGATCAGCCTTCACATGGCGGCCGATATTGGCGAGCGCGAAGATCAGGTCGCCGAGTTCGTCGGCGATCTTGTTTGCCTCTCCGGCCCTCAGCGCCTCGCGCAGTTCGCCGATCTCTTCCTCGATCTTGTCGAGGATCGGTTCGGCCTCCGACCAGTCGAACCCGACCTTCGCTGCCTGTTCCTGGAGCTTCAAGGCTTCGGTTAGCGCCGGGAAACTGCGCTGCACCGAGCCGAGGAAGCCGGCCTTCGGATCGTCGGGCATGGGCTTGCCCGAAGCGCTCGCACGGGCGGCGTGGCGTTCGGCGCGTTCCTGCTTCTCCTGCCGCTTGATCTCGTCCCATTGCAGTTTGACGGCGTCCGGGGTCGCCGCGTCCGACACGGCGAACACGTGCGGGTGGCGGCGGATCATCTTCCTGGTGATGGCCTCGACCACGTCGCCGAAGGCAAACAGGCCCGCCTCCTCGGCGATGCGGGCGTGGAACACCACCTGAAGCAACAGGTCGCCGAGTTCGTCGCACAGATCGTCCGGATCGTTGCGTTCGATCGCGTCGGCCACCTCATAGGCCTCTTCGATGGTGTAGGGCTTGATCGTCTCGAAGGTCTGCACCACGTCCCAGGGGCAGCCGGTTTCAGGCGCGCGCAGGGCCGCCATGATGTCGAGCAGGCGGGAAATGTCCTTGGAGGGTTCCATGCGGGTCTCTGTGCTGGACGCTCAGTTGAGCGGAATGTCGTTGTCGGATTTGCCGGACTGATATTGTTGCGAGAGCCGGTCATAGACGGCGCGGATACGCTTCGACTGGGCCACGAGCCGTTCGGCATCGTCGTCGACCGCGACCAGGTCGGCGATGGCATAGCAATTCCAGAAGGCGTTGGCCTTGCGATAGCCGCCCGGCTCGAGACCGAAGACCTCTTTCAGGATCTTCAGGTCGTGCGGGATGGCGAAAGCGTCGCGGCTGTCCTCATGGCTGAAGAAATAGTAGAAATTGTCGAAGCCGGCCCAGGTGATCGCCGACATGCACATGGTGCAGGGCTCATGCGTCGACAGGAAGATCAGGTCCTTGGTCGCCGGCCGTTCGCCCAGTTCGTAGAAGCGCTTCAGCGTGTGGACCTCGCCGTGCCAGAGCGGGTTTTCCAGCTCGTTGTTGGTTTCGGCCAATACCAGCGACAGGTCGGATTTCCTGATGATCGCCGCGCCGAACACCTTGTTGCCGGCCGCGACACCTTTTTCGGTTAGCGGCAGGATGTCGTGTTCGATGACGTCGAGCAGGCGGCGGGTGATGTCGGCGGCGGTCAAGGCGTTCTCCAGGCTGGATGCCGCCCGATCCTATCGGCGGGCCATGGCCGGCGGAAGGCGCAATTTTCGTCCGCGACGCTGTTATCCCGTGCGATTTGTTGCGCTGCCGCGACCGGCAAATGCGCCCCGGTGATATTTGCTCTATTCCCGCGAAAGCCTAGCAAAGAAATATCCTTCTCCGAAGCCCGACGGATTTCTGTTTCTTCATTCCCTTGGCGAATGCGGGGATAAATGGGCAGTCTTCCACAACGCGGAATCGGGCATGGGCGTGAGCGAACAGCGACTTTCGGTATTTCCGGCCTTCTTCAAGGTTGCGGACGCCGTTGCCGTGGTGTTCGGCAACGGTCCGGAGGCCTTTGCCAAGACCCGCCTGCTGCGCAACACCCAGGCGCGGATCGTCGCCTATGCCGAAGCGCCGGATGCCGATTATGCCGCCTATCTGGTGGAGAACAACGTCGAAACAGTCGCCCGCAGCTTTGCCCCATCCCAGGTCGAAGACGCGGTTCTGGTGTTCGCCGCCACCGGCGATGCGGAGCTGGATCGCTCCATCGTCCAGGCTGCCCGCGGCCGCCGCATCCCGGCCAATGCCGTCGATCAACCGGATTTCTGCGATTTCTACACGCCGGCACTGGTCAACCGTGCGCCGATCGCCGTTGCCATCGGAACGGAAGGGGCGGGCCCGGTGCTTGCCCAGATGATCCGCGCCGACATCGACCGGCTGCTGCCGCGGACCCTCGGTAATCTGGCCCAACTGGCCAACAGCTATCGGAGCGCGGTCGACCGTCTGCTGCCGCGCGGCCTGGCCCGCCGGATGTTCTGGCGCTCCTTCTTCAAGGGACAGGTTGCCGATGCCGTCGCCTCCGGAGACATCAGTGATGCCCGCCGCCGCGCCACGCGCCTGCTCAAGGACGCCGTGAACGAGAAGGCCGAAGGCCGCATCTTCCTGGTCGGCGCCGGGCCGGGCGCGGAAGACCTTTTGACGCTTCGCGCCCACCGGCTGCTGATGGAATGCGACGTGATCGTGCATGACGCGCTGGTGCCGCAGGCCGTGATCGACATGGGCCGTCGCGACGCGACCCGCATTCCGGTCGGCAAGCGCAAGGGCTGCCACTCGAAGTCGCAAGACGAGATCAACGAGCTCCTGGTCGAACTCGGCCGCGAGGGCAAGCGCGTAGTGCGGCTGAAATCCGGCGACCCGCTGGTCTTCGGCCGCGCCGGCGAAGAGATGGCGGCGCTGCGCGAGGCGGGCGTCGCCTACGAGGTCGTGCCGGGCATCACCTCGGCGCTGGCCGCCGCCGCCGATTTCGAGCTGCCGCTGACGCTGCGCGGTGTCGCATCCTCACTGGTCTTCACCACCGGCCACGACCTCCATGGCGAGACCCTGCCGGACTGGGCGCGGCTGGCGCTCTCGGGCGCCACGGTCGCCGTCTACATGGGCCGCAGCAATGCCGCCTCCGTCGCCTCCCGCCTGATGGCGTCCGGGCTTTCCGAAGACACGACCGTCGCCGTCGTGGAAAATGCCGGTCGCAGCGACAGCCGCCTCATGCACGGCACGCTGGCCGAGCTGCCGGCGCTCGAGGCGCGCGACGAACTCAAAGGCCCGGTGATGGTGATCATCGGCGATGCCGTCGCCGGCGGCAATTTTACCCGTTCCGAACCGCTGCGCGGCACGATCGCCAGCCTTGCCGCTTTCGAGAGGACCTGACATGGCAGACAAGGTACTGACCGCAAATCGCCTGGGTGACGGCATCGCTGTCTGGCTCGACGTCAACGGCCAATGGACCGAACGGCTGCAGGACGCCTTCGTCGCCCGCCATGCCGAGGCGGTTGCCGCGATCGAGGATGCCGGCCGCAGGGCCGTTGCCAGCAACCTGGTCCTCGACGTCAACGTCATCGAGGTCGAGGAGAAGGGCGGTCTGCTGCGGCCCTTGCGCCTTCGCGAACGCATCCGCGCCGAGGGGCCGACCATCGCCTATGCCGACGGCCATGGCTTCGCCAATCCCGAATTCATTGCCGCCTGAGGAATTTCATGTACCGCTATGATGAATTCGACCACGCCTTCGTCTCTGCCCGTGTCGAGCAGTTTCGCGACCTGGTGACCCGGCGTTTGTCCGGCGAGATCGCCGAGGACGCGTTTCGGCCGCTGCGCCTGATGAACGGCGTCTATTTGCAGCTGCACGCCTACATGCTGCGGGTCGCCATTCCCTATGGCACGCTGAATTCGAAGCAGATGCGCATGCTCGCCCATATCGCCCGTCGCTACGACCGGGGCTACGGCCATTTCACCACCCGCCAGAACATCCAGTACAACTGGCCGAAGCTGTCGGACACGCCGGACATCCTCAAAGAATTGGCAAGCGTCGAGATGCACGCGATCCAGACCTCGGGCAACTGCATCCGCAACGTGACGGCCGACCATTTCGCCGGCGCCGCCGCCGACGAGGTCGCCGATCCGCGGCCCTATGCGGAAATCCTGCGCCAGTGGTCTTCCGTCCATCCGGAATTCTCCTTCCTGCCGCGCAAGTTCAAGATCGCCGTCACCGGCGCGCCGCGCGATCGTGCCGCGATCCAGGTGCACGACATCGGCCTGCATCTGAAGAGGAACGACGCCGGCGAGCTGGGCTTTGCCGTCTATGTCGGCGGCGGGCAGGGGCGTACGCCGCTCGTTGCCAAGCTGATCCGCGACTTCCTGCCGGAAGAGGACCTGCTGACCTATGTGACGGCGATCGTGCGCGTCTACAACCTGCACGGCCGGCGAGACAACAAGTACAAGGCCCGGATCAAGATCCTCGTGCACGAGACCGGCGTCGAGGAAGTGACGCGCCAGGTCGAGGCCGAGTTCCAGCAGATCCGCGAGAGCGAACTGAAGCTGCCGGAAGGCGACATCCGCGCGATAGAGACCTATTTCGCACCGCCGGCTCTGCCCGACCGCGCCGATGGCTGGGAAGCCCTTGCCCGCGCCAAGAAGGCCGACGGGGCCTTTGCCGCCTGGGCCGCCCAGAACGTGCAGCCGCATCGTCATCCGGACTACGGCATGGTGACGATCTCGCTGAAGCCCATCGGCGGCACGCCGGGCGATGCCAGCGACGTGCAGATGGAAGTGGTCGCCGACGTCGCCGAACGGCTGGCCTTCGACGAGATCCGCGTCAGCCACGAGCAGAACCTGATCCTGCCGCATGTGGCGCTCGGCGATCTCTATGCCGTCTACCAGGCGCTGGAGGCGTCCGGCCTTGCCACCGCCAATGCCGGGCTGATCACCGACATCATCGCCTGCCCGGGGCTCGACTATTGCGCGCTGGCCAATGCCCGCTCGATCCCGGTCGCGCAGGAAATCTCGACGTGCTTCGGATCGCCCGAGCGCCAGGCCGAGATCGGCGAGCTGAAGATCAAGATCTCCGGCTGCATCAATGCCTGCGGCCATCACCATGTCGGCCATATCGGCCTGCTGGGAGTCGAGAAGAAGGGCGCCGAGCTTTACCAGATCACGCTTGGCGGCTCGGGCGACGAGAACACTTCGATCGGCGAGATCATCGGCCGCGGCTTCGAGCCGGAGCGTGTGACTGATGCCATCGAAACGATCGTCGACACCTATCTCGGCCTGCGCCTCGAACCGAAGGAGACCTTCATCGACGCCTATCGCCGCGTCGGTCCGAAACCCTTCAAGGAAGCCCTTTACGGCCAGACGGCCGAGGCGGCCTGAGAAATGGACAAGATGACCAAGATCTGGAACGCGGGCGGTTTCGTCGACAATGACCCCTGGGTGATCGAAACGGACGAGGTAAAAGCTGGCGAGGGCGCGCGCCCCATCATCGGATTGGACGCTTTCCTTGAACTTGCCGAGCACAGCAACGAGAGCGGCTTCGGCGTAATCGTCGGGCCTGCCGACGATGTGACACGGCTCGAACCCCATCTCGACCGCATCGCGCTGGTGGCGATCGCCTTTCCCGCGTTCAACGACGGGCGCGGTTTCAGCCATGCAACGCTGCTTCGCCAACGGCTGGGCTACCAGGGTGAGGTCCGGGCCGTCGGCGACGTGCTGATCGACCCGATCCCGCTGATGCTGCGCACCGGCTTCACCAGCTTTGCCGTATCAAACCCGACCGCGCTTGTCCGATTGGCCGAGAACCGCCTGCCGGGGATCGCCCAACGCTACCAGCCCACGGCCGTCGCCTCGGCGGTGGCGGGTGGTTTCAGCTGGCGTCGGATCGGTGGCACAGGTGCCTAGAGCATCGCAAAATTGTAATCTAACAGCCCCTTCTTGACGGAGGTCAAGGAAAGCGCCGTCTCTCTGTTGCATCGGGGAGGGGACAAAAGCCCGAACGCGGCGAATTGCCGACTTTGTCGGTCGCCCAAGTTGCGGTATAGGGCAGCGAGCGAAGTCAGACAGGCGACCATAGGAACCAAAGACGCATGAATGCTCCCGTCAAAACCGAGAATGCGGAACTGATCGTCCCGGAAGGCGTCTACGCCGAGATCGTGCTCAGCGTGACCCATTATACCGACCGCCTGTTTCGCTTCCGCATGACACGGCCCGCAGGCTTCCGCTTCCGCTCGGGCGAATTTGCCATGATCGGCCTGATGGTCGAGGGAAAGCCGATTTACCGCGCCTATTCGATCGCCAGCCCGTCCTGGGACGAGGAACTGGAATTCTTCTCGATCAAGGTGCCGGATGGCCCGTTGACCCAGCACCTGCAGAAGATAAAGCCCGGTGACAAGGTGCTGATGCGCAAGAAACCGACCGGCACGCTGGTCCTCGATGCCCTCACTCCGGGCAAGCGCCTCTACATGTTTTCGACCGGCACCGGCATCGCGCCGTTTGCCAGCCTGATCCGCGATCCGGAAACCTATGAGAAGTTCGAGGAGGTCATCCTCACCCATACATGCCGTGAGGTGGCCGAGCTTCAATACGGTTTCGACCTGGTCGACGAAATCCGGAACCATGAATTCCTGGCCGAACTCGTCGGCGACAAGCTGAAACACTACGCAACCGTGACCCGCGAGGACTATCCGTTCCAGGGGCGCATCACCGACCTGATGGAGAGCGGCAAGCTCTACGCCGATCTCGGCGTGCCGCCGCTCGACCCCGCGGTGGACCGCGGCATGATCTGCGGCTCGACCGCGATGCTGAAGGACACCAAGGCCTTGCTCGAAAAGGCAGGCCTTACCGAGGGCGCCAACAACAAGCCGGCAGAATTCGTCATCGAGCGCGCCTTCGTCGGCTGAACCTTCGAGATTGAGATCAGACGTGCGCCCGGGGATTGCTCCGGGCGTTTCGCGTTCAAGCGAACTGCGCGACCTTTCAGGCTTTGCTGAGGTACCCGATCAGAGCCGCCATCGCCGCCTCGGCCTCCTTGCCATTGCCCTGCTGGATCGCGCGGATAACTGCGACGTGAAGCGAGACAGAGCGATCCATCTTGGCCACGGTTGCGCCGGCATACCACATGCGACGCGAATGGGACTGTAGCGGCGCGAGGGCCGAAATCAGGAACCGGTTGAGACAGGCCTGTTCAATGATCTCGTCGAACTCCTTGTCGGCGGCGAGAAATGCGTCGAAATCACCGGTGGTCGCCGCGGCGGTCATCGCCTGGGCACAATCGAGCAGGTGGGCACGCTTTTCCGGATCGGCATTCTCCGCCGCAAGTCTTGCCAGCAGCGGTTCGAGCTTGAGGCGGACGGCCATGATGGACTGGTGGTCGTCCGGCTGGATTTCCGCGATCTGCAGCCCGACGCGGGGACGCACCACCACGAGGCCCTGCCATTCGAGCTTCTGGATCGCCTCGCGGACCGGCGTCCGTCCGAAGCCGGACAGTTCGATCAGCTGCCGCTCGTTGACCAGTGCGCCGGGTTTCAGCTTCAGCGTCACGATCAGCCGTTCCAGGGCGAGGTAGGCGAGATGGCTCTGGGAGCCGAGGGTCGCGGTCATTGAAGCCTCCACTGATATATCACACTGTGCCATGTCGCATTTGGAAAGACAAGGTGCGGTGATATATCAGGGCGGTATCGGAGGGGCACCTCGCGCCGAGGACGGTCCTTCGCAGGTGACGGCCCGCCGGCCCGCCGGACAGCGGCCAGGCTTATTCGTGCCTCAAGGCTTCAATCGGATTGAGCTGGGCGGCGCGGCGCGCCGGAAAATAGCCGAAGACCATCCCGATCGCGGCGGAGAAGGCGAAGGCGAGCACAATCACGGAGGGGCTGCTGACGAACGGGACGTTCATGTAGGAGACCGCACTGTAGGCGAGACCAAGGCCGAGCAGGATCCCGACGATGCCGCCGGCGAGCGACAGGGTCACCGCCTCGACGAGAAACTGCATCAATACCTGCTTTTCCAGCGCGCCGATTGCCAGCCGGATACCGATCTCGCGGGTTCGCTCTGTCACCGAGACCAGCATGATGTTCATGATGCCGATGCCGCCCACCAGGAGGCTGACGGCGGCGACCGCGCCGAGCAGGCCGGTCATCAGCGTCGTCGTGCCGGTCAGGGTCGAGGCCATCTGGGTCATGTCGTTGACGGAGAAGTCGTCGTCGCGCCCGGCAATGATCTTGCGGCGTTCACGCAGCAATCGCTCGACATTGGCCTGGATTTTCGACGTCGAAACGCCGTCCTCGGCCGAAAGGACCATGCTCGACACCTCGCTTGAGCCGCCGATGCGCCGCTGGAACACCTTGAGCGGCATGACGACGATGTCGTCCTGGTCGGTGCCCATGCCGCTCTGACCCTTCTTGACCAGCGTGCCGATCACTTCGCAGGAGAAGCCGCCGACGCGGATATTCTGCTGGAGCGCCGGCGTCGAGCCGAACAGTTCCTTGCGCACGGTCTCGCCGATGACGCAGACCGCCTGGCCGCCGCGCTCTTCGGAAACCAGGAAGGTTCGGCCGCTCGCAAGCGTCCAGTCCTGGGCGATGAAGTAGTCGCCGGTCGTGCCCGTCACCGTGGTCTGGTGGTTCTCGCCGCCGTAGACCACTGTCTGGCTCGACTGGTTGACGCCGGCCACGGCGCGAAGACCGGCGATCTGGTCGACGACAGCCTGAACGTCGCGTTCGGTGAACTTCTTGGCATCCGTGCTGGCTCTGCCCGGGCCGAACTGGCCGGGCCGCACGAAGAGCAGGTTCGTTCCCAGCTTGGAAATCTCCGCCGTTACCTGGGCGGTCGTGCCATTGCCGATCGTCACCATGGCGATGACGGCGGCGACCCCGATCACGACACCGAGCACGGTGAGGAACGAACGCAGCATGTTGCGGCTGATGGCCCGAAGCGCGAGTTTTACGGTTTCAAAGAACATCGGCTTTGCCCTTTCCGTTATGGCTGTCGGAATTCAGGCGACCGTCGAGGAAGCGCAGATTCCGTTTGGCGTAAGCCGCGATGTCGTCCTCGTGGGTGACCATGATCACCGTGATGCCGTGCTCCTCGTTGAGCCCGGTAATCAGTTCCATGATTTCCTTGCTGGTTTTGGTATCAAGATTACCGGTGGGCTCGTCGGCCAGCAGGACCTTGGGACTGGTGACGATCGCCCGGGCGATCGCGACACGCTGCTGCTGGCCGCCCGACAATTCCTGGGTCGTGTGATGTTCGCGGCCGGTGAGGCCGACCTGGGACAAGGCTCTGTTGGCCAGGCGGCGACGCTCGCCGGCCTCCATGCCGCGATAGACGAGCGGCAGTTCGACGTTTTCCAGCGCCGAAGTGCGGGCCAGCAGGTTGAAGCCCTGGAACACGAAGCCCAGCATGTGGCGACGCAGCATCGTATGCTGCCTGCGGTCGAGGGTGGATGTGCGTATGCCGTGGAACAGATACTCTCCGGAGCTTGGGACGTCGAGGCAGCCGAGAATGTTCATCGCCGTGGATTTTCCCGAGCCGGACGGACCCATGATCGCGACGAATTCGTTCTTCTCGATCACGAGGTCCACGCGGTCGAGCGCCTTGATCGTCGCCTCTCCGCGACCGTAGACCTTCGAGACCTGCTGGAATTCGATGAGGGGAGGGCTGGCCATCTGTCGCCCCTCAGCCGTTCTTTTCCGTGGCGTCGGTGATCAGCAGATCGCCTTCGGCGATGTCACCCTTGGTGACGACGGTGCTCTGTCCGTCGCTGGCACCGATCTCGACGTTGACGGCGGTCGGCACGTTGTTTTTCATCAGCCAGACGGTGCGCTCGCTACCTTCCGGCTCAGGTGCGCTGATCGATCCCATGCGAGGCGGCCGGAACAGGCTGAACATGCCGCTCCCGCCGCCCGAACTGCTCTTCGTCAGGGTCTCCGGCGGTGCATAGCGCAGGGCGGCATTGGGAATGAGAAGAGAATCCTCGATCGACTGCACGACGATGTCGGCAGTGGCGGTCATGCCGGGGCGCAGCAGCAACTGGTCGTTTTCGACCTTGAGGATGCCCATATAGGTGACGACGTCGTTGACGGTTTCGGAGGCATAGCGCACCGAGGTGATTTCGGCCGGAAAGCGCTTCTCCGAAAAAGCGTCGACGGTGAAGGTGGCCTTCTGTCCGACGGCCACCTGGCCGACATCGGCTTCATCGATATCGACCTGCAATTCCATTTCCCTGAGGTCGCCGGCAATGGTGAACAAGGTCGGCGCCTCGAGCGAGGCTGCGACCGTAGCGCCTGGATCGACGTCGCGCGATAGGACAATGCCGTCGATCGGTGAAATGATCGTCGCCTTGGACAGGTTGAGGCGGGCCTGCTCAAGCTCGGCTTCGGCGGAGAGGACATTGGCCTCGGCGCTGGCCTTGGTGGCGACGGCTGCCTCGTAGGTGTAGCCGGCGGCATCCATCTCCTGTTGGGTCGAGACGCGGCTGCTGACCAGGGATTTCAGCCGGTCAAAGGTTGCCTTGGCCGATTTCATGTCGGCATCCGCCTTGGCGACGCTCGCCTTGGCGGACAGGAGGTTTGCCTCGGCGCTCTTGACGTTCGCCTCGAGCTTGGCGGTGTCGAGCCTGGCGACCACCTCTCCCAGCTTGACGACACTGTTGTAGTCGACCAGCACGTCACGGATGGTGCCCGACTGTTCGCTCGAAACATCGACCTGCACGGTCGGCTCAACCGATCCCGTTGCGGTAACCACGACGGTGAGATTGCCCCTCTTCGCGGCGGAGGTGGAATAGGTATAGGCGGTCGCCTGGGTGCTGTAGGACCAATAGGCATAGCCTGCGCCGATCAGCACGCCGGCCGCCAGCAGACGCCAAAGCCAGCGCGAACGCTTGCCGCGCTTTTGCGAACTCCCCAGCAGCGCGGTCAGTTCATCGGTTTCCTTGTCCTTGGCGGGGGGCGGTGCGGCGGTGTCGCTCGTCATGTCGCGTCCATTTTTCAGCGTTCGATTTAAAAGTGTATGGCCGGAATTCGCGGTAAACTTATTGACCCGTATCAAGTCTCGACGAAACGCTGCCCCGAATTGCCCACCCCGCCGGCAGGTTCCGTCGATGGATTGTTTGTCACAGGCGTCGCGGGAAGCGAAGTTAAATCTTGGTAAGGGATTGCAACGAAATCCGTCGCGGCAACGTTTCTCAGGGTCGTTTGTGCGATACGCCGTCGCCGCCCAGCGGGTAACGGATCAAGGCCGTCAGGAGCACACCGAAAGCCAGACAATTGCTGATATGCCAGAGGAAATGGGTCCCTGTCGGGAAGACCGAACAGAGCGGCAGGTCGAGGCTGCGGAACACGAAGGACAAGACGAAGAGCGCGGCCGCCAGCAGGATGAGGCGGAAGGACGGATGCTTCTCCTTCCAGACTGCTCGCCCCGTGGCCAGAACGACGAAGAGCGCCGGCAGATATTGGGTCGAGCCGCTGACCGTATCACCCACCATCTGGGTGTCACGCAAGGACAAGGCCATTCCGGCGGAAAAGACCAGCAGGCCAGCGACAATGGCGAGAGGGAGAGCAAAGCGCGGACGCAGAGACTTTCGCAGAACCGCGGCGCCGTAGAGCGCGACGAAGCCCCAGATCGGCAGGACGTCGGCCAGTTCTGCCCAGCGTGTGGCGAAGGTGTGCCAGAGAAAGGAGCCGACGCCGATCGCCACCGCAAGCGCCATCAGTGCAAAGAGACCGGGGGAGACGGATCGGGTCCGCATCACATGGACAAAGGCGAGAAGGCTGACGACGACGACGAGCAGGCTGGAAGTGGCGTTCAGCGGTTCGCCCCAGATTCCGGGATCGGTTCGCTCGCAATAGGCACCTGTGATCGGTGCATTCCAGTCGATCGTCATCACCGATACCAGTCACATCCAAACGAGACAAAGCCTGCCAAATTCACCGGCGAGGGTCTTTTCCTTTGCGCATTAGGTACACCGTACATATGATGTCAAGCGGGTGGATGAATAGTTGCGGGGACGATTCGCCGGCTGCAAACGGGAGTGCCATCCGGTGTTCATCTTGCGGAATACTTTCTGGGGCGTGCATGTACTCTTGGTTGAATTTCCATCATTCTCGGCGCGTTGCAGGATTGAGGCGGCCCGTACTTGCCGTTGCCGTGTGGTTCGCAACACTTCTCGGCATGGCCAGCTCGGCCACCTCCGCCGCCAATGTGAACGGGGCCATCGCTGCGGTCGAAAGGATCCACGCCCTGGTCGTGGCTTCCGCGAATGGTCCAGCCTCCAGGCTTGCGCCCTTGCTCGAGCGCCATCTCGATCTTGGCGAAATCGCCCGTAAGGTTGCCGGCAAAGCCTGGGACAGCGCCAGCGAGAGCGAACGGCGGAAGTTCCTCATCGTGCTGCGCGACGTCATGGCGGTGGAACTGGATCGCCGCATTCGTGGCGACGACCGTCTACGCATCAACGAAGCCAAGCCCCTCGGCGCCAGGGACGTGGTCGTTCTGACGTCGCAGATGCGGCGTGACGGCAGCGCTCGCCGGATCGACTGGAAGATGCGACCGTGCGGCGGCTCGTTCTGCCTTTTCGACCTGGTCGGCAACGGCGCGTCGCTGACGGTTGCTCGACGCGACGACTATGCCGTGCGCCTGAAGGCACTCGACGGTTCGTTGGCGGCGCTGACCAGGAGCCTGCGGGCCGAACTCGACGGGCGGAAGTGAGAACCTGAAGCATGCCGCATCTGGTCGAACTTCAACATTGCCACCGCGTCTATGACAATGGCCGGATCATCGCTCTCAATGACGTGTCCTTTTCCGTCGCGCGCGGTGATTTCATCGCCATAACCGGCCCCAGCGGCTCTGGTAAATCGACCCTGCTCGACCTTTTGTGCGGGCTTGAGGAGCCCAGCGCCGGCGACGTGGTTTTCGATGGCGCGACCGTGCGGGACAGGGCGGATTGGGCCCGCATCCGTGCGGAACGGATCGGCTTCGTCTTCCAGTCCTTCTGTCTTATCCCCTCACTGACGGCGGCCGAGAACATCGAACTCGCCATGCTATGGCAGGGAATTTCGGCGCATGCACGACGGGACCGGGTGGCGGAGCTGCTCGAACGTCTGGGGCTTGGCGCGCGGGGCCGGCAGCACCCGATGCAGCTCTCCGGCGGGGAGCGCCAAAGAGTGGCAATCGCTCGGGCACTCGCGAACAGCCCGGAACTGATCGTCGCCGACGAGCCGACCGGCAGTCTCGATAGCCGGTCGAGCGCCGATATCATCGGTTTGCTCGAGGGTCTCCAGCGTGATGGTGCGATCACCGTCGTAATCGTTACCCATGACCGGGCGATCGCCGAACGCTGCGACCGGCGCGTCGAACTGGTCGACGGCCGGATCGTCTCCGACCAGCGCCGGCAGACCGTATAAGAGGCGATCCCATGAACCTGCTCAGCTTGCCGGCCCGCAACCTCATGTCACAGAAACTGCGCTCGACACTGACCGTACTCGGGATCGCGGTGGCGGTCGGCAGTTTCATCGCGCTGACCGGGCTGACGCGCGGCCTGCAGGACAGCTATTCTCAAGGGGTAGGCGATGTCGGTGGGGATTACGTCGTCAGCCAGAGGGGTACCTACAGCCTGGTCAGCAGTTCGATTTCCGAAGAGCTTGTGGCCAGGCTCGATGCGGTCGCCGGTGTCGACGAGGCGGCCGGCATCGTGCTGTCGATCGCCGCGGTCGACGACGAGGCAAACATCTTCGTCACGGGCTGGCCGGATGGTAGTTTCTTGTGGCGTTCACTGATGCTGGAGCAGGGGAAGGCGCCTGCAGGCGACCGCGAGGTCGTGCTTGGCCGCACGGTTGCCGAGGCGCTCGGCAAGACGGTCGGCGACGAGATCCTGATCCAGTACGAACCCTTCCGCATCACCGGCATTTCGGTGCCGGATTCGGTCTTCAACCAGAATGTCGCGGTCGCCCGCCTGTCCGGTCTGCAGGAACTTCTCGGCCGCCCGGCCAGCGTTTCCCTGGTGCAAATCCGCCTGGCGCGTCCCGTCGATCCGCAGAAGGCGGCGAACGTCAAGGCGGCGCTCGCCAAGGTCTCACCGACGATCGAGGTCAGCGACAGCGCCGAATTCGCCGAGAACATGGACTTCGTCAAGACGGTGGACGCCATCACATCGGCCGTGTCGCTGGTGATGATCCTCGCCTCGTCCATCCTGGTCGCCAATACCTTGTTGATGTCGGTTTCGGAAAGGGTGCAGGAATTCGGCATTCTTGCCGCGATCGGCTGGACACCGGGCCGCATTCGACTGCTCGTGGTGGTCGAGGGGCTCTTGATGTGCCTGATCGGCAGTGTGATCGGCGTCGCTCTCGGGACCGCCGCGATGCACCTCGTGTCCTGGCTGCGCGTCTCGGCCGGCCTGCTCGAGCCTTATCTCACTCTTGGCATCATCATGGAGGCGATGTTCTGGGTTCTCCTGGTCGGCCCGCTTGCCGCCCTTTATCCCGCATGGCGGGTGACCCGCGCGACGCCTTCGGCGGCCCTCAGGGGGATCCGCTGACCGCGGTCGCTTTATTTCTGGCGGGCGTCGGACCCTTCACTTAAGTTGTGCGTTGTTGCTGCGCTGTGGTGGGGAGCCGGAGGTCGAGCTTGCGCGTCGCGAAAATAATCCTGATCGGCCTGGTCCTGTTTGCCCTCGCGTCCTGGCTCACCGTCTATGTCTACGGACGCTTTGCCGCGCAGGCGAGGGGCGCGCCGTCCGAGGCTTTGGCCGTGGCGGAAAACGGAACGGCACTCGACCGCGTTGTCGCGGCGCAGACCGCCAGACATCCGGACATGAGCGGCCTTAGGCTCGTCTCCGACAATATCGACGCGTTTGCTGTGCGGGCGCATGCCGCACGCGCCGCCGGCCGCAGCCTCGATCTGCAATATTATTACTGGCGGGACGATCTGACCGGTTCGCTGCTCGGCCGGGAGATACTGGCCGCCGCCGACCGCGGGGTGCGGGTGCGGCTTCTGCTCGACGACATCAACTCGCGGGGTGATGGAGATGACATTTATGCCGCTTACGACAGCCACCCGAACATCGAAGTGAGGTTGTTCAACCCGGCCATGAGCCGCGACAGCGCACTGGGGCGCGGCATCGAAATGATCCTCAGGGCCGTGACCGTGACGCGCCGTATGCACAACAAGGCCTTCATCGCCGACGGCCGCGTGGCGATCGTCGGCGGACGCAATATCGGTGACGCCTATTTCGGCGCCTCGGACACCGCCAACTTCCGCGATCTCGACGTTTCCATGGTCGGGCCGGCCGTGGGAGAGACCTCGGCGATCTTCGACCGCTTCTGGAACAGCCCGCTGGCACTGCCGATCCGCAGCCTGTCCGACCCGGAGCAGCGGAGCCTTTCCAAGCTTCGAGCGCGGTTGGAGGGGCTATCCGCCAGCGAGGCGGCGCAACGCTATCTCTCCCATCTGGAAGAGGCGGCAAACGCGGCGGCGGAACGCGCGGCAGAACCGCGATACCACTGGACTGCGGAGGTGCAGGTCGTATCGGACCCGCCGGAAAAGGTGCTCGACGTGGGTCAGCAGAGTTGGCTCGACCAGGCGATCAATCCGGTCATCACCTCGGCCACCCGGACCCTCGAAATCACGTCGCCCTATTTCATTCCGGGCGATGAAGGCGTCTTGACGCTGCGCACCCTGGTCGAACGCGGGGCGAAGGTCACCGTGCTCACCAACTCGCTCGCCGCCACCGATGTCGCCGCCGTCCACGGCGCCTATGCGCCCTATAGGGAGACCCTGCTGACCGATGGCGTGGATCTGTTCGAACTGCGGGCGGAGAGTGCGCCGGGACGTATTTCACTGTTCGGATCGAGTAATGCCAGCCTCCATACCAAGGCCTTCACCGTCGATCAGCGGACAGGCTTCATCGGCTCGTTCAATTTCGACCCGCGGTCGATCGCCCTCAACACGGAAATGGGCGTGCTGTTCGATGATGCCGAGTTGACCGCCGAGGTGCGCCGGGAGTTCGCCACCCACATCGCGCCGAACCACAGCTATCACCTGACACTCGAGAATGACACGCTGACCTGGACGGGCGAGCCGGGCGCCGCCCCGGAATATAACGAACCGGGCGCCAGCATCTGGCGAAAGTTCGTCGCCACCTTCACCGGGCTATTGCCATTGGAATCGCAATTGTGAGGGAATGGTGAGAGCGCAGGGATTCGAACCCTGGACCTACTGATTAAAAGTCAGTTGCTCTACCGGCTGAGCTACGCTCTCCCAGGACCGGGCATTCAAGCTCCGGCGGAAGTGTGCGTTACATAGGCAGGTGCCCTTTGCCGGTCAACCGAAATTTTCACCGGGGACCGGAAGTGCCGTCGCAATTGTCGCAGCGAACAGAAAGGTGATTGGCAAGCACGGGAGGAGGGCGCTAGGAAGGCGGCACAAGGCTGCAGATGGAGTTGCCCACGTGTCGATTGCCGAGATTTCGCTGCTCAGCGCGCTGTTTGCCGGAGCGCTCTCCTTCCTCTCGCCCTGCGTTCTTCCGCTTGTGCCGCCCTATCTCTGCTACATGGCCGGGATATCCGTCGACCAGTTTCGCGGTGGCGGCGTGGCTGCGCAGGACCGGCAGGCCCGCCGCGCGGTGATGTTCTCGGCGCTCGCCTTCACGCTCGGCTTTGCCACCGTCTTCGTGGCGCTCGGGGCCGGCGCCTCGACCATCGGCACGATGCTGCGCCAGCATCTCGACCTGCTTTCCAAGATCGGCGGCGTGATCATCATCATCATGGGGCTGAACTTCCTCGGCGTCTTCCGCATCGGGCTTTTGTCGCGCGAGATGCGCATCTCCGGCGGCGGCAAGCCGGCGACGCTGTCCGGCGCCTATGTCATGGGCCTGGCCTTCGCCTTCGGCTGGACGCCCTGCATCGGTCCGGTGCTCGGCGCGATCCTCGGAGTGGCCGCAGCGCGCGATACGGTCGGCGAGGGCGCCATGCTGCTGGCGGTCTATTCGCTGGGTCTGGCGGTGCCGTTCTGGATCGCCGCTGCCTTTTCCGGCGCCTTCATGCGGTTCCTCACCCGCTTTCGCAAGCATCTCGGCCTGGTCGAGAAGATTATGGGCGGCTTGCTCGTGCTGACCGGCCTTGCCTTTATCTTCGGATTCGTCGCCGACATGGCGATTTGGTTCCAGCAGACCTTTCCAATCCTGTCGCAAATCGGCTAAGGCCGAGAGGATTGGGTCGTATGCGAACGGCCCGCCGAACCGGGGAGTGGCGGCTTGGGTGACATTATCGCGCTGGTGCTGCCGTTCTTCGGCCTGATCCTGATCGGCTATGTTTCCGGCCGAGTGACGCGGCAGCCGGCCGAGGCGCTCGGATGGCTCAACTTCTTCGTCATCTACATCGCCCTGCCGTCGCTGTTCTTCAAGCTGGTGTCGCGTACGCCGATCGAGGAACTGACCCGGATCGACTTCATCGTCGCGTCGCTGGCCGCCACCTATGCGATCTTTCTTCTCGTCTTCCTGATCGGCCGTCTCGTGCGGGGCAATACGATCGCCGACTGCACGATCCAGGCGCTCGCCGGCGCCTATGGCAATATCGGCTATATGGGGCCGGGTCTTGCGCTCCTGGCCTTTGGGGAAGCCGCCGCGGTGCCGGTCGCGCTGATCTTCTGCTTCGAGAATGCCGCCCACTTCATTGCTGCACCGGCGCTGATGGCCTTTGCCGGCGGCGATGAGCGGCCGCGCAGCCGGGTGGCGCTGGACGTGGCAAAGAAGATCGCCTACCACCCGTTCATCATCGCCACAGCGATCGGCTTCCTGGCGGCGGGGTTCCAGTTCGAGCCGCCCCTCGCGCTGCAACGACTGATCGACTATCTCGCCCAGGCGGCTGCCCCCTGCGCGCTGTTTGCCATGGGCGTGACGCTGGCGCTTCGTCCGCTGAAGCGCATACCGGCCGAAATCGGCTATATCGTGCCGATCAAGCTGTTGCTGCATCCGCTGCTGGTCTATGTCGTGCTCGGACTTGTCGGCAATTTCGATCCGTTGTGGATCTTCACCGCCGTGCTGCTGGCCTCGCTGCCGACGGCGACCAATGTCTTCGTGATCGGACAGCAATACGGCGTCTGGCAGGAGCGCGCCTCTGCCACCATCCTGATCACCACGGTGCTGTCGGTGCTGTCGGTTTCCGCGCTTCTTTACGCCATCACCAACGGCATTCTACCGCCGGATCTTTTCCCTTAGGAAATCCGGGAAGGAACTGAGCGCCCGGCCGGGAGCGACCCCTTCCTGCATCAGCAGATGACGGAGCGGCGCGACGCTGGAAAGCACCTGCAGGCCCGCTGCCCGCAGCATCTGCACCGGCAGGAGGCTCGACAGGAGCGAGCGATTGAGCAGGTCGACGCTTGCCGTGCGGCTGATCACGTCGACGCGGCGCTTGGCGTCGAAGCGATCCCCGGCATCGGCGGCGATCGGCCGGCCGGTGCGATCGCACAGGATATCCTCGAGCGCTGTAATGTCGCGCAGGCTGAGATTGAGGCCTTGCGCGCCGATCGGCGGGAAGGCATGGCCGGCCTCGCCAATGAAGGCGGCGCGGCCCTTGCCATAGCGGTTGGCGGTCATGCCGGAAAGCGGCCAGGCCTGGACGCCCTCCTCAACAGTGACCTTGCCGAGCATCGACTGCATGCGGGACTCGACCGCCATCGACAGGTCTTCTTTCGTAAGCGAAAGCAGCCGGTCGGCCTCTTTCGGATCAACGACCCAGACCAGGCTGGAGCGCTGGCCGGGCAGTGGCACCTGGGTGAACGGGCCGCTTTCGCCGTGGAACTCGGTCGAGGTGTTGCGATGGGGAACGCCGTGGGCGAAGTTGAGGACGACGGCGGTCTGGGGATAAGACCAGGTCTTGACGCCGACGCCGGCGCTTTCCCGGACCAGCGACTTGCGGCCGTCCGCGCCGACGACGAAACCGGCCTCCAGGTTCTCGCCCCCGTCCAGCGTGATCATGACCTTGTCCGGGCCAAGGACGATGTGCTGCGCAGCGGCTGTAAAGCGCGTGATGTTGGGCTCGGCGGCAACCGCCTCGGCCAGAACTTTAAGCAGCGCGCGGTTGGGCATGTTGTAGCCGAATGCGTCGAGGCCGATCTCGGCGCTGCGGAAGGCGACAACCGGGGCCCTCAGCAGCCGGTTCGTGCCGTCGATGATCTGCATGGTGGAGAGGGCCGCCGCCGCCGGGCGCACGGCGTCCCACAGGCCGAGCCGCTCCATCATGCGGATCGACTGGTCCATCAGCGCGGTCGTGCGTTTGTCGTCGACGAGTGGGCTGGGCGCGACGAGGGCCACACGGCGGCCACCGCGCGCAAGGGCGATCGCGGCGATGGAGCCGGCAAGACCTCCGCCGACCACGGCGATATCGAAATCTCTCATGTCACGGACCTCTGCTGTTTCGTCCTATCTAGAGTGCGGGACGGCAAAAATCCATAAGTCCAATTGGCGCAGCCGCTCGCATTCCTTTCCCAGCGCCGGGGTCATTTTTGTTCATCTTCGAGCATCGCGGTTGCAAAAAATGTGGTTTCGGTCGATACGAAATCGGAGGGTGAAGAACGGGGCAAAACCGCAGATGAAGATCTTCAATTATCGGCGCGTGCCTTACGCGGAAATCCGTGCCTTCTCCGTTCATATCCTGACAGCTTCCGGTTCGTTCCTTGCATTCCTCGGGGTAGTCGCGGCCGCCGAGCGGCGATTCGTCGACATGTTCTGGTGGCTCGGGCTGGCGCTTCTGGTCGATGGGATCGACGGCCCAATCGCGCGCAAGGTCAGGGTCAAGGAAGTGCTGCCCAACTGGTCGGGCGACACGCTCGACAATATCATCGACTACGTCACCTATGTCCTTTTGCCGGCCTTCGCGCTGTATCAGAGCGGCATGATCGGCGAACCCTGGTCCTTCGTCGCCGCCGGCATGATCGTGGTGTCGAGCGCCATTTATTACGCCGACATGGGCATGAAGACGGATGAGTATTTCTTCTCCGGCTTTCCGGTCGTGTGGAATATGGTGGTGTTCACCCTTTTCGTCATCGACGCGGATGCCACCACGGCGCTGATCGTCGTGGTCGCCTCGGTCATCCTGACCTTCCTGCCGATCCATTTCCTTCATCCAGTGCGGGTCCAGCGGCTTCGACCAGTCAATCTCGCCGTATTCTTCCTCTGGTGCGCACTGGGCGGCTATGCGCTGCTCAAGCATTTCGACATTCCCGATTGGGTCAGCCTCGCCTTTGTCGCGACCGGCATCTACCTCTACGGCATCGGCGCAGTGCTCCAGTTCTTCCCATCGCTGGGCAAGTCGAAGTCGTAAATGCCGCAACTGTGTGCAAGCGCAAAAAAGTCGCAAGGGTCGGTTGCCGGATGGCGCAAAGCGGGTATCAATATCGCCTTCTCGCTTTGATCGGCAGGCTTCGCGGCTGCGTTGGGAGCACGAGAGGGAACAGTGCCGAAGGGTGACATGACGAAGGCTGAACCACTTCTTGCCGTCGAGGGGCTGACAAAACTGTTCGGCAGTTTCGCCGCCTGTCAGGGGATCGACCTTGAGATCGGCCATGGCGAGATCCATGCCCTGCTTGGCGAAAACGGAGCCGGAAAATCGACGCTGGTCAAGATGCTGTTCGGCATCCTCGCGCCAAGCTCCGGACGGGTCCTTTGGCAGGGACAACAGGAGGACATCATCTCGCCGGCGGCTGCCCGAAAGCTCGGGATTGGCATGGTCTTCCAACATTTCTCGCTGTTCGAGGCGCTGACCGTGGCCGAGAACATCGCCCTTGCGCTCGACGAGAAAGTGTCGATCGACGAAATCTCGCACAAGGCCGCCGAGCTCTCCAAAGCCTATGGCCTGCCGCTCGACCCCGCCGCCCATGTCGCCGACCTGTCCGTCGGCGAGCGCCAGCGCATCGAGATCGTCCGCGCCCTCCTGCAAAACCCCAAGCTGATCATTCTCGATGAGCCGACTTCGGTTCTCACCCCGCAGGAAGCGGACAGGCTGTTCGAGACATTGTTCAAGTTGAAGGCCGAGGGGCGGTCGGTTCTCTACATCAGCCATCGCCTCGAAGAGGTGCAGCGCATCTGCGATCGCGCCACCGTGCTTCGCCAGGGCAAGGTGACGGGAACCTGCGATCCGCGCGGAGAGACGCCGGCCTCGCTCGCCCGCATGATGGTGGGTGGCGAGGTGGCCACGGTCCTGCGCGACGACGAGGCGCCGGTCGGCGACGTCCAGCTCGAAGTGCGCCATCTGAACCTTCGGCCGCGCACGCCCTTTGCCATGCCGCTCAAGGATCTTTCGCTGCGCGTGAGGGCCGGCGAGGTACTGGCGATTGCCGGCGTGGCCGGCAACGGGCAGGGCGAACTGTTCGACGCACTTTCCGGTGAATACATATCGGAAGAAAACGATGCGGTGCGCATTCGCGGGCGCTCGGTCGGGCGTCTCGGTATAACCGGCCGGCGCCTGCTCGGGGCCGGTTTCGTTCCCGAAGAACGCAACGGACACGGTGCTGTCTCGGCCTTGGCCTTGTCCGACAATCTCCTGCTGGCCCGCAATCAATCCGATGCCAGGGCATTCCTTTCGGGCGGCTGGCTTAAACTCATCCGCCACGATGCTGTCCGCATGGCGACGCAGCGGATCTGCGAGGTGATGGACGTGCGCAAGAGCGGCCTCGATCCGGCGGCGGGTTCGCTGTCGGGCGGCAATCTGCAAAAATTCATCGTCGGGCGCGAGCTCGACCGCCAGCCGGCCGTGCTCGTCGTCAACCAGCCGACCTGGGGCGTCGATGCGGGTGCTGCGAGCCGCATCCGCCAGGCGCTGATCAACCTGGCCCGCGCCGGTTCGGCCGTGGTGGTGATCAGCCAGGACCTTGACGAAATCTTCGAGGTGGCGACCGCGATCGCGGCGATTTCGGAGGGACAGCTGTCGGAGATCTATCCGGCTGCGACGATGACCCGCGAGAAGATCGGTCTCCTCATGGGCGGCATGCATGGCTTGGAGACGGCGAATGCGCATTGAACTTGAACGCCGTCCCGCCATGTCGGGCTTTTTCGCGGTCGTTTCGCCGCTCGTCGCGCTGGCGCTCACCGTCTTTTTCGGCGGCATCATGTTTGCCCTGCTCGGCAAGGATCCGGTCGACGCGCTCTACAGCTTCTTCATCGAGCCGCTGCTCGAGGTCTGGTCGCTGCATGAGCTGGCGATCAAGGCGGCACCGCTGATCCTGATCGGCGTCGGGCTTTCGGTCGCCTACCGCTCGAACAACTGGAACATCGGTGCCGAGGGACAGTTCACCATCGGCGCGATCACCGGCTCGTTCCTGCCGGTGGTGTTCTACGAATGGAATTCGCCCTTGCTTCTGCCGCTGATGCTGATCATGGGCATGGTCGGGGGCGCGCTCTACGCGGCAATCCCGGCGCTGCTCAAGACCCGCTTCAACACCAATGAAATCCTCACCAGCCTGATGCTGGTCTACATCGCCCAACTGTTCCTCGACTGGCTGGTGCGCGGCGCCTGGCGCGATCCCGCAGGATACAATTTCCCACAGAGCCGATCCTTCGTCACCGAGGCCGTACTGCCGGAAATGCTTGGCTCGGGCCGCGCGCATTTCGGCTTTGCCTTTGCCATTCTTGCGGCCATCGGCGTGTGGTTCATGATGCGCTACATGCTCAAGGGCTTCCAGGTCGTGGTGCTCGGCCAGTCGGAACGGGCAGGGCGGTTCGCCGGCTTCTCCTCGCGCGGCATGGTATGGTTCTCGATGCTGTTTTCCGGGGCCCTTGCCGGCTTGGCCGGCATTTCCGAAGTGTCCGGTTCGATCGGCCACCTGCAGCCGTCCATTTCGCCCGGCTACGGCTTCACCGCAATCATCGTCGCCTTCCTCGGGCGCCTGAACCCGCTCGGCATCATCGCGTCCGGTCTGGTGCTGGCATTGACCTATCTGGGCGGCGAGGGCGCGCAGTTGTCGATCGGCGTTTCCGACAAGGTGACGCGGGTTTTCCAGGGACTTTTGCTGTTCTTCGTGCTGTCCTGCGACACGCTGATCCACTACCGCGTCAAACTGGTGCTGGGCAAAGGCCGGGCCCTTGTCGGGGGAGCCAACCGATGATCATTGAAGCCATACTGCTGACCGTCATCACCGCGTCCACGCCGCTCGTCATCGCCGCCATGGGCGAACTCGTCACCGAGCGGTCCGGCGTGCTCAATCTTGGCGTCGAGGGGATGATGATCATCGGCGCGGTGTGCGCCTTCGCCGTCGCACAAATGAGCGGATCGCCGCTGATCGGGGTGGGGGCCGGGATCGTCGGCGGGGCAGCGTTTTCACTGCTTTTTGCCTTCCTGACCCTGTCGCTGGTCGCCAACCAGGTCGCCACCGGCCTTGCGCTGACCATTCTCGGTCTCGGCGTTTCGGGCATGCTGGGTGAGAGCTTTGTCGGCGTACCAGGCGTCAAGCTGCAGCCGATCGCCATTCCGCTTCTCGCCGACATCCCGTTTGTCGGGCCGCTGCTGTTCAGGCAGGATCTCATCTTCTATCTCTCGATCCTGCTGGTCGTGGGGGTGAACTGGTTCCTGTTTGGCACCCGCACCGGCCTGAAGCTCAGGGCAATCGGCGACAATCACGGATCGGCCCATACGCTCGGCATCCATGTCATCCGCACCCGCTATCTCGCCGTTCTGTTCGGCGGCGCCTGTGCCGGGCTCGCCGGCGCCCAACTGTCGCTCGTCTACACGCCGCAATGGGTGGAGAACATGTCGGCGGGGCGCGGCTGGATCGCCCTCGCGCTGGTGGTCTTCGCCTCCTGGCGTCCGTGGCGGCTGCTGGCCGGTGGCTATCTGTTCGGCGCCGTCACGATCGGCCAGTTGCACGCCCAGGCCTTCGGCATCGGTTTACCCTCGCAGCTGCTTTCCGCGCTGCCCTATGCGGCAACCATTGTGGTCCTCGTGATTATCTCGCAAAATCGGCGCACCACGCTGATCAATACTCCGGCCTCGCTCGGCAAGCCGTTCGTGCCTGACCGGTAAATTCAAAAGCCTTTGTCAACAACCAGAAGGGGTTCCCCATGAAAAAGATGCTCATCGCACTCGCCACGAGCGCTGCCGTTCTCGGCAGCTTCGCGGCCTCGGCCCAGGCCGAAGACAAGACCAAGGTCTGCTTCGTCTATGTCGGCACGACGACCGACGGCGGCTGGACCCAGGCCCACGACATCGGCCGCCAGCAGTTGCAGGCGCATTTCGGCGACAAGATCGAGACGCCCTTCCTCGAAAGCGTGCCGGAAGGCCCGGATGCCGAGCGTGCCATCGAGCGCCTCGCCCGTTCCGACTGCAAGCTGATCTTTACCACCTCGTTCGGCTTCATGGACGCCACCGTCAAGGTCGCCCAGAAGTTCCCCGACGTGAAGTTCGAGCACGCCACCGGCTTCAAGGCCGCCGAGAATGTGGCCACCTACAATTCGCGCTTCTATGAAGGCCGCTACATCCAGGGCGTGATCGCCGCCAAGATGTCGGAAAAGGGTGTGGCCGGCTACATCGCCTCGTTCCCGATCCCGGAAGTCGTCATGGGCATCAACGCCTTCATGCACGGCGCGCAGTCGGTCAATCCCGAGTTCAAGGTCAAGGTCGTCTGGGCCAATACCTGGTTCGACCCGGGCAAGGAAGCCGATGCCGCCAAGGCGCTGATCGACCAGGGCGTCGACATCCTGACCCAACACACCGACACCACCGCGCCGATGCAGGTCGCAGCCGAACGCGGCATCAAGGCTTTCGGCCAGGCGTCCGACATGATCAAGGCCGGCCCGGAGACGCAGCTGACCGCCATCGTCGATACCTGGGGCGCCTATTACATCAAGCGGGTCCAGGCCCTGCTCGACGGCACCTGGAAGTCGGAACAGATCTGGGACGGTCTGAAGGACGGCATCCTGACCATGGCGCCCTACACCAACATGCCGGATGACGTGAAGGCGATGGCACAGGAAGCGGAAGCCAAGATCAAGTCGGGCGAACTGCATCCCTTTACCGGTCCGATCAAGAAGCAGGACGGTACGGACTGGCTGAAGGACGGCGAGAAGGCCGAGGATGGTGCGCTGCTCGGCATGAACTTCTACATTGCCGGCGTCGACGACAAGCTGCCGCAATAATCGGCTCTTGCCGGACATTACCACGAACTGCAAAGGGCGCCTCGGGCGCCCTTTTTGTCTTCGGTATTTCGGCAAATTCGACCACGGCGCGTTTACAAAAGTCATATAGTATGATTTATGACATCTGTCACGGGAGGTGACGCCAAGGGAGGAAATCATGACGTTCTTTAAAGCGCTTGCCAGCGCCACGGTGCTTGCTGGCTGCATGTTCGCGACAGCCCAGGCCGAGGGCCTCGTTGTCGGCTTTTCGCAGATCGGTTCGGAATCCGGCTGGCGTGCGGCAGAGACCACGCTGACCAAGCAGCAGGCGGAAAAGCGCGGCATCGACCTGAAATTCGCCGATGCCCAGCAGAAGCAGGAAAACCAGATCAAGGCGCTGCGCTCGTTCATCGCCCAGGGTGTTGACGCCATCCTGGTCGCCCCGGTCGTCGCCACCGGATGGGACGAAGTGCTCGAAGAGGCCAAGGAAGCCGAGATCCCGGTTATCCTGCTCGACCGTACCGTCGATGCCGACAAGGAACTCTACATGACGGCGGTGACCTCCGACCTCGTGCACGAGGGCAAGGTTGCTGGCGAATGGCTGGCCAAGACCGTCGGCGACAAGCCCTGCAACATCGTCGAACTCCAGGGCACGACCGGTTCCTCGCCGGCCATCGATCGCAAGAAGGGTTTTGAGGAAGGCATCGCCGGCAAGGCGAACCTGAAGATCGTCCGCAGCCAGACCGGCGATTTCACCCGCACCAAGGGCAAGGAAGTCATGGAGAGCTTCCTCAAGGCCGAGGACGGCGGCAAGAACATCTGCGCGCTCTACGCCCACAATGACGACATGGCGGTCGGCGCGATCCAGGCAATCAAGGAGGCGGGCCTGAAGCCGGGCACCGACATCCTGGTCGTCTCGATCGATGCCGTGCCGGACATCTTCCTCGCCATGGCGGCGGGTGAAGCCAATGCGACCGTGGAACTGACGCCGAACATGGCGGGTCCGGCCTTCGATGCGCTGGAAGCCTACAAGAAGGACGGCACCATGCCGCCGAAGTGGATCCAGACCGAATCGAAGCTTTACACCCAGGCTGACAATCCGCAGAAGGTCTACGAAGAGAAGAAGGGCCTCGGCTACTGATTGCTGCTTTGATGTCCCGGCCACGCTCCCTTCGCATGTGAACGGAACGCGGTCGGGTCCGACACTCCCACCGGCAGGCGCCCGGCGCCTCCGGCGGGACCGTTGCGATGATCTGGGGCCGCAAATGACCGAGCATTCCAATTCCATTCTGACGGCAACCGGGATCTGCAAGTATTTCCCTGGGGCAACCGCACTCGACAATGTCGATTTTGACTTGCGGCGGGGGGAGATCCTAGCGCTCTTGGGCGAGAACGGCGCGGGTAAGTCGACGCTGGTAAAATGCCTGACGGGCGCCTACCGCCGCGACGCCGGTGCAATCACGCTCGACGGACGGGAGATCGACCCGAGAGACACGCGCGCTGCGCAGTCGCTCGGCATCGGCACGGTCTACCAGGAGGTCAACCTGCTCGGGAACCTCACTGTGGCGGAGAACCTCTATCTCGGCCGCCAGCCGCGCAGGTTCGGGCTGGTCGATAGCCGGCGCATGAATGCGGACGCCCGCGAACTGCTGCTCGGCTATGGGATCGACATCGACGTCAGGCAGGAACTTTCCGTCTACTCCGTCGCGATCCAGCAGGTGGTGGCGATCGCGCGTGCGGTCGATCTCTCCGGCAAGGTGCTGATCCTCGACGAGCCGACCGCCAGTCTCGACGCGCAGGAAGTGGCCATGCTCTTCCGCATCATGCGCGAACTGAAGGCGAAGGGCCTCGGCATCGTCTTCATCACCCATTTTCTCGGACAGGTCTACGAGGTCGCCGATCGTGTGACAGTCCTGCGCAATGGCTGTCTCATCGGCACACGCGACATCGCATCGCTGGACCGCAAGGCGCTGATCTCGATGATGCTGGGCCGGGAACTCGAGGCGGTGGAGAATACCCATGGCGGTGCAGCGCGCTCCGAGGGCGAAATCCGCTTCCGATTCGACGGATATGGCCGGCGAGGGCGCATCCATCCGTTCGACCTCGAGGTCAGGGCCGGCGAAGTGGTCGGGATGGCCGGGCTGCTCGGTTCGGGGCGAACGGAGACTGCCGAGACGCTATTCGGCATTCATCCGTCCGACAGTGGCTCGGCCCAGATCGACGGAAGGCCGGCCAAGATCGGCAGCCCGCGCGAGGCGATCCGTCACGGTTTCGGATTCTGCCCGGAAGACCGCAAGATCGACGGGATCGTCGGCGATCTGTCGATTCGCGAGAATATCGCCTTGACCCTCCAGGCACGCCGCGGCTGGTTGCGCCCGATATCGGCACGGGAACAGGTCGAGCTTGCGGACCGCTACATCGCGGCGCTCGACATTCGCACGACGGATCGGGAGAAACCGATCCGCCTGCTCTCCGGTGGCAATCAGCAGAAGGTCATCCTGGCCCGCTGGCTCGCCACCGATCCGCAATTCCTGATCCTCGACGAGCCGACCCGTGGCATCGATGTCGGGGCGCACGCGGAAATCATCAAGCTGATCGAGGCGCTTTGTGCAGAGGGGCTGTCGCTTCTGGTCATCTCCTCGGAACTTGAGGAGTTGCTCGCCTACAGCGCTCGGGTCGTGGTGCTGCGTGACCGGCGTCACGTCGCGGAACTGAGCGGCGAGGCGATGACGACTGCCCACATCGTCGAGGCGATCGCCAGTCAAGCCAGTGAAGGAAATCCCGCATGATCGCCCATCTGAAACCGCTCGCCGTCAGGCTTGCCCCCCAGCTGGTTGCACTTGCCGTCATCCTTGCCCTCAATGTCATCGCCTTTCCCGGTTTCTTCCACATCGAGATCCAGAACGGTCGGTTCTATGGCAGCCTGATCGATGTCTTGAACCGCGGCGCGCCGGTCGCCTTGCTCGCCGTCGGCATGACGCTGGTGATCGCGACCAAGGGGATCGATTTGTCCGTCGGCGCCGTGATTGCCATCACCGGAGCGGCCGGCGCTGCGGCCGTTGCAGCTGGCTATTCGCTGGGGGCAACGCTCGGCCTCGTCCTGCTCGTCGGGCTTGCCTGCGGACTGTGGAATGGCGTTCTCGTCGCGATCCTCGGCATCCAGCCGATCATCGCGACGCTGGTGCTGATGGTCGCCGGGCGCGGTATCGCCCAGTTGATCACCGAGGGCACGATCCTGACCTTCACCCATCCGGGCTTCATCTTCATCGGCAGCGGGTCGCTGTTCCTCATGCCGATGCCGGCGCTGATCTTCATCGCCTTTGCAATCATGATCGCCTTGCTTGTACGCGGTACGGCGCTCGGCCTTCTGGTCGAAACGGTCGGCATCAACCGGCGTGCCGCAACCCTCTCCGGCGTCGGCACACCGGTACTGCTGCTCGTCGTCTATCTGATCTGCAGCCTGTCGGCCGCCATTGCCGGCCTGATTGTCGCTGCCGACATCAAGGGTGCCGATGCCAACAATGCCGGCCTTTGGCTCGAGCTGGATGCTATCCTGGCGGTGGTGGTCGGTGGCAATTCGCTGCTCGGTGGTCGTTTCAGTATTGCCGGCTCGCTGCTCGGGGCGCTGATCATCCAGTCGATCAACACCGGCATCCTGCTCTCCGGTTTCCCGCCCGAGTTCAACCTCATCATCAAGGCTGCCATCATCGTGATCATCCTCGTCATCCAGTCACCTGCCGTGCAATCGCTCGCCGCCTATGTGAGACGGACGCCGGCCGGCGCGGGGGAGTGACGCGATGGCCTTCAACATCCGCTATCTTCCGGTTCTTGCGACTGTCGTGATCTTCATCGTCGCCTATGCCGTCTGCACCATCCAGTTTCCCGCCATGCTGTCGATGCGGGTGATCAGCAACCTGTTGACCGACAATGCCTTCCTGGGCATCGCTGCGGTTGGCATGACCTTCGTCATCCTGTCCGGCGGCATCGATCTCTCCGTCGGCGCGGTGATCGCCTTTGCCGGAGTGTTCCTGGCCGTTCTGCTGCAGACGACCGGCGTTCACCCGCTGGTCGCATTCGGCCTGCTCTTGATCGTCACCACGCTCTTCGGCGCCCTGATGGGGGCCGTCATCCACTATCTGGAAATGCCGTCCTTCATCGTCACCCTGGCGGGCATGTTCCTTGCGCGCGGCATGGCTTTCGTCCTGTCGATCGACAGCATCCCGATCGATCACGAATTCTATGCGACTATGCGCAAGACATTCTACAAACTGCCCGGCGGCGGGCGGCTGACCCTGATCGGTGGGATCATGATCGCGGTTTTCCTGATCGGCATCCTGATCGCCCACCGCACCCGCTTCGGCGCCAATGTCTATGCACTGGGGGGCGGGGCGCAGACCGCGCGGCTGATGGGTGTTCCGATCGGACGCACCACCATCCTCACCTATGCGCTGTCCGGCCTTCTGGCCGGTCTCGCCGGCATCGTCTTCTCGCTCTACACTTCGGCTGGCTACCCGCTTGCAGCCGTCGGCGTCGAACTCGACGCGATCGCGGCCGTGGTGATTGGCGGTACCCTGTTGACCGGTGGATCGGGCTTCATTGCCGGAACATTCATCGGAATTCTCATCCAGGGATTGATCCAGACCTACATAACCTTCGACGGGACCCTTTCCAGTTGGTGGACGAAAATCCTCATCGGCCTACTGTTGTTTGCCTTCATCCTGTTGCAGAAGGGCATTCTCGCCCTGTCACGCAGGGGCAGTGGATGAGGCTTTGAAAGGGAACACATCTTGTACAACGGACTGCTCGGACCCGTGGCGATTACCGGCTCAAGAACCAGCCATGGCCAGGTTGTCGACGAGATCGGCATGGCGATCATCTGCGGCGAGTTTCCGGTCGGAAGCATCTTGCCGGGCGATGTCGAGCTTGCCCAGCGTTTCCAGGTGTCCCGCACCGTGTTGCGCGAAGCGATGAAGACGCTGGCCGCCAAGGGGCTGGTGGTCGCCAAGGCGCGCATTGGTACCCGTGTCACCGACCGGCAGTTCTGGAACATGTTCGACGGCGACGTTTTGACCTGGCATTTCGAATGCGGCGTCAGCGAAGATTTCCTCTTGAGCCTCTATGAGATCCGCCTGGCATTTGAACCTGCCGCCGCAGCACTGGCAGCGGAGAAGGCGTCGGCCCAGGACACAGCCACTCTTCGCCAGCTGGCCGAGGACCTCGGCAATCCGGACCATACGGTGGAGACACTGGCGATGGCCGACCTGCGCTTCCACATGGCGCTCGCCAACGCATCGGGCAATCCCTTCATGCGAACCCTCGGCAGCCTGATCAAGGCCGCGCTGGTCGGCGCCTTCAAGCTGTCATCGACGCCGGTCGACCTGCGCCGGTCGACGGACGTCAAGACCACCCATCTGGCCATCGTCGAAGCGATCGAGAACCGCGATCCTGCAGCAGCGCGCGCGGCGATGGAGAAAGTCATCCTCGTCGGCCGCGACCGGGCGCGGGCTAGTTTCGCCTCGCAGCACGGCTGACCAGCAGTCCCACTCCCGCTGAGCGAAGCAAGGGGGCTCGACCTCGGGCGTCACCGGAGAAGTCCGGCCTGTCTGTTAAGCCTCCCTCAACCGCGCGCTGCCTTTTGCTGTTGGGCGTCTCGACGCTTGCTGATATGAGACGGTCGTCCGCCCATTGCCAAGCCACGATTCCTTTTCTCGGAGTTTCCATGAGCCGCAGCTGTCTCGCCGTCATCCTCGCCGCAGGCGAAAGCACCCGCATGAAGTCGTCCATGTCGAAGGTGCTGCACCCCGTGGCGGGACTGCCGATGATCGCCCATGTGATGAAGACCATCGCTTCCTCCGGGATCAGCGACGTTGCCCTCGTCGTCGGGCGGGACATGGACAAGGTCGCCAGGGCCGGCAGCGTCGGGGGCGTCAATGTCACGCCTTTTCTCCAGGCGGAGCGCCTCGGAACCGGCCATGCGGTTCTCGCCGCACGCGAGGCGATCGCTCGCGGCTATGACGACATTCTCGTCGCCTACGGCGACGTGCCGTTGATCACTGCGGAGCCGCTCATGGCTGCACGCGCGGCTTTGGCACAGGGACACGACGTTGCGGTGATCGGTTTCCACACCGCCAATCCGACCGGATACGGCCGCCTTCTGGTCAAGGACGGAGAACTGGTGGCAATCCGCGAAGAACGGGACGCAAACGAAGCCGAACGGGCGGTGACATGGTGCAATAGCGGGCTGATGGCGATCAACGGCCGCAAGGCCTTGGATCTTCTCACCCGCATCGGCAATGCCAATGCCAAGGGCGAGTATTATCTGACCGACATCGTGGAGATCGCCCGCGCCCTCGGCGGGCGCACGGTGGCCGTCGATGCGCCGGAGGAACAACTGACCGGCTGCAACAACCGCGCGGAACTCGCCGTGCTCGAACGGCTCTGGCAGGAGCGGCGCCGGCACGAACTGATGGTGTCCGGCGTGTCGATGATCTCCCCGGAGACCGTCTTCCTCAGCCACGACACCGAAATCGGCCAGGACGCGTTGATCGAACCCAACGTCGTCTTCGGTCCGGGCGTCACGGTCGAGGGCGGCGCGATCATCCATGCCTTCTCCCATCTCGAAGGGGCGCATGTGGCGGCCGGCGCCACCGTCGGGCCGTTCGCCCGGCTGCGTCCCGGCGCCAATCTCGCGACCGGTTCCAAGGTCGGCAATTTCTGCGAGGTGAAGAAGGCCGAGATCGGCGAAGGAGCCAAGGTCAATCACCTGACCTATATCGGCGACGCCTTCATCGGCGCGCATGCCAATATCGGCGCCGGCACGATCACCTGCAATTATGACGGAGTCAACAAGCATGTGACGCGGATCGGGGAGGGGGCCTTCATCGGTTCCAACAGCGCGCTGGTGGCCCCCGTTTCGGTCGGCGACGGGGCTATCATCGCCTCCGGCAGCGTCATTACCGAGGATGTGCCGTCCGACGCGCTGGCGCTCGGCCGCGCCCGGCAGGAAATCAAGCCGGAACGGGCCAAGGCGATCCGCGCCCGCAACCAGGCGATCAAGGCCTCCCGCAGCGCGAAGTCCTGATTGCTGCGATTGCGTAACGCGACGATACCGAATGTGACCGGTGCGTGCATTGCGAAAATAACGAAATCCATTAGGACTGGCGGCAGGATGAAGCCAGACGGAGAACTTTATGTGCGGCATTGTCGGTATTGTGGGTAACCAACAGGTGGCGGGTCGACTGGTCGACGCGTTGAGGCGGCTCGAATATCGCGGCTATGATTCCGCCGGCGTGGCGACCATCGACAACGGCGTGATGGATCGCCGCCGCGCCGAGGGCAAGCTGTTCAACCTGGAAAAGAAGCTCGACGCCGAGCCGCTTTCCGGCACGATCGGCATCGCCCATACCCGATGGGCCACCCATGGCGTTCCGAACGAGACGAATGCCCATCCGCATTTCGTCGACGGCGTTGCCGTCGTGCACAACGGCATCATCGAGAACTTTTCCGAGCTGCGCGACGAACTGACGGCCGAAGGGGCGGTGTTCACCACCCAGACCGACACCGAGATCGTCGCCCAGCTGATCGCCAAGTACCGCCGCAAGGGCCTCGACAACCGGGCCGCCATGCTCGCCATGCTGAACCACGTCAAGGGCGCCTATGCGCTGGTGGTGATGTTCGCCGACGATCCGGACACGATCATGGCCGCCCGTTTCGGGCCTCCCCTTGCCGTCGGTTTCGGCAAGGGCGAGATGTTCCTCGGCTCAGACGCCATCGCGCTGGCGCCGTTTACCAACGAGATCGCCTACCTGGTTGACGGGGACTGCGCCATCATCCATCGCAATGGCGCGGAAATCATCGATTTCTCCGGCAATCCGGTTGAACGGGCCCACCAGATTTCCCAGGCGACGGCGTTTGTCGTCGACAAGGGCAATCACCGGCATTTCATGGAAAAGGAAATCTACGAGCAGCCGGAGGTGATCTCCCATGCGCTGTCGCACTATATCGATTTCCACAATCATTCGACAAAGGCGATCGATGCGGCGATCGACTTCAAGAGCCTGCGTGGACTGGCGATTTCCGCCTGCGGCACCGCCTATCTGGCTGGCCTGGTCGGCAAGTACTGGTTCGAGCGCTATGCCCGCCTGCCGGTCGAGATCGATGTCGCTTCCGAATTCCGCTACCGCGAGATGCCGCTCTCCAAGGACCAGGCGGCGCTGTTCATCTCGCAATCGGGCGAGACGGCAGACACGCTTGCCTCGCTGCGTTACTGCCACGATGAGGGCCTGAAGATCGGGGCGATCGTCAACGTCAAGGAATCGACCATCGCCCGCGAGGCGGACGCCGTCTTCCCGATCCTTGCCGGCCCGGAGATCGGCGTTGCCTCGACCAAGGCGTTTACCTGCCAGCTGGCCGTTCTCGCCTCGCTGGCAATTGCCGCCGGCAAGGCGCGCGGGACGATTTCGGCCGACGAGGAGAAGCAGCTGGTGAAGAGCCTGGCGGAAATGCCGCGCATCATGAGCCAGGTGCTGAACGCCATCCAGCCGCAGATGGAAGCTCTGGCGCGCGATCTCTCGAAGTTCAAGGACGTGCTCTATCTCGGCCGCGGCACCAGTTATCCGCTGGCCATGGAAGGCGCGCTGAAGCTCAAGGAAATCTCCTATATCCACGCCGAGGGCTATGCCGCCGGCGAGCTGAAGCACGGCCCGATTGCGCTGATCGACGAGAACATGCCGGTGATCGTCATTGCTCCGCATGACCGCTTCTTCGACAAGACCGTGTCGAACATGCAGGAAGTGGCGGCGCGCGGCGGCCGGATCATCTTCATTACCGACGAGAAGGGCGCCGCCGCCTCGAAGCTCGAAACCATGGCAACGATCGTCCTGCCGAACGTGGCGGAGATCATCGCGCCGATGCTCTTCTCGCTGCCGATCCAGCTGCTGGCCTATCACACCGCGGTGTTCATGGGCACGGACGTCGATCAGCCGCGCAATCTGGCAAAGTCGGTGACCGTCGAATGAGGATCAGGCCGGAAGCGCCGGGGGAGGAGGCCGCCATCGGCGCACTCACCGCGGCTGCCTTTGCCGGCCATCCCCACAGCGACGGATCGGAGCCGCAGATCATCGAGCGGCTACGGTGCCTCGGCAAGCTGACGCTTTCGCTGGTCGCTGAGGACGACGGCAAGATCGTCGGCCATGTCGCCTTCTCGCCGGTGACGCTGTCGGGCGGCGAAGGCGGCTGGTACGGTGTGGGGCCGATCTCGGTGGCACCCGGCCGACAGAGGAGCGGGATCGGCTCGGCGCTGATGCGGGAGGGCCTGGCGAGACTCGAGGCGCAAGGGGCGTCTGGCTTCGCTCTGGTCGGTGAACCGGCCTACTATAACCGTTTCGGTTTCATCGCCCGGCCGGAGCTCACGACGACGGGTGTACCGCCCGAATATTTCCTCGTTCTGCCCTTGCACGGCGAGGTCCCCTCCGGCATGGTGGCCTTCCATCCGGCTTTCTTCGGCGACGCAGCATAAGGTCGACATGACGAACGGCAGTCTCGAGCGCATTTCGCTGGCGACACGGATCCGGAACAATTTTCTGACCGGACTGATCATCTGTGCGCCCATCGCCATCACCATCTGGCTGACCTGGTCCTTCATCGACTGGGCCGACAGTTGGGTGAAGCCCTATATTCCGAGCCGCTACAATCCGGAAAGCTATCTGCAATTCGCCATTCCGGGCTTCGGCCTGCTGATCGCGGTGACGACGATCACGCTGATCGGTTTTCTCGGAAAAAACCTGATCGGCCGATCGATCGTCGCCTATAGCGAGTCCATCCTGCATCGCATGCCGCTGGTGCGGACGGTCTACAAGAGCACCAAGCAGATCTTCGAGACGGTGCTGAAGGAACAGTCGGGGTCGTTCAAGAGAGTGGGGCTGATCGAATTCCCATCACCCGGCACCTGGGCACTGGTCTTCGTATCGAGCGATGCCAGGGGCGAGATCGCCGCGAAGCTCAACGAGGACGGGGAGGAGATGGTGGCGGTGTTCCTCGCGCCCACGCCGGTTCCAACCGCCGGTTTCCTGATGTTCGTGCCGCGCAGCAAGTTGAAGCTGCTCGACATGTCGCCGGAAGAAGGCGTTAAGCTTCTCATTTCAGCCGGCCTCGTTACCCCGGAATACAAGGCGGCCGCCACCGAAGAGGCGGCAACCATCATCAACCCGCCCGAAGGAACCTGATCGCCTCGTCACGACGATGCAGGTAGAGCAGCGTCCTGACGGCTTCCCCGCGCGGGCTCATCAGATCTGGATCACGCTCGAGCAGGTAGGAAGCATCCTTCCGGGCGATCTCGAGCAGATCGGCATGGGCCTCCAGGCTGGCGATGCGGAAGCCTGGCGTGCCGGATTGGCGGGTGCCGAGCAACTCGCCTTCGCCGCGCAGCTTCAGGTCCTCCTCGGCGATCAGGAAACCGTCCTCGCTGTCGCGCAGGATCGACAGGCGCGCCTTGCCGGTCTCGCCGAGCGGTCCCTTATAAAGCAGGATACAGCTCGACGCCTCGTCGCCACGCCCGACCCGGCCACGCAGCTGGTGCAGCTGGGCAAGGCCGAAGCGCTCGGCATGCTCGATCACCATGATGGTCGCATCGGGAACATCGACGCCAACCTCGACCACGGTCGTCGCCACCAGCAAGCGCGTCTCGCCGCTCTTGAAGGCGAGCATGGCCGCATCCTTCTCCGGCCCGCTCATACGGCCGTGGACCAGGCCGATCGGCGCGCCGATCGCCTTTTCGAGAACGGCAAAGCGCTCCTCGGCCGACATCAGCTCGGATACGTCGGATTCCTCGACCAGCGGGCAGATCCAGTAGGCCTTCTTGCCGTCGGCCACGGCGGCGCGCAGCCGCTCGACGATCTCGCCGGTGCGCTCGCTCGGCACGGTCACCGTCTGGATCGGCTTTCGCCCGGCCGGTTTTTCGGTGAGCTTGGAGACGTCCATGTCGCCGAAGGCGGCAAGCACCAGCGTGCGCGGGATCGGCGTCGCCGTCATCACCAGCATGTGCGGCGAGATTCCCTTGGCGGTCAACCGGAGACGCTGGTGCACGCCAAAACGGTGCTGCTCGTCGACCACGGCCAGCGTCAGGTTCCTGTAGTTCACCGTGTCCTGGAACAGCGCATGGGTGCCGATGATGATCTGCGCCTCGCCGGACGCGATCCGCTCGGTGATCGCCTCGCGCTCCTTGCCCTTGGTGCGGCCCGTCAGCACTTCGACTTTGAGGCCGGCGCTCGCGGCAAATTTCGAGATCGTCGCATGGTGCTGGCGCGCCAGGATCTCGGTCGGCGCCATCAGCACGGCCTGGCCCCCGCTCTCGACCGCAGCCGCCATGGCGAGCAGGGCGACCAGCGTCTTGCCGGCGCCGACATCGCCCTGCAGCAGCCGCAGCATGCGGGTGTCGGAGGACATGTCCTTCAAGATGTCGGCGATCGCCTGCGTCTGGCTTCCGGTCGGCGAGAAGGGCAGGGCAGCAAGAATCTTGCCCGAGATCTCGCCGGTTGCCTTGACCGGTGTGCCGGGCACCTTGCGCAGCTTCTGCCGTACCAGGGCTAGAGACACCTGACCGGCGAGGAATTCGTCATAGGCTAGCCGACGCCTGGCCGGCGCCTGCGGATCGATGTCCTTTTCGTCGCGCGGATGATGCAGGTCCATGAAACTCTGGCGGATGCGCGGAAAACCCTGCCGGGTGACGAGCGCCGGATCGGCCCATTCGGGCAATTCCGGCACGCGCTCCACCGCATGCTCGATCTGCTTACGCAGCACCTTGGGCGAAAGCCCGGCTGTCAGCGGATAGACCGGCTCGACCAGCGGCATGTTCTCCGCCTCGCTCGCCTTTACCATCATATCCGGATGGACCATGGAAGGCCGGCCGTTGAACCAGTCGACCTTGCCCGACACGATGATCGTCTCGTCGACGGGAAGGGCCTTTTCCAGCCAGTTGCCCTTGACGCGGAAAAAGGTGAGCGCCAGCTCGCCGGTCTCGTCGTGCAGGAAGACGCGGTAGGGCAGGCTGGACTTGCCGGGCGGCGGGGGCTGGTGACGGTCGACCCGTCCGGTGATCGTCACGATCGCGCCCTGCGGGGCCAATGCGATGCCCGGCTGGTTGCGCCGGTCGATCAGGCGGAACGGCGCGAGGAACAGAAGGTCGACGACGCGCGCGTCCTCGGCATCCTCGCGGCCGAGCAGGCTCGCCAGCAATTGCGCAAGCTTCGGCCCGACGCCGGACAGCGAAGCGACGGAGGCAAACAGGGGATCGAGAAGGGTTGGCCGCATGATGGCTGGAAAATGCGCCGAGAATTACCGGCTTGGCAAGGCTGACAAGCGCATGGGACGGCGCTATAGAGGCGCATCAACAGGAAGGTGTTTGCATATGACCGGTTTGATCCTCAGCAGTGCAGAACTCGATCCGCGCCGCCGGCGCATTCTGTTCCGCTGCTGGCACCGCGGCATCCGCGAAATGGACCTGATCCTCGGCCAGTTCGCCGAAGCCGAAATCGCCGACATGGACGATGCCACGCTCGACGAGCTGGAGCGCATCATGAGCGAAGAGGACCAGGACCTGGTGAAGTACATAACCGGCGCTTCGCCCGTGCCCGCGCATCTGAAGACCCCGCTGTTCGAGCGCATCGCCGCCTGTCGCCCCGATTTCTCGCCGGTCACGCTGGAAGGGCTCGGACGCTCGGAATGATCTCTATTCTCGATACCAGGACGATTGCGGCGGCGAAGTCCGCGCTCACCGTTTCACACGTGCCGGACGGCATGGACGCCTTCGTGCTGGCGGAACTCGCCCGCCTCGGCCAGCCGGTCGCCTATATCCTGTCGGACGGCCAGCGTATGGCCGATATCGAGCAGAACCTGTCCTTTGCGGCGCCCGAAATTCCGGTGCTGACGCTGCCGGCCTGGGACTGCCTGCCCTACGACCGCGTATCGCCTTCGGCTGATACGTCGGCGCGTCGCCTGGCGGCGCTGTCCGGCCTGGTCGCCCATGGCAAGAAGCCGCATGCGGCGATCGTGCTGGTCACCGTCAATGCCATGCTGCAGAGGGTGGCGCCGGCCGAGGTGATCGACAGCCTCGGATTTTCCGCGCGCCCCGGCAACCAGATCAGGATGGACGACATCGCCGCCCGGCTGGAGCGCAATGGCTTCGACCGCGTGGCGACGGTGCGCGAGGTCGGCGAATTCGCCGTGCGCGGCGGCATCCTCGACGTCTTCGTGCCGGGCTCGGAAGAACCGGTCCGCCTCGACTTCTTCGGCGACACGCTGGAGAGCATCCGCACCTTCGATCCGGCCAGCCAGCGCACCATCGGCCAGGCCCGCTCGCTCGACCTCCATCCGATGAGCGAAGTGACGCTCACGCCGGATTCGATCAGCCGCTTCCGCAAGAACTATCTCTCGCTGTTCGGCGCCGCCACCCGCGACGACGCGCTCTATGCGGCCGTGTCCGAAGGCCGGCGCTATGCCGGCATGGAGCACTGGCTACCGCTGTTCCATGACCATCTCGACACGGTGTTCGACTATCTCCCGGGCTTCCGTATCGTCACCGACCATACCGTGCGTGAGGCGGCCGAGGAGCGCGCCAAGCTGATCCGCGACTATTACGAGGCGCGGCTGAACACCGGCACACCCGGTAAGGGCCATCTGTCGCAGGGCACGCCCTACAAGCCGGTCCCGCCCGAGCGGCTCTATCTCGGCGCCGGGGAATTCGGCCGGATGCTCGACGCCCATGATCCGCTGCGGCTCACCCCGTTTGCCGAGCATGACGGCGAGGCGCGCAAGGTGATCGAGATCGCCGCGCGTCCCGGACCGCGCTGGGCCAAGACGGCGGTCGAGACGGGCGAGGGCAATACCCGCACCAACGTCTTCGACCAGGCGGTGAAATACATCGCCGAGAAGCGCGCGGCTGGCTCCAAGGTGCTGATCGCCGGCTGGTCCGAGGGTTCGCTCGACCGGCTTTTGCAGGTGCTCGACGAACATGGCCTTGCCAATCTGAAGCCGGTCACTGCGCTCAAGGAACTCGACGGACTGAAGAAGGGCGAGGCGGCGACCGCCGTGCTCAGCCTGGAGGGCGGATTCGAGGCTGGCGACCTCGTCATCGTCGGCGAGCAGGACATTCTCGGCGACCGCATGGTGCGCCGCTCCAAGCGCCGCAAGCGTGCCGCCGACTTCATCTCGGAAGTGGCCGGCCTCGACGAGGGCTCGATCGTCGTCCATGCCGAACACGGTATCGGCCGTTTCGTCGGGCTGCGCACCATCGAGGCGGCGGGCGCGCCGCATGCCTGCCTCGAACTGCGCTATGCCGACGACGCCAAGCTGTTCTTGCCGGTCGAAAACATCGATCTCCTGTCGCGCTACGGTTCCGAGGGTTCGGACGCGCAGCTCGACAGGCTGGGCGGCGGCGCATGGCAGATGCGCAAGGCCAAGCTCAAGAAGCGGCTGCTCGACATGGCGGGCGGACTGATCCGGGTCGCCGCCGAGCGCATGATGCGCATGGCGCCGGTGCTGACCACCCAGGAAGGGCTCTACGACGAGTTTGCCGCCCGCTTCCCCTATGACGAGACCGAGGACCAGCTGAACGCCATCGAGGCGGTGCGCGGCGATCTCGGCGCCGGCCGGCCCATGGACCGGCTCATCTGCGGCGACGTCGGCTTCGGCAAGACGGAAGTGGCGCTGCGCGCCGCCTTCATCGCGGCGATGAACGGCATCCAGGTCGCCGTCGTCGTGCCGACCACGCTTCTCGCACGCCAGCACTTCAAGACCTTCACCGAGCGCTTCCGCGGGCTTCCGATCCGCATCCAGCAGGCATCGCGCCTGGTCGGCACCAAGGAACTGAACCTCGTCAAGAAGGAAGTGGCGGAAGGCAAGACCGACATCGTCGTCGGCACGCACGCGCTTTTGGGATCGGGTGTCAGCTTCGCCAATCTCGGCCTGCTGATCATCGACGAGGAGCAGCATTTCGGCGTCAAGCACAAGGAGCGCCTGAAGGAGCTGAAGTCCGACGTGCATGTGCTGACGCTTTCGGCGACGCCGATCCCGCGCACGCTGCAGCTCGCAATGACCGGGGTTCGCGAACTGTCGCTGATCACCACGCCGCCGGTCGACCGCATGGCGGTCAGAACCTTCATCTCGCCCTTCGACCCGCTGGTGATCCGCGAAACGCTGATGCGCGAGCACTATCGCGGCGGCCAGAGTTTCTACGTCTGCCCGCGTCTGGCCGACCTTGCCGACATCCAGGCGTTTCTCGCCTCCGACGTGCCGGAACTGAAAGTCGCCGTCGCCCACGGCCAGATGGCGGCGGGCGAACTCGAAGACATCATGAATGCCTTCTACGACGGCCGCTATGACGTGCTGCTGTCGACCACCATCGTCGAATCCGGCCTCGATGTGCCGACCGCCAATACGCTGATCGTGCACCGCGCCGACATGTTCGGTCTCGCCCAGCTCTACCAGCTGCGCGGCCGCGTCGGCCGTTCCAAGGTCCGCGCCTTCGCGCTTCTGACCCTGCCGGTCAACAAGGTGCTGACGACGACGGCGGAACGCCGCCTGAAAGTGTTGCAGTCGCTCGACACGCTCGGCGCCGGCTTCCAGCTCGCGAGCCACGACCTCGACATTCGCGGCGCCGGCAATCTCTTGGGCGAGGAACAGTCGGGCCACATCAAGGAGGTCGGCTTCGAGCTCTACCAGCACATGCTGGAGGAGGCGGTTGCCGAGGTGAAGGGCGACGACGAAGTCACCGACAGCGGCTGGTCGCCGCAGATTTCGGTCGGAACCTCGGTGATGATCCCCGACGACTATGTTCCCGACCTTCATCTTCGCCTCGGCCTTTACCGCAGGCTTGGCGAGATTACGGAGCTGAACGAGATCGACGGCTTCGGCGCCGAGATGATCGACCGTTTCGGACCGCTGCCCATCGAAGTCCAGCATCTGCTGAAGGTCGTCTACATCAAGGCGCTGTGCCGCAAGGCCAATGTCGAAAAGCTCGAAGCCGGGCCGAAGGGCGTCGTCGTGCAGTTCCGCAACAAGCAGTTCCCCAATCCGGCGGCGCTGGTCGGCTATATCGCCAAGCAGGGCTCGATGGCCAAGATCCGCCCCGACCAGAGCGTGTTCCTGACGCGCGACCTGCCGACGCCGGAAAAGCGGCTGCAGGGAGCGGCGGTTGTGATGACGCAACTGGCGGAACTGGCAAAGAGCTGACAGGCGAGGGGGCCTCAGGATATGGCGGTCTCGTCTTCCGGCTTGATCGCCAGCGCCGCCTCATCCTTGCCGGCAACGGCCGGCGGCAGGGCGACGCCCTTGGTGCGTTCGCGCGACAGGGTCAGGAGACCGGACCCGACGATCAGGGCGATCCCGGCCACCATAGGCAGGTCGACCCGGTCGCCGAAGATCAGGTAGCCGAACAGGATGCCCCAGAGCATCTGGCTGTATTGGATCGGGCCGACGACGGCCGCCGGTGCGTAGAAGGCGGAATACATCAGGAGGACGTTGCCGAGTGCGCCGAGCAGGCCGTAGCCGGCGAGCAGCAGCCATTCCTCGCCCGTCGGCCAGCGGAAATCGCCGAGCATCAGCAGACCGCAGATGACGAGACCGCCGAGCAAACCGGCGCCATAGAGCGAGATGTTCTTTTCCGCCGGGCCGATGGCGCGGTAGATGACGATCGAAAGCGCTCCGCCAAGGCCGGCAAAGACCGCACCCACATGGCCGATCGACAGTTCGCGGAAACCTGGCCTTAGCACCACCAGTACGCCGAGGAAGCCGATGATGACCGCGCCCCAGCGGCGAAAACCGACCGGCTCCTTGAGGAACACCACCGACATGATGGTGACGAAGGAGGGCAGAAGGAAGATCAGGCAGAAGGCCTCGGCCATCGACAGATGGGTAAATGCGGTGACGCTGCCGATGATCCCGGCGCCGGCAGAGAAGAACCGCAGCAGCCACAGCGGGCGATTGGTGGTGGCCAGCACGTCCTGCCAGCGGTCGCCGCGCTTCATCAGGAAGGGCAGGGCGGCGATGCCGAAGACAGCGCCGAAAAAGCCGGATTCGAAGGGACTGATGCGCCCCTCGATGAGTTTCACGCAGGCATCGGAAACCGCATAGGCGGCAAAGGCTGCGAAGGCAATGAGGATGCCTCGAAGAATGGGGTCGGAGCGCACGGCGGATTGTCCTGGGAGGAAGGATATCAGCCGTGCTTACGAAGCTTCCCGCAGCGCGTCAATTGAGTTTTGCAAGCGCTTCGGATTTCATCCGGGCGATGTCGCGCAGCGCACCGGCGAGTACGTCCGGGGTCTGTGCGCCGCTCACTGCATATTGCTGGTCGAAGATCAGGAAGGGCACGCCGTTCACGCCCATCTGCCGGGCCGCCTCGATCTCGCCCTGCACTTCGGCCTTGTCCGCATCGCCGGTCAAAAGCGCTTCGACGAGCGCACGGTCGAGACCGGCGGCCTCGGCGACGTCGAGCAGCACCGTCGGATCGCCGACATTGCGGCCCTCTTCAAAATTCGCCTTGAACAGGGCGGTGACGACCCGATCCTGGATTTGGCGATCCTCGACGCCGGCCCAATGAATCAGGCGGTGGGCGTCCAACGTGTTCGGCCCGACCTTGATAGCACCGAAATCGAAGGCGATGCCGACCGCCGTGCCGAGTTCGCGCAGTTGCGCGTGGGCGCGGTCCATATTGTCCTTGCCGCCGAGCTTTTCGGCCAGTGCCTTCTGGTGGTCGACGCCCTCCGGCGGATAGTCGGGATTGAGCTGGTAGGGACGCCAGTTGACGTCCACCCCGATTTCGTCCTGGACCTCGGCAATGGCGAGGTCTAGCCGGGCCTTGCCGAGATAGCACCAGGGGCAGACGACGTCCGAGACGATGTCGATGGTGATGCGTTCCATGGTGCTTTCCTTTCCGGGCGGCTGAGGGCCGAAATGACCGTTCGCTGCCACGTAGGGGCAATCGCGGCGCATTTCAACCGGTTACCTTGGCGTAACCGCCGCAGGCAAAGGGCAGTTCGCGGGCGCTACTGCGCCCGCGTGTCCCACCAGACCGGGAGCTGGTAGCCGTAGAGCGGCGTCTTGTCCGGCCGGCCGACATGCTTCCAACGGGCGACCCACTGCTCGCCAATATGATAGAGCGGCACGACATAGTGACCGGCGACCAGCAGGCGGTCATAGGCGCGTACCGCAGCCTGGAAGTCTTCGAGGCTCCGGGCATTGGCCATAGCGTCGATCATCCGGTCGATGTCGGGATCGGCGACGCCGGCATAGTTGAAGCTACCCTGGGCGTCGCGCGACGAACCGTTCCAGCGATTGTACTGTTCGGCGCCCGGCGACAGCGACGAGGGATAGGCCTTGACGATCATGTCGTAGTCGAAGCTGTTCGAGCGCGCCTGGTACTGGGCATCATCAACCGTGCGGATGGCCATCTGGATGCCGATCAGCGCCAGCGCGCGCTGGTAGGCGATCGCCATCTTTTCCTGGTCGGCATTCTGGGTCATCACCTCAAAGACGAGCGGCTTGCCCGCCGCGTCCACCATCTTGCCTCCCTTGATCGTATAGCCGGCTTGCGCCATCAGAGTCACCGCCTGGCGCAGGATCTTGCGGTCGGCGCCAGAGCCGTCCGAAACCGGCATGGCATAGTTTCCGGCCAATATTTCCGCCGGGATCCGATCCTTGGCCGGCCCGAGCAATGCCAGTTCGCGCGCATCGGCAGCATTGCCATAGGCGCCGAGCGCCGAATTCTGCCAGAAGCTCTGGCTACGCTTGAAAGCGCCGCCATAGAGGTTCTTGTTGATCCACTCGAAATCCAGTGCCAGCGACAGTGCTTCCCGCACTCTTGGATCGGCAAAGATCGGCCGACGGGTGTTGAAGACGAAGCCGAGCATGCCCGAGGGCAGGCCGGGCTTGAAGACCTCCTTGACGACGTCACCATTGGTCGCTGCCGGGAAGTCGTAGGCACGCGCCCAGTGCCCGGAATCGCCTTCGGGATAGATATCGACGTCGCCTTTCTTGAAGGCCTCGAACAGGGTCGAATCCTGGAGGAAATAGGTGACGGAGATTTCGTCGTAATTGTCAAAGCCGATCTTCGACGGTATATCCTTGCCCCAATAGTTCGGATCGCGAGCGTAGGTGATCTTCTCGCCGGGTTTGATCGACTTGATCTTGTAGGGGCCCGATCCGACCGGGATTTCCAGCGAAGTGCGGTCGAATGTGTTCGCGTCGACGGCGTGCTTCGGCAGGATCGGCGACATGGCGAGGATCAACGGCGTCTCGCGGTTCGCGCCTTGGCCGAAGGTGAATCGGACACTATTGTCGCCGATTTTCTCCATGCTTTCCACGACCATCACCTTGCCGTCGCTGCCCGGATACCAGAGCCGGCGACTGTAGGGCGGTCTCCCCTTTTCCTGCAGCAGGTTGAACGAGAAGATCACGTCTTCGGGCGTCACGGGCTTGCCGTCGTGCCAGCGGGCCTTGGGATTGAGGTTGAACTGGATGAAGGTGCGATCTTCGTCCCATTCGACGCTCTCGGCCAGCAGACCGTAGAGCGAGAAGGGCTCGTCGCTGGAGCGCGTCATCAGTGATTCGTAGAACAGGTTGCCGTATTCCGGGTCCCATATGCCACGCGCGGTGGTGCGCATGCCTTTCAGCACGAAGGAGTTCAGGCTGTCGAAGGTGCCGACGACGCCGTAATTGATCCTGCCGCCCTTCTTCACGTTCGGATTGACGTAAGGGAAATGCTTGTAGTCCGCGCCGAGGGCCGGTTCCCCGTGCATGGCGATCCCGTGCACGGGCTCGGCCTGGGCGAGGCTGCACTGGGCGAGGAAAAGCAGGCTGAGGGCGATGCGGCGCACAAGGTATCCTTTCAGCAATGTCCGAGAATCTCGGCAAGGCTAGCATGAACACCATAATACCAACACACCACCATGCAAAAAGCCGTGTCGCTCCCGCGTACCCCCAAAGAAAGACTGGATATTCCAGACTTCGCGATGTAACAGGGTTCCGGATGCCAAGGTCATGTATTTGCCTCAATTGGACGACAGTTGACGGGCAGCACGACCGGCGAGTGTCGCGGCGTTTCAAGTGCCCGATATCGGTTTTCAGGAGACGGATCAGGTTATGATGTTCAATGCAACCAAAGCTACGCGGACGGCACTGTCTGCTCTCGTTCTGACGCTTGGCGCGGCAACCGCCCCGACGGTCGTCAGCGCCCAGGACGCCGCAGCACCGGCAACGGCCGGAACGGCCAAGTGGTTCAAGACCTGCACCAAGCAGGAAGAAGCCGATGTCTGCGTGGTGCAGAACCAGTTGGTCGCCCAGAACGGCCAGTTGATCACGGCCGTCGGCGTGATCTCCGTCGAGGGCAAGGTCAACCGCAAGATCCTGCAGGTTACCGTTCCGTCGGCCCGCCTCATTCCGCCCGGCATCATGATGCAGATCGACGGCGCCAAGGGTATGAAGCTCGATTACGCCGTCTGCCTTCCGGACCGCTGCACGGCAGAAATGCCGCTGACGGATGCCGTGATCGCCAACCTGAAGAAGGGCAATGAGGTGGTGTTCACCTCGGTCAACTTCCGCCGCGCTCCGAACCCGATCAAGATCCCGCTCGAGGGCTTCACCGGCGCCTATGACGGCGAGGCGATGTCGCAGTCACAGGCGGAAGAACGCCAGCGCCTGCTGCAGGAAGCCATGCAGAAGAAGCAGGAAGAACGCAACAAGGCGATCAATGACGCCCAGGACGCCGCCAAGCAGGGCAACTGATTGACAATTTGATAGACGAAACGCAGAGGCCCGCCGGAAACGGCGGGCCTCTTTTTCTTTCGATTTGGCTCCACCGTTAGCGGGCGCCAAGTCCCGCTCAGGTCTTCAGTGCGCGAAGATGGATTTCGGCTTGTAGCGACCCGCCTGCTCGCGCACAAAGATCTGCTGGATCTGCGGATTGCGCAGCGGCTCCTCGCTCAGGTCCTTTTCCAGATTCTGCTCCGAGACATAGGCGACGTACTCGGCTTCGTCGTTCTCGGCGAGCAGATGGTAAAAGGGCTGGTCCTTGGCGGGGCGGACTTCCGCCGGGATGGCATTCCACCAGTCCTCGCTGTTGGCGAATTCCGGGTCCACATCGAACACGACGCCACGGAACGGAAAAACCTTGTGGCGGACGACTTCCCCGATACCAAATTTTGCGGTGCGGTGTTTCATGGGCATCACTTCCTTTCCCCATGGATTTGGGGAGGGAAGTACAAAACATCAAGACCCTTCCATGCTTTCGCGTCGGCCGGCGCAGTCAGCCGGCGCGGCGGCCCGGTCCGGTCGCCAGTACAAGTCCGCCCATGACCAGGACGATGCCGACGGCATGGTATAGCTGGAACCGCTCGCCCAGGAAGACCACCGCCATGATGATCGATAGGGGCGGCATCAGATAGAGCGTCACGCCCGCCATGGCCGGGCCGAACACCCGCACGGCATGCTGGAAGCAATAGAACGCCGCAAGCGAGGCGAAGAGGATGATGCCGAGCAGCTTGGCCCAATCGCTCGTCGTGTCCGGCAGAAGTCCGCCGGTCAGAACCTCGTAGAGCGCAGGCGGAAGGAGGACGATCGTGCCCGACATCGCCAGAAGGCCGAACAGCGGCATGGGCGGCATGGCCTGCACGGCCGGATGGCGCAACAGCAGGGAATAGAGGGCAAAGGCGATCGCGGCGGCGAGAATGCCGAAGTCGCCGATGTTGAAGCGCAGGTGGAGGAGGACGCTCCACTCGCCTTTCAAGACGATGACGGCGACGCCGGCAAAGGCGACGGCCATGCCGGCCAGTTCGCTCGGCCGGATCCGGCGACCTTGAAGGAGCCATTGCAGCAGGATGATGAACAGCGACGACGTGGTATAGATCAGCGTGGCGTTCGAGGCCGTGGTCAAGGTCAGCGCCCAATAGACGAACCCGCCGCAGATCCCCATGCCGAGAATGCCGAGCACCAGCCAGATGCCGGTATGGGATCGGACGAAAGCAAGGCAGGCTTTCCGCTCGGCATAGACGAAGGGAAAGATGATGGCGGCCGAGCCCGCCCAGCGCAGCAAGGCCGTGGTGAAAGGGGCGATCTCACCGGTTATGCCTCGGCCAAAGATCAGATTGCTGGAAAAGAACACCGGCGCCAGGAAATAGAGCAGCCAGTCGAACGGGCGCGGCGCGGCCGGGGCGGGTTCGGCGTTTTCGGCGGGCATGGGTGATATGTCCTGAGAGCCGCGAGGCGGCTGGGCTTGAGTCGTCCGTTCAGCCTAGCCTCAAGGCTGCCGTGATCGCAACCGCCGCTTGCCGTTCGCGGCCGAAACTCTTCATGTTTCGAAGCATCTTTTATCTATATCTCTATGATTGAAATTGAGAACTCTCCCCTCAAGAAAAAAGCCGGCGCCTCGTCGGAGGCACCGGCTCTCGGAGTATTTGAGCGGCCCGCGGTTGCGGGCCGAGCGGCCGATCAGACCGAATAGTACATGTCGTATTCGACCGGATGCGGGGTCATTTCGAACCGCATGACTTCGGCCATCTTCAGCTCGATGAACGAGTCGATCTGGTCGTCGTCGAAGACGCCGCCGGCGGTCAGGAACTTGCGATCCTTGTCGACGCTTTCCAGCGCTTCGCGCAAGCTACCGCAGACGGTCGGGATCTTCTTCAGTTCCTTCGGCGGCAGGTCGTAGAGATCCTTGTCCATGGCCTTGCCGGGATGGATCTTGTTCTTGATGCCGTCGAGGCCGGCCATCAGCATGGCGGCAAAGGCGAGATAGGGGTTGGCGGTCGGGTCCGGGAAGCGGACTTCGACGCGCTTGGCCTTGGGGTTCGAGCCGAACGGAATGCGGCACGAGGCCGAACGGTTGCGGGCCGAATAGGCCAGCAGGACCGGCGCTTCATAACCCGGGACCAGACGCTTGTAGGAGTTGGTCGACGGGTTGGTGAAGGCATTCAGCGCCTTGGCATGCTTGATGATGCCGCCGATGAAGTAGAGGCAGGTCTCCGACAGGCCGGCATATTCGTCACCGGCGAAGGTGGGCTTGCCGTCCTTCCAGATCGACAGGTGGACGTGCATGCCCGAGCCGTTGTCGCCGAAGATCGGCTTCGGCATGAAGGTTGCCGTCTTGCCATAGGCATTGGCGACCTGGTGCACGACATACTTGTAGATCTGCATCTTGTCGGCATTGCGCACCAGCGCGTCGAACTTGATGCCAAGTTCGTGCTGGGCCGCTGCCACTTCGTGGTGGTGCTTTTCGACGACGACGCCCATTTCCGACAGGACGGTGAGCATTTCCGAGCGCATGTCCTGCAGGCTGTCGATCGGCGGAACCGGGAAATAGCCGCCCTTGACGCGCGGACGGTGGCCGAGGTTGCCCGTCTCGTAGTCAGTGTCGTCGTTCGACGGCAGTTCGGTCGAATCGAGCTTGAAGCCGGTGTTGTACGGATCGGCCTTGTACTTCACGTCGTCGAAGACGAAGAATTCGGCTTCCGGACCGACAAAAACGGTGTCGCCGATGCCAGAAGCCTTGAGATAGGCTTCGGCCTTCTTGGCGGTGCCGCGCGGGTCGCGGTTGTAGGCTTCACCGGAGACCGGGTCGAGGATGTCGCAGATGATGACCATGGTCGACTGGGCGAAGAAGGGGTCCATGTGAACCGTGTCCAGGTCGGGCATCAGAACCATGTCGGATTCGTTGATCGCCTTCCAGCCGCCAATCGAGGAGCCGTCGAACATCACGCCATCGGCGAACATGTCCTCATCGACGCAGACGACGTCCATCGTCACGTGCTGCAGCTTGCCCTTCGGGTCGGTGAAGCGCAGGTCGACGAATTTCACGTCATTGTCCTTGATCTGCTTCAAAACATCTTGTGCGGTCGTCATTATCGAATTCCTTGAGTGTGATGACGATGATGAAGTCCGGCCCCGCGCCGCGGGGCAGACCGATTAGATGGCGTCGACGCCGGTTTCGCCGGTGCGGATACGAACGACTTCCTCGACGTTCGAAACGAAGATCTTGCCATCGCCGATCCTGCCCGTCTGGGCGGCGTTGCGGATCGCGTCTATGACGGCTTCGACATTCTCGTCGGCGAGAACGACCTCGACCTTAACCTTCGGCAGGAAGTCGACCACATATTCCGCACCGCGGTACAATTCCGTGTGGCCCTTCTGCCGGCCGAAGCCCTTGGCTTCCGTGACCGTAATACCCTGCAGACCGACTTCCTGAAGGGCTTCCTTCACTTCGTCGAGCTTGAAAGGCTTAATGATCGCTTCGATCTTTTTCATGAGAAAATATATCTCCGCTTCCTTCAACATGGCGGAAAGTCCCGCTCGGCCCAATCGATGCATGTAACGTGCCAGTTATAGCCCAAACTGCGATCGAAAACGGGAAAACTTCGCATTCCCGATCCAAATCTCGCGCAAGACGGGGTGAAACGCGAGTCAAATCTCGAAAAAAATAAGAATTCCGCGCGGTTCTTTCGTCGCAGGCAATCCAAAGATTTCAGGACTGCCGCGCAATTCAGCACATTTTAGAGGCCATCTTTTGTGCAATTGCACGTATTTTGATCATCTGCTGTTCGGGCGTGCTTTGCGTTCCCCGGCGGCTCGGAATCTGCTTTGATGGAGCGATGAAAAACGATCCTGAACACTGGTTGCTTTCACCTGCCGCGATGGGACGTGTCGATCAGGCTGCCGCCCGATCCGGCATCTGGTCCTTCGGCCTCATGGAAAAGGCGGGGCAGGCGGTTGCCGCGGCTGCGCTCAGGCTCTTTCCCGAGGCATTGCGCTTCGTCGTCCTCTGCGGTCCCGGCAATAATGGCGGCGACGGCTATGTCGCGGCGCGGGCGCTCGCCGATGCCGGCGCGGAGACCGCAGTGTTCCGCCTTGACGACCCGGCCCGCCTGAAGGGCGATGCGGCCACGGCCTTTGCAGTCTGCCCAATCGCCACCGACGCGCTCGACAGCTACGAGCCACGGCCGGGCGACGCGATCATCGACGCGATCTTCGGCGCCGGCCTCGATCGCCCGGTTCCCGAGGCCGTTGCGGCGGTGATCGCCAGGGTCGATGGTGCGGACTTGCCGGTCATCGCCGTCGACTTGCCTTCGGGACTCGACGGACGAACGGGCAGGGTGCTCGGCGCGGCATTCAAAGCGCGTCATACCGTCACCTTCATGGCGCGCAAGCCCGGCCACGTCCTGATGCCCGGCCGCCGCCTGTGCGGCGGCCTCGAGGTCTACGACATCGGCATTCCGCAGCGGATCGTGGAGTCCGAAGCCGGACCGGGGGGGCTGAACTCACCCGCCGCCTGGGAGCGGCTTCTGCCGAAACCCGAGGCCCAGACCCACAAGTTTCTCCGCGGTCACCTGACGGTCTTTTCAGGACCGGCGACTGCAACAGGAGCCGCCCGGCTTTCCGCCGCGGCGGGCCTGAGGGCTGGCGCGGGCCTCGTCACCATCGCATCGCCGAGAAATGCCCTTGAGGCCAATGCATCACAGCTGACCGCCGTGATGCTTAAGCCAGTGGATGATCACGCCGCCCTTGCCGCCTATCTCGAGGATCCGCGCCACAGTACCTTCGTGCTCGGACCCGGCTTCGGCGTCGGCGCGAAGGCGCGCGGTTTCGCCCTGGCACTCAGGGATCGCCGCCTCGTGCTCGATGCGGACGGCATCACATCGTTTCGCGACGATCCGTCTGTCTTGTTCGCGGCGTTTTCGTCGGGGGAGACGCGGCTGGTGCTGACGCCGCACGAGGGCGAGTTCGCCCGGCTCTTCCCGGATGTCGCGGACGAAAAGACGCTCAGCAAGATCGACATGGCGCTTGCCGCCGCCGCGCGATCCCATGCGGTCGTCGTCTACAAGGGACCCGACACCGTGATTGCGGCGCCGGATGGCCGGGCGCTGGTCAACACCAATGCGCCGCCATCGCTCGCGACCGCCGGCTCCGGCGACGTGCTTGCCGGCATCATCGGCGGGTTGCTGGCGCAGGGCATGCCGGCCTTCGAGGCGGCGGCTGCCGCGGTGTGGCACCATGGCAGGGCCGGCAGCGGGGCGGGCAGGGGCCTCACCGCCGAAGGACTCATCAATCATATTGAACTGTGAGATAACGACTATTCGCTTCCTACGGCAGCGCCCGGCATAGTATCGCTGCGGCAAACCTCAGGGAGAATCGCGTGAAACCCGTTCATGTTCTGCTGCTGGTGCTGGTCGCGGCACTCTGGGGCTTCAACTTCGTCGTCATCAAGCTCGGGCTGGACAATTTCCCGCCCTTGCTGTTCTCGGCCCTGCGCTTCTTCTTCGCCGCGGTGCCGCTCGTCTTCTTCATTCCCAAGCCCTACGTGTCGTGGCGGATCATCATCGGCATCGGCATCATGCTGGGCGTGGTGAAGTTCTCCTTCCTGTTCATCGGCATGGATGTCGGCGTGCCGCCGGGCCTTGCCTCGCTGCTCCTGCAGTCACAGGCCTTCTTCACCGTGCTTCTCGCCTTCCTGGTCTTCGGCGCGAAGCCGAGGCCGCTGCAGATGGCCGGCATGGCGGTCGCCTTTACCGGCATCGCGCTCATCGCCTCCTCGATCGACGGCGACTTCACCGTGACCGGTCTGGCGCTGGTCCTTGCCGCGGCGGTCGCCTGGGCCTCATCGAACATGCTGATGAAGAAGGCCGGCAATGTGCCGATGCTCAACCTGATGGTCTGGGTCAGCCTCGTTCCGCCGATCCCGCTGCTGGTCATTTCGGCGCTGTTCGAGGGCTGGGACCGCGATCTCGCCGCCATCGCCAACATCAACCTGGCGGGCGCCGGCGCGGTGCTGTTCGTCGCCTATGTCGCGACCATCTTCGGCTTCGCCATCTGGGGCGCGATGATCAGCCGCTACGGGGTTTCGACCGTCGCGCCGTTCTCGCTTCTCGTGCCGGTGTTCGGCATGTCGTCCGCGGCCCTTTTGCTCGGCGAGGCTTTCGGCCCGTTGAGAATCGTCGCCGCCGTGCTGATCGTGATCGGTCTGGTGATGAACGTCTTCAACCCGCAATGGTTCGGCCGCAAGCCAGCGGCCGCCTGACGATCCGGCCTTAAAGCAGCCGGCTGCGACGCAGCATGCCCTCGTCCTCGAGCAGCGGGTAGCCGATCGAGGCGAAGAGGGAATTGATCTCCTTGAGGTCGCGCATCGTGTCGATATGCAGCGAGCTCGACTCGAAGCTCGCGGCATTACCGTTGCGCAGACGCTGCATATGCTGCTCCTCGCTCACCCGCACCAGATTGCGCACCGCCTCCTTGCGCGCCACGAGCTGGCGGGCGTGCTCGACGTCGCGATTGACCAGCAGATTGAAGGCGAGGCGCGCATTCTTCACCACCTCGTTGTGCATGGCCGTGAGTTCCGCCCAGCCCTCGGGCGAGAAGGCGGCGTTGCGGTCGTGCTTCTTGCGGGCCCGGTTCAGCATGTTCTGCGAGATGATGTCGGCGGCCTGCTCGATCTTGATGGTCGTGCCGAGCAGCGCCTGGCACTGCGCCGCCGATGCCTCGTCGAGCGCGCTTTCCGATATGCGGGCCAGATAGAACTTGATGTCACGGTGGATCGCGTCGATCTCGTCGTCCAGCGCCTCGATCCGCTGCATCTTCTTCGGGTCCCATTTCTCGTAGAGCTCGAAGATCCAGTTGAGCATGACCTCGGTTTTCTCGCAGACTGTCAGAACCTCGCGCGTCGCATTGCTGATCGCCTGGCGCGGATTGGCAAGGTCGGCCGCATTGAGCACGGAGAGGCGAACCGGCGCCGTCGCGTCCGGCGCTGGCCCGGCAAGGACCGCCTCCAGCGCCCGTGCGACGATGCCGCTGAACGGCAGGCCGAAGATCAGCACCGCGCAATTGATCGCCAGATGGATCATCACCACGGCGTCGCCCGGCTGGGCGGCAAAGAGCAGGGGATCGAGGCCGACAGCGAACTGCAGGGCAAGCGCCGCCACCGTGCCGAGACCGCGGATGACGACATTGCCGAGCGGCACGATGCGGGCGCCGGCCTCGGCATTCTTGGTGAGGATCGCGCCGATGACGGCCGCGCCAAAATTCGCGCCGAGCACGAGCGGGATGATGAGGGCCGGCGGCAGCAAATGACGGTCGGCAAGCGAGGCGAACAGCAGGATGGTCGCGACGCTCGAATGGAAGGCCCAGGCGAGCATGGCGGACAGCAGGAAGGCGGTGATCCAGTCGCGCGACAGGTAGTTGAACACCAAAGGCAGGATCTCGCTCGAGCGCAGCGGATCCGACGCCTCGCCGATCAGCCGCAGCGACAGCAGCAGCAGGCCGAGGCCGAAGAGGATGCGGCCGGCCTGGCGCCAGTTGCGTTGTTCCGAGGCGCGGAAGGCGATGGTACCCATCAGCAGCAGGACCGGGATCAGCAGAGACAGGTCATAGCGCAGGATGCGCACGACGAAGGCCGAGCCGACATCGGCGCCGAGCAGGGTGGCGACCCCGATGCCGGAGGAGACATACCCGCCGGCGACGAAGGACGAGACGATCAGGGCGACGGCGGTGGCGCTCTGCAGCACGATGGCGAAGAAGAAGCCGCCAAGCGCGGCCGAGAAGCGATTGCTGACAGCGAGCCTCAGCCGCTCCTTGAGCAGATTGCCATAGGCGCGCTCGATGCCGGTGCGAACCATGCGGGTGGCCCAGAGCAGCAGAGCGACGGCCCCGGCCAGATTGATGAAGACGACGATCCCTGACATGCGGCATTCCCGGAGCAAATGGGCCGAATCGCATGCGACGGCATGCACCGGCAAAGCTGGTGAGCCTTGGCCGAATCCACGTCGAATGCGCCCGGCCAAGCGACAGACGCTAGTCCAGAATCGTCATTGTCACAACTTGATGCGCATGCCGGCTCGGGCGGCGGCAGGCGCCCTTAGGCGACCGCCTTCTGCAGGGCGCGCGCGCCGTTCGGCGCATTGACCTTGCCGCCCGAAATGAAGAAGGCGAAGACGTCGCGCGGTGCCTTTTCGACGGTCCGATCCGGGGCGATCGCCGGTAGGTCGTCCGGCACCCCGCCGCCAGCATAGGTTTTCAGCCGGCCGGCCCAGGCGTCGATGTCCTTCGGCGGATAGCAGCTCGGAATGTCGTCCTCGCCCTTCTGCAGCCGGGCATAGACGAAGTCGGTCGTCGGGTCGGCGAACATCGGATAATCGTGATGATCGGCGCAGACCGCCGCCACGCCGTATTTCGCCAGAAGGCTTACGAATTCCGGCACCTGGAAGGTGTCATGCCGCGGCTCGACCACGTGGCGAAGGGCAATGCCGTCCTGGCTCTTCGGCAGGAGCGCGAGGAAGGCCTCGAAATCGTCCGGCTCGAACTTCTTGGTTGCCATGAACTGCCAGAGGATCGGACCGAGATGCGCTCCAAGCTCGGTAATGCCCTGGGTCAGGAACTTCTCGACGGACGGCCCGGCCTCGGCGAGCACCTTGCGGTTGGTGCAGAAGCGGCTGGCCTTCAGCGAGAAGACGAAATTTTCCGGCACGTCCGCCGCCCATTTGGCGAAGGTCGCCGGCTTCTGGCTCGAATAGTAGGTGCCGTTGACCTCGATCGCCGTCAGCGCGCGGCTGGCGAATTCCAGCTGCCGCTTCTTGGCGAGCGTTTCCGGATAGAAAGTGCCTTCCCAGGGGTCGAAGGTCCAGCCGCCGATGCCGGTGCGGATTGTGCCGGATTGGGTCATGAAGTTATCCTCATTTTGCGGTTCTAACGCTCAATCGGTTCCTGCGGATTATCGCCGAAACCAAGGGCAGGGCCTTCGTCGCCACTTTCGGGTACCAGCCGGAAAACTCTCGCCTCCTGCAGCGCGCCGCGGATATTGCCCGCTCGTAGCGCGCGGCGCACCCGATCGAGCTTGGCAATCTAGGCGTGCCCCATCGCCGCTCCCCACTCACCGACGTCCTCCAGTTCGACGGGAACCTCTGCGAGGTGTTCTCCCTCGCGAATGAGCTGCAATGATCTATGGGTCATCGCTGACGCCTCCGTGTGAAACTCGCGTCCCCACGCTGTGGATCGGGACGATAGGCGGCGGCAATCGACGGATCGTACTGCCCGATTGGGATCATCGGTCCTCCGTCGACGACAGTCGAGCGGATCCCAAGAGCCCAGAAAGCCGTCGGTGAATGCGATCCAGGAGTGTGAATCGATGGAGCCGATAGAGGACCCCGGAATCCGACTTGAACCCGATCTGAGCCGGTCGGACTTTGTTTGATCGACGATCAAGCCATGCTTCAAATTCGCTGGCCGTCTTCAAGTCATCCAGAACAACCGTCATTTTGTAGACCGGCAGCTGGCCAGCCTTCCTTCCATGAAAACGCACGATCCCCGGCCTTCCGCTTCGGCAAAGGAAAGCGTGAACCGCCTGCGGATCCTCGGAGTAGAAGTGGAAGGTGGTATTCGCCATCGCTCACTCCGCCGCCTGGGGCTTCTTCAGCGGTCGCCGTTCCAGCAACTCCTTGAGGAACTGGCCCGTATAGGACTTCTCGACCTTGACGATGTCCTCCGGCGTGCCCTCGGCGACGATCATGCCGCCGCCGTCGCCACCTTCGGGGCCGAAGTCAAGGATCCAGTCGGCGGTCTTGATAACTTCCAGATTGTGCTCGATGACCACTACCGAATTGCCCTGGTTGACCAGTTCCTGCAGCATTTCCAGAAGCTTGGCGACGTCGTGGAAATGCAGGCCGGTGGTCGGCTCGTCGAGGATGTAGAGCGTGCGGCCGGTCGATTTCTTCGACAGTTCCTTGGCCAGCTTGACGCGCTGCGCCTCGCCGCCCGACAGCGTGTTGGCCTGCTGGCCGACCTTGATATAACCGAGCCCGACGTCGAACAGCGCCTGCAGCTTATCACGCACCGCCGGCACGGCGGAGAAGAAGTCGACGCCTTCCTCGACCGTCATGTCCAGCACGTCGGCGATCGACTTGCCCTTGAAGGTGACGTCGAGGGTCTCGCGGTTGTAGCGCTTGCCGTGGCAGACGTCGCAGGTAACGTAGACGTCGGGCAGGAAATGCATCTCGATCTTGATCACGCCGTCGCCCTGGCAGGCCTCGCAGCGGCCGCCCTTGACGTTGAACGAGAAGCGGCCCGGCTGGTAGCCGCGGGCCTTGGCTTCCGGCAGGCCGGCGAACCAGTCGCGGATCGGGGTGAACGCGCCGGTATAGGTCGCCGGGTTGGAGCGCGGCGTGCGGCCGATCGGCGACTGGTCGATGTCGATCACCTTGTCGATGAATTCGAAGCCGTCGATGCGGTCGTGCTCGGCCGGGTTTTCGCGTGCGCCCATGACGCGCCGGGCGGCCGCCTTGTAGAGCGTTTCGATGAGGAAGGTCGACTTGCCGCCGCCCGACACGCCGGTGACGGCGGTGAACACGCCGAGCGGGATGGCGGCGGTGACGTTCTTCAGGTTGTTGCCACGCGCGCCGACGACCTTGACCTGCTGACCCTTCTTCGGCTTGCGGCGCTCGGAGGGTACGGCGACGCCGAGCTCGCCGGTCAAATATTTGCCGGTCAGCGATTTCGGATGGGCCATGATGTCCTGCGGCGAGCCCTGGGCGATCACCTCGCCGCCATGGATGCCGGCCGCGGGGCCGATGTCGACCACGTAGTCGGCGGTCAGGATCGCGTCCTCGTCATGCTCTACGACGATCACCGTATTGCCGATGTCGCGCAGGTGTTTCAGCGTATCGAGCAGGCGGGCATTGTCGCGCTGGTGCAGGCCGATCGACGGCTCGTCGAGCACGTAGAGCACGCCGGTTAGCCCCGAACCGATTTGCGAGGCGAGCCGGATGCGCTGGCTCTCGCCGCCCGACAGCGTGCCGGAATTGCGCGACAGGCTCAGATAGTCGAGGCCGACATCGTTGAGGAAGGCGAGGCGCTCGCGGATCTCTTTGAGGATGCGTACGGCGATTTCGTTCTGCTTGACCGTCAGCTTTTCCGGCAGGTCGACGAACCAGTTGCGCGCCACCCGGATCGACATCTCGGTCACCTGGCCGATATGCAGGCCGTTGACCTTGACCGCCAGCGCCTCGGGCTTCAGGCGGAAACCGTTGCAGGACGGGCAGGGGGCCGCCGACATGTAACGCTCGATCTCCTCCCGAGCCCAGGCGCTGTCGGTTTCCTTCCAGCGGCGCTCGAGGTTCGGCACGATGCCCTCGAAGGTCTTCGTCGTGGTGTAGGAGCGCGCGCCGTCGGCATAATGGAAGTCGATCTTCTCCTCGGTGCCGTAAAGGATCGCCTTCTGCGCGGCTTCCTTGAGATCGGACCACTTGCTCGAAAGCTTGAAGCCGAAGGCCTTGCCGAGCGCTTCGAGCGTCTGGTCGTAATAGGGCGAGGAGGATTTCGCCCAGGGGGCGATCGCGCCGTCGTTCAGCCGGCGCTGGCTTTCCGGCACGATCAGCGCGGTGTCGATCTTCTGCTGGAAGCCCAGGCCGTCGCAGGTCGGGCAGGCGCCGAAGGGATTGTTGAAGGAGAACAGCCGCGGCTCGATCTCCGGAATGGTGAAGCCGGAAACCGGGCAGGCGAACTTTTCCGAAAACAGCACGTGCTCATGCGTGTCGTTGAGCGACTTGTTGGCACTGCCGCCGGCGGCCGTCTCTTCGGGCGGCAGCGGCTTGTCGGCAAATTCGGCGATCGCCAGCCCGTCGGAGAGAACGTGAAGGCAGGTCTCGAGACTGTCGGCCAGCCGGCTTGCAATGTCGGGCCTGACCACGATGCGGTCGACGACCACGTCGATGTCGTGCTTGAACTTCTTGTCCAGCACCGGCGCCTCGGCGATCTCGTAGAACTGGCCGTCGATCTTGACGCGCTGGAAACCCTTCTTCATCAGGTCCGCCAGTTCCTTCTTGTACTCGCCCTTCCGGCCGCGCGCGATCGGCGCCAGGATGTAGAGGCGGGTGCCTTCCTCGAAGGCGAGGATGCGGTCGACCATCTGGGAAACCGTCTGGCTCTCGATGGGAAGGCCGGTCGCCGGCGAATAGGGCACACCGACGCGGGCAAACAGCAGGCGCATGTAGTCGTAGATCTCGGTGACCGTGCCGACCGTCGAGCGCGGATTGCGCGAGGTGGTCTTCTGCTCGATCGAGATCGCCGGGGACAGACCGTCGATCTGGTCCACATCCGGCTTCTGCATCATTTCGAGGAACTGCCGGGCATAGGCCGACAGGCTCTCGACATAGCGGCGCTGGCCTTCCGCATAGATGGTGTCGAAGGCGAGCGAGGATTTGCCCGAGCCGGACAGGCCGGTCATGACGATCAGCGAATTGCGCGGCAGATCGAGGTCGATGCCCTTGAGATTGTGCTCGCGCGCACCGCGGATGGAGATATGCTTCAAATCGCTCATGTGGACTGGTCTCGACTGGACAAAGCTCTGCAGGGAGGGCACTCGGGAGGAGAGCTCTCCTTATTTAGTGACGCCCGCGCCCCTGTCGAGCGGCGCGGATGGATTAAGGGGCGGTAAAATGATTCTATTGACAGTATCCTAGTGCATTACTGGAACAAATAAAGAACATTTTCGTTGTGGATTAACCCCGATCGCCGCCCAACCGCAAGACGGTTTGGTTTAAGGTGGGCGGATTTCTCTGTTTCGGAGCCGCATGATGGCGGCAGCAAGGTGAGTATTATGGCTGGCAGCGTCAACAAGGTAATTTTGATAGGCAATCTTGGCGCGGACCCGGAAATCCGCAGGACCCAGGACGGCCGTCCGATCGCCAACCTGCGCATCGCGACGTCGGAAAGCTGGCGCGACAAGAACACCGGCGAGCGCAAGGAAAAGACCGAGTGGCACACCGTGGTGATCTTCAATGAAGGTCTCTGCAAGGTTGCCGAGCAGTATCTGAAGAAGGGCTCGACCGTCTATGTCGAGGGCCAGTTGCAGACCCGCAAATGGCAGGACCAGAGCGGCCAGGACCGCTACTCGACGGAAGTCGTGCTGCAGGGCTTCAACGGCAACCTGACCATGCTCGGCGGTCGTGGCGATGGTGCCGGCGCCTCGCGCGGCGGCAGCGACTTCGGCGGCGGCTATAGCGGCGGTGGCGACGATTACGGCACACCGGCACCCCAGCGCGGCGGCGGCGGCCAGCAGCGGGGCGGCGCCAGCGCTCCCCCGTCGGGCGGCTTCTCCCGCGACCTCGACGACGACATCCCGTTCTGATTTCTGGCGGCGCTTCGGCGCCGCTTTTTTCTTGTGGGCTTTCGGCGGGAAGCCGGGCCCGATCTGCATGTTTTTGAGGGACACTAGGGGGTATCGCGATGGAAGAGACGAAACCGCAAGCCGGGCCGGCCACCTGGCGCATCATCCTGGCCTTTTTGCTGGATTTCTTTACCGCCTTCTTCGTGCTCGGGTTCGCCGTCGCATCGGTGACGGGTGGGCGGACGGAGGAGGGGTTTCAATTGAACGGGTTGCCGGCGCTGGTCCTGTTCGCTCTGATCATCGCCTATTTCATCGTCTTCAACCGCTTCCTCGGCGGCACGATCTGGAAGCGCATCCTGAAGGCGCAGCGATAAGGGTTGCAGCCTGGCGGTCGCCTGTGCCCGGGAACCGCCGGGGCGCAGGTCCGCGCTCGGGGCTGGACGGCCTCAGGCGCCGAAGGCCGATTTCACGCCGTCGACCACGAACTGCACCGAAAGGGCGGCGAGCAGCACGCCAAGCAGGCGGGTGAGCAGCGCCCGACCGGTGACGCCGAGGAAGCGGTTCAGCCGCTCGGCGAGGATCAGCGCGGCAAAGACCAGTGCCAGGCAGACGGCGATGACGGAGATCAGTTGCACCTTGCCGGCGACGCCGTCCATGGTGCCGGCGATCAGCACGGTGGCGGAGATCGCGCCCGGCCCGGCGATCAGCGGAATGGCGAGCGGGAAGACGGCCAGATTGTGAATGTGGTCCTTGGTGATCGCCGCGTCCGTGGTCTTTTCCTTGCGCTCGTTGCGCTTTTCAAAAATCATCTCGAACGAGATGACGAACAGCATCAGCCCGCCGGCAATGCGAAAGGCGCCCATGGAAATGCCGAGCGCCCCGAGAATGCCGGCGCCGAACAGGGCAAAGACGGCGAGGATGGCAAAGGCGATCAGGGAGCCGCGCACGGCGACCTGGCGGCGCTCGCCACGGTTCATGCCCTGCGTCAGTCCGAGGAACAGGGGGGCCAGCCCCGGCGGGTCGACGGTGACCAGCAGCGTGGTGAAGGCGTTGATCATCGCATCGGTGCCGGCCATGGTTTTCTCCCGCTTTTCGCAAGCATTTAAATGCCAGCGGCAGGCCGTTGGCAAGTTCTTGATCGGCCAGCCTTTCCCCCGCCCCAAAAGGCTGTTTATAACCAGCGGACGAGTCCGGCCGAAATTGGCGCTTTCCAGCCCTTTCGGCTATAAACTTCGCAGTGATTCCGAACAGAGATCGTGACCTGATTTGACTGAGCAAAACACTCCCGGCGGCGGCAAGTACCCGCAAGGCATCGAGCCGATTTCCATCACGGAGGAAATGCAGCGGTCGTATCTCGATTACGCGATGAGCGTCATCGTGAGCCGCGCGCTTCCCGACGTCCGCGACGGTCTGAAGCCCGTACACCGGCGCATTCTCTTCTCGATGAGCGAGATGGGGATCGACTGGAACAAGAAATACGTGAAGTCGGCGCGCGTCACCGGTGACGTGATGGGTAAATACCATCCGCACGGTGATTCCGCGATCTACGACGCGCTCGCCCGCATGGCGCAGGATTGGTCGCTGCGTCTGCCGCTGATCGACGGCCAGGGCAATTTCGGTTCGGTCGATGGCGACCCGCCGGCCGCCCAGCGTTACACGGAATGCCGCTTGGAGAAGGTGGCACATTCGCTACTCGACGACCTCGACAAGGAAACCGTCGACTTCCGTGAGAACTATGACGGCACCATGCAGGAACCGTCCGTCGTTCCGGCCCGCTTCCCCAACCTTTTGGTCAACGGCGCCGGCGGCATCGCGGTCGGCATGGCGACCAATATCCCGCCGCACAACCTGACCGAAGTGATCGACGGCTGCATCGCGCTGATCGACGATCCGGCAATCGAGCTTTCCGTCCTGATGCAGATCATCCCGGGTCCGGACTTCCCGACCGGCGCGATGATCCTCGGCCGCTCCGGCATCCGCTCGGCCTACGAGACCGGCCGCGGCTCCGTCATCATGCGTGGCGTCGCCCGCATCGAGCCGATGCGCGGCGATCGCGAGCAGATCATCATCTCCGAGATCCCCTATCAGGTGAACAAGGCGACGATGATCGAGAAGATGGCCGAACTGGTGCGCGAGAAGCGCATCGAGGGCATTTCCGATCTGCGCGACGAGTCCGACCGTGACGGCTATCGCGTGGTGATCGAATTGAAGCGCGACGCCAATGCCGACGTGATTCTCAACCAGCTCTATCGCTACACCCCGCTGCAGACCTCCTTCGGCTGCAACATGGTGGCGCTCAACGGTGGCAAGCCGGAGCAGCTCAGCCTGCTCGACATGCTGCGCGCCTTCATCACCTTCCGCGAGGAAGTGGTAAGCCGCCGCACCAAGTACCTGCTGCGCAAGTCGCGCGAGCGCGCCCACGTCCTGGTTGGCCTCGCGATCGCCGTCGCCAATATCGACGAGGTCATCAACCTCATCCGCCGCGCGCCAGATCCGGCCACGGCGCGCGAACAGTTGATGGAGCGCCGCTGGCCGGCGCATGACGTCGAGGCGCTGATCCAGCTGATCGACGACCCGCGCCACCGCATCAACGAGGACCGCACCTACAATCTCTCGGAAGAGCAGGCGCGAGCCATCCTTGAGCTGCGCCTTGCCCGCTTGACCGCCCTTGGCCGCGACGAAATCGACGAGGAACTGAACAAGATCGGCGCCGAGATCAGCGACTATCTCGACATCCTGTCGTCGCGCCTGCGCATCCAGACGATCGTCAAGGACGAACTGGCCGCGGTGCGCGACGAGTTCGGCACGCCGCGCCGCACGGTGATCATCGAAGGCGGTCCGGACATGGACGACGAGGATCTGATCGCCCGCGAGGACATGGTCGTCACCGTTTCGCATGCTGGCTATATCAAGCGCGTGCCGCTCGCCACCTACCGCGCCCAGCGTCGCGGCGGCAAGGGCCGCTCCGGCATGGCGATGAAGGACGAGGATTTCGCGACCCGCCTGTTCGTCGCCAATACGCACACGCCGGTGCTGTTCTTCTCCTCGCGCGGCATCGTCTACAAGGAAAAGGTCTGGCGCCTGCCGATCGGCACGCCGACCTCGCGCGGCAAGGCGCTGATCAACATGCTGCCGCTGGAGCCCGGCGAACGCATCACGACGATCATGCCATTGCCGGAGGACGAAAAGAGCTGGGACAATCTCGACGTCATGTTCGCGACGACCCGCGGCACCGTGCGCCGCAACAAGCTCTCCGACTTCGTCCAGGTCAACCGCAACGGCAAGATCGCCATGAAGCTCGAGGACGAGGGTGACGAAATCCTCTCGGTCGAGACCTGCACCGATCGTGACGACGTGCTGATGACAACAGCGCTCGGCCAGGCGATCCGCTTCCCCGTCGACGACGTGCGCGTCTTTGCCGGCCGCAACTCGATCGGCGTGCGCGGCATCTCGCTTGCCGACGGCGACCGCATCATCTCCATGACCATTCTCGGCCATGTCGATGCCGACGCCTCGGAACGTGCCGCCTATCTCAAGCGCTCCGCCAGCGAGCGACGCGCCATGGGCGTCGAGGAAGAGGACATTGCGCTGGTCGGCGAGGAAGTCGGCGAGGTCGGCGATCTGACCGAGGAGCGCTACCAGGAGCTCAAGGCGCGCGAGCAGTTCGTGCTCACCGTCTCCGAGCGCGGCTATGGCAAGCGGTCATCATCCTACGACTTCCGCATCTCGGGCCGCGGCGGCAAGGGTATCCGCGCCACCGACACCTCGAAGACTGCGGAAATCGGCGAACTGGTCGCCGCCTTCCCGGTCGAGGACAAGGACCAGATCATGCTCGTGTCCGACGGCGGCCAGCTGATCCGCGTCCCGGTCGACGGCATCCGTTTCGCCAGCCGTGCAACGAAGGGCGTCACCATCTTCTCGACCGCCAAGGACGAGAAGGTCGTGTCTGTCGAGCGCATCAACGAGCCGGAAGGCGATGAGGAGGGCGATCTCGAGGCGCTGGCCGGAGACGCGAGCGCGCCGGATGTCGCCGAGCCGCCCGCAGCCGACGACGTACAGGAATGACAGAAGGCCCGCCGGAAACGGCGGGCCTCTTCATTATAAGCTGCTTGAAGTATTGAGGAGTCGCAAGGCTCGAAACTGTTCGGTCAAATGGAGCCTTAAAGACCGGTCAGAAGGCGCGATGGCGCTCCATCAGGACTCGGAATTCATCGCCTTCGCGCCGCATCGCGCGGATCGCCGAGGCCACGGAAGCGAGGAACATGCCGCAGATCAAAGCGGCCAGAACGGTCAGGGTCGTGAACATGCTCTTCCTTTCCTTGCAACTGCGGCGTCTACGCTTCAAGCGGCGTTCGTCGAAAGCGGCTCAGCGGCCGATCGGGTAGTAGCGGGCCAGTTGCGGGCCGTATTTGCCGGCTTCGGCCTTTTCGTTCATGTAGAAGGTAGCGGACGTGGCGAGCATTGCCGTCATCATCCCCACCCATACCAGATTGATCAGCGTTACCTTGTCGTGCATCGAAGTCGTCCTTTCGGAATACGGCCTGGATTGCCGTGAAAAATGCGCGGCACGGACAAACGTTCCATGCCATTTAATCGTTTCTAAAGAGATCGAGCTGAAACGCGCCTTAACGTGCCGTTCATCTGGCGTTCATCTTCGCGAACGACGAGGCCGAAAGCGTTGCCGCCGGTCTCCAGGTAGGCGCGCAGCAGCAGCAGGCCAAACTCGGTGAAAAGCGCGGCAAGTGCGGCGAAAAGTGCGAGTAGTGCGAGCATCGTGGTCCTCCTGCATGTCGTGGGCGGCATGTTTGCCTGCCCGGTTTGACAGCCTTATCCACCCTCGCCCCTGAAGCCGTCTTGAACGCCGCATTCAGCATTCGTTCATCCGCAGGGCAGGGGCGACCGGGGCCAAATCACTTGCGGCTGGCGCGCTTCCGTGACAAAAGGCGTCGAAACAACCATCGGGCTGCCATGACGATCGCATTCTATCCCGGTTCCTTCGATCCGATGACCAACGGCCATCTCGATGTGCTCGTGCAATCGTTGAATGTGGTCGAGAAGGTGATCGTCGCGATCGGCGTTCACCCGGGCAAGACACCGCTGTTCAGCTATGATGAGCGGGCGGCTTTGATCGCCGCCGTCATCACCGAAAGCCTGCCTGAGCGCGCCGAAGACGTCTCCGTCGTTTCCTTTGATCGCCTCGCCGTCGATGCGGCGCGCCAGAACGGCGCAAGGCTCCTCATCCGCGGCCTGCGTGACGGCACCGATCTCGACTATGAAATGCAGATGGCCGGCATGAACCACCAGATGGCGCCGGACCTGCAGACGGTCTTCCTGCCGGCCGGCACCGCCTCGCGGCCCATTACGGCCACATTGGTGCGTCAGATCGCCTCCATGGGCGGCGATGTGAGTGCCTTCGTGCCACCCGTCGTCTTCCAGGCGCTGAAGTCCAAACTCTCGCGCTGATCATCGTTGAAGTTATTGGAGTGATCATGAGACTCTTTCAAATTGCCGCTGCCCTTTTTCTCGCCGTCGCCGCCATCGGCCCGGCGCACGCAGCCTCGGACGACAATACCCTGACCATACAGCTGAAGGATGGCCCGGTCGTCGTCGAGCTGATGCCCGACGTCGCGCCGAAGCACGTCGCGCAGATCAAGGAACTGGCCTCTAAGGGCGAGTATGACAACGTCGCCTTCCACCGCGTCATCGAGGGCTTCATGGCCCAGACCGGCGATGTCGAGTTCGGCGACATGGAAGACGGCTTCAATGCCGGTCGCGCCGGCACCGGCGGCTCCAACCTGCCCGACCTTCCGGCCGAGTTCTCCAAGGTTCCGTTCGAGCGCGGCGTGGTCGGCATGGCTCGTTCCCAGGATCCGAACTCCGCCAATTCGCAGTTCTTCATCATGTTCGCCGACTATCCGCCGCTCAACGGCGAATACACCGTCGTCGGCAAGGTCATGTCCGGCATGGAACTGGTCGACAAGATCAAGCGCGGCGAAGGTGGCAATGGCGAAGTGTCCGATCCCGACCGGATGATCAAGGTCACCGTCGGCAAGTAATACCAATCGGGCACAAGCCCCAAAGAGGAGAAATATCATGGCCGAGATCAAGGATCCGGAAAACACCATCATCATGGAAACCACCAAGGGCAAGGTCGTGATCGCGCTCTTCCCGGATCTGGCCCCCGGTCATGTCGCACGCGTCAAGGAACTGTCGCGCGAAGGCGCCTATGACGGCGTGGTCTTCCACCGCGTCATCGAGGACTTCATGGCCCAGACCGGCGACGTGCAGTTCGGCAAGCAGGGTTCCGACAGCTTCAACCCGGCCCGCGCCGGCATGGGCGGCTCGCAGAAGCCCGATCTCCAGGCCGAATTTTCGGCCACGCCGCATGTGCGCGGAACCTGCTCCATGGCCCGTTCGCAGAGCCCGAACTCGGCCAATTCGCAGTTCTTCATCTGCTTCACCGATGCGCCCTGGCTCAACAAGCAATATTCGGTCTGGGGCCAGGTCATCGAGGGCATGGACGTCATCGACCAGGTCAAGAAGGGCGAACCTGTGCGCGATCCCGACTCGATCGTCTCGATGAAGGTCGCCGCCGACGCCTGATCGGGCTTGATTTGGAGACCCGCCCCGGCGTATCGCGCCCGGGCGGGTTTTCGCGTTTTTAAGGAGTTGAGGTCGCGATGCGCGTAGACCAGTTCGATTTCGATCTTCCCGACGAGAATATTGCGCTGAGGCCGATCAGCCCGCGCGACCAGGCCCGGCTGCTTGTGGTTAGGCCGGACGGCCAACCCATGCTGGAAGATGCCCGGGTCTGCGACCTGCCGTCCTTCCTGTCGCCCGGCGACGCGCTGGTGTTCAACGACACCAAGGTCATCCCGGCCCAGCTCGAAGGGGTGCGGCTGCGCGACGGGGCCGAGCGCACACCCGTCTCCGCCACGCTGCACATGCGGGTCGATGCCAGCCGCTGGAAGGCCTTTGCCCGGCCGGGCAAGCGCATCAAGCTCGGCGATCGGATCGAATTCGGCCATTCCGGCAATGCCTGCCTGCTCGGCACGCTTGGCGCCGTCGTCGAGGAAAAGGGCGAAGCGGGCGAGGTGACGCTTCGCTTCGATTTCTCCGGCGCCGCTCTCGACGAGGCGATCGCCACCGTCGGCCATATTCCGCTTCCGCCCTATATCGCCTCCAAGCGCGACGAAGACGAGAAAGACCGGACCGACTACCAGACCATGTACGCGAAGGAGGAGGGGGCTGTTGCCGCCCCGACCGCCGGCCTGCATTTCACGCCCGACCTCTTTGCCCGGCTCGATGCCGCCGGGATCGAGCGCCATTTCGTCACGCTGCATGTCGGCGCCGGCACGTTTCTGCCGGTGAAGGCCGAAGACACCGCCGACCACAAGATGCACCACGAGATCGGCCAGGTCTCGCGCGCCACCGCCTCGGCGCTCAATGCCGTCAGGGCGCGGGGCGGGCGGATCGTCTCGGTCGGCACCACGTCGCTGCGCCTGCTCGAAAGCGCCACCTCCGAGGGGGGCGAGATCCAGCCCTGGTCGGGCGCGACCGACATCTTCATCACGCCGGGCTACCGCTTCCGCGCCGTCGACGTGCTGATGACCAATTTCCATCTGCCGAAGTCCACGCTGTTCATGCTGGTCTCGGCCTTTGCCGGGCTCGACACCATGCGGGCGGCCTATGCCCATGCGATCGCCGACGGCTACCGCTTCTATTCCTATGGCGATGCCAGCCTGCTCTTCCGGAAAGACACCTGAACCGATGCACGACACCTTCCAGTTCACCCTCAAGGCCACGTCGGGCAAGGCCCGGCTCGGCGAGATTTCCATGCCGCGCGGCGTGATCCGCACGCCGGCCTTCATGCCGGTCGGCACGGTCGGCACGGTAAAGGCCATGTATCTCGATCAGGTCAGGGAAGGGGGGGCCGACATCATTCTCGGCAATACCTACCACCTGATGCTGCGCCCCGGCCCGGAGCGCGTCGCCCGCCTCGGCGGCCTGCACGAACTGATCCGCTGGCCGGGACCGATCCTCACCGATTCGGGCGGCTTCCAGGTCATGTCGCTGTCGGGCCTCAGGAAGCTCGACGAGAAGGGCGTGACTTTCAAGAGCCATGTCGACGGCTCGACCCACTACATGTCGCCGGAACGCTCGATCGAGATCCAGGGCATGCTCGACAGCGACATCCAGATGCAACTCGACGAATGCGTGGCGCTGCCGGCGGAGCCCAAGGAGATCGAGCGGGCGATGGAAATGTCGCTGCGCTGGGCAGAACGCTGCCGCGTCGCCTTCGGCGAGCAGCCGGGCAAGGCGATGTTCGGCATCGTCCAGGGCGGCGACATCCCGGACCTGCGCGTCCGCTCGGCCGAAGGCCTCAAACAGCTCGACCTCAAGGGCTATGCGGTGGGTGGCCTCGCCGTCGGAGAGCCGCAGGACGTCATGCTGAAGATGCTCGGCATCACCCTGCCGGTCCTGCCGGTTGAAAAGCCGCGTTACCTGATGGGCGTCGGTACGCCCGACGACATCCTCAAATCGGTGGCCGAAGGCATCGACATGTTCGACTGCGTCATGCCGACCCGCTCCGGCCGCCATGGCCTAGCGTTCACCCGCCGCGGCAAGGTCAATATCCGCAATGCCCGCCACGCCGAGGACATGCGGCCGCTCGACGACCAGTCGAACTGCCCGGCTGCCCGCGACTATTCCCGCGCCTACCTGCATCATCTGGTGCGCTCGAACGAGGCGCTGGGCGGCATGCTGCTGTCGTGGAACAACCTGTCCTACTATCAGGAACTGATGCAGGGCATCCGCAAGTCGATCGAGGAAGGCCGCTTCGAGGACTTCAAGGCCGAGACGATGGAGATGTGGGCGAGGGGCGACATCGATCCGGTGTGACGCCGCCCGATCATACTATATGGCGAGCGAGAAATTTCCCCGCCAGTTCAACGCCTTCCGCCGAGATCGTGTGATCGAGACCGGGAAGGATCCGGCTTTCGACGTCAACGTCCAGTTTCTGCAAGGTGGTGGCTGCCTTGACTGTCTCGGCAGCCGGGATCACAGAATCCGCCGCACCATGGACGAGTAGAACCGGCGTCGCCTTGTCCGGCGAGAGCGGATATGGCGAGCCGAGGCGGCCGGAGAAACCGACGATCGCGCCGACTGGCCATCGTCCGGAGACCAGCGCGTCGAGCGCCATGATCGTGCCCTGCGAGAAGCCGACGAAGGCGACGCGGTCGAGCCTTTCAGCAAATCCGAATGTCTCGATAGTCTCACCAATGACGCGATCAAAGTCGGCGCGCGCGGCTTCGATGCGGCCGGCCCGGTTGTCCTCGGTCACGCCGGCAATGCTGAACCACTGATGGCCCATGCCGTAGGGAAAGGGGAAGGGGGCGTCGGGTGCGACAAAGACCGTGCCGGGCAGGGCATCGCGCAAGGGACCGGCAAGCGGCAGGAGGTCTGCGCCCCGGCTGCCGACGCCATGGAGGAAGATGACGAGATGGCTTGCGTCCGGCATGGTCAGTTCTCCGACACGGTGACGGGATCGAGGTCGGGCAGGTCCGGACCGACCGGCACGATCAGGTTCGGATTGAGCGCCTTGATCGAGTAATAGCCGTGCTTGATATGCGGAATGCTGACCGTTTCGCGCACGCCGGGCAGGGAGAGGATGCGCAGCATGTAGGCGGAGAGCGCCGCATAATCGGCCAGCCGGCGCAGGTTGCACTTGAAGAGGCCATGATAGGCCGCATCGAAGCGCACGAGCGTGACGAACAGCCGGATGTCGGCCTCGGTCAACTGGTCGCCGCTCAGATAGGCGCGGCCGTCGGACATGCGGGCTTCCAGCGTGTCGAGCATGTGGAAGACATCGGCGAAGGCTTCCTCATAGGCGCCTTGCGTCGTGGCGAAACCGGCGCGATAGACGCCGTTGTTGAACTTCGGATAGATCTCGGCGTTCAGCGCCTCGATCTCCTCGCGCAGCGCTTCCGGATAGAGGTCGATGTCGTTCTTCGCCAAACTGCCGAAACCCGAATTCATCATGCGCAGGATCTCGGCCGACTCGTTGTTGACCATGGTGCCGGTCTGCTTGTCCCACAGCACCGGCACGGTGGCGCGGCCGGTATAGGTTGGATCGGCCTTGGTGTAGATCTCGTGCAGGTAGGTCGCGCCGTTGAGCGCGTCGCGGTCGGCGCCAGGGAAATCGCCGAAGCGCCAGCCGAAATCAGTGAGCACGGGCTCGACCACCGAGACCGAGATCACGTCCTCCAGGCCCTTCAGCTTGCGGCCGATCAGGGTGCGCGACGCCCAGGGGCAGATCAGGGCCACATAGAGATGATAGCGGCCAGGCTCGGCCTTGAAGCCGCCGGTGCCGGTCGGCCCGGCTTCGCCGTCGACGGTCACCCAGTTGCGAAAACCCGAGGTCTGGCGCACGAAGCCGCCCTTGGCGTCGGTCGCCTGCACCGGCTGCCAGTCCGCCGTCCATTGTCCGTTGACGAGCATCGTCTGTCCTTCTCGAGGTTTGCTTGGAGACTAGACATAGGCCACGCCTGCGCTTGGCGAAACGTCTCAGGCTCGCTACAAACCGTTGCCTAATGCCGAACAATGGACGGATCGGCGCGTATCTCAGGGCGGCGTCAACGTCGCCTGCAATCAGCATCGCTGATGTTCGATATAAAGGGAGGGCGGATTGACGGGGGAAGAGGGCGAGACCGAAGCGCTGGCGCCGACGCCCCGCATGCTCGCCTGGTCGCGCAATTCGGCGCTCTACCGTCTGTCGCGCCGGATGATGACCGAGCGGGAACTGTCCGACGCCATCGCCCGCAAGGCGAAGCAGAAGTTCGAGGATATTTCGGATACGCAGGTGAAGGCTCTGTCGGCCGCGGCGGTCGAGTTCGGCCGCAGCATGCTGGCGCTCGACGATACGGCCTATGCCGAGATCCGGGCGCGCTCTTCGGCACGCAGCGGCAAGTCGAAACGTGCCATCGGCCGCAAGCTGATCGAGAAGGGCGTCGATCGGGAGATCGTGCAGCAGGCGCTGGAAGAGACCGACGATTTTCTCTCGGCGCTGGTCTTTGCCCGCAAGCGGGCCTTCGGTCCGTACCGCCGGCCGGACGTCGAGCTCGACGACAAGCGACACGCGAAAGAGTTTTCCGCCTTCGCCCGAAACGGCTTCAGCTTCGAGATCGGCCGAAGGGTGATGGCCATGGGCCGCGACGAGGCGGAAGAAATGCTCGCGGACCGGCCGTTTGTCTGATGGTGGGGAACTGCCGATCGCGGGCGCAAGGCGTAGTACCGGGGTTGGCCAAAGCCCCACCCAAAGATCGCATAAGATAGATTATGGAACCGATCAATGCGCGTTGAACTCGGCGATGCCCGGATTTCGCGCCACAAACCGGGCCCTCTGATAACGCTGGCCCGCTTGGGATCTGGCAATGCCGACGCGCTACGGTTTTAACAGGTAAGACCGGTACGAAAATGCGATGACGGATGCACGGAGCGCTCCGATCCCGTATCGCCCGAAAGTCAAAATGCGTGGAACGTCAGCGTCGTCAGCGTGCGATCGACATCGGGAATATCGACGAAAATCGCATTGACGTATTTGCCGACGTCCTCTCCCTTGGGAACGTAGATCTTCGCCAGAAGGTCATATTCGCCGCTCGTGGAATAGAGTTCGGAGACGACCTCTTTTTCGTAGATGCGATCCGCCACTTCATAGGTCTTTCCCGGACGGCAGCGAACCTGGATAAAGATGCAGTTCATGATTTTCTCCTTCCCACGTTTGCGTCATGTTGCCAATGACATACGGCTGGTTCCTGAAGGCTTGAATAAAGACGTCAGAGATCGACCGTGGTTTCGAAAGCCAGCTGGTCATAGGCCGGCTCGACATGCGGCGGGGTTTCCGCCATCACCGTCTCATAGTCGAGCGGAATATGCATGTGGGTCAGATAGGCATGACGCGGCTTCAGCCGTTCGATCCAGCCCAGCGCTTGTTCGAGCGACAGATGGCTCGGATGATGCCGGTACTGCAGCGCATCGATGATCAGCACGTCGAGGCCGTCCATCCTGGCGACCGTCTCGTCGGGAAAATCGCTGACGTCGCAGCAATAGGCGACATCGCCGATCCTCAGACCCAGCGAGGGAATGTCGCCATGCTGCTGGACCAGCGGCTGGAAACGGATCGTGCCGCCCTTCCCCGTGATCTCCAGCGGCTGCGAAAGATCCTCGATGACGATCGGCAGGACGATCGGCGGATAGTTGCTGCCGGCCGGCGTTTCCAGGCAATAGCCAAAGCCCTGGCGGATGCGCGCCATGGTGTCGGCCTCGGCATAGATCGGAATGCGATGCTTCTGCATGACGAAATAGCCGCGCAGGTCGTCGATGCCGTGCAGATGGTCGGCATGGGCATGGGTATAGATCGCCGCGTCGATATGCTGGACCTTGGCGGCGATCATCTGTTCGCGAAAGTCCGGCCCGGTGTCGACGATCACCGTCGTCATGCCGCCGTCGGGCGCGATCTGCTGCACCATGAAGGAGGCGCGGGTGCGCCGGTTGCGCGGATTGTTCGGATCGCAGGCGCCCCAGTCGCCGTTGATGCGCGGCACGCCCGGCGACGACGCGCATCCGAGGATGGTGAAACGGCGGCGATAGATCATGGCTCAGAGCCTCGGCATCTTGGTAAAGAGGCGAAAGGCGTTGTCGGTGGTGATCCGCGCCATCTCGTCGAAGCTCACACCCATGGTCTCGGCCAGGACCTCGGCCGTGTTGACCACATAGGACGGCTCGTTGCGTTTGCCCCGCCAGCGCTTCGGCGCGAGATAAGGCGCATCCGTCTCGACCAGCAGCCGGTCGAGCGGCAGGCCTTTTGCGATATCGCGCAGTTCGGTGGACTTGGGGAAGGTCAGGATGCCGGAAAAGGACACATAGCCGCCGAGCTCGATGCCGGTCCTGGCCAGCGCTTCACCGGACGAAAAGCAGTGCAGGATGAAAGGGAAGGCCCCCTTCCCCATTTCCTCGGTCAGGATCGCTGCCATGTCCTCGTCGGCGCTGCGGCTATGAATGACCAGCGGCAGCTGCGTGCGGCGCGAGGCCTCGATCTGGCGCAGGAAACCGGTCTTCTGGTCCTCCGGCTTCTGCGTGTCGTAGAAATAGTCGAGCCCGCATTCGCCGATGGCGACGATCTTGTCATGGCTTTCCGCCAGGCGGACGAATTCGTCGGCCGTGACGTCCAGTTCCTCGTCGGCATTGTTCGGATGGGTGCCGACCGAGCAGAAGACGCCCGGAAAGCGTTCCGTCAGGGCCAGCAGCGTATCGAGCTTCTTCACGCGGGTGGAGATCGTTACCATCTGCGCGACGCCTGCCTCCCTGGCGCGGGCGACCAGTTCGTCGCGTTCCGCGTCGAAGTCGGCAAAGTCGAGATGGCAATGGGTATCGATCAGCATGGACGTATCAAGCCTTCGCGTCCGCTTCCGGCGCGACATAGCGCGGGAAGACCGGCGCCGGCGCCTGAAGCTCGGTTCCGGGAACCAGACGGCCGGCTTCGCCAAGGGCGGCAAATTTGCGCTTGTCGGCGGGTGCGGCGACCAGATCCAGCAGCTTTTCCGCCGAGGCCGGCATGATCGGCTGGAACAGGATGGCGATCTGGCGCACCACTTCGGCCGTGACGTAGAGCACGGTTTCCATGCGCGGCACGTCGGTCTTGCGCAGCACCCAGGGTTCCTGCGCGGCGAAATAACGGTCGGCCTCGTTGACCGTGCCGATGATGGTGGCGACCGCCTTGTGGATCGCCTGCTCGGCCATTTCGGCGCGGCAGGTGGCGAGCATGGCGTCGGCGGTCGCCAGCATGGCCTTGTCGGCGTCGGTCAGCGGGCCGGGTGCCGGGATCTTGCCGTCGCAGTTCTTGGCGATCATCGACAGCGACCGCGAAGCGAGATTGCCGATGCCGTTGGCGAGGTCGGCATTGATGCGGGTGGCGATCGCCTCCGCGCTGTAGCTGCCGTCATGGCCGAAGGAGACTTCGCGCAGGAAGAAGTAGCGCACCTGGTCGAGGCCGAAGTGGTTGACGAGGTCGACCGGGTCGACGACGTTGCCGAGCGACTTCGACATCTTCTCGCCCTTGTTGAGCAGGAAGCCGTGGGCGAAGACGCGCTTGGGCAGCGGCAGGCCCGCCGACATCAGGAAGGCCGGCCAGTAGACGGCGTGGAAGCGGATGATGTCCTTGCCGATGATGTGCACGTCGCACGGCCAGTACTTGGCGCGCGGACCATTTTCATCTTCGACATAGCCGGTCGCGGTGATGTAGTTGGTCAGCGCATCGACCCAGACATACATGACGTGCTTCGGATCGTTCGGAACCTTGATGCCCCAGTCGAAGGTGGTGCGCGAAATCGACAGGTCCTTGAGACCGGATTTCACGAAGGACATCACCTCGTTGCGGCGCTCGTTCGGGCCGATGAAATCGGGCTGATCCTCGTAGAGCTTCAAGAGCTTGTCCTCATAGGCCGAGAGGCGGAAGAAATAGCTCTCCTCCTCGACCCATTCGACCGGCGTGCCTTGCGGCCCGTAGCGCACGCCGTCGGCGCGCATTTCGGTCTCTTCTTCCTGGTAATAGGCTTCGTCGCGAACCGAGTACCAGCCGGAATAGCTGTCCTTGTAGATGTCGCCGTTCTTCTCCATCCGGCGCCAGACTTCCTGGACCGTGATGTGGTGGCGCTGTTCCGTGGTGCGGATGAAGTCGTCGTTGGACGAATTCAGCATCTGGCCCATGGCGCGGAACTCGTCGGAATTGCGCTTGGCGAGTTCCTCGACCGCAATCCCTTCGGCCCGCGCTGTCTGCTGCATCTTCTGGCCATGCTCGTCCGTTCCGGTGAGGAAGAAGACGTCCTTTCCGTCGAGCCGCTGGAACCGCGCCATGGCGTCGGTGGCGATCAGCTCGTAGGCATGGCCGATATGCGGCTTGCCGTTCGGATAGGCGATGGCTGTGGTGATGAAGTAGGTGTCGTTCATGGTCGGTCTTATGATCCGCGTCGATTGCGCCTGTGGGAGTATTGCCGGTTCTTAGAGCATTCTTGCGCGCATAGAAACAGCCGTTTTATCGAAGCCCTGCCCTGCGGCACGGGGATGGCAGGCGGGCCGGACGCGAGCCACTCTCAGGCCGTTATGGATGCAAGCACGTCGAGGATGGTCTGCTTGCGTTCGAGATTATAGGCAGCCGCAATGCCGAGTTGCTCGGTGATCGATGCGGACAGCCGCGAATAATGCTCCGCCCGCGCCAGATTGCCGGCAAGAGCCGCCGAGCGCGCCTCATCCATCAGGAATTCGCCAAGATGCTCGGTGAAGAAACCGAAGGCGACGTCGCTGTCCTTGGCACTCAAGGCATCCGCGAGCTTGTACATCGTCTTGCGCGCCGCGGGTCCCTGCTCGCCCAGCAGCTTGCCAAACGCCTCGATGAGATCGGCGCCGCCATAATTGGCGAGCTTCAGCGCCTGCGCCACGCTGCCCTTGGACAGGGAAAGCACCGTTTCGGCCTGCCCCCGCGGGATCGAAAGTCCGAGCTGGCCGAGCGCCTGGCGCATCGCCTCGTCAGACAGGGCCGAGAGTCTCAGCGGCAGGCAGCGTGACCGGATGGTCGGCAAGAGCTTGCCCGGCGCGTGCGAGAGCACCAGGAACATCGCTCGCTTCGGCGGCTCCTCGAGGATCTTCAGGATGGCGTTCGCCGCATTCCGGTTGAGGTCGTCGGCCGGATCGATGATGACGATTCGCCAACCACCCGTGCCGGAAGTCTGCGAGAAGAAATGCCCGGCCCGACGCACCTCATCGATGGTGATCGCCGTCTTGAACTTGCCGGTCTTCTCATCGACCGGGCGGGTCAGATAGAGCAGGTTGTGGCTGGCGCCGGAGGCGATCTGCCGGCTCACCGCCGAGCCCGGATCCGGATCGGCAATCTGCTCCGGCGCGCTTTGCGGATCGGGATGCGACAGGACGTGGTTGGCGAAGCGAAAGGCCAGCGTCGCCTTGCCGATCCCCTGCGGCCCCTCGATCAGGATGGCATGGTGGCCCTTGCCCGAACGGTAGGTACGCGCCAGGAATTCTTCCGCCGCCTCGTGGCCGAAGAGCCGCGTATTGACCGCCGGCGCGATCGCCCCGTCGAGAACCCCGTAGCGCTCCTCGCTCATTCTGCGCCAACCGATTCCGGCTGGATGACTGGCTTGAGATCTGCCAAGAAAGGCTGGATCGCCCCGGCTATGTCATCGGCGATCTCGCCGACGGGGCGGTCGGCATCGATGACGCGACAGCGCTTCGGATCGGCGGCGGCGATGTCAAGGAAGGCCTGGCGACGCTTTTCGTGAGTATCCACTTCCTCCCGCTCGAAGCGGTCGGGCGCCGCACCGCCATTCGCCTCGGCGGTCAGCCGGCCGCGCGCCCGGGCGAGACCGGTTGCGGCGGCAAGATCGAGAATGAGTGTGAGATGCGGCACCACGCCGTTCACCGCAATCCGCTCCAGCGCGTCGATGAATTCCGGCTCGAGATTGCCGGTCACTCCCTGATAGACGCGCGAGGAATCCATGAAACGGTCGCACAGCACCACGAAACCCTTGGCGAGCGCCGGGCGAATCACCGTTTCCACATGGTCGTTGCGCGCGGCGGCAAACAAGAGCGCCTCCATGCGGACACCGAAGGGTTCCGCCGCACCCGACAGCAAGACATGGCGCAAGGCTTCCGCTCCGGCGGAGCCGCCAGGCTCGCGAGTGGTGATGACGTCTAGGCCCTTGCGTCGCAACATGTCGGCAAGGCGGCGGATCTGGGTCGACTTTCCGGCCCCCTCGCCCCCTTCGAAACTCACGAACAATCCGGCACCCGTCGCCAATTTCATCGTCCTGCTCTTGCGGCCGTTGTGGCCATTTTGCCCTGTGTAGCGCATTACATAGGGCCGCGAAACCGCAATCGAAACCCTAGAGCCAGAAGAACAGCAGTTCAAAAAGGGCGTCCCCGGCCTTTTGCCGGAGCGTGCCAACGCCGACCGCCTCGGCGGTCTGGAGCGGCACTTCCCGCAGCAGCCTCTCTCCTTGCGATATCTTCAACACCCCGACATTCGCACCGGCGGGCAAAGGCGCGCGCAGCGGCCAGCGATAGACGATACGCGCCTGCAGTCGCTCGGGATCGTCCGTTGCCGCATAGACATCGACCGGGCCAGGGGCGAGCAGGTCGACCTGCGGCCTGTCTCCGCCATAAACGCTGGCCGCGCCGATCGCCTCTCGGGCATCATAGAGGTGGCGCATCTCGAACGCGGAATAACCCCAGTCAAGCAGGCGAACAGCTTCCTCGGTGCGTTCCTTGTCGCTCGCCAGCCCGCTGACCGCGAGAAACAGCCGCCGCCCCCCGCGCTCGGCCGAAGCCACCAGCGCATAGCCGCTACCTTCGGCAAAGCCGGATGCGAGCCCATCGACGCCGGCGCTGCGGCCAAGAAGCGGATTGCGGTTGCGCTGCAGGATTTTGTTCCATTCGAACTCAGCCTGCGTGAACATCCGGTAGAATTCCGGATAGGTCGATTGCAGATGGCGGGCGAGCCTGATCATGTCGCTGAGCGTCGTCCGGTTTTCCGGATGGGGAAGTCCCGTCGGGTTGGCGAAGTGACTGTCCCGCAGACCGATGGCCTTCGCCCGCTCGTTCATGCGGATGGCGAACTTCTCCTCGCTGCCATTCATGCCTTCGGCAAGGATGATGCAGGCGTCATTCGCCATCTGCACCACGATCCCTTTCAGGAGATCCTCGACGCGCAATTCGGATTTGAGCGCGGCAAACATGGTCGCCGTGCGCGACGGGGCGCCGCCGGTGCGCCAGGCATGTTCGGACACGCGGTAGACCGTGTCGAAGCCGATCTCGCGGCGTCGGATGGCATCCAGCACCACTTCGAGCGTCATCAGCTTGGCGAGCGAAGCCGGCGCGAGCGCCTTGTCCTCACCCTTGGCAAGCAGCACCGTACCGGTGGAGGCCTCGATCATCAGGGCCTGGGCGGCCTTGGTCTCCAACAGCCGAGGCGCCGCCTGCTGGGCCGATAGGGGTGAGGAAACGACGAAGGCGACGAACAGGACGGCAAGGGCAAGGCTGTATCGCATGGTCTACTTCTGTTCATCGCTGCCAAGGCCACAAGCCTCGGCTTGCGGCCCGCCCGTTCAGTCTAGCGACGCGCCGACAGTTTGGTTGCGCCGCGCGCCACCGAAGACAGAATCGATGCCTCGGTCAGGCTGTCATTGCGCACCATAATCGCCTCGAAGGCAAGCGTGGAGGCCGTGGTGGCCGCCTGCCCGGCATAGGCCGACGCGGCGCTCGAACCGGGCAGCCTCAGATAGTGATCGTCAAGCGGGCGTTCCGTCGGCATGGGTCCGAAATCCGGGAGCCTGACGAGAGCGCCGAAGGCCCCAGCGGCGGACGCCTCCCCGCCGGCCGGATAAGGCGCGGACGGTGTCGGTCCGGCCAGGCTCGTCATCGTCGGCGCTGCATAGGACGGATTAACCGGCATGACCGAATTGTCGGCCGAGGCGACCATCACGCCGCTGGCGATCTGGCCTTGCGGGTCAACCACGGGCGAGCGGTCGCCCTTCTTCACATAGGAAGCCATCAGGTAGGGCATATCGTGGCCGTCCATACGCGCGGGCCCGATATACTGCACGCGAACCTTGCCGGTACCGCTGTGCTGCATGTCGAGCATGTCGGCGGTCTTGTTGGAAAGGTCGATGATGCGCCCAGCATGAAAAGGCCCGCGATCGTTGACGCGTACGACGACGGAACTGCCGTTTTCCAGATTGGTGACGCGGGCATAGCTCGGCAGCGGCAGCGTCGGATGCGCGGCGGAGAGATGATACTGGTCGTAAAGCTCGCCATTGGCAGTCTGGCGGCCGTGGAAGGCCGAGCCGTACCACGAGGCGATGCCGGTCTTGTCATAGGCCGGATTGTCCTTGGGAACATAGACCTTGCCCTTGACGCTATAGGGCTTGCCGACCATGTAGCGGCCGCCGCCCTTTGGCACCGGGCCGCTTTTCACCACGCGCGGGCTGGCTTTCACGCCATACTCGGATTCGGCGAAATATTCTTTGGAGCGCTTGCTCTTGTTCTCGCTCTTGTCGCCGGTCGTCGAACATGAGGCGAGACTGGCGCACAGGACCGTCAATGCGAGCCATTTCGCTCCGCCGAACAAGGTTGCGCCGCCAATAGATTTCATCTGTCCCACTTGCCGAATTTCCCGGTCACGGCCCCCTGCCGCCGCCGATCCGCCCTGAGGCAACCGGCCAACCGTCCTGATACGATGCAGTAAATCGGTCACAACATGGCAGAATTGCGAACAATTGCCTCAAATGATCTGGAACAAAAGCAATCATGGTTAATAGACGACTAACAATGATTGCGGCATACTGGCGACGGAATGAACGGTACTTGCGGAACTTGATCCGGACTGCCGTCGTGATGCAGGGGCTTCGGTCGCTTCTCCGTGTCGAGCAAATCCGTCTTGCAAAGCGCGCTGTCATTGCGCATAAGGCGGTTCACCGGAGGAGTGTCCGAGCGGTTTAAGGAACCGGTCTTGAAAACCGGCGTGCGGGAAACCGTACCGTGGGTTCGAATCCCACCTCCTCCGCCATGCCCATGGAATAAGCCGATGAAATAAAACGGGATCCGTTCGGATTTTACCGATGGATTTAGCCGTACCGGAACCAGTTTTGCCGCAATGTCGTTATAGGAGCGAGCGTCAGGAGCAAACAATGCGCGCCATATTCCTTGTGATCATTGCCTCGGTGCTCAGCATCCTGGCCTTCAAGTACAATGACAATTCTCTGGGCCAGGAACAACTCATGGCCTCGCCGGTGGATGTCGCCGCGGAAAAGTAGCCGTGCGTTGCGCGGGCTCCGCACAAATTCGCGATGAGCTTTTCTTTTCAAAACCCACGAAGTCGCACCGACGCAGCGAACGAAAACCCGCTCCGAGCGATCTCAGGTTTGATTTAGCCCAGCCATTGCCGCAGCCATTCCGGCGAAAGCCGCGACTCAAGTTCCTCGGCCAGTTCGTCCAGAGCGGTTTCGACACTCAGGCGATAGTCGCCTCCCCCGCCGCTGATGCCAAAACTCTCCAGAAGTATGCCCCGGTAGGCATCGCTGGCAAACAGGCCGTGCAGATAGCTGCCCATCACCCGACCATCCGCGGAGCGCGCGCCATCCGGCCGCCCTTCGATCATCACCGCCGCCCGCGCGCAATCCGGGCCTTGCGTCACCCCGAGATGGATCTCGTAACCCGACAACTCCGCATCGAATTCGACCGAGCGGGCGCGGCTGTTGCGCACCGTCTTTTCCGGCGCCATCACCGTGTCGACCTCCAGCAGACCGAGACCGGGCACCGTTCGGCTCTCTCCTTCGAGCCCGAGCGGATCGGCGACGGTGCGCCCGAGCATCTGGTAGCCGCCGCAAATGCCGATCACCCGGCCGCCGCGCCTAACATGGGCGGCGAGATCGGCGTCCCAGCCATTGGCCCGCAGGTCCTCGAGATCGCCGATCGTCGATTTCGACCCCGGCAGGATGACCAGACCCGCATCGACCGGCAGGCGCTCGCCGGCCCGCACATAGACGAGCTCCACCTCGGGCTCGGAGGCCAGTGGATCGAAATCGTCGAAATTGGCAATGCGCGACAGGACCGGCACGGCGATCTTCAGTGCGCCGGCACGACCGCTCGCCAGCCTCTCCAGCACCACCGAATCCTCGGCCGGCAGGCGACCGGCGGCCTTCAGCCACGGCACGACGCCGAAGCACGGCCAGCCGGTGAAACGGCCAATCGCTGCGATGCCGTCGTCGAACAGGCTGACGTCGCCGCGGAACTTGTTGATGATGTAGCCGACGATCTGCCGTCGGTCTTCGTCGGGCAGGATCGTATGCGTGCCGACCAGCGAGGCGATCACCCCGCCCCTGTCGATGTCGCCGACCAGCACCACCGGCACGCCGGCGCGGGTGGCAAAGCCCATATTGGCGATGTCGCCGGCCCGCAGGTTGATTTCCGCCGGCGAGCCCGCGCCTTCGACGACGACCAGATCGGCGCCGTTCTTGACCGTCTCGAAGCTCTCCAGCACCGCCGACAAAAGCTTAGGCTTGAGTTTCTGGTAGTCGCGCCCCCTCGCCTGGCCGAAAACCCTGCCCTGCACGATGATCTGGCTTCCGGTCTCGGATTGGGGTTTCAGCAGGACGGGGTTCATGTGCACCGAGGACGGCACCCGGCAGGCCAGCGCCTGAAGCCATTGCGCCCGGCCGATCTCGCCGCCATCGTCGGCGACGGCGGCATTGTTGGACATGTTCTGCGGCTTGAACGGCCTGACCTTCAGGCCGCGATTGGCGGCAAGCCGGCAAAGCCCCGCGACGAGAACCGTCTTGCCGACGTCCGACCCTGTCCCCTGCAGCATCACCGCCTTCGCCATCGCCCGTCCCCAATGGTCATCGTCTCACGCGAGGCCAGATACATCACGGAAGCGAAGGGCGCCCGCCCGGCCACGTCATTGCACACCGCGTCCACGCCGCACAAAAAGGGACCATGGTCGCCCACGCCGCCGCGCGATGTTTCCCATTGCGCCAATTCGGCTGGAATCACAAGCGGCTGACCACCCAAGGCTCTGGCCGCGCGACTCGATCGGGTTCTGAAGGAGGGGGTAAAGCGGCGGGCCACGACAGGCCCCTTCGCAGAAGAAACTTCAGCGCTCCGGGACGCAATACCAACTCCGGAGGCGCTGACGGCAATTACGCGCCGTTGGAGGCTTTGTAGCGCGGCAGTTCTTACCGGATGGTTATCCCTTCGCGTACGAGATGATATTTTTCCGCTTTTTCTGCGCGATCCTGCTCAAGCCCGCCGTATCTGGCCGGCGCGACGGAGACTGCCGAAGCGCGGCCCCAAGGTTGATTTATTCACCGGAAGCCGTAGGCTTGTCCCCACCGACACGGCGGCTCGGTTTGGTGCCCCACCCCGGTCGATCGATCGGCGCCGGACGCCCTTGGGCCAAATCTAGACAGCAATGAGTGCTGCGCGCCTTGCTTGCCGCCGATTCCGCCCTAGGTGCCAGGGATCAGCACCAATCCCTCGCGCCGCCGCCTGTGCGTCGCCAAAGATCGAGACTGGGAGGTCTTAAGCTCATGAAGAAGCTCTTCGCGTCCACCATCCTTGCCGTCGGCCTCTCTGCCTTTGCCGGCTCGGTCCAGGCCGCCGAATGCGGCGACGTGACGATTGCCGAAATGAACTGGGCCTCGGCCGGTGTCGCGGCCCATGTCGACAAGATCATTCTTGAAGCGGGCTACGGCTGCAAGGTCACGCTCGTCACCGGCGATACGATGCCGACATTCACCTCGATGAACGAGAAGGGCGAGCCTGACGTTGCGCCGGAAATGTGGGTCAACACAGCCCGCGAAGTGCTGGAAAAGGCCGTCGCCGAAGGGCGACTGCTGCAACTTGCGCCGATCCTGAGCGATGGCGGCGTCGAGGGCTGGTGGATCCCGAAATTCATCGCCGACGCCAATCCCGACATCAAGACGGTGCAGCAGGCGCTGGAACATCCGCAACTCTTCCCCGCACCGGAGGATCCCTCCAAGGGCGCCGTGATCAATTGCCCCGCCGGCTGGAGCTGCCAGATTTCTACCGCCAATCTTTACCGCGCGCTCGGCGCCAAGGAAAAGGGCTTCGAACTGATCGACACGGGTTCGGCCGCCGGGCTGGACGGATCGATCGCCAGCGCTTTCGAGAAGAAGACGGGTTGGCTGGGTTATTACTGGGCGCCGACCGCCATTCTCGGCAAGTATGAAATGGTCAAACTCTCCTTCGGCGTGGCGCACGACAAGGCCGAATGGGACAGTTGCACGGCGGTCGCCGATTGCGCCGCGCCCAAGGTCAATTCCTATCCGGTGTCGGACGTCTTTACCGTCGTCACCCAGTCATTCGCCGAGAAGAACCCGATCGCCATCGACTATTTCAAGGCGCGTCAATGGGACAATCAGACCGTCGGCCAGGTGCTCGCCTGGATGGATGAAAACCAGGCCCCGAACGAAGATGCAGCGAGGCACTTCCTTGCGACCTATCCGGACCTGTGGATGAGCTGGGTTGCTCCGGACGTGGCCGCGAAGGTCAAGGCTGCGCTCTGAGTTCCGCGCTGACCGCCATGCCTGGCCGCTGCATCGACGTTCGCGGCAGCCGCTGTTCGGCGCTGCGTCTGTCGGACGAAGGAACCCAAGGGGGTACGGGGTAATGGCGCGCGCCCTTTGTGACTATCTGCCGCAACTGCTCTGCGAGTTTCCCACGCTCGACGAAGACTTCATGCGTGATCTGCGCAAATCCGTCGATGGCGGATTCAAGTCGTTCGTGCGCAGCTATGGCGACCCGTTGGACAATGCGCTGGAGCCGTTGCAATGGTTCCTCAACTGGTTGCAGGCGCTTTTCGTCGATGCGCCGTGGATCGTCTTTCTGGCATTGCTGACCACGCTGGTCTATCTGGCCAGCCGCAGCTTGAAGATCACGCTCGGCACCGCCCTATCCATGGGAGTCATCGGTCTGGTCGGATTGTGGGAAGACACCATGGTGACGCTCGCCATGGTGACCGTTTGTACCCTGATTTCGATCGTCATCGGCCTGCCGATGGGCATCCTGATGGCCCGGTCCGACCGTATGCAGTCCAGTGTCAACCCGGTCCTCGACGTCATGCAGACCCTGCCGAGCTTCGTCTACCTGATCCCCGTCGTGATGATCTTCGGCATCGGCAAGGTGCCTGGTCTGATCGCCGTCGTGATCTACGCCGTGCCGCCAATGATCCGGCTGACCAATCTCGGCATCCGTCTCGTCGACAGGGATGTGCTGGAGGCGGCGGATGCCTTTGGCTCCTCCAGTTTCCAGAAGCTCTTCCAGGTCCAGCTTCCTCTGGCCTTGCCGACCATCATGGCCGGCATCAACCAGACGATCATGATGGCGCTGGCCATGGTCGTGGTCGCTTCGATGATCGGTGTCGGTGGCCTCGGCAAGAACGTCCTCCAGGCGATCACCAACCAGTTTTTCACCATCGGACTGCTCAACGGTTTCGCGCTCGTCGTCATCGCCATCATCTTCGACCGCACCAGCCAGGCTTACGGACGACGGCTGCAGAAGCATACCGAGAGGATCCATGGCTGAGAGCATCGAGATCCGCAACCTCTACAAGATCTTCGGCCCGCACGGTGCCGAACTGGTCGAGGCGGTGAAGGCCGGTATCACCAAGGCCGAACTCAACGACCGCCATGACCATGTCCTCGGCCTGAAGAACATCAATATCGCCATGCCGGCCGGGTGCATCACGGTCGTGATGGGGCTGTCCGGCTCCGGCAAGTCCACGCTAATCCGCCACATCAACCGCTTGATCGAGCCGACGGTCGGCGAGGTCCTGGTCGACGGCGTCGACGTCTGCCGCATGTCGCCTGCCGAATTGCGCGCGTTTCGGCGCACAAGGACGGCGATGGTGTTCCAGAAGTTCGCGCTGTTGCCGCACCGCACCGTGCTGGAAAACACCGCCTACGGGCTTGGCATCCAGGGCATTGACCGTTCCACGGCCCGGACAAGAGCCCGCAAGTGGATCGAGCGCGTCGGCCTTGCCGGTTTCGAGGACCGTTATCCGCACCAGCTTTCGGGCGGCATGCAGCAGCGTGTCGGACTCGCCCGCGCCCTCGCCACCGATGCCGGGATCCTCCTGATGGACGAGGCCTTTTCCGCACTCGACCCCCTCATCCGGATCGACATGCAGACCATGCTGCTCGAGCTCCAGCGCGACCTCAGGAAAACCGTCGTGTTCATCACCCATGACCTCGACGAGGCGCTGCGGCTCGGCGACCGGATCGCCATCCTGCGCGATGGAGCGATCGTCCAGCAGGGAACGGGCCAGGATATCGTGCTTGCCCCGGCCGACGCTTACATTTCGGCCTTCGTAAGCGAGGTCAACCGCGGCCGGGTTGTTCAGGCGGGCTCGATCATGAAGCCGCTGGAGCCGCCTTTGCCGGCCCGGCACGGCATCGCGGTGCCGGCCGACTGCGTTCTGGAGGACGCCGCCCGGCAGATGCTGGCGGCCGGCCTGGGCGCGGCAAATGTCACCGATGCCACCGGGCGCCCTATCGGCACGATAGACTTGGCCTCGATCGTCGCCGCCATGGTGACGCCGGCCGGTCACCCCCCTCACCCGCGGCCATAAAGGCCCGGCGCAAACGGGTCCTTGCGTTTGTCCGTTGCGGCTCCCGGCAGAAGCCTCTAAATCCTGTGAACCGAATTCACGAGGACAAGAAACATGGCGACCGCCCCCAATCCACTTTCCGAACTTCTGGCGCAAAAGGGCGTGCTGCTCGCCGATGGAGCGACGGGCACCAATCTCTTCGCCATGGGGCTGGAAGCCGGCGAGGCTCCGGAACTGTGGAACGAGACCCAGCCGGAGAAGATCACCAAGCTGCACCAGGACTTCGTCGACGCCGGCGCCGACATCATCCTCACCAATTCCTTCGGCGGCACGCGCCATCGCCTGAAGCTGCACCACGCACAGGACCGCGTCCATGCGCTCAACAAGAAGGCGGCCGAGATCGCCCGCGCCGTTGCCGACAAGGCGCCGCGCAAGGTCATCGTCGCCGGTTCCGTCGGTCCGACCGGAGAATTGTTGCAGCCCCTCGGCGCCATGACCTATGACGAGGCGGTCGCTTCCTTTGCCGAACAGATGGAGGGCCTGAAAGCCGGCGGGGTCGACGTCGCCTGGATCGAGACCATGTCATCGGCCGACGAGATCCGCGCCGCGGCCGAAGCTGCCGTCAAGACCGGCCTGCCCTATACCTATACCGGCTCGTTCGACACCGCCGGCAAGACGATGATGGGGCTCGATCCGAAGGACATTCACGGCGTCGCCAAAGACATCGGTTCCGGACCGCTCGCGGTCGGCGCCAATTGCGGCGTCGGCGCCTCCGACATTCTGGCGAGCCTGCTCGACATGACCGCCGCCGATCCGGCCGCGACCGTGATCGTCAAGGGCAATTGCGGCATCCCCGAATTTCGCGGCACGGAAATCCACTATTCCGGTACACCGCCGCTGATGGCGGAATATGCAAGGCTTGCCCGCGATGCCGGAGCGAAGATCATCGGCGGCTGCTGCGGCACGTCCTGCGGCCATCTTGCCGCCATGCGGGCGGCGATAGACGGCTACATGCCGGGACCGCGCCCGACCATCGAGACGATCGTCGAGAAGATCGGACCGCTGCGCAACAAGACCGCGACGGAATCCGGTGCCCAGGAAGGCGGACGGCGCACGCGCCGCCGCGGCTGAACGCTTGCCTTCGGCGCCGGCTCAGGCCGGCGCCATCATCGCCTTGACGAAGGCCACGTAGCGATCCTTCAGGCCCGGCTGCAGCCGGTCGACCATCATCAGCGCGATCTGGAACTGCATGAAGCTGTCCTGCTCCTCGATCGCCATGGTCGCAAGATGCCGGACCGTGCCGTCATAATCCTCCGGCGCGTTGGCAACCTTCTGGATGAAGGGGCCGAGCAGCCGGTTGGTGACGATCCGGCCGAGCCGCTGGCGCTGCTCGGGCTGCACCGGACTTCCTGATCGCATCGAAAGGACGAAGAGGTCGAGATACATCAGGAGACCGTCGAACTTCGTCGCCTCGGCCGGCAGACCGGCATTGCGATAGAGATCGACAACCATGCCGTCGATCTTCTCGACGGAATCCCACTTGCCCATGTTGTAGCGGAAGACCGTGCCGGGATCGTGCGCCATCTTGCCATAGCAGATCAACGCCAGCATCAGTGCCCAGTCGCAATACATGCCCTTGGTCGGATGGTGCTCGGCGAAGGCATGGATCAGCGATGTGAAGACATCGCGGCGAAACATGCTGTAGTAGAGACTGTTATTGCCCTGCGCACCGGCGACGTATTGGCCGATGCGCTCGGCGGGATCATCCGAGTCCAAGGCGAAGCCCTTGGTCTGCATCTGGCCGTGAAGGGCCGAGTACGGCACGCTGACCGGCAGGACACCGATGTAGTCCCCAGGCAGGCTCGCAAGATCGAAGGCCGGCTGCCCTTCGGCGACGGCGATCTGGTCATCGTCGCCCATCGGCATGACGAAGGGCGTCGTCGCGGCATCCAGAGCAAGGCGCATGTTGACGAGAGGCGGCGCATCGCCGGCGTCGATCACCGTCAAAAGCGGCGATCGGCCTGCAAGATAGGCGCGCTTTTCCGGATCGCCGGAATTGTCCGAAACGATCAGAACGGCATTGCGCGCCTCGCAATAGGCGATGGCGCTGTCGATCGCTGCGCGCGACTGCGCGAGGCTGCGATTGCTCGGCATGCAAATGGACAATTCTGGCATTGTAAGGCTCCGACCTGGAAGGCGCCCGTCCCGGCACGCACGACATCATTTTCGTCTTGGCCCGAATCGACGGCCAATCGTCGCGCCAGCCTTTCCACTCGCGTCCTGCCTGTCAACCAAAGGCCGAGCCTGCGGCATGCCCGGCACAAGCCTTGGATAAGGCTCGCCGCCTAGCCTCCACCAAGACTTGTCAGACCGACCACGGAAGCACTGCCTCGAATGACATCGCAACAAGGACTGCCGGCCGCGGTCGATGCCTACAAGGCCGGGCGCTTTGAACAGTGCCTTGCGCGCCTGTCGCCGCTGATCGCAAGGAGCGGTCGCGATTCCAAGCTCATCCTCATGGCCGCCCAGTGCCATGCCAAGCTCGGCCAACTGGAACAGGCGGCGCAATACTATGCCCAGGCGGCCGATCTCGATGCCGAGAACGGCCGGATGCTGCGATTGCTGGCGGCGAGAAGCTACAGGCGGGCGCGACGCCGCGCCCCTGCCCTGACGCTGGCCCGCCAGGCGGCCCGCGGCGGCCCGTTCGACGTCGAGGCGGAGAGCACCTACCGCAGCCTGCTGCGCGAGCAATTATTGCTCGCCGAATGCGAGATCGAAGATGCCCGCATGCTCGAGCGTCTGACATCCGGCGATGCGCTCGCCTTCGGCGTCGATGACCCGCACGACCACATCATGTGGTGCGTCGACGAAGGCCTGAATGCCAAGGTGACCCGGATGCACGGCGGCGCGGCGTTTACCGCGCAGTCGCGGCTCGAACGGCGCTCGCGGCCGCATGTCTTCGGCGAGCGGATCAGGGTCGGCTATCTGTCGAACGACATCTGCGACCAGCATGCGACCATGCGGTTGATCCAGGGGGTCTTTTTGTCCCACGACCGGGAAAATTTCGACGTCACCCTGTTTTGCTATACCGACGACGATGTTCTGTCGGCCGACCAGGGCCTGCGAAGCCAGTACGGGACGATCGTTTCGATCCGCGAGCTGGACGACGCACAGGCTGCCGATCTCATCCGCGCGCGCGGCATCGATATCCTCGTCGATCAGAAGGGCCACACGAAGGACGCCCGCATCAGTCTGGTCAATCGGGGACTGGCGCCGATCCAGGTTGCCTATCTCGGCTTTCCGGGCTCGGGAACCGGGATCGACTGCGACTACATCATCGGCGACCGCATCGTCACGCCGGATTCGTCCAGGCCTTATTATCACGAAAAATTCTGCCGGCTGCCGGACAGCTACCAGGCCAATGACCGCCTGCACCGGGTCCTGCCGCCCCCGGCTATGCGGGAGAGCCTCGGCCTACCCGCTGATGCCTTCGTCATCGCCTCGTTCAATGCGGTGAAAAAGATCACGCCGCGCACCGCAAGGCTGTGGGCCCGCACCCTCGTCGCCATTCCACGGGCTGTGCTGTGGATGATGTGCGACGATGACGACGCGCGGGCGAATTTCATCGCCTTCATGGCGGGCCTCGGCGTCGCCGCCGAGCGCATCCACTTTGCCCGGCGCGCCGACTATCCCGCGCACGTCGCCCGCCTTCAGGCCGCCGACATCGCCCTCGACACCTTTCCGACCAATGGCCACACCACCACATCGGACAAGCTATGGGCCGGCCTTCCCGTGCTGACCTGCAAGGGTCGCAATTTTACGTCGCGGGTGTCGGAGAGCCTGTTGAACGCCATCGGCATGCCGGAACTGGTGGCGGACGACGAGGACGGCATGGTCGAACTCTGCATCGCCCTTGCGACCGACAGCGACCGCCTCGCCGAGATCCGCGCCCGCCTTGCCGAAAACCGCCTCGTCGCACCGCTCTTCGACACCGCGCGCTTCACGCGGCATCTCGAGCGGGCCTACGAGATGATGGTCGAGCGAGAAAGGCAGGGGCTGGAACCCGACCATTTCGACGTGCCGGCGCTGCCCCGACCGGTCAGGTCCATCGCCGTCTCTCCGACCTGAACCGCCGTTTCCGCCAGATCACCAATGTCCTGATTTCAAATTGAAAAGGAGGCAACAATGCCGCAAGGCCAGACATCCCCCGACATCATCGCCGACAAGCTCCGCGGCCTGAGCGAGACCGACAAGTCCTTTCTCCAGCTCGTCTTCGAGAGTGCGGAACACGACAACAAGCTGTTCGACGGCATCGCCCTTCATCTCGACCGCGAAAGCGAGGCGCCGTTCCTCAATACGCTCAGACTGGAGCGGTGCGGCGAATGGCTCGGCAATACCGCACCGGCGCGGCTGCAGATCCGCCTGATGGAAGCCGCCCGATCCAGCCAGCACCCCGCCTACCTCGCCCTGCGCAACGGCCTTGTCCGCTCCGGCGGGCTCGAACGCGCCTATCCCAAGGCCGCCGTCTGAAGGCTCTGCAGCGACACCGTCGCTATTGCGGCACCGTGCCGATCACCGCGATGATCGGCCCCAGCGGAAAGAAATGATCGCGCCGCCCGTTTTCGGCGGCGTAGAGGCTGGAAATCGTTCCGTCGAGATAGAGCGCGTTGCGACAGCCCAATCGGTCGCGAAACAGCCGGGCGAAATCGTAGAACCGCACCGGGGCCTCCGAGACCACCATGTGCACCCTGCCCTCTGCATCGACCCCAATCCCGTTGCGGATCTTCAGGCTGTCGCTCTCGGGAAGAAATCGCGGGTGGATTGCTCCGTCGATGACCAGCATCGGCCCGGACTGCGTCGCATAATCCGCCGAACGACGCTCCTTCAGATATCGGGCTGTCTCCGTCACCCCGGCCCGGCCATCCTTCAGCCAGAAGACACCGTTCGGCAAAAGGTGGAAATTGCCCCACCCCGCCTTGGTGCTGATCGCATGGCGCTCGATGCCGTGCTCGACGAACAATCCCACCGGCGAAAGATCCTGGTGGTACATGCCGCCGTTCATCGCGACGATGAGATAATGCCGCTCGCGCCACAGCTGTCGGATGAGGGAATCAAAACTGCCGAACGCCTTTCCGCCGGCGTCCCCGTGATAGATTCGCATGACGGAGCGGGCCGGATCGACGCTGCAGAGGGTATAGGGCAACCCCTCAAAAACGTTGCCCTCGCAGGCCTGCGCAGCCATCGCGGCACCGGCGCGGACCGGAAGGAAGAGCATAATCAGGATGATGAAAATCAAATGCATGCGGTGTCCGGTTAAAGTTCCTTGCGAGATAACTCCAAGAGTTTCCGACATTGATCCCAACACGCGCGGCATTCAAGCAATTAACGAAACACTACAGCTATTTACGTCTCATTAACCAATCCCGCCAACCATGCGTTTCAGGCAGCATGAAACCCGGGCTGCGGCATGGAGCGATGACTTGGCTCGGACCTTTGTTTCATCAAGGAAAAGATATGCCAGTACTGACATTTGCCAATACCAAGGGCGGCGCAGGCAAGACGACCGCAGTCCTCATTCTCGCCAGCGAACTCGCCGGCCGCGGCCACCGCGTCACCATCGTCGATGCCGATCCGCGCGGCTGGATCAGCCGCTGGCACGCGATTGCCGGAGCAAGCAGCCTGATCTCCGTCGCCCCGGTGAGCGAAGAGACGATCGAAGCCGCAACCGCGAAGGCGAAGAAGCGCGGTGGCTATATCCTCATCGACCTGCCGTCGAGCCATGACGCCCTGCTCGCCAAGGCCGTGGGCCTTGTCGATCACGTGCTGATCCCGGTCCAGGGCTGCGCCATGGATGCACATGGCGGCGCCGAGGTTCTTGAACTGCTGAGGGAACTCGACCAGTCCTGCGGCGTGCGCATTCCGCATTCCGTCGTGCTCACTCGCGTCAATGCCGCGGTGACGACCCGTGCCCTTCAGGCGGCCAAGGATTTCCTCGCCGCCCGCGGCATCGCCACGCTGTCGACCGCGATCGCCGAGCGCGCCGCCTATCGCGACGTGTTCGACAAGGGTGGCCTGTTGCAGGCGATGAACCCCTTGGAGGTGTCGAACCTTGCTAGGGCGCTGGAGAACGGTTCGCGTCTCGCCACCGAGGTGATGGCACTCTTGCCGCAGAAGGCCGCCCGTGCCGCCGCGCCGCGCAAGGCTGCGATCGCCAAGGCTGCCTGAGCTCAAGGCTAATCGGGAGGCGGGACGAGCGCTTCCATGTGGAAGCGAAGCTGGTCTTCCGGATAGCGGAAACCTTCTCCGGCGGGACAGGCGGCCCGGGCAAGGCAACCCTTGCCCATGCAGCCTTCCCGTCCCGGCTCGCTCGCCAGAAATTTCCGGCAGGCCGTCAGGTCGAAACCGTCGGCCGTTATGGCGCCGACGGGACAGGCCGCGAGACACGGTCTGCCCGCGCAATCGTCGCACGGATGCCGCGGCATGGAGATCGGCGTTTTCTCCGGCTCGGAAATGTCCTCGGCAAACCCCAGTGCACCGCGATAGCCGTGCCACAATCCAAATTTTGGGTGGATGAGAATGCCGAGCGGAGACGCCCTCAAGCCTTCGGCCGACATGGCCCAGCGCTGGAACGGCTGGTAGGGCGGGTCCGAGGGGAAATAGGCCGTCGCACCGGTCTTGGTGGCGAGATTTTCGATCAACTGCTTCGACCAATGATCCAGCGGATCGGCACAGGCGCCGCTCCCTTGCCCGGCGTGCCATGCGCTGAAGGCCGGCCATAGCGATCCGCCGATATTGCCGATCAGCACGACCGCCCGCGCCGCCTGACCATCGCGCAGCAGGGGACCGCCCACGCCATGGGCAAACCGTGCGACGCCCCGATAGTGCAATCCCTGCGGTGCAAGCGCCCCCTCGACCACGTCGCGAATAGGCAAAAGGCCGCTCATCGCGGCCCCTCGTATTTGTAGTGCGGTCGCCAAACCGATTCCTGGATCATGTCCGCGACTTTCGCCGCTCCGCCTTGCTCCCTGGCGGGACCGGGATAATTTCAGGTGAAGGCGTCCGGCATCGAATCCTTGCGCCTGGCGATATAGGCGGTGAGCGCCTCGTCGATGGCCGGATCGAGCGGCGGGGCCTCGTAGCTGTCGAGCCAGGAGCGGCAGAGCGCGTTGGCGCGATCCTCGATCCGCTTCTTGCCCTCGATTTCCCACTGCTCGAAGGAATTGTTGTCGGCGAGCGCCGAGCGATAGAAAGCCGTCTGGAAATTCGCCTGGGTGTGAGCGCATCCGAGATAGTGGGCGCCGGGACCGACCTCGCGGATCGCGTCCATCGCCTGGCCGTCTTCCGACAGGTCGACGCCGATCGCCATCTTCTGCATCATGCCGAGCTGGTCCTGGTCGATCATGAACTTCTCGTAGCAGGCCGACAGGCCGCCCTCCAGCCAGCCGGCGGCATGCAGCACGAAATTGGTGCCGGCGAGCAGCGTCATGTTGAGCGTGTTGGCGCTCTCATGCGCGGCTTGAGCATCCGGAACCTTGGAGGCGCACAGCGAGCCGCCGGTGCGGAACGGCAGGCCGAGGCGACGCGCAAGCTGAGCGGCACCATAGGAGACCAGCGCCGGTTCCGGCGTGCCGAAGGTCGGCGCCCCCGACTGCATCGAGATCGAGGCGGCAAACGTGCCGAACAGCACCGGCGCGCCGGGGCGCACCAACTGGGTGAAGGCGGCACCGGCCAGGACCTCGGCGAGAATCTGGGTCAGCGTGCCGGCGACCGTGACCGGGCTCATGGCGCCCGAAAGGATGAAGGGCGACACCACGCAGGCCTGGTTGTGGCGGGCATAGACCTTCAGCGCGCCCAACATGGTTTCGTCGAACACCATCGGCGAATTGGCGTTGATGAGGTTGAGGGTCACGCAATTGTTCTCGACGAAGTCGTCGCCGAATACCAGCTTGGCCATGGCCACGGTGTCCTCGGCCCGCTCGGGCGCGGTAACCGATCCCATGAACGGCTTGTCCGAATATTTGATGTGGCTGTAGACCATGTCGAGATGGCGCTTGTTCACCGGGACGTCGACCGGCTCGCAGACCGTTCCGCCGGACGAATGCATCGACGGCGCCATGTAGGCGAGCTTCACGAAATTGCGGAAATCCTCGATCGTCGCATAGCGGCGATTGCCGTCGAGGTCGCGCACGAAGGGCGGGCCGTAGACCGGCGCGAACACGGTCGCCTTGCCGCCGATCTGGACGTTGCGCTCAGGATTGCGGGCGTGCCAGGTGAACTCGCTGGGCGCGGTCTTCAGCAGCGCGCGGCAGAGGCCCCTGGGGAAATGGACCCGCTCTCCCCTCACCTCGGCGCCGGCCGCCCGCCACATGTCGAGCGCTTCCGCGTCGTCACGGAACTCAATGCCGATCTCTTCCAGGATGATGTCGGCATTGCGCTCGATGATCTCCAAGCCTTCCTCGTCGAGCACTTCATAGACGGGGATCTTGCGCTGAATGTAGGGCATGGACGGTCCGGCCCCGCCACCGCTGCGGGATGCGCGGCGCGCGGCCGCCCCACGGCCCTCGCTGCGCGTGCGTCGGCCCGCACCGGTGCCGGTCTCTGCTGTGATCTCGTCCATCTTGCGTTTCCTCTGTGTCGCGCGCTGCCACGCTGTTTTCTCATCAATATGCTATTCGAATTTCGATGGGAAACATTCCTTAATGCGCCAACCATTTGCATGATGCAGACATCGGGCGCCCGCAAGGCACCGCCGCCCGTCGCATTTCACGACCGGCGACGTCGCAGACGAAAAGAGATTTTGGCGAACTTGAGGTTTAACTGTCGATGAGGCAGTCTTTTTCAGACCGCGACAGGAATCGCGCAACACCAGCCGGGAGGCACCCATGTCCGACGACGAAATCATTCTCTCGGAACTCTCCGATGACGAACTCGTGCAGCAGATGCACGACGATCTCTATGACGGCCTGAAGGAAGAGATCGAGGAGGCCACCAACATCCTGCTCGAACGCGGCTGGGCGCCCTATGACATTCTGACCCAGGCGCTGGTCGAGGGCATGCGCATCGTGGGCATAGACTTCCGCGACGGCATTCTTTTCGTCCCGGAAGTGCTGCTGTCTGCAAACGCGATGAAGTCCGGAATGAACATCCTGCGGCCGCTGCTGGCCGCGACCGGCGCCCCGAAGCAGGGCAAGATGGTGATCGGCACCGTCAAGGGCGACATCCACGACATCGGCAAGAACCTGGTCGGCATGATGATGGAAGGCGCCGGCTTCGACGTCATCGACCTCGGCATCAACAACCCGGTCGAGAACTATCTGGATGCCATCGAGCGGGAAAAGCCCGACATCGTCGGCATGTCGGCGCTTTTGACCACGACCATGCCCTACATGAAGGTGGTCATCGACACGCTCAAGGAAAAGGGCATGCGCGACGACTATATCGTGCTCGTCGGCGGTGCGCCGCTCAATGAAGAATTCGGCAAGGCGGTCGGCGCCGACGCCTATTGTCGCGATGCGGCGGTCGCGGTGGAGACGGCCAAGGAATTCATTGCCCGCAAGCACAACAGCCTGACTGCGCAGGCCTGAGGAAACACCGGTCGCGTTCAGCGATCGGAGACATAAGACATCGCGGCAGTGTTCGTCGTGCCGATGCCGTGCGGCTGCAAGCCCTCCCACAGCGTGAAGCCGCCGGCCGAGACGAGGATCGTGAGAATATAGGCGGCGCTGACCTTGGCGACGGTATCGAGCGTCATGCTCCCTGCTCCCGTCACTTTGCCGCGTTTTCGACGTTACGGCCGGCCTGTTGCGTGGCATCGACCGCATTGGCCGTATCCTGGCCCATGCCGCGGATCGTGTTGCCGCAGGAGGCAAGGCCGAAGGCAGACGCGACGAGGACGGCTGCGAGGGTGAGTTTGCGGCTGGTCATGACAGATGTCTCCCTATTGGATAAGCGAATGCGAAACGTGTCGAGAATGCGACGATGAAACGCACGGAAGCGCAAAAGGTTCAGATCATCGCCTGCGGGGCGATCGCCCGCGAAATCCTGGCGATCCGCGAGGCGAACCGTCTCGACCATATCGATCTCGAATGCCTGCCGGCGATCTGGCATGTCTATCCGGAGAAGATCGCGCCGGCGCTGCGCGAGAAAATCGCCGCGGCGAAAGCCGCCGGCTATGGCCGCATTTTCCTCGGCTATGCCGAATGTGGCACTCAGGGAGAGATCGACAAGATCTGTGCGGAGGAAGGCATCGCGCGCATTGCCGGCCCGCACTGCTACGCCTTCTTTTCCGGCACGGAGAAGTTCCTCTCCGCGTGCGAGCACGAGTTCACCGCCTTCTACCTGACGGACCTGATCACGCGCCAGTTCGAGGCCTTCGTCATCGAGCCGCTGAAGCTCGACAAGCATCCGGAATTGCGCGACATGGTGTTCGGCAACTACACCAAGATCGTCTACCTGGCGCAGACCGAGGATCAGGAATTGCAGGACAAGGCACGGTGGGCGGCCCACTATCTCGGCCTCGACTATGAATACCGCTTCACCGGCTATGGGGACCTGGACCCGGCGCTGCGCGCTCTGGCATGACCTGTCAAACCGGCAGCGACGGCTTTCTCCTACTTCACAGAATTGACGACGCTACGCCCGGCATCCTGTGTCGCGTCGACGGCATTGCCGAGATCGCGGCCGACGCCGCGAATTGTGTTGCCGCAAGACGTGAGCCACACGAGAGCGAGGCCAAGTGCCAGAGCCGAAAGGACAGGTCTTGTCGCCATGGAATGTCTCCAGAAAGGAACAGATCGGATGCCGGCGTCCTTTGCACCGACATTCGCCAAAATCAAGGCCGCAAAGTCCGTGCCCCGCACCTTTCCCCTTCCAGGCGGAAAGGCGCAAATGTCACGCCCCGCATCGGCGCATGGATTTGCATTTAACTCAACTTTTATCATGCCTGGCGAATTGACCATCACCTTAATACCTCTGCAATTGGTCCCTAACAGAATGAAGCCAGGTCGTCTCAAGAACGAAAAGGCAAAGGACAATGACCGAGGGGGCAGGAACATTGGCATATTCGCTCGCTGACCGTCACGAAAAGGAAAGGCCGGAGCATCTCTCCGACCTGCTCTTGCGGCTGGCGCGTCGCAGCGATGGCACCATCACCATCCGCGACATTGCGATCACCCTTCAGGACCGATCCTTCGGCGCCTTCCTGCTGGTCTTCTCCTTGCCGAATCTGGTGCCCATGCCGCCCGGCGCCACGCTCTTCCTCGGCCTGCCGCTGATTTTCGTCGCCTGGCAGATGCTGACCTCCGCCCAGGGACGGATCTACCTGCCCCGCCGGATCGCCAACTACGGCGTCGGCGCCTCCACCTTTCAAGGCGCCGTCAACCGTCTCGTCCCCTGGCTCAAACGTGCCGAGACGCTGGTGAAACCGCGCTTCTGGTTTCTCGAAACCCGCTTCTCCGAACGCGTGCTGGGCCTCTTCGCCCTCGTGCTCGCCATTGTCGTCTTCCTGCCGATCCCGCTCGGCAACTGGCTGCCGGCGCTGGCGCTCGCCATCATCGGTTTTGCCCATTCCCAATGCGACGGCTTCGGCGTGCTGATCGGCACGCTCGTCGGCCTGTTGTCGATCGCCGTGGCTGGTTTCGTCGTCTATACGGCCGGCGCCGTCCTGCTGCTGGTGTTCTGACCGCGAGAGGATTTTCCCCATGAGCGAGCCGAAATCGACAGAGCCATCTTCCGCAACCGTCATGGTGATGACCGCTGGCGGGCCCAATCCGGCGATCGTCATCAATGCCCTCGCCGGGCACTATCCGAACCTGCATGTCGTGCAAGAACAACCGGAATCGAAGTGGGCGATCACCCGCCGCCGGGCCCGGCTGCTCGGCTGGCTCGCCGCGCTCGGCCAGTTGGGCACGATGATCGCCGCCCGGCTGTTGCGCCCGCTCGCAAGGGGGCGGATCGACGCGCTTCTAAACGCGAACGGCCTCTCCGCGACGATCGCAACCCATGTCCGGATCCACGACGTCGCCTCGATCAACGATCCGGCCACCCTTGCGCTCGTCTCCGAGCTGAAGCCTGGCGTCATCCTGCTCGTCAGCACACGGCTGATGTCGCGAACCGCACTCGCCGCCATGCCTTGCCCGGTCATCAACCTCCATGCCGGAATCAACCCGCAATACCGCGGCCAGATGGGCGGATACTGGTCGCTCGCCGAGGAGGACGCCGCCAATTTCGGCGCGACGCTCCATCTTGTGGATGCCGGCACCGACACCGGCGGCACGCTCTACGAGGTCCGAACCCTGCCGGACGACGGCGACTTCATCGCCACCTATCCGCTCGTCCTGACGGTGGCGGCGATCGACATCACGCTTCAATCGGTCGACGATGCGGTCCATGGGCGGCTTCGCCCCTCCCAGCCGGAAGGCCCGTCTGTCCTGCGCTATCCGCCGACCCTGTGGGCCTGGCTTGTCAACGGCTTTCGGCGCAAGATCTGGTAATTCGCGGGCCACGTCGCTTTTTGCTCCTTGCGACGTCGTCGCAAGCGCAGTCCGCCGCTTTGGACCTGTGCATTGTGACAAAAAGGGGAGTGTGAGGACATGGCTGACAGGATCATCGTCTACTGGCGCGACATACCCGCCCAGGTGATTGTCAAGCAGGGACGCAAAAGCGCCAAGCGCGAGTTGTCGCTGCGCTTCACCGAGGCGATCGACATGGCGGCCATGCGATCCGGCGCGGCCGAGACCGACGACTATCTCGCCGAATGGCGCAAGGGCGACCCGGTGCCGGTCGGCGACGATCTGGAGGCGGAAGCCGACAAGGCGGCGGCCGAACTCGAGGCGGGCTATGACAAGGACCGCCTGGTTTCCCTCGTCCATGCCGGAGGCCGCGATAATGGCTGACGGCAAACCCGCTCCCGGCCCCATGCCGGGCAATGCCGCCCCGGCCAAGAAGGCGACGACCGGCGCCTATACGCCCGGCAGCGTCTCGCCCAACCGGCGCGCCCGGCGCTCCTACACGATCCGTCTGTGGTCGGTCCGCCATTCGCGCTTCCTCGAATGGTTCTACGGCCGTTTCGCCAATGCCTTCCTTCTCCTTCACCCGCTGTGGAACATGCTCGGCTATGCCCGCGTCGAGCGGCCTGTGACCTTCGTCGAGCGCAACGTCAAGGGCCTACTGTTCGACTGTCGCATGTGCGGCCAGTGCGTCCTGTCCTCGACCGGCATGTCCTGCCCGATGAACTGCCCAAAACAGCTGCGCAACGGTCCCTGCGGCGGCGTGCGCGCCAACGGCAATTGCGAGGTCGAGCCCGACATGCCCTGCGTCTGGGTCCAAGCCTGGGCCGGTTCGCGCGCCATGGTCCATGGCGACGCGATCCTGAATGTGCAGAAGCCAGTCAACCAGTCGCTGCGCGAAACCTCGTCCTGGCTGCGGGTGACGGCGCAAGCCGCCGCCGCGCGCGAAACCTCCCCCTCGGAACAGAAGCCATGAGCCCCGACTTCAATCCACACGATCCTGGCGCGCCGCTCGATCCCCTGCCCGGCCATTCCTCGCGCGGCCGGCTGGAGCGCGTGCTCAGGCGCGGCGAATTCGCCGTCACCGCCGAGCTCAATCCCCCGGACAGCGCCAACCCGCAGGACGTATACGAGCGCGCCGCGGTGTTCGACGGCTGGGTCGACGGCATCAATGCCGTGGATGCGTCCGGCGCCAATTGCCACATGTCCTCGGTCGGCATTTGCGCGCTTCTGACCCGCATGGGCTATGCGCCGATCATGCAGATCGCCTGCCGCGACAAGAACCGCATCGCCATTCAGGGCGACGTGCTCGGGGCGTCTGCCATGGGCGTGCAGAACATCCTGTGCCTGACGGGCGATGGCGTGCAGGCCGGCGACCAGCCGGGCGCCAAGCCGGTCTTCGACCTCGACTGCATGTCGCTTCTGGAAACCGTGCGCACCATGCGCGACGAATCGAAATTCCTCTCGGGCCGCAAACTCTCCACGCCGCCGCACGTCTTCCTCGGAGCGGCCATCAATCCGTTCGCCCCGCCTTACGACTTCCGCCCTTACCGGCTCGCCAAGAAGATCGAGGCCGGCGCACAGTTCGTCCAGAGCCAGTACTGCTTCGACGTGCCGATGTTCCGCGAATACATGAAGAAGGTGCGCGATCTCGGCCTGCACGAAAAGTGCTTCATCCTGGTCGGCGTCGGACCGCTCGCCTCGGCCAAGACGGCCAAGTGGATCCGCTCCAACGTGCCGGGCATCCATATTCCCGACTCGGTCATCGCACGCCTCGAAGGGGCGCAGGACCAGAAGAAGGAGGGAAAACAGCTCTGTATCGACATCATCAACGAGGTGAAGGAGATCGAGGGCATTTCCGGCATGCATGTCATGGCCTACCGGCAGGAGGAATATGTCGCCGAGATCGTCCATGAATCGGGCGTTCTGAAGGGCCGCAAGCCGTGGAGGCGCGAGGCCAACCCGGCGGACGCGCTGGTTGCTGAACGGCTCGAGCATATCCGCGAGGAAAAGGTCGAGGACCAGCAGCAGATGGCTGGCCTCGCCGCCCACCTGACCCCGAAGAATTCGCACTGACCGGCCGCGCGGCGCCTCGGCCCCGCGCGCTTGCAACCCCATTATAGGCCCGCTAGACCTTGTCTGAGCGCCCGACCGGAGAACAATAATGACCCGCACCATCGTCGCATCCGCCACACGCGAAATCATCATCGGCTTCGACCAGCCGTTCTGCGTGATCGGCGAACGCATCAATCCGACCGGCCGCAAGAAGCTCGCCGCCGAAATGATCGAGGGCAATTTCGACACCGTCATCAAGGACGCGCTGGAACAGGTCGCCGCCGGCGCCACCATGCTCGACGTCAACGCCGGCGTCACCTCGGTCAACCCCAACGAGACCGAGCCGGGCCTGCTGGTCAGGACCATGGAGATCGTGCAAGGGTTGGTCGACGTGCCGCTGTCGATCGATAGCTCCGTCACCGCCGCCATCGAGGCCGCGCTGAAGGTCGCCAAGGGCCGTCCGCTGGTCAATTCGGTGACCGGCGAGGAGGAAAAGCTGGAAGCCATCCTGCCGCTCTGCAAGAAGTACGACGTGCCGGTGGTGGCCATCTCCAACGACGAGACCGGGATTTCCATGGACCCGGACGTGCGCTTCGCCGTCGCCAAGAAGATCGTCGAGCGCGCCATGGACTACGGCATCAAGCCGCATGACGTCGTCGTCGACCCGCTGGTCATGCCGATCGGCGCGCTCGGCGATGCCGGCCGCCAGGTCTTCGCGCTGCTGCATCGGCTGCGCAACGAACTCAAGGTCAACACCACCTGCGGCCTGTCGAACATCTCGTTCGGCCTGCCGCACCGCCACGGCATCAATGCCGGCTTCATTCCCATGGTCATCGGTGCCGGCATGACGTCCGCCATCATGAACCCTTGCCGCCCGCAGGAAATGGAGGCCGTGCGCGCCGCCAACGTCTTGAACGGCACGGACCCCAATTGCGGCAACTGGATCATGACCTACCGCGACCACAAGCCGGCAGAACCCGGTGCCGCCCCCTCCACCACCGCCCCCGGCGCCTCCTCCGGCCGCCGCGGCGGCCGCGCCGCCAGAGCCGGCGCGGGTGCTGCGACGGAGTGAACTGAACCGACCTTCTGTTTTACAATTGCCTATACAAATGTTTAGTGTGAGCCGATGAAGCAGATGATTTCCGGTTTCGATTGGGACGAAGGCAATTGGCCGAAATGTGCCAAGCACGGCTTGACGAAACCGGAAATCGAACAGGTCTTCGAAAACCGCCCGAGCATCTTTGCCGACCCGAGTTCCAACGAGGTTCGGTCGCGAGCGATAGGAAAGACCCAGGCCGGACGGTATATTTTTGTTGTCTTCACGCTTCGGCGGATTGCCACGGAGACCTATATCCGGCCCATCAGCGCAAGGTTCATGCATGACCGGGAGATTAGGCGTTATGAACAAGGATAAATTGAAGAAACTTCCCGTTTTGAAATCCGATGAGGAAGCAGAAGCCTTCGTCGACACCGCGGATCTGTCCGAATACGACCTTTCGGTTTTCAAGCCGGTTCAGTTCGAATTCGAGAAAAAGTCTGCGCAGTTGAACATGCGGCTGCCGCAAGCGCTTCTGGCGGCAGTCAAGGAGAAGGCGAAGGAGCGTGGCATTCCCTATACGCGCCTGATCCGGGAAGCTTTGGAACAGACAGTAGCCAAGTAGATGTCCGCTTCTCCTAAGGGGGCGGGATATGGGGCGTGGCCCTCGACGTTTGAAAGACTGAAATGACCGAAATCGACCCCCTCGTCCTCTTCATGCCGTCCGGCAAGCGCGGCCGGTTCCCGGTCGGCACGCCGGTGCTTGATGCCGCGCGCCAGCTCGGCGTCTATGTCGAGAGCGTCTGCGGCGGTCGCGCCACCTGCGGTCGCTGCCAGATCGAGGTGCAGGAGGGCAATTTCGCCAAGCATGGCATCGTCTCGTCCAACGACCACATCTCGCCGCCCGGCCCGAAGGAAAAGCGCTATGCCGAGGTGCGCACACTGCCCGAAGGTAGGCGGCTTTCCTGTTCCGCGACCATCGAGGGCGATCTCGTCGTCGACGTGCCGCAGGATGCCGTGGTCAATGCCCAGGTGGTGCGCAAGGCCGCCAGCGATCGCGTGATCGAGCGCAATCCCGCCGTCCATCTTTGCTATGTCGAGGTCGACGAGCCCGACATGCACAAGCCGCTCGGCGATCTCGACCGCATGAAGGTCATGCTGGAGAAGGACTGGGGCTATACCGACCTGCAGGTCGAGCCTTATCTGCTGCCGCAGGTGCAGAAGATCCTGCGCAAAGGCAACTGGACGGTGACCGCCGCCATCCACCGCGACAGCGACACCCAGCGCCCGACCATTATCGCGCTCTGGCCCGGCCTGCACAACGAGGCCTACGGCCTGGCCTGCGACATCGGTTCGACCACCATTGCCATGCACCTCGTCTCGCTGCTTTCCGGCCGCGTCGTCGCCTCGTCGGGCACGTCCAACCCGCAGATCCGCTTCGGCGAGGACCTGATGAGCCGCGTCTCCTATGTGATGATGAACCCGGACGGCCGGGAAGCCATGACGAAGGCGGTGCGCCACGCGGTCTCCGAACTCGTCGACCAGGTCTGCAGAGAGGGCGGCGTCGCCCGCACCGACATTCTCGATTCGGTGTTCGTCGCCAATCCGATCATGCACCACCTGTTCCTCGGTATTGACCCGACCGAGCTCGGCCAGGCGCCCTTCGCGCTCGCCGTTTCCGGTGCCGTGTCCTGCGCGGCGCGCGACATCGAGTTGTCGCTCAATCCCGGCGCCCGCACCTACCTGCTCCCCTGCATCGCCGGCCATGTCGGCGCGGATGCCGCCGGCGCGACGCTTGCCGAAGGGCCGCACCGCCAGGACCGCATGATGCTGCTGGTCGATGTCGGCACCAATGCCGAGATCGTGCTCGGTAACCGGACACGCACCGTCGCCGCCTCCTCGCCGACGGGTCCTGCCTTCGAGGGCGCCGAAATCTCCTGCGGCCAGCGCGCCGCGCCCGGCGCCATCGAACGCGTGCGCATCGACGCACAGACACTGGAACCGCGCTTCAAGGTCATCGGCGTCGAGCAGTGGTCCGACGAGGACGGCTTTGCCGAGGCCGCCGAAAAAACCGGCATTACCGGCATCTGCGGCTCGGCGATCATCGAGGTCGTTGCGGAAATGTATCTCTTCGGCGTGATCTCCACCGACGGCGTGGTGGATGGCGGCATGGCGGCGAAAAGCCCGCGCATCCTCGCGACCGGCCGCACCTTCTCCTACCTTCTGCATGACGGCGCCCAGACGATCACGGTGACGCAGAACGACGTGCGCGCCATCCAGCTCGCCAAGGCCGCCCTTTATGCCGGCATCAAGCTCCTGATGGAAAAGCTCGGCGTCGAGACGGTCGACACGATCCGCTTTGCCGGCGCCTTCGGCTCCTTCATCGATCCGAAATACGCCATGGTGCTCGGGCTTATCCCCGATTGCGAGCTTTCCGAGGTCAAGGCGGTCGGCAATGCGGCCGGCACCGGGGCACTGATGGCGCTCTTGAACCGCGGCCACCGCCGCGAGATCGAGGACACCGTCACCCGCATCGAGAAGATCGAGACGGCGCTGGAGCCGCATTTCCAGCAGCTTTTCATCGACGCCATGGCGCTGCCTAACAAGGTCGACCCCTTCCCCAGGCTCGCCGCGGCGGTGACGCTGCCGGAACGCAAGATCCTCTCGGACGGCGATGGCGAAGGCGGAGGCCGCCGGCGGCGCAGAAACAGGGAATGACACCGGGTTGCCGTTGCGCGCCCGGTCGGCCTAGGCATTTCTGCCAACGGGCAGCGCTCCCTGGCGCGATCTATCAGGCGGCGATGCCGATCATTTCGGAAAAGGCGAAGCGCACGCTGTCGGCCACCGCGCGGATGGTCTCGCTGGTCTCCGGCCCGGTCAGCAGGCGCACCTCGAACGAGCCGAGATCCGGCAGGCCCTGCTTGGAGCCGAGCGCGGTCATGTCGTCGGTCAGGTAGCTGCGCGGCAGCGGCGCGACCGCCAGATCGGCGATCACCGCGGCGCGCTGCGCCATCGTGTGGGCGGACAGATAGGCGATCCGGTAGGGGCGCTTGTCGCGGTCGAGGCGTGACAGCGCATCGGCCCGCCAGCAGCAGCCATCCTCCCAGATCGACACCGGCAGGGGATCACGCAGATGGGCCGTGCCGCACTTGGCGCCGGCCCAGACCAGCTGCTCGGTATGTATCACCTCGCCATCATGGCTCACCATGCCCGGCGCGCAATTGACCAGGGTGAGGTCCAGGCGTTGCTCCTGCAGACGGCGGCGCAACTGACCGGACGTGTCGACCGTCAGGTCGACCATGATGGCCGGATAAATCTCGGCAAAGCGGCGCAGGATGGTCGGCATGAAACGCTCGCCGATATCGTCGGGCGCGCCGAGGCGCACGACGCCCTTCATCTCCGGCATGCGGAACCGTCCGACCGCCTCGTTGGACAGCGCCAGCATGCGCCGCGCATAGGGCAGCAGCGTCTCGCCGCTCTCGGTCAGGGTGACGGAACGCGCGTCGCGCAGGAAGAGCGTCGCGCTCAGCTGCTCCTCCAGCTTCTTGATCTGCATGGAAACCGCAGACGGCGTGCGGAACACCCGGTCGGCCGCTGAGGTGAAACTACCGGTCTCGGCGATGGCGACGAAGGTGCGCAGGATATCGTTGTCGAGCAGCGGCAACGGTTGGCGGATCATCAAAGTCATCGGTGCGCATCCTTCAATAAAACTGATTTTAAGAACGATATCATCGCGTTTGATTGAATGTCAATCGAGGCGCATGCTGCAACCATCAAGAGAACACAAGGAGGCGACAATGCTGATTGCAACCCTGCTCGACATGGTGCGCCGCTGGCACGATGTCCTGCCACTGACGCCGGGCGCACGCCAAAACCTGAGAGCGCGCCGGGAACTGGCTTCCCTATCGCCCGAACTGCAACGCGATACGGCTGGCCGCCGGAGGAGTACACGGCCATCGAGCCGCACCGGACACAGCACAGAAATCGATCACTCGCATCATAAACATTCGTTTGAATGATGAATAAGAGGCGGGCAAAACATCAAGGCCAGACAGGCAACCGAAAAGGATGAAGACGATGACCCTCGTTGGTTATGACAGCCGGATCACTTTGCAGAACCGCCGTTTTCCGACGGTCGTGCACCCCATCGCCATTCTCATGACCGCAGGGCGGGCCGTGCGGCAATGGCAGGAGCGCCGGGCCAATGCCCGGGCGCTGGAAGCCCTGCCCCTCGACCTGCGCAAGGATCTCGGCTGGCCCGCCACCGACAGACCGATGCCCAGACTTTGAGACATTTGCGACACGGCCCGCCCCGCCGCGTCGCAATCGGGCCGAGCCGGGTTTTCCCCATTTCCCGGCTCGCGCCCGAAATTCCGTCGGTCTTTCAAGTTGATGCCTCAGGCGCCGCAAATGCACCGCACCTTTGCAGGTCGCAACGAGAAAACTGCGAAACGGGCGTCGCATTTTCGCCTGTCCCGCGCTATTCTGCCGTGTTCCTGAAGACACGCGTCGCATTCGGAACATCTCCATGACGCCTGCCACGCAAGGAATAGCGGAAAAACGCGGGAACACTGGGCATCACACATGAACAAGGCGCCAAACAAGAAACGTTCGCTGGTCTTCTTTCTCGTCCCCCATTTCACGCTCCTGCCCTTTGCAGGCGCGATCGAAACGCTGCGCATCGCCAACCGGATGCTCGGCTATCAGGCCTATGAATGGCGGCTTGCCTCGACCGACGGGCAGAAGGTCCATTCCTCGAGCGGCATCGCCATGGAGGTCAATTCCTCGCTCGCCGACGAGCGGCGCTACCTGTCCGGCGAAAACCGGCCGAGCATGGTGATCGTCTGTTCCGGCGTCTATGTCGAGGAGTTCCACAACAAGTCGGTCAATGCCTGGCTGCGCGAGGCCTACAACCGGGGTGCTGCCGTCGGCAGCCTCTGTACCGGCGCCCATGTGCTGGCCCAGGCCGGCCTGCTAAACGGCAAGCGTTGCGCCATCCATTGGGAAAACCTGCCGGGCTTTGCCGAGGCCTTTCCGCAGGCGGAGGTCTATGCCGACCTCTACGAGGTCGACAGCAATCTCTATACCTGCGCCGGAGGCACTGCCTCGCTCGACATGATGCTGAACCTGATCGGCCAGGATTTTGGCGAAGGCCTGGTCAACCGGGTCTGCGAGCAGCACCTGACCGACCGGGTACGTAGCCCGACCGACCGTCAGCGCCTGCCGCTCCGGGCCCGTCTCGGCGTGCAGAACTCCAAGGTCCTGTCGATCATCGAACTGATGGAAAGCAATCTCGCCGAACCGCTGACGCTCGTCGAGATCGCAGAAGATGCCGACCTGTCGCGGCGCCAGATCGAGCGCCTGTTTCGCCAGGAAATGGGCCGCTCGCCGGCCCGCTACTATCTCGAGATCCGGCTCGACCGCGCCCGCCACCTGCTGGTACAGTCGTCCATGCCGGTGGTCGAGGTGGCTGTCGCCTGCGGCTTCGTCTCCGCGTCGCACTTCTCCAAGTGTTATCGCGAAGTCTACAACCGCTCACCGCAACAGGAGCGCGCCGATCGCAAGCTGAGCATGGCGGCGATGCGCTCAGGCGCTGCCGCCTGAGGCCATCGGCTCGTGACGCGCCGCTCAGCCGTAAAGGCTGTAGAAGAAGCGGGCCGAGACGAAGATCAGGAACAGGCCGAACCCGATCTCCAGCTGGCGCTTGCTCATCGCATGGGCGATTTTCGCACCGTAGGGGGCGACGACCAGCGTTACCGGAATGATCAACGCCACGGCGATCCAGTTTATGAAGCCGGTCGACATCAGCGGCAGCCCTTCCTTGCCCCATCCGGCCCAGATATAGCCGAACAGGCCCGGCAGCGAGATCAGCACGCCGACGCCGGCCGAGGTTGCCACGGCCTGGTGGATCGGCCGGCCGTAGAGGCTCATGAAGGTATTGTTGAGCACGCCGCCGCCGATCCCCATCAGCCCGGAAAACACGCCAATGCCGGTGCCGACGACAAAGCGCAGCGGCTCGCCGGGCAGGTCGGAACCGAGATGCCAGCGCGACGAGAAGAACATCATGCGGGAAGCGAGCAGCAGCGTGATCACCGCGAAGATCAGCCGCAACGCCTCGCTCGACGCCTCGGCGGCGATCACCGCGGCAAGGATCGCCCCGAGCGGCACGGCGACGACCCAGCCCCTCAGCAACTGCATGTCGACGGCGCCCCGCCGCCGGTGGGCGGCAAACGACCTCAGCGAGGTCGGCACGATGATGGCGATCGATGTGCCCACGGCGAGATGCATGCGCACCGCGTCATCAATGCCGGCGAGCCCGAAGATCTGGTAGAAGACCGGAACCAGCACCGCCCCGCCGCCAATGCCGAACACGCCGGCGAGCAGGCCGGCCACGCCACCGGCAACCACCAGCAGGCCGGCAAACAATATCAGTTCCGAAACGGGGGGCATCACGGCCGGTCCTTCCTGGCGCGCATCGGGTTGCCGCGCCTGTCATCAATCCGTGTCGCTTCTATCCTATCGTCGGCTTCAGGCAAGGACAGGCAGCCGCAACGCGGTACGCCTGGCAAGCAAACCCCGTTCGTCAGGGCGGCAGCCTTGCCGGTTTCGACACAGTGATTTCACACAGGCATTTTCGATCAATCCCTTTGCGACCGGCGGCAATGTCCCCCGCCCCATTGCCCTGGTCAGAAAGCCGGCGTCCCGCCGGCTTTCTCCTGGGGGCGAGCCTGAACGCTTACAATTGGAGCGACGGATCGGCCACCCGCGGCGGCGACGGCGTCAAGGCCGTGGGATTGTCGGTGCCGATACCGTCGACCACCGGCTGGCTTGTTTCACCTTCGGCGATCGCCATCGGACCCTGCGGCACCATGATCTGCGCGGCGGGAGCCGGTGGCTTTGCCTCACCAAAGTCGGTCCGGTTTTCGTCGCCGATGCCGAGCTCGGCATCGATATTCACGCCTTCCGCCGGAATGGCGTGTTCAGCGGCTTGCGGCATGGGTTGCTGCGGCGCCTGCTCGCGCAAGGACGGCTGCTGGTCGGCCAATGCCATGGCTTCACCCGGCGCGGCGGGCGTTGTGACGCCACGCGGATCATTGACCCCGAGCGGATCATCATCCGACCGATTGTCGACCCCGACAAGGTTCGGCGTGTCGAGATAGTCGATCGCGTCCGTGGCGCGGTTGGCACCCACGGTCGCCGGCGCATAAGCGGCACGGGCTTCGACCGGACCGAGCAATTCCCTGTCGGCAACGCGGCCTTCCAGTTGCAGGCGCGACGAAGGCGCCGGCGGCGTCATGCCGTCGCCGTTACAAGAAAAAAGGCTGGTCGCCAAAAGGATGACCAATGCGGAACGCTGCAGAAAGATCGAGAACGCCATACCGAAACCCACTCTGCCGCCGCCGAAAGCCGGACGTCATCCGGTCCAGAGACTAACACAGGGCCGTTAAGCCTTGGTTTAGGGCCTCGATGAATCCCTTACGTGCCGGTGGCCGCCAGGCTTTTCATCCGCTCGATCCATGTTCCTGACCGGACCGCTGACCGCCATTTTGCGCTCCGGCAGCGACATCACGCTGACGCCGGACGAGACGACCCTCAGGGCGCGACGTTTTACCCTGAACGGGTCTTCGGCCGCTCTCGGCCGGCTCGGCCCCACGTGCGGCGCTCGGTGACCGCGCAAAGGACAAACGAAAGCCGGCGTGAAGTCCCGCCGGCGTCCTGTCTCATGCGCAAGGGTAGATCTCAGGCTGCGTGACGCCTGCCCGGCTGCGCGGAGGTGTCTGCCTCGAGCTTGAGCCGCGAGAGCAGTTGGCGCAAGTGCCGGCTCTCCTCCGCCAGCGTCTGGCCGGCGGCCGAGGTTTCCTCGACCATGGCGGCGTTCTGCTGGGTCATCTGGTCCATGTGGTTGACCGAGGTATTGATCTCCTGCAGGCCGGTCGCCTGTTCGCGCGAGGCCGTGGCGATGCTGTTGACGTGGTCGTTGACCTGGTTGACCAGTTTCTCGATCTCGACCAGCGCCTCGCCGGTCGAGCGCACCAGCGCAACGCCGTTGCCGACTTCGGCGGCCGAAGCGCTGATCAGTGTCTTGATTTCCTTCGCGGCATTGGCGGAACGCTGGGCGAGTTCGCGCACTTCCTGGGCAACGACCGCAAAACCGCGACCGGCCTCCCCGGCACGCGCGGCCTCGACGCCGGCGTTCAGGGCCAAGAGGTTGGTCTGGAAAGCGATCTCGTCGATCACCGAGATGATCTGGTTGATGCGCGCCGAAGAGCTTTCGATCCGACCCATGGCATCGACCGCATTGCGGACGATCTCGCCGGAGCGGTTGGCGCTCTTCTTGGTCTCGGCGACCATGTCGCGGGCCTCGTTGGCGCGTTCCGATGCGGTGCGAACCGCAACCGTGATCTCGTCGAGGGCGGCGGCGGTCTCCTCGAGGGCGGCTGCCTGCTGCTCGGTGCGGCGCGACAGATTGTTGGTCGCCTCGCTGATGTCGCCGGCGCTGTCGCTGACCACATTGCTCGTCTGATTGATCGAGCCCATGACGCTGCTGAGGGCTGCAACGGCGGCGTTGAAATCGCGGCGCAGCTTGTCATACTCGGCACCGATCTCGCCGACACTGACGGTCAGGTCGCCCTGGGCCAGCCGTTCCAGAGCGTCGCCGATCTGGTGGATCGCATGGTCCTGCCGCTCGGAAGCGGTGCGCAGAACCGTCTCGTTGTTCTGTCGCTCGGCGTCGATCTTCTGCTGCTGTTCGGCTTCGCGGCCACGCATGTCGATGCGGTCGCGCACCGAATCGCGCAAGACGATCAGGGCGTCGGCCATGCCGCCGATTTCGTCCCGGCGGTCGGCATCGACGATCTCGGTGTCGACCTTCTCCTGGGCGATCCGGCCCATGGCGCTCTTCAGGCGGGCGATCGGACCAACGACGCTGCGAACCACGGCATAGGCGCAGGAAAGGATGACGATCACGCTGGCGGCGATGATGGCACCGAACGACCAGGCATTGCTGTAGAACATCGCGGCAAGGTCGTCGGCGTAGACGCCGGTGCCGACGATCCAGCCCCAGGGCTCGAAACCGACGACGTGGGAGAACTTCAGGACCGGCGCCTCGAAGCCAGGCTTCGGCCAGTAATAGTCGACGAAGCCTTCCTTGTTGGCCTTCACGGTCTTCACGAATTCCATGAAGATGTGCTTGCCGTTCGGATCCTTGTTCTGGCTGAGGTCCTTGCCGTTCAGCTCGGGCTTGATCGGATGCATGATCATGACCGGCTGCATGTCGTTGACCCAGAGATAGCCGTCCTTGCCATAGCGCATGGCGCCGATGACCTCGAGGGCCTTGGCCTGGGCCTCCTCGCGCTTCAGCACGCCGTCCTGCTCCATCTTGTAGTATTTGGAGAAGACCGCGAGCGCCGTCTGGTCGATCGAGGCAAGGCCCGCCCGGCGCTCGTCGGCCAGCGAGTTATACGAATAGAACAGGCTGAAGGTCAGCGTCGCCACGAGCACGCAAAGCGCCAGCGCCACCAACAGATACAGCCGTATTGAAATGCTCAAATTCTTCACCGAAGGTACTCCCCCATAATTCTGATGGGAAAACGATGCCATGCGAGAATTACGAAATCGATAAAGAGCGATACCCTAAATTTAGCGGTGAGTACTTAAGTTTGAGCCCGGATTCTCCACGTCTCTCCGAGGGCGTATTGCCGGGCCCTTGGCAATTTCATAGCCTTGCCAACACTGGGCGATTCCGACTTGGATCAGGCCCCGCGAAGCAGATGGGACAGACAATGCGCAGCGCAGCAGCAACGACCGGCGAGCTCACCTTGAGGACGCTCGCCATGCCGGGTGACGCCAATGCCGCCGGCGACATCTTCGGCGGATGGGTGATGGCCCAGATGGACCTCGCCTGCGGCATCCGCGCCGCCGAGCGCGCCCGCGGCCGCGTGGTCACGGCGGCTGTCCAGGAAATGGCCTTTGCCATGCCGGTCAAGATCGGCGACACGCTGTGCGTCTATACCGACATTTCCAAGGTCGGACGCACCTCTATGACGCTCGCCGTCGAGGTGTGGGCCCAGCGGTATCTGACGCACACGATGGAGAAGGTCACGGCCGCCACATTCGTGATGGTCGCGCTCGACGATGAAGGCAAACCGACACCGGTTCCGGCGGAATAGGCCCGGCACAGGGCCTGCGCGCACCACTAGCCCGCTCGATCAGGCGCGAAAGATCAGCGCGGCGCCGCCAGCAATCATCGCGAAACCGAGGAAGTGGTTGATCGTCAGCGATTCCTTCAGCCAGAAGACCGAAAAGCCGGAAAATACCAGCAGCGTGATCACCTCCTGGATCGTCTTCAGCTGGGCCGCCGAATAGACCTGCGCACCGATGCGGTTGGCGGGCACGGCCAGACAATATTCAAAGAAGGCGATACCCCAACTGACCAGCACCACCAGGGTGAGCGCCGAGCCCTTGAATTTCAGGTGGCCATACCAGGCAAAGGTCATGAACACGTTGGACATGGCCAGCATTACGATCGGCCATACGGCGGCGGGACTGAAGGTCGGCATTGGTAATCCTTGAACGTTGATGGCGGGGACGCCGGCCTTGCGCGGCAACGGACGTTCGCGCGGCGGCGAAAACGAATCCTCCGCCGACCGGCGAACCATGCCGCATTCGCCCTTAGGCATGCAATCCGTCAGCGTGCCGACGCTGTGCGGCGCAAGGCACATTGCAACCGAAAGTGCACAAGAACCTCGCCCAATCCAGGCACCCGATAAGCGGCAATGCGGCGTTAAATGAATTTTATCATAATCATGCGAGCGTGAAGGCTCGCATCCCACTCGTTTTTCCAAAGAAGCGATTTACAATCGGATATTGCATTTGAGCCAGCAAGCAATTCCCCCCACCGCCCAGTTTCTCGCTGCCACAAGACGGGCGCAGGCGGCGCACATCGTTAGCGGTCTGGGGTCCACGCTATTCTTCAATATCACGATTTCCCTGTCGGCCGCGCTGATCGTCTTTCTCGGCTACGGCTTCTCGCAGCCCATCGCACTATGGCTGGCGGCAACCATTCTCTCGGCGGGTTACCGCGCCATGACGGCCCGCCGCCTCGCCCGGTTCAACTATATCGAGACCGACCCGGACTATGCGCTGCGTTTCATGTCGTTCGGCGCACTTCTGTCCGGGCTGATCTGGGCCTCGCTGCCCTTTTGCGTCCCCGATTTCAGCGCGGCGGGCAAGGATGCGACGATCAGCCTGATCATGGTCGGCATCTCTGCCGGCTCGATGATCCGCGGCATCGGTTATTCGCAGCTGTCGATGGCCTTTGCCGTGCCGATCCTGCTGTCGATCGTGGTGTGGCTGATCTATGTCGGCGAATCATCCTCGGCGATCATGGCGGTCGACGTCCTGGGCCTGATGATCGTCATGGTGCAGAGCAATCTGTCCGCCGAACGCGTTTTCATCAGCAACGAGATCGCCAAGCTGGAGGCGACCAATCTCGCCCAGTCGCTCGAGATCGCCAATGAGGACATCCAGCAGAAGAATCGCCGGCTCGAGGTCTTGGCCAATCGCGACACCATTACCGGTCTCGCCAACCGCATGCACTTCAATGGCAGGCTTCTGGGCGACATCGCCCGGGAAAAGACCATCGGCGGCGAAGTCGCGCTGCTGCTGATCGACCTCGACCGTTTCAAGCAGATCAACGACACCCTCGGCCACAGTGCCGGCGACGCCCTGCTCAAGGCGGTGGGCGAACGCTTAAGCAACACCGTGGGCGAAGACGGTCTGATCGCCCGGCTCGGCGGCGACGAATTCGCCATCCTCGTGTCCGGCCCCAATGCCAGATGGCGTTGCCGAGACCATGCCGAAGCCCTGCTGCAGGAAAGCCTCGCCCCGATTGCCTTCGGCGGGAGCCAGTCGGTGATCGCGCTCAGCATGGGCCTGTCGACCTTTCCCGCCCACGCTTCCACCGCCGAGGAACTGCTGGCGAGCGCCGACATGGCGCTCTACGACGCCAAGGGCAAGGGCCGCCGGCAGATCCGCGAATTCGATCCCGGCCTCAAGGCGCTCGCCGATCGCCAGAGCCTCATCGAGCAGGATATCGAGGCGGCGATCCGCAATGGGGAAGTCGAGACCTGGTTCCAGCCGCAGATCGATCTGCAAACGGGCGACATTGCCGGCTTCGAGGCCCTGGTCCGCTGGCATCACTCCAGGCTCGGCTTCGTCTCGCCGCCTGAGATCGTCGCCGCCGCCCAATCTCTCCATCTTGCCGAGAGCCTGACCGCGCATGTCGCGTCGTCGGTTTGCCGGCTGCTCGCCCGCCTGCCGGACCTCGACCTGTCGGAGGTAACGGTGGCGCTCAACGTCTCGCCGCGCGAATTCGCGCTCTATTCCGTCGCCGACATGCTGGAGCAGATCAGCGCGCAGCACGGGATCAATCCCGCCCGCCTCGAGATCGAGATCACCGAAGAGGCCATCCTGGATGCCGACGGCGCGGGCGAACAGCTGAAGCGACTGGAAAACGCCGGCTACAAGCTCGCCGTGGATGATTTCGGCGTGGGCCATTCCTCGCTCGCCTACCTGATCAGCCTGAAGGTCGACCGGCTGAAGATCGATCGGAGCTTTGCCAAGGGCGTGGCGGAATCCCGCGCCAACCAGGATCTCATCGCCGCGCTCGTCGGCCTCGGCCATGCGCTGAGGCTCGACATCGTCGTCGAGGGCGTCGAGACCGCGGAAGATGCCGCCGTGCTCGAAATGCTCGGCTGCCGCATGGCCCAGGGCTATCATTTCGCCCGGCCCATGCCGGTCGAAAGCCTCATCGCCTGGATCGCCCGCCGTGCAGAAAAGAAGGATGCCCGCAGGGCTGTCGCCTGAGACCGGCCGGCATCTTGCCTTCCGTTACATCCGGCTGACCAGCCGGGCGGTCGACACCAGGGTCACCAGATCGGCGATCATCGGCCGCACGTGGACATCGAAATCGAGCGGCGTGCCGATCGACGGCAGTTCGAAGAAGTCCTTCTGCGTCGGCACCAACAGGAAGCCGTCCTTGTGGCGAAGCGCAATGCGAATCACGCCCTCGGGCCAGGTCCCGGCCAGATAGTCGAGCGCCTTTGCCATCGCCGCCACCCGCGATCCCGCCGCCTCCGGATTGTCGGTGCGAAATTCGTGGCTGGCGTCTATGCCGTCGTCGCCGCTCTTCACCTCGCTCAGCGTTCCGTCCTCGAACAGGCTGCGGATCGCCTTCGCAAGTCGCCCCGGTCTCTTGGCCGCCAGCAGTGTGCCGGGAAAGCCGTTCTCCTGCTGAAAGGCGACGACGACGCCGGTGAAGGTGATCTGACGCTTGCTGCCATTGCCGATCGAAAGCTCGGTCTCGCACAGGGTGAAGCGGAAGCCGTCATACCGCCCCGAGAACAGATCGCGATGACGGCTGTGGGTGCGGCGCAGGAACTCATTGCCAGGCATGGGTTCGAGGAAGCGCGGCGACCCGCTGCCGGCGTAGCGCAGATCGTCGACAAAGCCGAAGACCGCCGGAAGCAGGCGGTCACGCACCGTCTGGCGAAACTGGCGCCGCGGCGCCATTGCCCGGTCGAAGAGAAAATAGCCGCTGAACAGGATCGCCACGCAGGCGAGACCGAAGGCCTCGCTGTTGCCGGCGACGACGAGCGGCCAACAGATCGCGACGGAGATAAGCGCCCAGCCGCCAAGCAGGAGCACCAGCCGGAGCCAGGTCTGCCGCGCCACCTGCGCCCGCTGTCCGTTATAGCCGTCGATTTCCGCCCTGATCCGCGCCAGCGCCTCCGGTCCCGGCATCAACCTGTCCAGCATGGCCTCCGCCATCAAAGCCTCCCGCTCCGCCGGCACCGCCCATCCGCATGGCCGGATGTTCATACTACCACCGGCAATGACCGGGGCAAAGGCGGCACTGCCGGGGGCTATGGACCACCGCGACGGCCGGGCAGCAAAGCGACAAGGCTGCCGGGCGTCAAGTTGGCGATGCGTCAGGTCCCTGCCGGTTTGCGGATCGCAGGTGACAGATCCTGTCAGCAGTGGCGGCCGGCGCAGCCCGGTCGTTGCTTTTTCGTTCCCATTTTCCGACCTTCGCCCTTCCCTTTCGTCCTGACTGTCGCCATATTCGCCGCATGGCCAAGACACCGAAAAATCCCGCCGCCCCCTCTGGTTTCGAGGAGGCTCCCCAGGCATCGTTCGAAGGCGCGCCTCTCTCCGGGACGCCCTTCGAGAGAAGCGAGAAGGATCGGCGCGTCCCGGCGAGGGAATTGTCCGGCTCCGTCGCCGACTGGGTGAAGCAGCTCGAATCGGAGGCCGAGGCCGGCGCGGTCGAGAGCCAGCGCGAACTTGCTTCCAAGGCCGGCAAGCATCGCAAGAAGATCGAGATCGAAGCCCGCAGGCAGTCGGAAAAGGTGGCGATGGCGAAATCCTCGCGCGGCACGTCGATGGGCGTGTCGTCCGATCCGAAGCGCCGCGCCGCCGCCGGGCTCAACCCGGTCGCCGGCATGGACGTGTCGCTGGAGGAGGCCGGCAATCTCGCGCCCGGCGCCGTCACCGCCACCGTCGAGGCGCTGTCCTCGCTGATCGAGAGCGGCAATCCGCTGTTCAAGGACGGCAAGATCTGGACGCCGCACCGCCCGGCCCGGCCGCAGAAATCCGAGGGCGGCATTCCGATCCGCATGGTGTCCGACTACCAGCCGGCCGGCGACCAGCCGACGGCGATCAAGGATCTCGTCGAGGGCCTGGCCAATGACGACCGCACCCAGGTCCTGCTCGGCGTCACCGGCTCGGGCAAGACCTTCACCATGGCCAAGGTGATCGAGGCCACCCAGCGCCCGGCCGTGATCCTCGCGCCCAACAAGACGCTGGCCGCCCAGCTCTATTCCGAGTTCAAGAACTTCTTCCCCGACAATGCGGTGGAATATTTCGTCTCCTATTACGACTATTACCAGCCGGAAGCCTATGTGCCGCGCTCCGACACCTTCATCGAGAAGGAATCGTCGATCAACGAACAGATCGACCGGATGCGCCATGCCGCCACCCGCGCCATCCTCGAGCGCGACGACTGCATCATCATCGCCTCGGTTTCCTGCATCTACGGTATCGGCTCGGTCGAGACCTATACGGCCATGACCTTCCAGATGAATGTCGGCGACCGCCTCGACCAGCGCCAGCTGCTCGCCGACCTCGTCGCCCAGCAGTACAAGCGGCAGGACATCAATTTCGTCCGCGGCTCGTTCCGGGTGCGCGGCGACACGATCGAGATCTTCCCCGCCCACCTGGAGGATGCCGCCTGGCGCATCTCGATGTTCGGCGACGAGATCGACGCGATCACAGAATTCGATCCGCTCACCGGCAAGAAGACCGGCGAGATGAAATCGGTGAAGATCTACGCCAATTCGCACTATGTCACGCCCCGCCCGACGCTGAACGGCGCCATCAAGTCGATCAAGGAAGAGCTAAAGCTCCGCCTCGCTGAGCTGGAAAAGGGCGGCCGACTGCTGGAGGCGCAGCGCCTGGAACAGCGCACCCGCTACGACATCGAGATGATGGAGGCGACCGGCTCCTGCGCTGGCATCGAGAACTATTCGCGCTACCTGACCGGCCGCCGCCCCGGCGAACCGCCGCCGACGCTGTTCGAATACATCCCCGACAATGCCCTTCTGTTCATCGACGAAAGCCATGTCTCGGTCTCGCAGATTGGCGGCATGTATCGCGGCGACTTCCGCCGCAAGGCGACGCTGGCCGAGTACGGCTTCCGCCTGCCGTCCTGCATGGACAACCGGCCGCTGCGCTTCGAGGAATGGGACGCCATGCGGCCGCAGACCGTCGCGGTCTCGGCCACGCCCGGCAATTGGGAAATGGAACAGGCCGGCGGCGTGTTTGCCGAACAGGTCATCCGCCCGACCGGCCTGATCGACCCGCCGGTCGAGATCCGCCCGGCCAAGAGCCAGGTCGACGACGTGCTCGGCGAGATCCGCGAGACGGCGCTGAAAGGTTACCGTACGCTGGTCACCGTGCTCACCAAGCGCATGGCCGAGGACCTCACCGAATACCTGCACGAGCAGGGCGTGCGGGTGCGCTACATGCACTCCGACATCGACACGCTGGAGCGCATCGAGATCATCCGCGACCTGCGCCTCGGCGCCTTCGACGTGCTGGTCGGCATCAACCTGTTGCGCGAGGGCCTCGACATTCCCGAATGCGGCTTCGTCGCCATCCTCGACGCCGACAAGGAAGGTTTTTTGCGCTCCGAAACGTCGCTCATCCAGACCATCGGCCGCGCGGCCAGAAACGTCGACGGCAAGGTCATCCTCTATGCCGACCAGGTCACCGGCTCGATGCAGCGCGCCATGGACGAGACGGCTCGCCGCCGCGAAAAGCAGAAGGCCTATAACGAGGCGCACGGCATCACGCCGGAATCGGTCAAGGCCCATATTTCCGACATTCTCGACTCGGTCTACGAGCGCGACCATGTGCGCGCCGACATTTCCGGCGCCAATGTCCAGGGCGGCGGCAAGGGCTTTGCCGATGGCGGCCACCTGGTCGGCGCCAACCTGCAGACCCATCTCAACGCGCTGGAAAAGCAGATGCGCGACGCCGCCGCCAACCTCGACTTCGAGACCGCCGCCCGCCTGCGCGACGAGATCAAGCGCCTCAAGGCCGTCGAACTCGCCGCCATGGACGACCCGATGGCGCGGCAAGAGGCGGCGAGCGCCGAAGGCGCGAGGGGGAACGCAAGAAGCGAGGCGAAGGCGTTGGAGGGTGGCAATGCCAAAAGCGGAGCAAAGGGCCGCCGCGAGTCGATCTCCCCCCTTGAGGGGGAGATGTCCGGCAGGACAGAGGGGGGTACCCCCGACACCGAAGCGTCCGCGGATCACCCCCCTCTGTCGGCTCCGCCGACATCTCCCCCTCAAGGGGGGAGATCGGAAACCGCCTCCTACTTCGCCAAGCCGACCCTCGACAATATGGGCCCCGGCACCGACATGCCCACCCCGCTGTTCCGGAAAAACACCCTCGACGAAATGACCGTCGGCCGCACCGAAAAGCCGGTGCCCGGCCGGCTGCCGCAGAAGCCGAAGCCCTCCTCTCCCCTGGTGGGAGAGGATAGTTCGCCCCAAGAGGCGAAGCCGATTGGCGAGGCGAACTTGGTGAGGGGGTCATCCGACCCCCGCCCGATCCTCCGCGCCAAACCCGGCGCCGGCTCCTACGAGGACGCGGGCGACCAGAAGCGCAAGACCCGCACCAAGGGCAAGACCGGCCGGCCGGGACGGTAGCCTCGAGTCTCCTTCTCCCCGTGAAAACGGGGAGAAGGTGCCCGGCAGGGCGGATGAGGGGCAAGGCCGCAGGCAGGACGGGCTCCCTCCCCTTGTGGGCAGGGTTGGGGAGGGGAAGCCCCTCGCCGCATCCGCATCCAGCCGTCGCCCCCTTGGGCACCGTCCACTGAAGGCCAGCCCCACAACAACGCCGCCCCAACACCACGGCCACTCCCGGAGCGATGCCGCACAAGCCTTGTTGCGCAATCATCGGCATCGGTGCTAGCTCCGTTGCCATGGGCTGATGGTTGAGGAGGCAGGACATGGCGGGGCATCTTCCGTCGAGCGCCTACAGGGCGCGGGAGGATGGCGGCGTGTTCTCCAGCCTGGTGCCGGTATCGGCCGCCGAACTGGACGTCCTGCGGGCATCCACGCCGGACCTCCCCGAGACGTTCTACACGTTCGCCCGTGAGATCGGCCTTGGTCAGACCCTCGACGGCGTCGCGCTCTACCTGCCCGAACCGGCCACCGCAGTTTCCAACCATACGAGCGCACTGCTCTACAACGGCGAGGCGATGCACAACCTTCAGGCCATGTTCGGCGGTCCCCCGCCGACACCGCCGGCACTGGATCTCAGCCGCGTCTACGAGTTTTGCCACACCGGCGCCAGCTGGTCCTATTGCTTCGTGCCCAACCAGGGTCCCGCCGTCTACGCGCTGGACTATGCAGGTCCCACGCTGAACGCCGACTATGAAAGCTTCGCCGACTTCATCGAGTCCCTGATCAGGCCATGATCGGACGATGAGACGGATCGGAAGATCGAACGACGCGAAACTCGCCCTCGGTTCCCGGCCGGCCGCCCTGTCTGCGTGCCTGCCCCCGCCCTGCGCCGCCCGGTCCCCGTC